>NZ_JBITEX010000006.1:0-712551 GCF_044455585.1 Lentzea sp. NPDC051213
CACCCGGTCCCATTCCGAACCCGGTAGTTAAGCCCTTCTGCGCCGATGGTACTGCACTGGTTACGGTGTGGGAGAGTAGGTCGCCGCCGAACTTAATTTGCCCTGCGGGTTGAGCGCCACAAGCGCTCCCCGCAGGGCTTTTTCGTGTGCGCCGTATTCTCGCGCGCGGCCGACCGGGTGACTTGCCCAAGGCGAGCGGGTGATGCGGGTCAAGCTCGGGTCGTACGTCCCTACCGTGATCGTCATGAACGATCAGTGGGCAGGGGAGGCACCTTTGCGGTGGCGAGCGCGCAGGAGGCGGGGCAGGCACGCCCGCGAGCCCGCGCCGTCCTCGCAGTCGTTCCTGCCCGCGGTGCTCGGCGTCGTACTGCTGGTGTGCCTGATCCTCCTCCTGCTGACCTACCTCTAGCGGGACTGCAGTGCGTCGAGCGCCACGGCCTGGGCGATCACGAGCCGGCGGTCGACGCCAGGATCCTGGATCGGGACCAGGTAGTGGTCACGAACCCAGGTCTTCTTGTCGACGCTGAACACGGGAGCGCCGTTCTCCGTGGTGAAGTCGAAGTGATACCGCATGGGGAACGGTGCGTCTCCGACGATGGGGATCCACTGCCACAACCGGCGGAAGCCGGCGAACCACTTGTTCCGCTCGGCACCGGTCGTCTTGCCCCAGCCCGGTTGTTCCAGGTGCCAGGTCGAACGCAGCAGCGACTTCGCGAAGTCCTTGCGGAACAACCCGATCGGCTGCCCGCCGGCATCGGTCACGTCGTAGCCGCTGCCGAGGTCGAGCGCCTTGCGCGCGTTGAACTCGAACAGCACCTGACCCTTCGAAGAGTCCGTGTAGACGGTGATCCGTTCCTTGATCTTGAACTTCTTCTGCTCGGCGAAACCGACGAGTGGGCCGGGCTCCCCGTTGTCGTCGACGAAGACCTCGTAACGGTTGGTCAAGAACGTGACCTTCTGGTGCACGTGCAGGACCTGCACGCTCTGCAGACTCACGGCTCACCCTTCTCCTGTGACTTTTCCAGGGGCACCGGCGTCAGGCTCCCGGTCGGGAACCGCCGCTCGTTGCGCTCGATCTTGGCGAACGCGGCCTCGACGAGGTCGACGCCGAGCTTGTCCGCCAGCCTGGTGAGGTAGTGCATCACGTCCGCGAGCTCGTCCCGCACGTTCCAGGCGAGTTCTGGGTCTTTCATTGCACTTGCCGCCTCTTCGGGGGTCAGCCACTGGAACAGGTCGGTGAGCTCGCCGACCTCCGCGGACAACGCCATCACCAGGTTCTTCGGCGTGTGGTAGCTGTCCCAGTCGCGGGCAGCGGCGAACGCGCGCAGGGCGTCCCTCAGGTCGACAAGATCGTGCTGACTCATGCCCCACTAACTACCATGCGCCGCCGGCTGGACGAACGAGCAAGGGTGACGGCGAATCAAGCATGGATTGTCCACGTCAATGTTGATTGGCTCTAGTCATGTCAACATTGAGCGGAATCAAGTCGTCCACCATCCTCGTGCTCGCCGCGACCGGCAAGACCGGCCGGCGCGTCACCGACCTCCTCGGCTCCGCCGCGCGTCCGGCCTCGCGGTCGTCCGCCACCAGGTTCGACTGGTCCACCCCGGACACCTGGGAACCGGCGCTCGCCGGCGTGACCGCGGCCTACGTCGTGCCGCCGGACAACCCGGCGCTGCTCGCCGAGTTCGTGCCGCTGGCCGTGAAGGCCGGTGTCACCCGGCTCGTGCTGCTGTCCATGCGCGGCGCGCCGGACGACGACCCGTTCGAAGCGGCGATCAAGGAGTCCGGTGCCGACTGGACGATCCTGCGGCCGACGTGGTTCATGCAGAACTTCGACGAGGACCTGTTCGCCGCGCCCGTGCAGCACGGCGAACTGGCACTGCCCGCGGGTCAGGGCATCCACCCGTTCATCGACGTGCGCGACATCGCCGAGGTCGCCGTCGCCGCCCTCACCCAGCCCGGTCACGCGGGACAGACCTACGACCTGAGCGGGCCGGAGTCGTTGTCGTTCCCGGAGATGCTGGCCATGATCGTCGCGGCGACCGGTGATCCCGTCCTCTACACCGATGTCGAGCCGGAGGAGTTCACCGCCTCACTGCGCGGGTTCGGGTATCCGGACGAGGTCGCCGACCTGGTCACCATGCTGCTCGTGCGCATCCGCACGGGAGCCGAGGCGCACCTGTCCGACGGGGTGCAGCGCGTGCTCGGCCGCCGGCCGCGAACGTTTGCGGACTACTTGGGCAGCAGCAGCTTCGCCTGAAGACCGCGCGTGCCCTCGTTGGTGATGACGGCTTCACAGAGCGCGCGCCCCGTGCGGGCGCGCCACTCCTGCACGAGGTCGCAGTAGCGCAGGCCCATCGCGTAGGTGAGCTGGCCGATGCGCTCGCCCTCCAGGAGCACCTCGAGAGTGTGCTCGCCGGTGTGCGTGCCTTTGCCGATGCGGCAGTCGCGGAGTTCCGCGATCACGTGGACGGGCGTGCGGCCGTTGACCACGCGGTGCAGCACGAGCTGGTGGGCGTCTTCGCCGTTGACGGTGACCTGGTGTTCGGCGGGGATCGTCGGCGCCGTGCCGAGCGCCTCGTGGTCGAGCAGCAGCAGCCGCGGGACGCCGAGATGCAGGTGCACGCCGTAGTAGCGCTGACCACCGCCCATGATGCGGGCCGGGCACGAGCCGACCTCACCGCGTTCGGCCAGCTCGACGAGCAGCGGCTGGTAATCGGCCGCCTGGTCGCCGCGCAGATAGCCGGCGGTGATGGCGGATCCGTCGCCGCGCAGGAGGTCGACCCGCACGGCCAGGTGGTCGTGCCGGTTGGCGGGTTCCGGCACGAGCACCGCGGTCGCGGGGATGGCGTCCTCGAGGGTGTGCGCGGAGGCGTGCCGCGCCACCTCGGCGATGGCGTCCTGGTAGTGCGACTCGCCGACGATCGCGATCCGCCCCGCCGTGGACAGGCGCCGGATGCGGGAGCGGGTCCGCATCGGCCCGATCACGTCGGGCGCGCCTCTCTTCTTCGCGCCGATGAACATCAACGCGAAGAGCGCGAGCCCGATGACGAAGCCCAGTGGGCCGAAAGCAACGGTCAGAACCAGCGCGAGCACGGCGACAGCGATCAGGATGGCGGCGGGCGAAGGTTCTGTTCGTTGCTGCATCGTCATGGGGCATCCTCACGACTCGGCTAACCGTCACTCTCAGTGTCGGGGATGCAAGACGATATGTTTCACAAATCGCTCGTTTGGCCTAATACAACAGGCCGGGAACTCCAGCCTGTGACCGGGATGCGACGCGGATCGGGTTCACCGGCCGTGGGCGAGACCGGATTCTCTTCGGTGAGTTTGTAGACGACCCCTTGCCGGAACCACACGTGCGTCGCGATCCACGCAGTCAGCCCGAAGAAGAGGATCGCGACGAGCCGGCCCCAGCTCCAGCCGTCCGCGAAGAGGTGAAACACCGAGTACAGCGCCATCGGCGTGGTGAGCGCGGAGATGATCAGCGCTGCCCAGCGGTTGCCGTGGTTGACCTTCTGGATGTTGGGCCGCCGAGGCTCCTGATCGGCGAGGTCCCACAGGAGCTTGGCGTGGAACCATCGCTCGCTTTCCAACGGCGGCCGCGGATCCGGCTTGGCCCTGACCGTCGCGCGATCCGTGACCAGGCGCGCGAGCGCCTCCGCGTCGTCGACCGGCAGCAACCACTCCTGCCCACCGCCGATGACGCGCAGCACCGGGCCGGGCATGAGCGTGAGTTCGCTGGTGTTGGCCAGCCGCCACGGCGCGGGCGTGCGCACGTCGCCGGCTTCGACGCTGGTGATCCGGTCGAACCGGATGGCGACCCGCCCGATCGGGCTCATGAAGTGCCTCGGCGGCGGCAGCTTGTCGAGCAACAACCGCCGCGACTGCACCCGCAACCGCCCGCCACCGCGCAGTCCAGTCGCGACCTCGACCGCGCCGAGCCGCACGTCCTCGGAGACCGGCCACGACACAACCTTCGACGCAAGCCACGCGAACCCCCAAGCGACAAACGGCGCCGTCGCGGCCGACGCCGCGTTCTCCCACCCGTCGAACAGGCCGATGATGCCCCCGCCCACAGCCGCCGGCACAGACGGCACCAGCGCGATCTTCGGCCACGCCGTCGTCATCCACCAGAACACGACGAGCAACACGACGGCCAGCGCCATCGGCCAGCCCACGACGTTCTCGGTGAAGGACTCCCGGAACTCGGCGGCCACGTCGAACTTCCCGTCCCGCAGCTCACGCCGGTACAGGTAGGACGAGAGCACGTGATACCCGGTCGGTACCCCGACGATGCTCATCATGAGCAACGGCGCGGCCACCAGGTACCGCAAGAACAACAGCATTGCCTTCCCCCCAAGTCATGATCAATTGACCAGGGTAAGGCGTGCCCGTCCTTTCGGTCCTGGTTCTCCGCCACCTGGCAGCGCCGTGAGGACGAGCCCGAACACCAGGCCGTTGAGCTCCTCCAGCCCGAGGTTCAGCGCCTTCGCCACGTGCAGCGGCGTGGTGCCGTTCTCGCGCAGCACCCGGAACACCTTGGTCAGCAGCTTCGACGTCTCCCGGCGCGCCATGCCGCCCTGTGCCCAGGTGACGTCGTTCGTCCGCGTCTCGAACTGCTCCTTGGCCACGTGCCAGTGTCGGTGGCTGGTGCCGTGCAGGTGTTCCGTCGGCATCAGGAACTCGGCGGCGAACTCCGGCGGGTCGTCGTGCCCGAGCAGAACTCCCAGTTGCGCGGCCGCGTCGAACCGCGCCTGCTCCGGACTGGCCGCCGGGCTGAGGAACACGAACGGCGTTCCGTTGTGCCAGCACGAGAACGCCGCCGTCATCGCGCAGTCGACCGGCAACGAGAAGACCCGCACGCCGTTGGATTCCAGCAGCTGCACCATGTTCGGGACCGGGCCGTGGTCGAGGCGCCAGGCATCGCGAGTGCTGTCCGGCGACGTCCTCGGCGGCGGCAGGTTCGGCTGGGGGAGCACGAACAGGCGCTCCATCCACCCGCTGAACTCGATGGCCAGCTGAGCCGCCGCGGTGGCCTCCGTGGCAGCGCCGGGAAGCCTCGCCGGTTCCGGCGCGGTGAAGAAGGCCGCGGGAAACCCGAGCGAGCCGGCCAGCGATTCGATCGTCGTGGGCATCGGCCTGCGCAGACCGCGTTCGTACTCGCCGATGGCCCGCGCCGAGACCCCGGACTTGCGCGCCAGTTCGGCCGCGGTGAGACCGCGCCGGGTGCGGGCGAGCGTGAGTCGCGCGGGGGTGAGCATGATCCAGCCATTCTCACCTCTGCCCCGTCGCCACGCCACGCGGGCCCCGGTGTCGTTCTGCCGGGTGGTGTG
This sequence comes from Lentzea sp. NPDC051213, assembly GCF_044455585.1. NCBI lineage: Bacteria > Bacillati > Actinomycetota > Actinomycetes > Pseudonocardiales > Pseudonocardiaceae > Lentzea > Lentzea sp. NPDC051213. Next base: position 5,340 of record NZ_JBITEX010000006.1, read on the forward strand.
GACAGCGCCCCGTCGCCGCTCGGCGGAGCGTGGTGCTCAAGATCGACACCGTCCGGCTCGCCTGATCAGGTGGCCGCAAGTCGTCTGGGCAGCACCCCTCGCCAGCGTCGTGCCATGGCTAGCCACGAACCAGCGACCCGATGGGCACGTTCAGCCTCGCACTCCTGATCGGCGCCCTCGCCAAGGTGGCACTCGACGTGGCCCGACAGGGGTTCAGCGGCGCAGCGCGATCGGGAAGTCCACCTCCTCCGGACCGTCCACATTGGGCGCCTTGAGGTGCGGGAACTCCATCGGCGGCAACGGAATCCGATGCGCCCACCGCTCGATGATCTGGTTCTGCGGCGTCGGCTCCGGCTGCGACACCTCGCGCAGCACCACGAGACGGTCGTCCACCTGCAACGGATACGTCACCAGGAACCACAACTTCAGACCCTCGTTGCGCGCGTTCTCGAACAGCGCGAACTGGTCGTGGTCGTTGTCCCGCATCATCGCCGCGATGGCAGGCCCCTTCGCGTAGTCGCTGCGCAGCGGCGCGTCCGGCGACCCCGTCCCGCGATTGCCCTGCAACGTGCCCAGCAGAATCGGCCGCGACGGGTGCCGGATCAGCCCCGCGTTCCAGTGGTCGAGCTTCTGCCACCCCTGCGCGGCCAGCAGTTGCCGCAACGTGCCGACCCGGTGAATCCAGTCGAGCAGGCCCGGTGCGTTCGTCGGACCGTGCGGCGGCGAGGCGGCACGCGCGTCGATGCCGGCGGCGATGGCCCTGTCAAGGACGGACAGGCGCAGGCCCAGCTCGGCGAGCCTCTCGTCGGTGGTGGGGGTGAGCTTGCGGAAGGCGGCGTTGGTCATGGGGTCGACGGTAGCGACGGGGTCTGACATTTCCGGGAAGCTGCAGTTCGTGTACCGCTACGTCGAACCTGGCCCAGCTCCGGCAGCCACCTCGGAGGCGACCTCCCGGGTGATGCGCCGAACGCGTCGCTCCGGCACCGCGCCGGAGCTGGCCTTGCGGCGGGCGCTGCACCGGCGCGGGCTGCGGTTCCTCGTCGACGTCGCGCCGCGCGGCACTAATCGGCGCAGACGGGTCGACGTGCTGTTGCGCGGGGCCCGAATCGCGGTGTTCGTCGACGGGTGCTTCTGGCACTCGTGCCCCCAGCACGGTCAGCTGCCGAAGGCGAACCGCGAGTGGTGGCGGGTGAAACTCCACGGAGTTGTTGTTCGCGACCGGGACACCGACGTCCAACTGACAGCAGCTGGGTGGCTCGTCGTCCGCGTGTGGGAGCACGACGACCCGGACGAAGCTTCCGACCGGATCGCCGCGCTGGTCGCCTCCAGGCTCAAGCCGCCACAGGACTGAGCTGATGCAGCACGTCACGCTCCCCAAGCCGCTCCCGAGCCCACTCAACAACCGAGGTCTCCTGAGCGAACAGCACAATCTGCCGATCCGCCGACAACCGCAACAACAGATCCAGCACAGCCCGAGTACGAGCATCGTCAGCCTGCACAGTCACATCATCGAGCAGCAACGGACAAGGCTCAGAGGCAAGGTGCTGAGCGAGAGCCACCCGCAGCAGCAGATACACCTGTTCCGCAGTACCGAGCGACAAACGCGAGGCCTGGTGCCACGACTCGGAAGCGGCGCACACGCGCACGGTCAGAGTGGCGGCGTCGACGGCGGCGTCCACGTAACGGCCGTCGGTGACGGAAGGCAGCCACGCGCGGAGGGTTTCCTCCAGGGCTGGGGCGATGGTGCTGTGGACCTTCTCGCGGGCGGCCGTGAGGTAGCGGGTGGCCAGGTCGATGGCCTCGACCTCCGCGGTGACCTCCGTCAGGACCTCACGGGCGGCCTGCAGGGCCTCCTCGGCGTCTGGGACGCTGGGTAGTGCTCGCGCCAGTTCGGTGACGGTGGCGGTCAGGGAGTCGCAGGACTCGGCCAGCACGGGGTCTACCGGGTCGGTCGCGGCGTAGCGGAGGGCGGCCTCCAGCAGCGTTGTGTGGTGGGTCTGGGCGGCGGACAGGCTGGCTTCCAGGTCGTCCAGGGTTTCGGTGAACGCCTGCAGTTCGGCCCACGCGTTGCGTTCCTCCTCGGCTTCGCGCAGCTGGCGGTCCCAGCCTCGCTGCCACTCGGCTATCGCGCGGAGCAGGTCCTCGGGGCGGTCGCCGGTGCGGCCGATCGCGGTCACGGCTTCGCGTAGCAACGTGAGGGCTCGGGCGTGGGCCGTTGCGGCCTCGGTGACGGTGGCTTCCGCCAGCAGGCGGTCGGCCAGTGCCTGGGCCAGGAGGGGGCGCTGGGCGGCCATCGTGGCCTGGCGGGCGCGGACCTTGCAGTCGGTTTCGTAGTCGATCAGCAGGTCCGCGACGGTCATCGCGTTGTCCACCTTGCCGCGTGCTGCCAGTTCCACGCGGACGGCCTTTTCGGTGCGGGCCACTTCGGTGACCAGGTCGGCGTGTTCTGCCTCCCAGACCGCTCTTGTGGCCAGGCGCCACAGGGTTTCGCGGTCCGCCGGCACGCCTAGGGCGGCGCATTCGGCGGTGGCCGCGTCGTGGCTGCGGACGGCTTCTGACGCGACTGCGCGCTGGCCTTCGGCTTCTGCCAGGTTGCGGTCCGCGACGAAGAGCAGGCTTCGTGCTTGTACGGCGGCTGCGGCGCGTTCGGCGGCGAAGGCCACGGCGGCGTCGCGTTGGGGGCCGTTGCCGCGGGCCAGGGCGCCGCCTATGCCGGCCACCAGCGCGGCCACCACGACGCCCGCGGCGGCGAGTTGCTGGCCTGTCAGGAAGAGCAGCAGGCCGACCAGCGTCGTCAGGCAGCTCAGTGCCAGCAAAGTGATGCGCAGGAACGGGTTCGGCAGCGCGATCTCCTGGACGCGCGCTGCCGCCACGTCGGCCTCGACCTGGACACGGGCCGCGTTGGCGGCGGCCTCGTCCTGGAACTGGCGGGCGCCGTCCACCTCGATCGCCGCGGTGGTCAGGCGGCCACCGCTGGCCGGGTCCAGGCGGGTGGCGAGGCCCCGCAGTGCCGACGGTTCGGCTGAGGTGGACGGGGAAGGCCGGCGCTCGTCGTGGGCGGCGGCGACCGCTGCGGCGGTCTCGTACGCGGTTGCCACGACGCGGAGTTCGTCGTCCACGGTGGTTTCGCCGACGGGGACGTCCGGGAGGGCTTCCAGTTCGCCTTCCAGCGTCGTCGCGGACGGGCCGGTCAGCACGCGCGGGGTCGGGGCGGCGCGCCACGCGGCCAGCGCGCGGTTCACCACGTGGGTGAGCTCCTCCTGCGCGGCGAGGCCGGACGGTGGGGAGTCGCCGAAGCGCTCCTGCAACGTGCGGAGGCGCGCCACGCGAGCGGCAAGTGCTTCCAGCGAAACGGAATGCTCCTGCACGGCCAGCCTGGCGCGGGCGGCCGCGGCGGCACGGGCCTGGGCGCTCAGCTCCAGGTAGCGGTCGTGTTCGCGGCGGGCCACGGTGAGGTCCGTTTCGGCTTCTCGCAGCCGGTTCTGGGCGTCGCGCAACGCGTCCACCGGCACGTTCAGCCGCTGCAACGCCTGCTCCACCGTGCCGTCCGTGCCCGCGGTGGCGGCGGCCCGGCGCAGGTGGTCCTGCAGGCCGTCGGCCTCGTCCAGCACGGCCAGCAGCTGCGCCTGGTCCACGCACGCGGTGGCGGCGAACGACGTGCGGTCCAGGCCGAGGCGCCGCGACACGTCCTCGCAGGCGTCGTCGTTCAGGTCGCGGTTCACCGTCACGACCTCGCCCGACGAGAGCGACACCGTTGCCGCCACGCGCCAGGACTCGCCGTGCCACGGGCGGTGCCGGGACGACGGTTCGCCGCACAGGGCCGCGCGGATCGCGGCGTGCCAGGAGGACTTCGCGGACTCGTTCACGCCGGACACCACGGTCAGGCCCGGCGCCAACGGCAACGTCCGGTCGTGCAGCGGCCCGAAGGCGTGCGCGGTCACCGACTCGATCTTCATCGTTCCTCCAACGCCCGCAGGCCGGTCGCGAGCACGCGGCCGCGCACAGTCGTGTCCAAGCCTGGATCCGCGAGGACGTCGCGCACGAACTGGCCGCGCACGGTCCGTTCCGCGGCGACGGAATCGAAGTCCAGCAACGGAAAAGCCGACGTGGCCTCCGCCACCAGGCCGAGTGACCGCGACGCCGACACGTCGAACACCTCGCGTGACACCGTGCCGTCCTCGTGCACGGTGCACAGCACGGCGCCGCGCTCGCCGGTCTCGTCCGGCGTCAGCGGATCGGGGTTGCCGGGGAACGTGTAGTGCACGGCGTGCTCCGGGGTGTGCACGTGCCCGAGGAACGCGTGGTCCAGCCCGGTGATCGTGACGTCCTCCGGCGCGGAACCGTGGCACAGGGCCAGGTTCACACCGGTCCGGTTCACTGCGAAGCCGTCCAGGAAGTCCCGCGCCGGGCCTGGCCCGACGTGCGCGGCGCCCCACAGCGTCACGCCGTCGGCGAGTTCCACCGGCGTCAGGCAGTTGTCGGAGAACACGTGCACGTTCGGCGTCCAGTCCACCTGCTGGTAGACCGACTGCGGCCCGTACCAGTCGTCGTTGCCCGGAGCCAGGAACACCGGCAACGAGCAGTCGAACGTCGTCTGCAGGAAGGAAGCCGTGGAGGGCGAGCAGCGGTCCTGCTCGTAGAGGTCACCGCCGCACAACACGGCGTCGACGTTCTCTTCTTGCGCCAGGTCCACGATGCGGCCCAGCGTGTCGCGCAACGCGTGGCGGCGGGCGGGGCCCGCGCTGGAGAAGCGCGTGTCCAGGTGCAGATCCGCGAACAGCAGCAGTTTCACCGGTGCCTTCAGGTGAGGTCGATGGTGCCGGACAGGGTCAGGGTCGGCTGGAGCGCCTCGACGACGGACGCGGTGTCGGCGTGCCAGCCGCGCAGCTCCGTGACGGTCGGGTTCAGCTCGTAGCCGTGGTGCCGGATCGCGCGGCTCAACGAGTGCCAGAGCTGCGAGGTGTCGTGTGCCACGTCGGCGTCCACATGGGACGGAAGGCTGATCAGCAGTGCGTGCACGGGCTGTTCGGTGTTCTCGGCGCCGCACGCACGGGCGACCGAGCGTTCCACCGCCGTGCGCAACAGCTCTGCGCAGCACCGGATCCGCACGCCGTCGAGCTGGTCCGGCCGCGCCAGCAGGTTCGCCACGCAGGTCAGCCGGTCCTGCACGTCCGAGGGCACGTTCATCGCTGCAACCACCCCGCGAGCAGTTCGGTGTCCCGGATCAGCACGTCCAGATCGCCGCCGTCGCCGCCGACCCGGCACGCCTGCAGCAGGTCGACCGCCCACGACCCGACGACGTCCTCGAGGTGCGCCAGCAGCTTCGCGGACTCACTGAGGTCGTCGAGCACGGCCAGCGCGAGCTTCTGCCTGGTCGTCAGCGCGCATTCGAGCACGCGTTCCACCTCAGAATGCGCCATCCCGCGGCCGAGCCGCTCGCGCCGGAACCGGGCGTGCGACGCCGCTTCCAGAGCCGCCCGGCAGCACGACGACACCAGTTCGGCCCGCAACGCCTCAGGCAGGTCCTCGTCGATCCGCATCGCGCGGGCGTCGTTGAGGCACCGCCCGACCGGATCGTCCGACATCCGCACCCGCACGACGGACTCCTCGCCGCGGCACACCTCCCAGACCGTGGCCTGGAGCCGCAGCCGGCGCAGTGCCTCCACCAGCCGTTCGTCGTGGGTGAAGACCACGACCTGGCGGGTCAGCCCGACATCGGCGAGCACCTGCGCGAGTCCATCCACTTTGGACGGATCCATCGCCTGCACCGGGTCGTCGATCACCACGAACCGGAACGGGCTCTCGTCCACCATCGCGCGCGGCAGGAACAACGCGAGCCCCAGCGAGTGCAGCTCGCCCTGGCTCATCACCGCCAGCGCCGAGTTCGAGACGCCGTCGACGGACACGTCCAGCTCGACGTTGCGGGTGCCGCCGAGCCGGACCGCGCCCAGGTCGACGTTGCTCTGCTGCCGCAACCGCTGCCAGATCCGCTGCGACTCCTTGGCGAACGGCGCGATGCGCTCGGAACGCAGGGTGGTCGTGGTCTTGCGGATCCAGTTCTCCGCCTCGGTCACGTCGGCGAGCACCTCGGCGTCCGCAAGCGCTTGCTGCGCCTGGGAATGCCACTCGAACAACGCGATCGCCATCGGCCGCCACACCAGGTCGCGCCGGTCGATCTGCTCGCGCGCCACGGACTTCAGCTGCTCCACGGCCCCGACGAGGTCGGCGTAGCGGTCGAAGAGCTCCTGCCGCAGCCGCACCGGGTCGTCGATCGAGACGCAGTCCTCCCACGCCTGCCACGCCTGCAGCGCGGCCGTCGTGTCGAGGATGCCCTGCGCCTCCCGCAGCACGTCCGGCGCCGGCAGGCACAACGCCCGCGCGGCCGCGACCGCCACGTCCAGCCGGTCCGCGGCCTCGTGCAGCTCCGCGGCGGCCTTGGCGAGGTGTTCGGCCCGGTCCTTGGCCTTCGACAGCCACAGCCCGTCGAGCCGGCCCAGATCGCACACCGGGCACGCCTGGTTGCCGCCGGACTCCTGGAGCTGGATCGCGAGTCGCAGGATCTCGCTGCACCGCAACGAGTCCTGCGCGTTGTCGGTCGCGAGCAGCGTCACCGTGCCGAGGGCCAGGTCGAGCGTCTCGCGGCACCGGTCGAGCTCGTCCTCCGGCGGCAGCGGCAGGTCCACGATGTGGTGCAGCAGGCCCGTTCCGCTGCCGACCTCCGCGCCGAGCGCGAGGTCCGCGATCGCGTCGAGGTCGGGGGAGTCGCTGCCGAGCAGTTCGGCGGCGCGCCGTGCCCGTTCGTCCGGCGACGCCGCCAGTTCCGCACGTACGCGTTCCCGCCGGTCGTAGGGGCGGGCGACGATCTCAGCAAGGCGTTTGCGGTGCTCGGCGAGCGACTGCTGGGCCTCCGTGATCGCCTCCAGCCCGAGGAGACGGTGCAACGCCTCGTAGAGATCCTCCGGCTGTGCGTCGAGAACGGTCCCCAGCTCGCTGTAGGGCAGAAACGGCCGGTAGGTCTCCAGCGCGTCGTGCCACCGGCGGCCGTCGAACGGCCTGTTGTCCTGCGTCCACTCGCCCTGCGCCAGGTCGTCGCCGGTCGCCCAGCGCCGTTGGATCGTGGTCTTGTCCGTCTGCCCGGCCTGGACGAGATCGAGTTCGACGGCGGTGTCGTTCTGGTGCAGGTTGCGCCAGCCCTGCCGCCACACGTCGTGCCGCGCACGGGTCCAGCGGGCGTTGTAACCGGTCAGCGCCAGTTCCGCGGCCTCGGCGAAGCTCGACTTGCCGGAACCGTTGCGCCCGGTCACGACGGTCAGGCCGGGACCCGGTGCCAGCGGCAGGTGTACCTCGGGGCCGATGCCCCGGAAGCCGCGCACCCGGATCTCCGACACGAAAATGCCCTGGCCAGGACCGTCCGTCCGCTCTCGCGGCGCTTCATCTCTCGTGGGCGCGCCGTCGAGAGCGCGTTCCAACGCGGCTTCTCCACGGCACGCCGCCAGCACCAGTTCCGCCGCACGTGAGGTGAGATCGTCTTTGGCCAGTCGCCCGGCCATCAGTTCGAGTAACCCGGCTTCACCCGCCACGGTCACATTTCCTCCAGCTGCCACCACTCGATAGGGCGGCAACCTAAGGACCAAATGAGACCTACTGGTGAGTACTCACACGATCGGGTGGTGTTACATAGGGTGACTAAAGTAGTTCGCCGTCGTTATGGCCCCCACACTTCCAGCGCCCGGATCACGAAGTACGCGTCCGGCACGTACGTCCCGTGCTTGGGGTAGGTGGTGAACTCGGCCTCTGTCGAGCAGTTCTCCCGCTGGTACACGCTCGCGTCCCTGCTCAGGCGGTTGACGAACGACCGGCCGGTCACGGTGAGCGGGATGCATTCGTCCGGGTTCGCGGACTCCAGGTCGAGGCGCTGCACCGCGCCCGTGTAGTCGGGCCCGGCCCACACGCAGAACTCGCCCTTGTCGCAGGTCTTGTCACTCTGCGCTACGGCGATCCCACTGGAGGCAACCGCCCCTGCAGTGATCACCAACGCGGCGATGAGGCTCTTCGTCGACATGGGCGCACCTCCGTGGCAACGAGTGTGCGACCGTTTGGATCAATCGGCCAGACGATCTTGAACCAGCAAATCTTGAAGCTTCACCGCGTCACGCGGGGCATAAGCCTTGGCATCGTTGTCGAAGTAGACGAACACGTCGCCCTGTTTCGCCCAGCCGCGGACCTTCTCGGCCCACTGGTCGAGGCCCTCGTCGGTGTAGCCGCTGACGTAGAGCTCGTCGTGGCCGTGCAGGCGGACGTAGGTGAAGTCGCTGGTGACCTCTTCGATCAACGGGTACTTGCCCGCCGCGTCAGCGACGACGAGCGCGATGCCGTGGCGTTCGAGGAGATCGGTGAACGCCGGTGTCACGTAGCTGGGGTGCCTGATCTCGAGGGCGTACCGCAGCGGACGGTCGGCGTCGGTGGTGGTGTGCGCCGGGTCGACGCGGTGGTCGTGCCGTTTCGCCACCTCGGCGGCAGCCGCGGTGGTGCGGGGGAGTGCCTCGAAGAAGTCCGTGAGCAGGCCGGCGTCGAACTGGAGCGTGGGCGGGAGCTGCCAGAGGATCGGGCCGAGCTTGGGACCCAGTGCCAGCACGCCGGACGCGAGGTAGTTGGCGAGCAGCTCGTGGCCGTCTTTGAGGCGCTTCATGTGCGTGATGAAGCGGCTTCCCTTGACGGAGAACACGAAGTCCGCCGGCGTCTCGGCGGCCCATTTCACGTAGCTCGACGGGCGTTGAAGCGAGTAGAAGGAGCCGTTGATCTCCACCGAGCCGAGCCGCTCACTCAGGTAGGCCAGCTCGCGCTTCTGCGTGACGCCCTTGGGGTAGAACGTGCCGCGCCAGGGTGGGTAGACCCACCCCGAAGTACCGACCCTGACCTGGCCCATGTGGTTATCGTGGCACGGTGGACGCCTACCTACAGCGCATCGGCGCTACCCGCTCGTCGTCGTTGACGGAGCTGCAGGAGCGGCACCTGCTGAGCGTCCCGTTCGAGAACCTCTACACCCACATGGACATCCGGATCGTGCTGGAGATCCCGTGGCTGCACGACAAGGTCGTGGTGCAGCGCCGCGGCGGGTTCTGCTACGAGCTCAACGGCCTGTTCGCGGAGCTGTTGCGGCACCTGGGACATCACGTCGACCTGCTGGCGGCGCGGACGTTCGGAAAGGACGGCCAGCTCGGGCCGCCGTTCGACCACCTGACGTTGCTGGTGGACGGCACGTGGCTGTGCGATGTCGGGTTCGGAGCGCTCTCGCTGCACCCGCTGAGGTGGGACTCGCGCGAGGAGCAGGAAGACCCGGCGGGGTTCTTCAGGCTCATCGACCACGGTGACGACGTGGACGTGCACCACGGCGACCTGCCGCGGTTCCGGGTGGAACGGCGTCCGCGCGAGCTGGCGGACTTCGCGTCGACGTGCTGGTGGCAGCAGACCGCGCCGGAGTCGGCGTTTTGCAAGGGGCCCATGGCGACCATCGCGACGCCGGACGGGCGGATGACCGTGACGGACAAGAAGTGGGTGCTCACGAAACGCGGCGGCAAGACCGAGATTCCGGTGACCGACCCGGAAGCCGCGTTCCGCGAGCACTTCGACCTCTACTTCCGGCAGAGCAACGCGTCCGGGGTCCTGCGCCAGTTGTAGGCGACGCCGGCGACGTGCTCGTCCTGCGCGCACTGGCCCTTGTAGTGCCCGTTGGCCCAGTCACCGCCCTGGTCCGGCCGGTTGTCGCCGCGGTCGAACCAGATGACGCGGGTCGAGTTGCCCTGGGCGATCGGCGCGCAGATCAGGTTGAAGTTCGCGTACCCGACTGCGGCGTTGTTAGGCGGGCACTGGAGTTTCGAGTAGCCGGATGCCCAGTCGTTGGTCACGTGCTGCTCGTTGGTGACCCTGGTGGTGTTGCTCCACTGTGGACCGCTGACGCACAGGCCGCGGTTGCCCGAGTGGCTGATGCCGACGAGCTTCTCGTTCTGCGGGCACGATTCCTTGAGCAGCATGTTCCACCGGGTCTCGCGCGGGATCTGGCCGGTGCGGCTCGGTGCGTTGACGAGCCGGTTCCACGCGCCGGCGCGCCAGTCGTCGCCGTCGTTGACGCCCATGCGGTTTCCGGCGGCATCCCAGTGCAGAAGTGCCCAGCCGTTGCCGCTTCGGTTGGTGTGGAATCCGACCAGCGGCCAGTACGCGAAGTCGGTGTCGTTCGCGATCAGCTGGTTCACGAACCGCTCGAACCAGTCGCGTGCCTTGGGGTTGCTCTCCTCGCGGCCGCCGACGCCGAACTCGCTGATCCACAACGGTGCGGTGAAGTGCTTCTGCGCCTCGGTGATGAAGAAGGCCTGGCGCTGCAGGACGGCTGTCAGTTCCTGCGGGGAGAGGTCCTGGTACCGCGGGTCGCTCGTTTCGCCCATGCCGGTGGCGCCGCTGTGGTTCGGGCCGGTGTAGCCGTAGAAGTGGGCGGAGTAGACGAGCTTGTCCGGGTTGGCGAGGGTGTGGCTGAGGTAGCGGACCGGTTCCAGCGTCGGCCGGCCGTGCGCGAAGCCGTCGGCCGGGATGCCGGTCCAGTTGATGCCCTCCACGATGACCAGCAGGTCCGGTGCCGCCTGTTGGATGCGGTCCGCGGCCTGCTGGGACGCCTTGTGCCAGTCGTGGTCGTTGCCCCAGCCCCAGTTCGGGTCGTCCCAGACGTTGCGGCGCACCTCGTTGTAGAGGTCGGCGCCGACCACGCGCTTGTTGGACTTGTAGCGGTCGGCCATGAACGCCCAGTCGTTGACCCACTGGTCGGTGCTCTGGCTGGTGTTCCACCGCTCGTTGCCGTCGACGCCGCAGCACCACCTGGAGGTCGCGGTGTGGTTGTTGAGGATGACGGCGACGTCGTTGCCGGTCAGCTCGGCCACGACGGCGTCGTAGATCTCGAGCGGCCGCTTGCCGTTGAGCTGCGCGTCCTTCAGGCCGTTGACCGGGTTCGTGTCCTTGATCATCTGGTTGGAGAACGGCAGCCGGACGCTGTTGACGCCGATCTCCTTGAAGCCGCTGATGATCTGCTGCATCGTCGCGCGGTTCAGGCCCAGGGGGACCTGGTCGGCCTTCTCGCCGGCGTGGTGGTTGGCGGGGTCGTTGATGTCGCCGGAACCGTTGTAGGTGCCGCTCGCACCGTGCCAGTTGCCGGACTTGAGCTTGAAGCGGTCGCCGTGGGCGTCGACGATCCACCGGCCGCGGGTGCTGAGGGGGCCGGTCCAGGTCGCCGCTTCCGCTTGCGCGGGTGCCACGAGACTCGCGGCCAGGAGCAGGGGAGCCAAGACGCGAATCGTTCTCATATCTGAACAGGCTAGCCGCGCGACAGCCCTCGCAGCGTGCCGGAATTGTTTTCGGCTCGGATGGATCGCGTAGCTACTCCGTAGCACTTTTTAGGGAAGAGTGCTACCTTGGTGCTATGTCGCTTACTGCCATCGGACAGCGCGAGCTCCGCAACGACAACGCGGAGATCATGAGGCGTGTCGAGGCGGGTGAGAGCTTCGTGGTCACCCGCAACAACAAACCGGTCGCCCAGCTCCTGCCGTACCGCGCCGACGCCGCGCCCCGGCTGCCGGAGCTCGGTGACGTGCAACTGGCGTTCAGCCGGCTGCCGTCCGTGGACGCCGACCGCTGGGAAGCCGACCAGCGCGCGGCCGATGAGGTCTTCGGTGCGGACGACCCGCTGGAAGACCCGTGGCAGAGCTGAGCCGCATCCTGCTCGACACGTGCGTGGTGATCCGCCTCGAGCACGTCCAGCTCGGTCCGTACGTGCACGCGCAGCCGTTCCTCAGCGCCGTGACGATCGCGGAGCTGGCGTTCGGGATCGACACGGACGACCCGGTCGAGCGGTTCGCGCGCACCGAGCGGTTCTACGCCGCGCAGCAGCAGTTCGAGGTGCTGCCGTTCGGGCTGGAGGAAGCCAAGATCTACGGACAGATGGCCTCACTGGTCCGGAGGGCGGGCCGCAGCCCGCGGCCGCGCAGGATGGACCTGCAGATCGCGGCCACCGCGGCGGTCGCGGGGATGCCCGTGCTGACCATGAACGTGAAGGACTTCAAGGACCTCGACCGGCTCGTCGAGGTCGTGCCGATCCGTCAGGTCTGAACCCCTAGGCTGCTCGGCATGATCTCTGGGGGATTCACCTGCACGTGCTGCGGTCAGGAACACGACGGCCTGCCGTTCGGCTACTCGATGGCCGCGCCGGTCTACTGGAACCCGGGCCTCGCCGGGAGTCCCGGCAACGTGCTCGGTGACGAGCAGTGCGTGATCGACGATGAGCACCACTTCGTGCGCGGCCGCATCGTGCTGCCGGTGCACGACGCCGACGAGGACTTCGAGTGGGGTGCGTGGGTGTCTCTCTCGGAGGAGAACTTCCTGCGCATGGCCGAGGTCTTCGCGGACCCGGCCCGCGTGAACGAGCCGCCGTACTTCGGGTGGCTGTCGGTCATCCTGCCCGGCTACGCGCCCACGACGCTCAACCTCAAGACCAACCTGCACACGCAGGAGCTCGGCATCCGGCCGTTGATCGAGCTCGAGCCCACTGACCACCCGCTCGCGGTCGAGCAGCGCGAGGGCATCACGGTCGCACGCGTCCAGGAGATCGCGGAGCTAGCGCTGCACCAGTGAAGAACGCCTGGATCCGGTCCAGGTGGCTGATGCCGATGCCTTTGCGGGCGTCGACCGGCACCAGCAGCGTCCCCGGCCGGGCCGCCGCCCACTCCGGATCGCGCTTCTGGAACTCGTCGTCCAGCCAGGCGATCGGCCGCGTGCCCGCCCACTCGGTGATCGCCGCGACCTTGCCGTGGTGACCGTCGCGGTGGTCGGCGCCGCGCCCGCCGAAGTCGATCCACTCCAGCTCCGGCAGACCCAGAACCGGCCCGATGAACTCGTTCGCCTCGTGTTCCCACGTCGTCGCCCACACCAGATCCGCGCCCGTCGCGGCGGCCAGCGAGAGCAGCCACGGGCCGTGCGAGGGGTCCAGCCACACGCGCAGCGGCCGAAAGAAACCCGCAGGCCGGATGCGGTGCGTGGAGTAGCCGGCCGGGCGCCGGGTCGGCTTCGCCAGGTACGGGTTCAGCGGGCCGTCGACGTCGACCAGGATCGCGGGCCGGGACAACATGACAGGATCGAAACATCCGGACGGCTAATGATCGCGTGATTTTTCCCGATACGGGACACATGACTCTCACGGAGATCGCGACGTGGTGCACGGCGGACCACGTGCGGGCCGCGCTCGAACGTCATCTCGAAGGCGCGCTGGTGGAGGTCCCCGATGACGACGACTCGCCGCGCAGGGCGTTCAGCGAGGCGTTGCGGCGGTCGTTGATGCTGCGGCAGAAGCACCCGTTCGACGTCGTCGCCATCGGGCTGCCTGACCTGCTGCGCTTCCGGGACCTGGTGGCCGGGTCCGAGGTGACGTTGCGCGCGACGAACATCGAGGCCTACTTCATCCGCAAGGACGGCTCGGCGGAGCAGTACCAGCCCGAAACAGAGTGAAACCCCGGCTCCGTCGAGGGAGCCGGGGTTTCAGCTATCGCAACGTCAGGCAGGCACGGACGCCACGCCCGGCGCCAGGAAACGCTTGCCCGTGACCTTCTCCGAGATGCCGGAGCGGTCCAGGTACGGCGTGATGCCGCCCAGCCAGAACGGCCACCCGGCACCCAGGAGCATGCACAGGTCGATGTCCTGCGCCTCCGCGACCACGCCCTCGTCGAGCATGATGCGGATCTCCTCGGCCAACGCCTCCAGCGCGCGCGTCTTGACCTCTTCGCCCGTCAGCGGTGAGGAGCCGAACTCCCACAGCGCCTGGACCTCGGGGTCGACGGTCTGCTTGCCGGTGGAGTCCCACTGCCAGACGGCACCCTTGCCGGCGGCAACGAACTTCTTCATGTTCTCCGACACCGAGAAGCGGTCGGGGAACGCGCCGTGCATCGTCTCCGACACGTGCAGCGCGACGGCGGAACCGACCAGCTGCAGCAGGATCATCGGCGACATCGGCAGGCCGAGCGGCTCGGTGGCCTTGTCGGCGACCTCGAAGGAGGTGCCCTCGTCGACCGACTTGATGACCTCGCCCATGAAGCGGGTCAGCAGGCGGTTCACGACGAACGCGGGCGCGTCCTTCACCAGGACCGAGGACTTCTTCAGCTGCTTGCCGACCGAGAACGCCGTCGCCAGGGTGGCGTCGTCGGTCTGCTCGGCGCGCACGATCTCCAGCAGCGGCATGACCGCGACCGGGTTGAAGAAGTGGAAGCCCACGACCCGCTCGGGGTGCTTGAGCTTCGACGCCATGTCCGTGATGGACAGCGACGAGGTGTTCGTGGCGAGGATGGCCTCGGGGGAGACGTGCTCCTCGACCTCGGCGAACACCTGCTGCTTCACGGCGAGGTCCTCGAACACGGCCTCGATCACGAAGTCGGCGTCGGAGAACGCGGCCTTGTCCAGGGAACCGGACACGAGCGCCTTCAGGCGGTTCGCCTCGTCCGGCGAGATGCGCTTCTTGCCGGCCAGCTTGTCGATCTCGCTGTGGACGTAGCCGACGCCCTTGTCCACGCGCGCCTGGTCGATGTCGGTCAGCACGACCGGCACGTGCAGGCGGCGGATGAACAGCAGCGCCATCTGCGAGGCCATCAGGCCCGCGCCGACGACGCCGACCTTGGTGACCTTGCGCGCCAGCGACTTGTCCGGCGCACCGGCCGGGCGCTTCGCACGCTTCTGCACCAGGTTGAACGAGTACAGACCCGCGCGCAGCTCGTCGCTCATGACGAGGTCCGCGAGGCCCTCGGTCTCGGCGGCGTAACCCTTGACCAGGTCGTTCTCGCGCGCCAGCTCCAGCAGTGCCAGAGCCTTCTCCGCTCCGGGAGCCGCGCCCTTGGTCTTGCCGGCGACGATCGCCTTGGCACGCGCGACGGCGGCGTCCCACGCCTCGCCGCGGTCGATCTCCTTGCGCGCCACGGTGATCTCGCCGCGCACGACACCGGACAGCCACAGCAGCGACTGCTCCAGGTAGTCCGCGGAGTCGAACAGCACGTCCGCGATGCCCAGGGCCAGAGCTTCCTTCGGCTTGAGCATCTTGTTCTGGTTCAACGCGTTCTCGAAGATCACCGTCACGGCGTCGTTGGCGCCGATCAGGTTCGGCAGCAGCTGCGTGCCGCCCCAGCCCGGGAACAGGCCCAGGAACACCTCGGGCAGCGCGATCGCGGCCGCGTTCGACGCCAGCGTGCGGTAGTGGCACGACAGCGCGAGCTCGAGCCCGCCGCCCATGACCGCGCCGTTGACGAAGGCGAAGGTCGGGATGTCCGAGTCGGTGAACTTCTTGAAGACGTCGTGGCCCAGCTGGCCGATCGTCAGGCCCTGCGAGCGGTCCGTGGCCTTCTCGACCGCGGTCAGGTCCGCGCCGACGGCGAAGATGAACGGCTTGCCGGTCACCGCGATCGCGGCCGGCGAGGCCGCGTAGGCCTCGTCGAACGCCGCACCGAGCGACACCAGCGACTGCGGGCCGAACGTCGACGGACGGGTGTGGTCCAGGCCGTTGTCGATCGTGATGAACGCGACCGGCTTGTCCAAGCCCGGCACCGAGATCAGACGAGTCTTGGCAACGGTGACGACCTCGTCGGGGAAGATCGCCTTTGCTTCCTCAGCGGTGATGGTCACTTGCCACTCCAGTTCGGGTTCTCCCAGATGACCGTTCCACCCATGCCGATGCCGATGCACATGGTGGTGAGGCCGTAACGGACGTCCGGACGCTCGGCGAACTGACGCGACAGCTGCGTCATCAGGCGCACGCCGGAGGAAGCCAGCGGGTGGCCGGTCGCGATCGCGCCGCCCCACTGGTTCACGCGGGCGTCGTCGTCGGCGATGCCGAAGTGGTCGAGGAACGCGAGCACCTGGATCGCGAACGCCTCGTTGACCTCGAACAGGCCGATGTCCTCAATGGACAGACCGGCGCGCTCGAGAGCCTTCTCGGTGGCGGGCACCGGGCCGATGCCCATGACCTCGGGCTCGACGCCCAGGAACGAGTAGCCGACCATCCGCATGCCGACGGGCAGGCCGAGCTCGCGCGCGGTCTCCTCCTCGGCGAGGATGCAGCCGGTCGCGCCGTCGTTCAGACCGGCCGCGTTGCCCGCGGTGATCCGGCCGTGCGGGCGGAACGGCGTCTTGAGCTTCGCCAGGTCGTCGACCGTGGTGCCGGGACGCGGCGGCTCGTCGGCCGTCGCGAGGCCCCAGCCGTGCTCCGCGGAACGGGTCGCGACGGGCACGAGCTCCGGGCCGATCTTGCCGTTCTTGATCGCGTCCGCGTACTTGGCCTGGGAAGCGGCCGCGTAGGCGTCCGTGCGGTCCTTGGTGATGTGCGGGAACCGGTCGTGCAGGTTCTCCGCGGTCTGGCCCATCACGAGCGCGCTGGTGTCGACGATCTTGTCCGACAGGAAGCGCGGGTTCGGGTCGACGCCCTCGCCCATCGGGTGGCGGCCCATGTGCTCGACGCCACCGGCGATGGCGACGTCGTACGCGCCGAACGCGATACCGCTCGCGGCGGTGGTCACGGCGGTCATCGCGCCCGCGCACATGCGGTCGACGGAGTAACCGGGAACCGACTTCGGCAGGCCCGCGAGCAGTGCGGCGGTGCGGCCGAGCGTGAGGCCCTGGTCGCCGATCTGCGTGGTCGCCGCGATGGCGACCTCGTCGACGCGCTCCGGCGGCAGCTCGGGGTGCCTGCGCAGCAGCTCACGGATGACCTTCACGATGAGGTCGTCTGCACGGGTCTCGGCGAAAATGCCCTTCGGGCCGGCCTTGCCGAACGGCGTCCGGACGCCGTCGACGAAGACCACGTTCCGAACGCGTGCCGGCGCTGCTGGTGCGGCCACGGCGTCTCCTCCACTTGTGGTGACAACTCTGTCCACTACCGGCGGGGCTGCGCGACATCCCTACCGGTCGGTAACGCCAACTGTAGCCCTTATTACTGGCCAGTAACCACTGTGGCACCCCTGTTGGTTGTGTCACACACCTTGCGCACGATCAGGAACAGCGGCAACCCGACCGGGGCCAGCAGGATCGTGATCACCAGAACGGGTGCCATGACCAGCGGGTGGACGTTGAGCCGGCGGCCTTCGAGGTACATCCAGCGCCCGACGAACAGGTCCCACGCGATCATGTGCGCCCACACCAGCGCCGCGCCCGTGTCGGTGGCCATGAACTCGGCCAGCGGGCCCAGTTCGGGTCGCGTGACCAGCGGGATCAGCTCGGGCAGCATCGGGATCATCAGCACGACGTAGATCGCGACCGGCGGCAGGACGATCAGGTAGGACTCGGCGATCCGCTGCGTCCACGACCACTTCGGCGCGAAGATCATGAGCAGCCAGAACGGCGCGATGAGCAGGAACGTCAGGCTGAACAGGGTGGCGGTCATGCGAGTGCGTACTCCTTCTTCGTCTTCTTCGATCCGCGCGCCCACACCACGCCCAGGGCGGTGGCGACGACGATGCCGGCGAGCGTGAGCAGGGTCGTGCTGTCGGGCTGGACCAGCGACTGGCCGCGCAGCGCCTGCCAGGTCACGAGCAGGAAGATCCCCAGGAACGATCCGCTGAGAACCCACGCGAGCCTCGTGCCGGCGCGGTGGCCGAGCAGTGCGATGACCACCGGCAGCACCTGCAGCGCGTGCATGCCCACGAAGTGCGCGACCCTCAGGTCACCGTGCTCGGTGCTCCACCCGGTGATCGCCATGTAGGCGCCACCGTCGGGTGCGCCGACCGTGTGCGAGCCGAGGGTGCCGCCGTCGAGGGCCTGGCCGGGCTTCGGCTGCGTCATCAGGAACCCGACGCCGAGGCCGAGGAACGAGATGACGAGCCCGAGCCGGATCGACCACGTCAGCGCCTCGTTCTCGATCTTCGTGCGCCACAACAGGATCGCGACGGTCGCGTGGGTCACCCACAGCACGACGATCGTCAAACCCATGATCGAGAACAACACGCCGTCGAGCGGCGTCTCGAAGTTGAAGTGGCTGCGCTTGCCGCGCACGACCTGGCCGACGATCACGATCATCTCCAGCAGACCTGCGGTCGCGAGCACCGTGCCCGCCCACCAGCCGGCCCGCTGGAACTTCTTCAGGTACGTGAGCAGCCACGCCAGCGTGAACGCGTAGATCGCGAGCGACACGGCGAACTTGAGCGGCTTGAGCCAGATCGGCGAGTTGACCAGCGTCCGGTCGTCGACGAGGAGTCCGACGAGCGCGACCGGGATCAGCAGCATCATCGCCAAGCCGAAGATGACTAATGGGCGGTGCCACGTGCGAAGCATCTCTCTACCCCCTGAATGGATATCGGCACTCTCTACTATCTGGAAGCTACACTATCCGTATGCGTGTTGGCGAGCTGTCGAAGCGAAGCGGCGTTCCCGTGCCGACGATCAAGTACTACCTGCGCGAGGGACTGCTGCCCGCCGGCGTGCTGACCAGCCCGAACCAGGCTCACTACGACGAGGAGCACCTGCGCAGGCTCCGGCTCGTGCGGGCTCTGGTGGACGTCGGCGGATTGTCTATCGCGGCCGTGCGGGAGGTGCTGGGCGCGGTCGACACCCACGACGACTCGCTGCACAACAAGCTCGGGGCCGTGCAGGAGGCCATCAGCCAGCCGGGCTCGGTCGAGCTCGACCCGCTCGCCATCGAGGACGTCCAGGCGTTCTTCGAGCGCCAGGGCGAGACCGAGTGCGTCGACGTCACCGAGAGCAACGTGACCCACATGCTCGCCGCCGCCCTGTCCGCGGCCCGGTCGGTCGGTCATGACGACTTCCGCGAGCTGCTGGACCCCTACCTGGACGGGCTGAAGATCATCGCTCAGGCCGACATCGACTACATCGCGCGGCGCGGATCGGCGGATGCCGTCATCGAGGCGATGGTCGTCGGCACGCTCATCGGGGACGCCGTCATCAAGGCCGTGCGACGGCTCGCGCACGCTCAGGTGTCGCGTGAGGTGCTCGGCGACGCTGACGACCCCCGGCAGGAGATTCCTCGCGGGAAGTGAAAGAGCGGACGTCCTGCCGGACATGTTCTGGGGTGGAGCAGGTGGACGTGGAACCGCGCCAGACTGAGTTCGAAGCCGTCGCACAGGAGCTGATCGAGCCGCTGCGCCGGTACCTGGCCCGGCGGACCGACGCCGCGACCGCGGACGACGTGCTGTCCGAGACGCTGCTGGTCGCGTGGCGGCGCCGTGACGAGATGCCGGCCGAACCGCTGGCCTGGGCATACGCGGTGGCGCGCAACTGCCTCGCCAACGCCGATCGCGCGCGGCGCAGGCAGGACCGGTTGCTCGTGCGGATCTGGCAGCTGGCCAGACCGCCCGAGTACGCCCCGGCCAGGGACGACCCCGATCCGGCACTGGCCAGGGCGCTCGGCCGGTTGTCCGTGGTGGACGTCGAACTGCTGCGGCTGTGGGCGTGGGAGGAGCTCGGTCCCGCCGAGATCGCCCAGGTGGTCGGGATGAGTGCCAACGCGGTCAGCATCCGCCTGCATCGGGCACGCCGGAAGTTGAAGTCCCTGCTGGACGAGCAGGCGGAAGGAGAGCGGCCATGACCGGAGAACCGACAGGGGACGACCTGCGCGACCGGATGCGCCGCGCCGATCCCGCGGCCTCGCTGCGCCCGTTGCCGGAGGAGGAAGCGCGGCGGCTCGTCGCCGGTGCCGTGCTCGCCCACCCGTTGGAGCGCAAGGTGTTCGAGCACACGCGCGGTCCGTTGATGCGGCGGCCGGTGCTCGTCGGTGCTGCGGCGGCGATCGCGGTGGCCGCCGGGGTTGTCGTGTGGACGGCCGGTGGGTCCGGGCAGCAGCCGGATCCGGGCGTCGCAATGCCGTCGTCGGCCCAGCCCGGTCCGGGGATGGGAACGGGCACGCCCGATCCCGGCGGCAACGGGGGACGACCGACCCTCAGCGGCCGGCCGCAGCCGGGTACCTCGACGCCGCCGGTGACGCCGCCTGCGGTCAGCACCAGCCCGTCGGACGGCCGCAAGACCACGGTCGCGGTGCTGACGGACGGCGAGCAGGACCCCGACGTGCGGTGCCGCAAGCCGGAAGCCGCGGTGCTCGCCGCCGAGGCGCACATGGCGTTCGAGGCCACCGTGCTGCGGATCGAGGGCAACGTCGTGACGCTGCAGGTGCACCGCGCCTGGACCGGCGAGGCCGATTTCGTCGAGGTCCGCAACACCGGCAACTCGCCGGTGCTGGCCGGGTTCGATCCCGAGGTCGGCAGGCGGTACCTCGTCGCGGCGGCCGACCTGCGCGTCATGGGCTGCGGGTACAGCGGTCTCGACGAGCCCAGCCTGCGGGCGGTCTACGACGAGGCCTTCCCCGGCCGCTGAGAGAACGACGATGGGGGGCCCGGCCTGGCCGGGCCCCCATCGCGGTTTCTCCTACTTGGTCAGGTAGGCGTTGATCACGGTCTGGGTGACCGAGTCACCGCCCTTGCTCACCGCGGTGGCCCGCAGCGAGACGCTCCCGCCCTTGGCCGGGTTGGCCACGAACATCGCGCCGCCCACGACCCACGCCTTCTGCCACGTGGCGCCCTTGTCGAAGGACACCTGCGCGGTCAGCGACCTTGTCTGCCCGCCCTGGACGGTGAGCGGAATCCGCTGGTACCGGAGGGCAGGAAGGGTGCCGTCCAGGCCGATCTCCGGCGTGAACCGCACCATCGACAGCGGCACCTTCGCGACGCCGTCGGTCGTGGCCGAGTCGAAGCCCCAGGTCGTGGTGACCGACGTGCTGATCGCGGCGACGCCGGACCGGTTCGCCGTGGTGGTCAGCTCGTACCGGCCCGGTGCCGAGGGCAGGGAGAAGAAGGTCTCCAGGTCGAGCGGCCGGTCGGTCGAGTCGATCACCTTGCCGCCCTGCTTGAGCACGGTGGACCCGGAGTCCACCACCGAGCCGCCGCTCCGGCCCTGGCCGTCGGTGAAGAACGGCAGGCTGCCGAAGAGGATGTCGCGGTCGCGGTACAGGCCGACGCGGCGCTCGTTGGTCAGCGCCGGGCCGAAAACGCCGGTGTTGAAGGACTTCTTGTAGGTGCGGCCCGGCTTGAACTGCTCGTCGGGGCCGGTCCAGTACGCCTCGGTGTCGTCGCCGTTGTCCTGCTCGAAGCGGAAGCCCCAGGTGTGCCTGGGGGAGTACAGGTGGAGCTTTCGCGTGTGCGGCAAGGAGTATCCGAAGGCCACGCCGAACACCGCGCTGTCACCGACGGCGGCGGCCGCGTGGAGGAACCCGGTGCGTCCCTCTGCGGTCGCACCGGCCGAGGCCGCGATGGTGACGAGGTCCTTGGCCTTGAGGTGCTTGCGGTAGCCGGTCCAGAACTTCGTGAGCGTCGTGGACTGGTCGATGACGTGGAACTCCTCCCGGTCGGCCGCGGTGTAGGAGGCGGTGACCAGTTCGTCCATCTCGCCGGACTTGCCCTCCGGCCCGACGTGCGCGGTGCTGAGGACGTTGAGGGGCAGGCCGAGCAGACCGAAGCCGTACCCCATGGAGGGCAGCTTGTGGCCCACCCTGATGTACGAGTGGCGTTCGGCGGGGTTGCCCGGCAGCGCGATGTCGACCGGCTTGGCCTGACGCGCGTCCAGCGTGATCGTGGTGTCGGCGTTGACCTCGATGTTGGTGCCGTTGAACCAGTTGTAGTTCGGGTTCGGCTGCTCGGGACCGACCCACTGGCGTCCGCTCAGCAGGTAGCGGCCCTTGGGCAGGCGCAGGGTCTCGAGGCCCGTGCCGAGCTCGTGGTACGTGCTCTTGGCCTCGCCGGTGACGCCCTGCAGATCGGTGCGCCAGTCCGCGGCGGGCTTGCCGTCGCGGCCGATCGCCTTGACCGTGACGCTGTACCGCTCGGGTTCGCGGGTCACTGCCGCCGGGGTGACGACGGTCTGCCCGCCGCCGCTCGCGTTGATGTACGCGCTGAACGTGCCGGAGGCGTCACCGCCCAGCTTGGTGTCGGCGGTGAGCGTGGTGCTCGCGGTGCCGCGCGCGGGCACGGTCAGCTTGGTCGCGCCGAGGGTGAAGAAACCCTGCGGTGCGGCCGTGTTCATCGCGAGGTCGAGGGTGACCGGCTGGTCGCCTGCGTTGCGGTAGACGAGATCGCGCTTGATCGGGACGTCGTCGTGGTGCGGCCACAGCGCCGTGCCGAACGAGACCGAGCCCGTGGTCACCGTCTGCTTGATCGCCTTGGCGACGTCCGTGCGGCCCGCGCCCTGCTCGAACGGGTTGTACGCGCCCGGCCTGGCACTCGCCATCAGCCCGGCCTTGATCTGGTCGCCGCGCCAGTCCGGGTGCACCTGCGCCAGGATCGCCGCCGCGCCCGCGACGTGCGGGGTGGCCATCGACGTGCCGCTGAGCGAGACGTAGCCCTCGGCGGGCTTGGGCTGGGTCTCGCCGAGCCGGCCCGCGGCCGCCGCACCGATGCCGACGCCGGGCGCGGTGATGTCCGGCTTGATCGCGCCGTCACCGTTGCGCGGCCCGGTGCTGGAGAAGCTCGCGAGCTTGTCGGCGCGGTCCACCGCACCGACGGTGAGCGCGGCGTCCGCGCTGCCGGGCGAGCCGACCGAGTTCGGGCCGGCGTTGCCCGATGCGATCACGAACAGCGTGCCGGTCTCCTGGGAGACCTTGTTGATCAGGATCTCCATCGGGTCGAGCAACGGGCTGTCGTGCCCGCCAAGGCTCATGTTGACGACGTCGGCCTGCTGTTCGACCGCCCACTCGATGCCCGCGAGGATCCCGGACTCATACCCGGAACCGTCGTCGCCGAGCACCTTGCCGTCGAGGACGCGCGCGCCCGGAGCGACGCCCTTGAACTTCCCGCCCGACTTCGCCCCGGTGCCGGCGGCGATGGACGCGACGTGCGTGCCGTGCCCGACGCGGTCCTGGTTGTCCGGCGAGTCGGTGAAGTTCTTCTCCGCGACCTCCTGAGTGGCGAGGTCGGGGTGGGTGTTGTCGACGCCGGTGTCCAGCACGGCGATCTTCACGCCCTTGCCGTCGAACCCGGCCTGCCACGCCTGCGGGGCGCCGATCTGGGCGGTGCTGCGGTCGAGCGCGGCCTGGTGCACCGCGTCCAGCCAGATCGTGGTCTTGGCACCACGCTGGTTGTCCGCCAGCGATTTCCACACGTTCGGCGCGTTGTCGGCGGTCACCGTGACCGCGTCGACGCCGATGCGGCTGAACGAGCGGGCTCCCTGCAGCCGATGGCCGGACACGAGCAGCCCGAGGCCCTTGCGCTTGAGGTACTCGGGGCGGCTCAGCAGGGCGAGGTCGAACAGGCGCCGGTCCAGCCGGCCCTCGCTGATCATGCCTTCGACGTCGGCCGGCACTGCATACAGGTGGGTGCCGTCCTCGCGGGTGGCGACGGGGATGCGTTCGCGGCCGGGCGCCGGCTTGAACTCGGCCGGCCTGCCCTTGTCGTCGGTGCGGACCTGGTCACCGGTGATCAGGGTGATCCAGTGGCTGGCTGTCGGCTGGCTCGCGGTGGGTCGGCTGGTGTCGGCCGTGGTCGCGGTGGCGGGGGTGATGCCGGCGAGTGCCGTGGTCAGCACCAGGCCGAGCACGGCTAGGGGGCGATGTTGTGTCAACGGAGGCCTCTCCTTGGGGACGGACTGCTCCTCGGAGGGCATATGTCCGTCACCGGGCCCCGAAATTTCGCATCAGGCAACGGTCAAGATCCGGGTACATGTGGAGCGCATGACGACCCGTGTGCCGTGGGATCCCGACAGCTACCTCGAACTCGCTCGCCGCGCTTGCTTCATCTGCGAACTGCTCGCCGGAAACCCCGGCTACCCGCACCACGTCGCCTACCGCGACGACGTCGCCATCGTCTTCGCGAGCAGGTTCCCGTCGGTCGCCGGCCACTTCCTCGTGGCGCCGGTCGACCACCGCGAGCACGCCCTCGGTGACTTCACCCCGGACGAGTACGCGGCGATCCAGCGGGTCGTGCACCGGGCGGGCAGCGCTCTGAGCGAGCTGGTGCCCGTCGAGCGGCTCTACGTGCTGTCGCTCGGCAGCCAGCAGGCCAACCGGCATGTGCACTGGCACCTCGCGCCGTTGCCGCCCGGAGTGCCCTACGAAGATCAGCAGATCGCCGTCTTCGAGGCTTCTCGCGGCCACCTCGACCTGCCCGACGACGAGGTGGCCGACCTCGCCCGGCGCCTCGGCGACCGCATGGCCAACTGATATATCGGCGCGTCCCACTGATATATCGGTTGGGAACACCTCGTGACCTGCGCTTTAGCAATGAGACTTTGGACTTCGTCCGCAAAAGAATCATTGCAAGGGCTTCAGCCACCGGACCTCGCCATCCTGCCACTCATCGGTGGCGGCAAGCCCAGCAGAAGCGGCAACGGCAGCGGACGCGCGATGGTCAGGATGGATGTGCGCCACAACGGTGCGCACCGACTGGGTGCCGAGCCACCCGACGAGACCTCTCGCCGCCTCGCCCGCGATGCCCCGGCCCTGCCACGGCGTGCCGACGATCCACGCGATCTCGGCCAGAGCCTCGGCCGAGGTGATCGTCGCCTGGACGGTGCCGACGAGACAGCCCTCCTCGCGCAGCCTGATCACCCAGTTCAGCCAGCGCACCGCGGGATCGGGAGAACCCGCGACCAGCCGCCGGTACCGGGCGTCCAGTTCCTCCGGCGTGGCCGGGGCGCCGCCGGTGTACGTGTGCAGCGCGGGGTCCGCCAGCACCCCGGCCATCTCCGCGGCGTGCTCGACCCGCAGCGGCAGCAGGTTCAGCCGGTCGGTGCCGATGTCGTCCGTCACGCCCCCGATCATCGCGAAACTGCCCCTTGCAACGAGTCTTTTGCGGACGAAGTCCAAAGAGTCATTGCTAAGGGGCAGGTCAGCGGAACTGATATATTGGATATTGGACGGTCAGGGCGTCGGGGCTGTCGCCGTCAGAGCCTTGGCCATGCCTTCGAGGACGAGGTCGATCTGCCACGACCGGGCCCCGGACTCGCGCAGCACGGCGGCCACGGACTCGGGGGAGAGGTCCTCTGGCGGTTGCCAGCAGGTGCGGCGCACCAGGTCGGGCAGCAGGAGGTTCTCCACCGGGAGGGTGTTGGCCTCGGCGATGGCCGCCAGCGCGGTGCGGGCCGCGGCCAGGCGGGCTGCGGCGTCCGGGTCCTTGTCCGCCCAGCGGTTGGGCGGGGGCGGGCCGTCGTGCTGGCCGGCGGGTTCGGGGAGCTCCGACTTGGGCAGTGCTCCTGCCTTGCGCAGGGCGTTCATCCAGACGCCGGACATGCGGCGCTGGGCTCGGCCGCGGAACACCGGCAACGCCAGGAGTTCGGCTTCCGAAGCGGGGTTGCGGGCGGCTGCCTCCATCAGTGCGGAGTCCGGGAGGACTCGGCCGGGGGCGATGTCGCGGTCGCGGGCCACGGCGTCGCGGGCTTCCCACAACGCTCGGACCAGGGCGAGCTGACGCTGGTTGCGCACGCGGTGGATTCCCGACGTGCGCCGCCAGGGGTCGGTACGGGGGCGCGGCAACGGCGCCGTCCGTACCGCCTCGAACTCCTCGAGCGCCCAGGCGAGTTTGCCCTGGCGCTCCAGCTCGGCTTCGAGAACGTCGCGCAGCTGCACGAGCAGCTCCACGTCCAGAGCGGCATACGTCAGCCAGTCGGCAGGAAGGGGGCGGCGCGACCAGTCGGCCGCGCCGTGCCCCTTCTCCAGCCGATAGCCGAGCAGTCGCTCGACCAGCGTGCCCAATGCCACGCGTTCGAACCCAGCCAGCCTGCCCGCCAGCTCGGTGTCGAACAGCACGCCGGGTCGCAGCCCGAGTTCGGCGAGGCACGGCAGGTCCTGAGACGCCGCGTGCAACACCCACTCAGTGCCATCCAGCGCCTGCACCAGCGGGTCCAGCCGTCCGCCTAGAGCGATCGGATCGACCAACCAGGTGCCGGCGCCTTCCCGGCGCAGTTGCACCAGATAGGCACGCTGTGAGTAGCGGTAGCCCGAGGCTCGCTCGGTGTCCACCGCGACCGGGCCCTTCGCCCCGGCGAGCGCGTCAGCGGCTCGCCGGAGCGCAGCAGGATCGGCGACCACGGGCGGAACCCCATCAGCAGGTTCCGTCAGCGGTACCGGATCTGGTCCGGTTGGTGCGGTTGGCTCGTCGGCGGGTACATCCACAGCGGATGACCCTACGACGATCGCACCACCCACAGGTGTTCTCGGCCGGTTCAGTGCTTCAAACCGGTATCTAACGGATCACGCCGGCACGCATGGCCAGCGCGACCATCTGAGCGCGATCACCGGTGCCCAGCTTCCGGCCGATCCGCGACAGGTGAGACTTCACCGTCAACGCGGACAGGCTCAGAGCCTCGCCGATTTCCTTGTTGCTCTGGCCATCGGCGACCAGCTGGAGCACCTCGACCTCACGCGCGGAAAGTTCCCGCGGCGTGTTGTCCGTGCCCGGCACCCGAGTACCCGCTGCGAGTACTGGTGCCACGCTCGGATCTGCGTAAACGCCACCATCGAGAACCCTGCGCACCCCGTCGGTGACCACCATCGGAGAGGCGGACTTCAGGAGGTACGCCTGGGCGCCCGCCTGGAAGGCCGACCTGACCGCGTAGGGGTCGTCGGAGGATGCGAGGACCACGATGCGGGGCCAGCCCTGAGCACGGAGTTCCGTGACCAGGTCGATGCCGGTGCCATCCGGCAGGCCCAGATCGAGAATCGCGAGGTCGCACGGTCCGGTAGCGAGTGCCCGCGCCCGAGCCTCCGCCACCGATGCGGCCTCATGCACTGTCCCGGCTCCCATTTGTGTGAGCCGAGCTGATATCGCCTCCCTCAGCAGTGGGTGGTCGTCGACCACCAGCACTGAAAAAAGCTCTTCCCGCGGGTGCGGGACCATGTTCGCCGGCAACGAGCCGGCTGGCGTGGTACGAACGGCCTGACCTAAGCCGACGGCAGCCACGTCACTACCTCCCTGGAGTCGGTCGTGCCCCCCGACCGGCACCGGAGACTTTCGTCCAATCAGCCGCGCCACTGATCGACCGAAAGTGGTGTCGTCTGGGGCAGCGTAGCCGCCCATGCGGGTCTACGGGACGATCAATCGGGTATCTATCCCTATTGAGTTGTGACAGATGGCCCCATGTGTCACACGATCGGATGACAACTAGATAGGGGGAGTAACACGAGCCCCTCTCAGAACGACATCTAGGAGTTGGTTGTGTCCAGCAGTACCGGTCTCGGTCGAGCACGGGCGTTGTTGCAGCGTGTTCCCCTCGTCGACGGCCACAACGACCTGCCGTGGGCTCTGCGCGAGTTCGGCGACGGAACAGCCGAAGACGTCTACACGACCGCCGCGAAGATCGATCTCACGGAACGTCATCCCAGCTTGCACACGGACATCGTGAAAATGCGCGAGGGCGGCCTCGGCATGCAGTTCTGGTCCGTCTGGATTCCGTGCCGGCTGTCTTCCGACGGCGCTGTCACGGCGGTGCTGGAGCAGGTCGAACTGGTCTACGAGCTCGCCGAGCGGTACCCGGATCACCTCGGCATCGCGACCAGTGCCGCAGAGGCTGAAAAAGTTTTCGCGTCCGGGCGTGTCGCCTCCCTCCTCGGGGCCGAGGGCGGACATTCCATCAACTCTTCACTCGGTGTGCTGCGCGCACTGCGCCGGCTGGGTGTCCGCTACATGACGCTCACCCACAACGACAACACGCCGTGGGCCGACAGCGCCACTGACCAGCCAGAACACGGCGGGCTCACCGAGTTCGGCCACGAGGTCGTGCGCGAGATGAACCGCATCGGCATGCTCGTCGACCTGAGCCACGTCGCGCCGAGCACGATGCACGCCGCGCTCGACACGAGCGTCAAGCCCGTCATCTTCAGCCACTCGTCGTGCCGCCACGTTGCGGATCACCCGCGCAACATTCCCGACGACGTCCTGGTGAGGCTGAAGTCCAACGGCGGTGTGGCCATGATCACATTTGTCCCAGACTTCGTGTCACCCCGTGTCGCTGAATGGGACGCAGCCCTTCGTGACGCGATGACGGCCGCCGGTGAGAAGCACGCTGACCTGGACGCCAGGAAGAAGTTCGTGGAGGCGTGGACCGGCGAGCCGAAGCCGGCCGTCACGATCGACGACGTCGTCGCCCACCTCGACCACGCGCGCGAGGTCGTCGGCATCGACCACCTCGGGCTCGGCGGCGACTACGACGGCGTGAAGGAGCTCCCGCAGGGGCTCGAGGACGTCTCTACCTACCCGAACCTCATCGGCGCGCTGCTCGACAAGGGCTGGTCGGAGGACGACTGCACCAAGCTCGCGGGCGCGAACATCCTGCGAGTGCTCCGCGACGCGGACTAGGACGGCCGGAGGGGGGGTCACCCCAGGACGGCTAGTGGTGCGGCCCGAAACGTTGGCGGTGTATTCACGCTCAGCAGGGCGCCTCGCGGCACCGCCCCCGCGCCCCCATACATCCAGTATGAGGACGCGGGGGCGGCACCACGATGCGTCCGTCTGACCGCGAATTCACCGGCAACGTTTCGCGCCACACCACTAGCGCTGTCCGAAGAGCGTGACCCCCACCGGCGGCAGACCCACCGCGGTCGCCATCAGCTCGTAGAAGGCCGTGCCGTGCTCGGCCAGCTCACCGTCGAGCGCCGTCCACGACGCGCGCAGCTCCAGGTCGTCCGTCCGCGCGGGCCCGGCGATGTCGCCGAACCGGGCCGACGACGTCTGCGTCACGGTCCCGCCCAGCGCGGTGAACCCGGCACCGGACTGCTCGAGCGCCTCCGTCAGCCACGACCACCCGACCTCGGGCAGCAGCGGATCGGACGCCAGCTCGTGGTCCAGTTCGACGCGCACGTACGCCACAACGCGCAGGACACCGCCCCACGCCTCGTCGCCGTCCGGGTCGTGCAGCAGCACGAGCCTCCCGGTCGACAGCTCGTCCGACGGGCCGGTGACCTCAGCCGTCAGCGCGTACGCCCACGGCGCGAGCCGCTGCGGTGGGCGAACCTCGGTGAGTTCGATCTCGGGCCTGGTGCGAACCGACTTGAGCGTCCCCACCGCCCGGCGGAAGATTTCCGGCTCGGTCACGCAACTGACTGTATGCCTCGCAATCCGGCCGAGTGATGGCGGCACGCCGAGACGTGGGACCATGAAAGAGAGATGACGAACCAAGCACCCCTCCTCGTGGCCGCAAGTGGCGGCACCCCGTCGCACACCCCTGTCTGGTTCATGCGGCAGGCGGGACGGTCGTTGCCCGAGTACCGGGCACTTCGTCAGGGCACCGCGATGCTCGACGCCTGCATGGACCCGGAGATGGTCTGCGAGATCACCATGCAGCCCGTCCGGCGGCACGGCGTCGACGGCGCGATCCTCTTCTCCGACATCGTGGTGCCGCTCAAGGCCGCCGGTGTCGACCTCGACATCGTCGCGGGCACCGGCCCGGTCGTCGCGAACCCGGTGCGGACGCTCGAAGACGTGCAGAGGCTCCCCGAGCTGCACGCCGAGCAGGTCCAGCCGGTCGCGGACGCGATCGGGTTGCTGCTGAAGGAACTCCCGCAGCAGGTCGCGCTGATCGGGTTCGCCGGAGCGCCGTTCACGCTGGCGAGCTACCTGGTCGAGGGCGGGCCGAGCAAGAACCACGAGCGCACCAAGGCGCTCATGCACGGCAACCCCGAGCTGTGGCACGCGCTGCTCGCCAAGATCGCCGACGTCACGGCGGCCTTCCTGCACGCGCAGCTCGGCGCGGGCGTGCAGGCGGTCCAGCTGTTCGACTCGTGGGCGGGCGCGCTGTCCGAGCGCGACTACCGCGAGTTCGTGCTGCCGCACTCGAAGCGCGTCCTCGAGACGATCACGACGGTGCCGCGCATCCACTTCGGCGTCGGCACCGGCGAACTGCTGCCCGCGATGCGCGAGGCCGGCGCGGACGTCGTCGGCGTCGACTGGCGCGTCCCCCTCGACGTGGCGGTCGCGCGGCTCGAACAGGCCGCTCCCGAGCTGCCGAAGCCGGTCGTGCAGGGCAACCTCGACCCGGCGCTGTTCTTCGCGGGCTTCGAGGCCCTCGAACCCGAGGTCCGCCGCATCCACGCCGAGGGCAAGGCCGCCGCCGGCCACATCTTCAACCTCGGCCACGGCGTGCTGCCCGACACCGATCCGGAGATCATCACCCGGACCGTCGAACTGATCCACAGCTTGTAATGCACGGAAGAGCGCCGCACGTCGCTGTTGTCGGAGGAGGCATCTCCGGCCTGGCTGCCGCGCACAGGTTGCGGATGCTGCTCGGGCCGGCGGCGCGGATCACCGTGATCGAGCAGTCCGACCGCCTCGGCGGCAAGCTGCGCACGGTCGAGCTGGCCGGCGTGCGGTTCGACGTGGGCGCGGAGGCGTTCCTGCACCGCAAGCCGGAGGCGCAGGAGCTGATCGAGGAGGTCGGGCTCACCGGCCACGTCGTGCACCCGACGTCCGCGAAGGCCTCGGTGCACGCGGCGGGGCGCACGCACCAGCTGCCCGCGCACACGTTCATGGGCATCCCGGCGTCGGTCGAGACCGTGCGGCACATGCTGTCGTCCGAGGGCGCGCTGCGGGTCGAGATGGAACCGACGCTGCCGCCGATCGAGCTCAGGGGCGGCGACGTCGCCGTCGGCGGGCTGATGAAGGACAGGTTCGGCCCGGAGGTCGCCGACCGCCTGGTGAGCCCGCTGCTGGGCGGCGTCTACGCGGGCCGCGCGGACGAGCTGGGCCTGCGCGCCACCATGCCGCAGATCGCGACGTTGCTGGACAAGGGCGTCGGCTCACTGCTGGCGGCCGCGGCGATGATGATGCCCGCGCCGCCGCAACCACGCGCGGCCCGTCCGCCCGTGTTCGCCACGCTGAACGACGGTGTCTCGGCGCTCGTCGACCGGCTCGCCGAGGTCGCGAAGCCGGAGATCCGCCTGGGGCTGCCCGTCCGCGTGCTGACGTGGCTGGGCGCCGGCTGGCGCCTGGAGATCGGCTCGGCCGCGACGCCGGAGTACCTCGAGTGCGACGGCGTGGTGCTCGCCGTCCCCGCACCGAGCGCCCGCAAGCTGCTGTCGGAGATCGCGCCGCAGGTGTCCGCCGCGTACGGCAAGGTCGAGGTCGCCTCGATGGCCGTGGTCGCGCTGGCGCTGCCGCCGGGTACCGCGCTGCCGGACCGCTCCGGGGTGCTGATCGCCGAGGGGGAGCGCTACAGCGACCGCATCACCGCGTTCACCGCCAAGGCGTTCACCTTCTCCAGCCGCAAGTGGGCCCACTACGGGGAACCCGTGCTGGTGCGCGGTTCGGTCGGGCGGCACGGCGAGACGGCGTTGCTGCAGCGCAGCGACGCTGACCTGGTCAAGGCCGTGCGCAACGACCTGCTCGAGCTGACGGGCGTCAAGGCCGCGCCGATCGACTACGTGGTGCAGCGGTGGGGCGGCGGGCTGCCGCAGTACGGCGTCGGGCACGTCGACCTGGTGGACACCATCGAGAAGGGCATCGGCGACGTGCCGGGGTTAGCCGTGGCCGGCGCCACGCTGCACGGCGTGGGCGTGCCCGCGTGCATCGCCACCGCCGACGCGGCCGCCGCCCGTGTCGCAGCCCACCTGCTGGGCCGCGTTCGCCGCTGAACCGGTCGTGCCAAGATGGACCTATGGCGCGCCTGAACTACAACGAGCTCAACGACACCATCCGCTACACGATGTGGTCGGTGTTCCGGGTCGAACCCGGCAAGCTGCCGGAGGACCGTTCGGCCGCCGCCTCGGAGACCCAGAACTACCTGGACGCGTTGGAGGGCAAGGGCGTCGTCGTCCGCGGCGTCTACGACGTGGCCGGTCTGCGGGCCGACGCGGACTACATGATCTGGTGGCACGCCGAGGAGATCGAGCAGGTGCAGGCCGCCTACACGGGCTTCCGCCGCACCCCGCTCGGCAAGGTCTCGACGCCGGTCTGGTCGCAGGTCGCGCTGCACCGGCCCGCGGAGTTCAACCGCAGCCACATCCCCGCGTTCCTCGCGGGTGAAGAGGCGCGCAAGTACGTCTGCGTCTACCCGTTCGTGCGGTCCTACGAGTGGTACCTGCTGCCGGAGGAGGACCGCCGCAAGATGCTGGCGGACCACGGCAAGGAGGCCCGCGACTACCCGGACGTGCGCGCGAACACCGTGGCGTCGTTCGCGCTCGGCGACTACGAGTGGATGCTCGCGTTCGAGGCCGACGAGCTGCACCGCATCGTCGACCTGATGCGGCACCTGCGCGGCACCGAGGCGCGGCTGCACGTGCGTGAGGAGATCCCCTTCTACACGGGCACCCGCGTCCCGGCCGCCGAGCTGGTTACCAACCTGCCCTAGAAATCAGGCACCGACCTTGTAGGCCCGGATCACCGTCAGTTCAACGGTGTTCCCCTTGGCGTCCGTCGCAGTGGCCTTCAACGAGGTCCACTGCGCGTTCGCCGGGTGGTAGATCAACGCGCTGTTGCCGACCACACCCGCACGGCGCCACGACTTGCCGTCGTCGTGCGAGTACTCGACCCCGGTGACGCGCACCTTGCCCGTGTCGCCCTGGGACTGGGTGAGCAGACCGACGCGCTGCAACGTGCCCGCGGGCACCGCGCCGTTCCCGTCGAGCTTCGGTTCGAAGCGCACGACCGAAAGCGGCAACGTGTCGAGCTTGCCCTCGGTGCCCTTGGACTTGAAGGTCCACGTCCCGGACACCTTGGTGCTGAACTCGAACTGCGAGCTCCGGTCGAGACTCATCTCGGCGCGGTAGTCGCCCTCGGCCAGCGGCACGTTGTTGAAGACGGCAGCGGGAGCGGCCGCTTCACCGATCAACGCGCCGTTGCGGTACAGGGCGGACCTGGCGACGTCCACAGTGGACGCTCCGTCGCCGTGGGTCGAGTCGCTCAACAGCGGCACCCCGAGGTAGAGCTGGGTGCCGAACCGCTCGGCGAACGGGTACGGACCCTCGGGCAGACCCGGTGAGAACACCGGCCGGTTCAGGTTCTCCTGGTGGGTCTTGCCCGCCTCGTACGTGCGGAGCCCGGAGACCTGGCGTTCCTGGGCGCCACTGCCGTGGCGGATGCTCAGGACGGACTGCCAGCGCATGTCTTCGGTCGTCACGTAATCGACCGCCTTGGCGCCCACCGCGACCGGGTAGAGGGCCGTGCCACCGCTCAGGCCGTGCTCGGACAACGGCAGCTCGCCCTTGGACGCCAGGCTGTCCGGCTTGAGACCACCGATGGTGGCTTCGACGCGGGCCAGTTCGTTCTTGCTCGGCGCGCGCGTCAGCCCGTTCGGCAGACTGCCTGCCACCGGGTAGGCCAGCCGGTAGAACGTGTGCGGATCGGCCGTGGTGTTGGCGTGCAGCACCGCGAGCGAAGCCAGTTCCTTCGGTGAGAGCGGTCCGCCGATCTGCGCGGCGGCCAGCCCGTCGAAGCCGCCGAACCTGATGACCGCGGCCTGCATCGACTGCCCGTTGTGCGTGCGCTTCCAGCTGAGTACACCGACGGTGAAGTCGCCGTGGGGCTCCGGCGCCTGCACCGACAACGGCTGCGCCAGGCGGGCGTCCTGCTTGATCGTCAGGTTGCCGGTCAGCTTCACCGTGGGCTGGAACAGCATGTCCGCGCCCTGGCCGTTGGGGATCGTCGTGTCGAGCGCGTAGAGGCCCTTGGGCATGCGGATCTTCTGGTCGCCCGCACTGAAGATCACCTTGAACGACCGGCTGTCCAGGCCGTCGATGAACGTCAGCGAGCTCTCCGGGTCCTGCCCGGCGCGGTCGGTCATGTCGATCGTGAGGTCGTAGCTCTCCACCTCGCGGTCGATGCCGACGAGCGTGCGGACGGTGTGCGTACCCGACGTGGCGACGACCTCGCCCGAGTACGCGGCGTCCAGGGTGCCGACGCGGCTGTCACCGGTGACCTTGACGGCCGCGGTGCCCTTGGCCGGCACGGTGACCTTCGAGGCGCCCAGCGAGAACATGCCCGACGGCGCGCTGGTGCTGAGCGCGAGGTCGAGCGTGACCGCCGCGTCGGTCGGGTTGCTGTAGGTGATCGACTTGGTCTCCGGCTTGTCGTCACCGTGCGGCCACTCGTGCAGGCCGAGGTTGACCGCGACGACGTCGGCGGTCAGCACCTGGTTGATCGCCTTGGCCACGTCGATGCGGCCGGCGCCCTGGTCGAACGCGCTCACGCCCGGCGTCGGCTTGGCCGTGGTGGCCAGCACCGACTTGAGCTGTGCGGGCGTCCACTCCGGGTGCTGCTGGCGCAGCAGGGCCGCGGCGCCCGCCACGTGCGGGGTCGCCATCGACGTGCCGCTGGCCGCGAAGTGCTCGGTGGTGCCGGCCTTGGCGGCGACGATGCCGACGCCGGGTGCGGTCACCTCGGGCTTGAGGCCGCTGTCCCCGACGCGAGGGCCCTTGCTGGAGAACGGAGCGAGCTTGTCGTCGCGGTCCACGGCGCCGACCGACAACGCGGCCTCCGCCGTGCTGGGCGAGCTGACCGAGCCCGTCGCACCCGCGTTGCCCGCCGCGATGACGAACAGCGTGCCGTGCTTCGCGGTCAGGTCGTTGACGGCCTGCTCGAGCGGGTCGATCTCCGGGCCGTCACCGCCGCCGAGGCTCATGTTGACGACCTGGGCGCCCTGCTCCGCCGCCCAGCGCATGCCGTCGAGGATCCACGACTCCTGGCAGCCGAACTCGACGCAGACCTTCGCGTCGAGCAGCTGCGAGCCGGGGGCGACGCCGCCGTAGCGCGACCCGACGCTCGCGATGGTCGAGCCGACGTGCGTGCCGTGACCGACGTTGTCGGTGTTGTCCGGGTCGCTGGTGAAGTTCTTCTCCGCGATCTCCCTGCCCTTGAGATCGGGGTGGTTCTGGTCGATGCCGGTGTCGACGACGGCGACCTTGATGCCTGTGCCGGTGATGCCGCGCTGGTGCGCGGCCGGTGCGCCGATCTGCGCGACGCTGCGGTCCAGGCTCGGCTTGCGGATGCCGTCGAGCCAGACCTTCTCACCGGAGTCGGTCGTCGCTTTGAGAGCGTTCCAGTCGTTCGCCGAGCGGGCGCCGAGTCTGGCCTGACCGTCCACGATCAACGGCATCCGGTCCCGGTAGCCGAACTCGAGCAACGTGGTGACGTCGAAGAGTCTGCGGTCGAGCCGGTCCGCCGCCAACGGCCCGAACGCGTCCTTCGGAACGACCATCGTGTGCCCGTCGGCACCGCGGTGGGTCTTGAAGGTCATGCCCTTGCGGCCCTCACCGGGCTGGATGGCGATGACCTGCCTGTCCTGTCCTACCAGGACCTTGTCGCCGGTCACGAGTGTGACCTCGTCGACCGCCTTCTGGATCGTGTTCGCCTGTGGTGCCGCTGACGCCAGTGTCGGCGGTACCGCGGTCAGTGCGAGCGCCGTGAAGGCGGCGCCCAGCATTGTGGATTTACCGCGCATTCGAATCCCCTCATGGTTCGAATTTCTGCGCGCTGTGGTCCGCGCAGGCCGGAAGGCCTTCTACGGCAATGTTAAAAAGGTCCCCCGACACTTTTGAACGTATCGATGGTGGCGGGGGTCACACAGGGCTGAATGGGGGATTCTTGGTGGACTTTTGTTCGCCCGTCAGTTCGACTGCCAGAACTTCCAGCGCGCCTTGCGTTTCGCTGACAGTTCTCCGGAGGCACGGCACCATTCCGCGAACGCGGCCGCATCCTCGCGCGCGCGGGAGCCTGAACGGCGCGGATGGTCGACCGCGTAGGCGTCGAAGAGCGGCCGGAACCGGTCGCCGAGCTCGTCGGCGACCTCCGGGCCCAGCGTCCGCGCGATGCCGCGGCGTTTCGACAGCAACGCGCGACGCTCGACGTCGAAGCGTTGTTCGTCGAATCCCGCCGGGACAGGTCCTTTCGCGAGCAAAGCATTCAGCAGCTCTGCCTGACGGGCGGCAAGCCTTTCGCGGGCCGCTGAAGGATCATTCCCGCCGGTCATTTCAGTCACGATGTTTGTCCACGACGGCGCGGATCGCGGCCAGTTCGGACGCGATTTCGGTGTCGGACGGGTAGTTGTCGTCGCGTTCCAGCAGAACGCCGGGCGGTGTGACGCGGGAACACAGTTCGTCGAGTACGCCGAGCACTTCCGGCAACACGGCGTGGGCATGTGTGTCGTGGTAGACGGCGCCGTTGTCGACGCCACCGGCCACGTGCACGTAAGCCAATCGCTCCAGCGGAATCTCGTC
This sequence comes from Lentzea sp. NPDC051213, assembly GCF_044455585.1. Lineage (NCBI taxonomy): Bacteria > Bacillati > Actinomycetota > Actinomycetes > Pseudonocardiales > Pseudonocardiaceae > Lentzea > Lentzea sp. NPDC051213. The sequence goes on from NZ_JBITEX010000006.1 coordinate 41,536, forward strand.
AAGGAACCGTTCCGGATCCGTGCCGATGTTGCGGGCGTTCGCGTAGAGGTTCGCGACGTCGACCAGCAGCCAGCAGTCGGTGCGGTCGACGAGCTCGGCGAGGAACTGGCCCTCGGACAGCTCGCCGTCCGGCCACTCCAGCAGCGCGGCGACGTTCTCCAGCGCGAGCGGCACGGGCAGGTTCTGCTGGGCGAGCTTGACGTTCGCGACGAGCACGTCGAGCGCGTCCTTGGTGCGCGGCACCGGCATCAGGTGGCCGGAGTCGAGCCCGCCCGCGCGGACGAAGCACACGTGGTCGCTCACCATCGGCGCGTCCACCGCCTCGGCGATCCTGCCGAGGTGCTCGACGCGGGTGAGGTCGACCTTCTCGGCACCGCCCAGCGACAGCGAGACGGCGTGGGGGAGCACCGGGACGCCGCGCTCGCGCAGGATCGTCACCGACTCCGGCAGGTGTCCGATGTGGAGGTTCTCGGCGACGACCTCGACGAAGTCCACGCCGGTCAGCCGTTCCACGGTCAGGTCGATCTCCGAGCGCCAGCCGATGCCGACGCCCAGGTCCGTGATTCCCGCCATCAGTCGCCTCCTCCGCCGCCACAGCCTCCGCCACCACCGCAGCTGCTGCCACCGGACGAACAGCTGCTGCTCGACGCACAACCACCGCTACCACATCCGCTGCCGCAGCTGCTGCACGCGGCGATCGCCGCCCCGCACCCGGCACCGTCCGAAGAGGACTTCCTCTTGCGTTTGAGCGGAATCATCTTGACGACGCTCTGGGGGAGTTCGAAGAGATCGCCGACGTGCTGGCTCGCGATCTTGCCGCGGAAGCCGTACAGCGCCACCGCGAGCACCCGGTCGCTCGCGGCCACAGGCCGCAGCGCCTCCCGGCCCGCCTTGGTGATCGGGCCCCGGCCGCGCAACCACAGCGCCAGGAGCAGGAAGCCCAGCGCGCCGATGAGGGCCCCTGGCAGTCCGATGGCGAGAACGCACAGGCCACCCGCGAACACGAGCCAGATCCACCAGAACATGTGGCGGCGTCGCGGGCTCCGCATGAGCTTCTGGTCGAGCAGTTGCTGGTGCAGCGACTGCATCTCCAAGCCGTTCGCGGCGGTCTTCACGGCCGAGTCGAACCGGACCGGGTTCCGCAGGTAGGTGAGCATGCGCGTCTCGACCCGCGTGGTCGCGCCGTAGTTGTTCTGGTGCACGGCGGACACCCGCCCGTCGCGGCCCACCCGCGCCAGGCCGGCGTCGAGCAGCCTGGCCAGCGCGGTCTCGGCGGCCCGGCCGGGTCCGGCGGCCAGGTAGCCGATCTGTTCCGGCGACAACTGCGTCCCCTGCGCGGTCATCGGTGTGACCATCGGTTTCCCCCTCAACTGCTGGAACTGCTGCAGCTACTACTACTGCTACTACAACTCGAGCTGCTGCAACTGCTGCTGCTGCTGCTCGAACAACTGCTGGAGCTGCTGCCGCAACTGCTGCTGCTCGAACAACTGCTGCTGGAGCAGGACGACGAGGTGCCACCGCAGTTGTAGTGGTGGTGCTCGTACACGGTGCTGCAGCCGTTCGAAGTGGACTTCATCTTGCCGTGCGCCGGCGGGGCGAAGTGGATCACGTTGGCCGGCAGGCCGTACAGGTCGGAGATCCGCTGGCCGCGGGTCGTTCCGCGCAGGCCGTGCACCGCCACCGCGTCCACCCGTCCACGCACGTTCCTGGCCGCGTACTTCAATGCGCCGTTGCCGATCGGCGTGAGCATGCCCTTGTCCCGCATCAGGAACACGAAGAAGACCAGGACCGCCGAGAGCGCCCAGAGGTTCTTGTCGAACACACCGCCCGCGACCGCCGAGGCGACGGCCAGGAGGAACAACAGCGTGCGGAACGCGTTCGCGCCACCGCGTGCTTTGCCCCACTGGCGGCGCACCATCGCGCGGTCGACGAGACCGCGTCGCAGCGAACCCATCTCCTGGCTGCCGGCCGCGGCCCGCACCACCTGACTGATCGGACGGCTCGAGCCGTTGATCCCGGCGAGGAGGTAGGCCTCGATCGCGGTCGTGGCGCCGTATCCGTTCTGGTAGACGGCGGTCACGAGTCCCTCGCGGGAAACGCGCACGAGACCGCCGTCCATCAGCCGGGCCAGCGCGGCTTCCGCCGCCCTGCCCGGTCCCCCTGCGAGGAACCCGATCTCTTCCACGGACAACCCCGTGGTCGTCGAAGACTTGGCCATCAGCACTCCCCTTCACTGGTGCCAGTGCATCTTCGACGTGAGATCTACCCCCGGGTTCCTCCTGTTACGTGAAACGGACCGGTGAGCGGGTCAGCTTCCGCCGCCGCACCCTCCGCCGCAGCCGCCGCCCCCTCCGCCGCAGCTGCTTCCGCCCGAACACGACGAGGAGCCCACCGAACACGCGGTGCCACTGGAATACGTGGAAGAGCCCGCGTACGAGGCGAGCAGCGAACTGCGCACCTCCAGGTCCGGGTAGACGGCGAGGCCACCGAGTGCGACCAGTCCGGCCGCGCCCACGAGCACGCCCTGGTCCGTCGTCCTGCTCCCCGAGTCGCGGGCGGCGTCGAGCACACGATCCCCCTTGGTCGTGCGCACGAGCTTGCCGCGCCGGGTGAGCAGGAAGATCAGCACCGCGGTGAGGACGAGCTGCAGCGTCAGCCATCCGACGTTGGCGCTGAGGGCGATGCCGTTCACCCAGCGTGCGAGACCGATCGCGAACAGTACCCACAACGCGATGGATCCCTTGCGCAGAGCGCTTTTCGCCATGTCCGGGTTGACCACGAGGCCCATGTCCTCGAGGCGTTGCCCGATCGAGGTGACCGCGGTGTCCGTGGCGACAGACGGGATCATCACGTTCACCGTGCGCGTGGAGTAGCGCTGACTGTCGGCCATGACGGCCCGGTCCACCGGGTTGACCGACTGCGAGTTGGCCGTGGCCTGAACGGCGCCACGGCGTGAAGTCCGCAGCTCACCAGCGGTGAGCAAGCGTGCGACGGCCGTCTCGACGACCCGCCGCGGCCCGCCGGAGAGATAGGCGAGCTCGTCCATGTCGAGGGAGCGCACGGGCTGGTTGCTGTGACCCGCCCGCACGCGTACCCGAACGATGATCGCGACCACCACTGCGAGTGCCAGCCCGATCCAGTACAGCTGAAGGAACTCCGGTCCGGACAATCCCCAAGGCCTCATGCGACCCACCCCCTGACTGCCCCAAGTACCTGCTTGGTGCGTCAATGGTGTGGTGCGGGCCACAGCCTCACAAGGCTTGTTGACGAAGCCTTAGGGTTGTCCGCTTTTTGCCATCTTCTGGCGGTTGGGGCTCAGCTGGACGAGCCGCCGTCGACTCCGCCGGAGCCTTCACCGTCGGTTCCGAAGAAGATCATTGTTGCCTCCCAGGTTCGTCCAGCCCGACCGGCCGGACTAGGACCCAGTCTCCTATTCGGACGGAACGAGTTTCAAGGAGACGGAGTTGATGCAGTACCGCTGGTCTGTCGGCGTGGGATACCCCTCACCTTCGAAAACATGCCCGAGGTGGCTGTGGCATGTGGCGCAGAGCACCTCCACGCGGGCCATGCCGAGCGCGCGGTCCTCACGCAGGATGACCGAGTCTCCGGCCAGGGGCGAGAAGAAGGACGGCCAGCCGCAGTGCGAGTCGAACTTGGTGTCACTGCGGAACAGCTCCGCACCGCACGCACGGCACTCGTAGACGCCTTCGGTCTTGGTCTCGGTGTACTCGCCCACCCACGGACGCTCGGTGCCTGCCTGGCGCAGCACCGCGTACTCGGCGGGGTTCAGCTGGGCGCGCCATTCCTCTTCGGAACGCACGACTTTGGGGGTGGCGCCGACAACAGGTTCCATGACCCTTTATAACGCCGGTTCCGGCGCTGGGCTTCCCGGCGGCCGCGGTGCGCGCCTCGCCGTAAGACCCCGTTAAGGAGTCGTTTTCGTTTGGGGCAGAAGAAATCCCCGGAGTTGATCTCGGAGATGTGCGCAGAAGGTGAGCTCAGAAGATGAGCACGAGAATGTCGCCCAGCGCGAACCAGACCGTCAGCAGAACGCCGAGCAGGATCAGCCCGACCACGAGGACGGCGACCAGCCGCCGGTGCCCGGTCGTGCGGTTCGCGGAGTCCGCGAAGTCCTGCACGCCCTCCAGGTAGCCCTCGACGGTGTAACCGGGGCGCTGCCGCTGCATCCGGCCGAGGTGCTCGGCGAACGCCTTCGTCTCGGGATCGTGGGGGTCGAGGCCGATCAGTTCCTCCCGGAACTTCTCGCGCTCGTCCTTCGAATCGCCCATAACCCCCAGCTTATCGCCAGGGACTTGGGATCGAAGTGAACGAGGTGTTGACGCCGGGCGACCGGTCAACCCGCCAACGCGACTGCGGGCTTGACGGCGTGCTGTCCACGTTGACGGGGCTGTCCACGTTGACGGTGTGGAGTCCACGTTGACGGGGCTGTCCACGTTGACGGTGTGGAGTCCACGTTGACGGGGCTGTCCACGTTGACGGTGTGGAGTCCACGTTGACGGCCGGGTGTCCATGTTGACGGTCGGGTGTCCATGTTGACGGCCAGGTGGAGCGTCAACGTGTGTACAGGACATGTTGACGCCGAGGTGGACATGTTGATTGGCATGTTGACTGGAATCAACATGTTGACCAGTCCGTACACATGTTGACCAGTCAACACGCAGGTGGACCAGTCAACCTCGGATCAACCCGCGTGCGGTCACCCAGCCAGGGCGAGTGCGGGCTTGACGGCGCCGACAGTGCGCCCGTGGCCCAGGACGGGCACGGTGGCGAGGTCCTCGACCTTGCCGACGTCCACGCCGAGTCGCTTGAGCACCGCGACGATGACGACCGCGCGGGCCCGCGACGAGCCGTCCGCGATCTTCAGGGCGACGCCTTCACCGGTCGGCAGGCCCACGGCGTAGACGCCTTCGGCGCCGTCCTTGGCGACGACGCCGGGCAGGGCGTCCATCAGCACGGTGACGTCGCGGCCAGTGCCGCCGACCCACTGCGGGTAGGCGTTCATGGCGGCGGCCACGCGGTGTTCGAGGGTGCCCTCGGGCGCGCTGGCCAGTCGGCCGAACGCCCTGGCCAGGCCGGTCAGGCTGATGGCGAAGATGGGGGCGCCGCAGCCGTCGACGCCGACCTGGGCGACGGGCTCGCCCGCGACGTCCTCGATGGTGGCGCGGGTGGCGACCTGCAGCGGGTGGGTCGGGTCGAGGTAGTTCTCGGTCGGCCAGCCGTTCGCGACGCAGGTGGCGAGCATGGCGGCGTGCTTGCCGGAGCAGTTCATGTACTTCGGCGCGGGGGAGAGGCCGCGGGCGAGGTGCTGGGCGCGGGCCTCGTCACCGAGCGGCAGGTCGGGCGTGCACTGCAGGGCGTCCTCGTCCAGACCGGCCTGAGCCAGGATGCGCAGCGCGCCCTCGACGTGGAAGTCCTCGCCGGAGTGCGAGGCGCAGGCCAGCGCGAGCAGCTCGCCGTCGAGGTCGAGGCCGCTGCGCAGCATGGCGAGGGCCTGGAGGGGCTTGTTGGACGAGCGCGGGAACGCGACGTCGCCCGGCCGGCCCACGGTCAGCGTGGGGGAACCGGCTGCGTCCGTCGCGACGACGGTGCCGTGGTGCACGGACTCCAGGAAGTCGCCGCGCCAGACCTCTGCCACAACCTCGTGACCCATGTCGCCCCTCCCGCTGCTCCGGTTCGAACCTGTCGACTAACTGCCAACTGTCGACAGTTGACATGTTCGCTAGTTTAGCGGGAGGGCGGCCGGTGCCGTCCAGATCGGGAGACGAACGTGACACCTCCGACTCCGCTGCACCTCAGTCTGGCCGGACAGGCCGTCGACGTTCTGCGTGAGCAGGTGCTGACCGGGGCGATTCCTCCAGGCTCGCGGGTGAACGAGGTCGAGGTCGCGCAGAAGCTCGGCATCAGCCGTGGCCCGTTGCGCGAGGCGATCCGGCACCTGGCGTCCGAAGGCCTGCTCACGCTCGTGCCGCACCGGGGTGCGTTCGTGCCTGAGTGCGACGCCGACGACGTCCGGGCCCTGTTCGAGCTGCGCACAGCGCTGGAGTGCGCGGCGGCGGAGCTGGCGGCGTCCCGGCGCACCGACGTCGACCTGGTGCGGCTGCAGCAGGTGTGCGCGGAGAGCCGGCGCAACTACAAGGCGGGGCAGCAGTTCCCGTACCGGCTGGACCTCGCGTTCCACCAGGCGCTGCTGGACGCGGCCCGCAGTCCGCGCATCACCGAGCAGGTGCGGCTCGTGCAGCAGCGAGTGGTGTTGTTGCGCAGCGCGATGGAGGACGACCCGCCGCACCAGCACGCGTCGATGGACGACCACGACGAACTGGTCCGCGCGATCGCGGACGGCGATGCGGCGCTCGCGTCGTCGGTGATGCGGCGGCACCTCTCGCGGGTGTGCGCGCAGATGCTGACGAGCCTGTCAGCGCAGGACCGCGCTGAGGAACGCGTCGGCGTCGAACACCTCGGTGCCGGGCGCCACGAGCCGGTAGGTGGCGTCGAGGAACTTCCGCAGCGTCGCCAGCGGTAACCGGAACACCGTGAGGTGCCGGTCGGAGACCAGTTCCAGCACCAGCACGCGGCCCGCGTAGGGCCGCATCCGCACGTCACCCGCGCCCGCCGGGCCGCCCAGGCCCTCGGCGAGCAGGTCCCTGCCCATGATCCAGGTCGCCACCGCGCCGCCGGCGTGGAAGTTCATCGTCACCGCGAACGGGTCGTCCGACTGGTAGACCAGCTCGGTCTCCACCGGAGCGGTGGTGCCGTTCGGTCGGACGAAGTCGAAGACGGTGCGCGATGCGACCCGCATCAGTTCTCCCTTGGTGTTCGCCGGTGTTCAGCAGTACTCACGCAATTGGCACCGAAATGGTTCACGCCGGGCGCGTTGCGATTACCAATTCCACGGGACCTGGGAGAACCTGGATGCCGGTGAACCCCACCTCGGCCATAGCCCGTTCGTACCAAGCGGTTTCGCGGAGCATGCTCGTACAGCTGTCGACGCCGATCAGGAAGTACGACCAGAAGAACTGCCTGGCCAGGCGTTCCGAGTCGCGGAACTCCTCGCAGACGACCACCGCGCCGCCCGGTGGGAGAGCTGTGAATGCTTTGCGCAACAACAACTCGGCCGTCTCGGCGGGCCAGTCGTGCAGCACCCGGACGAACGACAGCACGTCGTAGCCGGACGGCAAGGAGTCCGCCAGGAAGTCGCCGGGCACGAACCCCACTCCGGCCGAGGTGTCCACCAGCGGCCCGACCTCGGGCAAGTTGTAGACGTCCGCTCGCAATCCGGGCATTTCCGTCACCACTGCCGCGGCAAGCGTGCCATCACCGCCACCGACGTCGAGCCACCTGACAGAATCCCGAAAGAACTTCGCGGCGCGGAAGGTCTCGATGAATGGCCCGATGCCTGCCCGCATGCTTTGTTCGAAGCCCGCTACGTCATCAGGCGGCCAGCTGAACACCTCATTCGGTGTACTCCATTCGCCGCGCAGCAATTCGGGTATTCGGCCCTGCAGGGCGCGCCAGTCGTAAGTGTCGCGGTCCAGCTCCTGCGAACCCGGCCCGAACACCTCGCGCGCGGCCTCCAGGGCTCCGTCGGCGGCGCGGTAGACGGTGTCGAGGGTCGAGGCCGAGGTCTGCTGTCGCGTCACGAAACCGAGGGACTCGAGGCAGTCCATCAGCTTGTAGAGCCGCAGCGGCACCAGGCCGAGGTCGCGGGCCACCTCGGCCAGCGTCACCGGGCCCGGTGTGACGGCGGCCAGCACACCCAGGTCCAGCGCGGTCCTGACGACGTCGACCGCCTTCGAGCCGTTGAACAGCAGGCTCAGCAACGCGCGCGGCGTCATGCGACCACCTCGTCCATGAACCGGTCGACCTCGTCGAGGGTGTTGTAGACGTGCGGGGCGATCCGCAGACCGCCGCGGTAGCTGCACACCATCCCGGCCGCGTCGAGGCGCGTGTGCACGGCCTGGTCGCCGGGGAAGCTCAGCACGACCACCCCGCCGCGGCGCGTCTCCTCCCGCGGCGTCACGACGGCGATCCCGGCCTCGTCGGCCCGTTCGATGATCCGGTCCGTGCAGCGCAGGGAATGCGCCCGGATCTGCGCGACACCGACGGACGCGAAGAGGTCGAGCCCGACCCGCGACATCATCGCGGTCAACGGCACCGGCATCCCGCTCGCCAGCCGTTGCGCGTCCGGTGCCCACTGCGTCGGCGGCGCCCACGACAGCGGTGACTCCGAGGCGAACCAGCCCGTCGCGGCCGGTCGCAGTTCCGGCAGGAGATCCTGGCGGGCGTAGAGGAACGCCGTGTGCGCACCACAAAGCCACTTGTGTGCACCGCCCACCGCGAAGTCCACGCCTGACGCGGCCAGGTCGACCGGAACGACACCGACGGTCTGGAACGCGTCCAGCAGCACGAGCGCGCCGACTTCCTTTGCCCGCGCCACGATCCGCGTCACGTCGATCAGCGCGCCGGTCGTGTAGCTGCCGTGCGACACGCACACGATCCGGGTCTGTTCGTCGATCGCGGCCACCAGTGCGTCCTCGTCGAACGCCGGACCCGGCCCGCCCGCGACCACGACCTCGGCGCCGTAGCGGGCGAAACCCCGCCACAGGAACGGCATCGACGGGAACTCCAGGTGACTCAGCACCACCCGGTTGCGCCCGGTGAAGTCGAGACACGTGCCGACCCGGCCGAGCAACGTCGAGGTGTTGACGTCCGTGACGACGGTTCCCCTTGGCGCGCCGAGGAAATCCGCCAGCGCGTCGCGGTAGCCCGCCATCGCCTCCAGCCACCCGCCCCACGCCGAGTCGCGCCACGACGTGATCGTCGCCCAGTAGTCGTCCAGCACCTGCCTGACCCCGCGCGGCTGGGCGCCGGTCGAGTTGCTGTTCAGGTAGACGCACGTGCCGAGCAACGGGAACTCATCGCGCAGCACGAGGCCTCCAGCCCGCCGTCATCTCGTCCCGCACGGTCCACAGCTCGCGGAACAGCGGCTTGGTCATGCGGCCCAGCAGCACCCGCGCGGGCATGCCGTCGAGCGACACCGTCTCGCGGCCGACACCGATCGTGCGCCGCACCAGCAGGTAGTGCGCGATCAGCCAGCGCTGGAACCCCTCGTCGAAGTCCAGCAGCCGCTCGCAGATCGTGGTGAGGTCGGCCGCGCCGCCGTAGACGTTGATCAGCTTCACCTCCCGGCGCGCGAGCAGCCGGCCGAGCGCGTCGTTGACGTACCCGGCCGCGGTCAGCACGGCGTTGAAGCCGGGCGACTCCTGGCCGCTGCCCTCGCCGAGGTTGTGCCGGACGACCTGGAACGCCTGCGGCGGCATGGTTTCCAGCACGCCCATCTCCTGGTGCAGGCAGGTCATGATCCGCACCACCCGGTCCAGCCTGGTGACGACCTCCCACAGCGCGTCGCGGTCCAGGTCCTCGACCACCCCGGCGAGCTCCTGCGTCAGCAGCTTGAGCCAGAGCTCCTGCGCCTGGTGCACGACCTGGAACATCAGCTCGTCGGGGTGCGACAGCTCGTCGGGTTCGCCTTGCAGCGCCAGCAGTTCGCTGGTGCGCAGGTATCTCTCGTAGTCGGTGTTGCCTTCGCCGACCCACTTCTTGAGCACCTGGTTGAACAGCGGGCCGGTCAGTGCGTCGCGCAGATCGCCGGCTGGGGACATGGGCACGCTCCTTCCCAGGAACGGGGTCAGTCGAGCAGCTTGCGGGCCACGATGTGGCCGGAACCGCCGTTCACGCCGTGACCCGGCCAGGTTCCCGCGCCGACGAGGTGCACGTTGGGCACCGTCGTCGTGTGACTGGGCTGGCCGGGCAACGGCCGGAACACGTAGCTCCCGGCGAGGTCGTGAATGCCGCCGTACGGTGCGCCGGGGCCGCTGTTCACGTTGTGCGCCGCCAGTTCCCTGGGCGAGATGACGTACCGGCCGAGCACCACGTCGGGCAGGTTCGGCACGTGCTGCCCGGCGATCTCGACGACCCGGTCCGCGAAGCGGTTCTTCACGTCCTCGGTCCACTCGCCGTCGACGCCGATCTCGTCGGCCGCGTCACCGCGCGGCACAGCCGGCACCTCCAGGATCTGCAGCCGTGCCACGGCTTTGCCCTCGGGGCAGCGGGACGGGTCGAGCTCTGACGGCGAGTCGAAGGAGATCGTCGGCGACGCGGGCAGCAGGCCGCGCACGGCCTCGTTGATGGCCTTGGACACCCCGTTGAGCCCGGTGGTGAAGTGCGGTTGCCCGACGCCGGCCAGCGGTTCGGGGTAGCAGGGTGGTTCGGAGAGCGCGAGATGCACCTGCACCGCTCCCAGCCCGTACCGGTACCGCTGCGCCTGCGTGCGGATCAGCGGCGGCACCGCGTCCGGCTCGTGCGCGAGGAGCTTCAGGTAGAGCTGGTCGGGGTTCACGCTCGCGACCACCGTCGTGGCGCCGATGAACTCGCCGTCCTCGGTCTCCACCCCGGTCGCGCGGCCGTGCGCCAGAACGATCTTGCGGACGGTCGTGCCGGTGCGGATCTCGCCGCCGTTCTTGGTGATCAGCGCACCCAGGGAGAGGGCGAGCTGCTCGGCGCCGCCCGCCGGGGTCGGCATGCCCGCCGCCTGGAGCGCGAGCAGCACCAGGATCACCCAGAGGCCGCTGTTCGCGTCGTCGACACCGCGGCCGAGATGCGTCGCCCACGGCGCGAACATCGCGCGCACGAGCGGTGAGCGGAAGCGCTCCTCCAGCAGGTGCCGCGCGGACATCGTGAACAGGTGCGCGAACTCGGAGAACCCGTTGTCGCCGCCCATCAATTCCCGGATCTGGGGCTGCGCCCCCGCCAGGTCCTGGGCGAAGAGCCCGAACACCGGTCCGGCCAGCGGCGCGAACTCGTCCAGCAACGCCGCGAGGGCCGCGCCGTCACCGGGGGCGAGCCGTTCGAACTCGGCGATCGTCGCCTCGACGTCGGTCGAGAGAAAGGTCGCCGAACCGTCCGGCAGCGAGACGCCGGTCGGTTTGGTCGTGTTGCGGAACTCCAGTCCCACCGCCGTGAGATCCGTGCCGAGATCCGCCCACGCGGCACCGGAAAGGAACAACGGCATGGCCGTCGCATAGGTGTCGTGCCGGAAACCCGGCAGTGTCAACTCGTCGGTGCGGACGAACCCACCGACCCTGTCATTGGTTTCGAGGACCACCACACTCCGGCCGGCCCGTGCCAGGCACGCAGCCGTTACGAGCGCGTTGTGCCCTCCACCCACCACAACCGCGTCATAAGTGCTCACATTTTCAAAGTAGCCACATACGTGCGCTCGATAGGTTGAATTCCGTTCATCGGAACTCGAATGCGAATCTCGTTCTTATCCGAACGTATTTGAGCTGACGCCGATCAGCACGAACCGGTCGCCGACGGAGGCGCGGAACTCGCCGCTGTCCCAATGCTCGATCCGCAGCTCGTCGCCGGGCGTGACGGGGGCGGTGAAGCGAACGTGCAGCTCGGTGAAGTCCTTGCCGCGCAAGGTGATTCCGAGCGTGCAGAGGCCGTGCAGGATAGGCGTTGGGAAGCCTGCTCTCCGCGCGAATTCCGGGTCGTCGTGCATCGGGTTCACGTCGCCGGTCTCCCGATAACGCAACGCCTGGTTCGGCGCTGTGCGAAAGAAGCTCACCCGCGGCTCCGCGTCCGGCACGGCGAATTTCCGGGTTTCCCCGCGCGGGCCACCGAATCCGCCCTCGCCTTTGACGAAGCACGACGACCGCGTCGACGCGTATGCCGACTCCCAGGTGCTCACGACGAGCGCGCCGGATCCCTTGTCGCAGATGTCCGTCACGGTCTTGGTGACGACCGCCGATCCGCTCATGGGCAACGGCTGGTGCAGCCACAGCGACTGCTCGGCGTGCAGGACCTGGGTCATGTCGGCGCCGGTCAATCCCAGCTGCGGGCCGCCGTGCTGGAGCAGCGGGATGGCGAACGCGGGGGAGTAGCCGCCGACCGCCGCCGCGTACACCTCGGCGTCGTCGGCCGACCAGGTGCGGACCTGTCGTTCGACGACGCCGAGGATGTCGTGGCTGAGCACCACCCCAACCTAGTTCTATCCGAGTGTGCCGCGAACGTTCGCGTGACCCTTGAGCAGGTTGCGGGCGATCGTGCGGCGCTGGATCTCGTCGGTGCCCTCGTAGATGCGCAGCAGCCGCAGCTCGCGGTACCAGCGCTCGATCGGCAGCTCGCGGGTGTAGCCCATGCCGCCGTGGATCTGCAGGACGCGGTCGACGATCTCGTTGGCCTTGATGCCGCCGTAGAGCTTCGCGATGGACTGCGCCTGCCGCGAGTCCTGCTTCTGGTCGACGAGCCACGCGGCGTGCAGCACGAGCCAGCGCAGCGCCTCGATCTCGACCGCGGAGTCGGCGATCATCCACTGGATGGCCTGGTACTCGGCGATGGGCTGGCCGAACGTGACGCGGTTCTTGGCCTGCTCGATCGACATCTCCACGAGCCGCTCGACACTTCCCAGCGCGCGGGCGGGCAGCAGGTAGCGGCCCTGGCCGATCCACTGCATCGCGAGGTGGAAGCCCTTGCCCTCCTCGCCGAGGATGTTCTCGTGCGGCACCCGGACGTTGTCGAACACCAGCGCCGCCGGACCCCACTGGCCCATGGTCGGGATGGGCTCGGACTTCCAGCCCATGTCGCGGTCGACGAGGAAGCACGTGACGCCGCCGTCGGCGCCCTTCTCCTTGTCGGTGATGGCGAAGACCATCACGAAGTCGGCCTCGTTGCCCTGCGTGATGAACGTCTTCTCGCCGTTGATCACCCACTCGTCGCCGTCCTTGACGGCGGACGTGCGGATGGCCTTGGCGTCACTGCCGGCGCCGGGCTCGGTGATCGCGAAGCACGACACGCGCTCGCCGGAGATCGTCGGCAGCAGGTAGCGCTGCTTCTGCTCCTCGTTGCCGTGGAACAGGATGTTGTCCGCGTACCCGCCGAACCGGAACGGCACGAAGCTGCGGCCGAGCTCGGCCTCGATGAGCGCGGTCATCATCGCGCCGAGGCCCATGCCGCCGTACTCCTGCGGCGTCAGCACCCCGAAGAAGCCGGCCTGCTTCGCCTTGTCCTGGAGGGCCTTCAGCTCCTCCTTCGGCAGACCGGGCTGGCCGGCGCGTTCGCGGCGCAGCACCTCCGGCTCGAGCGGGATGATCTCCTTGCGCACGAAGGTCCGGACCCAGTCGCGGATTTCCTTCTGCTCCTCGTCGAGCGTGAAGTCCATGTCTTTTCCTTTACTGGAACGCGTTGATGCCGGTCAGCGCGCGACCGATGAGCAACTTCTGGATCTGGCTGGTGCCCTCGTAGAGGGTGGTGACGCGGGTGTCCCGCAGGTACTTGCCCACCGGGTACTCGTCGATGTAGCCGTAGCCGCCGAAGACCTGGATGGCGCTGTTCGCGACCTTGACGGCCGCCTCGCTGGCGTAGAGCTTGGCCATGCTCGCTTCGGTGCTGAACGGCTGGTTCCTGTCGGCGAGGTCGGCGACACGCCAGGTCAGCAGCCTGGCGGCGTCGGTTTCCACGGCCATGTCCGCCAGGAGTTCCTGGACGAGCTGGAAGCCCGCGATGGGCTTGCCGAACTGCTCGCGTTCCTTGGCGTACTTGAGCGCGGCTTCGAACGCACCCCTGGCGGCGCCGACGCATCCGGCGGCCACGGACATGCGGCCCTTGTCGAGCGAGCCCATCGCGAGCTTGAAGCCCTCCTCGCTCAGCAGGGCGTCGTCCGGCACCTCGACGTCCTCGAGGGTGATCTCGGCGGTGGCCTGGCCGCGCATGCCGAGCTTGCCCTTGATCTCGGTGGCGGTGAAGCCGGCGGTGCCGGTGGGGACGAGGAACGCGCTGATGCCCCTGGGGCCGGGACCGCCGGTGCGCGCGAACACCAGCGCGACGTCGGCCCACGTGCCGTTGGTGATGAAGACCTTGCGGCCGTTGATCACCCAGCCGTTGTCCGTCTTCGTGGCCTTGGTGACGAGGCTGCCCGCGTCACTGCCGGTGCCGGGCTCGGTGAGGGCGAAGCAGCCGATCTGCGTGCCCGCGGTGAGGCCGGGCAGCCAGCGTTGTTTCTGCTCCTCGGTGCCGTGCTTGGCGATCGACTTCGCGACCAGCCCGAGCGAGACGGAGATGATCCCGCGCACGGCGCTGTCGCCCCTGGCGATCTCCTCGAGGACCAGGCAGTAGGCGAGGTTGTCGCCGCCGGAGCCGCCGTAGGACTCGTCGATGCCGAGCCCGAGGAACCCGACCTCGCCGAGCGCGGGCACCAGCGACTTGTCGATGGCCTCCTCGCGGTCCCAGCGCGTGGCGTGGGGGACGATCTGCTCGTCCGTGAAGCGCCGGGCCAGCTCCTTGAGCTGCCGGTGTTCGTCCGAAAGCGTCAGATCCACGGGTCCTCCCGATTAACCGAACAGTGTTAGGTTAACTCACATGCCCCGGCCGAGCACCCCTCTGCTGAGCCCCGACCGCATCAGGTCGGTGGCTCTGGCCATCATCGACCGGGACGGCCTCGACGGCCTGTCCATGCGCAAGCTGGCCGCTTCCCTCGGTGTGCAGGCGGCGTCCCTCTACGGCCACGTCCGCACGAAGGACCAGCTGCTCAACGACATCGCGTCGACGATCCTGTCGTCCGTCGACGTCTCGGGCTTCGCCGTGGACTGGCGTGAGGGGCTCTTGAGGTGCGCGCGCTCCTATCGTTTGGCGCTCTCCTCGCACCCGAACATCGTTCCTTTTCTGGCGTACGGCCCCGCAGGTCGTGACGAGTCTCTTCAGCGGCTGGACCTCCTGCACGGCGCTCTGGTCGACGCCGGCTGGTCGCGCCGCGAGGCCACGATGATCGCCGCGGGCCTGATGTACATCGTGTTCGGCTCGGCCCTGTCGTCGTTCTCCAGCGGCTTCTCCGCCGACCCCGCCGACTACTCCGGCCGCTACCCGCACCTCGACCGCGCCCACCTGCTCCCCGGCGTGGCCCGCGAACTGGACCGCGACAGCTTCGAGCTGGCGCTCGCGGCGTTCGTCCGCGGCCTTTAGTGTTCGGGCGTGGCTTCCAAGGCGATCGAGCTAGAGGTCGGCGACCAGCTGGTGCGGGTGTCCAACCCGGACAAGCCGTACTTCCCGGCGCGGGGCATCACCAAGGGGCAGGTGGTCGAGTACTACCGCACGGTGGCCCCGGCGCTGCTGTCGGTGCTGCGCGATCGCCCTGTCGTGCTGAAGCGCTACGTCGACGGCGTCGAGGGCGAGGCGTTCTACCAGAAGCGCGTGCCCAAGGGCGCGCCGTCGTACGTCGAGACCGTGCAGGTCCGGTTTCCGTCCGGCCGGCCCGCCGACGAGATCTGCCCGACCTCGGAAGCCGTGATCGTGTGGGCCGCGAATCTCGGCACCTTCGACTTCCACCCGTGGCCGGTGCGGCGGTCCGACGTCGATCATCCGGACGAGCTGCGCATCGACCTGGATCCGCAGCCGGGCACCGACTTTCGCGACGCGGCTGCTGTTGCTGCGGTGTTGCGTGAGGTGCTTTCCGACGCCGGTCTCGTCGGCTATCCGAAGACGTCTGGTGGCCGCGGTATCCACGTCGCGGTGCGGATTCGGGCTGAGTGGGACTTCATCGACGTTCGTCATGCCGTGATCGCGCTGGCTCGTGAAGTGGAGAAGCGGGCGCCGTCGTTGGCGACTTCGGCCTGGTGGAAGGAAGAGCGCGGCTCTCGGGTGTTCATCGACTTCAACCAGGCCGCGCGGGATCGCACGATCGCTTCGGCTTGGTCCGTTCGTGGTACTCCTCGTGCCACCGTTTCTACTCCGGTGACCTGGGATGAACTGTCTACTGTGGACCCTGATGACTTCGATGTGCTGACTGTGCCGAAGTATTTGGAGGAGCGCGGCGATCTGCACGCCGGGCTGGACTCCGAGGCGTTCGGGATCGAGACGTTGCTGGAGTGGTACGCGGCTGATCCGCGTGGGGAGATGCCGTATCCGCCGGACTACCCGAAGATGCCGGGCGAGCCGATGCGGGTGCAGCCTTCTCGCGCCCGCAAGCAGGAGTAGCAGTTGCGCGAAGATCGGGGCGTGGACGGCGAGCTGCTGCGCGACCGCCTCGGCCTGCGTGGCGACGTGACGCGGTTCGAGGCGGGCTCACTGCCGGTGTTCGCCATCGGTGACGACCTGGTGCTGAAGCTGTGGCCGCCGGAGCACCACGACGAGGTGCCGACCGAGGTCGCGGTCATGGAGGCGTTGCACGGCAAGCTGCCCGTGCCGACGCCGAAGCTGCACGACACGGGGCTGCTGGACGAGTGGGCGTACGTGCTCATGTCGCGGTTGCACGGCGACGAGCCCGAGGTGCCGGACGTCGAGATCAGCGTCCAGGTCGGGGAGTTCCTGGACAGCGTGGATCTGGAGCCCGAAGAGCCGGTGTTGCTGCACACCGAGATCATGTCCGTGCACCTGTTGCAGCAGAACGGGAAGCTGTCCGGGCTGTTCGACTTCGAGCCGGCGATGCGGGGCCCGTTCGAGTACGAGTTCGTCGGTGCGGGCATTTTCGTGACAAAGGGCGACCGGCGGTGCTGGCAGGCGATGGTCGACGCCTACGGGCGGACGCCGGATCCGCGGCGCGTGCTGGCGTACACGTTGATGCACGTCTACAGCAACATGACGTGGTTCATGAACGTCATGCCCAAGGCGGACATGCTGGACGATCTCGCCGTACGGTGGTTCGGGGAGTGAGCCAACCGGTTGTATCGGTGACCGATCCACCGGGCGACCTCGTAGAATGAGTGCAACGCGAGAGGAGGTCGCCATGGCTCAGCCCTATGTCGTGCGGTACGTCGGCGGTCCTCTCGACGGCCGGGTCGACTCGCTGCCGTCCGTGCCGGAAGACCCGAAGCAGACGGTGACGTACGTGCACCTGCATGGCGGCCCGAAGATCGTTCACGTCTACGACCTGTCGTACGCGGTCGAGTACGGATGTGAGTACCGGCTGCGCGCCGACGAAGTCTGAGCAACCCTCACGTGGACACGCGTTGGCAATCGGGTTTACCTTACTTGTCATGAGAGCGCTCTCACACACCGAAGTGCGAGAGGAGAGTCCATGCGGGTCAGGATTCGAGGAGCGATCGGCGTCGCGGCGGTGGCGGTGTCGCTCGTGGCAGCAGGTCTGGTGGTCGGGCAGCCGTCCGTTTCCCACGCCGGCCACAGCCATGTCTACAGCGCTGAGCAGGCGCAGGCGATCGAACAGGGCGCACAGGCGATTCCGGGGTCCGAGTTCCGGGTGACCTGCGCGTCGAGCCACCGGAGGCAGGACGATCCGATCGTCTTCCAGAACCAGTCCGGTGTCTCGCACATGCACGAGTTCTTCGGCAACCGGACGACGAACGCGTTCTCGACGCTGACGTCGTTGCGCGCGGGGTCGACGAACTGCAACCCGGTCTCGGACAGGTCGGCGTACTGGGTGCCGACCCTGTACAAGAACGGGCAGGCGGTCGCGCCGGACAGCGTGACGATCTACTACCAGGGGATTCACGACCGCACGCGGGCGGTCGCGCATCCGCAGGGGCTGCGGTACGTGGTGGGCAACGCGAAGGCCGCGTCACCCGCCGAAAATCCGGCGGCGCGGTGGTCGTGCACCACGCAGTCGCCGTCGGACCGCAACTTCCTGAACTGCCCAGCGGGCACCAAGGTCGAGACGTACCTGGACTTCCCGACGTGCTGGAACGGCCGGGACCTGGACTCGGCGAACCACCGCGACCACATGGCGTTCGCGGTCGGGCTGGTCTGCCCGTCTTCGCATCCCGTGGTGGTGCCGCGGCTGGAGCTCCTGATCACCTATCCGGTGAACGGCACCGGCCTGTCATTGGGAGGCACGCTCAACGGGGCGAACGTGACAAGCGTGCCCGGCTACACGTTCCACGGCGACTTCATGAACGCGTGGGAGCCCGCCGAGTTGGAACGCCGCGTCCGCAACTGCATCAACGCGGGCTACATCTGTGGAGTCGATGGCAATCCGTGATGATCTTGCCGCCGACCCGGTGCTCAGAATTGTCAGGGGTGTAGGGCATGCTGGGGCACAGGTGTTCGAACGGCGGGAGGCAGCGCGATGGCGAAGAAGAGCGGGCTGTCGGCGGAAGAGGTCGACAGCCTGCGCTCGCAGCTGGACGGAGGCACCCAGCCGCTGGTGTGGTTCACGGCGGCCGCGGTGGGCATGGAGGCGGGGAAGTCGGCGAAGGTGCTCGCGTTCACCGACCCTCCGGAGGGCGATTTCATCCAGGTCCGGCCGACGGGCTCGAAGGACGAGATGAGCTTCTCCCCGGCGGAGCTGACGCTGGAGAAACCGCCGCCGCGCAAGAAGCCGGCGGCCCCACCTCCTGCGCCACCTGAGCCACCGCGCGAGACTGTGGTCACCTACCCCTACGTCCCGGAGGCGCCGGTGAAGCCCGCGGCACCCAAGCCGAAGCCCGTTGCCGCCGCACCCGCTGCCGCCGAGCCCGCGCCGAAGCCCGCGCGCAAGCCGGCCAAGGGCGCGACCCCCGAGGTCACGGTGACGCTGGTGAGCGTCGGCGAGGGCGAGTGGACCGTCGAGGTGCTGCAGGGCACCCGCAAGGTCGTCCGCCCGACCCCGGTGTCCCCGGCATCGGTGGCCCAGGCGTCGAAGCTGCTCACCCCGGAGGTCGCCGAGATCGTCGAGGGCGTGCTGAACGCGGCGCGTGCACAGCAACTTGCCCGCGTGGAGCAACTGCGCGCCGAACTGGAGGCAGCCCAGAAGGCTCTGGACGACCTGGGCGCTTAGCGAGTTCACGCGCTGCGACGCCTCGGTGGTTGTGCCGCCGCGTTCGGGTGAGAGGGGTTCCCAGGTCTGGCGCCGGGGCGGACCGTGGATTGCGCGGATGTCCCGCGCAGGTCCGGCGTTACGAGGACGGGGAGGCCCTGATGGGTACGTGTGGGTGCTGTTCCGGGTGCACGGGTCCCGGCTGCGGCTGCTGTTCTAGCTGCTGACATCAGGTTCGAGCAGGGAGCTTCTCCGCGCTGGTCGGCGGCGGGGGGAGGCTCCCCGCGTCAGGCTCGCGTTGTTCCGGGCGGCGGAAAACGGTTGGGCGGCAAGGTAGTCTGCGGTCATGACGACCCGAAAGGCCGATGCCGCGTAACCGGCCGGGCGCCCTGCGGAGCGCGTGCCTGAGCGCCGCACGTGTGTGGTCCCAACGCATTCCGGAACCGATCCGCGGGCTTTCCACCGCCACCTCGCTGGCGATCTTCCGCGTCGAACAGGCGTCCGGCAACAACTACGTGTTCGTCGGCTCTACCCGGCGCGCTGTCGACTCGTATCGGGCGTTCACACTCCGGCCTGGGCCGCTGTACCCGTTGCCGGTCGTGTGCGAGTGCCCGGGCTGCCCGCTCGACGACAGCGTCGTGCACGCCCGTGACCTGCTTGAACATGTGCTGGAACGGCTGCCGGTACGCGCGAGGGCTGAACTCTGGCGGTTGGTGCTGCCGCTCGACGTCGAGTTCCGGTGGCGGACATTGCCCGATCCGCACCAGCGCCGTCACTTCCGCAACATGATCGACCTGGACGCGGAGCTGGATCCGTGGTGGTACGACGTGTTGCCGTGCTTTGAGCGGTGTGCGACCTAGATGTCCGGCCGAGCCGACCTCGTAGCCCCCACCGAAGCGATGACGACACAGCACACCGCGACCCACTGAGCCGGCCTGAGGTGCTCACCCAGCACCACCAACCCGGCCAGCGCCGCGACCGCGGGCTCCAGCGACATCAAGATCCCGAACACGCGCGGAGGCATGCGGCGCAACGCCTCCAGCTCCAGCGAGTACGGGATCACCGACGACATCAGCGCCACCGCGAACCCCGCCGCCAGCACGATCGGGTCGAGCATCGCGGTGCCCGCCGATGACACACCGAACGGCAACGCGATCAGCGAGCCCACCACCATCGCCAGCGCGAGGCCCTTGCCGTCGGAGGTCGCGCTGCCGAGTTTCGCCGCCAGCATGATGTACGCCGCCCAGCACGCCCCCGCGGCCAGTGCGAACAGCACGCCCGTCCACACCAGACCGCCCTGTGCGCGGGTCAGCAGCAGCACTCCCAGAGCCGCCAGCAGCACCCACACGCCGTCGAGCCACCGGCGTGAGCCGAACACGGCCACCGCCAGCGGGCCGAGGAACTCGATCGTCACCGCCGCGCCGAGCGGGATGCGTTCGAACGCGTGGTAGATGCAGAGGTTCATCGCCGCGAGCACCGTGCCGTAGCTGAGGACGACCACGAGCGTGCGGCGGTCCATGCGCAGTGACGGGCGCCAGATCGCGAGCAGCACCACCGCGGCGAAGACCAGGCGCAACGTCACGGTGCCCGCCGCGCCCGCGACGGCGAACAACTGCTTCGCCAGGGCCGCGCCCACCTGCAGGCTCACGATGCCGAGCAGCACGAGTGCCGGCGGCGGGATCGCGCCCAGCATGCGGGCGACGGGGAGCCGGTCAGCGTGAGCCATGGTCGTCAGTCTGGCTCACGTCCATTCGGGCAAGGCCGCCGGTGAACGACGACACATCGGTCATTCACCTGACAAACTCGGATTCCGTGAACTCCTCCCAACCGCCACCGGTGCCGATCATGCGGTGGATCAGCAAGGTGAACGTCGTCGTCTACCGGCTCACCAAGGGGCGGGTCGCGAACACGCTCAACGGCGCCCCGATCTGCCTCGTGACCATGACCGGCGCCCGGTCGAAGAAACGGATCACCATCCCGCTGATGTACACGGCGCACGGGGACGAGGTGATCCTGGTGGCGTCCATGGGCGGTGCACCGAAGAACCCGCCCTGGTACCACAACCTGAAGGCGCACCCCGAGATCGAGATCCAGGTCGGCGGATGGCGACGGGTGATGCGCGCGGCCGAGGCGGACGACGAGCAGCGGACGCGACTGTGGCCGGTCGCGGTGCGCAACTACCCGCCGTTCGAGGACTATCAGCGGCGCACCTCGCGGAAGATCCCGATGTTCGTCTGCTCGACCTGACTCACCTTGTTCTCACCTTGGGCGTGCGACGCTCACCTCCCCGGAGTGTGAACGAGAGTGAGGACATCTGTGCGTCGCGCTGCCCTGGTCCTACTGGCAGTGAGCGTGCTGACGGCGTGCAGCGCGGGACCATCGACCCGGCCTGTCATCGCGGTCAAGGGCGAGGAGAACCTGCCCGTCGACCAGAGCGCGCTCGCGGGGCCACAGCCCGTGCCACCGCTCGGCGAGTACCGGACGGACTCGCTGGGCTGGTCGCCGTGCAACGAGCAGATGAAGGACCGCTTCGGCACCAACGCTCCGCAAGGTGATCAGAAGTACGAGTGCGCGCGCATGACCGTCGTGCTCGACCCGCCAGGACGTCCCGGGCGCGGCACGCTCGGGATCGCGCTCCTGCGCGTCGGCACCGGCAAGACCCCGCTGGTCGTGGTCAACGACGCGGGCGGCGAACCCGGCACGATCAAGGCGGCGCGGCTCGCGGCGGCGTTGCCGAAAGAGCTGCTCAGCACGTACACGATCATCGGCGTGGACCGGCGCGGCACCGGCCGTTCGGACGGCATGGGGTGCGTGCCGCCGGCGACGCGCGCGCAACTCTTCGAGTACGACCCCGCCGAGCCCGAGCAGTCGAACCTCGTCGTCGCCGCCGGTGAGGCGAGCCAGGAATGCGTGCTCGACCTCGAAGGCAGGCTGACCGCGTTCGACTCGTGGCGCGCGGCCGCCGACCTCGAACGCCTCCGCGACTACCTCGGCACCGAGCGCCTCAACGCGATCGCCCTCGGTGAGGGCTCCCGCGTGGTCACCCTCTACGCCCAGCGCTACCCGAGCCGCATCGGCCGGATCGTGCTCGACGGCGCCCCGGACCCGACGCTCGACCAGGTCGGCGTCCTCGAGTCACGGGCCGTGGCGGCCGAGGCGACCTTCGACGCGTTCGCCGTCGACTGCAAGACCCGCGCCTGCGCGCTCGCCAACCCGCGCGCGGACGTCCAGGCGCTGCTGACCCAGCTGCGCACGAACCGCATCCGCGGCGAGTACGTGGACCTGACCCCGGGATCCGCCCTGAACGCGATCCTGGCCGGCCTGGCCGACCGGGCCCGCTGGCCCGCACTGGCCGACGCGATCGTGAAGGCCCGCGCCGGTGACGGCAGCGGCCTGTTCATGCTGCTCGACCCGCTCGTGAACGACCTCGACGAGAACCCGCCGCGCTTCGACGCGGGCCTGATCATCGGCTGCAACGACACCGCGACCCGCATCCCGCCGGACCGGGTCAAGGCGCTCACCGCCGACTGGCAGGGCAAGCACGCGATGTTCGGTGCCGTGTTCGCGCGCCAGCTGCTGCACTGCAACCCGTTCCCGCCGCCCAAGGCCGAGAAGCTCGATCCGCTCAAGAGCGCTCCGCCGATCGTGGTGCTCAGCACGGCCAACGACGTCGCTACCCCGTCGTCCGGCACCGAGCGCGCTGCTCAGCGGCTGCCCGGTTCGGCGTTGATCGGCTGGCAGGGCAGTGGGCACGGCGCGTTGACGTTGTCGAGCTGCGCGACCACGGCGGTTCGTGAGTATCTGATCGACGCGAAGGTGCCGTCGAACGGCACCGTCTGCCCGCCCTGATCCGCCTGGGCGCTCGTTGCAACGATTGACCGGGCACGGCGCGACGCTCGGTCGATCCGCGGACACAACCGCCGGTTCGCAGCGAGCTCGGCTTGTTTCGGGCGCGGCAGCGTCTTCGTCATCCCGGCCGGCGCACCCAAACCAGAGCGTTGCAACGACTCCCTGATCCGCCTGGGCACGCTCACGCAGGCGTCCCCCCGAGCTGGGAACCCCTACATCTCAACGTACTCAGCGGGTCTGACAGCCGCGGCCTGATGGCGTCCGCAAGTACCACCACTCGCCGAACGGATCTGCCGGTGCGGCCGGCCGTCGCGAAGACAGTTGGCAGTAGAAAAGTGCGAGTTGACGTTGAGTTGGCGGTACTTGCAGACGCCATCAGCTCGCGAGCGTCACCGCGCCCGCAGCTCACCCTTCAACACCGACGCGACGTCGTACCGCGCCGGAATCTCCAACTGGTCGTACCGGCAAGACGAAGGCTCGCGATCCGGCCGCCACCGCGCGAATTGGCCGTTGTGCCGCAGCCGCACCGGCTGGTCGCCCTCGGTCTGGGTGTAGTGGATCTCCAGCACCCGCTCGGGACGCAGCGCCACGTACTCGGCCTGCTGCCCGCGCCAGCGGTTGATCTCGCCGGGAATCCGCTGGCCCGCAACAGGATTCGCCCACGGGTGGGTGCCGGACGTGTCGATCAACGGTGCCAGCTCCGCCGCCAGCGCGCGGCGTTCGGCTGCCTTGAAGGAGCCGCACACGCCGATGTGGTGCAGGAGGTCGTTGGAGTCGTAGACGCCGAGCAGCAGCGATCCGACGGCGGTGCCGGGCTCGGTGTCCTTGTGCCAGCGCAGGCCGGCCAGCACGACGTCCGCGGTGCGGGCGTGCTTGATTTTGATCATCGTGCGCTTGCCCGGCGTGTAGGGGCCGGACGACGGCTTGCCCATCACGCCGTCCAGGCCCGCGCCCTCGAACAACGTGAACCACTCGCGTGCGGTGGCGACCGATGTCGTGGCGGGGGTGATGTTGAGGCCGGGCAGCTTCAGCAGCGCCTCGCGCCGTGCGACGGTCGGTGAGTCCAGCAGCACCGTGGTACCCAGAGCCAGCAGGTCGAACGCGACGAACGTGGCCGGCGTCGACTCGGACAGCATCGTCACGCGCGAGGCCGCCGGGTGGATGCGTTCGGACAACGCGTCGAAGTCGAGCTCCTCGTTGCGCGCCACCACCAGTTCGCCGTCGACGACCACGCGTTCCGGCAGCACCTCGAGCATCGAGGCGACGACCTCGGGGAAGTAGCGGTTGAGCGGTTTGCCGCTGCGGGACTGCAGGAGGACCTCGTCGCCGGAGCGGAACACCAAGCAGCGGAAGCCGTCCCACTTCGGTTCGAACAGCAGGTCCGCGTCCTCGGGGATGCCGTCGACCGCGGCGGCGAGCATCGGCTGCAGAGGGGGTGTCAGCGGTAGGTCCACGCGGCCATCCTGCCCCTTCAGCTGGAATTTCGCCGGTGATACCGCATCAGCAGCACGTCGTCCGCGCGCAGCACCGACGCCAGCGCCAGATCGACGGGAGGAACCACCGGCCCCGCCGTGATCCGCGGGGCGTCGCCGACCGCCAGCAACGGCGACACGGTCAGGTTCAGCGCGTCCACCAGGCCCGCCTCCACCATCGACCCGAACAGCCGCGGCCCGCCCTCCAGGTTGATCCGGTGCAGTCCCCGCGCCTTCAGCGCCTCGACCGCCAACCCGAGATCAACAGAGTCCTCTCCTGCGGTGATCACGTCGCAGGGCAGCTTCGACATCCCGGCCGAGGCGCAGGTGATCACAATCGGTGGCTCAAGAGCGTCCGTGAACAGCGGCAGGTCCGGCGTCAACGTCCCCCGTGCCGTCACCACCGCGATCGGCAACGAGGCCGCAAGCCCCAGCCGGGCCCGGCGGTCCGCATCGGGCCGCGCGCCCCGGTACCCCTCGACCAGCACGGTCCCCGCGCCCACCAGCACGACGTCGGCGAGGTCGCGGCCGAGCAGGTAGATCTGCTTGTCGGCAGGGGAACCCAGCCCTCGCGAGCGCCCGTCGACCGACACCGCACCGTCCACGCTGGACACGAAGTTCGCCGTCACCCAGGTGCCGTCCGCGGGGTAGGAGTACAGCGACTCCAGCGCTGTGTCGGTCATCTCAACGCCCGGTGAGGGCCACAACATCTGCACGAACACATCCCATCACGCCGATAGGCTGCGGGCATGCGCCTGTCCGACCGGGACCCCCAGATCGGGGCTGACGAACTCGTCGAGGGCCTGGTGCCGCCGCCGAGGTTCGACCACGTCAGCTTCGACAGCTACCTCCCCAACCCGGACGAGCCCAGCCAGGCCGCCGCGGTCGAGGCAGGCCGGCTCTTCGCGGCACGCGTCAGCGTGCGGCGCAAGAAGTGGTCGCTGTTCGGCAAGGGTGAGGACGAGGGCAAGCAGGGCCTCTACCTCGACGGCGGATTCGGTGTCGGCAAGACGCACCTGCTGGCGTCGCTGTGGCACGCCGTGCCCGGCCCGAAGGCGTACGGCACGTTCGTCGAGCTGACCAACCTCGTCGGTGTGCTCACGTTCCCGGAGGCGGTCAAGCGGCTCAGCGGCCACAAGCTGCTCGCCATCGACGAGTTCGAACTGGACGACCCCGGCGACACGATGCTCGTGACGCGGCTGATCAAGGAACTGACCGCGCAGGGCGTGTTCGTCGCCGCCACCTCGAACACGCTGCCGGACAAGCTCGGCGAGGGCCGGTTCGCGGCGGCCGACTTCCTGCGCGAGATCCAGTCGATGTCCTCCAGGTTCGACGTGGTGCGCGTGGACGGCCCGGACTACCGCCACCGCGGCCTGCCCGACGCGCCGCCGCCGATGTCCGCCGAGGAGCTCGAGACCAAGGCCGCCGGCAACCCCGGGTCGACCATCGACGACTTCGACGACCTGTGCAAAGCCCTGGCCCGCATCCACCCGTCGAAGTACGGCAGGCTCGTCGACGGCGTCTCGACGGTGCACCTCAAGGACGTGAAGCCGGCACCCGACCAGTCGGTCGCGCTGAGGCTCGTCGCGTTCGGCGACAGGCTGTACGACCGCGACATCCCGGTCGCGGTGTCCGGGCAGCCGCTGTCGGAGTTGTTCACGGACGAGATGCTGCGCGGCGGCTACCGCAAGAAGTACCTGCGGGCCGTCTCCCGGCTCGTCGCGCTAAGCCGCTGACCAGGCGATGTCGCGGCCCGCACGCGTGTAGAAGCGGTGCAGCTCGGCCTCGATCTTCGCGGAGTCGGCCTGGCTGAGCACGACCGACGGATCGGTGTACGGCCACGACCGCGCGATCCGCGCCCGCAGGCCCGACGGCGGGTGGTCCTGCCACAACGAGGCTTCCTCGGTGATCGACTTCTCCAGCGCCTCGTCCGCGTCCGAGGTCGCCCGCCACGCGTCGGCAGCCTCTTTCCACCGCGCCGCACCGGGATGGTTGCGGCGGGCGGTCTCGGGGTTCGCCTGGGTACCGCGCTCGGTCGCCGCGATCACGGCGGCCAGCTTGTCCGCGGACGCCGCGTCGGCCATGAACGCCACCAGCGCCGAGGTGCCGGCCAGCCGCACGGCGAGCGCGTCGGCGCAGTACTCGGCCCTCTGGCGGTCTCGTGCCGCCACCGCCTGGACACCGGCGCCGATCAGCAGGAACAACCGCTCCAGCAGCAGCTGGAACGGCCGCATCGCCAGCTCGACGAGCCTGCTCAGCGGACCTCCGCTGACGTGCGCCTCGCTCGGCCGCACCAGGTCCGCGACGATCAACGGGGTGACCAGCGCGGGTGCGGTCAGCAGGCCCCGTGCCGGGTCGCCGTTCACGAAGTGCCCGAACTCGTGGCCGAGCACCGCGACCCGCTGCTGGGGTGTGAGCACTCCGAACAACTGCAGCCCGATGGTCAGCGTTCGCCGCCGCAACAGTCCGTGGGTTCCGGCCGAGGCGTTGAACCGCGCGTCCAGCACCACCCGATCCGGCATCGGCGCCCCTGAAGCGGCCGAGATCCGGTCGAGCAGCGCGAACAGCGTCGGCGCCTCGTCGCGGCCGAGCAGGTGCCACGCGTCTCCCGCGCGCCCCAGCCGAGGCCGCAGCGCCGACGCGACCAGCAGCAGAGGCACCCCGCCGAGGATCGAGAACGACGGGAAGCCGCGCAGCACCAGCCACCCGCCCAGCGCGGCGAGTCCGGCGACCAGCACCACCAGCGCCGCGGACAACCCGACCAGTGCGACGCGGGCCGCCGTCCACTCCGGCCGAGTGGGCGGCGTGCCCTCGTAGGCGGTGAACTGCCGCGCGTCGAGTCTCAGCGCGAGCTTCTTCGAATATCCCCCGGACATGCGCGAGAGTATGAACGATTGGGGCGAGCTGAGTTTGACTCCGGCGGCGTTCGAGTATCCACTGGGTGACGGGCGGGAATGATGACGTCCCGACGTCCTCCGGAGGCACCGATGCTGAGTGAAGCCGAACGCCGCTCGCTTCAGGAGATCGAGCAGCGGTTGTTAGCTGATGAACCCAGGCTCGCCCGCACCATGAACCGCGGGGTGCGGCCCTGGCTGTTCTACCTCTTCCTGCTCGTGTTCGGCGGGCTCGGCGTACTTCTCATGGTGATCGGCGCGTTCGGTCCCGCGCTCCAGTGCATGCTGGTCGTGGCCGCCGGTTTCGTGCTCCGCCGGTACCCGATCCGCCTCCGCTAGCCGGAAACTCGCTGGCGCCCGCGCCGGGGACCCCCGACCATCACGGCGTGGGATATCTGGAAGCGAACGGGCTCGCGTACACCCTGCCGGACGGCAGGGAGCTGTTCCGCGACGTCTCGTTCAAGGTGAGCGGCGGCACCGTGGTGGCGTTGGTCGGCGCGAACGGCGTCGGCAAGACCACGTTGCAACGCATCCTCTCGGGTGAGCTCACCCCGAAACAGGGCAGCGTGCACGTCCAGGGCGGCCTGGCGGTGATGCCGCAGTTCATCGGCTCGGTCCGCGACTCCTCGCTCGTGCGGGACCTGCTGCTTTCTGTCGCACCCGCGGCGCTGCGTGACGCGGCTCTGGCGCTCGACGAAGCCGAGCTCGCGCTGATGGACACCGACGACGAAGCCGCCCAGATGCGGTACGCCACCGCGCTCACGAACTTCGGTGAGGCGGGCGGCTACGACATCGAGGTCCTCTGGGACACCGTCACCGTTGCGGCGCTGGGTCTGCCGTATGACCGCGCGCGGTTCCGCGAAGTACGCACCCTCTCCGGTGGCGAGCAGAAACGCCTGGTCCTCGAAACGCTGCTGCGCGGCCACGAACAGGTGCTCCTGCTCGACGAGCCGGACAACTACCTCGACGTCCCCGGCAAGCGCTGGCTCGAAGATCGGCTCAAAGCCACCGACAAGGCCGTTCTCGTCGTCAGTCACGACCGCGAGCTGCTGGCCAACTCCGCGACGCACGTCGTCACGGTCGAGGCGCACTCCGCGTGGACGCACACCGGCTCGTTCGCGACCTGGCACGCCGCCCGCGCGAAACGCATCGAGAGGCTGCTGGAAGATCACCGGCGCTGGAACGAGGAGCACGAGCGGCTCAAGGAGCTCGTCCGCACGCTCCAGCAGCTGGCCAAGTCCTCCGAGGTGATGGCTCAGAAGTACCGGGTCATGGCCGCGCGCCTCGAACGGTACGAGCGAGCGGGCCCGCCGCCGGAGATCCCCACCGACGAGAAGGTCAGCCCGCGGCTCAAAGGCGGCCGCACGGGTGTTCGCGCGATCACGTGCGAGGGGCTGGAGCTGACCGGGCTGATGGCGCCGTTCTCCCAGGAGATCTTCTTCGGCGACCGGGTCGCGGTGCTGGGCTCGAACGGCTCGGGCAAGAGCCACTTCCTGCGGCTGCTCGGCGGCGACGAGGTCAGGACTTCCGGCGCGTGGAAGCTCGGCGCGCGCGTGGTGCCGGGACTGTTCGCGCAGACGCACCAGCATCCGGAATGGCTCGGCCGCACGCTCGTGGACATCCTCTGGCACGGTGAAGGCCAGCGCTCGGGGAAGGATCGTGGCGCCGCGATGTCCGTGCTGCAGCGCTACGGCTTGCACCACGCGGGTGATCAGCGGTTCGAGAACCTGTCGGGCGGGCAACAGGCCCGGTTCCAGATCCTGCTGCTGGAACTGTCCGGAGCGACGTTGCTGCTGCTGGACGAGCCGACGGACAACCTGGACCTCGCGTCGGCCGAGGCGTTGCAGAACGCCCTGAACGACTTCGAGGGCACGGTCGTGGCGGTCACCCACGATCGGTGGTTCGCCAAGTCGTTCGACCGGTTCCTGCACTTCCGGGCGGACGGCCGGGTGTCCGAAGTGGACGAACCCGTCTGGACCTAGAGGTCCCAGCTCACGAAGGCGCCGTCGGCGATCGACCCGCCCGCCTTCCGATAGGTGGCCTGCGCCGCCGCGTCACCCGCGGCGGTGCCGGTCCACATCGCGTAGCAACCCCGTTCCACCGCAAGGGATTTCAACGCCTCGACCAGCGCGGTGCCGATGCCGCGGCGCAGGAACGCGTCGTCCACGCCCAGCTCGTACAGGAACATCTCGGTGCCCTTGTCCGGATGTGTCGTCTCCACCCCGGACACGAATCCGGCCGGCTGGTCGCCGATGTACGCGATCAACAGGTGGCTGTGATCCTGCGCGAGGAACCGCGAGGTCGCGTCCGGCTGCGGTGGCGCGTCGAACAGGTGCGCTGCGGCGAACACGTCGTCGGGGGAGGCGGCGCGTCGGATCTTCATGACGCCAGGCTAAGCAATCTTTCTGTGTTCACCTGCGTGCGCTACAACACCGGGCGTGTCCGTAGACGCTTACTGCGAACGTCTCGGCCCCGGTCTGTGGGCGGAGCCGCTCAACGCGATCACCAATCTCGCGTTCCTGATCGCCGCGTTCCTGCTGCTGCGCCACCAGGCACCGCCGTCGCTCAGGGCACTGCCGATCCTGCTGGCGCTGGTCGGGCTCGCGAGCCTGTCGTTCCACACGCTCGCCACGTCGCTCACCGGGGCGCTGGACAGCGCGTTCATCGCGGTGTTCGTCCTGTACTACGTGGTCGTCTTCACCCACCACTACCGCGGTGTGCGCTGGTCGAGAGCGTGGCTCGCCGCGCCGGCGTTCCTCGTGTTCGCCATCGGAACGGGCCTGGTCGTGCGCGTCGGCCCCGGCATCTGTTCGCGGTCTCACTGACCCTGCGCACGCTCGACGAGCCACTCTGCGGGGAGTGGCCCCTCGGCATGCACTTCCTGTGGCACATCCTCAACGCCGTGACGCTCTGGCTCGTCTCGGCGGCGATCATTCGACGTGCGCGGTCAGCTTCCCGTTCTTGACCAGGTCGACCAGCGAAGCGTGGTCGGCCTCGGTCTGGTCGGCGTAGTCGAACGCGTACTTCGCCATCGCCTCGTCCAGCGCCTCGCCGTCGCCGTTCTGGAAGTACCCGGCCAGCAGCCGCGGGTCGAGGGAACGCGTGTGTGCGCGGGCCAGCAGCGCGCCGGCGAAGCGGCCGTAGTCGTCGAGGTCGTCGCGCTTCAGCGTGGTGGCGTCGATCTCGCCCTTGCGGTTGCGGAACTGCCGCACGATGAACGGGCGGCCCTCGATCGTCGTCCAGCCCAGCAGGATGTCCGTCTCCGCCTGCACGAGCCGTGCGCCGTGCACGATGCGCTTGCCCTCGTGCTTGGCGGGCTCCACGTCGAGGAACGGCGCCAAGGCGGAGGGCCGGGCCTCCTTGGCCTGCAGCACGACGGCCTCGTCACCGTTGCCGTGCAACAGGATCAGGTAGTTGCGCAGGCCGACGCTGCCGGTGCCGACGACGCGGAACGCCACGTCCGACACGCCGTACCGCATGATCAGGTTGGTCCGCGACTCGCGCAGGGTGTCCACGTAGGACGGCAGCGCGGCGATCACGGCCTGCTCGGTCTCGGGGGTGACGTCGGTGAACGTCGGCGGGTTCGTGATGAACCGCCACTTCTCGCCGTCGTGCGCGGTCCACTTCGCGGCGAAGCGGGCGCTGGTGTTCTTGCGCGACTTCTCCGCGGCCTTGGCGAAGTCGTTGACCAGGTCGTCCGCCCTGACCTTCGACAGCGTCGACTCGTCGCCCAGCGCGGTCCACGAGTCCATGAACGGGATCTCGGCGAGGTGCTTGATCACGGCGCGGTACGCCTTGACGGCGTCCTCCGCGGCGTCGCGGCAGCCCTTGTCGGACACGCCGCCGGTGCGGCCGGCCAGCACCAGCGAGGCGACGAGGCGCTTGAGGTCCCACTCCCACGGGCCGGGCAGGGTCTCGTCGAAGTCGTTGATGTCCATGATGATCTGGCCCTCGGGCGTGCCGTAGAGCCCGAAGTTCGCCGCGTGTGCGTCACCGCACAACTGAGTGTGCACACCCGTTGACACTCCGGCAGCGAGATCGCCTGCCTGCAGACCGGCGGCGCCGCGGAAGAACGCGAACGGGTTGGCGAGCATTCGCCCGATGCGCAACGGGATCAGGTGCTCGAGCCGGCCGTCGTTGGACGTGTGCATGAACTGCTGCATCGACGGGCGGTCGGCGGCCAGCGACATCGCGCGGTGCGCCTTGAAGTCCACAGAGGACCGCAGCGCGCGACCCCGTGCGTAGACCTCTTCCGGCTCCGTCCACGTGCCCAGAGCGGCGGCGGCCTGCGCTCTCACCCGTTCACCCATAAGGGTCATGATGCCTGCGGCGGACGAGCCGCGTGGCCCGTCCGCCGCATTTGTGACCTTCAGCGGAACGAAATCACCCTAAACGGGACGAACGACCTCGGCGATCGCCTGCACGCCCAGGTCGATCTCGTCACGGGTGATGACCAGCGGGGGAGCGACCCGCAGCGTGGTCGCCTGCGTCTCCTTGCACAGCACGCCACGTGCGGCCAGCGCCTCGGACGCGGCCCGGCCGACCGGGCCGCCCGGCGCGATCTCGACACCGGCCCACAGTCCGCGTCCGCGCACCTCGGCCACGCCGGAGCCGATCAGCCGGCCCAGCGACGTGTGCAGGTAGTCGCCGAGCTCGCGGGAACGCTCCTGGAACTCACCGGTCTCCAGCAGTCGCACGACCGCCCGGCCGACGGCACAGGCCAGCGGGTTGCCGCCGAACGTCGACCCGTGCTCACCGGGCTTCAGCACGCCGAGCACGGCCTTCGACCCGACGACGGCGGACACCGGCAGGATGCCGCCGCCCAGCGCCTTGCCCAGCGTGTAGAGGTCGGCGCGGATGCCCTCGTGGTCGAGCGCGAACAACGTGCCGGTGCGCCCGAGCCCTGACTGGATCTCGTCGGCGATGAACAGGACGTTGTTCTCGTCGCACAGGCGGCGGATCCCGGCCAGGTACCCGGCGGGCGGCACGACGACGCCGGCCTCGCCCTGGATGGGCTCGATCAGGATGGCGGCGGTGCGCGGGGAGATCGCGGACTCGATCTCGTCGAGGTTGCCGTACTTGACGACCTTGAAGCCCGGCGTGAACGGCCCGAAGTCGTTGCGCGCGGTCTCGTCGGTCGAGAACGACACGATGGTCGTGGTGCGGCCGTGGAAGTTCGATCCGGCCACGATGATCTCGGCGGTGCCCTCGGGCACGCCCTTGACCTGGTAGGCCCACTTGCGGGCGACCTTGATCGCGGACTCCACGGCCTCGGCGCCGGAGTTCATCGCCAGCACCATCTCGGTGCCGGTCAGCGCCGCGAGCTCGCGGCAGAACAGGCCGAACTGGTCGTGGTGGAACGCGCGACTGGTCAGCGTCACGCGGCCGAGCTGCTCGATGGCGGCGGCGACCAGGGCGGGGTGGCGGTGGCCGAAGTTCAGCGACGAGTAGCCGGACAGGAAGTCCAGGTAGCGGCGGCCCTCGACGTCGGTGACCCACGCTCCCTCGCCGTGCGAGATGACCACCGGCAGCGGGTGGTAATTGTGCGTGCTCCACTCCTCGTCGAGTGCTACGAAGTCCGCACTGGTGGTCTGGTGCTCAGCGATGGCGGTCATCCTCCAAGGCTAGGGGCCCGGACAAGCGATTTCGACCGTGAAGCGTTGCGCACTGCCTCAGTTCGTTGCGTAGATTCAACAATCTGTGGCAGATCTTTGCACAACGGGCGGAATCGGCGGTGAATCGCTACGGTCTGGTGATGGCGAAGAAGTCGGTTCGTGAAGCTCTGCGACTCGATGAGGTGGATCTCTCCACCCTCGACCCCGCCGGCCGCCCGACCGGTCCCAAGAACAAGAAGGAGGCGGCGGACGACCTCGCCGCCACCGGGGCCGAGTTGAACGACCTGCAGGAGGCGCTCTACGCGGAGAACTCTCGCGCGGTGCTGCTCGTGCTGCAAGGCATGGACACCTCCGGCAAGGGTGGTGTGGTCAGCCACGTCGTCGGGCTGGTGAACCCGCAGGGCGTGCGCATCGCGTCGTTCAAGAAACCGACTCCCGCCGAACGCCGCCAGCACTTCCTGTGGCGGATCAAGAAGGTCCTGCCCGAGAAGGGGCGCATCGGCGCGTTCGACCGCTCCCACTACGAGGACGTCCTCGTGCCCAAGGTGGAGCGTCTGCTCACCGCCGCGGAGATCCGGGGCCGCTACAAGGAGATCAACGCGTTCGAGAAGGAGCTCGCGGACGCCGGAACCGCGGTGATCAAGTGCTTCCTGCACATCTCGCCCGAGGTGCAGAAGGAACGTCTGCTGGCGCGCCTGGACGACCCGCGCAAGAACTGGAAGTACAACCCGGCCGACATCGACGTGCGCTCGAAGTGGTCCAGGTACCAGGACGCGTACACCCAGGCGTTGAAGAACTGCTCGGCCACGCCGTGGTACGCGATTCCTTCGGATCGCAAGTGGTACCGGAACTGGGCGGTGAGCCGGCTGCTGCTGGAGACCATGCGCGAGATGGACCCGAAGTTCCCGCCGCCCGCCTACGACATCGAGGCCGAGAAGGCCCGGCTGATCTCCGCGGATCCGTTGCGCTAGACGCAATCTTCGTTGCACCTATTGCCTGGGCCTGATGGTCTAGGCCACTGTGTCATGCGCCGCCGCTGATTATCCCGGAGGTGCGGACGTGGGTGTGGACCGGCGACGTTTTCTCGGAGCCATGGGTGTGGGAGCTGGACTGCTGATGACCGGAGGAACCGCCGAGGCGGCACCTGCGACGCGGAGAGTCTTCTTCGGCGCTTACACGACGTGGAACGGGGGAGCCAAGGGCATCGGCATCGGCACCTACGACACGGCGAACGGCCAGCTGAAGACGACAGGCGTGATCACAGGGGTGGTCAACCCGTCCTTCGTGATCGAGTCGCGCGACGGCCGGTTCCTGTACGCGGTCAACGAGAACACCAAGGGCGAGGTCACCGCGATCAACGCGGGCACGCTCAAGGTGATCAACAAGGTCGCGACGGGCGGCGCGGACCCGTGCCACCTGACGCTCGACCCGTCCGGGAAGTTCCTGATCACCGCGGACTACTCGTCGGGGTCGCTCAGCGTGTTCCCGGTCAACCCGGACGGCAGCCTCGGTGCGCGCACGCAGAAGGTGCAGCACAAGGGCTCCGGGCCAGACCCGGAGCGCCAGACGGGGCCGCACGCCCACCACATCGTGTTCGACACCGCGGGCCGGTACGCGGCGGCGGTCGACCTCGGCGCCGACTCGGTGTTCGTGTACTCGTTCACCGCCGGTCAGCTCAAGCTCGTCTCGACGGCGAAGCTGAAGCCGGGGGCCGGACCGCGCCACATCGCGTTCCACCCCAACGGTCGCGTGGCCTACGTCGCGAACGAGCTGGACTCGACGATCGTGTCCTGCGCCTACGCGGACGGGAAGCTCACGCCGGGTCAGGTGCTCAGGACCGCGCCACCCGCGACCGTGCGCAACTACCCGGCCGAGGTGCTGGTCTCCGGCGACGGCAGGTTCGTCTACCTGTCCAACCGCGGGCACGACAGCGTGGCCCAGTTCGCGGTCAACGGCCCGGAGCTGTCCCTGGTCGGCACCACGCCGGTCGGCGGCAAGTACCCGCGGCACATCACGTTCGACCCGTCCGGGCAGTTCCTCTTCGCGGCCAACCAGAACTCGAACCTGGTCACGTCGTTCGCGGTGGATCGGGCCACGGGCAAGCTCACGCCGTCCGGCACGCCCCTCAAGACCGAGATCCCGGTCTGCGTGCTGCCGACACGACTGGGTTAACGCTCTTCTGGTCGATCGTCCACAGTGGTACTCCGGCCCTATGGGACTCATGGCTGGTGTGCTCGCAGTAGCTCTCTTGGCGCCCGTTCCGCTCGCACCGGAGTACGTCGCACTCGGCGACTCCTACGCGAGCGGGGCGGGCGCTGGTTCCTATGTGGACGGCTCGTGCCGGCGCAGCTCGAACTCCTATCCGGCGTTGCACGGCGAGGGCTTCCCGTCGTTCAAGTTCGTCGCGTGCTCGGGTGCGACCACGAGGTCGCTCAAGCGCCAGTTCGCGGCGCTCACCCCGGCCACCACGTTCGTCACGATCACGATCGGCGGCAACGACCTCGGCTTCGTCGACGTGCTGACGACCTGCACGCTCAGCGGTGACCGGGCGTGCGCGAAGAGGGTGGGGAAGGCCGGGGACTTCATCCGCGACCAGTTGCCCGCCCGGCTCGACGCCACCTACGCCACGATCAAGGCGGCCGCGCCGGACGCCACGCTGGTCGTGCTCGGCTATCCGCGGCTGTTCACGCCCAGCGAGAGCTGCCGGACGCTGACCCCCGCCAAACGCGCGGTGCTCAACGAGGCCGCCGACCAGCTGGCCGGGGTGATCGGGGCGGCGGCGGAACGGACCGGTGCGCGCTACGTCGACGTGCGGGACGCGTTCGCGGAGCACGGTGTTTGTGCCTCGGAGCCGTGGATCAACGCGCTGGTCAGCCCGACCGAGGACTCCTACCACCCGAACAAGGCCGGTCAGGCCGCCTACCTCCAGGCGTTGACTTCCGCTGGTTGGTAAGTTCAGACTTACCGTTCGTGGAGACTTACCAAGTGGCGTTCGCGGCGCTCGGCGATCCGACCCGCCGCGAGATCTTCACGCTGCTCGTGGCGCGGCCGCGAGCAGTGGGGGAGATCGCCGCCGAGCTGCCCGTGTCGCGGCCGGCCGTGTCCCAGCACCTCAAGGTGCTCAGGGAGGCACGGCTGGTCTGCGTCGAGGCGGAGGGCACGCGGCGGCGGTACTCCGTCGATCACGTCGGGGTGGCCGCGATGCGCGACTACCTCGACGACGTCTGGGGTCAGGCACTCGCGAACTTCGCTGCGGTCGTGGAGGAACGATGACGGAAGTCCGGAGATCGGTGCTGGTCAACGCTTCGGCGGACCACGCCTTCAAGGTGTTCACGGAGAAGTTCGTGACGTGGTGGCCTTCCGGGCACCACATCGGCGAGGCGGACCTGAAAGATGTCGTCGTCGAGCCGTTCAGCGGTGGTCGTTGGTACGAGATCGGCACCGATGGAGCGGAGTGCGAGTGGGGTTCCGTCAAGGCCTGGGAACCGCCGGTGCGCCTGCTGCTGGCCTGGCACCTCGACGGTGACTGGAATTACGACCCGGACCCGGCGCGGGCGTCCGAGGTGGAGATCACCTTCACGCCAGAGGGTTCCGGCACCCGCGTTGAGCTGGTGCACGGCGCGTTCGAGCGGCACTTCACCAAGCCGGAACGCGTGAGCGAGGGTGTCGCCGGAGAGGGTGGCTGGGGCGCTATTCTGGTCGGCTTCCAGCAGGTCTTCGTGTGATCATGCGCTGGTGAATGTGGCAGTGGATTCGTTGAGGGAGGTCACGGCCACCCGGTACGTGACGCCGTTCCGCGAGGGCGGTTCCATGCCGGGGCTGGTCGAGGCCGACGACCTGGGTATGTACGTGGTGAAGTTCCGCGGCGCCGGACAGGGCGTGAAGGTGCTGGTCGCCGAGATCATCGTCGGCGAGCTGGCCCGGCGGCTGGGCTTCCGCATACCCGAGATCGTGCTGGTGCACCTCGACCCGGAGCTGGCGCGCGCGGAACCGGACCAGGAGGTCCAGGAGCTGCTGCGGGCCAGTGGCGGCCTCAACATCGGCTTCGACTACCTGCCCGGTTCGTTCGACTTCAACCCGGTCGTGCGCGACCCCGGCGTCGGGCTCGCGACGAAGCTGCTGTGGCTGGACGCGTTGGTGCTCAACGTGGACCGCAGCTGGCGCAACCCGAACATGCTGCTGTGGCACCGCCAGGTGTGGCTGATCGACCACGGCGCCTCGCTGTACTTCCACTACTCGTGGAGCCAGGAGAAGCCCGCCACGAAGGACT
This sequence comes from Lentzea sp. NPDC051213, assembly GCF_044455585.1. Classification (NCBI taxonomy): domain Bacteria; kingdom Bacillati; phylum Actinomycetota; class Actinomycetes; order Pseudonocardiales; family Pseudonocardiaceae; genus Lentzea; species Lentzea sp. NPDC051213. Next base: position 78,399 of record NZ_JBITEX010000006.1, read on the forward strand.
TCCGGTTCGACCCGTCCGACCACGCGATGCTGCCGAACGCCGGCGCACTGTCCGATGTGGACGCCGAGCTGGCAGGGCAGGTGACGCCGGAGCTGCTCGACGAGGTGCTCGCGCTCGTCCCGGACGAGTGGCTGGAAGGCGTCCCGGCCGAAATGCGGCAGCGCTACAAGGACTTCTTCACCTACCGCCTCGCGAACCGCGGCTGGGTCGACTCGCTGGAGGCCGCGCGTGCCGCACGTGTTTGAGTACGCCCTGCTGCGGGCGGTACCGCGGCAGGAGCGGGGCGAGTTCATGAACGTCGGCGTCATCGTCTACTGCGCCGCGCTGGACTTCCTGTGCGCGAAGACCTATGTGGACGGTGACCGGCTGCGGGTGCTGGACCCGCAGCTGGACGTCGAGGTGCTGGAGACGAGCCTGAAGCACCTCACGAACTCGTGCGACGGCACGCCCGACGCCGGTCCGGTGAGCGGGACGACGATCGGGCAGCGTTTCCGCTGGCTGACCGCGCCGCGCAGCACCATCGTCCAGACCTCACCCGCGCACACGGGGTGGACCGAGGACCCGTCGGCCGAGGTCAACCGGCTTTTCGAAGCACTGGTGCTGCCTCCGAGGTAGGTTTCCTCGCAACCTGAACGGGCGCTTCGCGTCCCTAGGTGCAAAGCGAAACTAACGCGATCGGGGTTGGCGACACATGAGCGCTGGGTATCACCACGGCTACCAGCAGCCGCGGCGTCCCATGCCGCCGCAGCGGCCGAGGAAGAAGAAGCGTCCTGGGCGCGTGATCCTGGTGCTGCTGCTCGTCCTGGTGCTGGGCACCGTCGGATTCGGGTTCTACGTGGACTCGACGCTGACGCGGATCGACGCGCTGCCGGACTACGAGGGCCGTCCTGCGGAGACGCCGGGCACCACGTGGCTGCTCGTCGGTTCGGATGCGCGCGAAGGCCTGACGCAGGAGCAGAAGGACGCGCTCGCCACGGGTGACGCCGCCGGGCGGCGCACCGACACCATCATGATGTTGCACCTGCCGGACAACAGCGCCGCAAAGCCGACGCTGCTGTCGATTCCGCGTGACTCGTACGTCGCGATCCCGGAGAACGGCCGCAACAAGGTCAACGCCGCGTACGCGTTCGGCGGGCCGAAGATGCTCGTGCAGACCGTCGAGGGTGCGACCGGCGTGCGGATCGACCACTACATGGAGATCGGCTTCGGCGGGTTCTCCGACATGGTCGACGCGGTCGGTGGTGTCGACATCTGCATCGACGAGCCGATCAAGGACCCGCTGGCCGGCATCGACCTGCCCGCGGGCTGCCAGGAGCTCGACGGCCCGAAGGCGCTCGGGTTCGTGCGGACCCGCGCGTTCGCGACCGCCGACCTGCAGCGCGTGCAGAACCAGCGGAAGTTCCTGTCGGCGTTGTTCGAGAAGGTCAAGAGCCCGGCCACGCTCGCGAACCCGTTCCGGGTGATCCCGCTGATGAACGCGGCGTCCGGTTCGGTGTCGGTCAACCAGGACGACCACGTGTGGCACCTGGCGAGCGTCGCGCTCAACATGAGCGACGCGACGAGCGGAACGGTGCCGGTCGGGTCCACGCCGACGGTGCCCGGGGCGGGCTCGGTCGTGCAGTGGAACAAGGAGAAGGCTTCTCAGCTGTTCGACCTGATCAGCAAGGACGAGCCGATTCCGGCCGACCTGATCGCCCCTCCGAAGTAGCTGTTCCTACTGCTTGACGGGTGCGGGAGTGGGCTCCGCGCCCGTCAGTCCGGCCTCCTGTGCGATCTCTTCGAGCTCGCGCAGGAGGTCGTCGTAGATCGGTGTTGCTGACATCGTGTAGCCCCCTCTTGCAGATCTTCCCCCGAACAGGTGACGGGAGCTTACGCCCCTGTACCCAGGCGGATCGCCAGATATGCCTGAGCGCGACTAAATGTTGGCTAAACCCACCTTGCTACCAGGCATTATGTGGGGCCGCCACATGTCGGTCACGGCGCGTGACCCCTACCGTTCTGGGGTATGTCGAGTGTTGCGGGTCACACCGCGCTGGTCACCGGAGCCGCGAGCGGGATCGGCCTGGCCTGCGCCCGCGCGCTGGCCGCTGAGGGCGCCGAAGTCCATCTGGTCGACCTCGATCCCCAGGTCCTGACCTTCGCCGCCGAACTGGGCGGTACCGGGCACGTCCTGGACCTGACGGGCTCGGTCGAGGTGTTGCCCGCCGAGATCGACATCCTGGTCAACAACGCCGGCGTGCAGCACGTCGCGCCCATCCACGAGTTCCCCGCCGAGCGCTTCTCGGCGATGGTCGAGCTGATGGTGGTGGCGGCGTTCCGGCTCACCCGGCACGTGCTGCCGCACATGTACTCCCGCGGCTGGGGCCGGTTGGTCCACATCTCCAGCGTGCACGGGTTGCGCGCGTCCGCGTTCAAGTCGGCCTACACCGCCGCGAAGCACGGCCTGGAGGGGTTCTCCAAGGTCGCCGCGCTCGAAGGTGCCCCTCACGGCGTGACGTCCAACTGCGTCGCGCCCGGCTACGTGCGGACCCCGCTGGTGGAGCGGCAGATCGCCGACCAGGCGCGGGTGCACGGGATTGCTCCTGAAGAGGTACCCGCGCAGATCTTCCTGCAGCGCAGTGCGGTGAAACGGCTGCTCGAGCCTTCCGAGGTGGCCGCCGCCGTGTTGTGGTTGTGCGACAACAGTTTTGTCACCGGCACGTCGCTGGTCGTCGACGGCGGCTGGACCGCGCAATGAGGCGCGGTCCCTCACGGAGGAGTTCTCGATGATCAAAAAAGTGGTAGGCGCTTCGCTCATCGGAACAACGGTCGAGTGGTACGACTTCTTCCTCTACGGGTCGGCCGCCGCGCTGGTGTTCAACAAGCTGTTCTTCCCGACCGCGGATCCGCTGACCGGCACGCTGCTCGCGTTCACCACGTACGCGATCGGCTTCCTGGCGCGGCCGCTGGGCGGCCTGGTGTTCGGCCACTACGGGGATCGCCTGGGGCGCAAGAAGTTGCTGGTGCTGTCGTTGCTGCTGATGGGTGGCGCGACGATGTTGATGGGCGTGCTGCCGACGTACGCGACGATCGGGCTGGCGGCGCCGTTGCTGCTGACGTTGCTGCGGCTGGTGCAGGGCTTCGCGCTGGGCGGTGAGTGGGGCGGGGCCGTGCTGATCGTGTCCGAGCACGGCGATCCGGCGCGCCGCGGGTTCTGGGCGTCGTGGCCGCAGGCCGGTGTGCCGTGCGGGAACCTGCTGGCGACCTCGGTGCTGGCGGTGCTGGCGGCGGTGCAGTCGGACGAGGACTTCCTGGCGTGGGGCTGGCGGATCCCGTTCCTGCTGTCGGGCGTGCTCGTGGTGATCGGGCTGTGGATCCGGTTGACGGTGTCCGAGTCGCCGATCTTCCTGGCCGCGCAGGAAAAGCTGGAGAAGGCGCCCAAGCTCGAGAAGCCTCCCGTGGTGGAGCTGCTGAAGCACAACTGGCGCGAGGTGCTGATCGCGATGGGCGCGCGGTTCGCCGAGAACGTGTCGTACTACGTGATCACGGCGTTCATCCTGGTCTACGTGGTGACCGGGCTCGGGCTGTCGAAGTCGGTGGGGCTCAACGCGGTGCTCATCGCCTCGGCGGTGCACCTCTTCGCGATCCCGATGTGGGGCGCGTTGTCCGACCGGTTCGGGCGGCGGTCGATCTACCTGATCGGCGCGGTCGGCATGGGCGGGTGGATCTTCGCGTTCTTCGCGCTGCTGAACACCAAGGACCCGGTGCTGATCACGCTGGCGACGACGGTCGGGCTGGTGCTGCACGGCGCGATGTACGGGCCGCAGGCGGCGTTCTTCTCGGAGATGTTCGGGACGCGGGTGCGGTACTCGGGCGCGTCGATCGGCTACCAGCTGGCGTCGATCGTGGCCGGTGCGCTCGCGCCGCTGATCGCGACGGCGCTGTTGCAGGCCTACAAGTCGTCCGTGCCGATCGCCATCTACGTGCTGATCACCTGCGTGGTGACGACCGCGGCGATCCTGATCGCGCGTGAGACCCGTGGTGCGGATCTCGAGGGACGTGACAGGGTTGGGGTGTGACACGACGGCGTGAGGCCGAACTGGCGGCGTTGTTCGAGACCGCGTCCGAGCTCGCGGGCATCCGCGACCCGGACGCGGTGCTCCGCTCGATCGTGCGGCGGGCGCGGACGCTGCTCGGCACCGACGTGTCGTACCTGTCGATGAACGACCCGGCCGGCACCTACATGCGGGTGACGGACGGGTCGGTCTCGCCGTTGTTCCAGAAGGTGCGGCTGGGCCTGGGAGAGGGCCTCGGCGGTCTGGTGGCGCAGACCGCGCGGCCGTACGCGACCTCCGACTACTTCGCCGACGCCCGGTTCAACCACACCAGGCCGATCGACTCGGCGGTGCACGACGAGGGCCTGGTGGCGATCCTGGGCGTGCCGCTGAAGCTCGACTCGAAGGTCATCGGCGTGCTGTACGCGGCGGATCGTTCGTCGCGGGAGTTCCCGCCGGAGGAGGTGGCGCTGCTGTCGTCGCTGGCCGACCACGCGGCCATCGCGATCGACACGGCGTCGTTGTTCGCGACGATCCAGTCGCACAACGAGGCCATGAAACGCGCCGAGGAGGCGCACGACCGGTTGACGGACCTGGTGCTGCGTGGCGGTTCTTCCGCCGAGGTGGCGGCGGCCGTGGGGGAGCTGCTCGGCGGGCCGGTCGAGGTGCTCGACACGGTGCCGTCGCTCGCGGTGCGGGCCAACGGGCGGGCCGTGCTGGTCGGTTCGACGTGGGTGTGCGCGGTGCTGGCCGGTTCGGAGCTGCTGGGCGGGATCACCCTGGCCGGGCGGCCGGAGCTCTCGGACGCGGAACGGCGGTTGTTCGAGCGGTCGGCGGCGGTGACGGCGTTGTTGTTGCTGCTGCGCAGAACCGTGGCGGAGGCGGAGAACAAGGTCCGCGGCGAGCTGATCACCGACATCCTGGACGGGCGGGACCCGGCCGGGCTGCTGGCCCGTGCGCGGCGGGTGGGCGTGGAGCTCAAGGATCCGCACGTCGTGCTGGTTGCCGACGGGAATCTTTCCGCGGCAACGCACTACGCGTCGGTCCACAGAGGACTTGCCGGGTCGCGTGGCCGCGATGTCGTGCTGGCGTTGCCGTCGCCGTCCACGGAGGTGGCGCGCGAGGTCGCGAAGGCGCTGGACGCGACGGTCGGTGCCGCCGGGCCGGTGGTGGGGCCGGTGGCGATCGCGGAGGCGTTCGGCGAGGCACGGCGGTGCCTGCGGGCGTTGCAGCAGCTGGGGCGCAGCGGTGAGGCCGCCACGATGGCCGACCTGGGGTTCGTCGGGGTGCTGCTCGGCGATCGTGCGGACGTCTCCGGGTACGTGCGGTCGGTGCTGGGGCCGGTGCTGGACTACGACACCGAGCGCGGCACGGAGTTGGTGCACACGCTGGAGGTCTACTTCGCCTGCGGTGCGAACCTGAGTCGTGCCAAGGCGGAGCTGCACCTCCACGTCAACACGGTGACGCAACGGCTCGACCGGGTGTCGTCGTTGCTCGGCGACTGGCAGTCGCCGGACCGGTTGCTGGAGATGCAGCTCGCTCTGCGGCTACTGCGCCTGCTGTAGCGCGTCTCCGGCGGGCGCGTCGCTGTTGCCGAACGGTTTGGCGATCAGCATGTAGACACCGCCGATGCCGACCACCAGGACGCCGGACAGGATGACGACGTAGTTGTCGTACCAGGGTGCGTCCGGGGTGCGCGGCCAGACCATGTTGACCATCGCGGCGACGCCGTACGCGAGCGCCAGGACGTTGACGATCATGCCCCAGCGGCCCAGCGTGAACTCGCCGGACGGCACCCAGCCCTTGAGCCTGGCGCGGAGTGCGGCGAACACGACCATCTGGAAGCCCAGGTAGATGCCGAGCGTCGCGAACGACACGATCTTGGCCAGCGCGTCCGAGGACAGCATCGACGCGAAGATGATGATCGCCGGGATGATGCCGGCGAGCGCCAGCGCGTAGGGCGGGATGTGGCGCTTCGGGTTGAACTTCGCGAGCGCCTTGTGCCCGAACAGCATCTTGTCGCGGGCGTAGGAGTAGGTGAGCCTGCTGGCCGCCGCCTGGAGGCTCATCGTGCAGGAGAGGAACGAGATCAGCACGACCGCGATCACGATCTTGTAGCCGACCGGGCCGAAGGCGTTCGTCAGGATGTTGGTGACGGGGTCGGCGTCCTCGCCGCTGATGACCTTGCCGAAGTCCGGTACCGCGAGCAGCAGCGACAGGCACGCGAACGTGGCCGCCGCGCCGCCGATGTAGATGGTGCGGCGCATGGCCTTCGGGATGACGCGGCCGGGGTCCTTGACCTCCTCGGCGGTGTCACCGCACGCCTCGAAGCCGTAGTACTGGTAGAGGCCGATGATGCCGGCGGCGAAGAACGCGGGCAGATAGCTGCCGGAACCACCAGCGCCGAAGCTGTCGAACAGCACGCCCAGGCCGTGGATCCGGTTGTCGGCGAGCAGCCAGATGCCGACCGCGAGCGCGCCGATGATCTCCGCGGCGAACCCGAAGATGGCGGCCCAGCTCAGCACCTTGGTCCCGGCGTAGTTGATCAGCGTGGAGACCACGATGATCGCGACCGCGCACAGCACCGTGTTGCCGACGGTGGCGGTGTAGCCGAGAAGTGTTGCCAGATAAGGGCCCGCGCCGTAGCTGACGGACGCGATGGTGACCAGCAGGGCGATCATGTACACCCAGCCGGTCATCCACGCCCAGCGCTTGCCCCACAGGCGGCGCGCCCAGGGGTACACGCCGCCCGCGACCGGGTACTGCGCGACGAGCTCGCCGAACACGAGCGCGACCAGGAACTGGCCGACGCCCGCGACGACGAAGCTCCAGATCATCGGCGGACCGCCCAGCATCAGGGCGGTGCCGAACAACGTGTACGTGCTGACCACGGGGGAGAGGTAGGTGAAGCCCAGCGAGAAGTTCGCCCAGGGACTCATGTCCCGCTTGAACTCCGACGTGTAACCGAGATCCCGGAGCCTGTCCTCGGCTGTTGCTGTCACTACGCCTCCTTGATCAGGTCCGCGGCGCGTTCTCCAATCATGAGGACGGTGACCATGGGGTTCACCGTCGGCATCGTGGGGAACACGGACGCGTCGACGACCCGGAGGCCCTCGAGTCCGATGACTTTCAGCTCACCGTCCACAACGGACCCGATCGCGCACGTGCCGGCCGGGTGGTAGACGGTGTGGGCGGCCCTGCGGCCGTACTCGGACAAAGCCTCGTCGCTCGTGACGTCCGGTCCGGGCGCGATCTCCCGCTTGAGCCAGGACTTCAGCGGTTCCTGCTCGGCGATCCTGCGGGCGATCCTGAAGCCGTCGACGAGGGTCTGCTCGTCGTAGCCGTCGGGGTGGGTGAAGTAGCCGAAGTCGAGTGCGGGCTTTTCGGCGGGGTCGTTGGACTTGAGCCACAACCGGCCCTTGCTGTGCGGCCTGGGGATGTTCGGCGTCATGCAGACCCCGTGCTCCACCTTGGGATAGCCGAGGCGTTCCGTGTTGGTGGTGAACGGGATCTGGTAGAAGTGGAACATCAGGTCCGGGCGCGGGTCGGTCTCGTCGCGGCGGATGAAGAGGCCTGCGTCGGAGTCCATCACCGAGTTCTCCGGCAACGGTTTCGTGGTCTCCCAGACGATGACGGACTCCGGGTGGTCGAGCAGGTTCTCGCCGACGCCGGGCAGGTCGTGTTTCGGCTCGATGCCGATGCTGCTCAGGTGTTCGGCGTCGCCGATGCCGGAGAGCATCATCAGCCGCGGGGTGTCGATGGCACCCGCGCAGAGCAGAACCTCTTTGCCGGCCTCGATGTAGCCCTTGTCGGTGTGCACGCCGATCGCCCGGTCGCCGTCGAACTCGATCCGGCCGGCCCAGGTGTTGAGCAGCAGGGTGAGGTTGCGGCGGTCCAGGATCGGGTGGACGTACGCGGTGCTCGCCGACGACCGCTGGTTGTTCTTCTCCGGGTGGTAGGCGAGGGAGAAGAAGCCGACGCCGTCCTCGAACGGCCTGGCGTTGAAGTTGTCGATCTCCGGGACGTCGACGGCCTTCTGCGCGGCGGCGACGAAGTCCTTGGCGATCGGGTTCCGGTCCTTCTCCTCGACCGGGATGATGTTGAGCGCGACCTTGTCGTAGTACGGGCCGAGCGCGTCCCAGGTCCAGCCGTGGCCCCAGTCGTCGAAGTCCTGCGGCAGCGGGTTGAAGCAGATCAGCGTGTTGTGGCTGGAACAGCCGCCGAGGACCTTCGCCCGGCTGTGCCGGATGTGCGAGTTGCCCCTGGGCTGCTCGACCGTGGGGTAGTCGTAGTCGTACTCGGTCTCCAGCAGGTTGATCCAGTTGCGCAGGTTGAGGATCTTCTCGTCGCCGACGTCCGACGGGCCGCCTTCGATGACCGCGACCGTGATCGAGGGATCTTCGGTGAGCCGCGCGGCGAGCACGCAGCCGGCCGTTCCGCCACCGACGATCACGTAGTCGTATGCGGTCACTTGGGATCCTTTCGCGCGAACCAGTTCTGGGCTTCAGGCTTGAGGTTCTGGTACACGTGCTTGGGCTCGGTGTACTCGTGCAGACCGGCGGTGCCGAGCTCGCGCCCGACACCGGAGCGCTTGAAGCCGCCCCACTCGGCCTGCGGCAGGTACGGGCCGAACTCGTTGATCCACACCGTGCCGTGACGGAGCTTCTTCGCCACCCGCTGGGCCTTGTCGAGGTCCTGGCTCCAGACGCCGCCGGCGAGGCCGTAGTCGGTGTTGTTGCCGAGGCTGACGGCCTCTTCCTCGGTCGTGAAGCGCTCGGCGGTGATGATCGGGCCGAACGTCTCGTCCTGGACGAGCTTCATGTCCTTGTGGCAGTCCGCGTAGACCGTGGGGCGGAAGAAGAAACCGTTCTGCAGCTCCGGTTCGTCCGGGCGCTTGCCGCCGGCCTTGAGGGTGGCGCCTTCGTCTTTCGCCACCTGGATGTAGCTCTCGACCTTGGCGCGGTGCTCGGCACTGACGAGCGGACCGGACTCGGTGTCCTCGTCGAAGCCGTTGCCCAGCTTGATGAGGTCGGCCCGGCGCGCGACCTCGTCGACGAAGTCGTCGTAGATGTCGGTGTGCACGATGAGCCTGGTGCCGGACGAGCAGACCTGGCCCGCGTGGAAGAACGCGGCGGTGAGCGCGTAGTCGACCGCGGTGTCGATGTCGGCGTCCGCGAACACGATGTTCGGGTTCTTGCCGCCGAGCTCCAGCGCGACCTTCTTCACGGTCTTCGCGGCCGCGGCCATGATGCGCTGCCCGGTGGCGAAGCTGCCGGTGAACGAGATCAGGTCGACGTCGGGGTGCTCGCTCAGCGGCGCTCCGACCTCGGGGCCGGTGCCGAGGACGAGGTTCGCGACGCCGTCGGGCAGCCCGGCCTCCTGCAGCAGCTCGAACAGCTTGATCGTGGTGAGCGGGGTGATCTCGCTGGGCTTCGCGACAAGCGTGTTGCCCGCGAGCAGAGCCGGGGCGATCTTCCAGGAGACCTGCAGCAGCGGGTAGTTCCAGGGGGCGATCATGCCGCAGACGCCGACCGGTTCGTAGTCGATGCGGCTGATGACGTCCGGCGGTGTGCCCTGGACGATCTTCGGGTGCAGCAGGCCGGCCAGGTTGCCGTAGTAGCGGAACACGGCGGCGACGTCGTCCACGTCGATCCGGCTCTCCACCAGCGTCTTGCCGGTGTCGAGCGTCTCGGTGCGGGCGATGTCCTCCTTGTCGCGTTCCAGCAGGTCGGCGACGCGGTTCAGGACGGCGGCACGGTGCTCGGGGGTGGAGTGCTGCCAGTCGCCGTGGTCGAAGGCGTGCCGGGCCTTCGCGATGGCGGCTTCGGCGTGTTCGCGGGTCTGGTCCTCGACCTCGGTGATGACGCTCTGGTCGAAGGGGTTGATGATCTGCCGCACCGGCGACACGGACTGCCTCCCTGTTCGTATGTCCACGAAGGACATCGGGGTATAGCCGGTCGCCGGTGGCGGTAAACCGTGACGACCGTCTCTACTTGAGATTCCTGCGGAATCGGGTGAAAAGACGAGCGTTGCTCATTGCCAGGATGCCGACGACGTCCTCCGGGTTGGCACCGTCTCGATAGGTCGCGACGAACTTCCGGTCCTCGATGGACCCATCTTCGACGCGAACATCATTTGTCGCTCGTCCGATGAACTGGATGCGCACGCCGTACTGATCCGACCACACATAACCGCCGTTGGTGTGCGTCGCGACCGTGTCGCCCGCCAGCAGGTTGCGAGCGGCAACTTGCGCCTGCTCGGTAGCGCTCGTCCAGTGCTCGGCGCGATGTCCGGCGCAGTTCGCGACGTCGCCGACGGCCACGATGTTCTTGAGGTTTGTCACGCCGCCCGCGTCGCACACGACGCCGTTGTCAATCTTGACGGGCCCGCCTGCGAGCCAGTCCGTGGCCGGACGCGTGCCGATGCCGGCGATGACGACTTGAGCGTTGACATGACGACCGTCGCCGAGCTTGATCCCGTCAACCTCGGGGTTGATCCCGTCATGCTTGATGTTGACTGAATCAACATTGACGCCCGTAATCAACGTTGACCCGTGGTCGCCGTGCAGCTGTCCACACGCCGCGCCCATCTCCGCACCCAGCACCCGCGTCAACGGCGTCGGCAACGCCTCGACGACGGTGACCTCCTTGCCGAGCGCGCGCGCACTGGACGCGACCTCCGCACCGATGAAGCCCGCGCCGATGACGGCGACGCTCTGGGCGTCAGTCAGGGCGTTGCGGAGCCTGGTGGCGTCGTCGAGGGTGCGCAGCACATGACTGCCCGGGATGGCCCGCGGCAGCCCACCGGTAGCGATCACGACACCGTCGGCCGCGATCGTCCCGTCCTGCAACGCGACCTCGCCGCTCGACAGCAGCGCGGTGGCCCGGTTGCCGAGCCGCCACTCGACGTTGAGCGCGTCGAGATCCTCCTGGTCCGCGAGCGGCACCGCCTCACACTTGCCGAGGAGGAAGTCCTTCGACAGGGGAGGCCGGTCGTAGGGCAGGTGCACCTCGTCGCCCACGACGACGATCCGCCCGTCGAACCCTTGCTGGCGCAGTGCCTGCGCCGACCTCAAACCGGCGAGTGATGCGCCAATGATCGCGATCGTCCTCACGCCACGTCCTCGTTCACCTCGACATCGACATAGACCTCTCCATCTTTCACAAGAACGGGGTAGGTCTTCACTCGTCTTTTGGCGGGCAGACAAGTGGGCTCGCCGGTGCGAAGGTCGAAGGACGCGGCGTGCAGCGGGCATTCGACGAAACAGCCCTCGAGCCACCCCTCGCTGAGGGAGGCGTCCTGATGGCTGCAGGTGTCGTCGATCGCGTAGAGCACGCCGTCGGCGTTGAACACGGCGATCGGCGCATGGGGACCGACGATGCGCACCGCCTCTCCTGGGGGCAGGTCCGTGAGAGCGCAGGCGCGGATCATCGTCGGCCTCCGTTGCGTTACGCGGCACGCGTTCCGAATGACGCAACACAATGTGCGGCCCCAACGACGCGCCGTCAAGAGTTCGAGCGGGTTGTTTTGCCCTGCGACTACTGTTGCGTGATGAGCAACTCCGATTCGGCAGCTCAGGTGCAGTCCGTGGATCGAGCCATCAGTGTGCTGGAACTTCTGGCCCAGGGAGAGGCCGGCATCACCGAAATCGCAGGTGAGCTGGGGGTGCACAAGTCCACGGTGTCGAGACTCGTCTCCGTCCTGGAGGCGCGTGGCCTGGTCGAGCAACTCGGAGAAAGAGGCAAATACGCGATCGGTTTCGGCGTGGTGCGCCTGGCCGGTGCAGCCACCGGCCGCATGGACCTCACCAAGCTGGGCCAGCCGGTCTGCCAGTCACTCGCCGACTCCTTCGGCGAGACCGTCAACATCGCCGTCCACGACGCCGGCGTGGCCATCAACATCACCCAGGCCCGCGGCTCGGCCGCCGTCTCGGCGGTGAACTGGATCGGCCAGCGAACACCCCTGCACGCCACCTCGTCCGGCAAGATCCTGTTGGCCTATCTGGCTGCTGACGAGCGGAAGCGGCTGGTGTCGTTGCCGCTCGACTCCTACACCGAGAACACCGTCATTTCTCCTGATCAGCTGCTTTTGGAGCTGGAGACGGTGGCTTCGCAGGGCTATGCCGCGTGCTTCGAGGAGTTGGAGCTTGGGCTGCACGCGGTCGCTGTTCCGGTGCGGGGGCATCGGGGTGAGGTTGTTGCGGCCATGAGTGCTTCTGGGCCCTCGTATCGGTTGTCTCGGGAGCGGGTGGAGCAGATCATTCCGGCGATGTCTTCTGCCGCGGCTGATCTTTCGGCTCAGCTTGGGTACTTCGCGGGCTGATCTTCGTTGGCCTTCTCGGGCCGGTCTCCGCGGGCTGGTCTCCCCGGGCTGATCTTCGACGGCCTTCGAGGGCCGGTCTCCCCGGGCTGGTCTTCGCTGGCCTTCGCGGGCTGCTCTTCGCAGGCCGCTGATCTTCCTGGCCTCTGGGACGGCTTCGGCTCGGTCAAGTAGCTGCTCGGGCCTCGGCTTCACCTGAACGTGTTGTCCTGAATCGCCCCCTTCGCAGTCTTGTTCTCGGAGGGCCGGAAGGTCCGGCCGTGTGACCGAGCGTGAAGGGGGCTTCGGCGTGTTTCACCCGATCGACGTGTCCCAAAACGCTGTTACGGTCGTCGCGTATAAGGAATCGCGCGGGGCGCCGAGCTCCACGTGGGCCTGCCTCGCACCGGGGCTGTCCCGCCTGGCAGAGACTCCTCGTCGGTCAGCACGCGGCGGTAGCCCAGCGGCTCCACCGCCAGGCCCGGCTGGGTCAGCCGTCGCTTGATCGACTCGCGGACCCAGTGGCGGACTCCATCCCCCGGACTCCATCCCCCGATTGTCGGCCTGCCGCTGGGCCGAACCTCACCGGATGTCCGTTTCCGGCGTCCTCCAAACCTCCGCCGCCCGAACGCGGTATTGACACCTGGACGCGCTGGGCGCAACTTGTTGCAGATAGCGGAACAGGTTCCGTTCCGCGCAACGGCGGCGAAGGGGTGTCCAGATGCCTGGAGATGTGCCTCGCGTGGTGCTCGTGGGGGCGGGGATCGTCGGCTGTGCGCTGGCGGACGAGCTCACCGAACGGGGCTTCACCGACGTCACGGTCCTCGACCAGGCGCAGGGCCTCGCCGCCGGCGGCTCGAGCAGTCATGCGCCGGGGCTGGTGTTCCAGACCAACTCGTGCCGCAGCATGACGGCCTTCGCCCGCTACACGGTCGAGAAGTACACCGCGCTGGGGTGCTTCGACCAGATCGGCGGGCTGGAGATCGCCACGACGCCTGCCCGCCTGGCCGACCTCACCCGCCGGCACGGGTGGGCCACGTCGTGGGGTGTGCCGAGCCGGCTCATCGGGCCGGACGAGGTGGCTCGGCTGCATCCGTTGCTGGACCCGGAGCCGATTCTGGGCGGGTTCCTGATTCCTAGCGACGGCCTTGCCAGGCCCGTGGCCGCGGCGGAGGTGCAGGCGCGGCGGGCCGTTGGGCGGGGCGCGCGGTTCGAGTTCGGGCAGAAGGTCGTCGCGGTCGAGACCGCTGGGGATCGGGTCACCGGTGTGCGGACCGAGACGGACACCTATCCCGCCGACATCGTCGTGTCGTGTGCCGGGATGTGGGGGCCGGTGCTGGGGGAGATGGTCGGGCTGACCGTTCCGCTCGTGCCGATGGCGCACCAGTACGCGTTCACGGGCAAGGTGGGGGTCGGTGCGGAAGCGCTTGCGCGGCAACCCATTCTGCGGCACCAGGAGGCGGACCTGTACTTCCGGGCCCACGGTGAGGCGTTGGGGATCGGGGCCTACGGGCATCGGCCCATGCCGATCGCGGCCAGGGACATCGCCGGGTCGGAGTTGCCGTTCACCAAGGAGGACTTCGAGCCGTCGTGGGAGGCGGCCGTCGAGCTGATTCCGGCGTTGGCCGAGGCCGGGCTCGAGAGCGGGTTCAACGGGCTGTTCTCGTTCACGAGTGACGGGATGCCGTTGCTCGGGGAGCATCCGGGGCTGCGCGGGTTCTGGGTGGCGGAGGCGGTGTGGATCACGCACTCCGCCGGTGTCGCGCGGTCGATGGCCGAGTGGATCGTCGACGGGCAGCCCGAGCTGGATCTGCATTCCAGTGACCTCAACCGGTTCGAGCAGGTGCAGCTCGCGCCGGACTACGTGCTGGAGCGCAGCTGCCAGAACTTCGTCGAGGTCTACGACGTGCTGCATCCGTTGCAGCCCATGGAGAGTCCGCGGCCGCTTCGGACCAGTCCGTTCTACGAGCGGCAGAAGCAGCTCGGGGCGTTCTTCCTGGAGGCGTCCGGGTGGGAGCGGCCGCACTGGTACGAGGCCAACGCTGACCTTCCCGAGATCGCGGAAGTGCCGCCGCGCAACGAGTGGGCCGGGCGGTACTGGTCGCCGATCTGCGGGGCCGAGGCGCTCGTGACGCGTGAGCGGGTCGCGATGTTCGACATGACTCCGTTGAAGCGGCTGGAGGTCAGCGGGGCGGGTGCGCTGGAGTTCTTGCAGCGCATGACGACCAACAACCTCAACCGCAAGCCCGGCGCGGTCGTGTACACGTTGCTGCTCGACGAGCAGGGTGGGGTCAGGAGCGACCTCACGATCGCGCGGCTCGACCGGGACACGTTCCAGGTCGGTGCGAACGGCAACCTCGACTTCGAGTGGCTCACGAGGCACGCGCCGGACAACGTCTACATCAAGGACATCACGGCCGGCACGTGCTGCATCGGTTTGTGGGGACCGAAAGCACGCGACCTGCTCGACGGGGTCGCGCACACGCTGGACACGCAGAAGGCGTACTTCACGGCGCAGCGGGCGTTCATCAAGAACGTGCCGGTGACGGCGCTGCGACTGTCCTATGTGGGCGAACTCGGCTGGGAGCTCTACACCACGGCGGACATGGGGGCGAAGCTGTGGGACACGCTGTGGGAGGCGGGGCAGGAGCACGGGGTCATCGCGGCCGGGCGCGGGGCGTTCAACAGCCTCCGGCTGGAGAAGGGATACCGGTCGTGGGGCACCGACATGACGACCGAGCACGACCCGTTCGAGGCCGGGATCGGGTTCGCGGTGCGCAAGGACAAGGACTTCCTGGGCAAGGAAGCGCTCGACAAGCGCACGTCCGGGAAGAAGCTCACGTGCCTCACCATCGATGACGCGCACAGCGTCGTTCTGGGCAGCGAACCCGTGTTCCACCGCGGGGAGCCGGTCGGCTACGTCACCAGCGCGGCCTACGGGTACACGACCGGGCTCAACATCGCCTACGCGTGGCTGCCCGGCGACATCGACGACGAGGTGGAGATCGAGTACTTCGGCACCAGGATCACGGCACGGCCCGCGCAGGAGCCGTTGTTCGACCCCGAGATGAAGCGGCTCAGGGGTTGAGGTGTCCTACGACGTCATCGTGATCGGGCTCGGCGGCATGGGAAGTGCCGCCGCGTACCGGCTTGCCCAGCGCGGCAAGAGGGTGCTGGGGCTGGAGAAGTTCACGGCCGTGCACACGCAGGGGTCCAGTCACGGCGGGTCGCGCATCACGCGGCAGGCGTACTTCGAGGACCCCGCGTACGTGCCGTTGCTGCTCAGGGCCCACGAGATGTGGGACCAGATCGAGCGCGACAGCGGGCAGAGCATCTTTCACCGGGTGGGCGGGATCCTCGTCGGCCCCCCGGACAGCAGCGCCATCACGGGTGGCCGGGCGAGCGTCGAGCAGTTCGGTCTGAAACACGAACTGCTCGACGCAGCACAAATCTGCGACCGCTTCCCGACGATGCGGCCGGCCGTGGACGACGTCGCGCTGTACGAGCCCGGTGCGGGTTTCGTCGTGCCCGAGAACGCGGTGCGAGCCCACCTCGACCTCGCTGTCGCAGCGGGCGCCGAGCTGCACTTCGAAGAGCCGGTGACGCACTGGGAAGACGGCAAGGTCACCACGGCTCGCGCGCCCTACGAAGCCGACCACATCGTTGTGTGCCCTGGCCCGTGGGCGCCTTCGCTGTTGGCAGACCTGGACATCCCGTTTGAGATCGAACGGCAGATCCAGTTCTTCTTCGAGCCGCACACCGAGGAGTTCCGCGATCACCCGATCTACATCTGGGACCGCGCGGACACCTTCTACGGGTTTCCGGAGATCGACGGCGCGGTGAAGGTCGCGTTCCACAGCGGCGGGCAGCTCTGCACGCCGGAGACCATCGACCGCACGGTGCACGAGCACGAGGTCAGGGCCGTCGCGGAGGCCACGCGCCGGGTGATGCCCGGCATCGTCGGCCGGTACCTGCGGGCCGCCACGTGCATGTACACCAACACCGCGGACGAGCACTTCGTCATCGCACATCACCCCAGGCACGAGAACGTCACAGTGGCGTGCGGTTTCTCGGGGCACGGCTTCAAGTTCGTGCCCGTCGTCGGCGAGATCCTCGCCGACCTCACGATCGACGGGGCCACGCGGCACCCGATCGCACTTTTCGACCCTGCTCGCTTGAGAGGCGGAGCATGACCGGCAGCCTGATCTCCACCCTTGAGGGCCGCTACTACACCGACCCGCTGATCTTCGCCCAGGAACAGGCGGCCATCTTCGAGAAGATGTGGTTCTGCGCGGTGAAGTCGGGCGACCTCGCGAACCCCGGCGACTTCCGCACCGTGCAGATCGGCCGCGAGAGCGTGCTGATCGCGCGGGACAGGCACGGCAACCTCAACGCGTTCCTCAACGTCTGCCGGCACCGCGGCGCGCGCATCTGCGTCGACGAGGCGGGCAGCGTCAAGCGGGCGTTCCAGTGCCCGTACCACGCGTGGACCTACGCGTTGGACGGCAAGCTGATCGCCGCGCCGAACCTCACCTCGATGCCGGACATCGACCGGGTGGAGTACGGGCTGACGAAAGTCCACCTCAGGGAATGGCTCGGCTACGCCTGGGTCTGTCTCGCCGACGAACCGCCGAGCTTCGAGGACGACGTCCTGCAGGCCGTGACGGAACGCCTCGGCACGCTCGGGGGCATCGACGGCTACGAGATCGACGAGTTGTCTGTGGGCAAACGAATCGTCTACGACGTCAAGGCCAACTGGAAGCTCATCATCGAGAACTTCATGGAGTGCTACCACTGCGCGACGATCCACCCCGAGCTGACCGAGGTGCTGCCCGAGTTCGCCGACGGCTACGCGGCGCAGTACTACGTGGGGCACGGCGCGGAGTTCGGTGACGACATCAAGGGCTTCACCGTCGACGGCAGCGAGGGCTTCGGAAAACTTGCGGCGCTGGAAGAAGAACGCGACCGGAAGTATTACGCCATCACGATCAAACCGCAGGTTTTCATCAACCTCGTGCCGGACCACGTGATCCTGCACCGCATGTACCCGGTGGCGGTGGACCGGACGATCGTGGAGTGCGATTGGCTCTACGCCAAGGAAGTGGTCAGCACCGGCCGTGACGTCTCTCGCTCGGTCGAGCTGTTCCACCGGGTGAACGAGCAGGATTTCGAAGCCTGCGAGCGTTGCCAGCCCGCCATGGCGTCCCGCGCCTACGCACGCGGCGGGGTGCTGGTGCCGTCTGAGCACCACATCGGCGGGTTCCACGAGTGGCTCGTCCAAAAACTGGAATCAGCCGACTAGGGGATCGACGCGTCACCCGTGCACGCGAAAGCTTGCACGGGTGATGGAGCAGACGGACTTCTTGCTCCCGGACGGGGAGCACGACCTCTTCCGCCGCATCCGGCTGCTGGCCGAGCGCGCGGAACGGACGGCGCACAACAGGTCCAACCTCGTTGGCCCGCCGCCGTCGCAGGAGCACCTCGACATCCTCGCGGAGATCAGACAACTCACCGAGGAGATGAGCACAGCAAGACGGGCCGAGGCGTTGCCCCGGCCCGCCAGGCCTGCCGACGATCTCGTCCCTGAAAAATTGTGACCGCGAAGTTGTGACGGTCAGCGGCGCTGGCCGCGCACCATCTTGACGAGACCCTTCATCGTCTCTTCCAGTCCGGAGCCGAACGGGTTGTCGTGCACGAGGTACGTCCACGTCGAGCTCGGGCGCTTCACCCCGGCACCGGCGAGGTCGTACCCGGCGTCGGTGATCTTCGCGGCCTCGTACTTCTCCCCGGCCTGCTCCCACGACTCCGGCACGATCTTGTTGAACGCCGGGATGGCCTCGCGGTGGAACTCGTCCAGCGGGTTCTGCCGTGCCAGCGCGCGCAGGTGGATGCCCTCACGCAGGTCTGACAGGAACGTCAGGTGGTGCGTCCACAGGTCGTCGAGGTAGAAGAGCGTGATCTTGCGGGCGGCGTCACCGGCCACCTCGTCGGGGGCGCCTTCCTTCTCACCGAGCTTGTCGAACGCGGCATCCGTGCGCAGCACCACGTCGCGGTGCTTGAGCAGCAGGTCGCGCTGGTGCTCGATCAGCTTGTTGTAGCGCCACGTGTTGCGGTGGATCTCCAGGTTCACGCCCTCGGCCACGCGCTGCGCGTGCTCGAAGGTGTGCAGCAGGCCCTTGTCGCTGACCCGGCCGTCGGAGTCCACTTCGGACGGTTCCTCGGCGTCCGGCGCGTACTGGGTGATCAGGTCGTCCTGCATCGACGAGAAGAACACCGAGCCGCCGGGGTCGCCCTGACGGCCTGCGCGGCCGCGCAGCTGGTCGTCCAGGCGCGAGGAGGAGTGCCGGCCGGTGCCGATCACGTACAGGCCGCCGAGCTCGGCGATGCGGTCGTGGTCCTCGCCCTCGTGGCCACCAAGACGGATGTCCGTACCGCGACCGGCCATCTGCGTCGAGACGGTGATGCGCTGGTACGAGCCGGCGTCGGCGATGATCGACGCTTCCTCGGCGTCGTTCTTCGCGTTCAGCACCACGCACTCGAGCCCGGCGTCGCGCAGCTTCGACGAGATGCGCTCGGACTCCGCGACGTCCAGCGTGCCGACGAGGATCGGGCGCCCTGACTCGTGCGCCTTCTTGATCTCCCCGACGATCGCCTCTTCCTTCTGCTCCAGCGTCGCGTAAAGGCGGAAGTGCTCGTCCTCGCGGATGTTCTCCTTGTTCGGCGGGATCACGAGCACCTCGAGCTCGTAGAACTCGCGCAGCGTCTCCGCGACGGCGACCGCGGTACCGGTCATGCCGCAGCGCGTCGGGTACCGCGACAGCAGGGCCTGCACCGTCATCGAGTCGAGGATCTCGCCGGACTCGGTCGTCTGCACGTTCTCCTTGGCCTCGACGGCGGCCTGCAGGCCGTCCGGCCACCGCTGCAGCTTCGCGACGCGGCCGCGGGTGTCGTTGATCAGGTGCACCTTGCCGTCACGCACGATGTAGTCCACGTCGCGGTGCAGCAGCACCTGCGCGTGCAGTGCCACGTTGACCTTCGACAGCGTGGAGGTGACGTGCTCCTGCGAGTACAGGTCGATCTCGCCGAGCGCGCGCTCGACGGCCTCGGAGCCCGCACCCGTGAGGAAGACGTTGCGCTCCTCGTCGTCGATCTCGTAGTGCAGGTTCTGGCGCAGGCGCTTCACCAGGTCGGCGATCACCGGGTCGGCGGCCTCCGCGCTGGTCGAGCCGGCCAGCACGAGCGGCACGCGGGCCTCGTCGACGAGCACCGAGTCGGCCTCGTCGATCAGCGCGACCTCCGGCTCCGGCACGATCAGGTCGTCGGGCTGCGTGACGATCCGGTCGCGCAGGATGTCGAACCCGATCTCGCTGACCGGCGCGTACGTGACCTCGCACTGGTAGGCCTCGCGGCGCTCCTCGGCCTTCGAGCTGCCGTTGATCCACCCGACGGTGACGCCGAGCAGCTTGTAGAGCGGCCCCATCCACTCCGCGTCGCGCTGGGCGAGGTAGTCGTTGACGCTGACCACGTGGACGCGCTTGCCCTTGATCGCGAACCCGGCCGCGGCCATGGCGCCCGCGAGCGTCTTGCCCTCACCGGTGGCCATCTCGACGACGAGCCCGCTGAGGAGGCCCAGCGCGCCGAGCACCTGCACGTCGAACGGGCGCTGCCCGATGGCGCGCTCGGCGGCCTCACGCGTGAGCGCCACCAGCTCGGTGTCTTCGCACTCGTCGCGCAGCTTGGCGGCGTGTGCCGTCAGCTCCTCGTCGCTGAACGCTTTGAACGTGTCCGCGTGTTGCTCCACGTCCTTCAGCAGTGCTTGGAACGGGGCGAGGTCAACCGACGCCGGTTTCTGCGCGAACCGGCGCATCCGCTGCTTGAAGCGCGCCATGAGAGTGGTCACGAGGCAGCAACGTACGGCATCGCTTGTGTGTTCCGCAGAGGTCTTGACAGTGAAGCCCGAAATGTCCGGTTGACCTCGCCCCGTTTCACAAAACTCCCAGGTCAGCTTGCTCGGTGGGTCTCGGGCAGCTTGAGCGCCGAGAACAGCGTCGCCAGCCCCATCAGGCACAGGAACGCCGACACCGACATCGACGTCCCGGTGGCCCCGAGCAGCGCCGTCATGATGAACGGCGTACCGCCGCTGACCAGGATCGATGCCAGCTGGTAGGCGAGCGAGGCGCCCGAGTACCGCACGTGCGGCTCGAACAGCTCACCCAGGTACGCCGCGATCGGCCCGTAGACGAGCGACGACGCGATGCCGCCGACGGCCGCCGCGATGAACAGCATGACGAGCGAGCCGGTGTCGACCAGCAGGAAGTACGGGAACGCCCAAAGCGTTAGGCCCACAGCGCCCGCGATGATCAGCGGCCGGCGGCCGAGGCGGTCCGAGAGGTGCCCGGAGTAGAGGATCACCGGGATGCTCACGATCGACGACAGCAGGCTCACGACCAGCACTGACTCGCGCGACAGGCCCAGGGTCGTGGTGGCGTAGGACAGGACGCCCGCGATCGACACGTAGAAGACCGCGTTCGAGGCGAACATCAGGCCCGCGCCGAGCAGGATCGGCTTGCGGTGGGTGCGCAGGGCCTCCTTCAGCGGTGCGGGGGCTACGGCGGGTGCGGAGGCGCGGCGTTCCTTCAGCTCACGGAAGACCGGGCTGTCCTCGACCTTCATCTGGATGAAGAGCACCACCGGGAAGAGGAGCGCCGACGCGAGGAACGGGATGCGCCAGCCCCACGAGGCGAACGCCTCCGGTGAGAGGGACGTGGTGGCGCTGATGAAGGCGACGTTGCCGAGCAGCACGCCGATCGGGACGCCCGCCTGGCCGAACGTGCCCGCGAAGCCGCGCTTCTTGGGGCCCGCTGTCTCGGTGAGCAGCAGGACCACGCCGCCCCACTGGCCGCCGACCGCGATGCCCTGCAGGAAGCGCAGCGCGACCAGGAGCACCGGTGCTCCGACGCCGATGGCCGCCGTCGTGGGCAGGAGACCGATGAGGAACGTCGCGCCGGCCATCAACGCGAGGCAGATGACCAGGGCGGGTTTGCGGCCGACCTTGTCGCCGACGTGGCCGAAGACCAGACCGCCGATCGGACGCGCGATGAAGCCCGCCCAGAACGTGCTGAACGACAGGAGCAGCGCCACGATCGGCGTTGCCTCGGGGAAGAACAGTTTCGGGAACACAAGTGCCGCGGCGGTCGCGTAGATGAAGAAGTCGTACCACTCGAGGGACGAACCCACGAGTCCGGCTGCCATCAGCCTGCGCAAGGTCTTCTGTTCAGTCGGGGCGACACTGACCACGGCTTCTCCTCACCACGTATCGACGAACGGGCGTTTCTTCCCCTTGGGGCGGGAAGTTGTGGGGGCCAGCGCCGTCGCTATCCAGCGGCGGGTGTCGGCCGGGTCGATCACGTCGTCGATCTCGAAGACCGAGGCGACGTTCAGCGCTTTGCCGTGCTCGTAGGCCATGGCGACCATCTGGTCGTAGCGCTGCTTGCGTTCTTCCGGGTCCTCTATGGCTTCGAGTTCTTTTTTGAAGCCGAGTTTGATGGCGCCTTCGAGGCCCATCGGGCCGAACTCGCCGGTGGGCCAGGAGATCGCGAACTGCGGAACCTTGAGGCTGCCCGCCGCCATGGCCTGGGCGCCGAGGCCGTAGGCCTTGCGGGTCACGACGAGTCCGAAGGGGACGGTGATGTTGGCGCCCGTGACGACCATGCGGGTGAGGTGGCGGACGGTGGCGGTGCGTTCGGCGTCCGGGCCGACCATGAAGCCGGGGGTGTCGCAGAGTGAGACGACCGGGAGGTCGAACGCGTCTGCCAGCTGGAGGAACCTCGCGCACTTGTCCGCGGCGTCGGCGTCGATGGCGCCGCCGAGGACTTTCGGGTCGTTCGCGATCAGGGCGATGGGGCGGCCCTCGACCTTGATCAGTGCGGTGACGATGGCCTTGCCGAAGCCCTTGCGGAGTTCCAGCACCGAGTCCGTGTCGGCCAGGGTGCCGATCAGGGCTCGGACGTCGTAGGCGCGGAGGCGGTTCTCGGGGATGGCGTGGCGGAGCAGGCGCTGGTCCGCGCAGTTCCACGATCCGAAATTGTCGGTGTCGTCTGGGAGAATTTCTTCAAGGGGTCCCCCTTCGCGCGTGGGCGACGTCTGCGCGTTCGGGCGGGGGACGCCTGCGGGAGCCTGGACGCCTGCGGGAGCCTGGACGCCTGCGGGAGCCTGGAAGCCTGCGGGAGCCCGGAAGTAAGAGAGGTACTTCTTCGCGACGGCCACAGCCTGCTCCTCCGAAGCCACCGCGATGTCCACGACCCCGTTGGGCACCTGCACGTCGAGCGGCCCGATGTCCTCCGGCCGGAACACACCGAGCCCGCCGCCCTCGATCATCGCCGGGCCACCCATGCCGATGTTCGCGCCCTCGACCGCGATGATCACGTCGCAAGTGCCGAGCAGCACCGCGTTGCCCGCGAAGCACCGGCCCGCGACCACCCCCACCAGCGGCACCTGGCCGCTCAGCTGGGCGAACGCGTGGAACGAGCCGCAGTCCAGGCCGCTGACCATGCTGTGGTCGGTGTCGCCGGGGCGTCCGCCGCCGCCCTCGGCGAACAGCACCACCGGCAGGTTCTCCTGCTGTGCCAGCGCGAACAACCGGTCTTTCTTCTGGTGGTTGCGCATGCCTTGCGTGCCGGCGAGCACGGCGTAGTCGTAGGACATCGCCACGATCCGTTGGCCGTTGACGACACCGATGCCGGCGACCATGCCGTCGGCGGGGGTGCGTTCGATCAGCTCTTCCAGAGACCGCCGCTGCCGTTGCGCGGCGATCGCCAGTCCGCCGTACTCGACGAAGTCCGAGCAGAGGTCCGCGATGTTCTCCCGCGCGGTCCGCCCACCCGCCGCGTGCCGGCGGGAAGCCGACGAGGGCCGGTCGAACTCGTGCCGGGCCAGCACCTCGGCCAGATCCGGGCGCACCAGCGAAAGATCGACCTCCGCTGCGTCCTCAGTGGACTCACCGGCGCCCGAGGCGAGCAGCTGCCCCTCGGTCACCGTGTCGCCGACCGCCACCAGCACGTCGCCCGACACCCGGACGACGTGTTGCATTTTCATCGCTTCCAGCACGACGGAGTCCGCGGACACCGCGACCACCGTGCCGGCCAGCGGCGCTCGCATGCCGGAAGCCGGCTCCTCGACGACGAAGTCAGTCGTGGCCCCGACGATGTCGCGGTCCAGCAACGACTTGAGGAACTCCAGGTTCGTCCCGACGCCCTCGATCCGGAACTCGCGCAACGCCCGCCGCGCCCGGTTCAGCGCCACGTCCAGGTCCTCGCCGTGCACCACGAGCTTCGCGAGCAACCCGTCGTACCGCGTCCCGACCCGATACCCGACGTACCCGTGCGTGTCGACGCGCACCCCGGCGCCGGAAGGCAGTCCGAACGACGACAGCACCCCGCCCGACGTCTGGTTCACCCGTACCTGCACGGCGCTTCCGCGCTCAGCGGGCGTGTAGTCCACCTCGCCGCCCCAGGCCAGCAGCAGCTGCGTGCGTACGAGGTCCACACCGGACACCATCTCGGTCACCGTGTGCTCGACCTGCAACCGCGGGTTGGCCTCCATGAAGTAGAACGCGTCGCCGGCGACCAGGAACTCCACCGTGCCGACACCGGTGTAACCCACGGCGGAGGCCAAGGAAGCCGCGGCGGTGTGCAACGCCTTGCGCAGAACGGGATCCAGCAGGGGAGCGGGCGCGATCTCCACCAGCTTCTGGTGCCGCAGCTGCAAGGAACAGTCGCGGTCACCGATCACGGACGTCCCGACGAGCTGCACCTCGATGTGCCGGGCGGAGGGCAGCAGCCGTTCGAGGTAGACGTCCCCGACCCCGAACGCCGCGAGCGCCTCCGCCCGGCACGCCTCGACGGCACTGTCGAGGTCCTCGGGCGCGAACACCGCCCGCATGCCCTTGCCGCCACCGCCGGAGACCGCCTTCACCATCACGGGAAAGGAGCCCTCGGGGGCGTCCAGCACCGGAATCCCCAGCGATGCCGCCAACTCCCGGGCTCGCCGCTTGTCACCGAGCAACTCCAGAACGTCAGCGGACGGGCCCACGAACGCCAGCCCGCGCGCCGAACACGCCCGAGCGAACGCGGCGCTCTCGGACAGGAATCCCCACCCCGGATGCACCGCCTGGCAGCCGTCGGCGGCGTCCAGGAGCTGATCGATGTCCAGGTACGGAGCGGGCCCGTGCAGGGCGACAGCGCGGTCCGCGAGCCCCACGTGCAGCGCCGCAGCGTCGTCCTCCGCGTACACCGCCACGGTGCGAATGCCCAGGTCAGCAGCCGCGCGCAGCACGCGGACGGCGACCTCACCCCGGTTGGCGACGAGCAGCACGGCAATCCTCCTGAGCGACCGCTTAGTATGTGACGGCGGTCGCATGTTGCCATCTGAAGTCAACGGAAGTCCATACGGAACCGATCGGGGTGGTGAGGCGTCAACGGAACGCTTCGCCGCAAATCGGCGATTCAGTTGGCAGACTTCCCCGCAAAGTTGCGAAGGGCTTCAGGAGGCCGCAGTGGTGTTCAAGAGGATGATGCGCGCGTTCGGCGTGGGCGGGCCGACTGTCGACACGGTGCTGACCAACCCGAACGTGCGCCCCGGCGAGGTGCTGTCCGGTGAGGTTCGGATCGCCGGTGGCGACCATCCCGCCGAGATCGACCACGTCACGCTGGCGCTGCTCACCCGTGTCGAGATCGAGAGCGGCGACAACGAGTACAACACCAACATGGAGTTCCACAAGTTCTCCGTGGGACAGCGGATCGTGGTCCAGCCGCACCAGAACCTCTCGCTGCCGTTCCAGATCCCGGTCCCGGTCGAGTGCCCGCTCAACGTCGTGGGCGGCATGCAGCTCGCCGGCATGCAGCTGGGCCTGCGCACCGAGCTCGAGGTCCGCGGCGCCGTCGACCCCGGCGACCTCGACCCGATCTGGGTGCACCCGCTGCCGTCGCAGGACGCGGTGCTGCAGGCGTTCGGGCAGATGGGATTCCGCTTCACCAAGGCGGACAACGAGAAGGGCCGCATCCACGGCGTGCCGCAGACGCTGCCGTTCTACCAGGAGATCGAGTTCTACCCGCCGCCGCAGTTCGCCGGCCGGGTGAAGCAGGTCGAGCTGACCTTCGTCACCACGCCCACCGAGCTGCACGTGGTGCTGGAGGCGGACAAGCGCGCCGGCCTGCTCCGCGCGGGCGGTGACGCGTACGGCCGTTTCGCCGTGTCGCACCAGCAGGCGGTCGGCACGGACTGGACCGCGACGATCAACCAGTGGATGAGCCAGGTTTCCGGCAGCCGCTGGTAGTTGTCCGAAAGGGCACGACAGTCACCTGATGGGGCACATTCGCTGCGATGTTCCTCCGCGGCTTTTACCCTCCACGCACTTGATCAAGTGCGTGGAGGGGGAGCTGTGCCGAGACGTGTGGCTGCGGCGTCAGGTGTGCTGGCGCTGACGGGAGTGCTCTTTTCTGGAATGCCCGCGCTCGCGGCACCGCCCGGCGCGGTGCTGCTGGCCGACACCGATCGGAGCGGCTCGGTCGACCGGGCCGACCAAGTGGGCAAGGACAGGTGGACTCCGCGGCGCGGCGCGATCTTCCTGCCCAACGTGGACGACGACGCGAAGCGCTGCAAGATCGACCCGGACGAGCTGCAAAACAACAACGCGATCGAGATCGACGAGAAACTCGTGGCGTGCAACGACGCGCAGGACGACGTCGTGAACGGGCCGCTGGACGTGGCGGACCTCGCGCCACTGCGGACGTTGCCGCGCAAGGGGAGTGCGGACGGCACCGTGTCGCTCGGCTCGGGTGAGGGGAAGTACGCCCGCCTGTGGGTCGAGCGCGGCGGCACGTGGACGTCGCTCGGCGAGGGCGGCACCCTCACCGCCGCGGAGCTGGGCAACGGCGTGAAGCTCGCGCTCGAGGGCCGCGACGTCATCCGGGACAAAGCCGTGTGGAACGGCGAAGTGACCGTGACGCTGAAGGCCGGGAGTGGCAGGGACTCGGTGCGGCTCCGGGTGGCGCCGTTGATCCTGCAAAGCGATCTGAAGCCACCGCGCAAGGTGATCACGTCCATCCCGCCGGTCGCCGAGATCGCGCTGGGGTACGACGAGTTCCTCGCGGACCTGAAGAAGGCCATGGCCGCGGCCGGGCTGCCGGAGAGCTCGCTGACCGCGGTCAGCGAGTTCGACTCGTGGTTCCAGGACATCTTCGAACCCACCACGGCCAGCATGCCGGGCCCCGGTGGCAAGCCGCAGGTGATGCACGTCCTGCTGCGCAGCGCCAACGTCCGTCCCGGCGGCGAGGACTGGTCCGGGCAGCCCTACCCGGCGACGTTGCGGATGGGTGGCCGGGTGGCGTTCAGCACGCTGCGCGGCCCGGACGTCGGCGTCGTGCAGCAGTACACCCTCCAGCGCGACGCCAAGATCAGGGACGGGCTGAACGCGACCGGCAACTTCGAGAGCCTGCCGCCCTATCGCGGTTACGAGCTCGGCAGGCCGCTGTACGGCGCCACGCAGGAACAGACGCCGGACCCGACGTTCACCAGGCTGATCGGCTCGCAGTACGCGGACCCGGTGGTGATCGACACGTCCTGGCTGACCGTGGGGCACGCCGACGAGACCGTGCACGTGATCCCGGCGCGCAACGCACGCGGCTGGACGTTGATGGTGGCCGATCCCCGGCTCGCGATCGACCTGGTGCGCAAGGCCGCGCGGGACGGTCACGGCGGTGCCGCGTTCCTCAGCCCGCCGCTCGGCTGGGACGGGATGCCTCGCCCCGGTTCGGAGCTGACGATCGACCAGGCGCTCGCCGATCCGGTGGTGCTGGAGAACAACGAGACCGCCGCCCGGCACATGGACTCCCAGGTCGCGGTGCTCAAGAAGGAAACGGGTCTCACCGAACGCGACCTCGTCCGGGTGCCGGTGCTGTTCAAGGAGATCCTTCGGGAGCAGCTCGCGAGCGGCGAGCGGCTCGACGCGTCCGGCCAGATCACCCCGCAGATGAAGACCGAGCTGCTGGAGCGGATGACGCCGAGGGACGGCAAGGCGCCTCAGCGGGTCTTCCTCGCACATTCGGCGGGCATCCCCAACGGAATTTCGCTCGGCAACGGCGTGTTCGGCGCACCCGACCCGCACGGGCCGCGCGTCGGCGGGACCGACCTGTTCAAGCGAGCCACGGAGCAGGCGCTCGCCGGCACTCCGGTGTCGCTTCGGTGGATCGAGGACTGGGACTTCGCCCACGAGAGGCAGGGCGAGGTGCACTGCGTGACCAACGCGCTGCGTGACCCGACCAGGGCCGACTGGTGGACGGCCGGAAGCCGCAGGTAGCTCCCGAACTGCGGAACGCCACGATCAACGAGATGATTTTCCTCGAAGGTTCCCGGGTATCTCCGGGGACGACAAGAGGAGGCGACCGTGACCGTTGAAAGCATCATCGGCGCACTCATCATCGGCTTGATCCTGGGCCTGCTCGGCAAGCTGTTCGCACCGGGCAAGCAGGCCATTCCGATCTGGCTGACCCTGCTGGTCGGTATCGCGGCCGCGTTCATCGGGTCGTGGATCGCCCGGCTGCTCGGCGTGCAGGACACGCCCGGCATCGACTGGATCGAAGTGATCGTGCAGATCGTCGTCGCGGCCATCGGCGTCTCGCTCGTCGCCGGCGTGTACGGCCGCAAATCAGTCGGCTAGCTGACAGGCCGGAGCATCCTCAGGACGAGATCGGCGTACAACGCGCCGATCTCGTCCGGGGTTCGCTTCCCGCCCGGCTGGTACCACCGCGCGACGTCGATGCACAGCGACAGCACGGCCAGCGTCGCGCCCTTCAGGTCCGGCACGTCGAACACACCCTCCGCCACACCGGCCTCGATGAACGACCGCATCTGCTGGTCGATCTGCCGGCGCAGCTCCGCCACCTCCGCGTGGTGCTCCGGCGAGAGCGCGCCGAGCTCGTACTGCACCACCCGCGCCGTCGTGTGGTACTCCGCGTGCCATCCCGCGAACGCCGCCACCGCGTTCCTCAGCCGCTCCACCGCATCGCTGCCGCCGATGCCGGACAGCAGGGTGAGCGACGTCTGGTGGCCGACGAGCGAGATGTTGAAGAGCAGCTCCTCTTTGGACCGGTAGTGGATGTACACGGCCGCGGGGGACATTCCCGCGAGTGAGGCGATGTCGCGCGTCGTAGTGGCGTGATAACCCTTGCCGGCGAACGCGTGTGCTGCTGCGATGAGCATGCGACGGGCGGCGTCCGGGGTGACCGCGCGCCAGGTCTCGTCGAGCAGCGCGAACTCGTCCAGGCCGGTCGTCGTCATCTGCCGCTCCTCGCGTGTTGACAGGTGATGGATCGTACTGCACGCTAAGCGGGCGCTTAGCGCTAAGCAACCGCTTAGTATGGAGGTAGTCGTGCAGCGGACGCTGTTCAACGAGGATCACGCCGCGTTCCGGGAGTCGGCGAAGGCGTTCGTCGAGCGCACGATCACGCCGAACGTCGAGAAGTTCATCGAGCAGCGCGTGATCGACCGCGACGTCTGGCTGGAGGCCGGTCGCCAGGGCCTGCTGGGCCTCGAGATTCCCGAGGAGTACGGCGGCAGCGGCGCGAACGACTACCGGTTCAACACGGTGTTCGCCGAGGAGCTGTGCCGGGTCAACGCCGCCGTGGCGTCGTCGCTGGGCATCCACGGTGACGTCGTGGCGCCGTACCTCGTCGACCTGTGCACCGAGGAGCAGAAGCAGCGCTGGCTGCCTGGCATGTGCTCCGGCGAGCTCAAGACCGGCATCGCGATGACCGAGCCCTCCGGTGGCTCCGACCTCGCGGCGCTGAAGACCAACGCCGTGCGCGACGGTGACGACTGGATCCTCAACGGCTCCAAGACGTTCATCACCAACGGCTACACCGCCGACATGATCGTCGTCGCGGCCAGGACCGATCCGTCGAAGGGTGCGAAGGGCATCACGCTGTTCGCCGTCGAGACCGGCATGCCCGGCTTCGAGCGCGGCCGCAAGCTCGACAAGGTCGGCCAGCACCCGTCCGACACCGCGGAGCTCTTCTTCGCCGACGTCCGGCTGCCCGCCGCGAACATGATCGGCGAGGAGAACCAGGGCTTCATCTACATGATGGAACGCCTGCCGCAGGAGCGGATCGGTGCCGCCATCTCGAACCTCGCGCACGCGCAGGGCGTCTTCGACGAGACGCTCGAGTACGTGAAGGAGCGCAAGGCGTTCGGCCAGGCCATCGGCAAGTTCCAGCACAACAAGTTCCTGCTGTCCGAGCTGCGCACGAAGCTCGACGTGACGCAGGCGTTCGTCGACAGCCTGACCATGCAGCACGTTCGCGGCGAACTGAGCTCGGTCGAGGCGGCGCAGGCGAAGTACTGGAGCGCCGACATCGAGAACGAGGTCATCGACTCCTGCGTGCAGCTGCACGGCGGCTACGGGTACATGACCGAGTACCGCGTCGCCCGCGCCTGGATGGACGCCCGCGTCACGAAGATCTGGGCGGGCTCCAACGAGATCATGAAGGAACTCATCGGCCGCGACCTGGGCCTGTAAGGGGTGTTTTGTGGCTGAAGCAGTCATCGTCTCCACCGCCCGGTCGCCGATCGGCCGGGCCCGCAAGGGTTCCCTCGTCTCGTTGCGGCCGGACGACCTCGCCGCGCAGGTGATCTCCGCCGCGCTGAAGGACCTCCCGGCCACCGAGATCACCGACCTGCACCTCGGCTGTGCCGAGCCGCAGGACGAGCACGGCCAGAACATCGCGCGCCGCGTCGCCGTGCAGCTCGGCTACGACACGTTGCCCGGCACGACCGTCAACCGGTTCTGCGCCTCGTCGGTGCAGACCGCGCGGATGGCCTTCCACGCCATCAAGGCGGGGGAGGGCAACGCCTTCATCTCCGCCGGCGTCGAGTGCGTCTCCCGGTACATGCACTCCGGCGTGCCGTCGTTCAACCCGTTGTTCGACGAGGCGCAGCAGCGAACGCTGGACACGGCCGCGTCCAACGTTTCGTGGACCGATCCGCGCCTGGACGGCAAGCTGCCCGACTACTACATCTCGATGGGTCAGACCGCGGAGAACGTCGCCACGCAGATGGGGATCTCCCGGCACGACCAGGACGAGTTCGGCGTGCGGTCGCAGAACCTCGCGGAGAAGGCGATCGCGGACGGGTTCTTCCAGCGCGAGATCACGCCGGTCGTACTGCCGGACGGCACTGTCGTGTCGACGGACGACGGCCCGCGTGCCGGCGTGACCTACGAGGCTGTTGCTTCTTTGCAGCCGTCGTTCCGCCCTGACGGCACGATCACGCCAGGCAACTGCTGCCCGTTGAACGACGGCGCGGCCGCTGTCGTGATCATGAGCGACGTGCGGGCACGTGAGCTCGGGCTGACTCCGCTGGCGCGCATCGTGTCGACCGGTGTCTCCGGGCTCTCGCCGGAGATCATGGGTCTCGGCCCGGTGGACGCGACGCAGCAAGCGCTTGCGCACGCCGGTCTGTCCATTTCGGACATCGACCTGGTCGAGATCAACGAGGCGTTCGCCGTCCAGGTGCTCGGCAGTCAGCGCGCGCTGGGCATCGACATCGACCGGTTGAACGTGCATGGTGGAGCGATCGCGTTGGGCCACCCGTTCGGCTCGACCGGTGCCCGGATCATGACGACTCTGATCAACGGCATGCAGGCCCGCGACGCCCAGTTCGGGCTCGAGACGATGTGCGTCGGCGGCGGTCAGGGCATGGCGATCATCCTGGAGAGGCTTTCGTAGTGGGAATCCTGGACAAGTTCCGCCTGGACGGAAAGGTAGCGATCGTCACCGGCGCCTCCTCGGGCCTGGGCGTGGCGTTCGCTCGCGGTCTGGCGGAGGCCGGCGCGGACGTCGTGCTGGCCGCCCGCCGCGCGGACAAGCTCAAGGAGACCGCAGCACTGGTCGAATCGGTCGGCCGGCGCGCTCTCGTGGTGCAGGCCGACGTGTCGCGCCCGGACGACTGCCGCGAGGTAGCGCGTGCCGCCGCCGAGTTCGGCGTCGTTTCCGTGCTGGTGAACAACGCGGGTGTTGCTTCCGCGGTGCCGGCCTCCCGCGAGACGCCCGAGGAGTTCCTCGGCGTGATCGACGTGAACCTCAACGGCGCGTACTGGATGGCGCAGGCCGCCGCCGCGGTGATGAAGTCCGGCGGGTCGATCATCAACATCTCTTCTGTGCTCGGGCTGGTGACGGGTGGCATCCCGCAGGCCGCCTACTCGGCGTCCAAGGCCGGTCTGCTGGGCCTGACGCGCGACCTGGCGCAGCAGTGGACCGGGCGCAAGGGCATCCGCGTCAACGCGATCTGCCCCGGCTTCTTCGCCTCGGAGATGACCGACCAGTACCCGCCCGGCTACCTGGAGAAGATGCAGGCGGCCCTGCCGGCCGGGCGCGTCGGCGACCCGGAGGAGCTCGCGGCGGCCGTCGTGTTCCTGGCCTCGGAGGCCGGTGGGTATGTCACGGGCGCGACGCTCGTCGTCGACGGTGGAGCCGTCATCGTTTAGCCGGTTGATTCCCTGATCCAGCCGGGCACGGTCCACGGCCCGGTGTCGTTGTCGCCGCACCACAGGAGACCGAACTTCCAGCTGTCGCCCGACTGGTAGGGCTCCAGGCATCGGTCGAGGTCGACGTTGCGCAGGACCCCGTTCTTCAGCGTCCATTGCTGTGACTTGCGGCCGTCGCACGCGCTGAGCAGGGCGTGGCCCTTCTCGACGTCCAGGCACTTGGTCATCGTGTGAATCGTGCCGTCCGCGGCCAGCACCCAGTCGGTGCATTTCGCGAGGTCGAGTGCACCGCCGGCGGTACCCGTGCCGGTGGAGACGCAGGATCCGTCGGTGTGCCGGATGGGACCGGACGCGGAGTTGCCGATCGCGTTCTCGTGCACCACGTACTCGGTGCTCGGCGTGTTCGCGGTCGCGGGCGCTCCGGCCTTGGTGACCTTGATCTGGTCGTCGCAGTCCTTGAACGGCGTACCGGTGATCGTGGCCGCGATCGTGTACCTGTTGCCGCGAGGCACCTCGAACCGCGACTTGGAGAACGGCTCGTCAGCACATGTCCACTTCAGCTCGCCCTGGTCGAAGTACTCCACGAAACTCGACATGCCGCCGGTCGCGATCTTCACACCCTCACCGACCTCGATGGTCCCGAGCACGATCGAGGTGAGGGTGGTCGTGTCGGTCACGACCCCCATGAGCCGGTTGCCGCGCACAGGGCTGACGGAGAACTGGTAGGAGTGGCCGGCGACGAAGCTCCTGTCGATCGAGCACTGCATCCCGGTGCCTTCGCCGCCGAACGTCTTGCACCTCGTCCCCTCGTCTCCTGGCTCCGCGACCGTCGTGTTCCACATCGAGAACAGGAACATGCCCACGCCGTCGCGATGGCTCTGCATGCCGATGTAGCCGCCGTGGTCCTTGATCGTGGTGCCGAACTGGTTGGACCAGAAGACGTTGGCGCGCCCGGGATCGACCAGGACCGTGGTGCCGAAGGTGATGTCGTCGAGCGGTCGCGTCGACTCCGCGAACGCGTAGTCGGTGTAGCTGACGGGAGGCTTGGTCTCCGCCTGTGCGGCTGCCGCCTGCCCGGCGAGCACGGGTATGCCTGTGAACAACAGTGTCGTCGCGATGGCCAGC
Organism: Lentzea sp. NPDC051213; assembly: GCF_044455585.1. Lineage (NCBI taxonomy): Bacteria > Bacillati > Actinomycetota > Actinomycetes > Pseudonocardiales > Pseudonocardiaceae > Lentzea > Lentzea sp. NPDC051213. The sequence continues at coordinate 111,393 of NZ_JBITEX010000006.1, forward strand.
TGCGTCAGACGTCTCACCAGTGTCTCCTGAGGGCTCCGGCGGAAATTCCTGCTCCTGTTTCGTAAAGGTGGCGTGGTGGGCCCGCAAGTCGGTCAGACGTGGAAGTCACCCTGTGGTGTGTCCGGGCGGATTTCGCTTTACACGTCGGGGACGATCAGCACGTGATTGTGTTGGACCACGTGCTGGTCGTCGATGTGGAGTCGACGTGTTGGGAAGGATCTCCGCCTCCCGGTGAGGTGTCGGAGATCATCGAGATCGGGGTGTGCCCGCTCGAGGTCGCTACCGGCGTGCGCGGTGAGCGGCGCAGTGTGCTGGTGCGCCCGGCGCGGTCGCGGGTCAGCGCGTTCTGCACCCGGCTGACGACGCTGACCGCCGATCAGGTCGCCGACGGCGTCTCGTTCGTCGAGGCGTGTGCGGTGCTGCGCAAGGAGTTCCGCTCGGATCGCCGGGTGTGGGCTTCGTACGGCGACTACGACCGCAAGATGTTCGAACGGCAGTGCGCGTCGTTCGGCGTGGGTTATCCCTTCGGGCCGAGGCACGTCAACGTGAAGACGCTCTTCGCCCTCTCTCACGCACTGAAGCGCGAAGTCGGTATGGCCGAAGCGATGCGCATCGCCGGGCACGAGCTCGACGGCACCCACCACCGCGGCCACGACGACGCCTACAACATCGCAGGACTGCTGGCCGAGCTGATTTCACCTGTTCGGAGGATTCCAGTCGACGCCGACCGTGCAGACGCGCGTTGAGTCCCGCCACACGGTGATCGCGAACGTGCCCGCGGCCGCTGACACTCGCGCCAGATACTCGGTCGCGCAGGCGATCGTGTAGCGCGACTTCCAGTCATCTTCTTTCCTTATGTACCAACCATGATCCTCCACATTCTCGACGTAGGCGAGCGTCATTCGGCCGTTGCGGCTGCGGTGGTGGTACCGGATGCTGTGGACGTACTCCATGGGTTGGACGGTCCTCACCAGACCTCGCTGGCGTGATTCACGAATGTCAGATCTGATCCGTAACGTTTGGGCTATGTCCGACCCCACGTTCCGGCAGGTGCGCCTAGGTGAGGCGCTGAAGAGGCTGCGAGAACACGCGGGGCTCAGCCAGCGCGAGGCGGCGTACCGGCTTCGGTACAACTACCAGAAGCTGAGCCGCATCGAGAACGGTCAGCTGCCGGACTATCACGGCCTGCGGGCGATGCTCGACCTCTATGGCGTGCTCGTTGCGGAGGAGGCGCCGTTCATCGACATGTGGGAGCGCGCCTGCGAGAAGGGCTGGTGGCATGCCTACGGTCCGGACAGCGGCGGTTACATCAGCCTGGAGCACGACGCAATCCGAGTGCGAGAGTTCCAGCTGGGCTACATCCCCGGCCTCTTGCAGACTGAGCGCTACATGCGGACGGTGTTTCTGGGATGGCAGGTCCAACGTTCACGGAAGTGGATCGAGGATCAGATCGCGATCCGCATGCGGCGGCAGCAACGTCTGGTCGGTGACGATCCGCTTGAGTTCTACGCCGTCATCGCCGAGAACGCTTTCCGGCACGCGGACCGCGAGCAGTTGCTGCACATCAACGAAATAGCGTGGCTGCCCAACGTGACCGTGCAAGCGCTACCGGACGCGGTAGGAATCAACGAGGGACACAACGGCTCGTTCATCGCCTTGGACTTTGCCTACCCAGGCGAGATGTCGGTGCTCTACGTCGAACATCCGGCAGGCTCCACGCACGTCGAGGATGTCGAGCGGGTGAAGGCCACTAAACTGCTCTTCAAGCACCTCTCGAAACTGGCGCTGACCCCGGACGAGTCGGCCGAGTGGATCGGGAGGTTGGCCGCCGGGAGGTAGGGATCAAGGTGTCTGCTGCGTGGCGCAAGAGCAGCCGCAGTAACGGCGCACAGGACTCCGCCTGCGTGGAGATAGCCCTGGACGGGTCCGTCGCGCGCATCCGTGACTCGAAGGGCCAGGCGGACGCCACTGTCGCGGCGCCCGCCTGGGGTGCGTTCCTCGCCACCGTCAAGGGCGGGGAGCTCGACGGCTGATCAGAGGTAGATGGCGAGGGCGACGGTGACCACCCAGGCGAGGCCCAGCGACTGCAGGACTCGATCGGAGCGGGCCACGTCGTCCGGGGCGCCCGCCTTGCCGCTGTCGACGTCGACGGCGTAGCGCAGGACGGCGATCACGAACGGGACCATGGACAGGGCGGCCCACGGGCTGCCGGTGCGCTGGCCCAGTTCGAACGCCCACAGGCCGTACGTCATGTTCATGACCGCGGCCGAGGTGGCCCAGACGAACCGCAGGTAGGTCGCGGAGTACTTGGTCAGCGAGTGGCGGATCGCGGCGCCGGTGTCGTGGAAGAGCGTGATTTCCGCATACCGCTTGCCCGCCACGATGAACAGCGACCCGAACGCCGTCACGAGCAGGAACCACTGGCTCGGCACGATGTCCGCGCCCAGACCGCCCGCGATGCCGCGCAGCAGGAAGCCCGAGGCGACCACGCACAGTTCGAGCACGGGCTGGTGCTTCAGGCCGAAGCAGTAGCCCAGCTGCACCCCCAGGTAGACGACCATGAGCACGAGCAGCTTCCAGCTCGCCATCGCGCCGATCGCCAGGGACGCCGCCATCAGCACTCCGGCCGTGGTGATGGCGAGTGGCACGGGCACGATGCCCGCCGCGATCGGCCGGTCGCGCTTCTTCGGGTGGGCGCGGTCGGCGTCCGCGTCCTTCGCGTCGTTGATCAGGTACACCGCCGAGGCCGCGCAGCAGAACGCCGCGAACGCCAGCGCGGCCGAGCGCAGCACGGCCGTTTCCGTGATCCTGCTCGACGCGAACGGGGCGGCCAGCACGAGGACGTTCTTCGTCCACTGGTGTGGCCGGGCGGTCCTGATCAGTCCGCGTAACACCGACGGCTGGGTCTGGGTCGCCACGGTCATCGACGCCCCCACACGATGCGGCGCACACCGCGTGCCACCACGGCACCCAGCACCGCGCCCGCCAGCACGTCCGTCGGGTAGTGCACGCCCAGCACCAGCCTGCTGATCGCCATCGGAGGCACCAGAAGCGGCACCAGCGGCTGGTTGGTCAGCGCGCCGTAGGCGATCGCGGCGGCCGTGGTGGAGGTCGCGTGTGAAGACGGGAAGCTCAGCTTGCTCGGCGTGCCCGCCAGCACCTGGACGTCCTCGTGGTGCGGACGCCGGCGGCGGACCACGCGCTTCACCGCGATGGACGCCGCGTGCGAGGCCACCACGGAGGCGGCCGCGACCGTCCACTCCGGACGGCGCCGGCGGTCGAGGACCGCACCCGCGACGCCCAGCGCGAGCCAGCCACCGCTGTGCTCACCGAAGAACGACAACAGGCGGGCCGCACGCACCACAGGTCCTCTCGCGAGCGCCGTCTGCACGGCGACCAGTGCCGCCGCTTCGCGATCGCTCATCTGATGCCCTCCCAACCCAGGCGGGCCTGGCTGTTGTGGGTGACGGTGTACTGACCGGTCTGGTAGAGCGGCTTGGTCTGGTACACCTGGATCGGGTACTTGCCGGGGAAGTCCCGCAGCCGCGCCGGCAACGCGGTGACCTCCTGCGAGGACAGGACGTCGCCGAACAGCGCGCCGCGCACGGGTTGCCAGGTCGCGTCGCTCAGGCCGAGCACCTGTGTGTCACCCCACTGCACGGCGTAGGAGATCGGCTCGATCACACCGTCCTGGATGCGCGGCTGGCGCTGGCAGGGGAACAGGAACGCGATCTGCCACGCCACGCCGACGGCCGACTCGCGCGGCAGGAACTCCCGCAGCGACTGGTACTTCTGCGCGGCGGGCGGGGTGAACCGGCCCTCGCCGGTGAGCCGCACCTGCGTCGCGCCGGCCGGTGCCGGTGGCAGCACGAGGGTGCGGTGCAGCGTGCTGTCCACGTCGTCGGTGAGCTGACCCGTGCTGAGCACCTGCGCGTTCGACGTCGCGTATTCGTAGGTGACCGGTGTGGGCTTTCCGGTGACGACGGTCGCGATCTCGTCGTTCTGGATCGCGTACCACCTGTCCGGCAACGGGATCAGCGGCCGTGGTGTCGCCACGTCGATCGCGTCCGCCGCGACGCAGCGCCGTGCGAGCGGGTCCTGGACGCTCGCCGCCCACGGCGACCAGGTGTCCAGCGTGCGCACGGTCGCGACCGCGAAACCGCCCACCAGATAGGTGATGCTGGCCGCGAAGAACATCACGACCACGATCGGTATCGCGATGACCGGGGCGTAGGAACCCTTGCCCCGCCGGTGCAGGACGAACGCCACGATCGCGATCAGCAGGAGCCACCAGTACGGCTTGTCGAACTTGAGCACCGACACGTGCGGTGGCACGCCCGCGAGCGGCAGCCCGAGGTGCCACGAGTAGGGCCACTTGTTGGCGCCGTGCCCGGCCAGCCCGAGCATCGCGACGACGCTGACGATGCCGCCGAGCAGCACCGGCACCGGCACGCGGCGGTCCGCGGTCAGTTCACGGATCAACGGCACCGAGCTGAGCAACATCAACGCGATGAACACCGAGCCGATGCCGGCGAGACTGCCGAAGTGGTGCGTCCACTTGCTGGGCGTGAACCACAGCAGGAAGAACGCGAACATCGTCGACCAGCCCGCCAGCGCGAGCCGCGGTGGCACGTCGATCCGGCGTGCCCGAGCGGCCGTGACCAGCACGACGAACCAGACCAGCGCGACGACGCACACGAGCACCGGCGCCCGCTTGGCGTAGTTCGCCATGGCGTCGCCCTGGTTCAGCAGGAACATCCAGCGAGCGAACTCCGTGTACCAGGACTCGGAACCCGCCATCTTCTTGAAGATCTCCTGCGCGTACAGGAAGTCGCGCAGGCTGCCGTCGCTGAACGCCATGATCATCGCGACCGCGCCGGGTGAGAGCACCGCGAGCGTCCTCGCGACGACCGTGCGCCAGCCCGCGTTCTCGGTCAGCAGCTTCCACGCGAACGGAAGGCCCGCCAGCAGTGGGGCCAGCGTCGTGAAACCGGTGGGGTGCGCGAAGAACCCGATGCCCGCGACACCCACGGCCGCGCCGAGCAACGCCAGTCGCCGCCGCTCGACCGCGGCCGTCACCGCCAGCAGCGTGAGCATGCCGCACATGGTCACGACGCCCTCGGGCCGCACACCCATGTCCAGCGGCAGCCACCACGCCAGGAACGCCGCGCCCAGTACGACTCCGCTGAACTTCCCCGACACGTAACGACGTGCGGCGAACCACGTCACGAGGCCGAACAGCAGTGCCGGGATGCGCAGCACGACCGGGGAGAAGCCGAAGACCTGCCACTTGGCGAGGAAGTAGTAGAACCAGGAGAACGGCGTGAAGCCCTGGTTGAGGATCTGGTAGTAGTTGCCGACGTAACCTTCGAACGGCACGTTCTTGGCCATCGCGCTGTAGTAGCCGTCGTCGTCGGACATGGGTGCCAGGAACAGCCAGAGCACCATCACCGCGGGCACGACCAGATCGACAGGACTCAGCCGCAACCGGAACCGCCCCGGCTCACGCCGCACGCGCCGGTCCAGCAGCACGAGACAGGTGAACGCGGTCGCCGCGGCCAGTGCGAGCAGCACCATCAGCACGATCTTCAGCGGTGAGGGACTGGTGCTGAACTGGTCGTCCACCCGGATCCGCGCGGACAGGTCGGGAACGTCCAGGCTGGTGACCGAGGTCGCCAGCACGTGGACGTCCGGCATGGTCGCGGACCGGCCGATCTCCGTGCCGTTGTGCAGGATGCTCAGGCCGTCGCGATCGCCGCGGATCTGGTACATGCAGTCGCCAGAAGGCACCGGCTCGTCCAGCGCGGCGACCCCGCTCACCAGAAGATGATCGTTCTCCGCCTTCACGACGAGGCCGCGTGCCGGGTCGGACGGGTTGACGGTCGCGAACACCACGCCACCGGCGGCCTGCGCGGCACGCACCGTTCCGCAGCCGAACCGCACGTCCATCTCGAATGGACGGTAGGCGCTGAGCGCGAGCATCGAGGAACGCGGCGCGGACGCGTCCGCCGGCCAGTTGACGGTCGGATCGTTGATCGTCACGGGCGCGAGCGGCATCAGTGCCGACAACAGCACGGTGAGTGCGCCCGAGCAGACGGCGACGGCCAGCAACCGTCTCCTCCTCGACTCGGGCCGAGTGGTCGTGGCAGGTGCTTCGGGGGCGAGCGGAATCGTTTCGGTCGTCACGCGCCGTTGTCCTAAGGTTTCGGATGGGCGAGGCGTCAGAAGCTAGCCACCGCCCGTTACGCGGGAAGCGCGCGCGGACCGCGCTTTGCTACGTCTGCGTTGCCATACCCCGGATTTGTGTTTCGGGCGGGAAAATCGCCAATTCGTGGCAGATATCGTGCCGCCCATGGTCCGTGCGCTCAGCTTCGTCGGGGTGTGCGTCGTCCTGTCCGGACTTCTGGTCAACGCCTACCTCGCGGTTGTCGCACGCAACGTCTCACCGGCGGAGTACAGCGACTTCGGTGCGTTCTGGTCGATCGCGCTGCTCGTCGGGTTCGGTGCTTTCCTGCCCGTGGAACAGGAACTGGCGCGCCTCGGTCCTCGTGCGCTGCGTTCGGCCGCCGTGGTCGCGCTCGCCATCGCGGTCGTCGAGTGTGCGGCGGCGGTTTTCGTGTCCCCGGCCGTCGTGGTGCTGTGCTTCCTGTCCGCGGGGCAGTTCCTGGTGCGGGGTGTGCTGATCGGCAGTGGGAAGCTGGCGTGGCATGGCGCTCTGCTGGTGGTCGACACCGCCTTGCGCGTGGTGTTCGCGCTGCTCGCCGGATGGCTCGGGGCCACCACGAGTGCGCAGTTCGAGTGGACGCTCGTGGCAGCTGTCGCGGTCGCCCACCTGCCCGTGCTGGCCGGCCTCTGGTGGCAGGGAGAGGGCGAGGTGCCCGTGCGTGACATCGCGCGCGCGGTGTCACCGTTGCTCGTCGGATCCGTGTGTGCGCAGCTGTTGCTCAACGGCATTCCGGTGCTGGTGACCGCGGTCGCCGCTCCGGGCGAACGTGCCAGGGCCGGCGTGTTCCTCGCCGCCTTCCTCCTCGCCAGGGTCCCGCTGTTCGTCGCGGTTCCGTTGCAGACAGCGCTGTTGCCGGTGATGACCGGGCGGCCGATGCGCACTGTCGTGACACGGCTGGCGATCGTGCTCGTGGTGGCCGGTGCCGCGGGCGTGGCCGTGGCGTTCACGATCGGCCCGTGGCTGGTGCGACTCGTCTTCGGCGCTCTCTACGTCGTGTCCTCTGTGGATCTGGCTCTGATCGCCCTCGGCGTCGTCGCCCACCTCGGGCTGATCGTCACCACGCAGGCGCTGGTGGCGGACGCTCTGCACAGCCGGGTCGCGTGGTGCTGGCTGGCCGGCGTCGCGACGGCGGCGGTGACGTTCGCCCTCATCCCGGATCTGTTGCTGCGCGCGGAGATCGCCTTCCTCGCCGGATCTCTCGTCGGCTGGCTCGCCGGAGTCCGGCTGCTCATTTCCCCACGACAGGAGAGCGAACTGTGCTCGACGACCTCGTCATCGCCCTGACCTACTACTCGCCGTACGTGTCGGGCCTGACCAACTTCGCGAGGGACGTCGCGGAAGGGCTCGCCGAGCGCGGGAAGCGCGTCCGCGTGGTCACCACCCGGCACGACCCGTCGCTGCCGCACGAGGAGACCATCAACGGCGTGCGGGTGAGCCGCGCGCCGGTGCTCGCCCGGTTCGGCAAGGGAGTGATCAGCCCGGCGTTCGTCACGATGGTGCGTGAAGCCTCAGCGAACGCCCACGTGCTCAACCTCCACCTGCCGATGCTCGAGGCCGGCCCGGTGGCGGCCCTGGCGAAGTGCCCGGTCGTCGTGACCTACCACTGCGACGTCAGCCTGCCACCCGGCCTGGTGAACTCGGTGCAGGGCAAGGTGATCGACGCCTCCAGCCGGTTGGCGATGCGCCGCGCGGCAGCCGTCGCGGTGACGAGTGAGGACTACGCGCGGGAAAGCCGGCTGTGGCCGTCGATCCGGCCGCACATGACCGCCGTGCCGCCGCCGTGCCGCCCGGTTCCCGAGGGCGTCCCGCGGTTCAGGGACGGCGACGGTCTGCACATCGGGTTCCTCGGCCGGATCGTGGAGGAGAAGGGCGTCGAGCACCTGGTCGACGGTTTTCGCGCGCTGCAGGACCCGGACGCGCGGCTGCTGATCGGCGGTGACTTCGGCAACGTCGCCGGGGGCAGCGTCATCGCCCGCGTGCGGGAGCACGTCGACGGCGACCCGCGGATCAAGCTCCTCGGGTTCGTGCCCGACGACGACCTCGGGGACTTCTACGCCTCGCTGGACGTGTTCGCGCTCCCTTCGGTGAACGCGTTCGAGGCGTTCGGCATCGTGCAGGTCGTCGCCATGCTCGCCAGGGTGCCGGTGCTGGCGAGTGACCTGCCCGGCGTACGCATCCCGGTGCGGGAGACGGGTTTCGGGCTCATCGTTCCGCCCGGTGACGCGGCCGCGATCACGGCCGGGTTGCAGTCGCTGCGCGACGAGCCGCCGGTCTCCGACGGCACGGCCGCGACGAAGTTCAGCGTCCCGGCCGTGCTCGACGCCTTCGAAGCGCTGTTCGAGAAACACGCTCGACGATCGTGAAGAGGCTGGTCCGGCCTGATCAGAAGGTGATCACGTCGGCCGTATCGGGGTTCGTCTTGCCCGCCAGCACGGCCTGCCACACCTCGATCAGCTCGTCCGGCCCGCTGTGCCGCACCACGCCGACCCACTCGCCGGCCTGACCGGTGAAGGCACGCCAGGCCGCGCCGAAGCGCTGAGCCAGGCCGTCGGAGCCCCAGTCGGCGGTGCGCTTGCGGACCTGGTCCGGGGCGAAGAAGAACTGCGTGCGCGGGTCCGCCGACGCGGCCTGGTGGGTGAGGCCGATCGAGATGTCCTTCACCAGCGATGCGCCGAGCCGGTCGTGCAGGGTTGAGCGCACGTCGGCCGAACCGCTGAAGTCCAGGTACACCGACGGTTCGACGTCCACGGCGGCGTCGTAGGGGAGCACGGTGTCGTAGAGGCCCAGGCCGGTGGTGAATTCCACGTTGCGCGGCGAAGTGAGGCCCACCACCCGCACGCCCTGACCTTTCAAACACTGCGCGGTGCCGAACGCCGTCTTGCTGGAGGCCGAGGAGATCACGACGGTCCGGGCGCCGTAGAAGTCGTTGTCCGCCAGTTGGTCGGCGAGCAGGAACGACGTGAGGAACAGCGGCCGGTACAGGGCCTGGAGGTCTTCGATCTCGGCGTCGTAGGCGGGATCCTGCGACGTCACGAGGTAGCTGTTGTACACGGCCGGCAGGTCGGCGCGGTGGTCGCTCGTGTCCACGAAGCCGGCTGAGGTGAGTCGGGCGCGGACGACGAGGTGGCTGGCCATCGGCAGATAGCCGTAGACGCGGGTGCCGGCAGGCAGGGCGTCCAAAGTGGAGTCGACGACGTCGGCGAAGCCCCACACCGGGATGACGCCACGGCCTTCGGCCGCCACGGGGAAGAAGCGCCAGTAGCCGATCATGTCGCCGATCACGCCGTAGGTGACGTTGTTGGCGGTGAGGCCGACGTGGCTGACGCGCAGCAGGATCTCGCAGTCGCCGAGTTCGGCGGAGAGTTCGTCGTGCAGCACTTCGGTTTTGGTGAGGTCGTCGCGGTCGACGACGACGGTCCAGCGACTGATCATTGCCAGGATTCTCCTTGGTCGGGAGGTACGCTCCGAGACGTGACCGTGCCTGAAAGACTGATCGACGCCGCCACCCGCCTGTTCGCGGACAAGGGGTACGAACGCGTCGCCGTGCAGGAGGTAGTGGAACGCGCCGGTGTCACCAAAGGCGCGATGTACCACTACTTCGGGTCGAAGGACGATCTGCTGCACGAGATCTACGGGCGGTTGCTGCGCATGCAGACCGAACGGCTGGACAAGATCGCGGCGGGTGACGGGCCGATCACCGGGCGGCTGCGTGAGGCGGCCATCGACGTGATCGTCACGAGTGTCGACAACTTCGACGCCGCCAAGGTGTTCTTCCGGTCGATCGACCACCTGTCCGCCGAGAAGCAGAAGGAAGTGCGGGCGGAACGGCGGCGCTACCACGAGAAGTTCCGCTCGCTGGTCGAGGAGGGGCAGGCCGACGGGACGTTCCGCGCGGACGTGCCCGCCGACCTCGCGACGCACTACTTCTTCGGATCGCTGCACCACCTGGGTACGTGGTACCGCCCGGACGGGGAGATCCCGGCCGGGCGGCTGGCGGAGCACTATGCGGATCTTTTGATCCACAGCCTCAGCGCCTGACCACTAGGGCACGATCACGCTGACGATCTCGGCCACGCAGGCGGGCTTGTCGCCGCCGTCGATCTCGATGACGACCTTGGTCACGAGCTGCTTGCCCAGCGCGATGTCCGTGATGTCCAGCAGTTCGACGCCGGCCCGCACGCGCGCGCCGACGAGCACCGGCTGCGGGAAGCGGACCTTGTTGCTGCCGTAGTTCACGCCCATCTTGATGTTCTTGACGGTGTAGATGTCGCGCACGAGGAACGGCACCAGCGACAGCGTCAGGTAGCCGTGCGCCACCGGGCCGCCGAACGGGCCCTTCTTGGCCTTCTCGACGTCGATGTGGATCCACTGGTGGTCCAGCGTCGCGTCGGCGAACAGGTTGACCTGCTCCTGCGTGACCTCGTGCCACTCGCCGAAACCGAGGTGCTCGCCCTTGGCGGCGACCAGCTCGTCGATGTTCTCGAATGCGCGCATGCTCAGTCCTTCGGTCCGCCGGCGACGTAGATGACCTGGCCGGACACGAATCCGGCGCCCTCGCTGACGAGGAACGACGCGGTGTGCGCGATGTCCTCGGGCTGGCCGACGCGCGCGACCGGGATCGTCTGCGCGGCGCCGTTGAGCAGGTCCTCGAACGAGATCTTCATGCGCTCGGCGGTCGCCTTGGTCATCTCGGTGGCGATGAAACCGGGCGCGATCGCGTTGACCGTGACGCCGAACTTGCCGAGCTCGATCGCGAGGGTCTTGGTGAAGCCCTGCAGACCGGCCTTGGCGGCGGAGTAGTTGGCCTGGCCGCGGTTGCCGAGAGCCGACGTGGACGACAGGTTGACGACGCGGCCGAAGCCTTCCTTCGTCTGGTAGGCCTGCACGGCCTTGCTCATCAGGAACGCGCCGCGCAGGTGCACGTTCATGACCGTGTCCCAGTCGCTCGCGCTCATCTTGAACAGCAGGTTGTCGCGCAGCACGCCGGCGTTGTTGACCAGCACTGTCGGTGCGCCGAGCTGCTCGGCGACCTTCGCGACCGCGGCGTTGACCTGCTCCTCGTCGGAGACGTCGACCTTCAGGCCGATGGCGCGCCCACCGCCCGCGACGATCTTGTCGGCGCCGTCGAGCACACCCTGCTCGTCGAGGTCGAGCAACGCGACGGCCAGGCCGTCCGCGGCGAGACGCTGCGCGACCGCGGCACCGATGCCACGAGCCGCGCCGGTGACGATCGCAACCCTGTCGGCCACGGGTCCTCCTTCATTGGGGGATGGTGAGCTAAGCAAGCGCTTAGTAACGTACCTATCAGTCCGCTTGACGTCCAGCGCTGTGCGGACGACCATACCGACTGGTCGGAATGTCGACCAGTCGTCGTCGCCAAGGAGGCAGGTGCCCGTGGAACTCACCGGCAAGGTCGCGCTCATCACCGGCGGATCCAACGGCATCGGTGCCGCGTCCGCCCGCCGTCTCGCGGAGCGCGGGGCGCGCCTGGTGATCGCCGACATCGACGCTGACCAGGGCAAAGTCGTGGCCGACGAGGTTGGCGGCGTGTTCGTGCGCTGCGACGTGACCTCGCAGGAGGACTCCGCGGAGGCGGTCGCGGTGGCCGTGCGAGAGTTCGGCGGCCTGGACATCGCGTTCCTGAACGCCGGGATCGGCACCGGCTGCTCGTTGGGCGACGACTTCGACGTCGAGACGTACCGCCGTGCGATGGCCATCAACCTCGACGGCGTCGTCTACGGCGTGCACGCCGCTCTGCCCGCGTTGCGCGAGCGTGGCGGTCAGATCATCGCCACGGCCTCGATGGCCGGTCTCATGCCGATGCCGGGCGACCCCGTCTACGGCGCCAACAAGGCCGCTGTCGTCGGCCTCGTGCGCTCGCTGGGCGGCGCCTACTCCGACGTGCGCGTGAACGCGCTGTGTCCCGCGTTCGCCGACACCAACATCATCACGCCGCTGCGCTCGACGCTGGAGGACATCGGCATGCCGATCCTGCCGGTGTCGGCCGTGGTGGACGCCTTCATGTCCATTGTGGAGGGTTCCGGCACCGGTGAGGCCTGGTTCGTGCAGTCCGGCCGGCCGTCGGAGCCGTTCGGCTTCCGCAACCCGCCAGGGCCTCGCGCCGCGGACGGCTCGCGTGTCGAAGCCGCCCACAAGGACCCCGTTTCCATCGTGCTCAAGGAGAGCTGACGTGCGTGCCATCCAGATCACCGAGTTCGGCGGGCCCGAGGTGCTCCAGCAGGTGGAGCTGCCCGACCCGGTGCCGGCCGAGGGCGAGGTGCTGATCAACGTCAGCCGCGCCGGCCTCAACTACGCCGACACGCACCAGGCGGAGAACTCCTACCTGGCCAAGATGAGCCTGCCGCTGGTGCCCGGCGGTGAAGTCGCCGGTACCACCGAGGACGGACGTCGCGTCGTCGCGCTGACGAAGAACTCCGGCGGGTACGCGGAAAAAGCCGTCGCGCCCGCGCTGACGACGTTCGACGTGCCGGACGGCGTGGACGACCTGACCGCGCTGTCGTTGGTCGTGCAGGGTGCCACGGCGTGGCTGCTGCTGCGGAAGTCGACTCACCTGGAGCCCGGTGAGTCGGTCGTCGTGCACGCCGCCGCCGGTGGTGTCGGCACGATCGCGGTGCAGCTGGCCAAGCTGTGGGGCGCCGGGCGGGTCATCGCCACGGCATCGTCGGACGACAAGCGGAAGCTGGCGCTGGACCTCGGCGCGGACGTGGCGATCGACTCGCGTGCCGAGGACATGACGGCGGCCCTGATGGAGGCGAACGGTGGTCGCCGGGTCGACATCGTGCTGGACATGACCGGGGGTGCTACCACTGACCAGTCGTTGGTCGCGCTGGCTCCGTTTGGGCGCCTTGCGTTTTATGGCATGGCCTCGCGAGAGAGGCCGAAGCCGGTCGATCTCGGGGCACTGCTCGTGCACTCCACGACCGTTGCGGGTATGTGGCTGCCGCACGCCCTGAGGGTGCGCGACGCCGAGCACGGGACGTTGGCGCATCGAGCGATGGCGGAGCTGTTCCAGCTCGTTCTCGACGGGAAGCTCAAGGCCGTTCCCGGCGGCGAGTACGGGCTCGGCGAGATCCGGCAGGCGCACGAGGACCTGCGGGCGCGCAAGACCGCCGGCAAGCTGGTGCTCGACCCGTCGCGCTAGCCGTTTCTGACGGCACGCGGGGAGCTTTCGTGCACTCCTAGCGCACGAAAGCTCCCCGCGTGCCCTTTCGCTCTGTCGCGCCGGACCGAGCTGGTCCACCGCCACCACGCGGCGACTTCCAGACGCTGCCCGATTTCTTGCGTCTGCTGCACGATCACCAGCACCGTCGTGCGGCGCGCGGCGTCGTACCCGAACTCGGCCAGCGACGTGACGTCGAACAGCATCGTGTCGAGGTTTCCTTTCCCTGCCAACGTTTGTGCGTCGACAGGCACCGCGTGCCGGCGGTTGTTCTCGGTGTAGGTGCGCACCGGCACCTTCGCCCGGCCCGCTCGCCTGCCACGTCCACCCGGTCACCCGTGATCAGCGTGATGCTGTGGTCGCGTTTCCCCGCCCTGGGCGTGTCCGGTTCCTCCGCGAGTGCGACGGCTGTCGTCGTGGTGACCAGAGCTGCCGACAAGGCGAGCGCGGTGAGCCTCCAGCGTCCGAGGAAGTTGCCCGAACTACCGAGTGACACCATCAGGACTGTCCTGTGTGGAACGACAGTCCTCCCTTGCCGCAACCGATGGCCCCAGAGCCCTGCGCGCCGGTGTCGGCCATGCAGGTCCAGCCTTGGACCACCAGAACGCGGGCGGTGCCCTCGGCCTTGGTCGGGGCGTCACGGTAGTAGTCGGAGATCACGTTGAAGGCCTCGGTGCATCCCACCGTGCCCGCCTGGGTGGCCTCGGCGATCAGATCGACCTGCTTGCCGCCCGCCGGGCCGACCTTGCCGCCACCGTTCGCGCTGCAGTTGACGGATTTGCCGCTGGACGTTTTCGTGCCCTGCTGGGGCTTGCCCGTTGCGACCTGGCTCTGCTGGGGCGGCGTGGACTTCGCGGTGGACTTCGCGGTGGGGGTAGCGGAAGCCGTGCCTGAGGTCGTGGTCGGCGTGGACGTTTGCGTCGGCGGACCGGCACTGGTTTGTCCAGAGCAGGCCGAAAGCAAGGTGCCCGCGGCAAGCGTCAGACCAACGGCGATCGATCGGGCCACAGTGGTGCGCACTGGAGACCTCCTCCGAGGAAGGTGTGAGGTTGTCATCCGAAAAGACGTGTCCCACCGCGACGGGTTGCTCTGCTTGAGGCTCTCATTTCCCGTTGAGGCAGGCCTTCTGCGTGTCTTCCATCTACTGTGGACAGACGCCCTGACGCCGATGATCGGCCGGTTGGACCGGGAAGGTGCCCTTTCGGGCAACAGATGCGGTTCCAGGGGCAAAGTTGCGCTGTGCGACGTCCCGTTCGGGTCTCAGCCGGATGGAGACTCAATTGGGAGCAGACTTAACAAATCCTGGACCACTGTACTGGGAGCGCCATTGGCGAGCTACCACGAAGGTGGCTGCGTCGGCGACCTCGTGCTCACTCTCGCTGCGGGGGGCCTGCTGCCGTCACCAGCCGGAGGCGTTGCAGGATTGCTCAGATCATTCCGGTGCGCAGGGCGTATGCCACCGCGTGCGGTCTGTTGCGCACCTTCAGTCGCTGGGTGAGCGCGGAGAGCACGTTCTTCACCGTGCGCTCGGAGTAGCAGAGCTTGACCGCGATCTGCGCGGTGTCCCAGCCATCCGCCACCATCCGCAGGACATCGATCTCACGCGGGCTGAGTCCCGCGGCGTCCATTCCCTTGGGTACCAACAGCTCGCGCTGGAGACGCTGCACGTGCTGCAGCACCTCACCCAGTAGCGGCGGAGGCAGCACACCACCACCCGCTGCGGCGGCACGAATGCTGTGCAACAGCCGTTCGGAGGTGGCGGCGGCTCTGGGGAGGACCGCCACCACCCGGCATTCGACGGCGGCCAGCAGTTGCGCCTCCTGCAACTTGGTCACCACCAGTACAACGGGAACTCGCTCGTGCTTGGCGGCCTGGCGCAGCACGCACAACAGGTCCGTGCTCAGCTCGTCGGTCACCACCACCCGGACATCGACACCTTCCGCGTCGATGCCCGCCACGACCTGGCTTCCGTCCTGTGCCTCCAGCATGCTGATGAGGCCCGCCGAGGCGAGCGGATCCGGTGCGTGGACCGAGATGCGAAGTGTCTCCACGAGGTTCTCTCCGATTCGAGCCAAGCCGCCAAAAGGGCAACTGACATGAGGCAACGACTCCCCGAACGCGGGGCCTGCCTGGTGCAGCGCCTTTGTGTTCAGATTTCCTTCTGATCAGAGTCTATGAACGCCCCGGTCACCATTTACATGGTGATTTGATCAGAGTTTCCCGCTGATCGCGTGCTGCGATCAGAATGTGGCCGACAGTGATAAATCCCAGCTCACTGGGCTTGACGGGCCCCGCGTTCGACGAGTCCTGGTGTCGATCGAGGAAGCGCCGGCGTCTCAGACTGAGACGCGCAGACTCGGTAGCCGCCCACTCCAGGTCAGGGCCCGTCGCTGAGGAGTTCGGGGTGGTGGCGGACTGTCCAGGCGGCGAGTTCGGCGCGATTGGCGAGCCCGAGTTTGGCGCGGCTGTTGGCGATGTAGGCCCCGACTGTGCTCGGGGCGAACTTCAGCCGGGCGGCGATCTGTTTGGTCGTGTAGCCGCGAGCGACCAGAACGGCGATAGCGGTTTCACGTTCGGTCAGCGGCGTCTCCGGTCCCGGCACGGTGGAGGGGTCCTCGCGGGCAAGGCTGACGAGTTGGTCGACGCTGAGGCGAGCTCCGGCCTTGTCCGCGGTAGCCGCCTCGCACGGAGTCACCTGGGTCAGGGCAAAGGCGTGTGCCGCGGCGATCTGTTTTTCGAACCATTCTTCGTTCGCGAATCCCAGGCGTTCTCGCTGCGCGGCGGCGCCGGCGAACAGCTGGAGCGCGCGCTCGGGTCTGTTCTGTGCGGCGGCAACGCAGGCCAGGCCTTCGACCAGTTGTGTCCGGCGCACGGGGCTGCCGCTGTTCGCCAGGCCGAGGACCAGGTGGGCCGAGGCCCGTTGGAGGTCGCCGGTAGCAAGGGCAACGGATCCCACGGTGTGATGTTCCGGGGCATCCAGCGCATCCTCGCCCAAGGCGAGGATCTCGTCCGCGGCGACCACCGCTTCCTCGACCTGGCCGTTGGTGAGCAGGAACCAGGCCACGTTGTTCAACGCACGCGGTAGTAGCGCGGTCAGCCCCTTCGCGCGGAGGAACGACGTCAGCTCCAGAGCATGACTCAACGCCTGAGCGGGGTCACTGCACACCGCCATGGCCATGGCCATCCTGGCGTGGGCCTGGATGAGCGGGCCGCACTCGGCGAGCGCGATGGCCTGGGCGCGCCCGGCGTGTTCGATCGCCGCGGCGGTGTCGCCCAGAAACACCTGCGCCCACGCCATCGTTGCGTGCGCCCGTGCTTCGGCCTCTGGCGGCAGGTCTCCTGGTTCGAGCAGAGAAGCGAGCACTCTCCTGCCCCCGTCCAGATTTCCGTTGCCCAGCATCGTGCAGGCGAGCCAGAGGGCGAGCTTCGGATACCGCGGATCATGCCCTCGGCGCGCCGTGTCCGCGGCGAACTGAAAGGCAGCTGCCTCCGCGAAAGCTTCTCCGTTGTCGACGTGCAGCTCGTCGAGATAGCTGTCGGCACAGGTGGTCAGCCAGTCGACGAGAAGTTCGGTCACCTCAAGGGTTTCGCCGTGCGCGTCGAGTCGCTCCCGGCCGTACTCGCGGATCGCGGTGAGCATGCCGAAGCGGACCGGTTCGGTGTTGCCCGGCGTGAGCATGGACTTGGCGGTGAGCGTGCTCAGGACAGCCCAGACACCGGCCCGATCCAGGCCCAGGCCGCGACTGAGCGCGACCGCGGTGAGATCGGTGGCACCGTCAGGTAGCAGGGCCAATCTCCGGAACAGGGCTTGTTCCACCGGATCCAGCAGGTCGTAGCTCCACGCGATCGCGGCACGCAACCCTTTGTGGAGACGGTGCGCGCCCGGCCGGGACGCCGCCAGATCCAATTGACGGCCGATGTGCACGGGCAACGCGGTCACCGGCATCACCGCGCACTGTCTGGCGGCGAGTTCGATGGCCAAGGGCATCCCGTCGAGGGCGTTGCACATCTCGGCGATGACCCGTTCGTGGCCTGCCAGGCAAACGTCGTGTGCGGCGAGGCGGGCCCGGTCTGTGAAGAGCCGGGCGGCAGCGGAACCGGCCCGCTGCGGATCGGCGGGATCAGCGGGAACGACCGGCAACGGCTCCAGGCGGAACTGTGCCTCACCGGGCACGTCCAGGGCTGCGCGGCTGGTCGCCAGGACCGTCACCAGCGGATGCGCCGCCAGCAGATCGTGCAGTAGCTCACCGCTGCCGCTGACGACGTGCTCACAGTTGTCCACGATCAACAGCACGGCACCGCTCGACGTCAGCCGTTCCAACGCCGCGCCGAGCGGTACGTGTTGCGCACCGATCTGCACTGCCGCGGTGACGGCCGCGGCGATCGACTGCGCGTCGGAATGCGGGGCCACACCGATCAGCGGTGCCCAGAACACCCCGCCGCGGAACAACGCACCGCTCTGGTGGGCGATCTCCAACGCCAACCGCGTCTTCCCCACCCCCACAGGGCCCGTCACGGTCACGAGCCGGTGGCGCCGCACCGCCCGGGACAGATCAGCGACCTCGCAGTCCCTCCCGACGAACAGGTCCAACGGCAACTCCGGCAATCCCCGCGACACCTCGCAGAGCCCGCGACTCCCGGTGTCCGCACCAGCGAGCTCCCGCGACGCGATCGGACACTCCGACGAATCGCCACCGGGGAACAGCCCACCGCCTGCCTGGTACTTCCGGTGCAGCGACGCTGCCGGCACCCGCAGAGCTCCGGCCAGATCCCGCCAGCTCAACCCCGACACTCGCGCATGGGAGACCGCCTGGCGCAACCCCCACGCCGCCACCCGCTGCGCCTCCAGCAACACCGCCGCCTGATCCTCGGGCTTGTCCGCCCTCAGCGCCGCGACCGCCAGCTCCGCCAGCCGGTCCGCATAGGCGCCCGCCTGAGCCGCCGCATCCGGCCTCGGCCCGTCGCCGGGGTCTTCACCGGATCCGCGTTCCTCCACGACCCCTCCGCCTACTGCGACCACAGACAACAAAGTTTCTAGTTCATCTACATGCGACAGTGACTGTGTGTCGCATGTGGACTCGACGGCCGGTGCGGACATGTTGCCGACCTTCGTCGCGGGGGATGTTGCTTGGCGAGGACGAAGCTAGCGCGGACGTTGCGCTCGGACATCCGCTTCGCGACGGGTTGAGAATCAGCCAAAGGTAGGACAACCGGCGCTGTTCCAGCAGACCTTCGTCGCATGCGAGAAGGGGCGGTCCGCCGAAGCGGGCCGCCCCTTCCAGTTCGCGCTGGTGTTACTCGGAAAGCTCAGCCAGCTGGGCCTTCACCTTGGCCAGTTCGGCCTCGAGCTCCTCCATGCGGGTGCGGTGCTGGTCGCGCGCCGCCTCGAGCACCGACTCGATGCCCTCCGCGATGTCCACGTGCAGCTCCTTGGCCGCCTTCGCCACGGCGATGGCGGGGATGACCAGGCCCGACACGACACGCTGCGTGCCGTGGACCAGGTCGGCCTGCCATTCACCTTCGGCGGTGCCGGTCACCGTGAGCGTGAGCTCGACGGTGCGAGTCTTCTTCGCCGTGCTCTTGGCGCGGGCGGGCTTCGGCTTCTCGGCCTTGACGGCCTCGGTCTTGGGAGCCTCGACCTCGGGGGCCGACGCCGCCGGAGTCTCCTCCACGACGGTCTCCTCGACTGCCTGCACCTCGGTGAGCGTGTCCGACACGATCAGGTTTCCTCTCTCCGCAACGACGTGACCCCGCGCACAATCATAGAACACGTGTTCGATCGATCGCGGTGGGGGTCGCAGCAGAGCCTAGTCAGTACGGAGGAAGCTGCACGCGCCACTGCCGTTCCACGTCCATCACACCCGGAACGGCGAGCAGCGCCGGGATCGCCCGGACCTCCGCGGTGCCGGTGACGACGCCCAGCGCCTCCAGCACCGTGTCCACCACCAGGCCGGCCTCCCGCAGGTCGTCGAGCACCCGCGGGAGACTGCCCTCGGTCACGGAGACCATCACCTGGTCGACCGCCGACATCTAGGGCGCCTGGACGAGCCCGGTGCCGATGTCGGTGGACGGCAGCGGCAGCCGCAGCGCCGTGCCGGCCAGACGTGCCCACAGCTCGTAGCCGCGGGCGCCGGTCCTCTCCGCGATCAGGACGGCGACGCCGGCCACGTGCGGGGTCGCCATCGACGTGCCGCGCAGGCGCCGGTACTTCTCCGGCAGCTTGAACGACGAGTAGACGTCCACGCCCGGAGCGCACACGTCGATCTGGCCGATCTTGTCCGCCGAGCCGGAGGAGAACGACGCGATCGCGCGGTTCACGTCGATCGCGGCCACGGCGATGATGGACGGGCAGCGGGCGGGGTGGCCCACCGGCGCGACGCGGGCCGGGCGCGTCGACGCGTTGCCTGCGGCCGCGATGATCAGCGTGCCCTTGGCCATCGCGCGCTGCGCCACGGTCTCGTAGATCTGCGAGTACGGCGTGCCGGCCGGCACGTCCGCGCCCAGCGACATCGAGATGATCGCGCAGCCGTTGGCCACGGCCCAGTCGATGCCCGCGAGGATGCCGCCGTCGGAGCCGGAGCCCGCGTTCGACAGCACCTTGCCCGCGAAGATCTCCGCCTCGAACGCCACGCCGTAGCCGGGCAGCGTGGCGGGCTTGCGCGGGCCCGCGGACGTGCCGATGCAGTGCGTGCCGTGGCCGTGGCCGTCCTGCACGTCCTCACCGGTGATGAACGACTTCGTGGTGATCGCGCGGCCCTCGAAGTCCGGGTGGTTCTTCTCCCAGCCGGTGTCCAGCACGGCGAGCTTGACGCCCTTGCCGGTCG
Source organism: Lentzea sp. NPDC051213 (assembly GCF_044455585.1). Classification (NCBI taxonomy): domain Bacteria; kingdom Bacillati; phylum Actinomycetota; class Actinomycetes; order Pseudonocardiales; family Pseudonocardiaceae; genus Lentzea; species Lentzea sp. NPDC051213. The sequence continues at coordinate 131,623 of NZ_JBITEX010000006.1, forward strand.
CCGTGCTGACGTCCGCGCCGACCGCCTGCAGGCCCCAGGTCAGCACGGACTCGTCGGCCGCGGCTTCCTTCTCCTCGGCACGTGCGGCGTCGAACGCGTGCACCACGCGTTCCGGTTCGACGATCTGCACCGGGCCGGGCCGGTCCGCGGCACCGTTCAGCTCGGCCAGCAGGTTCGGATCCCCCGACACCACCGCGACGCCGAGTTCGGGGAACACCTGCATGGTGTCCGAGCCGATATCACCTGTGTTCGGGTCGAACCCGGCGATCGCGCCGAGCTCGGCCACCCCCTCATCGATGGCGTCTTCCTGCAGCAGCACCAGGAACCGCCCAGTGGTCTCCACTTCCGCGGGTTCGGTCATGACGTTTCGCCCCTACTCTCCGTCTAGCCCTACTAGAGAGTCGTCCGCACGGGGCACTCGTTTCAGTCCATCGGCCGTTTCGGGCGCAAGATATCCCCGATCGGCCCAATGCTGCAGACGGTTGCCCTCATGACCTACATGCTTGCCCTTAGGTCCTGACTACCTGGCCGGGCGTGTGACGGCGTCCCTACCTTCGATGGTGAACCGAGGCCGAGAAGCTGCTGGTTCAGGTCTGGGACGCCGAGGCCATGCTCTGAGGTCAGCAGCTCTTGTCTTGCGGTGAGGAAGTCTCGTGCTGCCAAGGCGGCACGAGACTTCTCGCCGTGTCACACAGTCTGCCCGCGGCGTTGGAAGAATTCTCCGATCGGCTCAACGTACTTGGCCGCGATCGGCCCCAGGATCGCCATCAGCAGCACGTACGCGGTCGCGAGGGCCGCCAGGTCGGAGTGCACCTGACCGGAGGCGACCGCCAGCCCGGCGATGACGATGGAGAACTCACCACGTGCCACAAGCGCCACACCAGCACGCATGCGTCCCATCTTCCCGATGCCCTGACGGCGTGCCGCCCACCAGCCCGTGAAGATCTTCGTCAGCGTGGTCACCGCGGCCAGCGCCACGGCGATTCCAAGAACGGGTGGAATCGAGTTCGGGTCGGTGTTGAGTCCGAACACGACGAAGAACATGGCGGCGAACAGGTCTCGCAGCGGTTCCAGCAGGCGCGTGGCGTTCTCGGCGGTCGACCCGGAGATGGCGATGCCGAGCAGGAACGCGCCGACCGCCGCGGACACCTGCAGCTGCGAGGCGATGCCGGCCACCAGCAACGCCGAGCCGAGGAGCTTGAGCAGGAACACCTCGTGGTCCGGACTGTCCACAATGGCCGAGATGAACCGGCCGTACTTCAACGCCACCACCAGGACCACGGTGATCGCGAGCAGCGAGATGCCGACCGAGGTGAGTCCGCCGAGGAAGCTCACACCCGCCAGCACCGCGGTCAGCACCGGCAGGTACACGGCCATCGCCAGGTCCTCGAACACCAGCACCGACAGCACGACCGGCGTCTCGCGGTTACCGAGCCGGCCCAGGTCGCCGAGCACCTTCGCGACGATGCCCGACGACGAGATGTAGGTGACGCCGGCCATCGCCAGCGCGCCGACCGTGCCCCACCCGAGCAGCAACGCCGCGATCGCGCCCGGTGCCGCGTTCAGCACGAGGTCCAGCACACCCGCCATCCAGGACTTCTTCAGCCCCGTGGTGAGTTCGGAGGCCGAGTACTCGAGACCCAGCAGCAGGAGCAGCAGCACCACGCCGATCTCACTGGCGAGGTGCGTGAACTCCTGAATGCCTTGTAAAGGAACGAAACCGCCGACGCCGAACGCGAGCCCGCCGAGGAGGTAGAGCGGGATGGGCGAGATGCCGATCCGGCGAGCGACGCGGCCGAGCAGCCCCAGGCCGAAGAACACCGCGCCAAGCTGGATCATGGCGATTGTTGTCTCGTGCACTGTGATTAACCGCCGTGGAGGATCTCAGCGGCGGCGTCGAGGCCCTCCGCGGTACCGACGACGACCGCGAGGTCACCGTTCTCGAAGATGAAGTCGGGGCCCGGCGACGGATGCGCGTTGCCCGAGCGCACGACGGCCACGATGGACGCACCGGTCCTGGTGCGCAGGGCGGTCTCACCGAGCGTGTGGTTCGCGAACGCCGTGACCGGCAGCTGACGCGTCGTGATGCCGGTGATGTCGCGGTGCTCCTCGCGCAGGTGGGCGACGAGCTGCGGCGCGCCGAGCAGGCCCGCGAGCGTGTTCGCCTCTTCCGGCGAGAGGGGTATCGAGGCGGCGCAGGAGTCCGGATCCGACGCTTTGGACAGGATCAGCTCGAACCGGCCGTCCCGATAGGTGATCACCCCGACGCGCCGGCCGGCGCGGATCATGAAGTCCTGGCGCGTCCCGATTCCCGGCAAGGGCGTGATCTCTACGTTCACAGGGATCATGATACGTGGATGTCTCTGCGAGTACGCCCAGTACGGCGCGGGTGGGTGGTGCGCGACCGCGTGCCCGGCCCGGACGTCGACGAGTTCGCCGAACCCGGTCAGGTGATCGGGGCGCTCGCCAGAGCGCCGCACGGCACGTTGCTCGCCGTCCAGCACCCGCACCGCACGCCGGCCGCGCTGGCGGCGGGAACAGGCCTGCTGGACGCGCTGCCGCACGCCCGTGCCGAGCTCGCGGTGCTGGTCAGGCGGGCGTACCGGGAGGTGACCGACGTCGTCGCGCCGTACCGGGTGGACGGACCGGACGGCACCGCGTGCGGGCTGCTGTGCCTGGTCGACCCGGACGCCATCGCGCACACCGAGGACGTCTACCCGGACGTTGTCGCCGAACGCGGCCAGGTGCTGGCGTCGCTCGGCATCGCCACGAGTGCGGCGATGCTCATCCCGATCACGCTCCACGACGGGCTGACCTCGTTGGTGCTCGGCATGACCGAGGAGCCCGCGGTGTCGCTTGTGGACTCGGGCGGGCGGCGGCACTGGGTGTGGCTGGTCGGGCCGGGATCGCTGCAGGACGCGTTCCTGGAGGCGGCGGGCGCGCATCCGTTGCTCGTGGCGGACGGCAACCACCGGGTCGCGGCGGCGCGGTCGGCGGGCCTGTCCGGACTGCTGGCGCTGGTCACGTCCGGGCCGGGGCTGCGGGTCGGGCCGATCCACCGGGCGATCGTGGGTACCGGCTTGGGTGCGTCCGATCTGGTGACGGCGTGGCGGCGGGTCGGGCTGAGGGTGTCGCCGTTGCCGTACGTCGTCGATCCTGCGCCTGGCGTGGTCGTGGTGCGGTGCGCGGACGAGGTGCTGCGGGTCGAACTGCCTGCGGGGCAAGGGATCGACCACGCCGTGGTGGAGTCGCTCCTGCTGGGCGAGGCGCTGGGGCTGGACCCGGAGAGCCCGTGCGTGCGGCCGGCGGTGGACCCGTCCGTCGAGGCGGAGGCGGTCCTGCTGATCGCGCCGGTGCCGATGGAGGAAGTGCTGTCGGGCAGGAAAATGCCCCGAAAGAGCACTTACTTCACTCCCAAGCCGCGCAGCGGGCTTTTGCTGGCCGACCTCACCCCGTAGGGCCCTGCCGGGCGGATTCGTTCGGCCCTGTTTGCCGGTCGGCCTCGGGAACAGACTCATCTGCACGGTCCCCCCGAGCCCGCCATGGAGAACTACAGATGCGCCACGACGCGTCACCCTCGTTACCGCCGCCTCAATCCAAGATTGGACTTGTGCACGTCAAGCACCTGAGGGCGATGACCTCCGCGCTGCGAGCGGTCGACTACCGCTACGGCGGATGGGCGTGCCGCACCCAGGTGCAGGCCTTGTTGTCGTGGTGTGACAAGGCGTTCGCGCATTCGGCAAATGACGCGGTACGCCGTGATTTCCGGTGCGCCATCGCGGAACTGCACTCGCTCGCCGGGTGGACCGCCTTCGACGCCGGGCTCGGAGGGTCGGCGCACCGCCACTTCCACCTCGCCCTGAACTTCGCCCAGGGTGGGGACCTGGTGGCGAACATCCGCTATCGGATGGGGCGGGTCCACCTGCACCACGGTGGGCCCGCCGAGGCGCTCGGCATGTTCCGGCTCGCCGGGCTCGTCGCGACGAGCCACCACACGAACGCGATCCTCGCCGCGAACCAGGCGTGGTGCTACGCCGAACTGGGGCAGCGGGTGGCCGCGCTGGCGTTGCTGGGGCGCGCACACGACGAGTTCGCCCGCGCGGACGTGGACGATGCCCCGCCGTGGGCGGCGTTCTTCGACGTGAACGACCTCGCCGGCATCACCGGTGTCGTCTACACCGCTCTCGCGAGCACGGTCGACCAGAGTTACGCACGGCCGGCGATCGCGTCGTTGCGCCAGGCGGTGGCGGGATATCGCGACGACATGGCACGCAGCCGGTCGTTCGCGCTCATCGCGTTGTCGCTCAACCACCTCGTGGAAGGTGACGTGGACGAGGCGGCGGCGGTCGGGGTCCTGGCCGTCGAACAGGCCGGCGACATCATGTCCGCCCGCACGCGCAAGAAGCTCGAGCCGTTGCACGACGAAGCGGGCAGACGCAGCGCTACCAGGCTGAGGGAGCTCATCACGCCATTGCTGGCGGCTCCGTCGCACGCGGCGTGATGAGCGCGCAGACCCGCTGGTTTCCGGCGATCCCGGGCTCGTTGCCCGAGATCCGGGCCTTCGTGCGGGAACTCGCCGGTGAGTCCGGGCTGAACGTCGACGACGCGCGTGACGTGCTGCTCGCGGTGGCCGAGGCCGCCGACAACGCGGTGCAACGCGCGGGTGCGTCGATCGTGGGGGTGACGTGGGAGCCGCGTGACCACGCGGTGCTGCTGACGATCGAGGACGACGGGGTGTTCGACCTGGGCGTGGCCGACGCGGTCCGCCCGCTCGGGCTGCGGCTGCTGTTCGGCATCGCCGACGAGGTGCAGGTGCGGCCCGGCAAACCGACCTGGCCCGGCACGGTCGTGAGTGCGCTCGTGCGGGTCTGGTCGCGCGCGGGCGTCCCGGAGCTGCCCGCGCCACCGGGACGCCCGCGCGTGCTGCTCGTGGACGGCGACCGGTTCTCCGGCCAGGCGCTGGCCTCGTTCCTGCACGCCGAAGGCTTCGAGGTGACGCTCGTGACGACGATCGGCGAGGCCGAGTCGGCGCTGGAGACGCCGCCCGCGCTGGCGATCGTGGACCTGCTGACGTCTCATGGTGAGGGGACGAGGTTCGCGGCCGTCGCGCGGACGTTCGGAGTGCCGGTTGTAGCCGTTTCGGCGATCGAGCCGGCCACTCGAGTTGCCGATGCTTACATACCGAAACCGGCGCACCCACTGCGTGTGCTCGCGGCGGTGCGCGACCTGCTGTCTCCAGACCCGTGAGGCGCACGATGGAACCCGAACCTGGCCTGCTGGAGGTGAGTCGCCGCGGCGCGGTGGTGACGCTCACCGGTGAGGTCGACCTGAGCACCAGCGAGTTGCTGCGGTCCGAGCTGGCGTTGGCGTGCGCGTTCGGGGACGGTGCCGGGGACGTGGTGATCGACTTCAGGCAGCTGACGTTCATCGGGTCGAGCGGCGTGCACGTGCTGATCGAGACGGCGAACCTGCTGGGACCGCGGCGGCTCGTGCTGCTCGGCGGCGGGTGGGCCGCCTATGTCGTCAACCTGCTCGGACTCACCCTGCGGTACCCCAACATCGTCGTGGACGCCAAGACAGTCCTATGAGGACGGTGCGGGCGTCCGCGGCCGGACCGCGCTAGTGTCGATGGCATGGCGGTACGAGCGATCAGAGGAGCCACGCAGATCGACGCGGACTCGCGCGAGCTGCTGCTGGAGGCCACGGCCGAGCTGGTGCGCGAGGTCATGGAGCGCAACGCGTTGTCCCCGGACGACCTGATCAGCGTCGTGCTCACCGCCACACCCGACCTGACGTCCGAGTTCCCCGCCTACGCCGCGCGCCTGGCCGGCCTCTCGGACGTGCCGCTGCTGTCCGCCACCGAGATCGCGGTGCCGGGTGCGATGCCGCGCGTGATCCGGCTGCTGGCGCACGTGGAGACGGAGCTGCCGCGGTCGTCGGTCAAGCACGTCTACCTGCGTGGGGCGGCGGCGTTGCGGACCGATCTCAACCACTGACCGCGGCGCTGATCGCCGCGGCTGCTCACCGAAGACGTCCCGCCTGCGGTGTGAGCGTCCGCACCAGGCACAATGAGAGCCGTGGGCGTCTCGGAGGGAGCTGTGGTGGGCCAGGGGCAGTTGCGCGGTGTGGTGGCACTCGATGGTCCGTCCGGCACCGGCAAGTCCACGGTCGCCAAGCGCCTCGCGATGGCGCTGGACGCGCGCTACCTCGACACCGGCTCGATGTACCGGGCGATCACGGTGGCGGTGCTGCGGGCGGGCGTGGACCCGAAGGACGAGGTCAAGGTCGCCGAGGTCGCGGACAACGCGAAGCTCGTGGTCGGCACGGACCCGCAGAAGCCGGGCATCTCGCTCGACGGTGACGACGTGTCGGCAGAGATCCGCGGGCCCGAGGTGACGCTGGCCGTGTCGCCGGTGTCGGCGGCCAGGCACGTGCGGGAGCTGCTCGTCGCGCAGCAGCGCGCGATCATCGCGGACGCCGTCGACCACGTGGGCGGCATCGTCGTCGAAGGGCGTGACATCGGCACCGTCGTGTCGCCCGACGCTCCGCTGAAGGTCTACCTGACGGCGTCGGCGGACGCGCGGGCGCAGCGGCGGACCAAGCAGGACAACGCGGCCGGCCGTGAGTCCACTGTGGACGCTGTGCTCAAGGACGTGCAGCGCCGCGACAACTACGACTCGTCGCGCGCGGTGTCACCGTTGAAGGCCGCGGACGACGCGGTCGAGGTGGACAACACGGAGCTCGATCTCGCGGGCACCATCGCCGCGCTGCTGGCCCTGGTGGAGCGGCGCGGGCTGAGGGTGACCGGGTGAGCGTTCCCGACGGCACCCTGCCGTGGCTGTTCGACCTCGGCAGGTGGATCGCGCGGGTGCCGTACGCCTGGCAGTTCCGGATTCGGGTGCACGGCCGTGACCGCGTACCCTTGACCGGCGGCGTGGTCGTCGTCGCCAACCACAGCTCGATGGCCGATGGGCCGATCCTGTTCGGTGTGCTGCCGCGCCGCGTGACGTTCCTGATCAAGCAGGAGATGTTCAGCGGCATCGCGGGCACCCTGCTGGGCAAGATCGGGCAGATTCCCGTCAAGCGCGGAGAAGCCGACCGCACGGCGCTGACCAGCGCGTTGTCCGTCCTCAAGGCGGGTGGCGTGGTCGGGATCTTTCCCGAGGGCACGCGTGGTGAGGGCGACGTGGCGAGCGCCCAGAACGGCGCGGCGTGGCTGGCCAAGGCCGGTGGCGCCGTCGTGCTGCCGGTCGCATGCCGCGGGACGTACCAGGCCAAGGGCTGGCGGCCGCGGGTCGACGTGATGATCGGTGAGCCGTTCCACCTCCCGGAAGGGAAGGGGCGGGCGGCTCTCGGCGTTGCCACCGAGCAGGTGCGCGACCGCCTGGCGACACTGGTCGCCGAACTTGATGGACAACGCATGAGTGAGGGAAGACGATGACGGACCTGGACGGCACCTGGGAGGACGAGGCCGACTGGTCAGCCTTCGGCGACCTCGACTCGGAGGACGGTGAGGACGCCGCTCCGCCGCAACCGGTGCTCGCGGTGGTCGGGCGGCCGAACGTCGGCAAGTCCACACTGGTCAACCGCATCATCGGCCGCCGAGAGGCCGTCGTGCAGGACGTGCCGGGCGTGACGCGTGACCGCGTGGCGTACGACGCGTTGTGGAACGGCCGCAAGTTCACCGTGGTCGACACGGGCGGCTGGGAGCCGGACGCGCAGGGCCTGCAGGGCGCCGTGGCAGCGCAGGCCGAGCTCGCGATGGCGACCGCGGACGTGATCCTCGTGGTCGTGGACGCGTCGGTGGGCGCGACGACGACCGAGGAGGCCGTCGCGAAGGTGCTGCGCCGCTCCAAGAAGCCGGTGATCCTGTGTGCGTCCAAGGTGGACGACGAGCGCCTGATGGCGGACGTCGCGTCGCTGTGGTCGCTGGGCCTCGGCGAGCCGTTCCCGGTGTCGGGCCTGCACGGCCGCGGCTCCGGCGACCTGCTCGACGTGATCCTTTCGAAGCTGCCGGAGACCCCGCGCGACGACTTCGGGTCGGGCAACAGCGGCCCCCGGCGCGTCGCACTGGTCGGCAAGCCGAACGTCGGCAAGTCGTCGTTGCTCAACCGGCTGACCGGCGAGCAGCGCGCGGTGGTCGACTCGGTGGCGGGCACCACCGTCGACCCGGTCGACTCGCTGGTCGAGCTGGACGGCGAGGTGTGGCGCTTCGTCGACACCGCAGGCCTGCGCAAGCGGGTGAAGTTCGAGAGCGGCGCCGAGTACTACGCCTCGCTGCGCACCAAGGGCGCGATCGAGTCGGCCGAGGTCGCGATCGTGCTGCTGGACGCGCACGAGCCGTTGTCCGAACAGGACCTCCGCGTGCTCACGATGGTGGTCGAGTCGGGCCGCGCGTGCGTGCTGGCGTTCAACAAGTGGGACCTCGTCGACGAGGACCGCCGCAACGAGATGATCCGCGAACTCGAACGCGGCCTGGTCCGCGTGCCGTGGGCGGACAAGGTCAACATCTCCGCGCTGACCGGCCGCGCCGTGCACAAGCTGGCTCCGGCCCTGCGCACCGCGCTGAACTCGTGGGACACTCGCGTCCCGACCGGCCGGCTCAACCAGTGGCTCACTGAGCTGATCTCCGCGACCCCGCCGCCGGTGCGTGGCGGCAAACAGCCCAAGGTGCTGTTCGCGACCCAGGCCTCGACCAGGCCGCCGACGTTCGTGCTGTTCACGACCGGTTTCCTGGAGGCGTCGTACCGCCGGTTCATCGAGCGCAAGCTCCGCGAGGAGTTCGGCTTCGAGGGCAGCCCGGTCCGCATCTCCGTGCGCGTGCGCGAGAAGAAGAAGGCGGGCGCCGCCAAGAAGTAACCTCTGGTTGCTCTTTCGCATGGGGTGCGGTTGGTTGGGTTCGTGGCCGTACGAGTGGTGCTAGCCGACGACGAGGCCCTGCTGCGGCGGGGCCTGAAAGTCCTCCTGGAAGCCGACGGACGGGTCGAGGTGGTCGGCGAGGCAGCCGACGGCGCCGAACTCGTCGACGTGACCCTGGCGCATCTGCCCGACGTCGTACTGGTCGACGTGCAGATGCCGGGCGTGGACGGCCTGGAGGCGGTGCGCAGGTTGAGAACCTGGGCGACCCCGCCCGCCATCGCCGTGCTGACGACGTTCGACCTGGACGACTACGTGGCAACGGCCCTGGACCTGGGCGCTCAAGGCTTCCTGCTGAAGGACGCCGAACCCGAGACCCTGGTCCGCGCTGTCGTGGACCTGGCCGCGGGCGGCGCAGTCCTGGACCCGCGCATCACCGCCCGCCTGCTCCCACGGCTCCGCGGCTTCCGGGCGAACCGCCAACTCGACTCCCTTTCGGCCCGCGAACGCCAGGTCCTGGAACTGGTAGCCGGCGGCCGCTCGAACCACGCGATCGCCGACCAGCTGTGCCTGTCCGAGGCCACGGTGAAGAGCTACGTCTCCACCGTCCTCACCAAGCTGGGCGTGGAAAACCGGGTGCAGGCGGCCCTGGTCGCCCACCAGGTCGGTGTGTGGTGAAGCCGGTCGTTCGCGAAATCCTGACCGTCGGCATCACCACAGGCGTCGTCCTGCTGACCCAGGACCGCCCGTTCACCTGGTCCCTGTGGACCGCGGTGGCGGCCTCCCTGCTGCTCTCCGTGCGCCTGCGCTGGCCGTGGCTGGCATCCCTGCTGTGCGTCCCAGCCGTAGCCGGCGGCCTGGGCTGGGCGCCTGCCCTCGTGGCCCAGTTCCGCTTGGGCCGCAAGGAGAAGTCGATCCCGATCCAGCTCTTCTGGGTGGTCGTGATGACCGTGGCGTCGATCGCCCCGGTACTGCTGACCCAGTCGATCCCGATAGGAACGTTGTTGCTGGCCACGGCTTTCGCCTTCGGTCTGGCCGCCGCCCCCACCGCCCTGGGCGCGCTGGTCACCACCCGCAAGGAACTGACCCGGTCCCTGTACGAAACCCGCAGAGCCCGGGCCGCAGAACTGGAAGCCCAGGAAACCTCCGCCCGTGCCGCCGAACGAGCCCGAATCGCCCGCGAGATCCACGACGCCGTAGGCCACCACGCCACCCTGATAGCCGTGGAATCGGCCGCCCTGGCCGCCACCGCCGCTGATCCTTCCGTGCGAGATACGGCTTTGCGTTTGCGGGCCCTGGCAAAGGAATCCCTGTCGGAAATGCGCGCCGCCCTGGGCCTGCTGAACTCCGACACGTCATATCCGTCGCTGGGCGAGTTGATCGACCGCGCCCGCGTGGCAGGCGTGTCCGTGACGCTCTCGGAGACCGGCGATGCGGCGCTGTCACCAGCCGTCTCCCGAGCCCTGTTCCGCGTGGTCCAGGAGGCCCTGACCAACGTGACGAAACACGCGCCAGGCGCCCCCGTGACGGTAACCGTGGACCGCTCCGCACCCGTGCGCGTCTCGGTGGTGAACGGCCCAGGCGACCTGCCGCCGCTGGGCGACCGCGGAGGCGCCGGCCTGCACGGCCTGTCCGAACGCGTGCGGCTGGCAGGCGGCACGCTGACGACCTCGTACCGCGCGGACGGCGGCTTCAGCGTCAGCGCCGTCTTACCGCCCGGTAAGTCGAAGGTTGACGGACAAGACTCGACTTTCGGCGGTGGTGAACGGGACGCCGCCAACGCATAGTTCTCCCTGTCGGTCGAGGATCGGGGGATCGGTCGGACCGAGGGACGCGGGGACCCGAACTTCGGGTCCCCGCTGTATTTCCGCAGCTCTTGCCCTGTGGCGGGGGTCGTTTTTGATCTCTGATCCGGGTGGGGTAGGATTCTTTCTGCACGCCGGGAGACCGGGAGTGTGGCCGGGACGTGGCGCAGTTTGGTAGCGCACTTGACTGGGGGTCAAGGGGTCGCAGGTTCAAATCCTGTCGTCCCGACGGCCAATGACCAGCGGGTTTACCTTTCGAGGTAGGCCCGCTGGTGTCGTTTTTGCCCGATTGTGGTCGCCAAGTGGTCGCGCTACGCCGCCTCAGCTTCTTTCAATGCCGTCTCGATCGCCTTCACCGCGTCGAGTGCGACGTGCCGGAGCAGGTGGCCGTAGATCTCCGTTGTTGTCGACAAGGTCGAATGGCGCTCGGCTTGGTTCTGGCGTACGGAGACAACCCGGTTGGAGAGTCCGACCCAAGCGAGGCTGCTCTTGATCTTGAGGGTCGTGAAGACCGGCGTGGAGTTGTTGATGTTGGACAACGTCTGGAGCACGGAGAGCACGTGTTCGTCGAGGGGGATGTCGGCCCAGTGCAGTGCGAGTGCCTCGCCTTGCGCATACCGGTGCCGATGATCAATTCGAATAGGTTGGTCAGCGGTTCGTTGTGGACAGCGCAGTACTTGAGGAATTTCGCGGCCTCGGCGGGCGACCAACACTCCGGCGTACTTCGTAGATCGGGTGCCAGACATATTTGGCCGCGTCGTACGGCAGGCGGTGCTGCCGTACGACGTCGCCCAGTGCACTGGACAGTGTCGCGAGACAGCGGCGCAATGTGATGTGTCCGCGGCCGGCCTCCAGTTGGTTGCGGACATAGAGAACGACGCGTTGGTGGGAGAGATCTTCGACTCTGATCAATCCGATGTGCGGGATCAGGTCTTGTGGATGTATGCGTGGTAGTTGGCCATAGTGGTCGGCTTGAGCGTCGATGCCTTGGTGCGCAACCAACTCACGAGGTAGTCGGCGACGGTCTGTCGATCGTCGATGACGATGACGATGCGCTCGTACTTGAGCACCTTGCTCATTGCGACTTGAGCGTCTGCCTTGGTCGCGAAGCCCCTGCGGCGTCGTGTTCGACGCTTACCGTCGAGCGTCGGTAGATCGACGGCGTAGGTCCAGGCTCCATGCTTGCGGTTGGTCAGCTTCGGGCAGCGGGCGCCAAGCTGGCGGCCGTCGGCGCCGCGGCAAGCACAACGGCGGTAGACGCGACCACGGTTCGGATTCTTCATGACGAGTTCCTCCGGTCTCCTTGCTCGTCTGCTCCTGGTGAGCAGCGCAGGACCGGAGCATGGGTCGGGTGCGACCACCACGCGACCACGAGCTGCATCGTTGCTGGTCTGGCGAATGCCACTTGTGACCATGACAACCGACCGTGCTCGCTAAGTAGAAGCACGCATCTTCGGGCGAAGAGCGAGTGCATTCACCCCCTGTCATGATTCGCTCGCCGTGAGTGAGGGGCGGAGACATGTACGGGAACCCGGACGAGCTGGACCGGATCGCGGGCGAGATCGTGAAACGCGCTGATGGCGTGCGTGATCGTGCCAAGAAGCTCGACGACGACGCGCGGAAGATGGAGTGGCACTCGATCGCAGCCGAGCGGTGCCGGGAGACGGTCGGTGGGGACAAGCGGCAGCTGGAGAAAGCCGCGGACGGGCTGACCGAAGCTGCCGCGCTGCTGCGCAAGCACGCGCAGGAGGTCCGAGAGTTGATCGCGATGATCAAGAAGATCTCCGAGGCCGTCGTGGGCTGGTTCACCAGCGCGATCGACAGGTTCAACCGTGCGGTTGATGCCTTCAACCAGGCAGCACGGGATATCGCGAACGGTGTCGCGGATGCGCTGGGTTTCGGCGGCGGCCAGCCGCCGTCGCCTCCGCAGCCGCCGTGGACCGGGTGGAAGTGGGGGCCGGACAACCTGCCGCCCGCAGGTTACAGGGCGTGGCTCGAGGCTGGCGAGTACCTGCGCGGACAGGGAGTGCCCGCGTGACCCCGGCACCGCACCGGCTGGTACTGGCCGCAGGTGAGCTCGCCTACTTGGTCGAACGCACCGGCGTCGAGCTGCCACCGGCCTGGATGCCTTCGGCGGACATCGGTCCTGCCGAGGCAGGGTTGATCAAGAAGCGGGTGGTGGACGGCGTGGGCGGCGAAGTTCATCGGTCGGTGGAGAAGAACCTCGAGATCCTGGCGTTGCCGATGGTCGTGCTGGACACGGTCGCGGCGATCGGCGACAAGGGTCTGCACAGCATGCACACGATCTCCGGGCCGTTGGGCGCGTCGCTGTTCGAGTTGGGGGACGGTGCGGTGGAGATGTCGATGTTCGCGTCGGCGGATTTGGGTAAGGAGCTGATCCGGGCCGTTCCACCAAAGGAAGTGGACGTCGAATCCAGTGTTGCGGCACGTCTCGGTGGGGGAGGACCCGAACCGACGCCGTTGCGCGGTCGGCTGCCGTTGGCGGCGTTGCAGGAGATGGGTGCTGCCCGGCTGTTCCGCGATGCCGACCCTGGAGGACCAGCCGCTGTCGTCGCCACGCTGAGGTTGTCCGGCAGCGAGGCTGCGTTCGCTCAGCAGGTGGCGACCGAGACTGACGGGGCGTTGCAGTGTCTCGTCGTCGGCCGCAACGGGATGACGTCTCAGATCAGCTGGGTGCACACCGATGGTGGCTGGAGCGGCCTCGAACCGGAGCCAGATGGTTCAGGCCGTCGGATGGTTCGGCTGGAGCCAGTTGCTCGCGAGGATCTGGGCACGTGGGTTGCCCCGGCTGTGGCAGGAGCTCTGTAGTGCCCGATGACGTCGTAGTGCCCGATAAACCGGTGGGCCGCAACGTAGGGATCGCCCCTGTCGCCGACATCCAGGTCGGCGGTGGTGCCGGCGGGTTCCGGGCCAAGAGTGACGATCTCGTAGCGATGAGCGTCCTCACCGATGAGGTTGCCGGTGACGCGCTCAAGACCGCGCTGGCCGGGCACAAGTTCCTCGCTGAGCCTGACGTGCTGGCCTCAGCGCTGCTGAATCCGTCCGGGGTGGCGAAGTTCGAGGCGGCCATGGCCATGGCGCTCGACGGGCCGACCGGTCTCACCGCCACGTCCGCGGCCATCGGCTTGCGCGGTGACGCCCTGCGCGCCACGAAATTGGCTTACGAGGCTGCGGACGAGCTCGCCGCCAAAGGACTCGACGCCTCACGATGGATGGCAGGTCTCGCTGTCGCTTCGGCACCAGGTGGTGTTGTCGCCGCTGGACTCGCGACAGGTACCGCGATCGCCGCGGATGTGTACGCCAACTACGACGGCGACTGGCAGAAGTGGCTGGTCGATCACCCCGGCATGGTCGACACCCTGATAGGCATGTCGCCCGGCATGCTCTCGTCGCTCGGCGTACCGGTTGATCTGGCGTCCACGTTGGACCTGCTCGCCGCGACCTATACGGACGGCACAGCGGACACCAAGTACCTCCATACCTATCACGACACGGGACCGCACAACCTGCGTGACATTCTGCTGGGTCTCGACGAACGCAACAGCCCCACCAACAAGGAACCGAGCAACATCGATGTACGAATCATCAAGGACGCCAACGGAAACGTGACTGGTTACGTCGTGGACGTTCCCGGCACCAAGGACTGGAATGCGCCGTGGGATCCTAAGAGCTCCAACGACTCAGGCGTCAACATTGACGCGATGGCAGGCAACAACACCGTTCTGCAGCAGGGCATCGAGCAGGCGCTGCGTGATGCCGGTGCTCAGGGATCCGGTGTTCCGGTGATGCTGGTCGGCCACAGCCAGGGCGGTATCGTCGCTGCCCAGTCGACCAACGGCCTCGTCGCGAGCGGTTACAACGTGACGCACGTGGTCACCGCCGGCTCGCCGGTCGGCCGCATCGACATTCCCGGCAACGTGCAGATGCTGTCGTTGGAGAACAAGGGCGACATCGTTCCGCATCTCGATGCCAGCGATAACCCGAACACCGCGAATCGCACGACGGTCACCTTTGAGAACCAGACCGGCACCGTCGGCGAAAACCACAGCATCGGCGGCTACCGGGAGAACCCCGACCAACCGCAGAACCAGCGCGTCGACCGCAACTACGTCGCGGTCGCGGGACAACTCGACCAGAGTTCGGATCCTTCAGTCCGAAGGTTCCTAGACAGCACGGATGCCTTCACCCAGGGCGGGCCGGCGTCGCAAATGAGGACCTATCAGGTGACGCGTGAGGGAGTGAAGTGAGCACCGCACTGCGTTCGGTCGTGCTGGGCAGCCTGCTCGCCGTGGTGGTGGGCTTGCTGGCCGGGTGCAATGTCACCGAGCAGTACTACGAGGGCGTGGACAGCTTCGGCAAGCAGACGGTCGCCGACTGGAAGGAGATGCCGGAGGTTGTCGATGCGACGTACGAGTACCGCCATGGGCTGGATCAGGGACAGGTCATGTACCTCGACGTCACGATCCGCGGGGATGTCGACAAGGACAAGGTGATCGGCCAGTTGCAGGAGGTCGCCCGAAAGAACTTCTGGCAGAAGACCTCGTCGAGCGACGTCAAGGTGAACCTCGCGGTCCACTCCGAGGGCAGCGCGCTCGGCGGCGGTTCGGCGACGCCCGGACCGGTGATCTACCAGGGCGGGCTCGGCCAGGGTTCCGGATCTCCCGAAGAGAAGTACGGCCCGAGAGCGACGACGAGGTGAGCGGACGATGACTCCGGATGAGTGGCTGGCCGATTTCGAGGCCAAGACCGCGGAACTGCAGCGCAACGCGGTCGCGTTCCGCCGCAACCTGGAGGAGGCGGGGCAGACCGTCACCTCCGAGGACAAGGCGCTGACCGTGACGGTGGCGCCGAACGGTGCCCTGCTCGACCTCAAGATCGCACAGAACCCGGAGCTCGCCGCGAGGCTCATGGTGTTGGTGCGGCAGGCGAGGGAAGGTGCCGCGGCCAACGTGCTCGGCGAGTTCTGGAACGCAGTCGGCGGACAAGCAGGACGGCTCGACACCGATGTGTCGGTACCTGCGTTCGGTACTCCTGAACCGCGGAAGCAGAAGCCGGTCGAGGACGATGACTTCAGTGACAACTCGATCTACCGGCGACCGTAGTGGTTGCGTAGCGGGCGAGTGTCCACGTACTGCCGCGAACCGCACGGCGGTCACCTTCGGAACCGGAGTCGATCAGAGTCACGCTGCGGGGCGCGGGACAGCTCGATCAGAGTCCATCCGTAGGTCCCGCGACCGCGCAAGCCCCGTTACTCGAGGCGACCGGGGTAGACGCCGAACTGTCACGTGAAGTGGGAGGGGAGTGGAGTGAGCGCGGCAAGGCGTGTGGCCGGTGTGGTGGGCGTGGTTGTGCTGCTGGTTGGGCTGCTGTCCGGGTGCAATCTCTTCGTGCAGTACTACGAGGACGTGGACGAGCTCTGCAAGAAGATCGTGGCGGACTGGAAGGCGCAGGCTGAGGTAGTCGACGCGAGTTACGTCTACGTGCATGGCATCGACTCGGGGCAGCAGATCGATCTCGATGTCATTGTCCGCGCGGAGTCCGCCACGGCCGAAGTCTGGGAAAGGCTGGAGGACATCGCGAACCGCGACTACTGGCTGAGCACGGCGTACGACCGGGAGGACCACATGTCGTTTCAGTACGTCGTTTACTCCTCGGACAACCCGCCGGCAAAGGGTGGAATGGGCGCGGCCAAGTCGATCGGTCATGGCGATATTGGCGTGTCGCCGAAGGTCGGGTTGGAGAAGTACGGGCCGAGGCCTACGAGGTGACTGGCGCTGAACCTCGTGGAGTTGCGCGCAACTCAATCCAACCCAATCAAGGGTCGCGGCTGAGGCGAGGAGGGAATTCGGGGCCATGACGAAGGCGTCAGCAGGTAACCGGGCCCCATCTCCAGGCTGCGACGTGCTGCTTGCTGGAGGTAGAGTCTTGCGGACGCCTCGAAGTGGCGCCCTGTACCCAAGCTGGTCCGTACTGGCCTGAACTGCGGCGACTTTCCCGCAAGAGATCCCATCCGGAGAGTTGATGCATCTCGCTGGTGGCCGTACTTCACGTGCAGGGCCGCTCGCGTAGTTGGGCCTACTCATCAGCGCGCAGGCTCACTGCATCCGGTGATCATGTTGCAGTTGTCGGCGTTGCCGCGATGTGCGCAGGTTTGAATCCCCGGCAGGGCACACAGCAGATGGGAACAGACCCTACCAGCGGTTTTCCGAAGGGGCGTCTGGTCGTTGAGTACCGGATCTCACTCGATCGGACTGCGGAGGTCCTTCCAGTTCAACCTGCCGTAGGCGCGGCGCCAACGTCAGGGGATCGCTCGTGATCAGGCGATCCCGATTCCGCCGAGCCACGTCGATGTGGTGCGAGCTCCGCGGTCGTTCTTGCCGTGCGGCCGTCAACATCATCTTTCGCCGTAGCTCACTTTGCATAAGTCGTCGTACTGCCCTTGTAGGCCAGCAGCATCTCGACATCGGCGGTGTTAGGCCGGGACAGAGGGTTGGTGTGATCGGCGGGGGAGAGACGCAGAACCAGGTCGCCTTCGTACGTGCTGCCAGGCGTGGGCTGTTCGTGCACCCAGATCCCTGCGAACAACGCCACCGCACTGTCGGGATCGTCGCCGACGATGTCGACCACGTCACCAGCATCGCCCACACCGCCTGGGCATCGCATGGGCGGTGGAGCGAATGCCGGAATCAAGATCATTGTGTCAGGTGACAATCCCTTCGTCGGCCCGCATCGTTGCCTCGTCGCGAGGCTGCGATGTTCGCTCAGCAGCCCTGCGAAGTGGACCCATGTGGGCGTATTGAGTTCCGGTGCGCGCCGTGTCCACACAAGACAGTTGATCGCTGATGAGTTCCTGGGTTCGTGGAACGAAGGGCGTTCATATCCGTGCGGCGAGCCAACCGACGACGAACACCGCGCGCTCTACGCAAACCTGCAGTACTACTGCGCCACCGTGCTGCTAGCCACCGTGTGCCGCTCGAGAAGTCGAACGCCGGGTCCAGTAGCTGTCTCACCAGTCGCTCGCAGGCAGCGCCTGCTCGTGGTTCTGCGTGTGGCTGTGGGCCTTCCCGTTCGGGGAGGCCCACAGCGTCGTTCTGGATGTGCCTATCCGGTGCAGCTGGGCACGGCGGGGACGCTGCCGAGGCAGTTGTTCGTCAGATTCCCGCTGATCGGTGAGTTGTTGTTGGTCATGGTGCCGCCCTGGCGGTAGACGCCGCCCGCGGTCAGCACGGCGACGTTGGTCGTCACGGCCGTCTGGGTCATGGTGGTCGTGTCCGAGTTGACCGCGGCGATGCCGCCTCCGCGTGATCCGGTGTTGCGGCCGACGAGCATCGGGCCGCCGGTGACACCGGTGGTGGTCAGCGTGCCGCGCAGGCCGTTGTAGATTCCGCCGCCGTCCAGCAGCGCGATGTTGTCGGTCACCGGGCTCCTGGTGAACGTGGCGGCGGGGGCGGTACCGGTGGGGGTGTCGGCGTTGGCCAGGCCACCGCCGTTGAGCGTGGCCAGGTTTCCGCTCAGGCTGCTGTTGGTCAAGGTTGCCGCGCCGTGGTTGAGAATGCCGCCACCGTTACCGACGACGCTGCCGTTGGTGACCGTGACCGCGGTGGTGAGGGTGAGGTTGCCGGTGGGGCTGACCTCGAAGATGCGGAACAGCAGCAGCGACGTGCGGGTGATGGTCGCCGGGCCGATCAGTTCCATCTGCGTGGTGATGACCGGCAGCCCGGTCGTCGGCCCGCCGTGGGCGGTGGTCAGGCCGTAGGTGCAACCGCCCGCCAGGGCGAGGGTGTCGGCGGCAGCGGTGGAGTTGGCGAGGTTCACCGCCGCGACGAGCGCGTTCTCGCTGCACGCCACGGGGATGGTGATGGCCTGCGCTGCGGGGGCGACGACGGCCATGGCGCCTACCACCACGGTGGCACCGAGCATCGCGCGAATGGTCGTGCGGAACTTTTGCATGACGCCTTCTGTCCTGAAACATAATCGTGCACAAAAAGGACCCCGGTTCGCATCTTTCTGCGCTACCGGGGTCCTGGGCAACAACCCGCACCCTACTCCCATGTGGATAGTATGCATACTCGACACCCCAAATGGCCCATTGTCGCGAGGTAGGGCATTCATGTTAGAAGCCCACGTGCACTATTCGATGCCACGTGGGTGGCAACATCAAGGTGACGTGAGGATCTGTCATTCAATCAGGAGTGACGGTCGACGTGGGACGTGTTCGCGATCAAGTCCACCCTCTCTCAACACACCTGCGCTCAACGCGCGCACAGCCGGGGTCCTGGGCTGCTATCGGCTACCGTGACCAGCTAAGATCGCTAGATGATCAGCGCTGCCTGATAGCCGTCTCCGCGTGGACCCGATTTGGTCGAACGGACCTGCCGGGCGTCGCGGAACGCCCGATCGTGGAGGCCGGGCCGAATTTCGCAGACCGTGTTGGTGGCCAGGTCGCGTCGAGATCACCGTGAGCTCATGGTTGATCAACGGCGACCGTCCTCATATTCGCGCCGCAGCGGGTTTAGCCTGTTCAATTTGAATGTTCATGCATTTGGCATGTGAGTGGTCACGTTATAATCGGACGTGACAGGCAGTTACGGCTGGCCCCGTTACTGCTGGCATCGGCGGGAATCTGGTCTCACGTGCGGGTGACCGGCCACGGTTTGCATTGCCAGCCTCGTTGAGGGCGCGAAGGCTTGGCCATGTCGAGGGTGTTGGTTGATCCGGTGCCCTCACGTATGCGGCACCGGGCAGTGACCCCAGACCCCGGTCATCACACCACCTCGCAGGTCCGCGGCAGCAGCCCCGGACCCGTCCCACGGGTGGAAGGTTGATCATGAGATCGACAGCACGCATCAGCACAGCAGGCCGGGCAGGCCGGGCCCTGATCGGCTTGGGCACCGCGGCGGGATTTGTACTCCTGGTTCCAACGCAAGCGTGGGCGCTCCCGCCGGGGTGCACCCAAAGCGGCGCCAACTTCACCTGCACCGCAGGGATCCCCGCCGGTCAAGTGCTGAACGGCACCAGCGGGAACAACATCATCACCATCACCGGCGGTGCAGTGAACGGCACCGTGAACGGCCTCGCCGGTAACGACACGATCAACGTCACCGGCGTCGCCGGTACCGCAGGCACCAACGGCCCCGCTGGAGCCAACGGCACTGCGGGCACCCCTGCGGGCAGTGCCGGTGGCAACGGCGGAGCCGGAAACGTCGGCGGCAACGGCGTCGGGACCACCGGCGTCATCGACGGCGGTGCGGGCACGGACAGCATCACCGTCATCGGTGGCGCCGGAGGTAACGGTGGTAACGGCGGCCAAGGCGGGCTCGGATTCGCCAGCGGTGCCGGTGGTGCCGGTGGTAACGGCGGCGTCGGCGGGATCGGTGGCGTCGGTAACGCCGGGAACATCACCGGTGGCGCCGGCAGCGACACCGTCACCCTCACCGCGGGCCGGGGCGGCAACGGCGGTCTCGGTGGCCTTGGCGGTAACAGCGGCCTCGTCGCCGGCGGTGCGGGTGCTGGAGGCATCGGTGGCGCTGGTGCGGCCGGAGGCGTCGGGAACTCCGGCACCTTCACCGGCGACGTCGGCGATCCCGGGCTCGACAACATCACCGCCAACGGTGGTGCCGGTGGTACCGGTGCGGCTGGAGGCGTCGGTGGCTGCGGTCACGGAGGCGGCGCAGGCGGTGTCGGGGGTGCCGGCGGTGCCGGTGGGATCGGGAACACCGGGACCATCAGCGGCGGTGCCGGCGTCGACACGCTCAAGGCCAACGGCGGGCCCGGCGGTAACGGTGGCGTCGGCGGCAAGGGCGGCAACGGCTCGGCGGCCGTTCAGCCTGGCGGCGCCGGTGGCGTAGGCGGTGCCGGTGGCGCAGGTGGGATCGGAAACTCCGGCACCCTCACCGGCGGTACTGGCATCGACAACATCACCGCTACTGGCGGCAAGGGCGGTAACGGTGCCGGCGGCGGTAACGGTGGCACCGGCTGCAGCGGCCCCGGCGGTCCCGGTGGCATCGGCGGTGCCGCAGGTGCCGGTGGTCTCGGGAACTCAGGAACCATCAACGACGCGGCCGACACCATCGCCACCCCGTCCGGCGCCAGCGGGCTCGCAGGCGGCAACGGCGTCGCCGGAGTCAACAACGGCGGCATCTGCACCTGCTGACCAACAGGAGCATCGGGTATCAACGGGCAGCGGCGCACGTCGGCGACACCGATGATGTGCCGCTGTCCTTAGTGGACACGAGCGCGGCCTGGGCGTCCTGAAGGTCCCGATCCGGTCAAACATCACGGCGCCAGACCCGAGACCGGGGACCCGCACGCCATTTGTCAGTATGGCAAACCACTGCTGTCGATGTGGTCATGGAGTGAGCCCCGGCGCAGGACGGGTGCGGTGGAATTATCGAGCGCGAGCTTGGCGGTTCCATCAGTTCCAGTGCAGGATCATCGCGCTGCGGCACTGCTTCGCCGCTTGTGCATCCGTTGTGGACATCCGCGACGATCTCGCCCAGGCTTCCTCAGCAGGGGTTGTCATGATCTGCCGACGACTCAACAGACACGTCGTCGAGTCAGGGTCTCTTAGTGGATGGCCTTGAGGTGGACGAACCACGTGGTGTGGTAGGTCATGCCCTGGCAGCGGAAGTCGGTGTCGGCCTTGAGTTTCACGGCATCGATCATTTTGTACGGGTGGTTGGTCTCGTGCTTCGCGAGGGTTGGCAGATCGCGGTCCGCGCCGACGGTGGACAGTTCGATCTGGCCGTGGCAGTAGGCCCTGTCGGCAGGGTTGGCGACGGTGTCGATGACGACGTCACCAGCGGAGATGGGCTGTAGTTTGGCTTGCACGTTGGCGTGCGGGTTCGTCAGCGAGAGGGTGATATACGCCGTCTCACCGGGCAGCAGGACGCCGATCTGTGTGCCAGGAACTGTGGCGCGGGTGACCGACTCGGGTGAACCGGCTGCGCTGTTCGCGGTGCTGTGCTGGACGAACGCGGCGATCGCGAAGGCGCTGACGGCCACTGCGGCGCACATGACGGTGTGGACGAGCAGTACGGGTTTGCTGTTCCTGTTGGTGTGCATGGGTTTCTCCCTCCTAGTAGCTAGTTGGGGTGGTGCGACAACCACGAGGCCGGGGGTCTCGTGGTTGTCGTTGGTGACTCCTGCTTCGGACGTCGATCAGCGGGGTTGGTACTAGATCTAGCGGACGGCCTGGAACTGGGCAGTCCAGGTGGTGTGGTAGGTCATGGCCTGGCAGCGGATGTCGGTGTCATCCTTGAGTTTCACGGCGTCGGTGAGCTTGTACGGGAAGTTGGCTTCACTCACGGCCAGTGTCGGCAGGAGGGGGTCCGCGCCGGCGGCAGACAGTTCGATCTGGCCGTGGCAGTAGGCCGTGTCGGCGGGGTTGGTGACGCTGTCGACCACGACCTCGCCTGGGGCCACGCTCATCAGCCTGATCTTCACATTGGCGTTCGGGTTGGACAGGGTGAGCGTGACGTAGGCCTTTTCGCCGGGCAGCAGGGTGCCGGTCTGCGCGCCGGTCACAGTGGCGGGAACCATCGCCTCAGCCGAGCCTGACACGCCGCCAGCAGTGCTCTCCTGGACGAACGCGGCAATGGCCAAGCCGCCGGCGCCCAGGATCGTGGCGATGGAGGCGATGACGAGCACTGACTTGGCTTTCTTGCTGACATGCATGGCGGTTCTCCTCATGTGGGACAGAAACCTGGTGGCCGGAAGGCCGTCGGGTGGCGGAAAGCTGTGCCGGTTGTGAACGCGGGCGGCGCGATGGTGCGCGGACGCCCTCGGCGGTCAGGGAGTCGTGGGTTCCGGCTCGCTGGAACCGGATGGCGCGTCGACGGGCGTGGTACCGGCCGGTGCGGACGGTGTCGTCTCGAGCGTGGACGGCGTGGTGGGGACGATCGACTGGTCTGGGGCCGGATTAGGTGGCGCCGCCGGGGCTTGGGTGGTGGTGTTGGTCGTCGTCGGTGCCGCGGCGCTGGACTGGGCGGGTTCGGCTGCCCAGGTGCCGACGGCGCCCTCGATCGACACCGTCACCGTCGAGGCCAGGCTCAACCCGGCTGACGCCGCCACGCCGATCGCGAATCCCGCGGATCCCAGCTCGACGGCAGCGATCAGCGCGATGATCGCGGCACACCGGACGGTGCGCCGGCGGGCAAAGCCCTTCACGGCCCTGCTTCTGCAGGCTTCGGTCTTCCGGGGAGTGGCTCGCCACTGCGCTGAGCTGATTTACCCTTCATGGTCTACTTTTCCTGTATGCAATTTTCAGGCCGATCATGAATTTTCCTGTCGAAGATCTTAAATCCGAGTCTGCAGGCGATGGGACATCAACCAGGCGTGCGGAGATATCTCGCAGGTTCTCATTCAGTGACGCCGAGGGGGCGACTGCCGCTCGGCGCGCGGTCATATTCAAGCAGGTGACCGTGGGTCTCACTGCCTTGAACGTCGGTCATACACTCCGTCCTGTTACACAATATTGACTCGCGTATTCAACCGTTACAAATGGTCGATGACCAGCGGAGGGTAGGCGTAGACTGTTCCTGGCTTGCCGTGCGGCTCAGTGCAGCCGCCGGAAGTGAACCACAGGGGTGTGGCGAAGAAGTGTCGGCGGAAAGAACCGAAAGAAGCAATCAAGCTCCCGAACCTCGGGAGGAACGCTGGCGCTGCCATCGACGACACCTACTAGCGTGCCATTCCAATCCCTCGGTAAGGACGAATCACCTGCACACAATCCCGCGTTCCCTGCGTCTCGAGCTGTCCGTCGCCAGCGGGCGACGACTTTGCGCCGTGGAAGCGTTGGCGGCAAACGAAGGAGCGGATCTTGGGTAACCGCGAAATGATCGCAAACGCCATTGATTCGCAGTCAAGTGCGCCGAACTGCGTCCAAAAGTGCCTGTTTTTGCAGATCAGCGGCCCGTAAGCCCGATCTGGGGGTCAAGGGGTCGCAGGTTCAAATCCTGTCGTCCCGACGGCCTAGAGGGTCCTCGCAGGTCAGATACTGCGAGGACCCTCTTTTTGTGATCTTGCCGAGTTCTGCCGGGTCGAGCACGCCGCTCATCGACCCCTTTACTCGGAGGGCTTTCACAATGCCTCTTCTTGACCTGAACAAGCTCTCAAACGGTCTCTCCAAGACCTGGACGGGCTATCTGCGTGATTGGGACCGCACCTTGCGATCCGCGAGTCATCCAGAGACCACTCGTTACAACTACCTCCTGGCTGCCGCTCAGCTCGCGCGGTACCTGGCCGAGTACTCGCCCGACCTGGAGGCCGATGACGCCGCCGACGACCCGTGCGAGGTGACTCGTGCGCACATCGAGTTCTTCCAGGCGTGGATGATCGAGACTCGTTCGGGTGCGACGGCGCTGAACAAGCACAAGGGGCTGCAGCAGTTCTTCAAGTGGCTCGAGCTGGATGAGCAGGACATCGACCGATCGCCGATGGAGCGGGTGAAGCAGCCAAAGCCGCAGAAGAAGCTCATCGCCGTCATCCGTGACGACGACATCAAGAAGGTCCTCGGCACCTGCAAGGGCAAGGACTTCGTGCAGCTCCGCGACGAGGCGATCATCCGGCTCTACTACAACACCGGTGCCCGCCTGTCCGAAGTCGGCAACCTCAGCCTTGAGGACCTCAACCAGGACACCGACTCGGTGCACTACCACGGCAAGGGCAATAAGGACCGCCGCGTGCGCTATGGGCCCAAGACCGCGCGAGCGATCAGCCGTTAGCTTCGCGTTCGTGCGAAGCACAAGGGCGCCGAACTACCCGACCTGTGGCTCGCCGACCGCGGCGGCAAGCCGCTGAAGCCCAACGGCATAAAGATCATGATCAAGCGCCGCGGACTCTCCGCAGGACTGACTGGCGTCCATGCGCACCGGTGGCGACACTCAACTTCAGCTCACCGTACCTGGCATCCGACGACGTGATCACGGAATCGGTACCGTGCTCACGTGACTCCGATCTGGGTGACGATGCTCGTGGCCGTATTGAGTGTCTTCGGCGCGCTTGGCGCCCAGTGGCTCAACACGATGCGCGCCTTCCGTCTCGCCGAAATCGAACGACGCGCCAAGCGCGAGGAACGCCACCAGCAGAACCGTGAGGACACCTATGCGAAGTTCCTGGTCGCGGCACGAGCCCTGCGCCCTGCCCTGCGTTCTGCCGCCGGCACCAGCGAAGCGGCATTGGCCGCACTCCGCGACGCTGCCGCGTACATCGAGCTGAACGCACCCGAACTCGCCGACAGGGCGCTCACGGCTGTGCTCGACTCTGGAGAACGGTGGGCTGAGCTTGTGTTGAGCAATCCGGCGACCGCTCCGGTGATCAAAGAGGCAGACGAGGAGTTCCACCACGCTGTCCGCACCATGCGCGACCTCATGCGCAACGACCTCACCAGCGAATGATCACAACGCGTGCCACCGTCGTCACGCGACCGATAGGCTGACTGGATCGATCTTTGCCGGAGCGTGGGAGGCGCGGCATGGCGGGCGAGCCCGACGTGACGAACATGGTGGATGGATCGGCGGGCAACGTCGTTCAGGCCGGCTCTGCCGGTGAGATCCACTTCCACGGTTCGCAGATGCGGTTGCCGCGGCCACGCCAGCTGCCCGGAGCGATCACGAAGCTGGTCAACCAGAAGCGGACACTCCGTGCACTCGACGAGGCATTGGCCGCGGTGAGCACCGAGGGCCCGGTGATCAGAGTGTTGCGAGGCCAGCGCGGTAGTGGGAAGACGACGGTTGCTGTGCATTGGCTGCACGACCGTGCGGATCGTTTCCCCGATGGGCAGCTCTACGCGAACCTTGGTGCGTGGACCGATCAGGTGAGTGCACCGAGCGAGGTGCTGGCCGGGTTCCTGGGCGCGCTCGGGGTCGACCGCGCGCAGATTCCCGCGGATCTTGAGGCACGGGCCAACCTGTTCCGATCATTGACCCACGGCAAATCCTTCCAGGTGATGCTCGACGATGCCGTGACGCCCGCCCAGGTGCGCGCGCTGCTACCGGGCAAGGGCGCCTCGCTGGTCGTCGTCACCGGTCACGGGGCATTCGGCACCCTGCTGCAGCACAACGCTGCTCTCGTGGACGTCGAGCCGCTCGAGGCCGAGATGGCCGTCGAACTGCTGCGCACCTTCGCCGGGAGCCGCGTCGATGGTGAAATCTCCGCTCGTGACGCCTTGATCGCCCTGTGCGCGGGCCTGCCTGCCGCGCTGTGCGTGGTGGGGGTACTACTCGCGGAGTCATCGGACCTGCCGTTGGCGGAACTGCTGGATGAGCTGAAGGATCCGGCGATCGGGATCACGCGGGTGACCGTGGGCGGCGAGCCGTCGCTGGGCACCGTGTTCGACGCCGGATACCGCAGGCTCAGCCGCCTCGGCCAGCGCTGCTACCGGGCAATGGGGCTTCATCCGTACGTCGATGACCTGTCCGTGGCGGTGCTGGCGGCCGCGATGGGGCTCTCTGAGGCGGACTTGCGGCCGGTGATCCGTGAACTTCGGGACACGCGAACGATCGACCAACCTCGCACGGGCAGGCTGACCGTCCACAAGCTGGTGCACGAGCACGCGCGTCTGGTCGCCGACGCCGTCGATGATGCAGCACACCGTCTTGCCGCTGCACGTTCGATGATCGGGTGGTATGTGACAGGAGCGGTCACCGCGGCCACCAAGTTGTTGCCACCACGGTCGTGGCGAGCCGAGTTCCTCCCCGAGTCCGTTGTGGATGGTGCGCATCCTGCTTCGGCCGATCCCGGCGCGTGGCTGCGGGCCGAGCGGGTCAACCTGCGTGCAGCGGTGACTGTCGCGTTCGATCTCGGTGAGCTCGAGTCCGTCCTGCGGTTGTGCGTCTCGCAGTGGTGGTTGTTCCTGACGGAGAAATACGCCGACGATCTGGTGGCCACCCACGCACTCGGCCTTCGCGCCGCGGAGCACCTGCACGACGACCGGATGAAGGCTTTCCTGCTGGTGCAGCAGGGTTTCGCGTATCGGAGTCTCGGTCGGTTCCACGATGCAGTCGACTCGTGCACCGTGGCAATCCGGCTCGCGGAGGCGGTGGGCGGTGTGGAACTGGTTGCCACGGCACTGGAAGGCGCCGGCCTCGCTGCGTTCGACGGCGGTGATCTCACCCAAGCGGCGTCGTGGTTGAGGCGCAACCTGGAGCTGGCGGAGACGACCCGAGACCCGCGTCGTGTTGCCCTGGCGTGCCTGCATGGCGCCAAGCCTGAATCGGCTGAACAGGCGCTGGTGTTGCTGGAGCGAGCCTACGAGGGGTTCCGGTCGCTAACTGTGCCTGAGCCGCAGAACTTGGCGAAAGTGCTGCTGTGGCAAGGACGGAAGCTCGGCGCCGAAGGTGGTCCGCGGCTGCGGGAAGCACTCGCCATGGCGACTGAACACAACCACCAGGCTGATCGGGCGGAGATCGTGGAAGCACTGGCGCAACTCGAGACCGACCTCGACGTGGCCGTCGAGCTGTACCGCGAGGCGTTGACGATCTACGAGGAGCGTGGGCTGATCCACTCCGCGCTGGCGACCCGGCAAAGGCTGGCCGAATTGGTCTGACCTGCTTGCAGGCGAACAAGAGCAGGGAAGTCGGCGATCCGCCGGCCTTCCCGCAACCAGGCCAGCACGACGACCGACCAGACCCTGCCGTCACCGCCCGCCGACGTGAACTCCACGAATCCGGCGTCCCGCGTGCCCACCACCCAGGTGGTCTCGTTGACGGGCATGGTGGCGAGCACGGCACCCGGAAACGCGTCGAGGGTGTCGGCGATCCAGCCGTGCGCGTCGCCGGGTTGGTCGTGCACGACGATGTCGGCCAGCTCCAACTGGGTCGAGCAGGGTTCGTCGGTGCTGACCATCAATCCCGCGCCCGCCGGCAACGGCGCCACGTCCGCGGCATACCGCACCACGGCAACACCCAGCTGATCATCGGAAATCCACAGGTCCGCCCGCACAATCTCGGCGACCGGAGGTCGCAGCGACAGTTCAGGCAGGGGAATGACGCGGGTCAGGGCGGGTGTTTCGGGCTCCGGTAGATCGAGCAGGCGGTAGAACTCCGTGCGAAGCAGCCGTGCCGCCTCACCTGGCACCGACGTCGTGAACCTCGTGATCTCCTCGTGGGTCCGGCCACGCTCGATCGCGGCGCGCACCTGCTCGCCCAACGGCCGACTAGGGTCGAGCCGATCCGCCGCGGCGATGAACATGCCGACCGGGGATGCAGGGTCGACGGCGTCCTCCGGCCATGCGGCCAGCAACGTCGGCTTACCCAACGCGGCGCCGTAGAACGTCACTGAGCCGTGATCGCCGATCACCAGATCGGACGCGATCAATCCGGCGCGCCAGCCCTCCTCCGGAGGAACGAGCACGACCCCACGACGACGGCAGTCGTCGAGCCACATCTCGATCTGCCAGGGGGAGTGGTGCGCCCAGATGTTGGGGTGCAAGGCAACCACGACCGCGAATTCGTCCAGAGGCAGTTCATCGCGCAGATCGCGCACCAACGTCGGCGCAGTGCCGTACAGCGACTCCGGACCCCAACTGGACGAGACGAACACCAGTTGTTGTCCCGGCCGCAGACCGAACGCGTCGCGATACGTGCGGCGCAGCGGCACACTCGCGAGCATCCGGTCGAAACACGGATCACCCGCGACAACGGCCACGTCCAGTGCCGCCGGACAGGAGCGTCTCAGTCGCTCAACCTGCTCATCGTGCGAGAACACCAGCGACGAGGCGATCGGCACGCCCTCTGACAGCAGCCACTCAGGCGCCAGACCGAATACCGGGTTTCCGGGTTTCCGGGTTTCCGGGTTTCCGGGTTTCCGGGTTTCCGGGTTTCCGGGTTTCCGGGTTTCCGGGTTTCCGGGTTTCCGGGTTCAAGTATTTATTGTACCCCATTCCGTGAGGCAAAATGACAATAGGGCTGTCCAGCTCGTGAAGGGGACCGCCGTGACTTGTCGATATCGTGAGATCGATCCGACGCTCCGCGAGCTCCGGCCATCCGACCTGGCGCACTCGATTCCTGTCGAGGTGCGGGTCGACATCCATCGCGAACGGGGACGAGCCCGTGCAAGCGAAGATCACCTCGACACGATGGTCTGTCGCCAGCAAGGGCAGTACGTCGAAGAGCCTGGTCGCGGAGGTGACGTTGTGCACCACACCGAGCACCGTTCGTTCGGGTTGCCGCGTGGTCCACACGGGATCGACGGCGGCATCAGGAACGGCCGTCGGCCGTGCGGTGAACACGATCGACGATCATAACTATCCCTCCCGTGAGTGGGTGACCGATCGGGAGTGCGCGTCGTCACCTGCGGTCGGGAGAAGGGAGGTGCGTTTCGGGTGCAAGAGTGGGCCGATCACCGTCGACGGCGTGGCCGTCCGGCTTTGGTACATCCACACGCTGCAATTGAGCTTTCGCCCAGGACCCAGGCGTCGACCGCCAGTGGTCGGAACCGCCAGGTGCCACGAGGCGTTGATTGGTGACCGTGGAGCGCTTGCGTCTGCGCGGCCCTCATGACGGTCTTTGAATGTCGATTTGCTCGTACCGCCGCCGCTGAGGTCGAAAGCCACTCCGGGTCCTCGGTTGGTGGTGAGCGTTTTCCATCCTGATCTTGCAGGTGGGGCGGGCCCAGGCATGGATGAAGCCCTTGGTAGACAGGTCGTCAACCACGATCAACAAGTCACACCAAGGGCTTCGCATGCTGTTCTATCCATCCGCGATGACGTTGTCCAGTCGCACCCTGGACTACGTCGCACGGCTGATCCGCCGCCACCGCACCAGCATCGGGTCCCGCTGGCGGCGCCTGCCCAGCAACCGCCAAGCCCTGCTCGTACTCGCGCATTTACGCAACGGCGACACCTACCAGCGTCTCGCCACCGGGTTCGGCGTCGGCCTGGCCACCGCCTACCGCTACATCCGCGAGACCACCGACCTGCTCGCCGCACGCGCACCCAGCCTCGCCCAGACCGTCACCCGGCTCGCCGGATCGTTCTCCAACTACGCGCTGCTCGACGGCACCGTCATCCGCATCGACCGCAGCGGTGACCGTGACCGCCTGAAAGCCTGCTACAGCGTCAAAGTCCGCCACCACGGCATCACCCTGCAGGTGCTCACCGATCCCTACGGCCGCCTCGCCTGGATCTCCGACGGACTGCCCGGCTCGGTCTACGACCTCACCGCCGCCCGCACCCACAACATCCTCGACACCTGCCGCCAGGCCGGCCTGCAACTCGTCGCCGACCGCGGCTACATCGGCGCCGGCGCCGGCGCCGGCGTTCCACCTGCCCTACCGCCGCTACAAAAACGAGTTCACCCCAGGCCGACGCACCGCCAACCGCGCCCACTCCGCCATCCGATGCCTCGTCGAACGCGGCATCGCCACCCTCAAAAACTGGCGCGTCCTCACCCGAGTCCGCGGTCGCGAAGGCGACATGGTTGCGAAACTGCGCGCGCTCGCTGTGCCAGGGCAGACCCTTGGCACAGCGGCCTCGCGCTCGGTGCTGGCGTCCGTCACCCTGCTCGTCGCTGAGTTCCTGCAGAAGGAGGCCCGCACAACTGGCGACCGCATCCCGTTCTGGAAGCATCTGAACGCATCACCGTCGGATGTGGCGCGGATCTATGTAGACCTGGTGGCGTCGAATCCCTCGGGCGTGCTGAGCAACCTGCCGCGCATCAACGCCAAGCCCGGAGTGGGACGTGAGGGTCTGTTCAACGGCCTGCTCTTCCAGCGGTACGCGCTCAATCACGTGAAGCTGCACGAGGACCTGCGCATTATCGCCAACGGGCAGGTGCACGAGCTCAACGCTCGGCTGACCACCTCGTCCGGCGGGCTGATCGACGCGCACGCGGCAGATCTGAACCTAATCGGAAAATTTGGTGCACCTCGGCGGGCTACCAACTTCTGGCTATCCACTCCACGTGAGGAAGGTGCGGAGATACCCACATTAGCGACGGTCGATCGGGCGGCGCAGTACGACTGGGATGAGTGGATCGACTGCGCCTACGTCTCGCCCCTGATCCTCGGTGACCAGGCGAAGACTCTCTATTGGACGATCGCCGTCGGCCTGGAGGTCAAGCGACCGGGCGCCGCAGCCTCAGGCCTCTCCCCTCAGATCGGTGGGATGCTGGGTCGCATCCAAGAATCCGACATGGTGCGGATGGCTCTCGACGGCTCGAATGCCTTCACGTTCGTGCCCGCTCGAGCGTTTGTCTTCCTGCCGGAAAGCCGCTGGTTGGTGGGCGCGACCCCGAGTCTGACCAACACACCTGAGTACGATTTTGTCAGCACGAAACGAGGTGGCTATCCCGAGGCTTATCTGAGGCTTCGGATCCGCTTCGACACGAGCCCAGTCGATAGGCTCTCCACCCTTCTGTTCAACGCCGTGCTCTAGCTGACCTCGCATCCGGATAGCCCCGTGTGTGCCGGCAGAAGAGCTGTGAACCGCAGCTGCGGGAGCCACGCGACAGCGCGAACTCGGCGACCGCACCTACATGCGAGGGTCATCGATCGAGATGCACGGCGAGATCCATCGGACGGCTCAGCCGGTCCATCGTCGTTGCACCCTCCTGCATCACGGGCACGATCTAGGGCTGACTGCGACGCTTCGCGTCTTCTGGACAGGGAGCGGCGGGGGGAGTTTGCGCCGTGCGTTTCGGGAGTGGTTTTGTCCGCGAGACCTGACCGCCGAATGTTCGTGAGTTGTAGCCGCACTTGCCGATCAAGGGCATGATCAATGTTGGTGAGAAGTGACCGCACTCGGCGGTGTGGCTGTCAGGGCTCCTCATCTGGAGCACCACGCATCCTCACACCGCACGCAACCGCCGCTTGACGCAATCGAGAGGCTACATATGAAGATCGGCATCACCATCGACTGCCCAGACCCCGATCAGGTGGCCGCCTTCTGGGAGAGGTTCCTCGGCTACGTGCGACGTCCGGACCGTGGAGGCGGGCCCTACGTCACGATCGACCGGCCCAGCGGCGCCGACGGGCCGCCGCACCTGACCTTCCAGAGGGTTCCCGAAGCGAAGACCACGAAGGGCCGAACGCACCTTGACCTGTTTGTCGAACACGCGGCGCCGATGGTCGACGAGATGATCGCTGCCGGCGCGACTTCCCTCACGATCACAGAGGCCGGCGAGTGGACGACACGGGTCCTCCAAGACCCGGCAGGCAATGAGTTCTGCGTGATCGGCCCAGACTGAGGCGTCGGATCCCCACAGTCGACGGGGCGACGGGTGTCCCAGAACACCGGTCGATGCCGGCCATCCTGACCCCTGCGGTCACATGCCGCGAACACACCCACCGTGACCGCAGGCAGAGCGGTCACGACCGACGGACAAACGCGGTCACTTCATTGGTCACGCGCACCGCAGGGCTCGTGAGCATCGTCGGCCGTCTGATGTCGTGGGCGACCTTGCGCGCGAAGGGGCCAGAGAGTCGCTCTTGGCGTCCGCTCAAGCAGGAGTAGACGCGATGTCGCGCGGTGTCGCGTGTGATCCCGTGGCCGGTTCAGCCAGGGGTGCCCAAGCACTGTCCATAGTGGACGGTTTGGAACATTGACTGAGCGACTGACTGAGTGACAATCGCCTGACACGGCGGTGCACGTCCACGGACGTCGTGGGACCGTTGACCCTGCTCAGCGGTGTGTTTCTTTCCATTCGGTCAAGCCCGGCCACGGCGTCGGTCCGGCGCTGGGAATCGTGTGCGTGCGGCTTGTTACGGGAGGTGCAATTCAGCGGCCAGGGGTTAGCGGGTCACCCACACCGTTGGTCGGTGTGACCGTCGCTGACGTAGGAGGCCTGCGCGGTTCGGTGGCGCCTACGAGGACGGGCACGGCGAGGGCCGCGACAGTGGCTGTTTTGGACATGGTTGTTCCCTTTGTTCTGGCAGTGGGGCGCGAGCGCAGTGCCTTTGGACAAGGGGCTCGGACATGGCGCTGACAAAGCTCTGACACGGCGATCAGCAGAGGATGTTCCTTCTGCAGGCAAGAGGCGACGGGCGTCTCGCATGAGACGTCGCGGTCGTGGGTGCGGGATGCGCGGCCGGCGAAGGACCTGGGGCAGGTGGCGTAGGCCGAGCAGGCCGCCGACCGTGAGGGCCGGGCTGGACGTGCCGAGAGGTGCCTACGTCCGGCCGCGAATCACCGCCGCGCGACATCACCGCCAACCGCTTGCAGCATCGCCGCTCTGACGCTGGATCTGGTCGGCGGGCCAGGCCAGGGCTTCTTCTTCGCGTGTTCGCCCGCCTGTTGAAGGGTGGCCCGGAGGCCGATGGATTTGCTCCTGGCCACAGCTGTGGAAGGGCGGGCGACCTCCCGGACTGCCCACCGGCGCGAGACAGTTTGTTCTGCGTGGTGACGTCGGAGCTCTCCAGGAACGTCCGGAGGTTCGCCCTTGTCAGGGATCGCCGAGATGTTGTCGTTGTCGGCGACCTCAGCCAGTGCCGAAAGAACCTGCCGGCCGGTCAGTCGATCGTGCGCAACAGCTGGCAGATCTCGGTCACGGCGTCGTGGGCGCCGTCGCCGTGAGCGCGGACGGTGACGGTGGCGCCGGCAGTGGCGCCAAGGCTCATGACGGCGAGGATCCCTGTCGCATCAACCGTCCGGCCCTCGTGTGTGATCTCCAGTCCGCAGCCTAGTTGCGCCGCCGCTCTGGCCAGCCTGCCTGCGGGGCGTGCGTGCAGGTGCGCGGGTAGCACGACATCGATCTCGGCCGTGTCGCCGGTGTGCACGGACGTTTCAGAGCTTGGTGGCATGGCGGGCCTCCTGCGCGGCGGTCGTGACAGCGGCGAGATCGGCGCCGCAGGCGGCCGTGACGGCCGCGGCTACGGCGCCCTCAACGAACGGGGCGTCCACCAGCACCACGTCAGCCTGGGCGTGATCGTCCAGCACTGCGCGGGCGGTGATGACCGAGCTGCCGAGGTCGGGCAGGACGACAACGCCGCGGCCCTGGTCGGCGGCCTTCACGGCCGCGGCGATCGCGTCGTAGCTGGTGCCGATCCGGCCGTCGGCCGTGCCGCCGGCGGCGATCACCGAGCCCGGCTGGACGCCGAGCTGGTCGAGCAACGCGCTCAGCCCGGATGCCAGCTCCGCGCTGTGCGACACGAGTACGATCCCAACAGGTTGCATGAACGAGATGCTGTCATGCTGAACGGTGTTCAGCAATACCGAATGGGGTTGGTCGTGGTCCAGTCAGTGCAGCGGGCGGTGCAGATTCTGCGACTGCTGAGCGCGAGCGGTCCGCGGCTGGGCCTGGCCGAACTGGCCGACCGCATCGGGATCGCCAAGCCCACGGTGCACGCGCTGCTGCGCACGTTGGAGGCCGAGGGGCTGGTCGCGCAGGACCGCCAGACCGGCAAATACGTGCTGGGGCCGGGGGTGCTCTCGCTCGGCAACGCGTTCCTGGAGACGCACGAGCTGCGGATGAGGTCTCTGACCTGGGCTGATCTCCTGGCCGCGCGCGCCAACGAGGCTGTCTGGGTCGCCGTGCTCACCGACGACCACGCGCTCGTTGTGCATCACGCGTTCCGGCCGGAGGGCGCGGTGCAGATCCTCGAGGTCGGAGCGAGCATCCCGTGGCACACCTGTGCACTGGGCAAGGCGATCGTGGCGTTCCTGCCGGCGGAACGGCAGACGGGGCTCCTCGCGAGGCCACTGCCGCCGCTGACCGGCCACAGCATCTCCGAGGCGGACACCCTGAACGGCCAGCTGGAACAGGTGCGATCGGTCGGCTACGCGCTGGAGAACCAGGAGTCCACGCTCGGCGACGCGGGGATCGCCGCGCCCGTGTTCGACCGCTCGGGGCTGGTCGGCGCGATCGGGGTGGTCGGCCCGGTCGAGCGGCTGCTGGCGGACGGGCAGAACCAGGACCTGGCCGTCCAGGTGCGGGAAGTGGCCCGTCAGTTGTCCCGTGAGCTGGGGGCGGGTCGCGCTCCGCTCGCCCGCGCACTCGCCTGACCGAGCCTCTTGACAGTGACCTGGGCCACGCTTACCTTCCTCTCGTTCAGTAATAACGAACGCTGTTCAGCACGATGGACTCTGTTCCCCGCTGAGGAGGTGAGCGCCCGCACTGTCGCGGGCGTGCCATGGCTGACAACTCATTCCCCCAGGCATTGATCGCCGAGGTGCTCGGCACCGCGACGCTGGTCTTCATCGGTGTCGGATCCGTTCCGGCAACCTTGATCGTGGGCGGCGACGCCCCGTTCACCATGGCCCAGCTGGGCATGATCTCCCTGGCCTTCGCGACCGCAGTGATCGCGATGGTCCACACGATCGGGCACGTTTCCGGTTGCCAGATCAACCCGGCGGTCACGCTCGCGCTGGCCGCGAGCGGGCGGATGCCGTGGCGGCAGGTACCCGGCTACCTCGCCGCGCAGCTCGTGGGCGCGACGCTGGGCGCGTTCGCCATCGTCGGCGTCCTCGGCCACAAGGCTGTCGACGTCGGGCTCGGCATCGCCTCCTACAGCGCCGACGTCGGTGCGGGCCAGGCGTTCACCGCGGAGGCGATCGGCACGTTCCTGTTGGTGCTGGTGGTGTTCGGCGCGATCGACCAGCGGGCACCGCAGGGTTTCGCGGGTGTGGCCATCGGACTCGCCGTCTTCGCGATCATCATCCCGATCGCTCCGGCCACCGGCGCCTCGATCAACCCGGCCCGCACGTTCGGGCCGATGCTCACCGGAGGCTTGTTCGGCGGCACCGTCCACTGGGAACAGTTGCCCGTGTACCTGGCCGCCGAGATCGCGGGCGGGCTCGCCGCCGCGGCCGTCTACCACCTCATCGCCACCACGCGGCGCGCCGCCGACCAGCCGGCGCCGATCCAGGCCGAAGGAGTCCTGTCGTGAAGAAGCTCATCAACACACCCGAGTCGGTGCTGACCGACGCACTCGCCGGCATCGCTGCGTTCCACCCGGAGCTGAAGGTGGACTCCGGCAACCGGATCATCGTCCGCGCCGACGCACCCAGAGCGGGGAAGGTCGCGCTGCTGTCAGGAGGCGGCTCCGGTCACGAGCCGCTGCACGGAGGGTTCGTCGGCTCCGGCATGCTCGACGCCGCGGTGCCCGGCGAGGTCTTCACGTCCCCGGTGCCCGATCAGATCCTGGCCGCGGCCAAGGCCGTCGACGGTGGCGCGGGGGTGTTGTTCGTGGTCAAGAACTACACGGGCGACGTGATGAACTTCCAGCTCGCCGCCGAACTCGCCGCGGACGAGGGCATCACGGTGCGTACCGTGCTGGTCGACGACGACGTGGCCGTGCAGGACTCCACGTGGACCGCGGGTCGGCGCGGCACCGGCGCGACAGTGTTCGTGGAGAAGATCGCCGGCGCGCTCGCCGACAGGGGTGCGGACCTGGACAAGGTGGCCGAGATGGCGGAGCAGGTCAACGCTGCTTCCCGGTCGTTCGCCATCGCCCTCACCGCCTGCACTACGCCGTCGGCCGGGCGCCCCGGCTTCGACCTGCCAGAGGACGAGATCGAGATCGGCGTGGGCATCCACGGCGAGCCCGGCCGCAGCCGCGGGAAGCTCAAGCCTGCCAAGGAACTCGTGGCCCTCGCGATGGACGCGATCCTGAGTGACCAGCCGCTGACCGCCGGCGACAAGACCATCGTGATGATCAACGGGCTGGGCGGCACCCCGCTCATCGAGCTCTACGTCGTGGCGGCCGAAGTCGCCGCGGTGCTCGCGGCGCAGGAGGTGCACATCGGCGCGAGCCTGGTCGGCAACTACGTGACCAGCCTGGACATGGCGGGTGTGTCGATCACCGTCTGCAGGGCCGATGACGAGATGCTCGACCTGTGGGCGGCGCCGGTCGCGACGGCGGGGCTGCGGTGGGGCAGCTGATGGCGCACCATCAGCCCACCGGGCACGATGGCGGCATTGCCGTCCGATTCGAGGAGGATCCGGTGGACACGGTGGACACGGTGGACACAGCCATGGTCAGCGCGTGGATCCGGGCCATCGCCACGGCTGTCGAGAAGCACCGCGACCAGCTCACCCAGCTCGACGCCGCCATCGGCGACGCCGACCACGGTGCCAACATGTCCCGCGGCTTCACCGCTGTCCTGGCCGCGCTCGAGGACTTCGAGCCGGGCACCGTCGGCGACGTCCTGGTCAAGACCGGCACCACGCTCATGTCCACTGTGGGCGGTGCTTCCGGTCCGTTGTACGGCAGCGCCTTCCGTGCCGCCGGCAAGGTGCTGGACGAATCGACGGCGTCGCCGCCGCAGCTCATCTCGGCCTTGCACGCCGCAATGGCCGCCGTCACCCAACTCGGTGCGGCCACCCTCGGTGACAAGACCATGCTGGACGCGCTCGCACCAGCGGTCTCCGCGCTGGAGGAGGCCGTCTTCCGCGGCGCAGACCTGGCCACGGCAGCCGCGGACGCCGCCAAGGCCGCTGAGGAGGGTGCACACTCCACCATCCCGCTGCAGGCCCGCAAGGGCCGCGCGTCCTACCTGGGTCCCAGGAGCATCGGCCACCAGGATCCCGGGGCGACCTCCACTGCGTTGATCTTCACCGCGCTGGCCGGGGTGGTGGCCGCCCGGTGAACCAGCTGCGCTTCAGCGGGCGCGCGGCCAGCCCCGGCACCGCCGTCGGCGTGCTGCACCGCACCGACCGCCCGCTACCCACCGCACTTCCTTGGAACGGCATGGGTAATCCCGCCACGCAGATCACCGAGGCCTTCCAGGGCGTCGCGGCCGACCTGCTGTCCACATCGGAGCGACTGCGGGCGGACGACCGCGCGGAGGACGCCGACATCCTCGAAGTCATCAGCTATCTGGCGATGGACACCGACCTGCGGGCGCTGGCCGTCCAGCACGCCGAGAGCAGCCTGCCACTCGCGCTGGCCGTACAGCGGGCGGTGGACCACCACGCCGCGGTGCTGGCGGCGTTACCCGATCCGACGCTCGCCGAACGAGCGGCCGACGTCCGCCAGGTCGGCAAACGCGTGATCGCCCGGCTGCACGGCCACGACCACGGCCATGACCCCGAGGGCCCGGTCGTTCTGATGGCCGGCGAGATCGGCGCGGCCGATCTGCTCGAGCGAGCCGGCACGGTGGCCGCGGCCGTCTCCGTCACCGGCGGCTTCAACTCCCACGCCGCGATCGTGGCGCGTTCGCTGGGCATCCCGCTGCTCGTCGGCGTCGATGCCGCCGTGCTCGACCACGCCGACGGCGCACCCGTGGCCGTCGACGGCGTGCGCGGCAAGATCGTCATCAACCCGAACCCGGCCGAGCAGGCCGCCGCGGGCGAGGCGATGCGCGCCGCCCGGCAACGCCGGGAAGCCCTTGCCACGGAACGGCATCTGCCCGCGCAGACACAAGACGGCCACACGATCACGTTACGCGCCAACGTCGCGACCGCAATCGATGCTCGCGCCGCAGTCACCGCGAACGCCGACGGGGTCGGTCTCCTGCGCACCGAACTCCCGTTCCTCGATGCCGAGGAATGGCCCAGCGAAGCCCAGCACGGCACCGTCCTCCGGCCCGTTCTGCAGGCACTGGCGGGGCGACCGGTCACCGTGCGCACCCTCGACTACGCCGACGACAAGCTGCCGCCGTTCCTGTCCAGGGGCAGAGCCGGCCGGCTGGGCAGGGGCCTGCCGCTCATGCTCGCCGATCCCGACGCGTTCGCCCGTCAGTTCCGGGCCGTCCTGGTCACCGCCGGCGGCTGTGACGTCCGCATCATGATCCCGATGGTGGCGACTCCGGGTGAACTGGACGCGTGCCGCCACATCCTCAACCGCGTCGCGCACGACCTCGGCGTCGCGCCACCACCGCTGGGCGCGATGATCGAACTCCCCGAAGCCGTTGCCGCCGCCGACGACATCGCCGCCCGCGCCGACTTCCTGTCCATCGGCAGCAACGACCTCACCGGTCAGATCCTGGGACTGGATCGCCGCGATCCCGCCCTGACACCGCAACTGGCCGCGCACCCGGCGGTGTTGCGCGCCATCGCCGACACCATTGCCGCGGCACACCGCCAACGCCAACGCGTGTCCGTGTGCGGCGACGCCGCCGCGCACCCGCTTGTCGTGCCGCTACTGGTCGGTCTCGACTGCGACGTGCTGTCGACGGCGCCGGCCCACCTGGACCAGGTGCGCGCGATCATCCGCCGCCTCGACCACACGACGTGCGCGAACATCGCGCACCACGCCCTCACTCTCACCACCGCGGAACAGGTCTGGGACGTCGTCCGTGAACACTGCACCCCGCGACTTCCCTGACCACACACCGAGACTGGGCCTCGGCCTCGCGGCGGTGGGCCGGCCCGCCTACATCAACCTCGGGCGTGACGCCGCATTGCCGGAGGCACGCACCGTGGACGCGATGCGGGACCGGTGCCACCAGGTCCTCGACGCCGCCTACGCCGCAGGCATCCGTCGGGTCGACGTGGCACGCTCCTACGGTCTGGCCGAGGCGTTCCTCGCCGGATGGCTGGCCGGCCGGGACGTGCCGGACCTGACGGTGTCCAGCAAGTGGGGCTACACCTACGTCGGCGGCTGGCAGCTTGACGTAGACGTGCACGAGATCAAGGAGCACTCACTCAGCCGGTTCACCGAGCAGTGGTCTGAGAGCAGGGCACTGCTCGGTGGACGAATCGCCTTGTACCAGGTGCATTCGCTGACCTCGGACAGTTCGGTGTTCGCCGATCAGCCTCTGCTGGAGGCGTTGGCGGGGCTGACTGCGCAGGGCGTGCGGGTGGGCTTCTCGACATCCGGTCCCGCACAGGCGGAGACCATCGAGCGCGGACTGGCTCTGCAGGTGGCGGGGCAACCGGTGTTCACCGCCGTCCAGTCGACGTGGAACCTGTTGGAGCCCTCAGCCGGTCCGGCTTTGACCCAAGCCCACCGCAACGGTGTTCACGTGCTGATCAAGGAGGTCCTGGCCAACGGCCGGCTGGCGGTCGAACCTCCGGCCCTGCTGCTCGAGATCGCCGAGCGGCACGGCGTAGGCCCGGACGCCGTCGCCATCGCCGCCGCGCTGTCCCGCCCTTGGGCCGATACCGTCCTATTGGGACCCGCCGGCACTGACCAGTTGTCGCGCAACCTGCGCGCCGCAACCGTGTGTCTGACCGAACGGGATCTGCACCAGCTCGCCCTGCTGGCGATGCCCGCGGCAGAGTACTGGTCCGAGCGCGGCGCGCTGACCTGGAGCTGACCACTGCGGTTGCTACCGCCGAATCGCAGACTCCTTGTCCACCCGCGGTGCCGGGGAGTGACTAATTGAGTGACTACTGGCACAGGACGCGATAGCTATTGGTAGGACTTCTTGGTGCGGCTTCTTGTTGTCCATCACGGAGAGCGCCTCGGCGTGGCCTCCGAGGTCGTCGGGCACGCCGAGGCCGCTGACGGTGATCCCCGTGCCAACTCGTTGCCACCGCTCGGTGTGTGCGGTGGCGGGAGCCGGGACGAAGGGCACGCTCATGGCGAGAAGGGTCGCGATCAGCACAGATCGGGCTCACATCCCCGGACTCCCACCAGGTTGCCACATCCACGAACACCGATCACGCGGCCCTTGGCTGATGATCCCCGCATCGACGAGGAACACGGACCAAGGGCCGCTTCTATGATCAACCAGGACGGCTCACTCGCTTACACGGCAAGCTGAGACCGCGTGGCCGACGTCAGCGCGACATGGCGCAGGTGCTTCAGCAGGTTCGTCAGGATGCTGTCCGCATTCTCCTCACTCCACACATCCGGCCGGTAGTCGATCCGCACCGCCAAAGAGTCGCGGTCGAGACGGGCGACCAGGGACAGCGGATAGTGCGTGCCGTCCCGGACGTCCGCCCCCCGCACTGACACCGCGCCCATCCGGGACAACGACTCGTCGTTCAGCGGGTAGTTGTGGAAGACCATGTGCGCAGAGAACGGAGCGCGCTGCCCGGCACGCCAGTCGTGGTGCTGGTGCGCGTACGTCTCGGTCTGTTGTTGCTGCGACCGCTTTGCCAGGTCGAGCACTGTCTCGGCGGGCCGGCGCTGAGCGCGGACCGGTACGAGGTTGGTGTGCAGGCCGACGATTTCCGCCATCGCGGGCACTTCGGGCGAGCGGCCGGCGACGGTCGCGGCGAACACGATGTCATCAGCGCCCGTCAGGTCGTGCAGAGTGGCCGCCCATGCGGCCCGGACGAGCGTGCCTAGCGTGACGTCGTGCATGCGTGCCAGGGTCCGCAGGTCATCGGTCAGGTCGGGGGAGAGGTGCGCGGCGGTCGACTTGGGCAACAGGTCCGCGTCTGCGGGAGTCCACGGCGAGATCATCGCGGATGGGGCGCCTTCCAGCAGCTGCGACCACACCTGTGCCGCCTCGGCGGTGTCCTGCTCGCTGAGCCAGCGGAGGTGGTGCGCGATCGACGGCGCTCGCGCCGGCAGCTCCTCATCTGCGTACAGGCTGAACAGTTCTTCCAGCAGCAGGGACAACGACCATCCGTCGACCACGGCGTGATGCACGGTCAACACGAACGCGTGCCGCTCCTGCGCAGTCCTGAACAGGTGGTAGCGCACGAGAGGTGGATCTGTGAGGTCGAACCGTTGCGCGCGGTCGGCGGTGAACATCGCGTCGAGCGCGGACGTGCGTGCACCCGCGTTCATGCCGGACAGATCCGTGCGCTGCCAAGGCACATTCGCCTGCTCGACCACGACCTGCAGGTCTTGCCGCGGGAAGCATGCCCTCAACGCCGCGTGCCGGTCGACGAGACGTTGTCCCGCACGGCGCAGAGCGGCCGGATCGACGTCGCCTTCGAGATCCAGGACTACCTGGACGTTGTAGACGTCGTTGCCGCTCGTCGCGCGGGCCGTGTGGCCGAGCATCTCCTGCTGGAGAGGCGTCACCGGCAGGATGTCCACGACGTCCGGGTAAGCCGACTCGATCTCCTCGACCTCGCCCTGGTCGAGCCGCACGAGCGGGAAGTCTGACGGAGTGTGGCCGCCGGCGTCCGCGGTGAGCTCGGCGAGAAGAAGGACCGCTTCCCGCCACATCTGGGCCAGGCGTTCCACTTCCGCGGTGGGCAGCTTCGACCGATCCCACGACCAGTGCGCGGTGAGCACGGTGCCGGCCGGCGTCTCCTCGGTGAGCACGTTCAGTTCGACGGTGTGCGAGGGCGTCGCGCGGTTGTCGGCCGCGCCGCCGAAGGAGTCGGTGCCCGCCGGTGCGAATTCGCCTCCGGTGAGACCGAACCGGCCGAGGTAGTTGACCAGGATCTGCGGTGTGGGCAGGTCGGCGAACGCGGCGGATGCGGTGCCGTGGCGGAGAAGCCCGTAGCCGAGGCCGTCGGCAGGCACCGCGCGCAGCTGTTCGCGGACGGCCTTGACCGAGGCGGCGAACCGGTGCTCCGGCGTGAGCGCTACCGGGTGCAGATCGGTGAACCAGCCCACCGTGCGCGTCAGGTCTGCGTTCGGCACCGCGTCCTCGACTCGGCCGTGCTGCTCGACGTCCAGCAGCACGGGAGCGCCCGGCGTGCCGCGCCACTGGTTGACCGCTATGGCGGTGCCGGTCAGCAGCACCTCGTCCACCCCGGCGCGGAACGCCTCCGGCACGTTCGTCAGGAGCCTTGTGGTGGCGGACGGCGGCAGCTCGACCGAGAGCTGATCCCGGCCGGTGTCACCGGTGGGCGCGCCGAGGACGGGATCGGGGACGGTCAGGACCTCCTGCCACCACTGGAGTTCCGGCGTCCGGTCCGTCCGCGCCAGCGCTGCCGCCCAGCGCCGGAACGACGTGGCTGGCTGGGGCAGTGTGGAGGTGCCCGTCTCCCACAGGTGAGCGAGATCGGACGCGATGATGCGCCACGACACTCCGTCCACGGCGAGATGGTGCACCACGAGCAGAAGCTCACCGGGAAAGCCTGGTGCTCCTGGCCGCCACACAGCCCTGGCGACGGCACCGGTGGTCGGGTCGAGCTCCGCCACCGCCGCAGCTCGATAGGAGTTCGGGGCGTCGTCCACGCGCAGCAAGGGGATCGAGCCCTGATCCGCCACGGTCAGCTGCCACTCGCCGCCGTCGAGCGTGAGCCGGACGCGCAGCATCTCGTGGCAGTCCACCAAGGCCTGCAACAGTTCAGCGAGGCGGCTTTCATCCATTTCGGACGGTGTGCGCAACAACATCCACTGGTGGTGGCCATCGATCGGACCGCCCTGGCCGGCCAGCCAGCGGATGATCGGCGTCAACGGCACGTCACTGGTCTCCGCGGACTCTGCGGGCTCTACCGCGCGCACCTCGTCGATCTGCTCAGCAATCGAGGCGAGTGCCTCTACCGTGCGGTGCACGAACATGTCGCGCGCTGAGATCCGCAGCCCGGCCGCCCTCGCGCGTGATACGACCTGGATCGCGATGATGCTGTCCCCGCCCAGCGCGAAGAAGTTGTCCTCCACGCCGACGTCACCGAGACCGAGGACTTCGGCGAACACACCGCACA
This sequence comes from Lentzea sp. NPDC051213, assembly GCF_044455585.1. Taxonomy (NCBI): domain Bacteria; kingdom Bacillati; phylum Actinomycetota; class Actinomycetes; order Pseudonocardiales; family Pseudonocardiaceae; genus Lentzea; species Lentzea sp. NPDC051213. The sequence continues at coordinate 174,689 of NZ_JBITEX010000006.1, forward strand.
GCAGGCGTTCCTGGTCGGTGCGGGGTGTGCGGGTAGTGTCCGAAGCGGCTGAGTAGTCCGGTGCGGGCAGGGCGCGCCGGTCGGCTTTTCCGTTGCGGGTCAACGGCATCCGCTCGAGCACGACGACCGCTGCCGGCACCATGTGTTCCGGCAGCGTCTCGGCGACGAACGCGCGGATCTCCTGCGCGTCCGGGGTTCGCCCGCCTTCCGGTACGACGTAGCCGACGAGCCGGTCGTCGCGCACCACGACGACGGCCTGCGCGATACCGGGTGCCTGGGCGACCGCGGCCTCCACTTCGCCGAGCTCGATCCGGAAGCCCCGGATCTTCACCTGGTCGTCGGCGCGGCCGAGGTACACGAGACTGCCGTCGTCGGACCAGTACGCGAGATCCCCACTGCGGTACATGCGTTCGCCATGCGAGCCGAACGGGCAGTCGACGAACCGCTGGGCCGTCAGCTCCGGCCTGTTGAGGTACCCGATCGCGACACCTGGGCCTGCCACGTACATCTCGCCGACCGAACCCTGAGGCACGAGTGCCAGCGTCTCGTCGAGCAGGTACACCCGCAGGTCGTCGATCGCGCAGCCGATCAGACTTCCCGCACCGGACTCGCAGTCCGCTGCGCCCAATGCGAGCTGGGTGACGTGCACCGTCGTCTCTGTGATGCCGTACATGTTCACGAGCAACGGCGAGGTCTCGGAGTGCCTTTCGTACCACCCTTTCAGCCGGGTGAGGTCGAGAGCCTCGCCGCCGAACGTGACGGCTCGCAACGTCAGCCGGTCACCCAGCTGTGGGTCCTGCCGGTCGGCCTCGGCCAACTGGTAGAACGCGGACGGCGTCTGGCTGAGCATGGTCACGCGCTCATCGGCCAGCAGCCGCAGGAAGTCCGGGGCGGATCGGGTGACGGCGTGTGGCACGACGACAAGCCTGGCTCCATGCAGGAGTGCGCCCCAGATCTCCCACACGGAGAAGTCGAACGAGTACGAGTGGAACATCGTCCACACGTCGTCTGAGCGAAATCCATACTGCTTCTCGGTGGCGCTGAAGAGGCGGGTGACGCTGTGGTGGGAGACCAGCACGCCCTTGGGCTGCCCCGTCGAGCCGGAGGTGTAGATGACGTAGGCGGGATCTTCCGGCCGTAGTGGCCGCACCCGTTCCTCGTCGGTGATCGCCGTCGTCGCGAACTGTGCGAGGTTCTCAGCCGTGTTCTTGAGCGCGTCCGGCAGTTCACCCAGCACCACCACCGGCTTCGCGTCGTCGAGCAGGTACTGGATGCGGTCCGCGGGGTAGGAGATGTCGATCGGCAAGTACGCGGCGCCGGACTTGGCGACCGCGAGCATCGTCACGATCATCTCGACGGACCGGGGAAAGCCCAGCGCGACGATGTCTCCGGTACCTACGCCTTTGGCGATCAGCAGGCGGGCCAGCCTGTTCGACTGCTCGTCCAGTTGCCGGTAGGTGATCCTGTCCTCCGCACAGCTCACCGCCTCGGATTCGGGCGTGGCGGCCGCTGGTACGGCGAACACCGCGGGAAGCGTGGTCGGCGGTGCGTCGCTCGTGCGGCCGTTCCAGGTGTCCAGAAGCCGTGTGGACTCCGCGTCACTGAGCACGTCAGCGCTTCCGATCGGAGCGTCGCCCAGGTCGACGAACTGCGCCAGGAACCTCTGCAGGCGCTGGTCGAGCGCGGCGACGTCGTTTTCCGTGTACAGCGCGGGATTGGCGTCGATCGTGATCTCGAGCCCGCTGCCCTCACCCCGGTCGTAGACGATCAACGACAGGTCATCTGAGACCGCGCCGGACACGTAGTGCGCCTTCGTGACGCACTCGCCGAACTTCACGTCGTAGGTGAACCGCATGACGTTGGCGCGGCTGCTGAACAGCTGCTCCTCCAACGAGTCGTTGTCCCTCCGCATGTTCGCGTACCCGTAACGTTGGTGCGGCAGCACCTCTTTGATGCGCGCGGACACCTGCTTGAACAGCTCGGCGACCGACATCGCGGGGTCCAGTGCGAGCCGCACCGGAACGACGTTCGCGGACATGCCAGGAGCCTCGCGAGTGGCGGAAGTCGTGCGTGCGGTCACCGGTAGACCCAGCACCTGGTCCGCCTTGCCCGTCATCCGCCGCAGGAACGCCGCCATCGCGCCGACGATGACCACGATCGGTGAGGTCCTCGCCGTGGTGGCCATGGCGGCGAGCTTGACCGTGACGCTCTCGGACAGGACGGACGTGCTGTGAACGGGGAGCTGGACCGGCGCGGCGGGACGGCGCGACAGGCTCACAGGTTCGGGCAGGTCAGCGGTGTACGCGCGCCAGAACTCGCGATCGCGCTGGAACTTCTCCGAGGCCCGGTAGTCGACATCGGCGGCCACGAGAGTGGCGAGCGGACGGAACGGCGACTCACCGACCAGCTCACCCGCGGCCAGCGAACTGTAGATCTCGCCGGCTCGGCGAGCGAACATGGCCGCGGTGAACGCGTCGGCGATGATGTGGTGGTAAGCGTGGACCCACAGATGGCGTTCATCGTCCAAACGCAGCAGTGAGTAGGAGAACATCGGTCCGCGCTCGAGGTCGAACGGCCGCTTCAGGATCGCCTGGATCCGTTCATCGGCTGTGTCCGGCTTCTCGCGCAGGTCGGCACAGGTCAGCGTCCACTCGAGATCTGGCTGAACGACCTGTCGCACACCCCCGGGGGTGTCGATGAACCGAGTGCGGAGGCACTCTGCTTCGGCGACCAGTCTCTTCATCGCCGTCCTGAACAGGCCGACATCGAGCGAGCCCTTGATCTCCACGGCCTCGGCGATGTTGTAGCTCACCTTCGTCATGTCGAGTTGGTGTGCGTACCAGACGCCCGTCTGCGCGCTCGTGAGCGGAAGTGAGACTGATTCATCGTCGAACATCGATTTCTCCAATGAATTACTCATACGTCGCACGGGGGTTTCGTGGTATCGACCTCGGCGACGGACCAAGGGTGATCAATTACTGGTTATGACGTTAATGCGGAATTTGAGATCCGGAAGCAAGGCACTTCATATGAGGGGCATCGCGCGCGTCTATACATGCCTTGAGCTGCGTGAACTGTCAGTGTTGTGGTCGTGTCGACCTGGACGCTGAGCCGTGATTCGTTGCTGTAGCGTTAGGAGCAGGGAAGGTGCGGCAGTTTCTTTGCCGCGCTCGCGCTGGAGGGGAAGCACACGGCATTGGCAATCAACTGGGACAGGCTGGACATGAACCTGTTGATCCCGCTGCACGCGCTTTTGCTGGAGCGCAACGTGACGAAGGCGGCCGAGCGGTTCCAGGTGTCGCAGCCGACCATGAGCGCGACGCTGGCGAGGCTGCGCCGTCACTTCGACGACCCGCTGTTGGTGCGTGAGGGTCGCACCATGGTGCTCACGCCGCTGGCCGAGTCGATGCTGGGGCCGTTGCGGTCGGCGCTGTTCTCCGCCAGAGAGGTCCTCACGACGGGCCAGACGTTCGATCCGGGTACCGACCAACGCACGTTCACCATCGTGGCCAGCGACTACGCGGCCACCATCCTGCTGCGGCCGGCGTTGCGCGGGCTGGCCACCGAAGCGCCGGGCATGAAGGTGATCATCGAGCCGCTGCGCGCCGACCTGGTCGACATGGTCCGCTCGAGGCAATGCGATCTGTTGATCTGGCCGTTGCAGTTGCAGACCGATGAGCTGATGACCTATCCGCACCAGTTGCTCTTCGAGGACGAGTTCATCGTCGTCGCGGACCAGGACAACACCGCCGTGCCCGAACCGCTGACCGGTGAGGCGCTCGCCACCACCCCAGGGGTGCACGTGTTCGGCGCCGGGGGCCGAAGGGTGGTGTCCGAGGTGAAGCTGAACGAGCAACTTCTCCGGCAGCCGACCATGATCGCGGTGAACAGCTTCACCCTGGCGTTGCAGATGGTCGCCGGCACCGACCTGATCACGTTGACCCAGCGACGGCTGTTCGAGAACCTGGGTCCCGCCCTGGGGTTGCGGGAGGTCACGCAGACCACCGAGGTGCCGAAGCTGTCACTGGCCATGTTCTGGCACCCGCACTTCATCTACCTCCCCGCCCATCAGTGGTTGCGGCAGCGTCTGGCCGAGGTGGCGGCCGAGCTCTGATCGGCAGGTTCGACCGTCCGCTTGCGATGTCGCGCAAGAACTCCGGAAATTCCGTGCCGCGGGGACACATGTAACGGGTTCGTGGCTCGCCGCCATAACCAGAGACCTCAGTCGCCGAGTGGAGGGACGCCGTGGTGGGAACCGTCAACTTCCGGCGCCGCTCGGCGATTGCGCTGTGCGTCCTGCTCGCGTTGAGCGGCTGTGCGGCTACACCTCCGCCAGCTGCTCCAGCGGCAGTGCTCGAGGTCGTTGCTCCCGGTGTCGAAGTCACGACGCGAGACCTTGGCGCAGCTACTGCGCCGACGCCGGAGGTGCACTTCCTCTCGAACCTCTACGAGCTGAGCCCCTCCGGCCCGTTGCCGTCGCCTGCAACCGCCACGATCCGTTTGCAGAACCCGGTCCTGGAAGGCGACGTTGTCGTCGTCGCGAGGAGACAGACGAGCGCCGGCGAGTGGGAGTACCTGCCGGCGACCGTCGCCCAGGACCGCGCCTCGGTCTCGTTCACCACGGACCACTTCAGCGAGTTCGGCTTGCTCGGGTTCGACCTGGGCAAGGCGATCGACGCGTTCAAGCGCGACTTCATCGATGGCCTGACCGGAGGCTTGACCCAGACCGCGGACAAGCCGACGTGTGACAACGAACAGCGCGCGCGGGGTGACGGGTACTCCGTCACTTCAGACTCGAAGGACACCTTGTTCTGGTGCCTCGGAGCCGACAACGCCGGCCATCGGATCCTCAAGGTGACGAACAACCGCCGCTACCCGCTGCTCGCCTCCCACCGGGGCATGGACGTCATCGACAACGCCATCGACTACGGGCAGCTGTCCTCGCTGAGCCGCGTCATCGCCGGAGACAAGGCGGTCATCGCGCCGGGCGCGACGGTCGCCTTCAACGCAGACCTGTCACCCGGTACCAGCGCCCGCATCACGACCGAGGCCGACGCGATCGGTCAGTCGCTCTACGCCCTGCAGACCGGTGTCACGGCACTCCTGCAGATCCTCACCCGCTTCGGCGCCGGATCTGGCATCAAGGCTGTCGACACGTTCAACAAGATGCTTCAGAGCAAGTCCTGTCTCGACGCTCTGGGCAAAGGCAGTGGAGCGATGATCTCGGGCTGCCTCGACGCCAAGCAGATCATGGACGCGTTCGGCTACAAGGGACTGTTGCTGGCACCCGTCATGGTGGCGGGCCCGATCGTCGCGTTCTTCAACAGCCAGTGGAACGCGATCGTCGACCAGTTCAACGGCAACAGCATCTACCGCGTCGAGGTTGTTCGAGAGAAGCCGGCTCTGAGCCTCTCGGCCTTCGCGGGCCAATGGATCGGGCACACGCGGAGCCTGACCATCACCGCGGACGGCAAAGCCACCGAGCACGTGAATGATGGGTGCTGCAGGGCGGTCATCGACCTCACGTTCACGCTGTCCAACCCACAGGGAAGCCCAGGCGCGGCGACCGCGACCATCACGGTCACCTCGGTGCAGCTGCACGACTGGACCGGTGCGAAACCAGCACCGAAAGTGGGCCAGGTCGCCACCATCAAGCTCGCCGATGGCGTCATCACCGAGCCGCTTGCTGGCGGCACATATTGCGACCAGGTGAAGCAGCTGGCAGGCGTCTGCGGCGCGTGACCACAGTGCGTTCAGATCGTGGTCACGCGGCCGCCTCTCCGATGTGCTCGCTGCTCCAGCGACTTGGCCACGATGGCCCCGAGCTCGGCGGGCGCGGAGTCCAGCGGCACCTTGAAACAGGGGTCCGCGCTGACCCACAGGCCGTCCTTCGTCTCCGACATGGTGATGACGAAGAAGAACTTCCCCCGGCGACAAACGTTCGATCGCTGCATCATTTGGTTTCCAACCACCGCGGGCGGGGAGGGGACGGGGGCGCTGACGGCTAGAAGGCGTCCTCGGTGAAGTCGCTCGGCGCATCGTCGTCGAAGTCGCCCCGCGAAGGCCTAGGACGCTGCTGACCCGCCGCGACGATCTCGTCGAGGTTCTGGCCTTCCTTGATCGCCGTGTACGCCCGCTTCAGCGACGGCATGCTGGTCTGCATCGCGCGTTGCACGTCGGGATCGTTGACGGCCTTGCCGGACGAGATGTCACGCCAGGACATCTCGTCCGCGTCTACCTTGCGCTGCAGGTCTTTCAGCGCGTTCGGCGCGTCCTTCGAGCAGGCGAACTTCTCGATCGCGGCGATGTCCGCGGGGGAGAGGTCGGCGCCGCGGGTCTGCGCCTTGGACGCTTCGAGAGCCACCTGCTCCAGCCGCGAGCCCTTGGCGTCCAGATCCTGTTGCCACGCCTGCAACTGCTGGCGCGCGCTGTCGTACGGGAACGTCATTCCTCACCGCCTGAACTCGAAGAACCGTTGTCCTTCCAGCGATCTGTCTTCAGCGCGTCCTTGTACTTGTCGTGCGCCTTGTACCCGCCCTTGGCCATGCCCCACGCGCCGCTGCCCACGGCGGCTGTGCCGTCACCCAGCTTCTCCGTGCCGTCCTGCCACGTGTCGACCACGTCGAAGAAGTCGTTGACGTCCCGCACGTCCGGGATCCTGGCCAGTGCGGTGCCCATCAGCTTGATGCCGTTGATCATGCTCTGGACGCCCTCGATCAGGGTCTGCATGGACTGGATCAGTTTGCGCACCTGGTCGACGATGTTGACGACGTCGTAGACCATCCACACGGCGCGACCCCAGCCGACTAGCGGGATCCACGCGGTCATCGCGGCCTTCATCAGCTTGTCGCAGATCTTGTCGAGCAGGGTCAGCGCCAGCTTCGCGGCCGAACGGCAGGAGCTCGCCATGTTCTTGAAGCGGTCGCCGATGAACTTCGCTACCTGCGAGTCCCACTCGATCGCTGTGGTCCACGTGCGGCGCATGCGGTTCTCGAAGCTTTGCGCGGCGCCGCCGTCCCAGTTCGGCGCGAGTTCCTCGATGCCGTTGTTCACGTTGTGCCGCACGTTGTCCAGCGCCTTGGCGACTCGGTCCCAGGCGGCGGCGTTCGCGTCGATCTTCTCGAAGTCGCCTGCCAGGGGCATGACCAGGTCTCGCACCAGGTCGTCGCCGGTCACCTGTTGGTAGATCCAGTTGACGCCCTGGATCTTCCAGCCGGCGGCCTCGATCAGCTCCTTGACGGTCTGCCGGCCGGGGCGGTTGTCGGGTGTGGCGCGCAGTGCGACATTCGGATCTTCAATGTCCTGGTAGCCGTTGCAGACTCCGCCGTTCATTCGCCCACCCCCAGGAAGCGCTCGAGCCAGGACGGGGGCTCGGACTTGCCGCCCGCGGTGTCGATCAGGCAGACCGCTACCTCGTCCGCCTTTTCGTAGGCGTGGGCCGCCTTGACCAACGACTCGGCGTCCTGGCTCATCTTCTTGTTGGCGGCGTCCAGCGTCTCGCCGTAGAGCTGCGCGACCCCGGTTACGACGGGGTCCAGCAGCGACAGCAGTCCGGTGAATCCGGACGTGTCCCCACCCTTGAGGATCGCGTGCTCGCGGATCCTCAGGAAGTGCTCGGCCTGACGTTCGAGGAGCCCGCTGTAGCCGCGCAGCTCATCTGGCACGACGTGGAACGCTTCTCCCATGGCGGTCATGACGTCTGGGCCCAATGTGCGGTTCCGTCGCATTTGGCCCAATAGGCAATTCGAATCACGGCCGGGTCCTGTGCGGTGATGGAGGCAGGGGTTCAGACTGGACGTGGAGGTGACAGATGTCGGTTGACGTTCGGCCTGAGGTGCTTGTGCACCGGCCACGTGGTGAGGTCGCCGCGTTCATGTTCGACCCGGCCCACGACCTCGAGTGGACCGGTGGCATCACCTCCAGCAGGCCGGCGCGACCGGGTCCGCTCACGAAGGGCGCGACCGTCGAGCGCACCGCTCGGTTCCTCGGCCGTGAGTTCGTCTACGGCTACGTGGTCACCGAGCACGAAGCGGACCGGCTGGTGGAGATGAAGGTCGACCGGCCGTTTCCGATGACTGTGCGGTACGAGTTGGCTGACAACCCGGACGGCACGCTCGTCGCGATCCGGGCCAGTGGGTCGCCAGGCCGGTTCTTCGGTTGGGCCACCCCGTTGATGGCACGTCAGGTGCGCAAGAGCATCACGGCGGACCTGGCGAGGCTGAAGGACTGCATCGAACACTTGTAGTCGGGCGCGCTGCTCTCGGACGTGTCAGGAAGTTGTCAGCGGTGTTGGGGAGGATGGCCGTCGGCGCTTCAGTCGCGTGTGGACTTACGGTAGAGGGGCGACAGTGACCGACGAGCAGTTCACCAAGGGCCACGTGATCACGCTGATGATCACGTCGTTGATCGGCGTGGGTTTCGGCGCCGGATGGTGGTTCTCCGGTGTGGCCGCGGTTTCCGGCGGTGGGACCGTGTTGGTGGTGCTGGGTGTGGTGATCGCCGTGGGCCTGGCGGGCTGGGTGTTCCGGTTCGGCCGGTTCTCGGGGCAGTTGCCTCCCGGCGGCGGGCGTGCGGACAGCCCGTTCGGCCGGACGTACGGGCTCGCGGTGCTGCTCATGGTGGTCGCGATCTTCGCGGGGTCGCGGCTGCTGACGGTGCTCGATCTGCCGCAGGCGGTGCCGGCCTGGGTGCTTTTTGTCGTCGGCGCGCACTTCGCGCCGTTCGCGAAGCTCTTCGGTTCCAACCGGTATCTGCTGCTGGCGGCGTTGCTCTGCGGTGTGGGTGTGCTCGCGGTCGGGCTCGGCGCGGCCGGGCTGGAGTGGGCGTGGCGGTTGGTGCCCGGGTTCGGTGGTGCGGCGGTGTTGTGGGGCACGGTCGTGGCTGGTCTGCTCGACGGGCAGAAGCTCGCCGCGCAGGCAGTCGGTGCTGGTCGCTCGGCTTCGAGCTGATGCCGATCAGGTCCGGTTGCGGAGCTGGGTGATCCAGGTCGCGACCTGGATGCGGGACGTGAAACCGAGCTTTCCCATGATGTTCTGCACGTGGGTGGCGACCGTGCGCGGCGAGATCACGAGCCTCGCGGCGATCTCCTTGTTGCTCGCGCCGTCGGCGACCAGTTCGGCGATCTGGTACTCGCGTTTGGTCAGCACGTCTCCCGGCGCCGACGGCGTGCCGGCCGGTACGGGAACGCAGTGCTCGCGGTCGAGGGCGACGTCGACCGCCGCGTTCACGTCGGGGCTCATGGCCTGCCCTTCGGTGAACACCGCCCGGAATCGGCGTTCACCCAGCAGGTGCTTGGCCTGCTCGACGCAGTTGTCGTGCGGTACCAACCAGTTCTGCGAGTCGAGCATGGCCTTGCCGCCGCCGTACCGCCAGATCTGGCTCGCCGCACCGAGCAGCCGGGCCGCGCGCTCACCGTCGTCGGCCGATGCCGCGATCCACGCCAGCAGCTCGACGGCCATGGCGAGCCCGATGGTGTCACTGAAGATGTGCTTGATCTCGATGCACTGGCCGGCGTACTTCGCGGCCTCGCTGTGGTGGCCTTGCTGCCACTCGGCCAGCGCCAGCGCGTAGGTGGCGTAGCTCTTCGTCCACTGCTCGCCGGCCCCGTCGGCGATCTCGATGGACCTGCGCGCCAGCTCCGCCGCGCGCACCACGTCACCGGCGAAGGCGACCACCATCGCATGGGCCGAGTAACACATGAGGATCTTGAGATCCACCCGGCCAGACCTGATCAGCAACTCCTCGGACTTCGTGTAGATCTGGTCGGCACGGGCCAGGTCGTCACCGACGAAGGCGGCGCCGCCCTGAGCCAGCAGCGCCACGCCGAGCAGGTAGTCGTTCTGCAGGCAACCGGCCACCATGACGGCTTCGGCGGCCGGGATGACGGCCGCTTCCCGCTCTCCCAGTGCGACCAGTGCGAAGCTGTGGACGAAGAGCGCCTCCACCCGGATGTTGTCGGGCAGGCGCGGGACCTCGATGAAGCAGTCCAGCCATCGCCGGGCCTCACCGAGGTACCCGCAGGTGGTCCAGAAGGAGCCCAGCAGGAACGCTAGGCGCGCACCGGTCACGGCTTCTTCGGGGTGCGCGAGGCTGAAGGCCAGCGCGGCACGGAGGTTGGCGAGCTCACGACGCGTCGCCGCGGCCACCTCCACCTGTCGCGGCCCCATCCACTTCGGGTTGAAGTCCTCGGCCATCGCGAGGAAGTAGTCGCGGTGAAGCAGCCGGACCCGATGTTCCGCGTCGGTCTGCACGAGCTTCGTCAAGCCGTACTCGCGGACCGTCTCCAGCATTCGGTACCGCGCGAGCGAGCGGTCGTCGTCCCGGACGATGATCGACTTGTCCACGAGATCGGCGATCAGCTCGAGCAGTCGGCGCCCGTCGGACAGCTCGGCGGGGATCCCCACCCCTTCGGCGGCGGCGAGCGTGAAGCCGCCGCTGAACACCGACAACCGGGCCCACATGGCCTTTTCGGCGGGACTGCACAGGCCGTAGCTCCAGTCCAGTGCGGCCGACAGCGTCCGCTGGCGGGACGGTCGCGACTCGGTGCGGGCGTCCAGCAGGCGGAACCTGTCGTCGAGGTGCTCGAGGATCTCCTGTGGTGCGAGCACCCGGAACCACGCCGCCACCAGCTCGATCGCGAGCGGCATGCCGTCCAGCCTGCGGCAGATTCCCGCGACCGCGGCACGGTTGGCCGGTCCGAGCTCGAAGCCCTGGTCGACCGCGGCTACGCGGTGGGTCAGCAGGGTAACCGCGTCGCTGTCGGCGTCCGATCCCTCCGCCGGCACCGAGAGCGGGGGCACGGGCAGCAGATGCTCACCCGTGACGCCGAGCACCTGCCTGCTCGTGGTGAGCACCCGGACGCCCGGCGCGCCGGCGAGGATGCCGGCGATGACCGCCGCGCACGCGTCGACGAGGTGCTCGCAGTTGTCCAGCACCAGCAACATCGTCTTGTGCTGCAGGAAGTCGACGATCTTGCCGAGCGGCTCGTCCGGCAGGTCGCGCAGGCCGAGCTCGGTCGCGATCGTCGAAACGAGCAGGCCGGGGTCGCGCACGGAGTCGAGCTCGATGAAGTAGATGCCGTCGGCGAAGCCGCGCGCCAGCTGGCGCGTCATCCGCAGCGCCAGCCTGGTCTTGCCCACTCCGGCGGGCCCGACCAGCGTCAGCAGCCTGGCCATCGCCAGGAGGGTGCGAGCGTCAGCGAGTTCGGCGCTCCTGCCGACGAAACTAGTTGCCTCGGCACGCAACCGCTGGCTCGGCTGCTGGTTGGACGCGCTCAGCGGCGGGCTCGGGACCATGGTTCACGCATCCATTCCTGATTACGGATACATGCTAGCCCGATACTCCTCGTACATGGCCTGAGCGTATCTCCCGGTCGCCGAACCGGAAACAACCGGTCTGGCCCGCAACCGCGCACCGACGTCCCGGCCCTCGCGCCGACCCGCTCAGCCCCCCGCTCCGTCGCGGCTGAAGACGACCGGCAACGATGCCGGGCTGCGCGTCAGCCTGCCCTCTGTCCATTGTGGAGTGAAGCCCGGCTCGACGTGGAAGTCCGGCGCCAGGCGGAGGACCTCCTCGGCCACCACCCGCATCTCGAGCCTGGCCAGGTGCTCGCCGACGCAGCGGTGGACGCCGTAGCCGAACGCCAGGTGCGGGTTCCTCTCGCGGTTCCAGACGAACTCGTCCGGCCGGTCGAAGACCGCCTCGTCACGGCCTGTGGCGCTGAGCACCATCAGCACGCGGTCGCCGTCGCGCAGCCGCCGGCCGGCGATCTCGGCCTCGCCGACGACCGTGCGTTTGATGGCGACCACCGGAGCCTCCATGCGCAGACACTCGTCGACGGCCTTCGGCAACGCCGCGGGGTCGCGCACGATCTCGTCGCGGAGCCCGTCCACGACGGCCAGGTTGTACAGCAACGTGCCCACGCTCGCGACTGTGGTCTCGTGCCCGGCGATGACCAGTGCCTGCAGCATGCCGAGCTGCTCGTCCTCGGTCAGCGGCCGCCCTTCCACCGATCCCTGCGCGATCGAGTTGATGACGGTGTCGTCTCCCGCGAGCCGTTGCCGTTCGAGGTGCCCGGCCAGGTAGGCCCGAAGCTCGGCGGCGATGGCCTGGTTGGCTTCCTGGTCGCCGGTGGCGGCCGTGATGAGCAGGTTCGTGGTCCACGTGACGAACCGCTCGCCGTCCTCCGGGGGCAGGCCGAGGACGATGGCGATCGCGATCGGAGGCAGGTAGCGGGCGAGTCCCGGCACGAGGTCGGCCGTCCCGGCTGTCATGAGCTCGGCGATCCTCGTGGCGGTGAGCTCGCGCAGCACGTCCTCGTAGCCCGCGACGGCCTGCCGGGTGAACAGCCGCTGGATCACCTTCCGGTACTGCCCGTGCTCCGGCGGGTCGTAGTCGACCGGCGGCTGCCGGATGTTCTCGACGAAGCGCGGCAGGTCGATGCCCTGGGAGTTGCTGAAGGTGTGCGGGTCCGAGGCGACTGCCAGTACCGCGTCGTGGGTGTAGACGGCCCAGAAGCCACCGTAGTTGTCGCTGTGCTCAACAGGACAACGCTGCCGCCTGGCGGCGAGATCCTCGTTGAACCGCTGGGCCAGCGTGGGGTCGAGGTGATCGAACTGCCGCTCTGGATCGAACGCGGTCGCCATGATGCGATACAAGCACGACAGCCGATGCAGAGCAAGTGTTGAGCACCGGAATCACTTTGGTGCCAACAACTCTCGATCGATCCACTGTGGACACACGAACCCAGCTCGACGCCCTGGTGGGTCGCCGAGCTGGGTGCGTGGCAGTCGGTCAGTCGATCACTGCAGTCAGCCGGTCGGCGTGTGGCTCACCGGGCAGCTCCCGTTGGTGGCGTCCTGGTGGGAACGCTGACCGTCGGGCGACCGGGGCGGCGCAGGCGCGCGGCGCTCGACCACCATGGAGAGCGCGGAAGGGCTCAGGCTCACCCGGAGGATGGGTTTGGTGTGCTCGTCACCCACCAGCGTGAGCCGCCACCGCTTGATCACGGCCGCCATGGACAGCGACAACTCGGTGAACGCGTAGTTGTCACCGATGCACTTCCTCGTGCCGGCACCGAACGGCATGTACAGGTCCCGTTGCCGGCGATCGGTCCGCTCGGGCAGCCAGCGGTCCGGATCGAACGTGCGCGGGTCGGCGTAGAGATCTTCCATGCGGTGCATGCAATACGCGCTGAAGAGGATGTTCGCCCCGCGCGGAATCGTGTACCCGCCAAGGACTGTGTCCGCGCTCGCCATCCGGCTCAGCAGCCAGGAGGGCGCACTGATGCGCAGCGACTCCGTGACGAGGCGGTACAGGTACGGCAGGTTCGGCAGGTCGGCGACGGTCGCGTCGCGGTCGCCGAGCACGTCGCACAGCTCGGCGTAGAGCCGGTCCTGGGCGTCGGGGTTCTGGGACAGCTGGTAGAACTGCCACCCCAGCGCGTCGGCCGTGGTCTCGGTGCCGGCGAAGAAGATGGTCATGACCTGGTCGTGCACCTCGAGGTCGGTGAGCGCCTGCCCTTCCTTGTCGCGGGCGCGGACCAGGTCCGACAACAGGTCGCCGGTGCCTTCCGGCTTGGCCCGGTTCTCGGCGATCGACCGGTAGACGGCGTCGCTCACCCGCTTCTTCGCCGCCTCGAACCGGCGGTTGGCGCGGGTGGGAATCTTGTTGAGCAGAGGGGGAAGGATCATGCGGCGGAAGAGACCGTCGAACAGGATCGGCAGCGACCGTTCGACGTCCTCCGCGGTCTCCTTGCCCGCCTTCGTGTTGAAGAGCGTGCGGTAGATGATGCGGGTCGACAACTCGCGTGCGTTCGCGATGACGTCGACCGTCGTGCCGTCGACCCACCGGCTCGCCATCTCCACGGCGCAGGACTGCATGATCGTCCCGTACTCGGCGACCCTGTCCCGGTGGAAGGCCGGGTTCAGCATCGGGCGCTGACGCCGGTGCTCGTCGTTCGAGCAGGTACCCACGCCGTTGCCGATGAGAATGCGGATCGCGTCGACGAACGCGCCGCCCTTGTCGAAGCTCTGCTTGTTGCTGACCAGCATCGTCCGGACGAGCTCAGGGCTGGCGACGAGATAGATGTGGGACGGCCCCAAGCGCAGGTGCACGATGCCTTCACTGCTGTGGTGCTGCTCGAGAAAACTCAGCGGATTTCGGAGAAGCTGGATCGTGTGTCCGAGCAACGGCAGCGATCCTGGGGCCAACGGAATAGCTGACTTGGTCGACATGTAATCCCTCGCGTGGTGATTAAACCGCTGGTCACGGTGGGGCGACCTCAGTCTGTCAGGAAGCATGACGATGTCCACGACTGTTCCGCAGCGTGGCAAAAACGCTGCTGGGTGGGCAGATCGGCGCTCTGGCACGCCGAGTTCCGGATAGCGGAACGCACCTTGCTAGGAACGACATTCGGCGCTGTATTGATGTTGTGACGGCAATCGGAAGCGCCGTCGAAAACAGTCGCTCGTGCCTACCTGCCACTACTTCGCCCGACTGTTCAAAAGAAGGTGAACGCGTGACCGCGGATCCGATCGCACCACAGGCGTCAACTGCCCTCGACCTCCTGACGTGGAGCCGGAACATGATCGACGGCGAGCTCCGGGCGGCGGTGGACCGGCTGCCCGCGCTGCTGCGGCGGATAGCCGGCTACCACTTCGGCTGGTGGGACGCCGACGAGCAACCGACGAAGGCCAACGCGGGCAAGGCCATCCGGCCCGCCCTCGTCCTGCTGGCCGCCGAGGCCGTGGGTGGATCGGCGCGTGCGGCCACGTCGGCCGCGGTGGCGGTCGAGCTGGTGCACAACTTCTCGTTGCTGCACGACGACGTGATGGACGGTGACCGGACCCGCAGGCACCGGCCCACCGCGTGGACTGTTTTCGGTGTCTCACCGGCGATCCTGGCCGGGGACGCGATGGTGGCACTGGCCAGCGAGGTCCTGGCGGACGGCGGTGCGCGCTGGACGGCACCGGCTGTCCAGTGGCTCAACAACAGCGTCATCGCGCTCTGCGACGGTCAGTACGCCGATGTCGCCTTCGAGACCCGCGCACAGGTGGGACTGGCCGAGTGCCAGCAGATGGTGCGGGGCAAGACGGCGTCGTTGCTCGGCGCGTCCTGCGCGCTGGGCGCGCTGGCCGGTGACGCCGGCGTCGCGAAGGTGAACCTGTTGCGCGGCTTCGGCCTTCACCTCGGGATGGCCTTCCAGCTCGTCGACGACCTGCTGGGCATCTTCGGCGACACCGCGGTCACCGGCAAACCGGCCGGCGCGGATCTCCTGCGGCGCAAGAAGTCCTTGCCGGTGGCCTTCGCGCTCGCCTCAGAAACCTCTGCGGGCGAGGAGCTTGCCCGCGTGTACGCGGCCGAGGGGCCGGTCGACGTCGACCAGGCTCGCGCCCTCGTCGTGGACGCCGGTGGCCGGGACTGGGCCCAGCGGGCGGCCGACGAGGAGATGTCCAAGGCCGTGGTGTGTCTCGACAAGGCCGGGTGTGCGGACGGCGCACGTGCCGGGCTCGTCGAGCTGGCCAGCCTCGTCGTCAAGCGCAACCACTGAGTCAGGACAGACAGCTGTGACCTACGTGATCGCCGAACCCTGTGTCGACGTCTTCGACAAGGCCTGTGTCGAGGAGTGCCCGGTCGACTGCATCTACGAGGGTGACCGCATGCTCTACATCCACCCCGACGAGTGCGTCGACTGCGGTGCCTGCGAGCCGGTCTGCCCGGTGGAGGCCATCTACTACGAGGACGACGTTCCCGGCCAGTGGGCGGGCTACACCAAGGCCAACGCCGACTTCTTCGCCGAGCTCGGCTCGCCGGGCGGCGCGAGCAACGTCGGCAAGACCGCCGGCGATCCGGCTGTGATCACCGCGCTTCCCTTGCGCCACAACAGCCACAGCTGAAAGGGCGCGCCCGGCGGAGATACCGCCGGGCGCGCCCTTGTCAGGCGGTGGCCGGGACCAGGGTCAGCTCACCGGCCCACCACCACGCGATACCGGGTGGCCGCAGGTACTCCTGGAGGCCGTGCTCGAGCTCGTCGACCACCGCGACGGTCGGGCCGTCGGGCCGGCGATAGCGAGCCGTGTTCGCGCTCCAGTCGAGGTTTCCCCGGATCCACGCCGACAGACCGCCGATGTAGCGCCTGGTGTCAGGACCGACCAGGGTCTCCACGTCGTCGCGCAGCTCGAGGAAGCGGGCGAGCACCGCGTCGCGCAGCGCGATCACCGACGGCAGCGCGTCGGCGGGGGTCGTGCCGTTCTGGTTGGCGATCACGTCGACGAGGTTGATCCGGTCTCCGCTGCGCTTGTGTTCCTTGTAGTACGACGCGATGTCGTTGTCCCACCCGACGAGCGAGCACGCCATCTCGGTGAGCGCCATGACGGCGGGGCGGTCGATCTCGTCCGGGGGAACCTCGTATCCCTCGGCGATGTCCAGCGTCATCGC
The DNA here is from genome assembly GCF_044455585.1 of Lentzea sp. NPDC051213. NCBI lineage: Bacteria > Bacillati > Actinomycetota > Actinomycetes > Pseudonocardiales > Pseudonocardiaceae > Lentzea > Lentzea sp. NPDC051213. Next base: position 191,126 of record NZ_JBITEX010000006.1, read on the forward strand.
GCAGACTTCCATGCTGCCGTTGCGAATCCGCGCCACCGCGTACTCGTCCAGCGTCGGCAGCGTGCTGGTGCTGCGGTACGCCGCCTCCCAGACCTGATAACTGAGATAGCCCTTCATGGCGTGCACCCAGCGCGCGGTCTGCGCCGGGCTCGCCAGGATGTCCAGGCGCCGCCGCAGTTCCGCCAGCGCGCGGGCGAGGGGGCTCTCCGAGTCCGTCCGCCCGGTCTCCGCGATGCGGCCCATCTCCGCGACGAGGATCGCCATCGACGCCGGGTTGTGGCTGTACCTGCCCTCGTCGCAGTAGGCGTCGTCGAACGCGAACAGCCACATCAGGCTGTCGGTGGAGAACTGCGCGCCCGGTGGGTCGTCGGAGGTGAGGATCGTCCTGGCGGCGAGCTCGCCCGCGATGATGCCGCGAAGCCGGCCCCGCTCCCGTTGCTCGTCGTCCAGCGCGAAACTCTCCAGCCACTCGATGGTGTTGCGCTCCCACTGCCGCCAGGCGGGATGGATTCCCGGCGGGAGCGGACACCAGAGCAGGGTTGTGTCTTGGATAGTCATGACATCCTCCACGTGAGGAGTTCCAATCTGGTGGGGGAGTTGGGGGTCATGCCGCGCGCAGTGCGTCGCGCGTCGCGGCGTCCGATACCCGCCGCAGCCAGAGCAAGGCCCGATCCAGGTCGACCTGACTGCTGAGGCCACGGAGCACCAGTGCGGTGGCGGGCAGCTGGGGAAGGCGCAACAGCACGGCGACGCAGGTCGTGCCGCGCGGATTGCGCACCTCCGAGAACCGTTGCTGCCGAATGCGGGCGAGTTCGGCGAGCAGCTCGATCACCTCGTCGGCGGGCAGCGCCATCTGCTGCACGACCTGCCGGGTGGCGAGCCTGTCGAACGCGAGCAGCACCCGGCCCGCCGCCGTCTGCCAGGCGGGGGAGCGGCCGGAACCGTCACTCGGGGACGGAATGTCGTTGTGGCTGTAGACCTGGTGCACGAACTCGACCTCCGTCTCGTCCAGCACCGCCAGGCTCGCCGACAACCCGGTGCGGATCAGCAGGTCCCCGAGGAACGGGGCCAGCCGCCGCATCAGCAGCCGCCGTGCGTCGTCCGCCGGCTGCGTCGCCGCGGTGATCTGGGCCGGCCGGTAGTAGCTGCCGAGCCGCAGGACCAGGCCGGATGACAACAGGGTGGACAACATCCGGTGAGTGGTCGACTTCGCCAGCCCGAGCCTTCTGCTGAGCTCGGTGAGCCGCATCGGGCTCTCGGCGCTCTGCAACTCCGACAGCACCAGGAGTGCCCGGTTGACCGACTTGACCGACTTGATCGGTCTTTGGATGACCATGCCGCACCTCCGTACTGAACGCGTTGGAATCGTCACAGCCGGTCACTGCCGGTGGCACACGCCCAGTTGCGGCACCTGTCTTGTCTGCCGGTGGTGTCCAACTTTTGTTGGACGCCAAGACATGCGCGCCGATAGCAAGCACCAGTTCGAGTGAACCGAGCTTTTTTGGGGTGCGGTCAGGAGACGCAGGCGATGGCGCTCAGCCTGTTGATGTCGTCGGCGATGAGCAGGTGCCTGCGTTGTGCCAGGCGCTGGATCGCGCTCCGGGCGAACTGGTTGAGCCGCAGGTCGTCAGGAGACAGCTCGGCGGCCCGGTTGAGCGCGAACACCGCGGCCACGTCATCACGCACCTGCGTGTAGCCGTACGCCATCGTGACGAGATGACCGACGCGTCTGTCGATGGGCAGATCCGGTGGCAGGGAAAGCTCACGGGCCAGGCGCAGTGCCTGGTCCAGGCGGCCCAGCCGCATCGCGATCCGCACTTCCCGGATGCCGACCTCGAACGGGCCGAAGTGGATGAGGTCGGTCGTGCTGTCGTGTCCCAGTTCCGCCGCGCCTTCGCGGGCGAGGTCCAGCAACCGGTCTGCCTCAAGGCGTTCGTTGGTGTCCGCTGCGGCTTCGGCGGCCTGCAACAGCAATGCACCGCGAACCGGCAGATGCCCGGGCTCGGTCAGACAGTCCGCGGCCTCGACGGCCAGCTTTCGGGCGCGCTCGGCGTAGTGCATGGCACGCATGGAGGCTGCTCGGTGCACGATCGCCGCCCCCTGTTCCACGAGACTGCCGGACTTCAGCGCCACGGACAGGCACTGCTCCGCGGCGACCCAGGCCAGATGCTCGTCACCGAGGCTGTGCGCGTGGTACCTGGCCAGTCCCAGCGCGCGGACCAGCAGGGTCACCAGTTCGGGCCGGTGTTCTCCCGCGCCCCAGGTGATCCGCAGCCGTGACAACAGGCTGGGCAGGACCGCGGCGAGTTCCGCGTGCCGGTGGGAGGACTTCCGCCACAGCCCCCAGGCGAGGGAGAGCTCGCTTCCCAACTGGGACAAGGACAGCGGCGTGGTGTCGGCGGGTGCCGGGACCGATCCCGGCAACGGGATGTCCAGCAGCACGTCGTGCATCTGCGCGGTGAGCGAAGTCGTGCGCGACGTGACCATGGTCGCGTTGTCCCAGCCGAGGAAGTCGCCGAGATCGTCGATGTGCAGGACGCGGGCCAGGTGCAGCAGGACCTCGATGCTGTCCAGCCGGCGTTGGCCGCGTTCGATCTGCCGCAACCACTCCTCGCTGCGGCCGACCAGGTTGGCCACGACTCTGCGGGACAGGCCGTGCTGGCGCCGACGAAGTGCCAGCCGGTGGCCCAGATCCGGCCGGATTCCGGTACGTGTGCCGGGCGCCGCGCCGGGCAGGCTCGTGACCACGTCGTTCGGATCGGGCATCACGCCAACTCTCCTGGTACGGCGAACACCCCGGCCAGTCTCTGCTCGACCATCACCGCCTGCTCCCCTCGCCGGCTGCCGTGCTGGGTCGTACCCCAGCGTCGGTCAGTCGACAGGGAGTGACAATCAGTCAGACAACGTAGATTGCGTACGGATACGTACACCGTCTCAACCGGCTTTGTCCGCCGACAGCCAGGCGGCGAGCTGAGTACGTGATGTCAGACCGAGTTTGCGCAGGATGCGGTCTACGTGCGTCTCCGCTGTGCGCTGGGCGATACCCAGCACGGCGGCTATCTCCCGGTTCGTCATCCCTTCGGCCGTCAGGGCGGCCACCTGCCGTTCACGCTCCGTGAGCGGAGACGGGGACCGTGCCACCCGACCGGCCTTGGACCTGGGGCCACTCAGAGCGCGTCGCACCACCGCGCCGAGGTTGTCGTCGTGGTCGATTCCCCTGCGCACCGCCGCCTCGTACCCGGCCTCGCCCAGCGCGACCTTGAGGCGTTGCTCGTGGCGGTCGCGTCGCCGCATCAGCGGCTCGGCGCGGAACAGCCGGGCCTCACCCAGCTGCGACCACAGTCGCCCGCTCATGCCCAGAAGCTCGGCAGCCCACGGGTTCTGCCCCAGGTCGGCCGCGACCCAGGCGAGCAGTTCGAGCAGCAGCGCCGCGCAGAACCGGTCGCGGAACCGGTCCGCCACCCGCAACGCCTGGTGCAGGCTCGCCTCGGCGTGGGGCAGATCCCCGGCGAACAGGTGACCGAGTCCGTGCACCAGCAGTACGTAGGCACGGACCCGCCGCTCGCCGGCCTGACCGTCGATCAGGGCCAGAGCCCGTTCCGCGGTGATGATCCCGGCATCGACGTGGCCGAGCCAGATCTGCGCCTGGCCGGCCATCGCCAGGCTGAGCAGGTGTCCGGAGGTGCCCGTGCTCTCGGCGGCGAACGACGCGGCGGCGTCCTCGGCGAACGCCAGCGCGGCCTCCTGATCGCCTTGCTGGGACGCACATTTGGCGAGGGTGATCAGTGCGTGCGCGAGCACCCGCTCGTCGTGGTTGTCCACCGCCCACGCCGCGGCCTGCCGCGCGGGCTCCGGATCGGGCGGTTCTCCCGTACCGGCGGCGAGCATGCTGGACATCCACAACCCCATCGCCCGGTCACGGCCGGGTCCGGGATTGCGGGCGAGTGCCCTGATCACCCAGCGCCGCCCTTCCGCACGGCACGAGGGCAGCCAGTAGAAGTGCAGCAGCACGGCCAGTCGCAGGCCGGCCGCCTCCTGTCCCGGCGTGTCCGCGCAGTACTCCAACGCCGCTCGCATGTTCGCCAACTCGGCGTGGATCTTGTCGAACGCGCCGAGCTCGTCCTCGCCGCGCCACGACTTGGCTTCCTCGCGTTCCGCCACCCGCGTGTAGTACTCGACGTGCCGCACGGACAGTTCAGCGTCCATGTGGGACTCATGCAGCAGATTTCCGCCGTACTCGCGAAGTGCGTCCAGCAGCCGATAACGCTTGCCGGTGGCGCCGTTCTCCGTGACCACAATGGACTTTTCCACCAGTTCGGCCATCAGTTGTGGTACGTCCACCGGCCGGATGCCTTCGCCTGCGCAGACCGCCTCCGCCGCGGCCAGGTCGAACGTCCCGCGGAACACCGAAAGCCAGGACCAGAGCAGCTTTTCGGGCTCCTCGCACAGATCGAAGCTCCACTTCACCGCAGCACGCAGCGACCGTTGCCGCGGCGGCCCGTCCCTGGTGCCGCGGACCAGCAACTCGAACCGGTCGTCCATTCTGGACAGAACCTCGTCCAGCGGCACGACCCGCAACCACGCCGCGGCCAGCTCGACGGCCAGCGGGATGCCGTCAAGACGCCGGCAGAGCTCGACGAGCTTCCTCCAGTTGTCGTCCGTGATCGCGAATCCGGGCACCAGCGCCTGCGCCCGGTCGGCGAACAGCTTGACCACGTCCAGGTTCCTCGCCTCCGCCAGCCGGCGGATCGCGGGCACCGGTAACGGCCCGACCGGCGACACCAGTTCGTCCGGCTGACCGAGCGGCCGCTGGCTGGTGGCCAGGACGCGGACATCGGGCGCGGCCGCCAGCACCGTGCGGACGAGGTGGCCGCACTCCGGTACGGCGTTCTCGCAGGAGTCCAGCAGCAGCAAGAGGTTCTTGTCACGAAGGTGAGCGATGATCGCCGTCATCGGTTCACCCGCGGTGTTGCCCAGGCCGAGCGCCTCCGCCGTCACCGCCGCCACCTGGCCCGGATCGCTGACGGTGTCCAGGCGTACCAGCACGACCCCGTCCACGTTCGCCTGGCAGGCGGCCTCGAGCGCCAACCGTGACTTGCCCACTCCGCCCGGACCGGTCAGCGTGATCAACCGGGCGGTCGTCAGCACCGTCCGCAGGCTCGTCAGCTCAGCCGTCCGCCCGATGAAGCGCGTCGTCCGGGCGAGCAAGGGCAGCGACGGTCGCGTTCGCTGGTCTCTCATGGGATCGATGCCCCGTGTCCGTGCCGGTGTCGCTTACCACCACTGTCGTGGAATCGGCACGAGCGTAGGTCAGGGCGCCTCCGACACGCCCGTATGCGTCTTCCTGCCACCCAAACGGCCCAGGCGCGGAAACCGGTCCGCTCGGCAAATCCGCCGAGCGGAACCGCGTCACTTCTTCCGCGCTCCGGTGACAGCCAGCGCCAGTCCGCTGCCGACGCTGAGCAGTCCGATCGCGGTCCACAGCTTCTCGCCGGTCATGAAGCTGCCCTCCAGATAACCCAGGCCCTGAGTGGTCCACACCGCGCCGATGAGGACCAGCACGATACCGAGTCCGATCGACAGTCCTTTGCTCATGAACCGACGCTACGTGGACTGGATCACTGCCGTCACGGGCCGGGTCAGTGAGAAAGCCGTCCCGATGGCCACGCCGACGATCAGCACCCCCAGGGCGGTCAGGGTGAGCGCGTCCGGGTGGATGAGTGATTGGCCGCGTTCGGCTTGCCAGGTGACGAGGGCGACGAGGCCTGCGTAGCCGGCGGCGGTGACGATGATCAGGCGGGCGCGGATCGCGGCGAACCCCAGCAGCGGGATGCGGGTGGCGAGCAGGGTGAGCAGTGCGAGCACGATCGGGAGTGCTTGCAGGGCGTGCATGCCGACGAAGTGGGGGATGCGGAGGTCGCCGCCGGTGGTGCTCCAGCCGGTGAGGGGCATGGTGGGGCCGCCGTCTTCGGTGCCGACGGTGTGGGCGCCGACCATGCCGTTGAAGGTGCCGTTGCTCATCGAGTTCACCTGCGACGACGTGGGCGTGACCATGAGCGCGCCCAGACTGATGCCGACCAGGGAGATCCCGACCCCGAGGCGCAGTGCCCAGCGCTGGGCGGCGTCGGCGATCGGTGCGCGGAGCACGAGGATCGTGAGGATCAGCGCGCCGGTCCACAGCACGCCGATCGAGATGGCCATGGTCGTGTAGATGATCGAGTCCGCGGGGGTGGAGAAGTTGAAGTGGCTGGGTCGTCCGCGCAGGACCTGGATCAGGATCAGCACGAACTCGATGTAGATGATCGCGACCAGCACGTTGGTGGTGACGTTGGCGATCCTGCGGTTGTTCTTGAGCAGGGAGAAGAGCCAGGACCAGGTCACGGCGTAGATCGCGTTGGACACGGCGAACTTGAACGGCTTGAGCCAGATCGGCGCGCCGAGCAGCACCCGCTGGTCCACGAGAAGCCCGACGACCGACGCGACGGCCAGCCCTGCCATGACGACCGCGACCGCCAGCATCGGCCGATGCCAACCGCGAACGCGCTGGCGCAACTCGAACAACCTGCTCATGGGTACCTGCCTAAACGAGTAGTGGAACTATCGATAGTGAGAAGTTAGACTATCCATAACTCGCCTGCAAGCAACGGGGTAGATTGACCTGATCACCGAGTGGGGGTCGCAGTGAGGAGAGAGCGCGCGTGCGCATGGCGGAACTGAGCAAGGCGTCGGGCGTCGCCATTCCGACGATCAGGTACTACCTGCGCGAAGGCATCCTGCCGCCCGGTGAGCACACCAGCCCGAACCAGGCGCGCTACGACGACACCCACGTGCGGCGGCTCAAGCTGGTCCGGGCACTCCTCGACATCGGCGGCCTCTCCGTCGCGGAAGTCCGCGACGTCGCGCGGGCCATCGATTCCCAGGCGCGCACCATCGACATCCTGGATGTGGCGCACAGCAGCCTGATCACGCTGAAAAGCCAGGCTGACGACGAAGACCGCGCGTGGGCCCTGGCTCTGCTGGAGCAGGCTGCCAAGCAGGTCGACTGGGTCGTCGACCCGGACGACAAGTCCACCGAGGCGATCATCGGCGTGCTGTGCACGTTCCGGGCGATCGGGCACGGTGGCCTGCTCGAGGAATTCGACGGCTACGTCCGGCTTGCCGCCCAGGTCGCGCAACTGGACATCGCCACGTTGCGGAACCTGACCACTAACGAGTCCATTGTGGAGCATGCGGTGGTCGGCACCGTGCTGGGGGACGCGTTGTTCAGTTCTCTGCGCAAGCTCGGGCAGCAGCACGAATCGAGGAAGCTCTACGCCGCGGACGAGCCGGGCACCTGACTACGGGCTGCTCGCGCGTGTGGACAGGCGACCGTGATCGGCCGCCTGTCCACACAGGATGTTCCGGTTGTCACCTGATCATGAACGAGGCTGTCGCGGACTTCCCCGGGCTGACCCGGAAGGAGAACCGGCGGCTGACCGGGTCGTACGTCAGGCCGCTCACACCACCGTTGACGGCCTGCACCGCCACCGGGCGTTCGGCGTAGCCGTGCATGGTGACCTCCCGCTCGCCCGTCGCGAAGGACGCCGAGTACAGGCTGCCGGTCGCCTCGGTGACCCGCTTGCGCCCCATCGACACGAACTTCCCCTGATCACCGAGGAAGGCGATGCCCATCTGGTTGATCGGTGCGACGACGTAGTAGCTACCGGTCCGGTCAAGTGCGTCGGTGTAGCTCTGGCCTGGCGCGACCACCCGGCCCGTACCCGCGAAGTAGTCGTAGACGTAGGCCGGACCGTTGACCCCGAGCGTGCTCGGCGTGAACGAAACATCTTGCCGCCCACCAGGATTCACCACCCCGGCGCTCACGCCCAGGTAGTCGATGTTGCCGCCACCGGAGCCGGTCGCGCTCAGGCGAACGGTGTTCGCCCCGGCTCGCAGCCGCACCACCGCCGACTCGGCCACCCAGTCCGACCATCCACCGGATGCCGCGAACCGCGGCTGCCCGGTGCTCGTGCCGTTGACGGCGACGTCACCGGCTCGCTCGTGGCCTCCCCCGTTGGCGTAACGGAAGAGCAGCGTGTAGGTGCCTTCCTCGGGTGCTTGCACCGTCCATTCGACGTAGTCGCCGCTGTCGTGCTGGAAATCGACGTAGCCGCGCCCGGTGTAGCCGGCGTACTCCGTGCTGAACGTCGGACCGGACACCTTCGCGTCCTCGGCCTGATAAACGGTCTCCGGCGTGGGAATCGGAACATCGCGGCCGTAGGCGTAGACGTACGCGGTCCGTCGTGGCCCGTGGTCGGTGTACGTCGCCGCCACCATCCCAGGCTTCCTCCCCGCCGCCTCGCCGACATACGTGGCGTCCGTCGGCGTGAGCGGCGCGTCGGGCTTCACGATCACGCCGTCAGGTCGTGCCACCTTCACCAGGTTGGGAGCGCTCTCACCGCCGATCGGATCGCCGACCCCCACCGGCCCCGCGCTGAGTGTCGCCAGGACGACGTTCCTGGTCTCGGTGCTCGCCATCACGTCGAACCACGGCCAGGTTCCTACCGCCGCGGCCAGTTGCGAGCCGTACAGGGCCGGATCCCACTTGCCTCGCTCGAACCGGTCCTCCGACACCCTGGTGGTGGTCACGTTGGAGTACTTGGACTGCTGCAGGATGTCCCTCGGCAACGGCATGCAGTACTGCACCGTCAGTCCGTGCCTGGCCGCCGCTCGCGCCATGTTGTCCAGGTAGGCGTCCCGGTCGGTGAGGTTGTACGCCGGCTGCGCGTTGCTGCACAGCCAATCCTGCTCGTAGGTCGCCACCCGGTTCGCGGCCAGGTACCGCATCCGGTCGTCCCAGAACGCCGGATCCGTGACGACCTTGCCGGAGTTGGCGTACTCCGCGTTGTACGGGCTCGCCGGGTCGATCCACCGCCCGTGGGTGACCAGCGGTGCGCCCAGTTGATCCGCGAACGTCCGCAGTCCGCCGGGAAACAGCTCGGGTGAGGCCTCGTAGCGGTATGCGCCGCCGGCCTTGTCCTCCCACCGCGCGTTGGGCCCCTTGGGGTAGAACCACGAGTCCAGCTGCAGGTATCCCATCGGGATGCCCTTGGCCTCCCAGCTCTTCTTGACCTCTCGCAATGTTCCCGCATAGCCGAGGTTCTGGTCGTAGCGGTAGTAGTACGTGGCGCCGTTGTCGGTCCAGTAGCCGAGCTTGTTCAGGGTGACGTCCGCGTCGTTGGCGGGCCGGGTTTTGCCGTGCAGCGCGGTCAACGCCGATCCCCAGGTGCGATACGCCGCGTTGATCCCGCGGCTCGCGACGAGCAGGGTCTGCTGCGTCGTCCCGGCGGGAACCGTGCTGATCGCCGGATCGATACCCGACGCGAGAGCGCCTTCTCCGGCGCGCCACGTACGGGCGACCGGAAAGTGGGACGCGGGCGAGAGCAGGAAGCCCTCCGCGTTGCCGTCGAAGGACAGCCATGGGCTGTCGCCCGCGTTCGTCGTGGTGTTGAACTGGCTGCGGCCAAAGCAGTTCGTGTACGTCTGCTGGTACGGCAGGCGCGGGTAGGTCGTGAAGGTGGGGAACGCGTCCGTGTTCGGTCCGCCGTAGGTGGTGGTGAACAGCACCACCGAGGTGCCGGGGTAGGTCCGGATGCCCGCGGTGCGGCCGGAGTAGGCGAACCTGATCTCCGTGTACCTGCCGATCCGGTCGGTGCCGGACGCCTGCGAGATCCCGCTCACCGGCCCGCTCACCCGGCCGCCGAATCTCTGCGACGGCTGGGAGAAGGTGACGGTGAACGTGCCGTCCGCCGACACGGAGGCGGTCGCTCCGGCGGCTGCCGCGGTGACCACCGGTGGTTCGACTTCCGTGACGACAGCGCCGATCATCACCACGGCCACCGATGTCACAAACAGCTTGCGCACGAAGCCCATGTACCGCAACGTAATGTGACCACGCGATCACGACAAGGAGTTGTCCGGAAGTCTGCCCGATCGTCCTTCGCAAGACAGTTCTGTCGCGTCTCGGGGTGTTTTGTTTCGAGTCTCTGCGCAACAATTGTCGGTTGGTGGGAGCGCGACCTCGTTCCTGCCGTTGGGCTACTTCCCTGTCCGTGGACGCGCCGGACCTGTACCAAGGTTGACGTGCCGTCACCGCCTGAGGCGCGAAACACGCAGCCGGGACGAGCAGTTGCGAGACCGACTCAACGCTGAACGTTCTGTCACCTGAACGGCCGAATGGCGCGGTTAGCCTGTGCGGAGTACCGCGGTCCGCTAGCCTCTGGTCGCGTTGAGCAACAGGCGACCCTGGGACGTGGGTTGGAAGTCCTGGCGCGAACTGCGGGAGGACGAGAAGAAGGAGGAACGCGGCGAGTGCACGTTCTCCGCCGCGTCCTCGTCGCCCTGATCATCCCGTTCCTCGGCTACCTGCTCGGCGCGACGATCTTCAACCACTTCTGGGACAGGATCGAGCCCGGCGACCTGCAGAAGGCCACACTGGTGGCGGTAGCCCGGTCCTGCGAACGCCATGGCCCGGTGGCGTGGCGGGGCTTCGGCTACTACTACGAGTGCGAGGCCGCGATCCGGGTCAGGTCGGGCGGAGCGACCAGCACGTCGACCGTGACGGGCTGGCTCGCGCCCGAGGACGTCGGCAAGGAGTACGGCGTCCACACCACGCGGCGGGGCAGGTCGCTGGAGCCGGACGTGCGGTCCCAGGTCTTCCTGGGCTGGTTGTGCACGTTCGTCTTCGCGGTCGTCTTCATCATCGCGTGGGCCGGCATCGCGCGCTTGGTGTGGCCTGACCGCGGGCGGCGCAAGCGTCGTGTGCCCATCCGGTACGAGCCACCCGCGTCCTGACCACAGGTCACCCGGTCGTGCACCTGGTGACCTGCCCCAAATCGGCACGCGAACATCCCGGATGTGCTGAACTGATCTACATGGGCACGCGCGCGACTCGCTTCACCGCACTCCTGGCCACCATCGCGGCCCTCACGGCCTGCACCGCTCCGCCGGAGCCGCCGATGGGCTCGCCGGGGCCGAAGCTGGATCCGCAGGCCATCGCGTACGACAACCTCGACTTCAACCTCGCTCGGCCAGAGGTCTTCGACAGCACGTGCGAGACCTTGCCGCCGAACCTGCAGTCGCTGCTCGGCCTGGCGAAGAAGCCGGTCACCGGTATGGGCGGCAGCTGCCTCGCGCGGGAGGACTGGGGTGTCCTCGCCATCAGGCTGTTCAGTCCTGGTGCCGGGCGGAAGTCGAAGGCCCAGCACTTCGTCGACGCCTGGAACGGCGATCGCGTCACCCCTCACTACTTTCAGCGGTCGATCCTGCTGGAGCGCTACTACGCGACCACGATGGTCACCGGCGAGGTGAACGACCATTGCACCGTCACGGTGGACACCGGTTCCGAGCTTCCGTTCGAGGTCGAGGCCTCGATGAACTTCGAGGAGGCCGACGGGCTGCGCGACCAGGACGTCGACCAGCCGATCGACCGGGCACTGCGGGACTTCTGCCCCAGGGCCACGGAGGCGGCGGAGAAGGTGTTGCCGCTGATCGACGAGAACGGTGGCAGCCGGGCCCGCTGAGCGCGGGCGGTCAGCCGGCGTCGCGGCGCTGGAGCCGGAGCAGTGCGATGCCGAGCAGGGTCAGCCAGAGGAGTGACGCGGAGATCGTCTGCACCCAGCCCGTGCCCTGTCCTGCCAGGTGCCAGGCGGGTTCGAGCGGGTAGATCAGGCCGAAGACCTCCGGCAGGCTCAGCCGGGCGACGGCCAGCATCGGCACCACGATGAAGAACACCGTCAGCGAGCCGCCCGTGTTCGGGACGAGCAGCGAGACGATCAGCGCGGTGAGCAGCACCAGCGCGGTGGCCAGCATGGTCACGCCTAGCACCCAGCCCGGTCGCATGCCCAGCAGGTAGTTCTGGTTGTTCCCGTTCGCGGCGGTCTTGATCAGGATCGGGAACGCGATGAACGTGAACAGCGAGCACACCAGCCACACGCCGGCGAGAACCGTGCCCTGGGCCAGGAAGTAGCGCATTCGGGAGGGCTGCACCAGCAACGTGGGCTGCACGCTCTTGTACTGCCACTCGCCCGCGACCAGCTTGATCACGGTGGAGAAGACCAGCAGCAGGCCGAGCTGGACCACGATCAGCAGTGGGCTGATCTGCTTGCCCGCGCTCGACAGGTTCGTCTGCGGGAGCGTGAACAGCATCATCAGGCCGATCAGGAAGATCGGGGAGAAGGCCAGCACGAGCTTGTCCGACCGGGTGCCGACGAGCTTGCGCAGCTCGACCGCCACGAGCCGCCAGAACGGCGAACCCTGGGCCGCGCGGGCTGCCCACGGGGCGTTGACCACGGCGGGCGGGTGGTTGTGGTGCTGGACGGGCTGTCCTGGATGGACGGTCTGGGGCGGGTAGCCGGGGGTCATGGCCTGCCTCCACTGGTGAGACGGAAGAACAGGTCTTCGAGGCTCATCTGCTCTTCGCGCAGGCCCAGCAGCGGGATGCCCGCGCTGAAGGTGACGGTCGAGACCTGCTCGACCGGGGCGTGCGCGGCGATGAAGCCGTCCGGTGCCGGCTGGATGGCGATGCCGCCCCGCTGCAGGGACTCGGCCAGGCGGTTCATGTCCTTGGCGCGCACCAGGGAGCGGGAGGACGTGGTCAGGCTGGCCAGCGGGCCGTCGGCGACGATGCGGCCGTTGCCGATCACCAGCACCCGGTCGGCTGTCTGGTCCACTTCGGACAGGACGTGGCTCGACAGCAGCACGGTGCCGCCTTTGGCGGCGTGTCCCCGCAACAGGTTGCGCACCGCGCGGATGCCCTCCGGGTCGAGACCGTTGATGGGCTCGTCGAGCACCAGCAGCGGCGGGTTGGTGAGCAGGGCGTGGGCGATGCCGAGGCGCTGCCGCATGCCGAGGCTGTACTTGCCGATCTTGCGGGTGGCCGCGTCGGCCAGGCCCAGCATCTCCAGCACCTCGTCCGCGCGGCGGCCGGGCACGCCGGAAAGTGTCGCTGCCATGCGCAGATGGCCTCGGCCGCTGCGTCCTGGGTGGACGGCGGCCGCGTCGAGGAGCACGCCGGCCACGTGGGACGGGTTGGGCCACGCGGTGAACGCGCGGCCCGCGATCATCGCCTGGCCGCGGTCCGGCCGGGTCAGTCCGGTGATCATCCGCAGGGTCGTCGACTTGCCGGCACCGTTGGGCCCGAGAAAGGCCGTCACGGTGCCGGGCTGGAGCTCGAAGCCCACCTGATCAACGACGGTGCGGCCTTCATAGGCCTTGGTCAGCCCCCACGCTGTGAGCACCTACCCACCGTAGCGGTAGTCACTGTCCGTCGCGGGCTGAATCGGCGTTTGGCCCCGGCGATTCCCGGTAACGTCGGGCAGATGAGGTTCACGCTCACCAACGATCACGAGTCACCCGTGGAGATCATCGCCGAGCAGGCGGACCTGCGCCGCTCGCTGGTGCCCGGCCAGGACATCGTGGTCGACTGGACGTGGTCGGGGTTCGCCGACCTGACCATCGGCAGCGGGTGGATCTCGCTGTCGACCCCGCCGGGCGGGCGCATCGTGGTGGTGGACTCCGCCGCCGATGCGCCGCTTCCCGGTGAGAGCACCGTGAGCGAGTTCTGGATTCACAACGCCACCGAGGCCGAGCTGAGCACCCTGTGGGAGCCTTGGGGCCAGGGGGACATCCCGCCGGATCGCGGACCGATGAGGGTCGAGTGGACTGATCACCCGCAGGTCGTGGAGATCAGCTACGAACCAGGTCTTGTCGTGATCTGGGACCTCCTGGGCGGTTGTCGTGCGTGGCAGCCGGATGGTGCCGAAGTGCTCACCGCCGGCTCGTACGTCTGCGACACCGACGGCAAGTACGACCCGGCACCCGTGCCTGGCTGGCCGCGTCCGGCGGACGTCTGACCCCGCGGCCTCAGGCCCGGACGAGGGCCGCCAGTGCTGCCTGGCCCTGCTGGTTCGGGTGGAACACCGCTTCCGGTCCCTCCTGCCCCGGCGCGAGTGCGTCGAACCCCCGCAGGAACGGCGACCCTGCCTCGCACAACGCGTGACCGTCGAACAGGTCAGGCCGGTCGAAGGGGCTGGCGTACGTGACGTTCACGTACTTGCGCCGGGCGTCGGCCACGGCGAGACGCAGGGTGGCGTCGAGGCCCTCGGTCACCTCGTTGCCCTCACGGCGTTCCGCGGCGGTGAGGATGCCGTTGCCGCACACCGGGTCGAGGGTGGCGCCGGGAGGGTTGTCCGAAGTGGACACCTGGCGTCCGTAGCCCACGACGATGACGCGGGCGTACGGGCTGCGCTTGCGGATCTCGGTCAGCAGGCCGGTCACGTTGCCGCGCATCTGGGGGAGCTTGGCGAGGACGGCCTGGGTGGGGGCGCCGGTGCAGTCGGACTGGATGCACTGGCCGCCATAGGTGGCGTAGCCGATGTCGTTGGTGCCCGCGGTGAGCAGGACGAGATTGGTGTTGCGCCGCAGGGAGTCCAGCTGGGCGGGGCGGTTTTTGAACGGACGGGACAGGTCGGCGGTGGTGGCGCCGCTGCAGCTCGCGTTGACGAACGACCGGAGCCGGCCCTGCGTGCGGAGCTGGTCGGCGACCAGTTCGCCATAGGAATTGGTGCTGCGCCAGCAGTTGCCGGCGGTGCCGTCCTGGTAGGCGCCGGCGCCGGTGCCCGATGCGTACGAGTCGCCGAGCAGGACGAGCGACGCACGCGGGGTGGCCTGCGCTGCGGGAGCGCTCCCCAGCGTGGCCAGGACAGCGAACACGACAGTCAGAGTTCTCTTCATTTCAGTTCCCAACAGTGGATGCGTGATGGTTCAGGACGGCCGGGGCTTCGATCCGGTCCAGTTCGGGGATCTTCCGCAGGGCCGGCAACCCGGCCAGCGCGGCGGCCGCGAACAGGCCGTAGAAGAGCGTGAACCCGCCCAGTGGCAACAGGATCGGTGCGGCGAGCGGGACCAGTGACTGCGGCAGCGTCGCGGCCAGCCCGAAGATCGCGAGGTCCTTGCCCGCGTTCGCCGGGTTCGGCAGCAACCGCACGCACAACGCGAAGTCGATCGCGAGGAACGCGCCGATCCCGACCGACTGCACCGCCACGCCCACGAGCACCAGCTCGTAGGTCGGTACCAGCGCCACGAACATCGATCCGGCCGCGCACAACGCGGTCGAGAGCGCGAGCACCGGCTTCTGCTTGCGGATCCGGTCGGTCAGATAGCCGGAGCCGATGCCGACGATCACGATGATGATCGTCGACAACAGCACGATCTGCGTGATCGCCTCGGTGGTGCGTTCCGGGGTGAAGTCGAACTTCTCGGCCAGGAACGCGCCGCTGAGCGCGATCGTGGCGAGGCTGCACGTCGTCAGGAACCGCAGCAACCACGCGGCGGCGAACGCCGGGTGCTTGCGCGGGCTGAGCCAGAACGTCTGGGAGAACGGGATCTTCGGCCGGGTCACCGCGGGGGTGTCGCGGATCAGGAACACCGCGAACAGCCCGGCGACCGCGACGACACCGGCGATCAGGTACCACTGCTGCGCCGATCCCGGCGGCAGCAACCCGACCAGCGGCAGCCCGATCACCGGGCTGAGCAGCATCGGCAGGCTGTTGAGGCCTGACACCCGCCCGAGTTTCGACTCCTCGACCTGGTCGGCGAAGAGCGCGGACGTGGCCACGGCCTGGAAGTTGCCGAGCGCCTGCACCAGGCTCCACAGCACGACGACCTGCCACACCTCGTCCGCCGGTCCGAGCGCGGTGAGAGCGAGGCTGGTCGTCAACGCACCGAACAGCAACCACGTGCGGCGCTTGCCGAACCGCATCGCGGTGGCGTCGGTGATCCGGCCGACGACCGGGTTGAGCACCAGCGCGACCGCCGCGCCGACACCGGTCACGAGGCCCAGCACGGGCGCCGGATTGTCGGTCAGCTGGTCGACGCGCAACAGGAGCAGCAGCTGGATCGGCACCAGCTGCCCGATCGTGAGCCCGGTCGAGGACACGATCACGCCCAGCACGAGCCTCATGCGCGCACACCCACCAGACGCTCGACGTGGTCCGCGCTGAGGGCACCCGCGTCGTGGCCGCTGTATTCCACGGCCAGCCGCTCCGCCCGCCAGCGGAACGTCTCGCCGTCGAGAACCTTGCGCACCGCCTTGCGAATCGCCTTCTCGGACGGAGTGGACGTGCGCAGGTTCAGCCCGGCACCGGAGCGCTCGACCCGTGCGGCGACCTCGGGCTTGTCCTCGGTCATCCCCGCGACGACCAGCGGCACACCCTGCGCGAGCGCCAGCTGCACACCGCCGAAGCCGCCGTTCGTCACCATCACCGAGGTCACCGGGAGCAGCCGGTCGTACGGCAGGAACGGTGCGGTGAAAGCGTTGGCGGGCAACGATCCCACCGCGTGCGAGCCGGTGCTCGCGACCACCGTGACGTCCTCGTCCGCGAGCGCCCGGATCGTCGGCAGCACCAGCTGACCGAGGTCCGTGTCGGCGACCGTGCCCTGCGTGACGTGCACGACCGGCCGGCCTCGCCCGATCATCCGGTCCCACCAGGGCGGCAACGGGGCGCCGGTGACCGGGTCCACGAGCGCGCCGACGAACTCGACCTGCGCCGGCATGTGCTTGCGCGGGTGTTCCAGGCTGCGCACACCGTTCTGCAGGTGGAGATGCGCGGACACGGACGCGAGGCCGCGTTCGCCCTTCGGGAGGTTCAGGGCGGCGAGAATCCGGTCGCGGTGCTCCTGCACCGGTTTGAACACCACGTTGTCGAGCAGGAACTGCACGGCCCGGTCCCGCACCTTGGCGAGGGGTCCGCTGCCTGGTTTGAGGCCTGGTCCGAACGGCGGCACGTCCGGCGCGGGCAGCATCATCGGCGTCACCCCGACGCTGACCGCCCGCGGCCCGCCGAGCGGCTCGAGCAGGGCCGCCCCGACGAACGCGGTGTCGTGCAGCACGAGGTCGGCCGGCCGCTCGGCCAGGACGCGCTGAAGGCCGGTGACCTGGGTGGGAATCGGGTCGAGGAACACCGCGTTCATGTCGTACCGCAACTTCGCGACACCCTTGAGCTTCACCCGTTGCGGGAAGAGCTCGTCGACGTTGCGTCCGTTGTGGTCGATCGACGGATCCATCGCGACGAACTCGGCGCCGACCGCAGTGATCCGGTCGGCGAAGACACGCCCGGTGTACCAGCGCACCCGATGGCCGCGGGCGGTGAGAGCGCGGGCGATCGGGAGGAGCGGCACCACGTGGCCGGGTACGGGCATGGTGGCGAACAAGAGGTCTGCGGTGCCTGCCATGTGTTCCTTCTCAGGGTGTGTTGGTGTGCCGAGGGTCTGGCTCGGCGGTGTCTTTCCACCATCACGTCGGCGAGGGCGCTGCGGCCGGGCGTTTCCGCAGGGTTGCCCGGAAGTTCCCGATTCGAGGGCGAGTTGGGGTGCTTCGAGGAACACGCCAGTTCCCGTCTCAATCGGCATCGGTGAGAACGTTGGTCAGAGCGCTCTCATGAGAGACTGCGGCGCATGCGTTTCCAGCTGCTCGGACCGGTCGAGGTGCGCGACGACGACGGCGTGCCCGTCGCGCTACCTGGCGGCCGGGCCCGCGCCATCCTCGCGATGCTGTTGCTCGCGCGGCCCGGTGTGGTGAGCCCGCAGCGGCTGTTCGAAACGGGGCAGAGCGCCAAGGACCCGGCGAACGCGCTGCACGTGCAGATCGCCAAGCTGCGGGCCGCGCTGCCGCAACAACGGCTGGTGTCGCAGCACGGCGGATATCGGTTGGTCGCCGAGCCCGGTGAGGTCGACGCCGACGTGTTCGTCGAAGAATGCGAACGCGGACAGCGACTTGCGGCCGGGAAGCAGTACGAAGAGGCCGCGCGGGTGATTCGCGCTGCGCTCGCGTTGTGGCAGGAGCCGGTGCGCTACGACTTCGCCGAGTCGTGGCTGGCGCGGCTGGACGAGGTGCGGCTCACCGCGCTGGAGACGTTGGTGGACGCCGAACTCGCGCTGGGCCACGACCAGGCGCTGGTGCCGGAGCTGACCGGACTGGTTGCGGCGCACCCGTTGCGGGAGCGGTTCAGCGGCCAGCTCATGACCGCGCTGCTCCGGTCCGGCCGCAGGTCGGAAGCCCTGGCCGTGTCCGCGGAGCTGCGCGAACGGCTCGCGGACGAGCTTGGTGCCGATCCCGCGCCCGACATCGCCGCTCTGCACCTGGAACTGCTGCGCGATGATCCCGGTCGCCCGACCGGGAATCTGCCGCATCCGATCGGCACGCTGATAGGCCGCGACGCGGATCTGGCCGGCGTTCGAGGGCTCCTCGCCGAGCACCGCCTGGTCACCCTCACCGGACCCGGTGGCGTCGGCAAGACGCGGACCGCGAGCGAGCTCGGCCACCAGCTGCGCGACCACTACCGCGACGGGGCGTGGCTGGTCGAGCTGGCGCCGCTCGCCCGTGACGCGAGCGTGCTGGACGCGATCGCGACCACGCTGGGGTTCGAGGAGGGCGACCGGCTGCTGTCGTACCTGCGGGACCGGGAAGTGCTGCTGGTGCTGGACAACTGCGAGCACGTCATCGACGACGCGGCCGCCGGGATCCGCCTGCTGCTCGGCCGGTGCGAGCGGCTGACCGTGCTCGCCACCAGCCGTGAGCCGCTCAACGTCGAGGGCGAGCGCGTGGCGTCGTTGCAGCCGCTCGCGCTGGAGGAGGCGGTGCGGCTCTTCCGCGACCGCGCGCCGTCGGTACCCGACGACGAGGTGCTGGCGCAGCTCTGCGACCGGCTCGACCGGTTGCCGCTCGCGCTCGAACTGGCCGCGGCGGGCACGCGGTTGTTCTCGCTGCGCCAGATCGAGTCCAAACTGGACGATCTCGCGAACGTCTCCCGGCACGCGCCCGCCCGGCACCACTCGCTGCGCACGGTGCTGGCCTGGAGCCACGATCTGCTGACGCCGGAGGAGAAAGCCGTCTTCGCCGGGCTTTCGGTCTTCCGCGACGGGTGCACTTTCGCCGACGCCGAACGGGTGTGCGGCGCCACCGTCGGCCTGCTCGCGCAACTCGTCGACAAGTCGCTCGTCGTTCCCGGCCCCGATGACCGGTTCCGGTTGCTGGACACCGTGCGCGGCTACGCCGAGTCGACCACGGACACCAGCGTGTTCCGCGCCCGGCACGCCGAGGCGATGCTGGCGTTGGCACACGAGGTGGACGTCGGCCTCACCGGACCGCGGCAGCACGAGCTGATGGTCAGGATGCTGCCCGAGCTGCCGAACCTGCGGGCCGTCACGGCCTGGCTGCTGGACCGCGGCGAGGGTGCCAAAGCGATCATCCTGCACAGCCGGCTCGGCTATTTCTGGCACATCAGCGGCCGCGAGGCGGAGGGCACGCACTGGCTCGGCCGCGCGGTGGAATGCTTTGACGCCGCACCGGTCCCCGGCTTCGACCAGCCGCTCGCCATCGTGCTGGGCTGGCACGGTTATCTCGGCCTGATGTCGGGCGCGCACCCGGATCCGTGGCGGTCCGTGCAACGCGTCCGCGACCTCTACCGCGAGAACCCCGCTGCCGTGCGGATCGCGTTGCCGTCGGTGGCGGCGGTCGCCGTCTACGAACGACCGGGTGCCGAGGCGCAGGAGGTGCTGGAGGAAGCCGAAGCGGCCATCGCCGGCCTGGACGACGAGCCGTGGGTGCGCGGCGTGCTCGACGCCCTGTGGTCGGAACAGCACCGCCGCAACGGCGACCTGGCCGCGGCCGTCGAGGCGGCGACGTCGAACCTGCGGTTCTTCGAGGCGCTCGGCGACCCGTTCGGCATCGTCTACTCCCACCTGCGGCTCGGTGACGCCGAGGAGCTCAGCGGGCACCGCGAGCAGGCCCGTGCGAGGTGGACGCGGGCCCGTGACGTCGCGCGCGCCTCGTTCGCCCCGGTCAAGTGCGGCTACGCCGAGCTGCGGCTCGCCTACCTCGACCTCGCCGACGATCCTGTCGCCGCGGCCACCCGGCTCGACCGGGTCCGCGCGCAGGCACGTGAGCTCGCCGCCGATGACCTCGGTGCGGCGGCGGCGAACCTGCTCGGGCTGCTTCTGCTGCGCCAGGGCCGGGCTGAGGCGGCGGTTCTTTGTTTCCGCGAGGTGGCCGGGCGGGCCGGCCCGGTTCGCACTGCTGTGGCCGCCGCTCACTTGGTCGCACTGGACGGGTTGTTGTGGCTCGATGAGGCGGTGCAGGCGGCGAAGCAGATCGCCGATCCGGTGCATCTGGCTGCGTTGCACGCGTTGCTGCGCGGCTCGGAGGGGCTCGGGGATCTGTTGGGGCTGTTGCCCGAACGGCCTGATGCCACGCCGCTGGCTGCGCTGATCTGATCGTGATGGGTCACTCAGATGCTGCCTGAGCGCAACGCGTAGGCGACGGCGTGCGCCCGGTTGCGGAGGTTCAGCCTGCTGGTCATCGTGTAGATCATCTTCTTGACGGTGCGCTCGGAGTAGCGGAGCTTCACGGCGATGTCGTTGGTGTCCCAGCCGTCGGCGATCAGGCGCAGGAGTTCGATCTCTCTGGTGCTCAACCCGGCCGCCTTGAGGCCACGAGGTGCCAGCACTTCGCGGTGCAGGCGCTCGACGTGCCGCAGCAGTTCGCCGAGCAGGTCCGGCGGCATGATCCCGCCGCCGCGGGCGGCGGTGAGCAGGGCCGAGACGAGCCGGTCACCGGTCATCGCACGGCGGTGCAGCAGGCCGACCACCTTGCACTCGACCAGGGTCAGCAGGTCGCTGTCGGAGAGGTCGTCGATGATCAGCACGACCGGCACCCTGATGTCGTCGTACCACTGGCGCAGCACTGTCAGCACCTCGGCGGTGACCCGATCGGCCGCCAGCACCGCGACGTCGCACCCGCCCGCCGGTTCTCCGGTGGTGAACTCGGGTCGTGAGCCGAGGAACGCGGTCAGCCCCGCGTGGGTGATCGGGTCGGGCGCGTGCACTGACACTCGTGTGGTCTGCATGTCTTCTTCTCCTGGTTGCCCCGCACGCACAGATCGTGGGGCTGAAAGGACACAGCTCGCGCGGTTCTATGGCGCTCGTTGTGCTGCTCAAGCACGGTGGTGGCAGGAGGACGGACATGCCACCACCATTCGTGACCTTCGTCGGACCGGTCGATCCGCTGCGCCTGCTCGCCGGCGTGCTGGCCGACGTGCTCGCCGAGCGCTGCGACCAGCTGGACCAGGCGAACGAGCCTGCCGACCTGTACCTCCTGGCCGGCCTCAGCGCGTCCGTCGAGGCGCTGCGTGAGCCCGATTCGCCCTGCTTCAGGGATCACGTCGTGCTCGCCATCCGTTCGCTGGAAGCGGCGCAGCAGGTGGAACCGCACCCGTCTCTGCCAGCGAACTGAACGTGCTTGTCCTGCGCCTGTTCGCCAACTGAAACGCGCGGACAGACTTCGGAAAGGGCGCTCGGTCACCCTGGTCTCTTCGGCAGTCGACGCAGTGTCGTGAGGAACCAGCGTGGAACAGGCAACAGTCGCCGTCTGCTCGACGGACCCCTTGATCGTGTTCGGGGTCGAGCACCTGCTGCGGGCGGAACCGGGATACCGGGTGCTGCCCGCGGACGGACTGCTGGAGGCGCGGGTGGCCGTCGTCGTGGCGAAGGACGTCGACGACGACTCGCACGACCTCATGTCCCGCGTGGCGCGGTCGTCGTCCGCGGTGATCGTCCTCGTCGCGGACAGGCTGACCGGGGACGATCTGGTGAAGATCGTGAAGTGCCGGGTCGTCTCGGTGTTGTCCCGGTCGGCGGTGGACGCCGCCAGCCTGGGCGCCGCGATGGATCAGGCGCTGGCGGGACGTCACACCAGGCACGATCTGATCACCCGTCTGATGACCCAGCTCGAACGGTCGGCGGCGGGGACGCTGCACCCGAAGGCGCCGGGCTCGGCCTTGCTGTCCACTCGGGAGCGGGACGTGCTCTCACTGATCGCCGACGGGCTCGACACCGCGGAGATCGCGGCCAGCCTCGCTTACTCCGAGCGCACCATCAAGAACATCGTGCAGCGGCTGCTGAGCCGGTTGGAACTGCAGAATCGCGCCCACGCGGTCGCGTTCGCGATGCGCCTCGGTGCCCTGTGATGGTCCGCGCCATGGTGAGCAGCTGAGCTCGCGCGGACGCCTTGCTGTCGCCGAGCGAGTGCGGCTGCCGCCACGCCCTGACCAGCGTCTCCTGCACCACGTCCTCGGCCAGCCGGCGGTTCTGGGAAAGCCGCATCGCGTACGAGAGCAGGGCTCTGCCGTGCAGTTCGTAAAGCGATCTGACCAGTGCCTCGTCGCGCACGTTCACCTGCCTGCCTCCTCGATCAGCTGGGGCTCAGAGTGCCATCACTGGTCGCGGAAACAGGCCGGCGGCCGCGTTGGACGCAAGACTTTGCCCGATCGGCGCCAGTCCGCGGTCCTTCTGGGCGGATGTTGGGGAATGATCGGGTCTCATGCGAGTCCTGATTCCATTGCCTGATCGCGACTTCGACGTCACCGAGGTCGCTGTGCCGTGGCGTGTGCTGACCGATGCCGGCCACGAGGTGGTGTTCGCGACCGAGCACGGCTCTCGTCCGGCGCAGGCCGATCCCCTTCTTCTCACCGGTGTCCTTTTCGGACAGCTGGGCGCGGAGGCGGAGCCCAAGCGTTTCTACTCGCAGCTCACCGAGGCCGCGGAGTACCGCGCGCCCATCGCGTGGGCGGCGGTCGAGCCTGCGGAGTATGACGGGCTTGTGCTGCCAGGGGGTCACGCACCCGGGATGCGCCAGTATCTGGGTTCGGCCGTGTTGCAGGACAAGGTGGCCCGGTTCTGGGCGCTGGGCCGGCCGGTGGGTGCCATCTGCCATGGCGTGCTGGTGCTGGCTCGGTCTGCGGACCGGGAAACGGGCCGTAGCCTGCTCGCTGGGCGACGGACGACGTGTCTGCCCAAGTACATGGAACGGACGGCCTACTTTCTCACTGCTTGGCGGCGTGGCCGGTACTACCGGACCTATCCCGCCTACGTGCAGGACGAGGTGATGGCGGCTGGGGCGGTGTTCGAGCGCGGGCCGGTCGAGCTTTCTCGTCGTGGCACGGCCAGCGATGACACGCCGGCGTTCGTTGTGCGGGATGGTAACTACGTGTCGGCGCGGTGGCCTGGGGATGCTTACCTGTTCGCCAAGGCGTTTGCCGGGTTGCTCGGGTCGTAGTGCGGATCACGAAGCGTCCAGGAGTGCCGAGAACTCCGCTCGGGTGCGGTCGATGCGTGAGGCCAGTTCGAGCACCGGTTTGCTTGTGCCGGACGAGAGTTCCGCGCGGGCGACGGTGCGTGCTTCCTCGAACTGGGTGCGCAGCAACGCCTTCAGCTGCCGGTCGAAGTCGGTGCCTTGGGCGTCTTCGATCGCCTTCAGCTCGGCGGCCGTGATCATGCCGGGCATGTCGTGGCCGTCGTGCTGGTCGCTCTCCTGTCTGCCTGCCTTGGCGAGCAGTTCTTCGGCCTGTACCAGTTCTTCCCGGTAGCCGGCCTCGACCTGGCGCAGCGTGGAGCCGGGTTTGCCCGCTGCCAAGGCGATCGCGGCCAGCGCGGACTCGTTCTGAGGGATCACCAGGTCCAGGAAGGCGAGGTCGGTGGCGGTCAGGTCGGTGGTGGTCGGCTCGGCCGGTGGCGCCGTGCCGCAGCCCGTCGCCACCGCCAGGGCCGCCGCGCCGGCGAGGATTGCGGCGAGGATCCTCACTAGGGTCGGCCGTCCGGCCCGCACTTGATGATCGGGTTGATGCAGTCGCGCACCCGTCGTGCCATCTCGGCCTGCGGCCAGGCGTTGAAGAAGTCGCCGTGCATCGTGTACCCCGGGCCGGACGAGAGTTTGAACCGCGCCGGGTCGCCGCTCACCGGGTAGCGCAGCACCTGGCGCAGCTTCGGCACGGGCACGGGGTGGGTTGCGGGACAGCCGCCGTCGACCGGATAGGACATGTGGCTCTTGTGGTCCGCGGAGTCGAGGTCCTTGCCGTTCCAGCACTGCGGGAAGTCCAGATAGGACTCCATCATCGTGCCCGCCGGGCAGTTCACGAAGTCCTTGGAGGCCCCGACGTGACCGGCGTGCAGGCACGACCAGCGTGACATCGTGCTGGCGTCCGGTGCGGTGGCTTTGGCGTTGCCCGCGACCACCCGCAGTCCGTACGGCAGCGGCTGGATGCGCGCGGTCACGTCGGGGCGCACACCCTCGCCGAGGTAGTAGAAGGTCGTGCCGGTCGGCTCCACCGGCTTGCCGTCGACCAGGAGCGTGGGCACCCAGTAGGACGAGAGATCGACCTTGGGGCTGCACGTGCTGCTCGCCTTGCTCAGGGTGTTGATGTCCGACTGGGCGTTGGTGGAGACGTTGCCGAAGAAGCTGTGCAGGTGGGAGACACCGGCGAGCTTCGGGAAGACGATCGGGTCGTCCGGCAGCCGGTGTGTGAACGGGCACTCGGCGACGAACTCGGCCACGCGCACCGCGTTCGGCGGCACCGCGGCCTTGGTTTCTTCCGTTGGCACGGGCGTGCTGGCCGACGGGGGCGGGACGGTCGTGTCACTCGTTGCCTCGGACGAGGAGGCCGAGCTCGTGGTCGTGATCGTGGTCGACGAGAGCAGATCCGGCTCGGGGCCGGAGATCATCGCGTTCGCGGTCACGGCGGAGGCGGCGATGCCGACCGCGGCTAGCACGGCGATGCGAATACGCCACCGCGTGGGGAGGACGTTGGGCATGGCAAAGTCCTTTCGGACAAGGGGGAACAGGACTGGGGCGGGGGAACTCAGCCCGCGTCGCGGTAGGCCTGGCCTGCCTGGTTCGGGGTGCCGCCGGGGGCGTAGAGCCCGGTGCCAGGCTTGTCTGCGGGCAGGGCGAACCAGGCGTAGCGCTCGACGTACGGGAGTCTTTCCAGCATCGCGCTGGAGCCGCGGGCGAAGGCCGCGAGTTGTGCCTGGGTCGGGTAGCGCGGCGTGCCGCTGGAGAAGTCGATGAGCGAGTATTCGGTGAGCCACACCGGTTTGCCGTACCGCGCGTGCACCGCGTCGAGGTAGTTCTTCAGGTGGCCGACGGCTGCTTCGCTGAAGTCCGAGCCGTACCAGTGCAACGTGATGAAGTCGACGCGCAGACCGCGTTGTGCCGCACCGGTCATGAACCGGTCCAGCCAGCCGCCGGCTTTGTCGCCGCTGTGCCCGACGCTCGGGCTGCCGAGTCGCAGCCCGGTTGCCGCCAGCTTCGGCCACAGGTCGAGCGCCTGTTCGGGCGTCATGTTCGCCTGGCTGGGGAAGTCCGGTTCGTTGAAGCCGAGGAGCACCTTGCCGTTCGCCTTCGCGCGGGCGAGGGTCGCGTCGTCGGTGAACTTCGTGCCCCAGATCATCGGCACGAACTCGACGTTCGGCGGCGTGGCGATGCCGTCGGGGTGCGCGGCCCAGTTGTAGTACCACCCCGCCCGGACGTCGGTGAGCGCCTTGCCCACGCCGTCGAAGTTCCAGGTGCTGACGCCCTTCTTCGCCGGCGCCGCAACGGGAATCGCGGGCGCGGCAGTGGGGGACGCCGACGTTGACGTTGGCTGTGCCGAGGAAGGGGCCGACGACGGGGGAGCAGGTGTGATCGTGCTCTGGGTGGTGACGGTGATCGCTTGTGCGCGCGGCTCCTCGCCCGAGGGCAGCACCGCCACGACGATGCCTGCGGCCACTACCGCGGCTGCGGCGGCGGCGAGGGGTTTCGCCAGCGAACCCTTGAGGAACAGGCCGAACTTGCTGCTCGCGGCGGCGGGGGAGACGGTCGCCTGCGAGCCGATGAGCGCGGGGTGCTCGAATCCGAACGCGGCGGGCAGCGGCACCAGTGGGAGCCGGGCGATCAGTCCTTCGACGGCCGCGAGGTCGTACCCGCACCGTTCGCATCGGACGCAGCTGCGGCTGTGCCGGGCGATCCGCTTGCGCCACAACGGACTGGGATCGCCGTCCCAGTCCGCGAGGACGTCGGCCAGCTCGGGACAGCGCGGCGTGCTCTCCAACGTCCGGACGACGATGCGCGCGGCGTCGAGCTGGGCCTTCACCCGTTGCACGCGGACGGCGGTGTGCTGCGGGGTCAGCTCGAGCGCGTTGGCGACCTCGATTCGGGTCAGCCGCCCGGCCGCCTCCAGCCACCACAGGGACAGCAGCTCGCGCTCGTCCTCGCTGAGCCACCGGGTGGCCGCGACGACTTCGCGGCGCTGCCCCGACAGGTGCAGGCGCATGATCGTGAGGTCGACGAAGTCCGCGCCGGGATCGGCGACGTCGTCGGGCACCGGACCGGTGATCGGCACGCGTTGACGTTCGCGATGGCGCTGCCGGATCTGGTTCATCGCGATCACGACGAGCCACGACCGGAACCCGGCGGGATCGCGCAGTGCGGCCAGACCGTCCACGGCCCGGAGCATGGTCTCCTGGACCACGTCGTCGGTGTCCGCGTGACCGCCGAGCGCATGTCCCACGATGTTGTAGACGAGGGGCAGGTACCCGGTCACCAGGTCGTCGAGCGCGCGCTGGTCGCCGTCGCGCGCGGCCACCACCGTCGCGACGCCGGGTTCCTCGGGTGCCGCCATGCCCACCTCACTTGCCGGTCCAGGGTTGTCTGACCAGGAGATGTCCCCGGCGCCCGGCGATAACACAAAATACTTGGCCGGCTTTTGCCCGGCCTATTCCGGCAGGTGGGCGAACACCTCGCGCATCGCGGTCGTGGCCCGTTCCAGCAGGTCGGCGGGGATGGCGGAGAGGACCTTCTCGTGGGCCTTGGTGTTCGTCAGCGTGACTTCTTCGGCCAGTGACTTGCCGCGCGGCGTGAGGCGCACGTAGGTGCTGCGACCGTCGGACTCGTCGGGTTCGCGCTCGACCAGTCCGCGGCTCACGAGGCGGTTGACCACGTTGCTGGTGCCGCCGGTCGACAGCAGCAGGGAGCGGCTGAGCTCGTTCGCCTTGAGCCGGTAGGGCTTGCCGTTGCGGCGCAGGGCGGCGAGCACGTCGAAGTCCGCGCCGGTCAGGTCGAACCCGGACACCGTGACGCGGGTGGCCTCGCTGAGGGCGGCGGCCAGCAGGATCACCCGCTTGCCGAACTCCGTGCTGTCGACGAGGACTTCCGGCAGCTCCGCCCGCCACTTGGTCATCAGGTCATCCACTCGATCCGTCACAGGTCGGAGGGTATTGCACATCGTGATAGCTTTTAAGAAAGCTTTCAAGCGAGGGGGATGCCGTGGACGTGGTGCTGCGCAACGCGCTGGTGATCGACACCGACCCGGTGACGATCCGGCCGGGCACGGACGTGCTGATCTCGGACGGCAGGATCGCCGCGGTGGGGGCCGGGCTGACCGCGGGGACCGTGATCGACTGCACGGACCGGATCGTGCTGCCGGGCTTCGTCGACACGCACCGGCACCTGTGGCAGGGGCTGATGCGGTCGTTCTGCGCCGACATGACGCTGAGGGAGTACCTGGACAAGCTGCTCTGGCCGATTCAGCGGGTGCTCACGCCAGAGGACCTGGAGATCGGCAACCTCGCCGGTGGGCTGGAGTGCCTCGCGTCCGGGGTCACCACGGTGCTGGACTACTCGTTCTCGCCGACCTTCGAGCACGCCGAGGCGGCGGTGCGGGGGCTGCGCGCGTCGGGTGTGCGGGCGATGCACGGGTACGGACAGCCGGTCGAGGCATCGGGGATGGTGGCCGAGGACGTGACGCGTGCCGCGGCGCTGGCCGGTGGGGTGGTCGAGGTCGCGCTGGCGCCGCTCGGGCCGTCGTTCTCCGACATGGCCGTCGTCGAGGAGGTGTGGCGGCTCGCCTCGTCGCTCGGGCTGCGGGTGATGGTGCACATCGCCGGGCAGGAGAAGCCGATGACGGCGTTGCGGGAACGGGGGCTGCTCCACTCGGAGATCACGTTCGTGCATGGCAACGGGCTTCCTGACGGCGAGCTCGAGCTGGTCGCCGAGGCCGGTGCGGGCGTGTCGATCGCACCGGGGCTGGAGGCGCTGATGGGCCACGGCGGGCCGATGGTGCGCCGCACCCGCGGTCTGGGCGTGCTGACCGGTCTCGCCACGGACACCGTGACGGCGGTGGCGGGGGACATGTTCTCGGTCATGCGAGCGACCCTGCTGTCGGCGCACATGAGCGAGGGTGTGCACGTGACTCCCGCCGACGTGCTGCGGATGGCGACCATCGAGGGCGCGGCGGCGGCCGGCATGGCGGACCGGATCGGGTCGCTCGGCGTGGGCAAGCACGCGGACCTGGTGGTGTTGCGGGCGAACGACATCAACCTCGTCGGCACCCACGATCCGGTCGCGGCGGTCGTCACGGCGGCGCACCCCGGCAACGTCGAGAAGGTGTTCGTCGGCGGTGCCGAGGTGCGTCAGCAGGACGTGGCCGGTGCTGTCCGGGCGACGGCGGCCAGCCTGGTGAGCCGCCTGTAGTTCACCCGCCTCAGGTCCAGGTGGGCATCAGCGAATCCATGTAGCGGGCACCGAATCCGCCCGTGGGCAGGATCTCGTGGATGGTGGCGAGGTCGGCTTCGGTCAGGGTGATGTCTCCTGCGCGGGTGTTCTCCTCGACCCGGTCGATGTTGCGGGTGCCGGGGATGGGCACGATGTGTTCGTCACGGCTGAGCAGCCAGGCCAGGGCCAGTTGCGCGACGGTGATGTCCCTGGTGGCGGCGAGTTCTCGCAGGCGCCGGACGGCTTCGAGGTTCTTCTCGAAGTTGCCCGGCCGCCAGCGGGGGTCGTAGACGCGCATGTCCGGTGGGTCGTACTCGGCGGCGGGCCTGGCGGTGCCGGTGAGGAAGCCGCGGCCGAGCGGGGAGTAGGCGACGAAGCCGATGCCGAGTTCCCGCAGGGTGGGGAACAGGTGCTCGACGTCGCGTTCGAACAGGGAGTATTCGGTCTGCAGCACGGAGACCGGCTGGACGGCGTGGGCGCGGCGCAGGGTCTGCGGGCCGGCCTCGCTCAGGCCGAAGTAGGTGACCTTGCCGGCGTCGATCAGGTCCTTCACGGCGCCCGCGACGTCTTCGATGGGCACGGCGGGGTCCACGCGGTGCTGGTAGAGAACGTCGATGTGGTCGACGCCGAGGTGGCGAAGGCTGGCGTCGGCGACGTCGCGGATGTGCTCGGGGCGGCTGTCGAGGCCGCCCTGACGGGTGAAGCCGAACTTCGTCGCGATCACGACCTCGTCGCGGAAGCCCGCGACGGCCCGGCCGACGACCTTCTCGTTGTCACCCCAGCCGTACAGCTCGGCGGTGTCGAAGAACGTCACGCCGAGATCGTGGGCGCGCTGGATGGCCTTGATGCCACCCTGTTCGTCGCTGGGGCCGTAGGCCATGGAGACGCCCATCGCGCCGTAGCCGATCGCCGACGCGGTCAGGCCCTGCTGACCAAGTGTCCTGTGCTGCATGGGAACAGTCCTTCGGCTGGGGTGCGGTAGGTTCATCGTTGTGAAAGCAGATTCACCGGTTCCGTTGCCGGTCGAGGTGATGACGAGCCGTCAGCTCGCACGCCGCGCCCGGCTCATCGAGACCGTGATCAAGCTCGTCACCGAGTCTGGCTCGGCGTCGATCCAGATGCGCGAGGTGACCGAGCGGTCCGGGGTGGCGCTGGGCACCGTGTACCGGTACTTCCAGTCGAAGGACCACCTCCTGGCGGCCGCGATGCTGGAGTGGCAGGGCACGGTCACGCGCCGGATCCTGGCGTCCAACAGCGACGCCGCCGGTGACGCGCTTCTGCTGGTCAAAGACTTCCTGCGGGGTGCGTTGCGGGCGTTCGACCGCGCCCCCGGCATGGCCATGGTCATGATGCAGATGCTGGCGTCGTCCGATCCGGACGTGTACCGGTTCGTGGAGCAGAGCGAGAACGCCCAGTCCGCCGCGTTCGACGACCTGCTGATCGGTGTGCCTCACGACGAGGTCTTCCAGGTGCGGCTCGCGCTCAACTGCGTGCTGTGGGACGCGATCAAGCGCATGTCCACCGGAAGAATCGCCTTCTCCGAGGCGCTTGCCCAGGTCGAGGGTGTCGCCGACATCCTGCTGCGCGGGCGCGTCCCGGCCTGATCCACGCCGGCGTCCTTGGATAGAGCCGCGTTTCACCTGCGCCTCCCGCTGCTCAGCCTGTCCTCAGAAGCCTCTTTCGAACGCGGAACTTCGTGTCGAAGAAACTGAAACCGCGTTCTAAATTGATGCTACCAAAGGCGCTTGGTCAGGCAGTGCGGCAGGCAGGTCGACAGCGAACAGACAGCTTGTGGTCGGCCGGGAGGTCTATGCTCGTCCGCGCCACCGTGGGCTGCCGGCCACCGGCCGGTGCCACTCTCGCAGGGTCTGTTGGGAGTAGCCATGACGGAGATTCAGCGGTATCTCGCCGAAGAGGTCGCGGAGGACCTCGTCGACGGCATCATCAACAGGCGGGAAGCGATCCGCCGCCTCGGCCTGCTCGGGGTGACCGGTGCGGCGGCGAGCGGGCTGCTGGCCACGTTCGCCTCCGGTAGCGCCGTGGCCGCCGAGCCGGAGACCAGCGGGCGTTCCCCGTCCGAGACGAACTGGGCTCCCGTCCCTCGTGAGTCGATCACCTTCGAGGGACCTCGCGTACCACTGATGGCCGCGTGGGCGGCCGCGGCAAAACCCCGTGGCGGCGTGCTGGTCATCCACGAGAACCGCGGGCTGAACGAGCACATCCGCGCGGTCGCCGGGCGATTCGCCGCCAGCGGGTACTCCGCGCTGGCGCTCGACCTGCTGTCCGAGGAGGGCGGCACCGGGTCGTTCCCCGGTGAGGCCGAGGTGGCGGCCGCGCTGTCGCGGATCCCGCCGGAACGCTTCGTGGCGGACATGAAAGCCGCCCTGACCGAGCTCAAGAGTCGCGTGCGCGGCAAGAAGCTGTGCGCGGTCGGCTACTGCTTCGGCGGCAACATGGTGTGGCGCCTGCTCACCTCGGACGAGCCGCGCCTGGCCGCGGGTGCCGCCTACTACGGGCCGTTCCCCGAAGGCGGGAACTTCCAGGGCTCCCGTGCCGACGTGCTCGGGGTGTACGGCGGACTCGACGCCAGGGTCAACGCCACCCGGCCCGCGGCCAAGGCAGCTTTGGAAGCGGCGAGGCTGAAGCACGAACTCCTGACGTTCACCGAGGCCGATCACGCCTTCTTCAACGACACCGGACTGCGTTTCAACCCGCACGGCGCGACGGAGGCCTGGCGCAGAACACTGAACTGGTTCGACGCTGCGGACGGCCGTCACTAGTCACCGTCGGCCGGAAATGCTTGCCTGGCTTGAGAAACCCGTGAGTGCCCCGGTGGCGACGAGCCACCGGGGCACGTGCCGTCAGAGCGTGGTCACCCGGACGTAGTCGATCACGATGGTGTTCGGCATCGGTGTGCCCGCGTTCGGGGCGCCCGGCCAGTCACCGCCGACAGCCAGGTTGAGCAACATGTAGAACGGCCGGTTGTTGAAGACCCATTGCCTGCCACCGAGATCGGCAGGGGTGCGGCGCTGGAAGACCCTGTTGTCCACCGACCACACCAGGGAGTTCGGCGCCCAGTCCAGCCGGAACGTGTGGAAGCCGTCGGCGAACCGCGGGCCGGTGAAGCCCGCGCCGATGCCGCCCGCGCCCGAGTAGCCGGGTCCGTGGATCGTGCCGTGCACCGTGTTCGGTTCGCGGCCGATGTTCTCCATGACGTCGATCTCGCCGTTGTTCGGCCAGCCGCCGCCGGTGGTGCCCATCATCCAGAAGGCGGGCCACATGCCCTGGCCGTGCGACATCTTCATGCGGATCTCGAAGTGGCCGTAGGTCTGGCTGAACTTCCCTGAGGTGTTCAGCCGGGCCGAGGTGTACTGGCAGCGGCCGTACCAGCAGTTGTAGTTGCCCGGGTTCTCCCGGCGGGCGGTGATGACCAGGTTGCCCTGACCGTCCATGGCAACGTTCTGGGTGCGGGTCGTGTAGTACTGGTATTCGCGGTTGTTGCCGCCGTTGTTGCCGGTCTCGACACGCCACTTGTTGCCGTCGACCGGAGTTCCGGCAGGACCGTTGAACTCGTCGGCGAACGTGATCGCCTGGGTTCCGACATCTGGAGCGCCACTCGCGGGGCTTACCGCGACGGGCGCGGTCACCAACGCCATCGCGGTGATCACCACGAGGCGGGAGAAGCGGTTCGACATCGTTGTCACCTCACTTCGCGCACTGGTGGTGCACTGCACGCGAACCGGCGCTCGCGTCCAGGACACGGTTTGTTGCGACGGGGAACAAAAGTATGCCTGGACTAGACCATTGAGGGCAAGAGCGCTCTCACGGCCGCGGTGTTCCGGTCTTTTTACCGGCCCAGGTACGACTTCACCCTGTCCGCCGCTGCCTGTGCGTCCGCGAGCACGCGGCCGGTGTCTCCGACGACCTTTCCGTCCTTCTTCAGCGCCACACCGTTCACGAACACCCACTGCACGTTCACCGGCTGCGTGTTGAAGACCAGCTGACTGGCCCAGTCCACCCTGGGGGCGAAGTTGAGCGCCTGCGTGTCGATCACCTGCAGGTCCGCCTTCTTCCCCGGAGTCAGCGAACCGATCTCCTTCTCCAGTCCCAGCGCCTCCGCTCCGCCCAGCGTCGCCATCCGCAGCACGTCCGCGGGTGTGGGGTAGCGGGCCGGATCGGTGGACTGCGCCCGCTGCAGGCCGACCGCGGCCCGCATGTCGTTGAACATGTCGGACGTGTCGTTCGTGCCGCCGTCGAGGCCGATGCCCACCTTCATGTTGCGGGCCTTCATGTCCGGCACCTTCGCCACGCCGGATGCGAGGCGCATGTTGGAAAGCGGGTTGTGTGCGATGCGGACGTCGTTCGCCGCGAGCTCGTCCAGTTCCGCGTCCGTCGCGTGGACCACGTGGTTGGCCAGCAGTCCGGGGCGCAGGGCTCCTGCTCGTCGCAGCACACCCATCTGGTCCGTTGCCGGATCCGCTTTGGACTCCAGCAGGTGCACGTTCAACGGCACGCCCAGCTCTTTCGCCAGCTTTTCCGACGCCTCCACGTTCGCGACGTTCCAGCTCGCCGGGTGCGTGCCGATCATCAGGTGTGCCAACGGGTTCGCGTCGATCACGTCTTTCTTGATCCGGCGCACCTCTGGGGCGATCCACTCGTCTTTGCCCGCCATGAAGGCGAAGACGAACCGCTGCCTGGAGTCCTGCAGGGCCCGCAGGTTGCCGCGGGCGAAGTCCGGGTTGAACGCGTGGGACCAGTCCGTCACCGTCGTCACGCCGGTGGAGATCGCGTCCAGGGTCGACAGGCGGGTGCCCGCGTAGGCGTCCGCGCCGTTCACCGGTGAGCCCTGCAACGGCAGGACGCAGCCGCCGAGCCAGCCGTTGAGCTCCTTGTCCGTGGCACAGCCCCGGATCAGGGACTGCCACAGATGCGTGTGCAGGTCCACGAAGCCCGGCAGCACGATCTTGCCCCGGCCGTCGATCACCCTGGCGTCGCCGGCGTTCATCCCCCGGCCGACCGCGGCGATGCGGTCGCCGTCGATCAGCACGTCGGCGTTCTCCAGCGTGCCCAGGGCGGGGTCCATCGTGAGCACCATGGAGGCGTTGCGGATCAACGTTCTTCCGGCGGCGGCTGCCTCGTCTCCGTCGTTCCGGCCCATCCTCACGAGGAACACACTGCCGATGACCAGCGCCAACGTCAGCACGAACAGTCGTTTTGCCACGCGTGGGACGGTATCGGCAACCTTCTCGTTGTGGGCGCTGGGCCGGTCTTATGGTCCGTTCTCGGCGCATAGGCTGGGCCAGGTGATCGACGAGGTGACCATGGCGGCGGCGGTCGCCGATGCGCGCGTTGCCGCGATGGAGTTCGACGACGCCCAGGCGTGGCTGCGCGCCCGTCCGACGCTGGTGGAGCCTCTCGCGGCCGAGGTCTGGGTCACGGACCCGGCCTACCGCCACGTTCTGCTCGTGCGGCACCGGTGGCGCGGGTGGGTCCCGCCTGGCGGCACGGTCGAGCCAGGCGAGACGCCGAGGGCGGCTGCGGCCCGTGAGCTCGAGGAGGAGGCCGGAGTGGTGGGCGAACTACTGCCGGTGCCGGCCGCGGTCGCTGTCCGCTCGTTCCGTGCCGACTGGGCGCCGACGCTGAGCCTGTCCTATGGCGCCGTCGTCAGCCGTCAGATGCCGCTCGGCGGGGAGACCGGCCAGCCGTCGAAGTGGGTCGACCTGGACGAGACGTGGGAGAGCGTGTTCCCCGAGGACCGCGAACGCATCCGCGCGTACCTGCGCCGGTTGGCAGCGCGCTGAGGCCCGCCAGGCAGATCGCACAGTCCATTGTGGATAAAAATAGCGGTCGCCACCAGCGAAAATCGGCACCTCGGCGCCCGCTGTAACGCCCCGCGCGGCCGGTGGGATGAACGTGCCGTGAACCGAGTCTCCCCGCACGACATCCGACGCGGCGGAGAACCTGAAAGGTGGTCGGTGTGCCGGAGGGTCTGGTCAGCGTGGAGGGCAACCACGTCAGGTTCAGCGAGGCGGTGTCGCGCATCGCCGACTCGTTGAGTCCGCTCGGTCCCGCGGGCCGGTGCGTAGCCGAGTCGTACGCGCTGGTCACCGAGATGAGCCGGATCAACCTGGAGAAGGCTCGCGTCGCGGACGACAAAGAGGTCAAGCTGGCGGTGCTGGACCAGCGCCGCCGGGAGTCCACCTCGACGTTGCGCCAGTTGCAGAAGGAGCTGGGCAACGCCGGCAAGAGCGCGTCGGCGCTGCGCGAGTGCATGGTCAACATGCAGCGCGAGACCGTCAAACCGGGACTGGCGCTGGCGGAACGCCGCGCGTACATCGACCTGACCGGGCACTTCACCACGATGCTCGTGCAGCACCACTCCGACCTCACCGGCGGCGTCGCGGACGTCATCGACAAGGTGCTCAACGGGTCCGGCGCGGCCGCTCTAGCACGTGCCTCCGGCAGGCGGCGCCGCTGACGGCGGGCTGAGTCATGGCTCGCAACTCCAACGGGTGCGGTGGGTGCGGTCTCGCGCTGCTCGCCGTGTTCTTCGCGCTGCCGCTGACGCTGCTGCTGGTGGCACCGGCTGTCGCGGCGCACATCGTGGTCAACGGGCTGCCGGCGCACACGACCCACCTGTCGGAGTGGCAATGGGCCGCGACCGGTTCGTTGCCGCTGAGCGTGCTGCTGGTCCGATCCGCGCTGCGCAGGAACGGCCGGCTTCGTGGTGGATCACCACTGCTGAAGAGGTGGTGGGGGTTCCTGGTCCGCGGCGTGGTGCTGCTCGGAGCCATGAACGCCTTCACCTTCGTGCGGATGGAACCCGCCGTACCCGGCGATCAGGTCGTTGAAGACGGGATGCCCCTGCTGGTCGGCGCGGCGCTGACCGGTCTTGCCGCGCTCGTCGCGATCGTGCTGTGGGATCGCCGCCCGAACCGGGTCACCGTCGCGGAAGTGCGTGCCGCGGCCGCGGAGAGCGATCGCGCGTTGCGCCGTGTTCGTGCCGAGAACGAACGGGTGCGCCGCCAGGCCGAGCAAGTGCAGGCGCGCCTGGTGAAGCTGCGCGCCTCCGGTCCGCCAGGACGCCCGAGCAGGCCGAAGAAGGCGGGGCGTGACTCCGAGGTCGAGTTTCACGCCGTCCGCGTGTTCCACCGCGAGTCATACCAGTGCGCCGACACCGCACACATCGCCTACCAGTCCGCGCAGACCTCGTTGCACACGATGGCGCACGTGGTCCGGCGGGCGCGGCTCGCGCCGCACCGGCTGGTCGTGAGCAGGCGGGCTCGCGCCGAGATGCACGCCGCCGCGACGCATCTGGCCCGGTCGCAGGCCGAACTGCGGTCGCACGTCGACCAGGGGCTGGGCATGGTCCGCACCCTGAACGCCACCACGGCCGATCTCAAACACGAGATCCGCGACAACTACGGCGAGCAGGGCCAGCGGTGGTTCGAGGCGCTGGAAGAACGCATCCAGCAGGCGCGCGAAGAACGCCGAGCCAGCCGCATCCATTGAGCACGGGCTCCGTTCATGGACGTGAACGGAGCCCGCGTCGCGCTTTTCCCGACTCGTGGCATCATGGCGCCGGGATGAGTTGGTGATCTCCACTCGATCCCTCCATGAAATCTCATGAGGGTTTCTGCAAGTGCCGTGAGTGATTGCGTTGGTCGGGTGGAGGGGATCGTGGCGGAGTATCTCATTTCGCAGCAGGACAGCCGTGCGGAACGAGCTGAGCAGGTGGCCGCGGTACGGGACGTGTACCGGTACAACATGGACATGGGTTTCCCGGTCGCCGCAGGTACGCGCGATGAGGACGGTCCGGCGAAGCGCTGGCAGATCAAGTCGCTCGAAGCCCAGGAAAGACTTCGGATGAACCTGCGTCTGCTCAAGCGCAGAGGCCGGTGGAATTTCGTCAACGAGCTGCAGCCGCTGGCCCCGCTACGCCTGGCGGCGATGATCCGGTCCGATGACATGGCCGGAATCGTCGACTACTTCATGCCTGTACCGGGCGGTACAACGGGTGAAACCAGACAAAAGAGCCTGCAGGACTTCCGAGAAGTTTTCGCATTGACGCAGGCGCCGTCGATCGTCGAACGATTTGAGACGGACGAGTATTTCGCCGAGTGTTTTGTCGCCGGTCCCGACCCGACCCGGTTGCAGCGGATGACCGCCGTTCCCGGCAAGTTCCCGATCACCTCGGCGCACCTCACCGCGGTGCCCGCGCTCGCGGGGGACGACCTGGAGTCCGCCATCGCGGCGGGCCGGGTGTACTGGGTGGACTACGAGGCGATGTCCGAGCTGGACAACGGCAAGCATCCGCAGGCTCCGAAGTACATGTACTCGCCGATGGCCGCGTTCTGCGTGCCGCGCCGGGGCGGGCCGCTGCAGCCGTTCGCGATCCAGTGCGGCCAGGACCCGGCGGGCAGGGACATCTACACCCCGGCCGACGGCTACTCCTGGAAGCTCGCCAAGAACTGCGTGCTCTCCGCGCACAACACCTACCACGAGGTGCTGACCCACCTGGGGTTCACGCACCTGATGAGCGAACCCGTGCTGCTCGCGGCGGTGCGCAACCTGGCGGCCAACCATCCGGTCGCCGTGCTGCTCAAGCGGCACTTCGAGGGCACCTTCTCGATCAACAAGCTCGCGGTCGAGCTGCTGATCCAGCCGGGCAAGGCGGTCGAGTACCTGATCGGGTCCGACCTCGCCAGCACCTACCCGTGGCTCGCGAAGCACCGGGCGAACCGGTCGTTCCGCGACAACTACCTGCCGGCCACGCTCGCGGCGACCGGCACGGCGGGCAGCCGCGAGCTGCCGCACTTCCCGTACCGCGACGACGGCCTGCTGGTGTGGCAGGCGATCGCGGAGTGGGTCGGCAACTTCGTCGCGGCCTACTACCGAGCTGACGCCGACGTGCTGACCGACCACGAACTGCAGGCGTGGGCGGCGGAGGTCGCGTCGCCGCTGGGTGGCCAGGTCCGCGACTTCGGTGCCACGCCGGGCCAGATCGCCGACCGGCACGATCTGGTCGACATCCTGACCATGGTGATCTGGACGGCGGGTCCGCAGCACGCCGCGGTGAACTTCGCGCAGAAGGACCACATGGCCTTCCTGCCCGCGAACCCGCTGGCGGGGTACACGCCGGAGCCGACGGGCAAGGGGCACACCGAGACCGACTGGCTCGACAACCTGCCGCCGCTGGACGTCGCCGTGCAGCAGTTCTGCGTGATGAACTTCCTCGGCTCCATCCGCCACACGGTCCTCGGCGACTACGAGGACGACTTCAAGAACACCCCGGTGACCACCGGGCACAAGCGCTTCCTGGCCGACCTCACCAGCATCGAGGACGAGATCGCCGCCAGGAACCGGCGCAGGGCGATGCCGTACGAGTACCTGCGGCCGTCGCTGATCCCCAACAGCACCAACATCTGACGGGCGGACGTGATGACAGCACCGAGCACGGCGTGGCACGAGGTCGTCGCACCGGACGAAGAGCAGCGCCACCGGGATCAGGCGGAGTTGTTCGTCGAGATGCAGCGGCGCAAGTCCGAGCGGTTCGGCACCGGGCGGGCGCTGCACCGCAAGCAACGCCCGGCTCTGCGGGCCACGCTGGAGGTGCTCGCCGGCCTGCCGGAGGAGGCCAGGCACGGCATCTTCGCCACCGAGGCCAGCTACGAGGTGTGGGTCCGGCTGTCCAACGGCGGGTTCGACCGGGCGCCGGACGCCACGCCGGACATCCGTGGCTTCGCGTTCAAGGTGCTCGGGGTCGAGGGCGAGTCCGTGTTCGGCGGTCCGGCGCCGAGCCAGGACTTCGTGCTGATCAACCACGAGAAGTTCAGCTCCTCGACCAGCAAGGAGTTCAGCCAGGTCACCACCGCGGGCGGCGGTGGCCTGGGTGGCATTCTGCGCGCACTGCTGCGTTCGCCGCGGCTGTTCGGTGACCTCAAGAAGGTGCGCGGCGCGCTGAACAAGCCGTTCAGCGGATTCGCCACCGAGGACTTCTTCAGCGCGGCCCCGATCTCGTGCGGCCCGTACGCGGTCCGGGTCCGGGTGCGGGCCGCGTCGGACGAGGTGAACCCGCAGGCGGACAACGACTGGTCGGTGGACGTTTACGACCGCCTCGCGAAGGCCCCGTTGGTGTACGAGGTGCAGCTGCAGTTCTTCCTCGACGAGGCGCGCACACCGATCGAGGACGCGGCGGCGATCTGGGACTCTCCGTACAGGACAGTCGCACGCTTGGTGATCGGGCAGCAGGAACCGGATGCGGAGTTCGCGGCCGAGGTCGAGGCCGCGAAGTTCGATCCGTGGAACGCATTGGTGGCGCACCGCCCGTTGGGCGAGGTGATGCGAGCCCGCAAGATTGCCTATCGCCCCAGCCAGTTGGGCCGCGGCGCCGAGTAGGCGGCGCGGGCAGACACTACGCGGTGTAACGAAGATTCGAGGGCGGCCGAAGTCCGGGCAGGAGACACCGGGAGGCCGCCCAATGCCCAAGATCAGCAGACGTACGGTTCTCAAGGCAGGCACCGCGGCCGCCGCGCTGACGGCGGTCGGGGTCAACGCCGGCACGGCACACGCCGCGCCGGCGAACGCGAGTTTCGTCCAGATCGTCGCGCACTCGGACGACGACCTGTTGTTCATCAACCCTGACATCCAACCGGCGATCCAGTCCGGCTGTCCCGTTAGGACGATCGTCCTCACCGCGGACGAGTTCAACGGCACGCCCAACCTGACCCGTGAGCAGCTGTCGGCCGAGCTGCACAAGGGTCAGCGCAACGCCTACGCGTTCCTCGCCGGTGTGGCGAGCCAGTGGACCCGCACCGCGATGGTCGTCGCGGGCAAGACCGTCGAGGTCAACACCCTCGACGGCAAACCGACCGTGCAGCTGATCTACGTCAACCTGCCGGACGGCGGCGACGACCTGCACGAAGACGCGATGAAGAAGCTGTGGGACAGCACCTCGTACAGCACCAGCACGATCGTCCCGACCGGCAGCCCCTCCAACCGCGTGCAGACCTACCGGCAGGCCGACGTGATCGCCGTGCTGGTGGCGTTGCTGCAACAGTTCCAGCCGACCGTCATCCGCTGCCAGGACCCGTTCCCGGACGACGTCCGCTACGCCAACGGCATGCCGGACCACCTGGACCACATCCACACGGCGAAGTTCGCGCAGCGGGCCGTGAAGACCTACATGGGCCCGAGCGGACGACCGTTCGCGCTGCTGGTCCGCTACCGCTGCTACAACACGCGCCAGGCACCGGTGAACGTGCCGGCCGTGCTGCGCACGCCGAAGACCAACGCGTACAACAAGTACAAGGCGCTGGACCCGCTGAGCGGCGACGCGTTCGACGTGAACCTGTCCCGCTGCTACGAACGCTGGCCCGTCGCACCACAGTGGGCCACTGTGGACAGTGTGGGCACCGTCCACGCGTTCATCGCCGCGGGCGACTCGCTGATGTGGTGGCGCCAGCCGAACGGCGGCGCGTGGGTCGGCCCCACCGCCTTGCTGAACGGGTCGTTCGCACCGGGTGTCGCGGTGGCCATGCGCGGCGACAACCGCCTGCAGCTCGCAGTGCTCGACCTGGACACGGCCGCGATCCGCACCTGCACGCAGACCGCCGCCGGCGCGCAGAGCTTCGGCACGTGGACGTCGCTGGGCAACCCCAACAACTCCTCGCCCGCCTACCAGACGCCGGTCCTCGCCGTCTCGAACGGGTCGCTGGAGCTGTTCGTGGTGAACCGCACCGGCACGCTGGGCAACAAGTGGCAGGAGGGCACCGGTTTCAGCGGCTGGGTCACCGCGACCGGCGGCAACGGCAAGGCGATGTCCCAGCCGTCCGCGATCACCGCGCCGGGCGGCCGCATGCACCTCTTCGCCGACGGCAACGGCAGGGCGTTCCACTGGTACCAGAACGTCGGCGGGTCGACGATCTACCAGGCGCTGACGACCGGAGCGGAGAGCTCCGCGTCCATCGGCACCGCGCTGGACGCGAGCCGTGTCCGCGTGTTCACCCGCAGGCAGAACGACGGTTCGGTGGGAACGCTGCGCGAAATGACGCCGAACGGCTCGTGGGAGACGACGCTGAAGAACCTCGGCGGGGGCGGTCTCGGACCGGTCGCCGCGGTGTCGACCGGTGGCCGGACGCTGGCGTTCGCGCGCAACAACGACTACGGGCTGAGCATGGTGCGTCAGGACGCGGCCGGGAACTTCGCGCCGTGGGAGGTGCTGGGCGGGTACTTCGAGGTCGGGCCCGCTGCTGTGGTGGATGCGCAGGGGCTTGTGCGGGTGTTCGTGCTCGGTGGTGACATGCGTTTGCACCAACGGGTGCAGACGGCTCCTGGGGCGGACTCGCCGTTCGGCGACTGGCAGTCGGCAGGGAACTAGTGATCGGCCCCGTCACCCCTGAGCAGGAGTGACGGGGCCGGCTTCGGCCCGATTGTGTGACGCAGGGTGCTCCTCGGTTGACGTCCTGGAGTCGGGCTGGCATGATCGGTTGCGTGATCTACTGACACCTCCCCGATACGCGGCTGTGGCCCGCGCTCTTGAAGCGCTGTGTGCCCCGCGTGTTTCCGTTTCCGAATTTCCTTTCTTCGGCGGGTGGGTGCCCTCATGTCAAACATTCCTTTTTTGCATGCCCGTGATCTGGTCAAGTCCTACGGCGCACGTCGTGTTCTCGACGGGGTCTCGTTGTCCGCATCGCCTGGTCAGCGCATTGGGCTGGTCGGTGAGAACGGGGTCGGCAAGTCGACGCTGCTGCGTCTGCTGGCCGGCGTCGAGCAGCCGGACGACGGTCAGCTGCAGCGGCCCGCGGACTGCGGTTTCCTGTGGCAGGAGCTGCCGTTCGAGCCGGACGCGACGGTGCAGGACGTGCTCGACGACGCGCTGGCCGAGATTCGCGCGGCCAAGGCGCGGCTTGACGAGCTGAGTGCCGCGCTGGAGCGGCGGCCGGATGACGCGGCTGTTCTCGCCGAGTACGGCGACGTGCTGGAGTGGGCGCAGGACCACGATCTGTGGGACGCGGACCGCCGGGCGAAGCTCGTGCTCGCGGGGCTTGGACTGTCCGATGTGGACGTCGCGCGCCGGCTCGACACGTTCTCCGGTGGGCAGCGGTCGCGGTTCGGGCTGGCGGCACTGCTGATCCGGCAGCCGCGGGCGATGTTGCTCGACGAGCCGACGAACCACCTCGACGACGAGGCGGTCGGCTTCCTCGAGCGGCAGCTGAGCGGGCTGCCGGGCACCGTGGTCGTCGCGTCGCACGACCGGGTTTTCCTGGACGAGGTGTGCACGGACATCGTGGACCTCGACCCGGCCCGTGGCGGCGTTACGCGGTACGGCGGCGCTTACACGGACTACCTCGAGGCCAAGCGGCTCGATCGGGTGCGGTGGGAGCAGCAGTACGCGCAGGAGCAGGACGAGCTGAAGGAACTGCGGGTCTCCGTCGAGGTGACGGCGCACGCGGTCAACCACCAGCGCGCCATCAAGGACAACAACAAGGTCGGCTACGACCGGCACGGCGGCCGGGTGCAGAAGCAGATCTCGCGGCGGGTGCGCAACGCGCAGCAGCGGCTGGACGAGCTGACCCGCACCCAGGTGCGCAGGCCACCGGCACCGTTGCGCTTCAACGGCGCGATGACCGGGAAGGTCGGG
This sequence comes from Lentzea sp. NPDC051213, assembly GCF_044455585.1. NCBI lineage: Bacteria > Bacillati > Actinomycetota > Actinomycetes > Pseudonocardiales > Pseudonocardiaceae > Lentzea > Lentzea sp. NPDC051213. The sequence goes on from NZ_JBITEX010000006.1 coordinate 233,167, forward strand.
GCGGAGCAGCTCGCGTTGTCGTTGCGGGACGTTCGGCTGTCCGGGCGGCTCGACATCGGTCAGCTCGACGTGTCGACGTCGTCGCGGCTGATGATCACCGGGCCGAACGGGGCTGGGAAGTCCACGCTGCTCAAGATTCTGGCCGGACAGCTCACGCCGGACGCCGGTGACGTGCATCGGGCGCGTGGTGTCCGGGTCGGCCTGCTGGAGCAGGACGTGGTGTTCCCCGACCTGTCGCGCACCGCGCGTCAGCTCTACGAGAAGGTCGCGGCCAAGGGTGCGGTGTCGTTGTCCGGGCTGGGTTTGCTGCCCTCCCGCGACCTCGACCGGCCGGTCGGTGAGCTGTCGATCGGGCAGCGCAGGCGCGTGGCGCTCGCGTTGCTGATCGCCAGGCCGCCGGAGGTGCTGTTGCTCGACGAACCGACGAACCACCTCTCGCTCAGTCTCGCCGAGGAGCTGGAGGACGCGCTGAAGGCGGCACCCGGTGCTGTCGTCATCGCCTCGCACGACCGCTGGCTGCGGCGCAACTGGGAGGGCCCGGAACTGGCCCTCGACGCCGGTCGCGTCGCCTGAAACCTCTGTTACGCAACGAGAAAGGACTAAGGGAGATGTTCATCTTCAGAACGCACGGTGCCCTGTCCCTTCCCCTTACGCGCGTTCGGAGGCTTCCATGTCAGGTCAGCTCACAATTCGGTCGGTCAGCAAGACCTTCGCCCACCGCCGCGTTCTCGACGCCGTCTCGCTGACGGTCCGCGCCGGCGAAAAGCTCGGCGTAGTAGGCGAGAACGGCTCCGGCAAGTCGACGTTGCTGCGGCTCATCGCCGGGCAGGAGACGCCGGACGACGGCGAGATCACCGTGGTCGCGGAAGGCGGCGTCGGGCACCTCGGACAGGTGCTCGCGCTGCCGGACGAGGCGACGGTCGGTGACGCCATCGACGCCGCGCTCGTCGAGATTCGCGTGCTGGAGCAGCGGATCACGGCCGCGGAGCAGGAGCTCGGCACCGCCACCGCGGCGGAGCTGGCCTCCTACGGCGAGCTGCTCACCGCGTTCGAGCTGCGGGACGGCTACTCGGCCGACGCCCGCGTCAAGGCCGCCATGTCCGCGCTGGGCATCGGCGACATCGGCAGGGGCCGGCGGCTCGGCACGTTGTCCGGCGGGCAGCGCGCACGGCTGGCACTCGCCGGTGTGCTGTCGGCCGAGCCGGAACTGCTGCTGCTCGACGAACCCACCAACCACCTCGACCACCAGGCGCTGACCTGGCTGGAGGACCGGTTGCGGGCCCACCGCGGCACGCTCGTCGTGGTGACGCACGACCGGCTGCTGCTGGAGCGGGTGGTCACCGCGATCATCGAGGTCGACGGTGACCGCTGGACGATCTCCCGCTACGGCAACGGTTATGCCGGCTACCTCGCGGAGAAGCGGGCCGCCAGGCAGCGCTGGGAGCAGGCGTACGCGGAGTGGGTCGGCGAGATCGCGCACTGGACCGAGTGGCGGGGTACGACCGCGTACAACGTCGCGCCGGGCCGGGCGATCAAGGACCACAACAAGTGCAAGTACAACGGCGACGGGCGGCGCGTGCAGGCGTCGATCTCGACGCGGGTGCGCAGCGCGTCGGAACGGCTGGAGCGGTTGCGGGCCGATCCCGTGCCCAAGCCGCCGGAACCGTTGCACCTCAACGCACCGCTCAACGCGGCGGTGCGGGAGGGCGCGGTGCTCGAACTGAGCGACGCGCGGGTCGGCGAGCGGTTGTGCGTGGACGAGCTGGTCGTCAAGGCGGGGCAGCGGTTGCTCGTGACCGGGCCGAACGGCGCGGGCAAGACGACGTTGCTCGACGTGCTGGCGGGCACGCTCGAACCCGAGCGCGGCACCGTCACGCGGCACGGTGTCGTCGGCTACCTGCCGCAGGAGACCGTGGTGCGGCACCCGCGGCGAACGGTGCTGGGCGCGTTCGCCGCGGGGAGGCCGGGCACGCCGGACGACCACGTGGAGGCGCTGGCGTCGCTGGGCCTGTTCCGCGAGGCCGACTTCGCCACGCCGGTCGGTGCGCTGTCGATCGGGCAACGTCGCCGGTTGGCGCTCGCCCGGCTGCTTCGGCAGGAGTCGGACGTGCTGCTGCTCGACGAGCCGACGAACCACCTGTCGCTCGCGCTGGTGGAGGAGCTCGAGGCGGCGCTCGCCGACTATCCCGGCGCCGTGGTCGTGGTGTCGCACGATCGGTTGCTGCGGCAGCGGTGGCAGGGTGAGGAGCTGGAGTTGAACGAGGGCCGGGTGCTCGTTCCTGCCTTGTGAGTTCCAGCCACGGACAGCACAGCGGGTCGAGGGGCGCTCGACGGCGGCATGAGCGCCCTTCGCGCAAAACCCGTTGCTGCATAACGTGAAACGGTGAACACACCACTGTGCACAACGGACGGTACTGCGCTCGAGGAATCGGCGCGGCGCCTTCTCGAGCCCGGCCCGTTCGGCTACGTGGCCGGTGGCGCGGGGTCGGGCGCGACGGTCCGGGCCAACCGGGCGGCGTTCGACCGGTGGCGCATCGTGCCGAGGATGCTGCGTGGCGCGCACGTCCGCGACCTCGGCACCACCCTGTTCGGCGAGCGCCTGCCCGCGCCGATCCTGCTGGCGCCGATCGGCGTTCAGTCGATCGTGCATCCGGACGGGGAACTGGCGTCGGCGCGGGCTGCGGCGGCGTGCGGGCTGCCGTTCGTGGTGAGCACCATGTCGTCGTACTCGCTCGAGCAGATCGCCGAGGCGAGTGACGGCCCGCGCTGGTTCCAGCTCTACTGGCCGGACGATCCTGAGGTGTGCCTGAGCCTGCTCGACCGGGCGCGCCGGGCCGGGTGCACGACGTTGGTCGTCACGCTGGACAACTGGACGTTCGGCTGGCGCACGCGCGATCTCGACCAGGACTATTCGCCTGCGGCACAAGGGATCGGGACGGCGACCGCGTTCAGCGACCCGGTGTTCCGCTCCCGGCTCGACCGGCCGCCGCGTGACGACCTGCCCGCGGCGATCGCGCAGTGGAAGGCGATGTTCACCGGGGTGGACCGGGAGTGGCAGGACCTCGGGTTCCTGCGCCGCAACTGGCCGGGGCCGTTGGTGCTCAAGGGGATTCTGCACCCGGACGACGCGGTGCTGGCCGCCGATGCCGGCGTGGACGCGGTGGTGGTGTCCAACCACGGCGGCAGGCAGGTCGATGGTGCGATCGCCGCGCTGGACGCGTTGCCCGAGGTGGTGGCGGCGGTGGGGGAGCGGATCACCGTGCTGTTCGACTCGGGTGTGCGCACGGGTGCTGACCTGGTCAAAGCCCTCTGCCTGGGGGCGGACGCGGTGCTCGTCGGGCGGCCGTACGTGTACGGCCTGGCGCACGGCGGGGAGGCCGGTGTGAGTCGAGTTCTGACGAACTTGCTGACCGAGTTCGATCTGACCGTGACGCTCAGCGGAGGGCGGCAACGCTCTGACCTGCGACCTGAGGTTCTCAAAACAAACCGGGAGGTTGGTTTTGTTTCGGCTTGACAAACCGGGCGGTTGGTTTTGTATGGTGGTGGAGCACAAGGGGCCGCCGGGGAGGCGGTTGGTGTCGAACTCCGTCGGACTGGGGAGCACAACGTGGACATCGATGTATTAGGACCGCTGGACGCACGTATCGCGGGTGTGTCGGTCACGCCGACCGCGGCGAAGCCTCGCAAGGTGCTGGCCATGCTGGCGGTGCACGCCGGTGAGGTCGTGCCGGTGGCGTCGTTGTACGAGGAGCTGTGGGGTGAGGCTGTGCCGCGCAGTGCGGGCACGACCCTGCAGACGTACGTGTTCCACCTGCGGGGCCTCATCGCCGCCGCTCTCAAGCAGGCCCAGGTCGATGGCGATCCCAAGGCCGTCCTGCTGACGCAACCCGGTGGTTACCTCCTCCGCGGTGGCGTCGTCGATGTCAAGGAGTTCGACCGGCGCGCACTCGAGGGGCACCGCGCGAGGGAGGACGGCGACTTCCACGCCGCGGCGCGCCTGTTCCGCGAGGCGTTGTCGCACTGGCGCGGCGAGGCGCTGGTCGACGTTCAGGCGGGTCCGATGCTCGAGGTCGAGCTGGACAGGTTGAACGAGGCACGGCTGAACGTGCTGGACCGCCGCATCGACGCCGATCTGCGCCTGGGCCGTCATCACGAGCTCGTCGGCGAGCTGACGGCACTGGTGGCGCGCAACCGCATGCACGAAGGTCTGACCGCGCACCTGATGGTCGCGCTCTACCGGTGCGGCCGGCGTGGTCACGCCGTCGAGGTCTACCGCAGGTTGCGGCAGAACCTGGTCAACGAGCTGGGCCTCGAACCGTCGCCCGCGCTGCACCGGTTGCAGCGGCTCGTCCTGACCGCCGACGCACGACTGGCACTTCCGGCCGAGGCCGAGGCGCAGCTAGAGCACGTGGGCTGAGCCGTGGTCAGGCAGCAGAGGGCCGAACAGACTCGGGCGCGACTGGTTCAGGTCGCGGCCGAGCTGTTCGACCGGTACGGGTTCGCCGGTACCAACATCAGTGACATCACGGCCGCCGCCGGTGTCACCAAGGGCGCGTTGTACTTCCACTTCACCGCCAAGGAGGAACTCGCCGCGGCCGTGCAGGAGACCAGCACGGCACTGCTGGGCGAGGTGGTTTCGAAGATCGCGGCCGCTGACCGGCCACCGGTGCAGGCGCTGATCGATCTCAGCCACGCCGTGGCGCGGATGCTCGTCACCGAACCGGCGGTGCGGGCGAGCTTCCGGTTCGCGCGCGAGTGCGGTGACCGGGCCGAGCCGTTCGTCGACTTCCACCACGCGTGGTGGAACACGGTGCGCGAGTTGCTGCGCGCCGCATCCGCGAACGGGCAGCTGACCGGGACTTCGGACGTGTCGCTGCCTCTGCTCGCGTTGTACGTCGGCATCGAGGCGCTGTGGTCGTCCGGACTGTCGAAGACCGACGTGGCCACGCTCTTCGCGGACGCGTGGCGGCTGGTGCTGCCCGGTCTGGTGACGGCGGAGCTCGCCGGTGAACTGATCGTGGAAGGGGCTGCTCCCGCCGGCTGACCGGCGGGAGGTGCTCAGCTGGTGGTGCTCAGGCCCACGAGCGCGGCGTCGTCCTGGTTGGACCCGGCGGGGTCGAACTTGCCGAGGCGCCGCGGCGGGACGACACCCGGCAGCAGGAAGCGCCACATGTTCGTCACGCGCTGGACCACGTCCTCGCGGCCGGTCAGCACCTCGGAGCTCACCTGCACGCCGGTGAACGACCCGATCACGTAGGTCGCCAGGTCGTGCGGGGAGACGTCGGTCTTCAGGTCGCCCTTGTCCTGTGCGTGCACCAGGCAGGCCTCGACCACGTTGATCCACCCCTGGTAGGCGCCCGTCGCGGGAGAGGCGAACGTGCCCTGCTCGATGACCAGGCGGATGCTCGCCCGGACGCGCACGTCGCGCTGCAGGCTCCGCGCCATCGCCTGGGTGAGGTCGATGACCGCCTGCACGCCGTTCGTGCCTATCTCGGAGATCGGGTCCCAGACGCCGAACTGCTCCCCGATGATCGCCTGGGCGATCTCCTCCTTGGACTGGAAGTGGAAGTACAGCGCGCCCTTCGTGACACCGGCGCGCTGGAGGATCTCGGACAGCTTCGCCCCGAAGAACCCGCCTTCGTCGAACACCTGCGCCGCGGCGTCGAGGATGGCGGTGCGCGTGCGCTCCGCGCGCTCCTGTTGCGCCACCAGGAGTCCCTCCGATCTGTTCGGCTTGGCCGATGCTGTGATCGTCAAGCACTGTCTGCCTGTTTGCAGCCTAGCGCAAAGCCTTTCTGATCGGATGCAAAACAAACCGGGCGGTTAGTATGTTATGAAGGAGCCGGGGGAAGTGAGCCCCGTTGTTGTTGAACGACTGGGAGGGTTCCGTGTCATCGATGTTGAAGCCCGCAACGGCCTTTATGTCCGATTCGCGTCTCTTACGAACACCCCAGGTCGCGGAGTTCCCCGCGGCGGTCGGTGAGACAGGGCAGGTTCTCTTCGATCAGACGATCCCGAGACACCTCGTCCACCGCGCCGCGGTGTCCGAGGTGTTCCTGACGGACCTGCGGGTGACCGACGAGACCACGTTCCAGGTGGGGGCGCAGTGGCCGAGGGACCACAGCTTCTACCGGTTGCGCAGGACGGACCGGCACGACCCGATGCTGCTGGCCGAGACCATCCGGCAGGCGGTGCTGCTGATCGCCCACCAGGTGTTCGAGGTACCGCTCGACTGGAAGTTCGTGTCTCTGGAGAAGACCTGGGGCGTCACCCCCGAGGGACTGGAGATGGACGGCCGGCCGGCGAACATCCTGCTCTCGATGACGTGTCACGACATCAAGCGCACCAAGCGCGGTGTCACCGGCATGCGGGTGGAGATCGGCTGTTACCGCGACGGCGTGCGGATCGGTGGTGGCGAGCTGCGGTGGAGCTGTGTGTCGCCCGCGACCTACTCGCGGTTGCGCGGGGGCAAGGACACGCAGGTTCCCGCCGCGAGTGCGCTGGGGGTGCCGGTGTCGGGCTACCTGATCGGCCGCGAGCGGCCGCGGGACGTCGTGCTGTCGGCGATGCCCGGCGGCCACACGTGGCAGCTGCGGGTCGACCAGACCCATCCGGTGCTGTTCGACCACCCGGTCGACCACGTGCCCGGCATGGTGCTGATGGAGGCCGCTCGTCAGGTGGCGCAGCTGACGGTCGGTGAACCGGACTCCCTGCCGGTGCGATGTTGTTTCACGTTCGACCGGTATGTGGAGCTCGACGCACCGACGGTCGTCACGGCGCTACCGGCGCCGCCTGCCATCCGTGGCAATCGAGGTGTGCGCGTGGTGTTCGATCAAGACGGAAGTACCGTGGCAACGAGTGTGCTCGACATGATGGTCGTCTGCTGACCCGCTCGCCATAGTCATGGGGGACTGGGGCGAAGAAGACTTTGCAACTGGGGCTGGGAAGAAGACGGGCGCCGTGCTCGTGACCGGTGGAACAGGATTCGTCGGGTCCGCCGTCGTCCGCGCTCTTCTGTCCGAACAAGACGGTCCTAAGAGGACCGAGGTCCGGGTGTTGTCGCGACAGCGGCTGCCGCGCTGGATGCTCGACGCGGGGGTGGTCGAGGTCAACGGCGACCTGACCGAACCGCACGGGTTGCGCGGGGTGTGCGACGGGGTCACCACCGTCCTGCACATGGCCGCGCAGATCGGCGGTGATCCGGCGTTGTGCGATGCGGTCAACTACCTCGGCACGAGGGCATTGCTGCGCGAGGCCCGGGCCGCCGGTGTGGTCCGGATCGCTTACCTGAGCACCACTTCCGTTTACGGGCACGGCGTGCACCGCGGGGCGAGCGAGTCGCTGCTGGCACCCGCGCCGGTGTCGCCGACGAGCTGGAGCAGGCTCAAGGCCGAGCGCGAGGTGCGCAAGGCCGGCGGTGTGGTCCTGCGACCGCACCTCGTCTACGGCCCCGGTGACGTCTGGTTCATCCCGACGTTGCTGCGCCTGCTCGACCGCGTTCCCGCCTGGATCGAACGCGGGATCGCTCTGGTGTCGGTGGTGTCCGTGGACGACCTGGGAGCGGCCACGGCAGGACTGGCACAACGGCCGTGGCGGGCACGACCGGGAGCGGTGTTCCACGTCAGCGATCCGAAGCCGGTCAGCATGCAGGAGCTGACCGGTACGGCGTGTGCGCAGCTCGGGCTCCCGTTGCCGGAGGAGGACCTGCCGGCCAAGGAGCACCGTGAGCTCACCCGGCAGTGCCTGCCTGAGTTGACCGATCACCAGTTCGAGCTGCTGGCGTTCGATCACTACTACGAGAGCAGCCGGATCTGGCGGCACGCTGGTGTGCGGCCGGGACCGGGGCTCGCCGAGCGGTTCACCGGTGCTACCGACTGGTACCGGCAACTGCTGCCGACGTAAGCGCACGACCGGAACGGGGGGCCTTCACGTCGCATGTGAAGGCTCCCCGCCGCCGTCTCAGCCGAAGTCGCTCGAAAGAGTGAGTTCGGTGCTGCGGCATCCCTCCTGAGGACGAGCCGGACTCGGCGAAAGTCATTCTCGCGACGACTGTTCGCGGCCTTCGTACATAGCTATTCGCGCGGATTGTTGTGCGGCCTCCAAATGCGAAGAATTTCCAGCTGCCGGGGATGTTCTTGCCAGGGGGAGGATCGCCTTGACCTGCGTCGACGACCAGATCGCGCTCTTGGAACGAATGATGCTGTCGCGCGAGTGCGACCGCAGGTCGGGTTTGATGCTGCGCCAGGGCGCGGCCTGGTTCACCATTTCGTCGTCCGGGCACGAGGCGCTCGCCGCGCTCGGTGACGTGCTGGCGCCGCAGGACTTCGTGTTCCCCCACTACCGCGACCGCGCGCTGGTCATGTCCCGCGGGATGAGCGTCGAGGACATCGCGCGCGACCTCATGGGCAAGGCCGGGTCGCACTCGGCGGGCCGCTCGATGACGTCGCACTTCAGCCACCGTCCCGGCAACGTGGTGTCGCTCGCCAGCCCCACCGCGAGCCAGTGCCTGCCCGCCTCCGGTGTCGCGTGGGCTTCCGTGCTGCGCGGCGATCAGGCGGTGGTCGTCTGCTCGCTCGGCGAAGCGTCGTCCCGGCAGGGCGAGTTCTTCGAGGCGCTGGCGTTCGCGGTGCAGAACGAGCTGCCGGTCGTGTTCCTGGTCGCCGACAACGGTTACGGCATCAGCACCTCCACCAAGGGCATGTCCCCGCGTGACCTCGGCATGGTGCCCGCGGACCGGCTGGTCGTCGTCGACGGGGCGGATCCGGACGCCGTGCTCGACGCCGGGCGGGTCGCGGTGGATCGTGCGCGCGAGGGCGGCGGCCCGACCGTGCTCTGGTGCGAGCTCGACCGGCTGGAGCCGCACAGCTCGTCCGACGATCATCGGCTGTACCGCTCGGCCGACGAGCTCGCGGAGATGAGCGACCCGATCGCGCGCTACAGCACTCAACTCGTCGAGGCCGGCCATCTCACCGAGGAGTGGCTCGCCTCGACCCGGCAGCGGTTCGCCGACGAGGTGGAGCAGGTGTTCCGCCGGGTCGCCGACGAGCCGGTCGCGGACCCGAAGCAGGTGGGGGAGCACCTGTTCGGCCCCGTCGCCGAGCCGGTCGCGGAGCAGTCGCCGGTCGGCGGCACGATCGTGGCCGCGGTGAACCGCGCGCTGGGTGCGGGCATCGAGACGGCCGACGTGATCGTGTTCGGCGAGGACGTCGAGGACCCCAAGGGCGGCGTTTTCGGCTTCACCAAAGGACTCGGTACCGACCAGGTGGTCAACTCGCCGCTCGCGGAGGCGACGATCGTCGGTGTCTCGATCGGCCTCGCGATCGCGGGCATGCGGCCGATCGTCGAGCTGCAGTTCGTCGACTTCGCCGGACCGGCGTGGAACCAGATCGCGGCGCAGCTCACGACGTTGCGGTGGCGCACCGCGTCGGACTGGCAGTGCCCGGTGGTGATGTACGCGCCGTGGGGCGCCTACCTGCCGGGCGGCGGTATCTGGCACAGCCAGAGCAACGAGAGCCTCTTCACCCACCTGCCGGGACTGCACGTCGTCGTCCCGTCCACGCCGGAAGATGCCGAGGTCGCGTTCGCGCAGGCACTCGCCGGGCAGGACCCGACCTTGGTGCTGCTGCCCAAGCACCTCATGCGCCGCAAGCAGGAACCGTCAGCGTCGCCGGTTCCTGCTCGCGGCGCGCGTGTCGTTCGTGAAGGCGCTGACGTCACGATCGTCAGCTGGGGCAACGGGATCGAGCTCGCCGCCGAGGCGGCCGGGCTGCTCGCGGACGATGGTGTCTCCGCCGAGGTGATCGATCTGCGCTGGCTGGTGCCGTGGGACCGGGCTTCCGTGGCCGCGTCGCTGCGCCGCACCGGCCGGCTCGTCGTCGTCCAGGAGGACGGCAGGACGAGCAGCTTCGGGGCCGGCCTGCTCAGCGAGCTGGTGAGCGCGGACGACGAGTTCTACTCGCTGCTCGCCCCGCCGCGGCTGGTGTCCCGCGACGACATGCACGTGCCTTTCCACCCCGAGCTGGAGCGAGCAGTCCTGCCCTGCGCGGACGACGTCGTCACCGCCGTTCGCTCGGTACTGAGCTGAGATGAGGAATCCGATGACGAGGCTGGTCGTTCCGCAGCTCGGCGAGGGAATCGTCGAGGTCCGCATCGTGCGCCTGCTGAAGAAGCCTGGTGACCGCGTCGCCAGGGACGAGGTCGTCTACGAGATGGAGCACGACAAGGCGGCGGTGGAGATCGAGTCTCCCGCCGCGGGCGTGCTGGCGGAGTGGCTGGTCCAGGAGGGCGACGTCGTGCCCATCGGCGCGGAGATCGCGGTGATCGAGCCCGCCGGGACGAAGGTGCGGGTGCCACCGAAGACCCGGCTGTTCGCCCGTCGGCTCGGGATCGCCGACGAGGAGATGTCGTCGATCCCGGCGGCCGGGCCGGTGTTGCTGCCGGAGGACGTGCAGTCCTTTGTGGATGCTCGGGCCGCTGTTGTGGAGGTGCCTGCCGTTGTTCAGACCTCGCGGCAGCGTCAGCTCAACGCCGCTTTGCGCCGGTCGAACGCCGAGGTCGTGCCCGCCGCCGTGGCGATTCCGCTCGATGCGACGTTGCTCGACGCGGCTGTGGCGGACGGGTTCGGCACGCCGTTCCAGGCTTTCGCGCATCGGGTTTCCCGGATCGCGGCTGACTTTCCGGCGGTCCGGTCGCGGCGTGTGGACGGCGATCGGATCGTGGTGCAGGACTTCGTGAACCTCGGTGTGGCGGTGTCCACTGAGGACGACGATCTGACCGTCGCGGTGGTGGCCGGAGGGCTTTCGCCGCAGGACTTCGTGGAACAGCTTGGGTCTGCGGTCGAGGAGGCTCGGGCGGGGCGTTCACAGGCGGACAGCACCGTCTCTCTCATCCTTTCGCACCTTGGCGATGACTCCGCGACGTTTGCCGTGCCGGTCGTCGTGCCGCCCGCTGTCGCCACGTTGTTCCTTGGCGCGCGGGCCGGTGGGGTGCGGCAGATGGTGCTCGCGTTCGACCACTCGGTGTTCAACGGGCACGAGGCCGCGCGGTTCCTCGCCGCGATCCGGGACAGTTTCGCGCCGGAGCGGGTCGAGCAGGTGCCGGTCTCGTCGGGCACGGTGGTCGAGCGCATCGCTTCCGTGGCGGAGTCGGTGTTCGGGCATGCGATCGACCCGGATCGTCCGCTCGGTGAGCAGGGGATGGACTCCGCCGGGGCGATGCGGCTGGTGCGCGAGATCGGTGCCGCGTTCGGGACGAAGGTGCCGGTCACCGCTGTGTGGAGGTATCCGAGGCTGCGCGATCTGGCAGAGAGTCTTGGGGACGTCGCGCCTGTGGTGACTGCGCCGGTGGTGGTCGAGTCGACCGGCGAGATCGCGGTGATCGGTATGTCCTGCACCGTGCCGGGTGCGTCCGACGTCGACGAGTTCTGGTCGCTGCTGGAGCGCGGTGAGTGCCGCATCGGGGACGTGCCGCCGTCGCGCACCGCCGATCTCGGCACCGGCTTCAAGGCCGCCCTGCTCGACCGCGTCGACCTGTTCGACGCCGAGTTCTTCGGCATCACGCCCCGGCAGGCCGCGTCGATGGATCCGCAGCAGCGGATGCTGCTGGAGCTGAGCCTGCACGCCCTCCAGCACGCGGGCATCGAGCCGGAGTCGTTGGCTGGCAACGATGTCGGCGTGTTCGTCGGCGCGTGCGGCTACGACTACCGCGAACGGCTGCTCGGCGCGGGCGCGGCCGACGGCTACGCGACCACCGGCACGTTCCCGGCGTTCCTGGCCAACCGCGTCTCGCACCACTACGACTTCACCGGGCCCAGCCTCACCGTGGACACCGCGTGTTCCGCCGCGCTGACCGCGCTCGCGACCGCGATGGCCTCGCTGCGCTCCGGTGACTGCGGCATGGCACTAGTCGGTGCCGCCAACCTGTTGAGCAGCAGCTTCAACACGACGGCGTTCGGCCAGGCCGGAATGCTGTCGCCGAACGGGCACAGCCGCGTGTTCGACGACGCGGCGGACGGGTTCGTGCGCGGCGAGGGCGCGGGCTGGGTGGTGCTCAAGCCGTTGAGCCAGGCCCGTGCCGACGGCGACCGGGTGCTGGCCGTGCTGCGCGGCGCGGCGGTCAACCACGGCGGGCGCGCGGCGAGCCTAACCTCGCCGAACCCGGCGGCGCAGACCCGGTTGATCCGGCGCGCGCTGACCCAGGCCGGACTCGGCGCGAGCGCGCTGGGATACGTCGAGGCGCACGGCACCGGGACAGCGCTCGGCGATCCGATCGAGATCGACGGCATCGCCGGTGCGCTGGACGGTGCCGCCGCGGCCGGGCCGGACGGCAGGCTGTGGGTCGGCTCGGTCAAGTCCAACATCGGGCACCTGGAAGGCGCGTCGGGCATCGTCGGGCTGATCAAGGTGATCCTGGCTTTGCAGCACGGGGTCATCCCGGCGAGCGTCGGTTTTTCCCAGCTCAACAACGACATCTCCACCGACGGCACGCCGATCACGGTCGCGTCCCGCCCTGTCGCATGGCCGGCTGACGGCACGTCTCGGGTGGCGGCGGTCAGCGCGTTCGGCTTCGGCGGTTCGAACGGGCACGTGATCGTCGAGGAGGCGCCGCGCGGGCTCGTTGGGCGCGAACCGCTGGCACCGCATCAGTTCTCGCGCCGGTCGCACTGGCTGGCCCGCACCGAGCCGCTGGCCGATCACGCCGTGGCCGGCCAGGCGACGGTGCCGGGTGCCGCGCTGATCTTCCCGCTCCTCGGCGAGGGGCCGGTGACGTTGCGCCGGATTCGTTTCCAGCGGCCGGTTCCGGTCTCCGATCTGCACGCGCTGACGGTGCTCGACGGTGTCGTGCTCGCGGGTGGCGAGCCGTGCGCTCGTGCGGAACGCGCCGAGTTCGCGCCCCTGGAAGCTTTCGACTTCGGCTCTGGTGGTGACTCCGTTGACCTGTATGGACTTCTGGCAGCGCGCGGGATCGAGGTCGGTTCCGTCTACCGAGTGGTCGGCGACCTCCGCCGGTCCGGAACCGACGCCGTCGGCGTGGTGGGTGCACCGGACGGTGACACCCGAACCCGCCGGATCGCCTGGCTGGACGCGGTGTTGCAGGCCTCGCACGCCGTTCTGGACACCTTGTCGACGATGGTCGCCGCCGGGGTGGATGAACTGACCTGGACCGGCACGGTGCCCGCGCAGGCGCGGATCCGGGTGCGCCGGGTGGGTGACGGGGTCGTGGACATCGATGTGCCCGGCGTCCTGCGCGTGCGCGGGTTCCGGCTGATGGCGGCGACGGGCGTGCGGATGCTGGTGCCGCGCTGGGTTCCCGAGTCCGTGCGGCCGGTGCTCTCCGATGGCCCCAGGCTCGTGGTGCACGACGACTTCACCACCGGTGACGTGCACGTCGGCGACCCGCGACTGGCCACGATGGCCGCCGCGGCGAAGGACGTGCACCTGCGCGTGGGCGGGGCTCGGTGGACCGAGAACGACGTGCCGCGGTTGCGGGCGTGGCTGAACGCCGTGGTGGCGATCGGGCAGGCGCTGAGCGGCTCGCCGGCGACGGTCCGGCTCGTCACGTCCGGGCTCTACCAGCCGACGCCGGGTGCCGCGTTGCAGGGCGCGCTGGTCGGTGCGGTGCGCAGTCTGCCGATGGAGCTGCCCGAGGTGACCGTGTGCGCGGTCGACGTCGAGGGTTCCGACTACACCGGCGTGGACACCGAGCCGTGCGGTACGGGCGCGCCGCTGATCGCGTTGCGGGGACAGCGTTTCCGTCAGGTGTTCGGAGACGAACCCGTGCGTTCTGCGCGGGCGTTCCGCTCGGGCGGCGTGTACGTGCTGTTCGGTGGTGCGGGCGGGATCGGCACGGAGATCGCCCGGCACCTCGTCTCGGTCTACCGCGCACAGGTGTTGCTGGTGGGTCGTTCGGCTACCGCTGACGTGCCGCCGGGCACGGTGTACCGGCAGGCCGATCTGACGCGGCCGGACGAGATCGCCGACGTTCTCGCCTACTGCCGCACGACGTTGGGCGAGCCTGACGGTGTCGTTCACACGGTCGGCTCGGTCAGCGCTTCTCTGCTCGCCGACCTCACACCGTCCGATGTGGACGCTGTGCTCGCCACCAAGGTGTCCGCGGTCATCGAGTTGCGCAGGCAGCTGGGCGACAAGCTGCTGGTGCTGTCGTCGTCGGTGGCCGGTCTGTTCGGCAGCGAGGGCGGGCTGAACTACGCCGCCGCCAACAGCTTCCTCGGCCACTACGCGGCGGCCGTCGGTGGTCCGGTGCACGTGCTGGACTGGGGGCTTTGGCGGGACACGGGTCTGGCCAGGAAGTACTCCGCGCACGTGGTGCGCAGCTATCCCGGTCTCACCGATTTCCGTCCTGCTGATGGGATCGCGGCGTTGGAGGCTGCGGTGTCCGGTGGGCACGGGCATGCTGTTGTGCTGGCGGGGGAACCTGTTGCGTTGCAGCCGCACGTGGTTGGGGCTCAGGGTGCAGGGCTGGTCGAGGCGGGTGCTGCGCGGCAGTCGCTTGCGCCGGTCGAGGCGAGTGCTGCGGTGCAGTCGCCTGCGCTGGTCGAGGAGAGTGCCGCGCAGCGGCTCGACTCGTACGCCCGCGCCGCGCTCGCTGCCCGCATGCGCGAGCTCGGTCTTACCGACTTCTCGACGGACGCCGCCTCCGCCGCCGGTCTGCTCGGCGTGGTGCCCGCACACCGCCGGTTGCTGGCCGCCGTGCTGGACCTGCTCGCGTCCGGCACCGGCGGTTCGCTCGACGACCGGGCTGCCCTGCTCACCGACCACCCGGATCTCGCGGGTCACGTCGAGCTGCTGGATCGCGCGCTCGCCTCGTACGGTCCGATCCTGAACGGCTCCTGTTCCGCCGCCGATGTCCTGTTCCCCGGTGGCGACCTGTCCGGGGTGTCCGCGATCTACAGCGGCAACCAGCTGTTCGACCCGGTCAACGCCTCGGTCGCCGCGGCGGTGGCTCTGGAGGCCGGGCGGATCTCCGCGACCGGCCGGCGGCCGCGGGTGCTGGAGATCGGTGCCGGAGTCGGTGGCACCACGCAGTTCGTGCTCGACGCGCTGTCCGTCGACGTCGACTACACCTACACAGACTTGTCGCGGGCGTTCCTGCACCACGGTGCGCGCCGCTTCGGTGACGCCGTCACGACCGCGCTGTTCAACGTCGAGCAGGACCCGGCGGCCCAGGGCTTCGACAGCGGTTCTTTCGACATCGTGCTCGGCAGCAACGTCGTGCACGCCACCCGCGACCTCGGCACGACGCTCGCGAACGTCGCGCGGGTCCTCGCGCCGGGCGGCCGCATGGTGCTCGGCGAGATGGTCGTGCCCGCCGCCGTCTACACGCTGATCTTCGGGGTCACCGACGGGTGGTGGCGTTACGTGGATCCGGAGCGTCGGATGCCGCATGGGCCGCTGTTGGACGTCGAGCGGTGGGAGCGGCTGCTCGTCGAGCTGGACTGGCGGCTGGAGTCGGCTGCGCACAGCGGTGATCCGGGGGCGGTCGCGGTGCTGACCTGTGTTTCGCCGGGTGGGGCCGCGCCGGCTGCTGTTGCTGCGACGGGGGTGACTGTGGCTGCGCCGGTGGCTGCGGGCGCACCGGTGGGCGCGCTGGCGGTGGATGTGGCTGCGCCGGCGGTGGCAGTTGCGGCTTCGACTGCTGCTGCTGCGAAGGCTGACGAGCGCGAGATCGAGCAGAGGGTGCGCGAGATCGCGGAGAAGCTGCGCGGGATCGTGCGGAAGCTGATCGGGGCTCCGACCGCAGACGTGCCTGGGGATGCGTCGTGGCAGGAGCTGGGCATCGACTCGTTGCTGAACAACGAGCTCGTGGCCGAGGTGTCCCAGACGTTCGTCGAGATCTCGTCGGTGGCGTTGTTCGAGCACCGCACACTCGACCTGCTCGCCAGGCACCTCGCCGACCGGGTGGTCGTGCCGGTCGTAGCCGAAGTGCCGATCACCGCCGACATGTCGGTCACCGCCGAGGTGCCGCCGATCGTCAGCACGCCCGCAGAGCCGCGTGCGGTCGTGCCCGTCGTGCCCGCCGTGTCCGTCGTACCCGCCGCGCCCGCCGCGCCCTCAACCGTCAGCGAGCTTCCACACCGCCCAGGCGTGCCGATCGCGATCGTAGGCGTGGCCGGCCGCTACCCCGGCGCCACCAACCTCGACGAGTTCTGGCGGCTGCTGCGCGACGGCGTCTCCCCGGTGCGAGAAGTGCCGGCGGATCGCTGGGACTGGCGGGTCGCCCGCACCGTCACCGGCGCCTACGCCCGCTGGGGCTGCTTCCTCGACGACTGGGACGGGTTCGACGCGGCGCTGTTCAAGATCTCGCCGAGGGACGCGGCGGTGATGGACCCGCAGGAGCGGCTGTTCCTCGAGATCGCGTGGGAGGCGTTCGAGACGGCCGGTTACTCGCGGCGTGGGCTCACGTCGCGGCGGGTCGGGGTGTTTGCCGGTGTCACGGCGAACAGTCACGTGATCGCGGGGCGCGATGCTCGCGTCAGCGGTGCCGACAACGCCGAGTACGCGGTCACCGCGCTCGCGTCGGTGGCCAACCGGGTTTCGCACCTGTTCGACCTCAGTGGGCCGAGCATGACCGTCGACACGATGTGCTCGTCGTCGCTGACCGCGTTGCACCTTGCGTGTCAGGCGTTGCGCGACGGCGACGCGGAGATGGCGTTGGCCGGTGGGGTGAACCTCTACCTGCACCCGGATCGGTTCGCCGGGCTGTGTGCGCTGGGCATGCCGTCGCGCGGGGACCGGACGCGCGCGTTCGGAGCCGGTGGTGACGGGTTCGTGCCCGGTGAGGGCGTTGGTGCGGTGGTGCTGAAGCGGCTTGACGACGCCGAGGCCGACGGTGACACGGTCCTCGCGGTCATCCGCGGTACCGGCGTCAACCACGGCGGTGGCACCGCCGGCTACACCGTGCCGAATCCGTTGGCACAGGCGGAACTCATCGGTGCGACGTTGAAGGCCGCGGGCGTCGAGCCCGGTGAGATCGGCTATGTCGAGGCGCACGGTACCGGCACTCAGCTCGGCGATCCGATCGAGATGCGGGCACTCGCGATCGCGCTCGGCGGCGCTGATGAGGTGCGGGTCGGCTCGGTGAAGTCCAACATCGGTCACGGCGAGGCTGCGGCCGGGATCGCGGGGCTCACCAAGGCGATCCTCCAGTTGCGGTATCGGGAACTGGTGCCCTCGCTGCACGCCGAACCGGCCAACCCGAAGCTTGAACTCGACGGCACGCCGTTGCGCGTCCAGCACCGTCGCGAGCAGTGGGAGTCGAGTGCCCTGCGCCGGGCCACGGTGAGCTCGTTCGGTGCGGGTGGCGCCAACGCCCACGTCGTGCTGGAGGAGTACCCGCAGGCGGTGAAGTCTTCGGTGGCCGAGACCGTGCAGTTGCGGATCACGGCCCCCGATGCGGCACGTCTCGCGGAGACCGCGCGCCGGCTCGCGGAGGTCGCCCGTGAGGTCGACCCGGCGGACATGGCGCACACGTTGCACGTCGGCCGCGAACCGTGGCCTCACCAGGCCACGATCACCAGCCGCGACCGGGACGAGCTCGTCGGTGCGCTCAACGCGCTGGCACACGGCGAGAGCCACCCGTGCGTGAACCAGGCGGACATCGCGGCACCGCGGCAGGCTCGCCGGATTCCGTTGCCCACCACGCCGTTCGCCCGCACCGAACGTTTCGAGCCGGCCGCCATCGGGTTGCCGCTGGTCGAGTCCGTGGCGATGCCGCCCACCCGGACGGCGTCGCTGGCGCTCACGTCGAAGTCGCGCCTGCTGGCCGACCACGTCGTCGACGGTGAAGCGCTGCTGCCTGGAGCGGTGCACCCGGAACTGGTCTACGAGACGCTGCTGTCGGCCGGGCGGTCGCCGTACGAGGTCGCGCTCGACGCGATCACGTGGCCCGCACCGGCCTCGGGCAGCCCGCTCAACCTGCGGATCACCTTGGAGGAGAAGGCGTTCGAGGTCGACACGTCAGGCAGGGTCATCGCCGAGGGTTCGATCATCCAGCGCGACACCGTTGTGCCGCAGTCTTATGACGTCTCCGGTCTCGAGCGCAGGCTCGTCGGTGGCGTTGCGGCGGAAGACTTCTACGGAACGTTCGCGGCCGCCGGGTTCGGCTACGGCAGGCTGTTCCGCACCGTGCGGCAGGCCCGCCTGGAGGACACCGAGCTCGTCGCCCGGTTCGCACTGCCGGAGGGGGAGGACCCGGACGGCAGGCAGGTGCTGCACCCAGCGGTGCTCGACGCCGCCTGCCAGGCCGCCGCGTACCGACTGCTCGCCCGCGACAGCACCCGCCGGTACCGGCCGATCGCGATCGACCGGTTGATCGTGCACCAGCCGGTGTCCGGGCAGGGCTTCCTGCACGTGCGGCAGGAGGACGAGTCGTCGTTCGACATCACGATCATCGGGGTCGACGGCGTGGTGCTGGCCGAGGTGATCGGCTTCACCGTCCACAGTGGAATCAGGGCTGGCGGCGACAAGCCCGCCGACACCAGGCCCGCAGACACCAGGAACGTTTCAGGGCTCACCCCGGTCACTGCCTACCGGCTCGACTGGGTGCCCGTCTCCTCCCGGACCGTGCCGAGTGGACCCGTCGCGGTCCTCGGCGACGGGCCCGTCGCCCGCCACATGCTCCGAGGCACCACCGCCGGAGCGAAGGAGATCCTGGTCGATCTGACCGGGATGGGCGACAGTTTCGGTACTCGGCCGGAGAACGCGGCCGAGTACCGGGACCTCCCGGTCGAAACGGTGTTCGGCCTGCTGCGCGACCTCGTCCGCGACCGGGAGATCGACGGCGCGCGGGTGCACGTCCTGACCGCCGCGGACACCGAACCCTCGCCGTTGCTGCACGCGGTGCACGGCCTGGTGCGCACGATCGCTGGTGAGACCGCGCGGTTCGCGATCCGGCTGGTCACGATCGACCGCGGCTGGCTCGTCGAGCCCAGCCACGTCGCCGCAGCGCTCGTCGGTGATGAGGACTTCGTCCCCGCGTCCTGGGTGCGGCTGGGTCACCGGCGGCGGGAGGTCGCGACTTTGGTGGCGCAGCCGGAACCACGCGAGAAGCTCGAGCTGGCGAAGGACGGCTGCTACCTGCTCGTCGGCGGGCTCGGCGGCTTCGGCCGGGAGATCGCGGCGAGCATCATCGCCGCCGGTGCCCAGGTCGTGCTGGTCGGGCGGTCGGCACCGGGCGCGGTCTCGCTCGGTGACCTGCGGCCGATGTACCGCCAGTGCGACGTGACCGACCTGGAGCAGGTCACCGAGCTGGCCAGGTCGTTGCCCGACGTGCGCGGCATCGTCTACCTCGCCGGCGTGCTGCGGGACGGGTTCCTGCGCACCAAGACCGACGAGAGCGTGCGCGAGGTATGTGACGCGAAGATCCTCGGCGCGACCAACGTGGACATCGCGTTCGCCGAGCACCGGCTGGACTTCTTCGCGTTCGCCTCCTCGCTGGCCGCGCTCGCCGGCAATCAGGGGCAGTCGGACTACGCCTTCGCCAACGGCTTCCTCGACGGGTTCGCCGCGGTGCGCGCCGGTTGGGTGTCGCGCGGGCTTCGGTCCGGCCGCACCCTGTCCGTCGGCTGGCCGATCCTGTCCGGCCGCGGCATGAGCCCGAGCCCGGAGTCGTTGCGGTACCTGGAGGACACGCTCGGCCTGACGCCGATGCCGATGACCCGCGCGGCCGACGAGCTGTGGCGCCTGCTGGGATCCGACCACCGGTGCACGCACGTCGCGCTGGTGCACGGGCACCGCGACGTCTGGGAGTCGGCGCTGCGTGTCGAGCAGGGACCGGCTTCCGCCCCGCCCAGCGGCGATCGTGACCGCAGCCTGGTGGAGTGGTTGCGGGAGAAGCTGAGCCGGGCCATCGGGGTCGGCATCGACCTGATCGACCCGGACCGCGAGCTCGCGGCGTACGGCGTCGACTCGGTCGTGCTGATGCGCCTCAACCGGGCGCTGGAGTCCGACATCGGCAGGCTGCCGATGACGACGCTCATGGACAGCCCGACGCTGGGCGTGCTCGCGGACCGGCTGCGGGCAGAGCACGCCGACCAGCTCGGCGGCATCAGCACCCCGCCCGCACCGGAGGAGCCCTACCAGAGCCCCGCTTCCGGTCTGACCGAACGGCTGATGGGCATCTGGTTCGCCGACCAGACCGCCGCACCCGCGGCGCCGTACTCCATCTCGATGGCGTGGCAGCTCCCGGCCGACGTGGACCGGGCCGCGCTCGGTGGCGCGGTGGCCGCGTTGGTGCGCAGGCATTCCGTGCTCGCGAGCACGGTCGTGCCGAACGGCGGCGAGCTCGACTTCATGCCCGCTGCCACGCCGCCCGCACTGCAGGCGCGGCACGTCGGCGAGCCGGTCGGGCCGTTGCTGCGGGCCGAGGCCGAGCGCCGGTTCCGGCTCAGCGACGAGCCGCCGTTGCGGGCCGTGCTGTGGCTGCCGGACGGCGAACCGCCGGTGCTGCAGGTCATCACGCATCACCTCGTCGTCGACGGGAAGTCCGCGGAGCTGATCCGGGACGAGCTGGAGGCGCTCTACGAGGGAAGGACGCTGCCGGAGCCGGTGCCGTTCGCGGTGGCGCTGCAGGAAGAGCACGCGGTCCCCACCGAACGGCTGGCCGAGAGCGAGTCCTTCTGGCGTGACCGGCTGGCCGGGACACCGTCGAACCCGCTGTTCGGCGGCGACCCTGCCGACATGAGCGGATCGCACCGCGAGTACCGGCTGCCGCTGCCTCTGTCCACTTCGGACGATGTGACGCCGTTCGTGGTGCTGGTCGCCGCGTTCTCGCTGGCGGTGGCGCGGACGACCGGGCACGAGGAGTTCCTCGTCGCGGTGCCGACCTACGGGCGGTCGCGGGCCGAGTTCGACAGCACGGTCGGGTGTTTCGTGAACTCCGTGCCGCTGCGGGTGCGGATCGACCAGGACCTCCCGGTGCGGGACTGGCTCGCCGGCCTGCGCGACGAGGTGCGGGACGCGCTCGCCAACGCCGGCCTGCCGTACCCGAAGATCGTCGCGCACAGCGCCCAGGCGCCGAAGGTGACGCTCGCGTTCCAGAACTGGCAGCGCGGCGAGCGGTCTCCCGGGCTGCTCGGCACCCTGGTGCACCAGCGCGGTCAGCAGGGCCACTTCGACCTGGGGCTGGAGGTCACCGACACCGGTACCGGCGTCGAGGTCCTGGCGAACCACCGCACCGCGGCGCTGTCCGGTGCCGAGGTCGACCGGTTCGTCGACGATCTGCGCCGCATGGTGATCGAGCTGAACCGCGGCCCCGGCCTGGTCGGCGACCTGATGAGGGCGGACGCGGGCACGCTCGTCGGCCGGTTCCGCGAGGCGGTCGCCGCGACGCCGGACGCGATCGCGGTCGAGGACGCCACCCGGTCGCTGACCTACGCCGAGCTGGATGCGTTGGCCCGCAAGGTGTCCACCGAGGTGGCCGCCGTCGCGGAGCCGGGCGAGCCGGTGGCCGTGCTGCTGGACCGCGACGCGCGGCTCCCGGCGGTGCTGCTGGGCGTGCTCGCGGCGGGAACGCCGTACGTCCCGCTGGACGCGGCCTACCCGCCGGAGCGGCTGGAAATGGTGCTGGCGGCCGCCGGGTGCCGCGTCGCCGTTGTGGCGGACGGGTACACCGGCCTGCTGCCGGACAACCTGCACCTGGTCCTGGTGGAAGAGCTGGAGCACGCGGCCGCGAAGCAGATGGCGGTGCTGCCCGCGCCTGCCGACCTCGCGTACCTCATGTTCACGTCGGGCAGCACCGGGCGGCCGAAGGGTGTCGGCGTGACCCACGGCAACGTGGTGCACACGCTCGACGCGATCGCCGCGACGATCGGCTGGACCGACCGCGACCGGCTGCTCGCGGTGACCACGGTGTGCTTCGACATCTCGGTGCTGGAGATCTTCCTGCCGCTGATCAGCGGCGGCACCGTGGTGATCGCCGACCGCGAGACCGTGATCGACGCACGCAAGTTCGCCCGCACGCTGGCGGACAAGGAGATCAGCGTCCTGCAGGCGACGCCGGCCGGGTGGCAGCTGCTGCTCGACGGAGACTGGCAGGGCAAGCCCGACCTGGTCGCGTTGTGCGGTGGTGAGGCGTTGCCGGAGAACCTGGCGGCGGCGCTGACGTCCCGCACTCGCCGGCTGTGGAACGTTTACGGCCCGACCGAGGCGACCATCTGGTCGACGATCGCGGCGATCGAGCCGGGTGGCCCCGTGCACCTCGGCGAGCCGATCGGCGCTACGGACCTCGTGGTGACGCCGGACGGCGAGCTGTGGATCGGCGGGCCCGCGGTGGCGGCCGGGTACTGGCGGCAGCCGGACCTGACGGCGCAACGGTTCTGCCCGCACCCGGTCGTGCCCGAGATGGGCGGCCGTTACTTCCGCACCGGTGACCTGGTGCGGCGCGACGGCGCGGGCAGGCTGGTGTTCGTCGGCAGGGCCGACAACCAGGTCAAGGTGCGCGGTCACCGGGTCGAGCTCGGCGAGATCGAGACGGTGCTCGACGCCCATCCCGCGGTGACGCGCACGATCGTCGTGCTGACCGGCTCGGGCGCCGATGCCCGGTTGGTGGCCGTGGTCGTGCCCAGGGCGGGCGCTGTGCCGGACCTGGATGCGTTGCGGCGACTGGGAGAGCAGCGGTTGCCCGCGTGGATGCTGCCCGATCGCGTGCTGGTGGTCGACGGCTTCCCGCTCACCCCGAACGGCAAGGTGGACCGCAAGGCGGTGGCCGCGCTCGTGACCGGTGTGCCGCACCAGGAAACGCCTCGTGCGGACGGCATCGGCGGCAGCGTCGACGTCGGGGCGACAGTGGCCGGGGCGTGGGCCGCCGTGCTCGGTGTCGACGATCCGCCACGTGACCGGAAGTTCTTCGACCTCGGCGGCAACTCGTTGCTGCTGGGCCGGTTGTTCGCCCGGCTCGTCCCGCTGTTCCCGGCCGCCGGGCTGGAGGTCGCCGACCTCTTCGCCAGGCCGACGATCGACGACCAGGCCGAGCTGATCGGCCAGCGCACGCAGGGGACGGCGCCCGTGCCGTCCGCCCCTTCCGCGCCCCGCTCGCGTCGCGAACTGCGCCGCGCCATTCGACTCGGAGACGCAGGATGAGCACCGACCCTGACCTGAACGCCGTGGCCGTCATCGGCCTCGCCTGCCGGTTCGGCCCCGCGGACTCAGCCCGCGCGCTGTGGGAACTGCTGGCCGGCGGCGGTACCGGCATCCGCCGTTACTCCGACGACGAGCTGATCGCACTGGGACACCGCCCGGAGACGTTGCGGCGCAGCGGTTTCGTGCCCGCGGGCAGCGTGCTCGCCGACGCCGACGCGTTCGACGCCGAGGTGTTCGGCTACAGCCCGCAGCACGCGGAGTGGCTGGAACCGCAGCAGCGGTTGCTGCTGGAGACCTCGTGGCACGCGTTGGAGGACGCGGGCATCGCGCCGCGTGGCAGCGAACTCCGCACCGGTGTGTGGATGTCCGTCGGCCAGCCCACCACGCCACCGTTGGAGATCACCGATCTCGACGCGGCGGGCATGATCCGCTTCTCTTCGACGGACAAGGACTTCGCGGCCACGCGGGTGTCCTACCAGCTCGGCCTGACCGGGCCGAGCATGACCGTGCAGACCGCGTGCTCCAGCTCGCTCGTCGGTGTGCACCTCGCGACCGAGAGCCTGCTCAACGAGGAGTGCGACGCGGCCGTCGTCGGCGGTGCGTCGCTCCACTTCCCGCAGGCCGGATACGTGGCGTCGCGGGACATGATCCTCTCGCCGAGCGGTGAGTGCCGCCCGTTCGACGACACCGCGGACGGAACCGTGTTCGGCAACGGCGTCGGCGTGGTCGTGCTGCGCAGGCTCGCCGACGCGATCGCCGAGGGCGACCCGATCCGCGCGGTGATCCGCGGCAGCGCCATCAACAACGACGGCGGCCGCAAGATGGACTTCCACGCGCCGTCGCCGGAGGGCCAGGAGGCGGTGATCCGGGAAGCGTTGCTGCTGGCCGGGATCGACCCGGCCACGGTCGGCTACGTGGAGGCCCACGGCACCGGCACGCATCTCGGCGACCCGATCGAGTTCGCCGCGCTGGCCCGCGTCTACCCGCGCGGCCACGTGGGTTCGGTGAAGAACGTCGTCGGGCACACCAACACGGCCGCCGGTGTTGCCGGTCTGATCAAGGCGGTGCTGCTGCTGGAGCACGGCACTGTGCCCGCGCAGCAAGGCTTTCAGGCGCCGAACGCACGGTTGTCCGCCGGGGGTTTGAGCGTTGGTGTCGGCAGCTCCTCGTGGCCGGTCGCGGATGGGCCGCGACGGGCGGCGGTGAGCTCGTTCGGCATCGGTGGCACCAACGCGCACGTCGTGCTGGAGCAGGCGCCCCCGGTCGTTTTGGGGACTTCGAGTGGGCCTCAGGTGGTCGCGTTGTCGGCGCGCACTCCGGCTGCGGTGGAGGAGCTGGCCGGGCGGGTGGCGGACGCGCTCGACGGCGCGGACTTCGCTTTGGACGACGTTGCCGCGACCCTGTCCGGCGGGCGGGTGCACGAGCGCTCGCGGCTGGCTGTCGTAGCTGAGGACGTTCCCGGGCTGGTTGCCGCGTTGCGCGCGGGTGCTGGGGTGCGGGGCACTGCGGCGCCGGTGCGGCGTGGTGACACGCGGGCTGTGTTGCCTGCTTCCGCTGATCTGGAAGCTACCGCGCAGGCTTGGGTTGATGGTGTTGGTGAGCTGCCGGTCGTTTCTGGGCGGCGGGTGCGGTTGCCCGGTTATCCGTTCGCTCGGCGGCGGTGGCCGCGGGCGGGGGAGCTTGGTGTGGAGGTGCTGCCAGCTGACCCGGTTGTCGCGGATCACGTAGTCGCGGGTGATCCAGTGCTGCCTGCCGCCGCACAGCTGGACCTGGCGCTCAAGGCCGCCGGTCCGGCGGTGACCGCGTTGACGGACGTGACGTTCCACCAGCCAGTCCGCGTGACGGACCGGACGCGGCTGCAGGTCGTGGTCGACGGCGAACGGGTGCGCATCTCGTCGGACGTGCTGCATTTCGAGGCCACGGTGTCGGCTGCCGGTCCGGTGGTCGCGGAGGTCGCGCCGCGGGTGACCGAGACCGTGTCACCGGCGGCGTTGTACAAGTTGTTCGCGGACAACGGGGTGGCCTACGGGCCGTCGTTCCAGGTGATCGAGGAGCTCACCCGCGGCCAGGAAGGCGCGGTCGCCGTGATCGCGGGCTCGCTCGGTGCGGATCACCGCGTCTCGCCGTACGTGCTGGACGGGGTGTTGCAGACCGTCATCGGCTGCCTGTCCGGGGACGACCTGGGCGGGGAGACGTTCATCCCGTTCGCGCTCGGCAGGGTCGAGGTGTTCGGCGCGGTGCCGGGCCGGATCCGCGTGCACGTGCGGCCGGTGGCACTTGCCGGTGGTGGCAAGCGGATCCGCAAGTTCACGCTGACCGCCACCGACTCGGATGGCACCGTCGTGTTGCGGCTGACCGATCTGGCGCTGCGTCCGATCGCCCGTGCCGCTGTCTCGCTGCCTGGTGACGCGGTCCATCTGTTCGTGCCGGCCACCGTCGCGCAGCCGCGGATCGCTGCTGAGGCTGTCGTGCTTGTGGACGGCACCGATGCGCAGGCCGCTGCGTTGGCCGAGGTCTTCGGCACGGTTCTGCGCGAGGTGCCTGTTGCCGACGCTCCGCCGTTGATCGTGTGGCCGTTGCCGGACGGCGCGCCGGAGCAGCAGGCTGCGGATGCGGTCGTGTTCCTCAAGCCGTTGCTGAAGTCGTTGTCCCGGACGGGTGCGCGCATCGTCGTGCCGTACGCGCCGGGAAGCCTGGCCGGTCCCGGCATCGCGGCGATGGGGCGCAGTCTGCGGGCGGAGAACCCGCGGTTCGAGCTCGTCGCGGTCGAGCACACCGGGCACTTCGGCCAGGATGTGGCTTCTGCTCGGAAGACCGTGCTCCGGCCGTTGCGGATCACGTCGCAGGGCAACGCTTTCGTGCGCGGGGGGCGGTACTGGATCAACGGCATGGGTGCGCTCGCGGAGGCGATCGCTGCCCACCTGCTGAGCAGCTACCAGGCGCACGTCGTGCTGACCGGGCGTTCTGCCACGTCGGATCGTGCCGCCGCGCTGGCCGGGCTGGGCGGCTCGGTCGAGTACCACCAGGTCGATTGCACCGACGAGCGCGCGGTGCGGGAGTTCGTCGCCGCGATGGAACCGGTGCGCGGTGTGCTGCACTGCGCGGGTGTGCTGCGGGATTCCTTCCTGCTGCGCAAGGACCCCGGCACGGTCGCCGAGGTCGTCGGGCCGAAGTTGCGCGGCGCGCTGGTGCTCGACGAGGCGACCGCGCACTGGCAGCTCGACCACTTCGTCGTGTTCTCGTCGGTGTCCGGCGTGCTGGGCAGTCCTGGGCAGGCCGACTACGCCTTCGCCAACGCGGCGGCCGACGAGTTCGCCCGGCAGCGGACGCGGTCCGGGCGCACGTTGTCGATCGCTTGGCCGTACTGGGCGGACGGCGGCATGGGTGGCGAGGTCGAGGAGGTGCTCGGCTCGTTCGGGATGCGGCCGTTGTCCACTGTGGATGGTGTTGCGGTGCTGGAGTCGTTGCTGGCGGCGGACTCGCCGGTCGACCCCGTGGTGCTGTGCGGTGATCTCGAGCGGATTCAGGAGTCGTTCCCGGTGTTCGAGGAAGCGGAGGAACCGGTGGTCGAGGCGCAGCCGTTGAGTGGCGGGCGGGCGGGTCTGGAGTCCAGGCTGGCCGCCGTCGTGGCGGAGGCGACCAGGACGCCGGTCGCCGAGGTGCGGGCGGACCGCTACTTCGAGGACCTGGGCATCGACTCGTTGCTGGTGGTCCGGATCGTCGAGCTGCTGGAGGCGGACTTCGGGCCGCTGAGCAAGACGTTGCTGTTCGAGTGCCAGACCGTGGCCGAGCTGGCGGACTACTTCCTCGCCGAGCACCCGTCGCGGTGCGCCGAGCTGACCGGCGCGGTGGTGGAGACACCGGTCGAGCCGGAGGTCGTGGTCTCGGCGGTCTCCTCGGCGGACGAGGCCGACCCGAGGGCGATCGCGATCATCGGTGTGGCCGGTCGGTACCCGGAGGGCGAAGAACCCGCCGAGTTCTGGCAGACGTTGCTGGCCGGCAAGGACTGCGTCACCGAGGTGCCGCGCGACCGGTGGGACGCCGAGGCGATGTACGACGCCGACCGCACGCGCGTCGACCGCACGTACACCAAGTGGGGTTCGTTCCTCGACGGTGTACAGGACTTCGACGCACCGCTGTTCAACATCTCGCCGCGCGAGGCGAGCGTGATCGACCCGCAGTCCCGGCTGTTCATGGAGAGCTGCTGGTCGGTGCTGGAGGACGCGGGCTACCGGCCGGACGAGGTCGTGACGTCGGCGGATCCCATCTACAAGCGCGATGTCGGCGTGTTCGTCGGTGCGATGTACGGCGAGTACCAGCTGCACGAGGCCGAGGAACGCTTGCAGGGCAATCCGATCCTCGCCAACAGCGCGTACTGGTCGATCGCGAACCGGGTGTCTTATTTCTTCAACTTCCAGGGTCCGAGCGTCGCCGTCGACACCGCGTGCTCGTCCGCGCTGACCGCGATCCACCTCGCCTGCGAGTCGTTGCGCGCGGGCAGCTGCAAGGTCGCGATCGCCGGCGGCGTGAACGTGCTCATCCACCCGAACAAGTACTTCATGCTCGGGCAGGGCAAGTTCGCGGCCGGCGACGGCCGGTGCCGCAGCTTCGGTGCAGGCGGCGACGGCTACGTGCCCGGCGAGGGCGTCGGTTCCGTGCTGCTCAAGCCGCTTGCCGCCGCGCTCGCCGACGGCGATTACATCCACGGCGTCATCCGCGGCACGTCGGCCAACCACGGCGGCCGCACGAACGGCTACACCGTGCCGAACCCGCGGGCGCAGGCCGACCTGATCACCAAGGCGTTGCGCGACGGCGGACTCGACGCGTCGGCCATCGACTACGTCGAGGCGCACGGCACCGGCACCTCGCTCGGTGACCCGATCGAGGTTCGCGGCCTCACCACGGCGTTCGCCCGCGACGGCGTGACGTCCGGTGCGGTGCCGATCGGTTCGGTGAAGTCGAACCTCGGTCACCTGGAGTCCGCGGCCGGCGCGGTGGCGCTGCACAAGGTGTTGCTGCAACTGCAGCACCGCACTCTCGTCCCGTCGATCCACGCGACTCCGGCCAATCCGGAGATCGACTTCGCGGCCACGCCGTTCGCGGTGCAGCAGTCGGTTGCGCCATGGGAGTCGCGGTCTGGCGGGCCACTGCGTGCCGGTATCAGCTCGTTCGGTGCGGGCGGGGCCAACGCGCACATCGTCGTCGAGCAGGCTCCCGCTCGGTTGCCGCGCACTGGTGGTGGGGGCCCGGTGACGGTGTTCCTGTCCGCTCGAACCGATGCGGCGTTGGCCGCGTACGCGCGGTCGTTGCGGGATCACGTGGTGGCTTTCTCGCCGGACCTGGTCGATGTGGCTTACACCTTTGCTGTTGGCCGGGTGGATCTGCCTCGGCGTTGTGCGATTCCGGCTCGGGATCTTGCGGAACTCGTTGCGGGGCTGGAGAAGGTCGCTTCTGGTTCGGTTCCCGCGGCTTGGGTGCTCGATGGTCCGGTCGACCGGATGGCGGGCTGCGGGGCAGCTGGCGGGCGGCGGATTCCGTTGCCGCACTATCCGTTTGAGCGGGTTCGGTGCTGGTACGACCTGCAGATCCGGCATCTCGATCCGGAGCGGGATCCGGTTGAGCGCGGGCATTTGCGGGACTTCGGCAAGTCGGCCTCTCCTGCCGCGCCGACCAAGCAGGTCGTGCTTGCCGCACCGGCGGCCCCGGTCAAGCCTGCCGCGCCGCTCGCACCTGCCGAGCCTGTTGTTGCAGCCGCACCGGTGGGCCGGGCCTCGTTCGAGCAGGCCCTGCTGGCCGCGTCCGGGATGTTGGTCTGCCCGAGCCTCTCACTCGATCCCGGGCCCGCCATCGGGCTCCGGCACCCGAACACCAACCGTCAGAAGGGGGAGTCCATGCCGAGGAGCAGCAAGATCTCGCTCCGCGTGCTCGAGAAGCCGGGGCCGTCGCCGGTGCGGGAGACCGCGCCTCAGGTCGCTCCGGCCGCTCCGGTCGCGGCGCCGGCCGGTCCGATCGACTCCGTGCTGACCGAGATGTTGTCGTCCGTGCTCTACCTGGGGCCTGGTGAGCTCGATCCGGAGCGATCGTTCCAGGACCTCGGCGTGGACTCGATCCTCGGTGTCGAGTTCGTCCGCGCGGTGAACGGGCGCTTCGGTCTGGAGGTCAAGGCGACGTCGTTGTACGACCACCCGACGCCGGCGTCGTTCGCCGGGTACGTGTCGGGTCTGGCCGGAGGCACACCAGCGCCCGCGCCCGCACCCGCCCCGGCCGCACCTGACCGCACCCGCGAGATCACGACGACCCTGCGCGCCCAGCTGGCCGAGGTGCTCTACAGCACCGAGGACGAGGTCGACGTGGCAAGGACGTTCAACGAGCTCGGCGTGGACTCGATCCTCGGTGTCGAGTTGATCGCCTTCGTCAACCGCACCTACCAGCTCGACGTCAAGGCAGGCGCGCTCTATGACCACCCGACCGTCGCCACGCTCGCGGCGCACGTCGCCGGTCTGTTGACCGGTGGGCCGGCACAACCGTCCGATGTGGACGCTGTGCTGGCCGCCGTGCGCGACAACAAGCTGTCCGTCGACCAGGCGCTCGCCCTGCTGAAGGAGACCCGATGACCGAGCAGGAGATCTTCGCCGTCCTCCGCCGGCACCTGCTGGACGTGCTGCCCGAGCTCGACGAGAGCCGCATCCGGCTCGACCGCAGCATGCGGGACCTGGGCGCCAACTCCATCGACCGGATGGACGTGGTGATCGGCGTGCAGGACGAGCTCGGCGTGAACGTGCCCGCGGCCGCGATGAAGGACGTGCACGACCTGAAGTCGCTCGTCGTCGCACTCCAGGCATACGCATGAGTGTCATCACCTCCGCGGCCGTCCTGTGCACGGTCGCGGAGGAACTGGAGGGCTTCGAGAAGGCGCTGTTCGAAGGGCGCAGCGGGGTGCAGGACGCCGACGGGGCGCGGCTCGGGTTCGAGCTGGGCGACTGGGCTGACCGGCACCTCGACGCGGTCACCGCCAGGCGGCTGAAGAAGGTCGCCCACCGGGCAGCACGGCCGGCGCAGACCGCGGCGTGCGTTGCCCTGAAGGCGGCGCGAGGGCTGCGGCCGGAGCGCTGCGGGCTGATCGTCGCGGGTGGGCAACCGCTCGGCCACCAGGCCGAAACCGTGCTGCGGCACCGAGAGAAGCCGACAGCACTGCGGGCGTCGTACGCGTTGACACACCTCGACGTGGACGTGGTCGGGGTGGTCAGCGAACTGACCGGGATCCGGGGTGAGGGCTGGGCACTCGGCGGCGGGTCGGCCAGCGGCACGCTCGCGGTGATCCAGGCCGCTCGCATGATCGACGCGGGGTGGCTCGACCAGGTGCTCGTGGTGGCACCGCTGGCGGAGCTGTCGGCCGCCGAGTTCGAGGCGTTCCGCCGCACCGGCGCCATGGTCGCCGCCGGTGAGACGTGCCGTCCGTTCGACGTCGAGCGGTCGGGATTCGTCTACGGGCAGGCTGCTGCGGCGCTCCTGCTGGAGCGGGAAAGCGCCCAGCCGCTGGCCGAGATCGCGGGCCACGGCCAGTGCCTGGACGCGCGGCGCGGCACCGAGCCGGACAGCTCTGGTCAGGTCGCTGCGATGCGGGCGGCGCTCGGGCAGGTCGACCCGAGCGAGGTCGGCTACGTCAACGCGCACGGCACCGGCTCGGTGCTCGGAGACGAGACGGAGGCGCGGTCGATCGGGACCGTGTTCGGAGCAGCCACGCCGCTGGTCAACTCGACGAAACCCATTGTGGGGCACTGTCTTTCGGCGGCTGGCCTGGTCGAGCTGATCGCCACGGTCGTGCAGCTCGGCGCGAACACCGTTCACCCCAACCCCACGCTCGGCCGGCCGATCGGCGGCATCCGGCTCGCCGGGCGCACCGCCGAGCACCACCCCATCCGCGCCGCGCTGTCCAACAGCTTCGCCTTCGGGGGAATCAACGCTTCGGTCCTCGTCCGGGCCGCCTGAGATCGGGAGCACGCACCATGAAGCAGGTCGGCATCGAGGCCATCAACGCCTACTGCGGCGAGACGTTCGTCGACGTCCCCACGCTGTTCCACGCGCGGGGCCTGGACGCCAGCCGCCTCGACAACCTGATGATGAACCGCAAGAGCGTGGCGCTGCACTGCGAAGACGCGGTCTCGTTCGCGGTCAACGCGGCCAAACCCATCGTGGACGCGCTCACGGAAGAAGAACGCGACTCCATTGAGCTGTTGATCGTCGGCACCGAGTCCGGAGTGGACTTCGGCAAGTCGCTCGCCACCTACGTCCACGACCACCTCGGGCTGAGCCGCAGCTGCCGGCTGTTCGAGACCAAGCAGGCCTGTTACAGCGGCACGGCCGCGATGCAGATGGCCGCCGCAGTCGTGGCGGCGAACCCGCGCGAGGGCACCAAGGCGCTGGTGATCTCCAGCGATGTGGCGCGGCCGGTGCCGCACACCTACGTCGAGCCGAGCCAGGGTGCGGGCGCGATGGCGATGCTGATCAGCGACACGCCGACGGTGGCCGCGTTCGACTGGGGTGCCAACGGTTTCCACAGCTACGAGGTGATGGACACCTGCCGCCCCACGCCGGAGGCCGAGGCCGGTGACGTCGACCTGTCGTTGCTGACCTACATCGACTGCCTGCGCGGCTCGTTCACCGACTACGCGAGCAAGGTCGAGGGCGCGGACATCGTCGACTCGTTCGACCTGCTGGCCATGCACACGCCGTTCCCCGGCATGGTGAAGGGCGCGCACCGCACCGTGCTGCGCAGGCTGAAGAGGATGTCGCCGGCCGAGCTGGAGGCCGACTTCACCCGCAGGCTCGGTCCCGCGATCACCTTCCCGCGCGAGGTCGGCAACATCTACGCGGGCACTGTGTTCCTCGCGCTGGCCAGCACCATCGACAACGCGGTGATCGACCACGAGCTGCGTGTCGGCGTGTTCTCGTACGGTTCCGGTGCCGCATCGGAGTTCTACAGCGTCGTCGTCTCGCCGGAGTCGCAGCGCGCGGTGCGCGCCATGGACATCGGCGGCGCGCTGGCCGACCGCTACCAGCTGGCCATGGAGGAGTACGACGAGCTGCTCGTCGCGACGGCCGAGCTGAAGTTCGGCACGCCCGACTTCACCTTCGACCTCGACCGGTTCCCCCAGATCGTCAAGGCGCAGCTGGCCAACCGGTCGCGGCTGGTGCTGTCCGAGGTCCGTGGCCACCACCGCGAGTACGTGTGGCTGGGCGGTGAGCAGCGATGACGATCGTGCAACGCGGCGCGGGGCACGTCCGGGTGATCCTGGACCGGCCTGTTCGCCGCAACACCATCGACCACGACCTGCTGGCCGAGCTCGCCGACGCGTTGTCGGCGGCGGAGGCCGCGCCCGACTGCCGGGTGTTCGTGATCTCCGCGCTGGGTGAGGACTTCTGCGCGGGCATGGACCTTTCCGCGTCACATGAGGACCACGCCGGAGACGGTGAGCTGCCGTACTGGACCCTGCTGCGCAGGCTCACGACCACCGAGCTGGTGACCGTGTCCGTTGTGGACGGTGCGGCCACGGCCGGTGGCGTCGGTCTCGCCGCGGCGTGCGACGTCGTGCTGGCGGGCACGCGGGCGACGTTCCGGCTCACCGAGGCGTTGTTCGGGCTGGTGCCCGCGATGGCGCTGCCGTTCGTGGCACGCCGCACGGGCGAGCAGACCGCGTTCACCGCGACGCTGCTGGCCACCGAGTTCGACGCCGAGGACGCCGTGCGCACCGGTCTCGCCGATCGATGTGCCGACAGCGCCGAACAGCTGCTGCGGCCGCTGCTGGTGAGCCTGCGCCGGGTCGACCGAGACACAGTCGGCGCGCTCAAGTCGTACCGCGGCAAGGTGTTCGGCTGGCCGGAGGACATCGGCAGCACGGCGGCCGGCGCGTTCCTCGGCAGGCTGGGCACCCCCGGTGTCCGCGAGCGGATGACCGGTCTCAAGAACGCGCTGGTGGCGTCATGAGCGTGGTCGAGCTGACGCACGAGGGCCCGGTCGCCGTCGTCACGATGGCGGATCGCGAGCGCCGCAACACGTTCGGCCCGGAGCTGTCGCACGGCCTGGTGTCGGCGGTGGACCGGGCGGTCGCCGACGAGCGCACCAAGGTGCTGCTCGTCGAAGGACTGCCGGAGCTGTTCTGCGCGGGCGGGTCGCAGCACGAGCTGCTGAACTTCGCGCAGGGCAAGGGAACTTTCGACACCGACGACTTCTTCCGCGTGTTCGCCCGGTGCCCGCTGCCGGTCGTGGCGGCGGCGCAGGGGCACGCGATCGGCGGCGGGCTGGTGCTCGCGCTCTACGCGGACCTGCTGGTGCTGTCCGAGAGGTCGTTCTACGCGGCGAACTTCATGCGGTACGGCTTCACGCCGGGGATGGGCGCCACCCACCTGCTGCCCGCGAAGTTCGGGCCGGTGCTCGGCGCGGAAATGCTCTACAGCGGCCGCAACTACAGGGGCGCCGAGCTGCGCGATCGGGGTGTGCCCGCACGGGTGGTGCGGCACGCCGACGTGCCCGCCGTAGCCCGTGAGCTCGCCACGACCGTGGCCCAGGCACCGCGGGCATCGCTCGAACTGCTGAAGAAGGAACTGGCCGCGCCGCTGATCGAGCGCACGGATCCGGTGATCGCCAGGGAGGTCGAGATGCACCGCGTCTCGTTCCACCTGCCCGAGGTCACCGAGCGGATCACCGCTGCCTACGGGGGTGCCCGATGACGCGAGGGAACATGGACGCACGAGAGATCTTGACCAGGGTCGGTTCGGGTGAGCTCGATCTGGCCGCCGCGTCGGCGCAGCTGCGGGGGTTGGGCGAGTCGGTCGCTGGGGAGCGTGAGACGGGCGAGCCAGCCGCTGGGGAACGTGAACGGGGCGAGCCCGACCTGGCCGCGCCGAACGAGCCGGCGGTCGGACACCGCGAACCGATCGCGGTGATCGGCCTGTCCGCGCGCTTCCCCGGTGCCGAGAACGCCGACGAGTTCTGGAACCTGTTGCTGGACGGCACCGATCTCGTCACCGAGGTGCCCGCCGACCGGTGGACCGGGTTCTACGACCCCGATCCTGCCGCGGCCGGTGCCACGGTGTCGAAGTGGGGCGCGTTCATCGAGGACGCGACCGCGTTCGACGCGGACTTCTTCCGCATGACGCCCCGCGAGGCGGAGCTGACCGACCCGCAAGCCCGGCTGTTCCTGCAGGAGTCCTGGCGGGCCCTGCAGAACGCGGGGCTGCGGCCGGAGGCGCTGTCCGGCGCGCGCTGCGGTGTGTACGCGGGCGTGATGCTCAACGACTACCTGAACCGGATCGAGCGCGACAGCGAGCACTCCCGGTTGCCGCAGGTGATGCAGGGCAACTCGAACTCGATGCTCGCCGCCCGGCTGGCCTACGAGCTGGACCTGCGCGGACCCACGGCGACCGTGGACACCGCGTGCTCCTCCTCGCTCGTCGCGCTGCACCTGGCGTGCCAGTCGCTGTGGCTGGGCGAGGCCGACTTCATGATCGCCGGCGGCGTCACGCTCTACCTGACCGAGCTGCCGTACGTGTTCATGAGCGGCGCGGGCATGCTGTCGCCGACGGGCCGCGAGCGGGCGTTCGACGCGGGTGCCGACGGCATCGTGCCGGGTGAGGGCTGCGCGGTCGTCGTGCTCAAGCCGCTGTCCCGTGCGCTCGCCGACGGCGACCCGGTGCACGCGGTGATCCGCGCCTCGGGCATCAACTCCGACGGGCGGACCAACGGCATCACGGCACCCAGCGGCCGTTCGCAGGCCGCGTTGATCAGCGAGACCTACCAGCGGTTCGGGGTTTCTCCTGCCGGCATCGACTACGTCGAGTGCCACGGCACCGGTACGCCGCTCGGTGACCCGATCGAGGTCGGGGCGCTCAACGAGGTGTTCGGGCCGGCTGGACTGCCTGCGGGCAGCGTGCCGATCGGTTCGGTGAAGACGAATGTCGGTCACACGTCGGCGGCCGCGGGGCTGGCCGGTCTGGTCAAGGCGATCGGTGTGGTGAACAGCGGCGAGGTGCCGCCGACGCTGCACCAGTCGAGCGCCAACCCGGCCGTGCCGTTCGCCGAGGGCCCGTTCACGGTGGCTGCTCGGCGGACGACGCTGGCGCCGGTGGATCGTCCGCGGCGGGCGACGGTGAGCGCCTTCGGGTTCAGCGGTACCAACGCACACGTTGTCGTGGAGCAGGCACCTCTTCGTAGTCCGTCTGTTGTGGACGGATCTGTGGTGATCACGTTGTCGGCTCGGCGTCCGGAGGGGCTCGCTTCTGCTCGGCGCGAGTTGCGGCGGTGGCTGGCCGGGCCCGGTGCGCAGGCTTCGGTCGCGGATGTCGCGCACACGCTCGCGGTCGCGCGGACACATTACGAGCACCGGGCGGCGTTCGTCGTGCGCGATCGGGCCGCGTTGCTGGTTGCACTGGCGGGGGAGGCTCCGCTGTCCGGTCCGCCGCTGATGGTGGGGCTGGCTGAGGCGTACCTGCGTGGGGAGGACGTGGACTGGGCCGAGGTGTATCCGGCTGGGCGGTACCGCAGGCTGGCGTTGCCTGGCTACCCGTTCGCGAAGGACCGCCACGACGTGGTGCAGGTTCGGTCGGACGCGGTGCCTGTTCGCTCTGACGTGACGCCAGTTCAGCCCGGCGTGGTGCCGGTTCGTTCCGACATCGAGCTGCTGGATCTGTGGCGCCCGGTGCGTTCGGCGTCCGCGGTCGCCGCCGGCGGGGTCGTTGTGCGCTTCGACGAGCCGTCACACCAGGCGGTCATCGCCGGGTTCGAGTCGGTGCGGTCCGCGCTGGCCGAGGGCTCGGCTGTGGTGGCACAGGCTGAAGGTGCACTTGCCGCAGCTGTGGAGTCGTTCGTCCGCTCGGTGCGCCAGGAGAACCCGCGTGCCTCGATCTCCACGCCGGGTCGCACGGTCGCGGAGCCGATTGAGCTGTCCTCCGTGGAGGGACCGGCGTTCAGGCAAGGCGGCGTCTACCTGATCACCGGTGGCATGGGCGGCATCGGGCTGGCGCTGGCTCACCGGCTCGTGGAACGGTTCGGTGCCAAGGTCGTGCTGTGCGGCCGGACGCCGCGCGAGTCGCCTGGCGGCGGGATCCGTTACGTGCAGACGGATGTCGCCGACGCTGCTGCCGTTGCCGCGCTGGTGCAGGACATCGTTGCCACGGAGGGCGCGCTGCACGGCGTGTTGCACGCCGCCGGGGTGGTGCGGGACGCGTTCCTGGCCCGCAAGCAGACGGCGGATCTGGCTGCGGTGCTCGCACCGAAGGTCGATGGGGTACGGGCGTTGGACGCTGCGACGGCGGATCTGCCGTTGGAGTTGTTCGTGCTGTTCTCGTCGGTTGCGGCGTTGACCGGCAACATGGGGCAGACCGACTACGCGTTCGGCAACGGCTATCTGGACGGGTTCGCGGTGGAACGTGCCGGGCGCGTCGCTGAGGGTTCGCGGTCTGGTCGCACGTTGTCCGTGGAGTGGCCGCTGTGGGACGGCGGCGGGATGTCGGTGCCGGAGCCGATCCGGGTCGTGGTCGAGCAGCAGATCGGGATGGTGCCGTTGCCCGTCTCGCTCGGGCTGGACGCGCTGGAACGGTTGCTGGCGGCGCCCGAGCCGGAGACCGGGGCGGTCGTGTCGGTGTTCCACGGGGACAAGGCGAAGTGGCGCGAGCACCTGCGGGAACACGGGTTGATCGCGGAACCGAAGCCTGTGGCCGTTCCTGAGGTGGCGCAACTCGTGTTCGGGGCGTTCGCGGCCGCGCTCGGCAGGCAGCCGCACGAGTTCGGGCTGAGCACCACCATCGAGTCACTCGGGCTGGACTCGTTGATGATCCGGACTCTGGTCGCACAACTGAGCCGGGACGTCGCGCCGCTCGGACCGGAGCTGATCTACGGGGTGCGTGACCTCGGTGAACTTGTCGAGCACCTGACGGCAGCGCTGCCGGTGCAAGAGGTTCCGCGGTTGGAGAAGCCACGCGAGGTACCGCAGAACAGCGACGGCTTCGCGATCGTGGGGCTGGCCGGACGTTATCCGGGCGCGCCCGACCTGGATGCGTTCTGGCGCAACCTGGTCGGAAGCGTCGACACGGTCGCCGACCTGCCCGCCGACCGCTTCTCCGGCACGCCTGCGGCACGCGGCCACTTCCTCGCCGGGATCGACCGGTTCGATCCCGAGTTCTTCGGCCTGTCCGAGCACGACGCCGCCCTCATCGACCCGCAGGAACGACTGTTCCTCGAGGTCGCGTGGGAGGCCCTCGAAGACGCGGGCTACGCGGGCGACCGGCTGGACGAGCTGGTCGCGCCGGACGGGCAGCGCCGCGGCGTCGGCGTGTTCGTCGGCGTCACCTCCAGCGACTACCAGCTGCTGGGCGCCGAGGAGTGGGCGCGCGGCAGCCGCACGATGCCGACCGGGCACTACTGGAGCCTCGCGAACCGGGTCTCGTACCTGTTCGACCTGCACGGCCCGAGCCAGCCGGTGGACACCGCCTGCTCGTCGTCGCTCGTGGCACTGCACCAGGCGTGCGAGAGCATCCGGCGCGGCGAGTGCGCGGCCGCGCTGGTCGGCGGCGTGAACCTCTACCTGCACCCGTCGCGGTTCCGGATGCTGCGGCAGTCCGGTTTCCTCGCCGAGGACGGCAGGTGCCGCAGCTTCGGGGCGGGTGGCGCCGGGTTCGGGCCGGGCGAGGGTGCGGGCGCGGTGCTGGTGAAGCCGCTCGCCGACGCCATCGCGGCCGGCGACATCATCCACGGCGTGGTGCTCGGCAGCGCGGTTTCACACGGCGGGCGCACCAACGGCTACACCGCGCCGAGCCCGTTCGCTCAGGCACGGGTGCTGCGGCAGGCGTTGCGCAACGCGGACGTCGACCCGGCCACGGTGACCGTGCTCGAAGCCCACGGCACGGGAACCGAGCTGGGCGACCCGGTGGAGCTGGCCGGTCTGGTGCAGACCTACGGCGGTGGGCCGCGGTGCTCGCTCGGTTCGGTGAAGTCGGCGATCGGCCACGGTGAGTCGGCCGCGGGGATCGCCGCGCTGACCAAGGTGCTGCTGCAGTTGCGGTACCGCACGGTCGCGCCGACGCTGCACGCCGACCCGGTCAACCCGAACCTCGACCTCGCGCCGACCCGGTTCGCACTTCAGCACGAACCGGCGGCTTGGGAGTCCGACGGCGCGCCGCGCCGGGCGGGCATCAGTTCGTTCGGTGCGGGCGGGGTCAACGCTCACGTGATCATCGAGGAGTACCCGCAGCAGGAGATCGCGCGCTCGTCGGGGCCGCAGCTGTTCCTCGTCTCCGGCCCTACGCCGGAGCACGCACGGGCGACCGCGCAACGCATCGCCGAGTGGGTGCGGCACGAGAACGTGGACCTGGCCGCGG
Organism: Lentzea sp. NPDC051213; assembly: GCF_044455585.1. Classification (NCBI taxonomy): domain Bacteria; kingdom Bacillati; phylum Actinomycetota; class Actinomycetes; order Pseudonocardiales; family Pseudonocardiaceae; genus Lentzea; species Lentzea sp. NPDC051213. The sequence continues at coordinate 271,635 of NZ_JBITEX010000006.1, forward strand.
TCGCGGCCACTCTGCGCACCGGCCGGGCGGCTGGGCCGTGCCGGATCGCGGTCGTGGCGAGCAGCCGGGCCGAACTCGCTGAGCGGCTCACCGCGGCCGAGGTCAGCGAGGTGCGCGGCGAGCACGCACTGGTTGGTGTGCCGGAGACGCAAGAGTTCGTGGAACGCCTGTGGCACAACGGAAGGCTTGAGCAGATCGGCAGGCTCTGGCTGGACGGCCTCAGCCTGAACGGGGAGCGGGCGCATCGGATCGTGCCCGTGCCGCCGTCCGCGCTGCTGGGCAGGCCGTTGTGGTTCACCGGCCGCGAGCTGGTCGTCGATGAGCCGACTCCTGTTGTGGTGGAACAGGAAACAGTGCCTGACACGTCTGTGCTCGACCGGCTCGTCGCACTCGCCGAGCCGAAGGCGGTCGGCGGCACGGGGCCGTTCGACCGCGAGCGCGCCCTGCCGGAGCTGGGCGTCGACTCGATCAACCTGATGAACCTGCGCTTCGAGATCGAGGAGCAGTTCGGGATGTCGATCCCGCTGGCGGAGCTGGCCGAACGGCCGCTGACCGAGCTGGCGGACCACATCACGGCGCACCGGGGGTAGCTGCCATGTCACAAGAGAACTCGTTCCCGCTGACGGAGATCCAGGAGTCGTTCTACGTCGGCCGCAGGCTCGGCACCGGTGTCGGGACGCAGGTGCAGCTGGAGTTCGAGGTCGACGACCTCGACGTGCCCCGGCTGGAGGACGCGTGGAACCGCCTCGTGCGGCACACCGACATGTTGCGCGTCACCGTCGGTGTGGACGCGGCGCAGTCCGTTGCCGAGCAGGTGCCGCACTACCGCGTTCCCGTGGCCGATCTGTCGGCATCCGCGGACCAGGCCGCCGAGCTGGAGCGCCTGCGGCACAGCACGTCCGGCGACGGCTTCGACCCCGGTACCTGGCCGCTGTTCGCGATCAGGGTCGCGCTGCTCGGCAACGGGCGCGCGCGGGTGTTCTTCGCCGTGGACGAGCTGGTCGCGGACGGGCCGAGCGTTTCCCTTCTGCTGCAGCAGTGGCACGCCATCTATCGCGGTGACGAGCCGGCCCAGCTGGAGCTCTCTTTCCGCGACTACGTCAAGGCGACCGCCGTCCCGCAGGAGCGGCTGTCCTCGGCACTCGGGTACTGGCGGGAGAAGCTCGCGGACGCCCGGCTCGACCAGCCTGCCCCGTTCACCGCGCGGCCGGACGGCGACGACCGGGCGCGCAGGCGGCTTTCGCTGACGTTGAACGAGAACGACTGGGCAGCGGTGCAGCAGGTGGCCCGCACGGCCAAGGCGACCCCGTCGGCACTGCTCCTCGCGCTCTACACGGCCGCGCTGGGTGGCGCGAGGCCGGTCGTGCTCACGACGTACAACCGCACGCCGGTGCACCGCGACGTGGCACGGCTCGTCGGGCCGTTCATCTCCACCGCGATCTTCCTCGCGCCCGAGCAGGCGGGCACCCTCGGCGAGCGTACGCAGGCCGTGCAGCGCCAGCTGTGGAGCGACCTGGAGAACTCCGCGGTCAGCGGGGTCAGGGCGCACCGCGAGTGGACGCGCCAGGACCGTTCCAGGGCCGGGCGTGCGGTGCCGGTCGTGTTCACCAGCCTGCTCGGGAGCTTGACGCCGGGCGACGCCGACGGGTGGGCCGGTCGGGTCGACGACAGCTCGACGATCACGCACACGCCGGGTGTCCACATCGAACAGTGCGTGCAACCCGGCCGGGACGGCGGACTGGTGCTGTCCTGGGACATCGCCACCGGCGTGCTCGACGTGGCCCAGGTGGAGCAGGCGTTCGCGCGGCTGTCCGACGTCTTGCACCGCATCGCTCGCGAGGGTACGGACGTGCTCGGCGTGGCGGGACTGTTCGACGTCCCGCGGCGCATCGCCCGCGAAGGTGCGGACGTGCTCACCGCGCCCCAGTCCGACATCACCGGCTTACCGCTCACCGAGGTGCAGTCCGCCTACCTCGCCGGACGCGCCGGTGGGCTGGCCGGCACCGCCGAAACCAGGGTGTACCAGGAGTTCCGGCTGCGCGGCCACAACGTCGACCGGCTCGAGCAGGCCTGGCGCCGGCTCGTCGGGCACCACCCGGCGCTGCGCGGCATCGTGCAGCCGGACGGCACGCTGACCGTGCGGGCCGAGGTGCCCGCGTACGAGTTCGCCCGGCACGACCTGACCGGGCTGAGCGTGGGCGAGACCGACCGCAGGCTCGCCGAGGTCGCGCAACGCATGCAGGACACTCCGTTCGGCCTCGGCAGCTTCCCGATGTACGCGCTCGAAGCGAGCCTGCTGCCGGGCGGCGACATCGTGCTGCACGCGGCACTGGACGCGTTGCTGGCCGACGCGCAGAGCTTCGCGTTGCTGTTCGGGCAGCTCTTCGCCTTGTCGCAGGGCAAGAACGTGCTCGGCGGTGGCGCGGACGACCTGGCCGGCTACCTGCATGGTGTCGCCGAGCGCGCCAACAGCCCCGAGGGTGCTCAGGCGGCCGCGCGGTGGGCCGAGAAGTTCGCGGCACTGCCGTCCGGTCCGCCGATCGCTGACAGCGGTGAACGGACGCACCGCCGGTTCGACCTCGAGTCGTGGACGGCCCTGCGGCAGCGCGCCGAGCAGATCGGCGTGCCAGCGGACATGCTGTTGCTCACCGCGTACACCGACGCGTTGCGCGACGAGTTCACCGAGCCGTTCACGACCGTTGTGGTGTCGTGGGACCGTCCGGCCGGCACGGCGGAGATCGTCGGTGACTTCACCGGCCTGTCCTGGCTGGTCGTCGACGACACGTTGCCCGCGGCGTTCGACGACCGCGCCAGGGAGATCTGGGCCCGGGTCAAGGCCGACCTGGACTGCGGCGCCACGAGGTCCGGTCTCGGGCAGCAGCGGCAGCGGGTGTTCCGCTCCAAGGGCGCGCTGCGGCTGCCACTCGTGTTCACCCGCGTGCCGGACGTGCCCGCGGACCTCCACAGCGACTCGGTCGAGATCCGGGTCAGCCAGTCGCAGACCGCGCAGGTCGGGCTCGACAACGTCCCGTTGCTCGTGGGCGACAGCCTGGTCTGCCAGTGGGATGCTGCGGGCGACGCCCTGCCGTCGGCGCGGCTGACCGAGCTCTTCGCGTCCTATGAACGCCGGGTGCGATCACTCGTCGACACTCCCAAGTGGACGATCAACGAGTATCTGGAGGAGAGCTTCGCCCGCAACGCCGACCTGCCGGCGATCCGGTGGGCCGGCGAGGTGCTGAGCTACGCCGAGCTCGACCGGCGCAGCGCCCGTCTGGCACAGCACCTGATCCGGCACGGCTGCCGGGTCGGTGACCACGTGGCCGTGCACATGGACCGCTCCGCCGACCTGGTCGTGGCCCTGGTCGCGGTGGTGCGCGCGGGTGGCGTGTACGTGCCGGTCGACCCGGTGAACCCGCCCGACCGCGTCAAGTACCTCGTCGAGGACTCCGGCGCACGGTTGATGATCGCCGACGGCGCGCGAGCGTCGGTCGCGGCAGGGGCACACGTGATCTGCCCGGACCGCGACGCGGCACTGCTGGCCCAGGAACCCGACACGGCTCCCGAGGTGCGCGTCGGGCTGGGCGATCCGATCTACCTGATCTACACCTCCGGCTCGACCGGGTTGCCCAAGGGCTGCCCCAACTCGCATCGCGGCGTGACGAACCGGATCGTGTGGATGCAGGAGACGTTCCCGCTCAACGCTTCGGACCGCGTGCTGCAGAAGACGCCGTACGGGTTCGACGTGTCGGCGTGGGAGTTCTTCTGGCCGCTCATGACCGGTGCGTCGATCGTCGTCGCCAGGCCGGGCGGCCACGTCGACACGAGCTACCTCGCCGGGCTGATCCGGGCGGAGTCGGTGACCGTCACGCACTTCGTGCCGTCGGTGCTCGGCATGTTCCTGCGCGAGCCGTCGGTCAGCCGTTGCACCTCGCTGCGCTACGTCTTCGCCAGCGGTGAGGCGCTGCCGGTCGGCACCATGAAGTCGTTCTTCGACGTGCTCGGCGGTAGCGAGCTGCACAACCTCTACGGGCCGACCGAGGCCGCCATCGACGTCACGCACTGGCCGTGCCGGGCCGACTGGGACGAGCCAACCGTCCCGATCGGACACCCGATCTCGCACACCGGGATCCACATCGTCGACTCGTCGCTGGCCGAGGTGTCGCCCGGCACGCAGGGCGAGATCTGCATCAGCGGCTACGGCGTCGCGCTGGGCTATCACAACCGGCCGGAGCTGACCGTGGAACGGTTCGTCTCGACCGCTTACGCGCCAAGGCTGTACCGGACCGGCGACCTCGGAGTGGTCGGGCCGGACGGCGAGATCCGCTACCTCGGCCGGATCGACAACCAGTTCAAGCTGCGCGGCCTGCGCATCGAGCCGGAGGAGATCGAGGCGGCGCTGGTGTCGCGCAGCGGCCTGGCCGACGCGCGGGTGCTGCCGGTGACGGGGGAGGACGGCGAGCCGAACCTGGCCGCGATCTGCGTCGCTTCCGGTGCGGCGCCGTCGGTGTCGGCGATCCGGCAGGCGTTGAAGGACGTGCTGCCCGCCTACATGGTGCCGAACCTCTACCGGTTCGTGGACGCGTTGCCGTTGACGCCCAACGGAAAACTCGACCGCAAGGTCGCCACCGCGTTGTTCCGCACCGAGCCGCAGGGTGATCTGCTCGCCGCGGTGACGTCGATCGTGACCAGTGCGCTGAAGATCCAGACGATCGCGCCGGACGTCGATCTGTTCGACCTCGGCGCGACCTCGTTCACGGTGATCAGGATCGCGCAGGAGATCGAACGGGTCACCGGTGTCGCGGTGCCGGTCGACGCGTTGATCGACACGCCCACGGTGGCGGGCCTCGTGACCGTGCTCGGGGGTGTCGAACAGCCCGTCGAGTCACCGGGATTCGACGCCGGAGCGATCGCGAAGATCGCGGCCGAACTGCTCGGCATCGAGGAGATCGGCGACGACGTCGACCTGTTCGACCTGGGCGCCACGTCGTTCACCATGATCCGGCTGGCGCAGGCGCTCGGCGAACGGCACGGCGTCGAGGTGCCGGTGGACGTGCTGATCGACAGCCCGACGCCGCGCGGCATCGCGGCGGGGCTCGGTGCGAAGCCAGAGGCCAAGCCGAAGGCCGCGGACATCCGCATCGCCTTCGACCCGGAGGCCAAGAAGGCCTTCAAGGAAGCCAGGATCTCCGAGCGCAGAATCTCGGAGGACGTGCCACGGCTGGCGCTGGGCGCGGCACCGTCGCCGCTGGAGCTGTTCGAGGCCTCGTCGTTCCGCGACTTCACGACGGAGCCGTTGCTGGCGCAGGAGTTGCTGGGGCTGCTGGCGCTCACCGCGTCGGGCGAGCTCGACGGCCGCACGAAGAGGAGCTACCCGTCCGCCGGCGGCTTCTACCCGGTGCAGGTCTACGTGTACGTGCGGCAGGACCGGGTCGACGGCCTGGAGGGCGGTCTCTACTACGTCCACCCCGGCGAACGGGCGCTGGTCCGGGTCGACCCGAAGCTGAACGTCACCGAGGTCACCCAGGTGCACCACAACCGCGCCCTGGTCGGCGGGGCCGCGTTCGGGATCTTCCTCGTGTCGACGCCCGCAGCGATCGCGCCCGCTTACGGCGAACGGCTCGCGGTCAAGTACAGCGGGCTGGAGGCCGGGCACATCTCGCAGCTGCTGATGACGGCCGCACCCTCGCGCGGCCTGGGAATGTGCCCGGTCGGCGAGATGGACTTCGACGGCATCCGTGCGCATTTCCAGCTCGACGACGACCAGGAGCTGCTGGTCTCGCTGTGGGGTGGCGCGCTCGGCAACGGCGACACGCGGCGACGCAAGGCCCTCACGTCAGGCGAAACGGTTCCCGAGGTGAGCGACACCGAGCCGATCGCGGTGATCGGGTTCGCGGCGAAGCTGCCGGGCGCCGACTCGCTCGGAGAGTTCGACGCGTTGCTCGCCGGTGGCGGGACCGCCATCGGCCCGGTGCCGGAACAGCGCTGGAACCCGTTGCGCCTCAACGCGAAGCGGGCCGGTGCGACGGTCGGCGGCTACCTCGACGACGTGACTTCCTACGAGGGCGACGAGTTCGGCATCACCGAGGCCGAGGCCGCGGCGATCGACCCGCAGGAACGACTTCTGCTGACCACCACCCGGTGGTGCCTCGAAGACGCGGGCGTCACGAAGGCGGGACTGGCGGCGAGCGGGCCGGTGGGTGTGTTCGTCGGCGCGATGTGGGCAGATCACGCGCTGTACGGCGTCACCAGCCGGGCAGACGGCGAGGCGGGCACGCACGCGACCCGAGGCGGGCTCGCGCACCGGATCTCGCACGCGTTCGACCTCACCGGGCCGAGCCTGGTGCTGGACAGCGGATGCGTCTCCGGGCTGGCCGCGATCGACGCGGCGGTCAAGGCGATCCGCGGCGGCCAGTGCACTTCCGCCGTCGCCGCCGCGAGCAACCTGGTGCTGCACCCCGACCACCTCGACGTGCTGTCCGAGCTCGGGCTCGTCGCCGAGGAGACCGACTCGTGCGCCTTCACCGACCGCGCCAGCGGGTGGATCGTCGGCGAGGGTGTCGGCGCGGTGCTGCTCAAGCCGCTCGCGCAAGCGCTTGCCGACGGGGACCCGGTGCACGCGGTGATCCGCGGCGGTGCGGTCCGGCACTCGGGCACGACGCGGCAGTTCGGCCTGCCCAGCCGCAAACGGCAGGAAGAGACCGTGCGCGCCGCGCTGGACGACGCCGGTGTGTCGCCGGACGCGGTCGGCTACGTCGAGGCCGCGGCCAGCGGTGCGGCGCTCGCGGACGCGCTGGAGGTGGCCGGGCTCGGGCACGTGTTCACCGAACCGGTGGTGGTCGGATCGGTGAAGCCGGTCGTCGGGCACCTGGAGGCGTCCTCGGTGTTCGCCCAGCTGGCCAAGGTGATCTGCCAGTTCCGCGCCGGCGTGATCCACCCGACGCGGCTGACGTCCGAGCCCAACCCCAACGTGGTGAGCGTGCCGTCCGTCGAACTGGCCCGCCGCACCACGCCGTGGCAGCCACGGCCGGACGACACCGGCGCGCTCAAGAAGCGTGCGCTGATCAACGGTTTCGCGGGCACCGGCTCGTACGGCTGCCTCGTGGTGGAGGAGCCGCCGGCACTCACCGAGGCGGTGGACGACGAGGAGCACGTGCTGCCGTTGTCCGCCGACACCACGGCGAATCTGGCGGCACTGGCTGAGGCGTTGGCCGATGCGGTCGAGGGGCCTTCGCTCGCGTCGGTCGCGCGGACCTTGGCTGAGGGTAGGGCGGGGCGGAAGGAACGCGCCATTGTCGTTGCCACGCGGGAGAACGCGGCGCAGCGGTTGCGGGAGCTGTCCGCGGCGATCCGCGCCGGTGACCGCGTGGTGGGCGAACCGTCGTCGTCGGCTCTGCGGTGGCTTGACGGTGGGGACTGGCCCGTTGTTTCGGGCGCACGCCGGGTGTCGTTGCCGCCGACGCCGTTGCGCTTGCGCGGCAAGGCTGCGGCTGCACCGTCCGGGGACGTGTCAGTCGCGCTCGACCGGCTGGTGAGCATCGTCCGCGCGGAGACCGGCATCGCCGCGGAGTCGTTGCCGCCGGACGCCGACCTGCTCGCGCTGGGCGTGACGAGCAGGCAGCTGCAACGGATCGCGGCCCGCGTGACCGCGGCGGGCGGCGGGCATCTGCCGCTGGAAACGCTCTTCGAGACCGACAACATCGCCGACCTCGCCGTCGCCGCCTTTGGAGGGAACCTGTGACCACGATCGCCGGCGTGGCGTGGTCCGCGCTGCCGTTGTCGGAGGAACAGCTGGGACTGCTGTACGTGCAGCGGACCGAGCCGGACTCGGCGCGCTACCACGTGCCGATCGCCTTCGAGCTCACCGGCGAGGTCGACGTGCCCGCACTGGAACGGACGCTCGCCGCGCTCGTGCGCCGCCACCCGGTGCTGACCGCGATCCCGGCCGACCTCACGATGTCGGCCGACCCGTCGCGCACCATTCCGTTGTCCTTTGTGGAGGTTCCTGGACTGAGCGGGGACGAGGCCGTGGCGCTGCTGCAGGCCGAGTCGGTCGCGCCGCTGGACATCGACGTCAGCGGCATGTCGCGCGCGGTCCTGGTGACCGCGGCGCCGGACCGGCACTACCTGTTGCTGGTGGTGCACCACGTTGTGCTCGACGGCGAGGCGTCCGGCGTGCTGGTCGCGGACCTGTGGCGGCACTACGCGGCGGAGCGTTCGGGCACCTCGCTTGCTCCTGAGCAGACCGAGCCCTCCGTCTACGTTCCTGTTGCTGTCGATCAGGAACCGCTGCGCGACTACTGGCGCGAGGTCGTCGCCGGTGGCTGCCTGGTGGAGCTGCCGAGCGACGGCGCGGGTGAACCGGGGACGGCCGATGTCTCGCTGGAGATCGATGCCGGTCCGGTGAACGCGTTCGCGCGGCGCAACCGCGTCGGGGTGTTCGCGGTCCTGCTCGCGGCCTACCAGCGCACCCTCGCCCGGTACGCCCGGCAGGAACGGGTCGCGGTCGCGGTGCCGGTCAGCACCCGGCGCGATCCCCGCCTGGACGGGGTCGTCGGGTGCTTCGTCAACACCGTGCCGGTGCGGTCGCCTGCCGGCGCGGACCTGCTGCCCGCGGACTACGTGCGCGCGTCGCAGGCCGAGCTCGCGCGGGCGATCGACCACGCCGCACTGCCTTTTCCGCGCATCGCCGAGCTCGCGGGGGCCGGTGAGGTCTTCAACTGCGTGTTCACCTACCAGAGCTGGTACGACCACGACGCGTTCGGTGATCGCGTGCCCGGTCTGCGCATCCGGCTGCTGGAGGAGGTGCACCAGCCGGTCGTCGGTGACCTGACGCTGGAGATGTTCGCCGACGGTTCCCGGTTGCGCGGCCGGCTTCGGTACGCCACCGACCGGTTCGCCGCGGGGACGGTGGCGGCGTTCGCGGCGCAGCTCGTGTCCACAGTGGAGGCGATGGCCGTCGCGGACGTGCCGGTCGGTGAGCTGGCCGATGTGGCGGTGCGGCAGGACCTGACTACCTGCGACTTCGACCGTGATGCCGACGTGGATCAGCTGCTTCGGGGTGCCGCTTCGGAGTTCGCGGATCGGGTCGCGTTGCGAGAAGGTTCGCGGGAGTGGACCTATCGCTCGTTGGATGAGCACGTTGGGGCGCTGGCGGCGGGGCTGCGGGCGAATGGGGTTCGGGCGGGCGACACGGTCGGGATCTGGTTGCCGCGTAGTGCGGACCAGGTGCTGGCGGTGTTGGCGGTGTTGCGGGTGGGGGCGGTGTTCGTGCCTTTGGATCCGGCGCACCCCGATCATCGGTTGGACGACATCGCTCGGCGGGCTCAGCTCGCGTTGGTGATCAGGGAGGAGTCCGACCGTGCTACTCCTGGTGGTGTACGTGGCGTCCAGCTCACCGACCTGCTCGGTGCCCACCCACCGGTCGAACCCGGCGCACGAGCAGGCGAACCCGCGTACGTGCTCTTCACCTCCGGCTCGACCGGCGTGCCCAAGGGCGTCGTCGTCGGCCACCGCGCGTTCGTCAACCACCTGGCCTGGAGCCGCCGCTACTTCGACGTGACCCCGGACGACGTCATGGCGTTCTCCGGCACGCTCAGCTTCGACGTGACGCTGCACCAGCTGTTCGTGCCGCTGGTGTGCGGCGCCTGCCTCGTCGTCGTCCCGGACGGCGAGCAGCGCGACCCCGACGTGATGGCGGAGACGTTGCGCCGAAACGAGGTCACGCTGCTGCACGTCGTGCCCGCGTTGCTGCGGCTGCTCGTCGACAGCCCGGCGTTCGGGCGCAACAGTGCACTGCGCGCGGTCGTGAGCGCGGGGGAGGCGCTGACCAACCACCTGCGCCGCGCGTGCCAGGAGGCGACGAAAGCCAAGCTGTACAACGCGTACGGCCCGACCGAGGCCACTGTGTACGCCACCGTGTTCGACGCGAGCACGCCGTCCGGGCGCTGGACCGGTCAGGCTGATGTCCCGATCGGCGACCCGCTCGACAACATCCGCTGCCACGTGCTCGACGAGCGGCTGCGGCCCGTCCCGCCCGGCGCTCCCGGTGAGCTGTGCCTGGCCGGCGACGCGCTCGCGGACGGTTACCACGACGACCCCGAACGCACCGCGGAGCAGTTCCGCGAGGTCGAGCTGGACGGGGTGACCGAGCGGATCTACCGCACCGGTGACCTCGTGCGCGAGCTTCCTGGAGGCGGGCTGTCGTACCTCGGCAGGCTTGACCACCAGGTCAAGCTCAACGGCTTCCGGGTCGAGCTCGGCGAGGTGGAGGCCGCGATGCTGGCCGCGCCCGGTGTGCGGGACGCGGTCGCGATCGTGCGCAGGCACGACGACGGGCACGGGCAGCTGATCGGGTACGTCACACCGTCCGAAGTGGACGTCGAGGCGGTCAGGGCGGTGCTCGCCGACCGGCTGCCGCCGTACATGGTGCCGCCGCACCTGTTGGCGCTGGCGGAGTTTCCCCGGCTGCCCAGCGGCAAGACCGACCGCAAGCTGCTGCCCGCACCGGCGCCTGTCGCGGTGCCGGTCCAGCAGACGCGGGCTCGGGCCGGTACCGCGGCGCTGGAACTGGTGCGAGCCGCGTGGGCTGATGTGCTCGGCCGTGTTCCGGGCGACCAGGACCACTTCTTCACCGCGGGCGGGGACTCGATCCTCGCCATGCGGCTGGTGTCCGCGTTGCGCCGCAAGGGACTCAAGCTCGACGTCCGGGAACTGCACCGCAGCCCTGTGCTCGCCGACCTGGCCGCGGCCGTCGGCACCGGCGTCGACATCGCTCCCGAACCGGTCGACGCGCCGCGGTGGGCGCCGATCCAGGAGTGGTTCTTCGCGACCGTGCGGACCGACCAGCACCACTGGAACCAGTCGGTGCTGCTGGAGCTGACCCGTCCGGTCGACCGGCTGGTGCTGAGCCTCGCGGTGCAGTCGCTGACGCTGGTCCACCCGGAACTGGGCGACCCGAAGCGCGTGTTCGACGCGGTCGAGATCACCTCGGCCGAGGAACGCGACCGGGCGATTCACGAGGTGCAGCGCTCGCTCGACCCCACCGACGGGGAACTGGTGCGCGCCCGCCTGCTGCACAACCCGGAGGACTGCACCGACCTGCTGCTCCTCGTGGTCCACCACCTCGCGGTGGACGGGGTCTCCTGGCGCATCCTGCTGGAGGACCTCGACCTCGCCGTGGCGGCGCTCGAACAGGGTGAGCTGCCGCGGTTGCCCGACGAGGGCCAGTCCTACCGGAGCTGGCTCGCCGGGCTGGCGGCCGACGAGGCCACGATCGCCTACTGGCGGTCGGTGGCCCGTCGGCGCCAGGCGGTGGACGGGCTGAGCAGCACGTCCACCGGCGTCGAAGGCGAGACCCGCCGCACCGAGGCCGTGCTCGACGAGGACACGACCGCGCGTCTTCTCGGGTCCACTGTGGACATGCCGATCCACGACGTGCTGACCGGGCTCGTGGCGCTCGCGCTGGCTCGCTGGCGCGGCTGCGGCACCGTCACGTTCGACGTGGAGACCCACGGCAGGCAGACCGCGACCGGCGATGTGTCGCGCACGGTCGGCTGGTTCACCGCGCTGTACCCGGTGGTGCTCGGCGTGGAACGCACGGCAGATCCCCTCACCCACCTGGCCGCGGTGCGCGACGAGCTGGCCGCGGTGCCGGACGGTGGCGTGGGCTTCGGGCTGCTGCGGGCCGAGTTCGACGACCTGCCGAAACCGCTGGTGTGTTTCAACTACCTCGGTCAGATCGACTCGTCCGCGGCAGGGGAGCGGTTCACGGTCGTCGACGGTGCGGTGCCGGGCGAACGGTCTCCGCGCGCCGAACGCACCCACACCGTCGAGTTGTACGGCATCGTCCGCGACGGCAGGCTGCGGCTCGGCGCCACCTGGGCGCCGGCGGAACTCGACGGCGTCGACGAGCACGGTGTCGAAGCGTTGCTGGCGCAGCTGACCAGGGTGATCTCGGAGCTCACGGCCAACCGTGAACCGGAGTCGGTGCCGCTGAACTCGCAGCAGTACGGCATCCTCGTCGACTCGCTCGCCCGCCGCGGCACGGGCCGCTACGTCGAGCAGATGAGCTGGGTGTGGCACGGGCCGCTGGACGTCGAACGGTTCACCGCCGCGTGGCGCCACACCGCGCGCCGGCACGCGGCCCTGCGCGCGGCGTTCAACTGGGACGGCACGCCCTGCCTGCTGGTGCACCCGGATGTCGAACCCGAGGTCCGCGTCCACTCGGACACCGCGTGGGACGACCTGCTGGCCGCCGATCGGGCCCGCGGGTTCGACCTCGGCGAACCCGCACTGCTGCGCCTCGCACTGGTGCCCGACGGGCAGGCACATCGCGTGCTGCTCAGCTTCCACCACGCGTTGCTCGACGGGTGGAGCACCGCCCTGGTGCTGGAGGACTTCTACCTGCACTACCTGGGCCACCCGCGGCCGATCGACCCGGACGAGCCGGACGCGCGCACCCATGCGCGGTGGCTCGAGGCTCAGGACACGACCGACGCGGAAGGGTTCTGGTCGTCCCGGTTGTGCGGGCTGGACCCGGCGACCGCGCCGGGTATCAGCGGCGAAGCGGTGGCAGAACAGGGCGTCGGTCGCGTCGAGGTGAGGTTCCCCGCCGAACGGCTGGCGGAGTTGCGCGCCGTTGTCTCCACACGAGCGGCGACCGAGAACACCGTCCTGCAAACCATCTGGGCCGCGCTGCTGTGGCGGTTCGCTGGAACGACCGACGACCGCGCGATCGCGTTCGGCGTCACGTTGTCCGGCCGCGGGATCGACCTGCCCGGTGCCGAACGGATTCCGGGCCTGCTGATGACCACGTTGCCGCTCACCGTGCAGGTGCGGCCGGACGAGCAGGTGCTCGACCTGGTCGGCCGGGTGCGGGAGGCCGCGCTCGACACCGCGACGTTCGAGTGGGTGTCCACGGGCCAGGTGCACGACTGGAGCGGCCGGCCGGGCAGTGTCCCGCTGTTCGAGAGCCTGCTGGTGGTGGAGAACTACCCCAGCTCGCTCGGCGAGGTCGGCCGGCTGCTCGCCGACGCGGGCATCGCCGTGGAGCAACCGACCGTCAAGGGTGCGGAGACCGCGTACCCGTGCACTTTGTTGCTGCACCACGACGACAAGGACGTCGTGCTCACCGTCGTGCACGATCGCACCGTCATCGGCACGGACTCCGCGCGGCGCATCGCCGAGCTGTGGCAGGAGGTGCTGACCCGGCTGGAGCGCCTCGACTCGCTCACCGTGGCCGAACTCGTCGACGGGCTGGGCGATCTGCCGGTCGTGGCACCGCGTCCGCAGGTCCAGAGCACCGTGCTCGCCGAGTGGCCGGACGAGCCGCTCACCGAGACCGTGAAACAGGTGTGGCGTCAGGTGCTCGGAGTGCCGGAAGTCCTGCCATCCGACCACTTCTTCGAAAGCGGAGGGCATTCCCTGCTCGCCGGCCGGTTCCTGCGCGAGATCGGTGAGCGGTGCGGCACCCCCGTCCGCCTCGACGACCTGCTCGCGAACCCGACCGCCGCCGCGTTCGCCGCGGCACTCGGCGGGCAGACCGAGGTGGCGCGCACGCCCATCGTGCCGCTGTGCCCCGGACTGGAACCGGTGCTGTACCTGATCCACCCGCCGGGCGGGCAGGTCGCGTGCTACGCCGAGTTCGCCCGCCGCTACGACGGCCCCGAGGCCGTGTTCGGCATCAGGGACCCGCGCGTCGACGAGCCGGGCGAGCCGGTGCACCGCTCGGTGCCCGAACTGGCCGAGCACTACCTGCGGCTGTTGCTGCCACGGCTCACCGCGGCACCGATCGTGCTGGGCGGGTTCTCCGGCGGTGGCGTGCTCGCGCAGGAGCTGGCCAGGCTGGTGCACCGGGAGACCGGCCGCACCCCGCTGGTCCTGCTGATCGACGCCGCGGCGCCGACCGGCGCGACCACCGACACCGAGGCGGACAACAGCTTCCTGAACCAGGTCCGGAGCCACGACCGGGAAGGTTCCGGCACGGGCGAGACGCCCGAGACCGGCGCCGCGTACCTCGACGAGCTGGCCGCGGTGGCGGACTGGATGACCGGCACCGGCCAGGGCGATCCGTACGCGCTGCTCGCAACCACGCTGGCCGCGATCGAACGGCACGAGCCACAGCCCTACCCCGGTCCGGTGGCCCTCTTCCGGGCGGCCGACACCACCTTCGGCGGTGACGCGGACTTCGCGGCCGCCGCCGACTACTACCGCACGCCCGGTCTCGGCTGGGAGGACCACTGTCCCGACCTGACCGTGCACATCATCCCCGGCAACCACGTGTCGCTGCTGACGGGGGAAAACGTGCAACAGCTGGCGCGCAACGTCGCCGGCATCGTGCGCCGACACAGGGAAGGGAACACGCGATGACCAGGATCTTCCTGTTCGCCGGCCAGGGCGCCCAGCGGGTCGGCATGGGCCGGGCCGAGTTCGACCGGTACCCGGAGCTCGAGCGCGAGGCGAGCGACCTGCTCGGCTACTCGCTGCGCACCCTGTGCCTGGAGGATCCGAACGGCCTGCTCGGCAACACCAGGTACACCCAGCCGGCGATGTACGTCGTCAACGCGTTGGCGTACCGGGCGAAGCTCGCGGAGACGGGTCCGGCTGAGCTCGCGCTCGGCCACAGCCTCGGCGAGTACAACGCGCTGGAGGCCGCCGGTGCCTTCACGTTCGCCGAGGGGCTGAAGCTCGTCGCCGCCCGTGCCGAGGCGATGGCGCGGATAACTGGCGGCGGCATGTCCGCGGTGGTCGGCCTGGACGAGACGCTGATCCGGTTCCTGTTGCTGCGCGCGGGTTTCGACACGATCGATCTGGCGAACCTCAACACGCCGCAGCAGACCGTGCTGGCCGGGCCCGTCGACGATCTCGCGGAGTTCGGCACGATCCTGGAGGACGCGGGCGCGCGCATGGCGAAGAAGCTCGCGGTCAGCGGGCCGTTCCACTCGCGCTACATGACGCCCGCCGCCCAGGAGCTGGCACCGGTGCTGCGCTCGGTGCGGTTCGGCCCGTTGCGCTTCCCGGTGATCGCCAACCACACCGCACTGCCCTATCCGCAGAACGGGATCGCCGAGCTGCTCATCAGGCAGATCGACCACCCGGTGCGCTGGGCGGAGTCCATCCAGCCGCTGACCGAACGCGACGACGCCCAGTTCGTCGAGATCGGCGGCACGACGCTCACCAGCATGGTGCGCCAGATCAGGAAGGTGAAGGTGGCGGCATGATCGGCACACATGTGAAGCGTTCGGTGCTCTGCCCGCAGCCGGTGCCGGACGCGGTCCGGCGGGTGTTCCTCCTGCACCACGCGGGCGGCTCGCACCTGCTGTTCCGCGACTGGGTCCGGCACTTCCCCGCCGACTGGGAGGTGTGTCTGCTGGAGGCACCCGGCCGTGGCCGGTTGTCGGACCTGGCGCCGATCGGCGAGACCGACGACCTCGTCTCGTTCTTCCTGGAGGACATGGCGCCACTGCTCGATCGACCGTTCGTCCTCTTCGGACACAGCATGGGTGCGCTGACCGGATATGAGCTGACGCAACGGTTAGTGGCGGACGACCTTCCAACACCGGACTGGCTGGGCCTGTCTGCGCGGGCAGCACCCCGGCCCGACGGCGGCCTCGACCTGCGCACCCGGCACCTGATGCCGGACGCCGAGCTGCGCAGGTCGCTGGCCGACATGGGCGGCACACCCCGCGAGGTCCTGGAGGACCCGGACTGGTGGGCGTTCCTGGAACCGTTGCTGCGCACCGATCTGCGGCTCGTCGAGACCTGGCGGCCGCGGGACGGCACACCGGCGTTACCGGTGCCGCTCTCGGTGTTCGGCGGCGATCGAGACGTCGTCGTCCGGCCGCAGCGGCTCGCCGACTGGCGCGAGCACACGACGCGTTACCTGGGGTTGCACCTCTATCCGGGCGACCACTTCTACTTCCGGTCGTACATCAAGGAGTTCGTCGACCGGATCGTCTCGGACGTGCGGAGGGCGGTCGACGATGGTCCCCACCACAGCGGCTGAACGCCTGGCCGTCGGCGACTCCGTGCAACTGTGGTTGTGCGGCAACACCGACCTGGCCGAGCAGGACGCGCTAGACCTCGAACGCCGCTGGCTGGACGAACGGGAGCGGGCGACCGCGCGGCGGTTCGTGTTCGACCACGACCGCAGCCAGTACCTGGTAGCGCACGCGCTCGTGCGGCGCGTGCTCGCCCTGCACACCGGTGTCGCCGAGAACCAGCTGGGCTTCTGGCGCAGCCACCGCGGCCGGCCGTTCCTGGAACCACCGGTCGGCGGCTGGCCGTACGAGGACGAGGGCATCGACTTCAACCTGTCGCACACGCGCGGCGTGAACGTCATCGCCGTCACGAGCCACCGGCGCATCGGCGTCGACGTGGAACGGCTCGACCGCGAGGATGTCAAGACGATCGACGCCGTCGCCGAGGCGTTCTCGCCGGAGGAACAGCAGTGGCTCGCCGGCCTGCCGGACGCGGCTCGCCGGCGCGGAGTGCTGCGCCTCTGGACGCTGAAGGAGGCCTACGCGAAGGCCAGGGGACTGGGTCTCGCGCTGCCGTTCGACTCGTTCGGGTTCGCGTTGGACGGCGAACGCCTGCGGTCGTTCCGTCCGCCGCGCGACGACCTGGCGGGGCGGTGGCAGTTCGTCGAGCTCGAACCGATGGCGTCGACGCTGCTGGCGGCGGCTGTCGAGGTGGTCGGGCCGGACATCCCGGAGGTGCATCTGCGGACCGGTTTCCCGTGGACGCCGGAGGCTCCGTTGGTGCTCGACATGCCCGTTCGAGCGGACCTCGAGCAACCTTCGAGGATTTTGCGCTAGTCAGCCGCCCGTTCGAGCGAGCCTCGACCAGAACACGAGGTCCTGGCGCTAGTGGCCCGGTTAACTAGTGCCGTGACCGCCAGCATTCACCGCGTCTTCCGGCGCTCAGCAGGGCGCCTCGCGGCACCGGCCCCGCGCCCCCGTACAACCAGTACGAGGACGCGGGGCCGGCACCACGATGCACCCGTCTGACCACCGAAATACGGGGCAAATGCTGACGGTCACGGCACTAGGGCTCAAATGAAGATCGAGGAAGGTTTGTTCCATGACTGAGGCAACGACGACGAACTCGGCGGTGCTGGCGCATCGCTGGAAGATCCTCGGCGTGGTCTGCCTGGTGCAGTTCATGCTCATGGTCGACGACACGGTGGTCAACGTCGCGTTGCCGAGCATCCAGAGCCAGCTCGGCTTCACACCCGCGGCGCTGCCGTGGGTCGTCAACGCCTACATCCTCGCGTTCGGCGGCCTGCTGGTGGCGGCGGGCCGGATCGGTGACCGGATCGGTCTGGTCCGCACGTTCGTTGCGGGCACGGCGTTGTTCGCGGTGGCGTCGCTGGCCTGTGGTGTCGCCCAGGAACCGTGGCAGCTCGTCGCCGCGCGGTTCGTGCAGGGCATCGGTTCCGCGCTGACGTCGCCGACCGTGCTCGGCCTGATCACCGTGGTGTTCCGCGACCCGGCCGAGCGCGGCCGCGCGTTCGGGATCTGGGGCGGCGTCGCGGTGACCGGCGGGTTGTCGGGCGTCGTGCTGGGCGGCCTGATCACCGGCCTGCTGGAGTGGCGCTGGGTGTTCTTCATCAACCTGCCGGTGGCCGCGGTCGCGCTGGTGCTGTTGCCGATGCTGACGCGCGGTGTGGCTGCTGGCGGGCGCGATGTCCGGGTGGGCCTGGCCGGAGCGGTGCTGCTGACCGGGGCGGTCGCCGCGACCGTGTACGGCCTGCTGGGCTTCGCCGAAGCGCACTCGTTGGTGCGGTCCGTGGGCTTCCTCGCGCTGGCCGCTGTGTTGTTCGCGCTGTTCGCCTTGTCGGAGAAGCGCGGGGCGAACCCGTTGGTGCCGGCCGGGTTGCTGTCCTCGCGCGTTCGCGTTGCCGCGTTGGTGGCTGGTGTGCTCGCGACGGGTGCGTTGTTCGGTGTGTTCTTCACGTTGACCTTGCAGCTGCAACGGACGCTGGGTTTCGGGCCGGTGCTTGCGGGTCTTGCTTACGTGCCGTTCGCGTTGGGGTCGTTCGCCAGCATCAAGACCGGTGCACGGCTGGCGCAACGCATGGCGCCGCAACGACTTCTGCTGCTTGCGACGCTCGTGGTGGCGCTGGGTGGGCTGTTGCTCGCCGGTGGTGTGCTGGTTGGTGACTACCGGGCGCTGCTGCCCGGGCTGGTCGTCTTCGGGTTCGGGATCAGCACCGTGCTGCCGGTTACCGCGCAGCTGGCGGTGGCCGGGGTAGCGCCCGAGAACGCCGGTGTTGCCGGTGGGCTCGTCACCAGCGCCCAGCAGCTTGGTGGTGCCGTCGGGCTTGCGGTTGGCGGAGTGCTGCTCGGTACCGCGGGTGATCGGCACGCGACCGCGCTGGTGGGTGCGGTGGTGCTGGCCGGGGTCGCTGCGGTGGCCGCGCTGCGGACTCGCGAGGACTGAGTCGCGGGAGCCCTTGGTTGGTCACGATCGACCAAGGGCTTCGTCCGTGATCATCAGAAGGGCGGTAGGTCGCCGAGGACTGGTTCGGGGTCGCGTCGGTAGGTCTTGCCTGCTGGGCTGCGGAAGCAGAACGTGCCGGGTGTCGGCTGGGTGACTTCCCAGGCTGTGCGGTGTTTGACGCGGTGGTGGCGTTTGCAGAAGGGGCCCATGTTGGCTTCGGAGGTGTGGCCGAGTGGGAACGGTTCGGTGTGGTCCAGTTCGGACTTCTGGGCCGGGCGCATGCAGCCTGGGTGGCGGCAGGTGCGGTCGCGGGCCCAGATGAACCTGCGCAGCGCCTTCGGCGGCCGGTAGGTGCTGGTGCCGAACTCCAACGCCGCACCGGTCACCGGCTCGGTCAGCAACCGCCGCCACGTCGAATCCCCAGCCAACTCACGCGCCAGGTCAGCGGTGATCGGGCCATAGCCAGCCAACTCGCCCGGCTGCTCGGACAAGCCCATCACCGTCGCCGCCGAAATAGCGACATACAGCTCGACCTTCACCGCACTGGCCCCGTCCGGCGTCGCCAGCAACAGATCCGCGAACACATCCGCACGGATCTGGTCCAGCGTCCGAGGATCAGACGGCGTCTTCACCTGACGAGCGATCGCATCAACACGGGCATAGCAGGCCGTGGCCAGATGCGCGGGCAGGAAGGCCCACACTCGCGCCACATCGTCTTCCAGCGCGTCGATTCCCATGCAGCGCTGGGCTTTGCGCTGCTCGGCCCGCTCCCGCTGACCTTCGGGATCGACCCGCATCACCACGCGGTTGGTGAGCTGCCGCATCTGCGCACTGGTCAGGTCTGGCGCCTTGGCCAGCACCCGTTCCTCGACCTGCGCCGCCAACTCTGCGGTCAGCGGCATGGTCTTGTCGTAGAGCACGCGGGCCTTGTAGAAGTCGATCTCACCCTTCTCCAGGGCATCCAACGTGGCAGGCAACTTCGAAGCCAGGTCCAGGGCCATCGCCACCTGGTCACTGGTCCAGCGTGACGTCCACCGCATCGCAGCGGCGATCTCAGCATCGAAAAACTCTTCGCCCTCACATGCGATGGCGTAATCAGCGAGGGTGCGCATGAGCTGCGCTTGATGATAGGCAATCTGTTTGTCGTGATACGCGAGAGCGTCCAGAAACTCGACGACTTCCATGCCGCAATTCTATTAGCCCGCCCAAGATCACTAGACCAGAAGGTGTCACCCACACGAGCGAACTAGCAGGTCAGACCCCATAGGCACCGTGCGCGCTCTTCTCTCTAGACACACGCAACCACTAGCAACCACCTACACAACCGGCAGCAAAACAAAGAAACAACACCACGCCCCGCAACCACCAACGCAACGCAACCACAGAAATTCGTTCCGGCACACGCCCGACGAAGGAGGGCATATGCCGGGTCGCCGCAGGCGTGCCCTAAACGACAGAACGCGGCGACCCCCAAAGAGATCGCCGCGCCCCCAAAAAAAGCCAGTCAGCCGCGATCGCCGCCAACCCCCCACCGATGACTGGGAATCCCAGTGAGCGACACCCAAGTGTGCTCACGAATCGACTCCCCGAACACGTCGACCACCGCATCGGTGATCCGAGTGATCAACTCCTTCTCGGTCTCATCGGTAAGCCTGCTCTCGAACAACTTCACATCGATGTACGGCACGGCATTCTCCTAAAAAGAGAGGGCTAACTGGCACGCTGACGCGTGGCGAGCACATCCCGCAGACTCGCCGAAACCGCGTCGACCAGGTGGTCGACCTGGGCGTCGGACAGGCCAGGGTGGCACGGCAGGTTCATGTGCGAGTCGAACCAGAGTCGTTCCGCCACCGGACACTCCCCCAGGCCATGCCCCCGCCACCGCCACTCCGGCGTGAGGTGCTGCGGGAAGTACCGCAGCTGAACCTCGACACCCCGCGAATGCAACGCACGAACCAGATCATCGCGGCCGTGATCGACGAAGAACGTGTACAGGTGGTACGAGTGCTCGATCCCGGACGGCACCCGCTGGATCCGCGTGCCGGGGAACCGCGCGATGGCGTCGTCGAGCCTGCCCGCGATCCACCGGCGCCGCTCCACCAACGAGTCCAGCTTGTCCATCTGCACCAGCCCGACCCCGGCGGCGGCCTCGGCCATCGTCGCGTTGGTGCCGGGTTTGCGGACGCCGACGCACGTCCAGCGGTACACGTCCGCGGAGAACTTCATCCACGGCAACAGGAACGGTTCTTCCGTCGCGTCCGGAACGTAGAGGCCGTCCGCCTCGTTGTTGCGGCGGCGGTCGATGCGCTCGGCCCAGTCGTCGCGGTCGAGCGTGATCATGCCGCCCTCGCCGAGGGTGGTGATGTTCTTGGTGGAGTGGAAGCTGAAGCAGCCGATGTCGCCTAACGCGCCGGGGCGCCTGCCGAAGTAGCCGGTGCCCAGGGCGTGCGCGGCGTCCTCCAGCACCTTGATGCCGCGTGGCCGGGCGATCGCCATGATCCGGTCCATGTCGGCCGGGTAGCCGCCGTAGTGCACCAGCAGGATCGCCTTGGTGCGGTCGGTGACCAGGGACCGGAGCAGGGTCGGGTCGATGTTGAGCGTGACCGGGTCGATGTCGCAGAACCGCACACGCACGTCGCGGTCGAGCAACGGCTGCAGCGTCGCCTGGAACGTCTGCGGCGTCGCGATCACCTCGTCGCCGGGCTCGAGGTCGAGCATCTCGATCGCGAGCTCCAAAGCCACCGTACCGCTGGTGACCGACAACGCGTAGCGCGAGCCGACGTGCTTGGCGAACCGCGCCTCGAACTGGTCCCGCAAGCCGCCTGCGGACAGCACGTCGCCGGAGTCGACGAGATCGCCGACCATGGCCAGCTCGTCCGCTCCGACGATGCTTCCCCTGCGGGCGAAGGGAACGATGAAGTCACCCTCCACTGTGGCCTCCCGTGATCGTGGCGGCCAACGACTTCTTGTCCACCTTGCCGAGTCCGGTCAGCGGGAAGGCCTCGACGACGAGAACCCGGTCGGGCAGCTTGTAGTCGGCGAGTCCCCGTTCCCTCAACAGTCTGCGCAACTGGGGCAGGCGAGGTGCCGCTCCGTCGGCGATGATCACCGCGCAGGTCTTCTCGCCCAGCACCAGGTCCGGCACGGCGACGACGGCCGCCTGGGCGACGTTCGGGTGCGCGGTCAGGTGGGCTTCGACCTCGGTCGCGGAGATCTTGTCGCCGCCGCGGTTGATGACGTCCTTGACCCTGCCCTCGACCACCATGTGGCCGGACGGAGTCATCCGCACCAGGTCGCCGCTGCGGTAGAAGCCGTCGGACGTGAACGCCGTCTGGTTGTGTGAAGGCGCGTTGTAGTAGCCGCGCAACGTGTACGGGCCGCGGGTGAGCAGCTCACCACAAGCACCGGCCGGCACCTCGTTGCCGGCCTCGTCGACGACGCGGATCTCGTCGGCGGGACTGACCGGACGGCCTTGGGTGGTGAGCACGACGTCCGCGGGATCGTCGGAGCGGGTGAACGTGAGCAGGCCCTCCGCCATCCCGAACACCTGCTGCAACCGGCAGCCGAACGCTGGCTCCACGCGGGCCGCGACTTCGGGGTGCAGCTTCGCGCTGCCGATCTGGATGATCTCCAGGCTGCTCAGGTCGCGGTTGTTCGACGGCACCGCCTCCAGCCAGAGGTGGGTGATCGTCGGCACGACCGACGTGATCGTCACCCGCTCGCGTTCGATGAGCGAAAAGCACTCCTCGGGTTCGGGTGTCAGTGCGAGCACCGCCGTGCCGCCCGCCTGGAACACCCCGATGATGCCGGGGCAGCCCCACGGGAAGTTGAACTCGATCGGCAGCACTGTGAGGTACACGCTGCCGGGGCCGAGCTCGTTGATCTCCGCGGTGATCCGGGTCTGGTAGGCGTAGTCGTCGTGCGTGCGGGGGATCAGCTTCGGCAGTGCCGTCGTGCCGCCGGAGAGCAGGAAGAACGCGACATCGCGCGGGTCGGGCTCCGGCAGGTCGATGGGATCGGCCTGGGGCAACGAGTCCGCGACGAACACGTGCTCGATCGCCGGCACCGCACCGGTGATCTCCTCGGCCAGCGCGACGTAGTCGTAGTCGAGGTGCTCGCGCGCCACGACGTAGCCGATCGCGCCGGACAGCTCGCACAGGTGCCTGATCTCGTTGGCGCGGTAGGCGGGCAGCGCGAACACCGGCAGTGCGCCGAGCCGGAACATCGCGAAGCACAGCGCGACGAACTCGGCCACGTTGGGCAGCTGCACGACGATCCGGTCGCCGGAGCGGATTCCCTCGGCGTGCAGGCCGGCGGCGAGCCGGTCGGCCCACGTGTCGAGCCCGCGGTAGCTGATCCGCCGGTCACCGCACACCAGCGCGGTCTTCTCGCCGTGGTCGGCGGCCCAGCCGCGCAGCAGCGCGCCGAGCGTCTCGCCGCGCCAGTAGCCGGCGTCGGTGAACCTGGCCGCGGTCTCCTCAGGCCACGGCACACATCCTTGGAGCATGGTCGTCCTTCCTCTCGGGTCTACGCACTCAGTCCCACGGCGGCCGACATCTGGCTGACCATCCGGATCAACGCTTCCTGTTGCTGGACCAGGGAGTTCATCCGGTTGCGCAGCTGGTCGATCTCGTGGGTGAGCTGGTCGCGGCCGCCGGGCAGCAGTGAGGGGGAGTGGGCGAGCACCGCCTGCATCCGCCCGCGCAGCGCGGGACCGGGCTCGACGCCGAGCTCCCGCAACAGGTTCCGGCGGGCGCGGTCGTAGGCACCGATCGCCTCGGACTGCCGCCCGCACCGGTACAGCGCGACCATCAGCTGGTCGTAGAACCGTTCGCGCAACGGGTGCGCCGCGGTCATCTCCTCCAGCTCGCCGACGATCTCGCCGTGCCGGCCGGTCCGCAGGTGCGCGTCGAAGAGTCCCTCGACGCTCGTCAGGCGCTGCTCCTCCAGCAGCGCCGCCTCACCTGCCAGCAGCGAGCCGGTCACGCAGCCCTCGAACGCCGCACCGCGCCACAGGCCGAGCGCGCGGCGGAACAGTTCGACGGCCTGTTCGGGGTCGTCCGCGGTGAGCTCGCGGGCCTGCGCCGACAGCCGCTGGAACTCGTCCACGTCCGTCTCATGTGGACCGAGCCGGAGCTGGTAGCCCGGCGCGTCGGTCACGATGTCGGCCGCACCACCCGCGGTGCCGAGCAACCGGCGCAGCCGGGCGACGTGCGCCTGCAACGCGTTGGTCGCGTTGCCCGGCGGGACGTCGCCCCACAGCTCCTCGATCAGCCGGTCCATCGAGAGCGTCTGCCCCTGCCGGACGACCAGGGTAGCGAGCAACGCCCGCTGCTTGATCCCGTTCGGGGTCATCCTCCTGCCACGCGTCTCGTCGTAGACGTCGACCGGGCCCAGGATTCGAAGTCGCACAGTCTCCCCCATCTGGCTGTCCGCTAGCGGAACCGGTCTGGGTCCGTGAAGGTCAACGGGCAGTGGGTCTCCCTGCCCTGCACGATGTCCGCGAGTGCCTCACCGATGCCGCTCGCGTGTTTGAAGCCGTGCCCGCCGCAGCCGACGCCGAGCACCAGCCGCCGGTCGCCACCCGGCCGGCCGAGCAGGAACTGCTTGTCCGGCGTGCGGGTCACCATGCAGGTGGCCACCGACGTCGGCAGGTCCGTCAGGCCGGGCACCGCGTCCTCGAGCAGGCCGGTGAGCTTGCGCCAGTCGCCGGGCGTCACCGCGTGGTCGGCGTGGTCCGGGTCGATGGACCGGAAGTCGCGGCCGCCGTCCTCCAGCCCGAGCTTCACGTCGAAGGTCTCGCCGTCCGACCAGCCGTGCCCCCAGATGGCACCGGTCTGGCCGAGCTCGCGGATGAACACCGGGAAGTTCTTGAGCGCGAACGGTTCCGCGTCGCCGGTCGGGCGGAACCAGGTCATCGGCATGCGCACCGGGTCGAGCGGCAGACCGGGAACGAGCTTCGTCGCCCACGGTCCCGTGGTCACCACCACCTGGCGCACGCGGAAGTCGCGTGCGGGCGTGCGGACGACCACGCCGTCGGCGACGAGGTCGATCTCGGTGACCTTGGTGCCGGTGAGCACCCGCGCACCGAGCCGCTCCGCCACCTCGACGGCCGCACGCACGGTGTCCTCGGCGCGCAGCAGGCCCGCGGTGGGCTCCCACACGCCGACGTGGTCCGCGGGCAGGTTCGCGTGCGCCGGGAAGCGTTGTGCCAGCGCGGTGTTGTCCAGCACCTCCACCGGGATGTCGTGCGCGCGAGCGGCTTTGAGCGTGCCGGTCACGATGTGCCCGTCGGCGGGACCCATCAGCAGACCGCCGGTCGGGTCGAACAACGGGCGCCCTGCAGCGTTCTCCAGCTCGTGCCACAGCGTCAGCGACCGCTGGGCGAGCGGCACCAGGCCGGTGTGCTCCAGGCACGCGGTGCGGAACATCCTGGTGGTGCCGTGCGAGGAACCGTGCGCGTGGCCGGGCTGGAACTGCTCGATGCCGAGCACGGACATCCCGCGCGCGGCCAGCTGCCAGGCAGCGGCGGAACCCCACGCGCCGAGGCCGATGACGGCGACGTCCGCGTCGAGGTTCATCGCGCGCCTTCCAGCACGCGGGAGCCGGTGAACGCGGGCATGACGTGGTCACCGAACAGGCGCATCGCCTTGCGCGACTGGGCGATCGGCATCGCACCAGGGTTGAACTGCATGCTCACGCACAGGTCGTCGCCGAACCACTCGGCGATCGTGGCGATCTGCTCGGTCACGTCGTCCGGCGTGCCCGCCAGCACCTTGTTGTCCCGCAACGAGGCGGCGAAGTCGTACTGGCCGACCTTGTCCACGAAGTTCTCGTAGCCGGGGTACTGGTCGCTGCGGGTGCTCGCCCACGAGGCGATCGCGCTCGCCATCTTCTCGATGTAGTTGCGCTCGTAGGTCTCGCCCGCCTCGAGTGCCTCGGCGCGGTTCTCCGAGACGTAGGCGGTGTACTTGATCTGGATGCGCGGCGAACCCGCGTGACCGGCCTCCTCCCAGGCGGCGCGGTAGCGGGAGATGTTCTCCTGCAACGTCTCCCGTGACGTCACCGACGGCACGACCTGCAGGTGGTAGCCGGCTGAACCGGACGCGGCGCACGACTCCGGGCTCGTCGCGGACGCCACGAAGATCGGCGGATGCGGTACCTGGTAGGGGCGCGGCAGCATGCTGACCGGGCCGAACTTGTGGAACTCACCGTCCCACACGACGTTCTCCTCCGTCCACAAACGACGGACGGCCTCGACGGTCTCGGCGAACCGGGCGCGGCTCTCCTCCATGGGGATCTCGAACGCGGCGAACTCGTCGGGCAGGAAGCCCCGGCCGAAGCCGACGTCGAGCCGGCCGTGCGACAGGTGGTCCAGCATCGCGAGCTTGCCCGCGAGCTTGACCGGGTGGGTGAACGCGGCGATGACGGCGCCGGTCGCGACGCGAATCCGGCTGGTGCGCGCGGCCGCTGCGGCGAGGAACGTGACCGGATCCGGACTGTAGCCGCCGTAGGCCGAGAAATAGTGCTCGACCGTCTGCACGTGCTCGAATCCGAGTTCTTCGGCCAGTTCGACGAGGCCGAGGCTCTCGTCGTAGTAGTCGGTGGCTGTCTTGGCGTCGGGATCGACGACTGGAAAGAAGTTGATTCCGAATTTCATGCTGGCGAAAGTAGCCGACCTCAGGCGCGCGTCTCAGAGTTGTCGAGCACTGTTCGAGCACCCGCCTAGGCCGCTGCGAGCAGTGCCCACCACCCGTTCACGGTCACGTCCTTGACCAGCTTCTTCGCGTCGACGTCGACACCGGCGCGACGCCACCGGCCGGCCAGCCCCATGGTGGTGACGGAGTTCAGTCCCCATTCGATCAGATCGTCGTCGTCGGCGATCTCGGCGGCGTCGACCTCCAGTTTCTCCGCGATCAGTGCGCGGAGTTCTTCCTTTGTTTCCGGAATCTCGCTCACGGCAATGGAGACTAGCGGTCTTCACCTGTTGCGCCAGGTGCTCGTCATGGTTTTGTCAGCGCCGTGTCAGCCGGATCCCGCACCATTCTGCTCACCTACCAGCGGGGGAGTTTGATGCGTGATGCGGAGCCTCGAGCATGACGAGCTGATGGACCGGGCCATCGCGGGCGCGCAGAGCGCGTTGTTCGCGGCGGGCAGAGAACCCGCGCTGACCGCCGTGCCGGACGCGTCGACCCCGATGCGCACGGCCGCGATGGCCGCCGTAGCGAGCAGACTGCTTGCACGGCCCACCAGTTCGGTGCTCGGGATCTTCGGCACCGCCCCCGAGGTGCAGGTCCACCTGCACGCGTTGAGCAGGCTCTTCGCGTTCACCGATGTGTTGGTGGGACAGGAAGTTCCGCCGCTGGACGGAGTGACCGTCGCGCAACCGAAGGACATCGTGGCCGGGGCGGACATCATCACGGTGGTCGGGCCCGGACCCGAACTGCCGTACTGGTATCCGCGCGGGCACCTGCACGTCAACGCGATCAGCACGCTCGGCCGCAGACTGCCGAGAGCGTTGCTCGACCGCGCACTGGTGTCGCCCGACCACGTCGAGCGCGCCCGTGCGACGGGGGAGTGCGGACCGTTGCGGGAGACGCAGATCGGGCCGAGCATCGCGCGACTCTGTGCGTCCCCCGCCGTGGCCACCCAGCATCGGCGCCACCTCACCGTGTTCGATTCGACCGGATTCCTTTCCGCCGATCAGGTGACGTTCGATGCGACGGCGGCCGGTATTTGTGCGAGTGCGGAGAGTGTGGCATCATGAGTTCCATGATCTACTGAGGTCTCTTTCGGCGCCGCCTCGTTCGCAGGCGTCCCCTCTCAATGGCTTGCGCCTCGTCCTTTCTCGTTCTGGCGCGCCATTCCCACCCCCATGTTTCCGCTGCTCGCGGCACCTTTGGCGTGCCCGCGTGACGTTTGACGTGCCTGCTCGGCATGTCTGCGAGACGTCCTGCGGCCGGGGCTGAATCGCGTCGAAAAGCCCTATTTGGAGATTTGTCGTGCAAAAAACCGAACGACTTCCGCAGCGCTGGGCGATTCTCGCCGTGCTCTGCCTCGCATTGCTCGTCGTCGTGCTGGACAACACCGTCCTCAACGTGGCGGTGCCGTCGCTGAGTGCCGGTCTCGGCGCGTCGACCTCGGACATCCAGTGGATGATCAACGCGTACTCGCTCGTCATGGCCGGTCTGCTGCTGGCCGCCGGCAGCCTCTCCGACCGGTACGGGCGCAAGCGCGCGCTGCTGTTCGGACTGGCGCTCTTCGGACTCGGCTCGCTCTTCGCGACGTTCGCCGGGTCAGCGATCCAGCTGATCATCGCGCGGGCCGTCATGGGCGTCGGCGCGGCGTTCCTGACGCCGGGCACCCTCGCGGTGCTCGTGCGCGTGTTCGACAACGAGGAACGCGCGAAGGCGATCGGCATCTGGGCGGCGGTGTCGTCGCTCGGCATCGCGGCCGGACCGGTGGTCGGCGGCTTCCTGCTGGCGCACTTCTGGTGGGGCTCGGTGTTCGCGGTGAACGTGCCGATCGCGATCGTCGGCTTCATCGCGGTGGCGTTGCTGGTGCCCGAGTCGAAGGACCCGGTCGGCAAGTACCCGGACCTGCTCGGCGGTGTGCTGTCCGCGGCGTCCATGGCCGCGCTCATCTACGCGGTCATCTCGGGTTCCGAGCACGGCTGGACGGAACCGCGAGTGCTCGGCACCTTCGCGGCCGGCGTGGTGCTGCTCGTGGTGTTCATCTGGTGGCAGCGCAAGACGGACAACCCGATGCTCGAGCTTTCGATGTTCGCCAACCCGCGCTTCAACGGTGCGGCGGCGGGTGGTGTGCTCGCGGCGTTCGGCATGGGCGGCTCGCTGTTCCTGCTCACCCAGCACCTGCAGTTCGTGCTGCAGTTCTCCCCGCTGGAGGCCGGTTTCCGCATCGCGCCGCTCGCGATCAGCGTGCTGATCAGCAGCAGTCTGCTCAGCGCCAGGATCGGCAAGGTGCTCGGCCAGGGCCCGACGATGACGGTCGGCATGACCGTTGCTTCCGCGGGTCTTGCCCTGATCGCGCTGGTCGACCCGGCCAACGGCTACCTGCCGACGTTCGGCGGGCTGGTGCTCATCGGGCTCGGTGTCGGACTCGCGATGCCGGTGGCCGCGCACGCCATGATGAGCGCGATCCCGCTGGAGCGGGCGGGCACCGGGTCCGGGATCAACCAGACCCTGCAGGAGATCGGTGCCTCGTTCGGCGTCGCCGTTCTCGGTGCCGTGCTCACCTCCAGGTTCGTCAGCGGCCTGCCCGCCGACCTCGGCGCGGACGCGGGCAAGTCGTTGCCCGCCGCGCTGTCGGCGGCGGCCGAGCGCCCGGAGACCGCGGCGGCGGCGCGTGAGGCGTTCGCCGCGGGAATGTCGAGCAGCCAGCTCATCGGCGCGCTCGCCGTCCTGTGCGGTGGCCTGCTCGCCGGGTTCCTGCTCCGGCGCGCGGAGAAGGCCCAGCCCGCTGCCGTTCCCCAACACGCCTAGGAGGACTTCGAGATGCACCAGGTGACCGCGCGTCCGTCCACTCAGGATGGTGGAGCCGCGCTGCTCGGATGGTTGCGCGACATGCGGGACACGGCTCCGGTGTGGCGCGACGAGTACGGCGTGTACCACGTCTTCCGCTACGAGGACGTGCTCAGGGTGACGTCCGACCCTGCCACGTTCTCGTCGGACATCAGCCGGATCATGCCCGACCTCGACCCGCTGTCGCGCGACATCCTCTCGGTGATCGACCCGCCGCTGCACCGCAAGCTGCGCAGGCTCGTCAGCCAGGCGTTCACGCCGAGGATGGTCGCGCAGCTCGAGCCGAGGATCGTCGAGCTCGGCCGCGAGCTGCTGGAGAAGATCGACAGTGATCGGTTCGACCTCATCGAGGAGTTCGCCTACGCCCTGCCGGTGATCGTGATCGCCGAACTGCTCGGCGTGCCCGCGCAGGACCGCGACCTCTTCCGCGACTGGTCGGAGAAGATGCTGTCGAAGGAGTTCGACGACCCGGTCTCGATGCAGTTCGAGAACGACGACGCCGACTTCGACCGGCTGGTCCGCACGCCGATGCAGCAGATGCGCGCCTACCTCGGGGGCCACCTCGAGGACAGGCGCGCCACGCCGCGCGACGACCTGCTCGGCAAGCTGGTCGAGGCCGAGCTCGACGGCGAGCGGCTGACCGACAAGCAGGTGATCGACTTCGCGTGCCTGCTGCTCATGGCGGGCCACGTGTCGACCACGATGCTGCTCGGCAACACCGTGCTGTGCCTGGAGGACAACCCGGGGCTGCAGGACCGGCTGCGGGCGGACCGGTCGCTCATCCCGGCGACGATCGAGGAGGTCATGCGCTTCCGCGCGCCGATCACCATCGCGAGCCGCGTCACCACCGAGGAGGTGGAGATCGCGGGCGTGACGGTGCCGGCGAACACCATGGTCATGCCGTGGCTGTTGTCGGCCAACCACGACGAGCGCCGGTTCACCGAGCCGGAGAGGTTCGATCCGGACCGCAAGGACGGCCAGCAGCTGGCCTTCGGGCACGGCATCCACTTCTGCCTCGGTGCGCCTCTCGCGCGGCTCGAGGGTCGCATTGCGCTGGAGCTCATGCTCGATGCGTTCACCGACGTGCGCGTCACGCCGGGCGCGGAGGTGAGCTACCACCGCGAAGGCCTGTTCGGCGCCAAGACCCTTCCGGTAACCGTGCGGCGCGGGTAACCCACACCCCCTCTGCCCCGCAGGCACGGCCGAAACGCCCCTGAGCATCCCCCCGCTCAGGGGCGTTTCGCTTTGTCCCCAAGGCATGTCAGCGCCGCATCAGCGTCATGTCAACGCCGAAAGCAAGACTCGTCGCCGTACGGGGAAGAACCTTTCGGTTGGGGGAGCGAGATGGGCGCGATCGCGTTGACCGCAGCGCAGCTCGGCGTCTGGTACGCGAGCAGGCTCGACCCGGAGAACCCCGGCTTCAACGCCGCGCAGTGCGTGGAGCTGACGGGTGCGGTGGACGTCGAGGCGTTGGTGACAGCGATCGAGCGGACATCCGGCGAGACCGAGGCGCTCCGGGCGCGATTCACCGACGGGCCGGACGGCGTGTGTCAGTCGTTGGCCCACAAAGCTTTCCCGGTGGAGGTCGTCGACCTGCGGGCCGATGCCGAGCCACGGGAGACCGCGCGGGAGTGGATGCGCCGCGATCTCGCCACCGCGGCCGACCTGACCGGCGACGGGCTGTACACCCAGGCGGTGTTCCTCACGGGTGACGCCGTGCTCTGGTACCTGCGGGCGCACCACCTGCTGCTCGATGGAGTCGGGTTCCGGCTCGTGACGGAACGGGTCGCCGCGTACTACTCCGGCGAGACCGCGCAGCCGTTCCCGCCACTGCGTCAGCTGGTCGAGACCGAGTACCGCCCCGACCGCGACCGGGAGTTCTGGCTGGGGTGCATGGGCGACCTGCCGGACATCGCGACGCTGTCCGGCCGTTCGGCGCCGATGAGCAACACCTTCCGCCGGCACACCACCGAAGTGTCCCTTGTGGACGACTGGCCGGTCGCCGTCGTCGCCGCCACCGCGCTGTACGTCAGCCGCATGTCCGGCTCGGGCGACGTGGTGCTCGGTTTCCCCGCCGCCGCCCGCGTCGCCAAGGCCACCAGGAACGTTCCCGGCATGGTCACCAACGTGCTGCCGTTGCGCCTCTTCGTGCGGCAGGACATGACCGTGCGCGAGCTGCTGGACCACGTGGCCGACGAGATGGACCAGGCGTTGCGGCACCAGCGTTATCGGATCGAGGACCTGCGCCGCGACCTCAAGCTGGTCGGCGACGACCGCAGGCTGTACGGACCGGTCGTCAACATCATGCCGTTCGACCTCGACGACCTCGACTTCGCCGGCGTGCGAGCCAGGTCCGAGCAGCTGTCGACCGGTCCGGTCGACGACATCAAGATCTCGGTGCACCCCAGCGGTTCCGGGTTGCGCGTCGACGTCGACGCGAACCCCGCGGCGTACGACGACGCGGCCGTCACGGCGCATGCCGAGCGGTTGATCGGTGTGCTCACCACGATCGCGCAGGCTGATCCGGACATGCCGGTCGGCCGGGTGGACGTGCACGAACACACGATCCCCGAGGTGCTCGAAGGCGAGATCGTCGAGCACACGTTGCCGGAACTCTTCGAGCAGCGCGTGCGCGAGTGCCCGGACGCGGTCGCGGTTACGTGCGACGGCACCGAATTGACGTACCGCGGCCTGAACGAGCGCGCGAACCGCGTGGCGCATGACCTGATCGCGCGCGGCATCGGCCCCGAGGACCTCGTGGCCGTCGTGCTGCCCCGGTCGCTCGACCTGGTCGTGGCACTGCTCGGCGTGCTCAAGGCGGGGGCGGCCTACCTGCCGGTCGACCCCTCGTACCCGCAGGCGCGCATCGACTACCTGCTGGCCGATGCCAAGCCCCGGCACGTGCTCACCGACGTCGTGGGTACCGGCCCTGCCACCGACCCGGAGGTCGCGCGGCACCCGGAGCACCCGGCGTACGTGATCTACACGTCCGGCTCGACGGGACAGCCGAAGGGCGTCGTCGTGCCGCACGGCAATGTCGTCCGGTTGTTCACGGCGACCGATCACTGGTTCGGGTTCGAGGCGCAGGACGTCTGGACGTTGTTCCACTCCTTCGCGTTCGACTTCTCCGTCTGGGAGATCTGGGGACCGCTGCTGCACGGCGGCAAGCTGGTCGTGGTGCCGCACGACGTGTCCCGCTCGCCGTCGGACTTCCTCGACCTGCTCGCCCGCGAACGCGTCACGGTGCTGAACCAGACACCGTCGGCGTTCTACCAGCTGGTCGAGGCCGACCAGGAGCGTCCCGGCCGGGCGCTCGCGTTGCGCTACGTGGTGTTCGGCGGCGAGGCGCTCGACCTGCCGCGGCTGCGCGACTGGTACGCGCTGCACGCCGACGACGCACCGCGGCTGGTCAACATGTACGGCATCACCGAGACCACGGTGCACGTCAGCTTCCGCGCGCTCGGCGTGGCCGACGCGGTGCCCGGTGCGGCCAGCGCGATCGGCGTCGGCATCCCGGACCTGCGGGTGCACGTGCTCGACCAGGCGTTGCGACCGGTGCCGCCCGGGACGGCGGGGGAGATGTACGTCTCCGGTGCCGGGCTTGCGCGGGGCTACCTCGGCCGGCACGGGCTCACCGCCGAACGCTTCGTCGCGGACCCGTTCGGCCTGCCGGGCTCGCGGATGTACCGCACCGGCGACGTCGCCCGGCTGCGTCCCGACGGTTCGCTCGACTACCTCGGCCGCGCCGACCACCAGGTCAAGATCCGCGGGTTCCGGGTCGAGCTCGGCGAGATCGAGGCCGCCGTCGCCACCCATCCCGGTGTCGCGCACTCCGCCGTGTTGCTGCGAGAAGACCGGCCGGGGCACCGGATGCTCGTCGCGTACGTCGTGCCGAACGGTGACGCGGCGGTCAACACCGTGGTGCTGCGCCGGCATGTCGGCGACCTGCTGCCCGAACACCTCGTGCCGGGGGCGTTCGTCGTGCTGGACCACCTGCCGCTGACCCAGAACGGCAAGCTCGACCGCCGCGCCCTGCCCGCTCCGGTGCTGGACGGCGGCCGTACCGGATCGGACGACCAGCGCGAGACCGTCCTCTGTGGACTCGTGGCCGAGGTCCTTGGCATCGCGCACGTCAGCGTCGACGACAACTTCTTCGTGCTGGGCGGGGATTCGCTGCTCGCCGACCGGTTCGCCCGGCTGGTGCGTGCCGAGCTCGGCGCTGAGCTGACCGTCGGGCAGATCTTCGACTCGCCGACCGTCGCCGGGTTCGCGAAGCTGCTGGACAGCGCGCCGGGTGGCCGGCCGCCGCTGGAGGCCGCGGCACGGCCCGCGCTGCTGCCGCTCTCGCCCGCACAGCGCCGGCTGTGGTTCCTCAGCACACTGGACGGGCCGAGCCCGACCTACACGATCCCGATCGGCCTGCGCCTGCCCGGCGCGGTGGACGCCGAGGCGTTGCGCGCCGCGCTCGCGGATGTCGCCGAGCGGCACGAGATCCTGCGCACGACGTTCCCCGACGTGGACGGAGTGCCGCATCAGCTGGTCGGCACGACACCGCCGCCGTTGTTCGTCGAGCACGTCGGTGACGACGTCATCGGGGCGTTCAAGGCGGCGGCCCGCAAGCCGTTCGACCTGGTCGTCGACCCGCCGCTGCGCGCTCACCTGTTCGTCGTCGACGAGCACGAGCACATGTTGTTGCTGGCGCTGCACCACATCGCGGGGGACGGCTGGTCGCTCGCACCGCTGGGCCGCGACCTGGCCGACGCCTACACGGCTCGCTGCCGCGGGGAGGCTCCGCAGTGGACGCCGTTGCCGGTGCAGTACGCGGACTACGCGCTGTGGCAACGCGATCTGCTCGCCGAGGACGACCCGAACGGGCTCGCCGGTGAGCAGGCCGAGTACTGGACCGACGCGCTCGCCGACCTGCCGGAGCAGCTGGAGCTGCCGACCGATCGGCCGCGCCCCGCCGTCACCAGCTACCAGGGCGGCACGATCGCGCTCGACATCGAACCCGAGCTGCACCACGCGTTGCTCGACCTCGCCCGTGCGCACCGGGTCACGTTGTTCATGGTGCTGCAGGCGGCGCTCGCCACCCTGCTCACCAGGCTGGGCGCGGGCACGGACGTGCCGATCGGCAGCCCGGTCGCCGGCCGCACCGACGCCGCCACCGGCGATCTCATCGGCTGTTTCATCAACACGCTGGTGCTGCGCACCGACACTTCCGGTGACCCGTCGTTCGCCGAGCTGCTGCACCGGGTCCGCACGACCGACCTGGAGGCGTTCGCGCACCAGGACATCCCGTTCGAGCACCTGGTCGACCTGATCAGCCCCGAGCGGTCGCTGTCCCGCCAGCCGCTGTTCCAGGTCATGCTGGTGCTGCAGAACAACGAGCGCGCGTTCGCGGACCTGAACGGCGTGGTGGGCGAACTCGCGCCGGTGCACGTCGGCGTGGCGAAGTTCGACCTCACCGTCGAGCTGACCGAACGCCCGGACGGCATCAGCGGATTCCTCGAGTACAGCAACGACCTGTTCGAACCGGCGACGGCCGCGATGATCGCGCGGCGGCTGGTCGAGGTGCTCGCCGTCGTGGCCCGCGCACCGCAGCGGCCCATCAGCGAGGTGGAGCTGGTCGGCGCGGACGAGCGCGAAACGTTGCTGCGCCGGTGGAACGACACCGCCACCACCGACGTGCCGGACGCCGGGATCGCGGAGCTGTTCGAACGGCAGGCCGCCCGGACGCCGGACGCGATCGCGTTGACCAGTGGCGACCGGCACCTGACCTATCGCGAGCTGAACGCACGGGCCAACGGCCTCGCCCGCACGCTGCTGCGGCGCGGGGTGAGCGGGGAGACCGGCGTGGCCGTGCTGCTCGATCGCTCGCCCGAGCTCGTCGTCGCGTTGCTCGCCGTGCTCAAGACCGGCGGCTTCTTCGTCCCGCTCAACCCGCGGTACGCGCTGGAGCGGCTGCGGTCGATCGTCATCGAGACCGGCTGCCGGGTGGTCATCACCGACCGCGCCGAGCACGGGCTCGACGCTTCCGCCGTGTCACCGGTGTCCGAAGTGGACGAACGCGACCCCGGTGTCGCGGTGCACCCGGAGCAGCTGGCCTACGTGATGCACACGTCCGGCTCGACCGGTGTGCCCAAGGGCGTCGCCGTCACCCAGCACGACGTCGTCAGCCTCGCCTTCGATCGGGCGTTCCGCGGTGAGGCGCACCGTTGCGTGCTGCTGCACTCGCCCCATTCGTTCGACGCGTCGACCTACGAGCTGTGGGTGCCACTGCTCGGCGGTGGCCGGATCGTCGTGGCCCCGGAGGGGGAGACCGACGCCGAGTTGCTCGCCGATCTGATCCGCACCTCGGGCGTGACCGGGCTGTGGCTCACCTCGGGGCTGTTCACCGTGATGGCGGAGGAGCACGCCGACTGCTTCGCCGGCGTGCGCGAGGTGTGGACCGGCGGTGACGTCGTGTCCGCCGCGGCCCTCAACCGCGTGCTGGCCGCCTGTCCGGGGATCGCGGTCGTCAACGGCTACGGCCCCACGGAGACCACGACTTTCGCCACCAGCCGCCGCACCACCGAGCCGGTGGGCACCCGCGTGCCGATCGGCAGGCCGCTGGACAACATGCGGGCCTACGTGCTCGATCCGCGGTTGCGGCCGGTGCCGACCGGCAGCACCGGCGAGCTGTACGTGGCGGGCGCGGGTCTCGCGCGCGGCTACCTCGGCCGCGGTGACCTGACCGCGGAACGGTTCGTCGCCGACCCGTGCGGGGAGTCGGGCACCCGGATGTACCGCACCGGCGACCTGGTGCGCTGGACCGCGGACGGCGAGCTCGAGTTCGTCGGCCGCACCGACGACCAGGTCAAGCTGCGCGGGTTCCGGATCGAGCCGGGCGAGATCGAGGCCAGGCTCGCCGAGCACCCCGCGGTGGCGCAGGCCGCGGTCATCGTCCGCGAGGACCGGCCAGGGGACAAGCGCCTCGTCGGGTACGTCGTCGGCACCGCCGGGCAGGCGGAGCTGATCGCCCACCTCAAGACCGCGCTGCCGGACTACATGATCCCGGGCGCCATCGTCACGATGGACCGCCTGCCGTTGACCACCAACGGAAAGCTCGACCGCCGGGCACTGCCGGTGCCCGAGGTCACGACCACGGCACGCGAACCGCGCACGGACACCGAACGCGTGCTCGCCGGGCTCTTCGCCGAACTGCTCGGGCTCGCCGACGTCGGCGTCGACGACGGATTCTTCGAGCTGGGCGGCGACAGCATCATGTCCGTGCAGCTGGTCAGCCGGGCCCGCAAGGCCGGGCTGGTGATCACGCCGCGGGACGTGTTCGAGCACCGGACCGTCGCCGGGATCGCCACCGCGGCGAAGACCAGCGAGCCCGCTGAGTCCGTTGTGGACGATCCGATCGGTGCGGTCGCACTGACCCCGATCATGCACTGGCTGCGTTTGCGCGGAGGGCCGATTCAGAGCTTCAGCCAGACGGTCTGCGTGGACGTCATCGGCGACGAGGAACGTCAGGTCGCGGCACTTCAAGCGGTGCTGGACAGGCATGACATGCTGCGAGCGACCTACACCGGCGACGCGCTGCACGTGCCCGCGCCCGGTGCGGTCGACGCCCGGTCGGTCCTGCGGGTGGCGCAGGCGGATGTGGCGAGCGAGGCCGCGGCGGCTCGCGAGCGGCTCGACCCCGAACACGGCGTGATGGTGCAGGCGGTCTTCTTCCCGCCGCAGAGCAAGCTTCTGCTGGTCGTCCACCACCTCGTCGTGGACGGTGTCTCGTGGCGTGTGCTGCTGCCGGACCTGGCCGCGGGCGCGGATCTGCCACCGGTGCCCACGTCGTTCCGCCGCTACGCCCAGGTCCTCACCGAATCCGCGGCACAGCGCACCGCCGAACTGCCGCTGTGGCAGGACATCTGCCGCCCTGACCTGAGGATCTCGGACCCGCTCGACCCGGTCAGGGACACCGCGGGCAGTGCCGGTCATCTCACGCTGGAACTGGCGGAGGAGATCACCACCCCGCTGCTCACTACTGTTCCCGCGGCGTTCCACGGCGGCGTGAACGACGCGCTGCTGACGGCGTTCGCGCTGGCGGTCGCCGACTGGCGACGCCGGCGTGGTTCCGGTGACGACAGCGCGGTGCTGCTCGACCTCGAGGGGCACGGCCGCGAACACGACCTGGACCTGTCCGGCACGGTCGGCTGGTTCACCACCATGCACCCGGTCCGGCTGGATCTCGCCGCCGTCGACCGAGCGGGGGCACTCGCCGGTGGTGCCGCGATGGGTGCGGCTTTGAAGCAGATCAAGGAGCAAGTGCGGTCCGTGCCGGACAAGGGGGTCGGCTACGGGCTGCTGCGGTACATCAACAACGAGACCACGCTCACCGCACTGCCCACGCCGCAGTTCGCGTTCAACTACCTCGGCCGGTTCGCCGAGGTCGACTCCGACGCGCTCGGCGACGGCGCCGACCCGGCCATGCCGCTCGCGCACCTGATCGAGCTCAACGCGGTCACCCGCGGCGAGCGGTTGTCCGCCACCTGGAGCTGGCCCGGCGCGCTGCTGTCCGAACAGGACGTCGCCGACCTGGCCCGCACGTGGTTCCGCGCGCTGGAGGCACTGGTCAAGCACGCCGGCGCCGGCACGGCAGGCGGTTACACACCTTCCGATCTCCCGCTGGTCTCGCTGAGCCAGGAGCAGATCGACCTACTCGAAGCAGCCTGGAGGGTTTCGACATGACGCAGCAGGCAATCGCGGACGTTCTGCCGCTGTCGCCGTTGCAGGAAGGGCTGCTGTTCCACGCCCTCTACGACGAGAACGACATCGACGTCTACCACGTCCAGCTGATCTTCGACCTGGACGGACCGGTGCACGCGCCGACGTTGCGCGCCGCCGTCGACGGACTGCTGCGCCGGCACCCCAACCTGAGGGCCGCGTTCTGGCAACAGGGACTCGACCGCGCCGTCCAGGTGGTGCCGCACGAGGCGCGGGTGCCGTGGACCGAGCTGGACGAGTCCGAAATGGACAGTTATCTCCTCGCGGATCGGCTGAAGCGCTTCGACCTGGCGAAGCCGCCGCTGCTGCGGGCCGCGCTGATCCGGCTCGCGCCCACCCGGCACCGGCTCGTGCTGACCACGCACCACATCCTGATCGACGGCTGGTCGATGCCGTTGCTGACGCAGGAGCTCTTCGCCCTGTACGGCTCCGGCGGCGACGAGACGGTGCTGCCCGCGGTGACGCCGTACCGCGCGTACCTGGGCTGGCTCGCCCAGCAGGACCAGGAGGGTGCGCGAGAGGTCTGGCGCGCGGCGTTGCACGACCTGGAGGAGCCCACGCTGATCGCGGGCGCCGACCGCGGCCGCGCACCGGCACTGCCCGCCCAGCTCTCCGTCGAGCTGCCCGCCGACGTCACCGCCGCGGTCACGACCGCCGCGCGGACCGCGGGCATCACGGTCAACACGTTCGTCCAGTGCGCCTGGGCGATGCTGCTCGGTTCGGTCTCGGGCCGCACCGACGTGGTGTTCGGCGCCACGATGTCCGGCCGTCCGCCGGAGGTGCCCGGCATCGAGTCGATGCTCGGCCTGTTCATCAACACCCTGCCGGTGCGGGTCAAGCTCGACCCGGCCCAGCCGGTGCGCTCCGTGCTGCACGCGGTGCAGGACCAGCAGTCGAGGTTGATGAGCCATCAGCACCTCGGCCTCACCGAGATCCAGCGCGCCGCCGGGCACGGCGAGCTGTTCGACACCGTCGTGGTCTTCGAGAACTACCCGCTCGACCAGGGCGTGCTGCGCTCGTCGGCGGCCGGCGTGCGGATGACCGGCATCGAGGTCAACGACGCCACGCACTACCCGTTGAGCCTGCTCGTCATTCCCGGCGAGACCATGCGGCTGCGGCTCGACCACCGCGCCGACCTGATCGACTCCGCGGCCGCCCAGCTGCTGGCCGCCCGGTTCGTGCACCTGCTCGCCGCGCTGGCCGCGGACCTCGACACGCCGCTGGGCCGGGTCGACGTGCTGTTCCCCGGCGAACGCGGGCAGTTGCTCGCCGGCCCGGTTGTCGAGCGGCCCGCGCAGACGTTGCCTGAGCTGTTCGAGGCGCAGGTCGCGCGGACGCCGGACGCGGTCGCGGTGACGTTCGACG
The DNA here is from genome assembly GCF_044455585.1 of Lentzea sp. NPDC051213. NCBI lineage: Bacteria > Bacillati > Actinomycetota > Actinomycetes > Pseudonocardiales > Pseudonocardiaceae > Lentzea > Lentzea sp. NPDC051213. The sequence continues at coordinate 310,751 of NZ_JBITEX010000006.1, forward strand.
GCTTGGCGCTGACTTATGCGGAGCTGAACGAGCGCGCGAACTCCGTTGCGCACAAGCTGATTGCTGCCGGTGCCGGTCCGGACGAGATCGTCGCTATCCAGCTGCCCCGGTCGTTGGACATGATCGCCGCGCTCGTTGGTGTGCTGAAGTCCGGTGCCGCTTACCTGCCGGTGGATCCGGAGTACCCGGCCGCGCGGATCGAGGCGATGCTGAGCGACGCTTCGCCGTTGTGCGTGCTCACGCCCGAGTGGATGGGGGAGGGGCTCGCTGGCTCGGCGAACCCGACGGACGCCGACCGAGTCCGCCCGCTGCGCCCGAAGCACCCCGTCTACGTGATCTACACGTCCGGCTCGACCGGTGTGCCCAAGGGCGTCGTCATGCCCGCGAACGTGCTGGTGAACCTGCTGCACTGGGAACGCTCCGGTGGCCCAGGCACCGTCACCGCGCAGTTCACGACGCTGAGCTTCGACGTCGCCGCGCAGGAGATCCTGTCCGCGCTGCTGTCGGGCAAGACGCTCGCCGTGCCGTCCGACGAGGTGCGCCGCGACTCCGCGGGCTTCGCCAGGTGGCTGGCCGCCAACGAGGTCAACGAGCTGTTCGCACCGAACCTCGTGATCGAGTCGCTGTGCCAGGCGGCGGTCGAACAGGGCGTCGAGCTGCCCGCGCTGACCTCCGTCGCGCAGGCAGGTGAGGCGTTCGTGCTGAGCGAGCACGTCCGCGAGTTCTACCGGCAGACCGCACAACCGTTGCTGCACAACCACTACGGTCCTGCCGAGACGCACGTCGTCACGACCGCGGCGGTGTCCAGGGACAGCGCCGAGTGGGCGCACCACCCGCCGATCGGCCTGCCCATCGGCAACGCGCGAGCCTACGTGCTCGATGCCGCGCTGCGGGTGGCGCCGCAGGGCGTCACCGGTGAGCTGTACCTCGCGGGTGCCGTGCTGGCGCAGGGATATCTGAACCGGCCCGGCCTGACCGCGCAGCGGTTCGTCGCCGATCCCTTCGGCGCACCGGGCGAGCGCATGTACCGCACCGGCGACCTCGCCAGGGTGAACGCGCGCGGCGAGCTGGAGTTCGTCGGCCGTGCGGACCACCAGGTGAAGGTGCGCGGGTTCCGCATCGAGCTGGGCGAGATCGAGTCCGTGCTGCTCGACCAGTCCGGGGTGACCAAGGCCGCGGTCATCGCCCGCGACTCGGTGCTCGTGGCGTACGTCGTCGGTACCGCCGACCCGGCCGCGTTGAAGGCCGAGGTGGCTCGCAGGCTGCCGGACTACATGGTGCCGTCCGCGTTCGTCGTGCTCGACGAGTTCCCCTTGAACCCCAACGGCAAGCTCGACCGGGCCGCACTGCCCGCGCCGGAGGCCGGTCGGTCCCGCCGTCCGCGCACCGCGCCGGAAGAGATCATCTGCGGCCTGTTCGCCGAGGTGCTCGGCCGGTCCGAGGTCGGTGTCGACGACAACTTCTTCGAGCTGGGCGGGCACTCGCTGCTCGCGACCAGGCTGGTGAGCAAGATCAGGGCCGCGGTCGGCGCCGAGCTGACCGTGCGCGAGCTGTTCGAGGCACCGACGCCGGGCGCGCTGGCCCTGGTCGCTGGCCGGTCGAGCACGCGCCCGCCGGTGACCGTGCGCGAGCGCGACGAGCTGGTGCCGCTGTCGTTCGCGCAGAAGCGGTTGTGGTTCCTGCACCGGCTGGAAGGTCCTAGCGCCACTTACAACATCCCGCTCGGCCTGCGGATGACCGGTTCGCTGGACGTCTCGGCGTTGCGGGCCGCGCTGGACGACGTCGTGAGGCGGCACGAGACGCTGCGCACGGTGTTCCCCGAGGACTCGGGGGTGCCGTTCCAGCTGGTGCTGGACGAGCCGGTGGTGCCGTTCGACTTCCGGAGCGTCACCGAGGACGAGCTGCCGGAGGAGATCGCGGCGGCCGGCCGGCACGCGTTCGACCTGGCGCTCGAGACCCCGATCAGGGTCACGGTGTTCGAGGTCGGGCCGGACGAGCACGTCCTGTGTGTGCTCCTGCACCACATCGCCGGTGACGGCTGGTCCTTCGCCCCGTTGCTGCGCGATCTCGCCGAGGCCTACGCAGCCCGCTGTCTCGGCAGTGCTCCACAGTGGACTCCGCTGCCGGTGCAGTACGCGGACTACACGCTGTGGCAACGCGAACTGCTCGGCTCCGAGGAAGACGCGGACAGCGTCGTGAGCAAGCAGCTCGCGCACTGGACGTCGCATCTGCGTGACGCCCCCGCGGAGCTCGACCTGCCGACGGACCGCAAGCGGCCGGAGGTCGCCAGGTACCGCGGCGACACAGTGCCGTTCACCGTCGATCCCTCGCTGCACGTCCGGCTTTCCGTGGTGGCGCGGGAGAACCAGGCCACGCTGTTCATGGTCATGCAGGCGGCGCTGGCGATATTGCTGACGCGGATGGGTGCCGGTACGGATGTGCCGATCGGCAGCCCGATCGCGGGTCGTACCGATGAGGCGCTGGACGATCTGGTCGGGTTCTTCGTGAACACGTTGGTGCTGCGCACCGACACGAGTGGCGACCCGACGTTCCGCGAGTTGCTGGGCCGGGTGCGGGCCACCGACCTGGCCGGGTACGCGAATCAGGATCTGCCGTTCGAGCGGCTGGTGGAGGTGCTCAACCCGGAGCGGTCGCTCTCACGCAACCCGTTGTTCCAGGTGCTGCTCGCGTTCCAGAACATGCCCGCGGGCGACCTGGAGTTCCCCGGACTCGCGGTGGCGCAGGAGCCGGTGCGGGTCGACTTCGCGAAGTTCGACCTGGCCCTCGCCGTGCGCGAGGAGCCGGACGGCGGGCTGGTCGGCGACTTCGAGTACAACACCGACCTGTTCGACCGCACGACCGTCGAGGCGTTCGGCCGGCGGTTGCTGGCGTTGCTCGTCCAGCTCGCGGAGACGCCGCAGCGACGGGTCAGCGAGTTCGGCGTGCTGCTCGACGGTGAGGGCGACCGGCTGCTCACCTCGTGGAGCGCGACCGCGGAAGGTCCGGTTCCCGCAACGGTTCCTGCTCTTTTCGCGGCTCAGGTCGTTGAGCGGCCTGATGCCACGGCGCTGGTGTTCGAGCAGGTCGAGCTGACCTATGCCGAGTTGGACGAGCGCGCGAACCGGTTGGCGCACCTGCTGATCGATGCCGGGGTGACGAGCGGGCAGTTGGTCGCGCTGCGGATGCCGCGGTCGATTGAGCTGGTCGTTGCGCAGCTTGCGGTGCTCAAGGCGGGGGCGGCTTACCTGCCTGTCGATCCTGGTTACCCGGCTGAGCGCATCGAGTTCATGCTGGCGGATGCCAAGCCCGCACTGGTGCTGGACGGCACGCATGACATGCCGGAGTTGTCGGTTGGGGGCGCTGGGGACGCGGCCACCGTGCTTGACGCCACCCAGGACACCTCGGCGTTCCCGGCCACGGACCCGGCCGTTGAAATCGACCCGGCCCAACCGGCGTACGTCATCTACACCTCGGGTTCCACGGGACGCCCCAAGGGCGTGGTCGTGTCCCACGCCGGCGCGCACGCCCTGGTCCAGTCCCAGATCGAGCGGCTCGCCGTCGGACCGGGCAGCCGGGTGCTGCAGTTCGCGTCGGTCAGCTTCGACGCGGCGTTCTGGGAGCTGTGCATGTCGCTGCTCACCGGTGCGGCGCTCGTGGTCGCACCGGCCGACCGGCTGCTGCCCGGTGACGCGCTGACCGCGCTGGTCGGCGAGCAGGGCGTCACGCACGTGACTCTGCCGCCCACCGCGCTCGCGGTGATGTCGCCCGGCGACTGGCCCGGCGTCGGCACGCTGGTGGTCGCGGGCGAGGCCTGTCCGCCGGACCTGGCCGGCGCGTGGTCCCGCGACCGCGTGATGATCAACGCCTACGGGCCGACGGAGACCACGGTCTGCGCCACGATGAGCTGGCCGCTGTCCGGTGTGGACGTTCCCACCATCGGCACGCCGATCGTCGGTGCGCGCACGTACGTGCTGGACGAGTTCCTGCGTCCAGTGCCCGTCGGCGTCACGGGCGAGCTGTACCTGGCCGGCGCGGGGGTGGCACTGGGTTATCTCGGCCGCCCTGGTCTCTCCTCGGAGCGGTTCGTCGCCGACCCGTACGGCCCGGCCGGATCTCGCATGTACAGGTCCGGCGACCTGGCCCGCTGGACGTCCGACGGTGAGCTCGAGTTCGCCGGGCGCACGGACGACCAGGTCAAGGTGCGCGGGTTCCGGATCGAGCCCGGCGAGGTCGAGGCGGCGCTCTCGGCGTGTCCCGGGGTGGCGCAGGCGGCCGTGATCGCCCGCACCGACCAGCTCGTCGGGTACGTCGTGCCGTCGGCCGACCGCGACCTCGATCGCGAGGCCGGCCAGATCACCGAGTGGCAGGAGACCTACGAGACGGTCTACGACGACGTCGCGTCCGGCGAGTTCGGCGAGACGTTCGACGGGTGGAACTCCAGCTACACCGGCGAACCGATCCCGCTCGAGCAGATGCGGGAGTGGCGCCAGGCGACAGTCGACAGCGTGCTCGCGCTGCGGCCGCGGCGGGTGCTGGAGCTCGGTGTCGGCAGCGGCCTGATCCTCGCGAAGATCGCGCCGCACGTGGAGGAGTACTGCGGCACCGACTTCTCGCACGCGGTGATCGACTCGCTGCGGGCACAGGTCGCGGCCCAGCCGGAGCTGGCCGGCAAGGTGACGCTGGACGCCAAGGCCGCGCACGAGCTGGACGGCCTGCCCGCCACGTTCGACACGGTCATCATCAACTCGGTCGCGCAGTACTTCCCGAACGACAGCTACCTCACCGAGGTCATCGAAGGTGCGTTGAACCTCCTGACCCCCGGCGGGCGCGTGTTCGTCGGCGACGTCCGCAACCTGCGGCTGCTGCCTGCTTTCCGGGCCGCCGTCGAACGCGGACGCGGTGCGGTGCCCGCCCCGGAACGCGAGCTGCTGGTCGACCCGAGTTACTTCGCCACGATCGACGGTGTCTCGGCGGTCGACGTGCGGGTCCAGCGCGGCACGTTCCACAACGAGCTGACCCGGCACCGCTACGACGTGGTGCTGCACAAGCAGGTCGGCGACGTCCTGTCGGCACGGCACGCTCGCACCGTCCAGTGGACCAACCTCGACGACCTGAAGTCGCTGGAAGGGCTGGTCCGCGTCACGGGCATTCCGAACGGGCGGCTGGAAGGCGCCACCGGCGTCGATCCCGAACACCTCTACGAACTGGGTGCCGCGGCCGTCACCTGGTGCGGCGACACCGAGCTGGATGCGATCTTCGCCGACAGCCCGGCAGTGCTCACCGACGTGCACCTGCCGGAGCCGAACCGCCCGCACACCAACGATCCCGCTCGCGCGCTCAGCGGTGGCGACCTGGTCCGGTCGGTGCGTGAGCACCTGTCGGAACGACTGCCCGCGCACCTGGTGCCGACCGTGTTCGTCGTGCTCGACGAGCTGCCGCTGACGCCCAACGGCAAGATCGACCGCAAAGCACTGCCCGCGCCCGAGTTCCGCTCGGCGGAGCGGCGTGCCCCGCGCAACGCCGACGAGCAGGTCGTCTGCGCGCTGTTCGCCGAGGTGCTCGGCGTGCCGGAGGTCGGCGTCGACGACAACTTCTTCGACCTGGGCGGCCACTCGCTGCTCGCCACCCGGCTGGTGAGCCGCGTTCGCGCGGCGGCCGGCGCTGAGCTGGCCGTGCGCGACCTGTTCGAGGCCCCGACACCGGCGGAGTTCGCCGTGCTGATGGGCGGGGCGGGCACTGCCCGTCCGCCGCTGGTCCGCCGCGAGCGGGGTGAGCTCGTGCCGTTGTCCCACGCCCAGCAGCGGCTGTGGTTCCTCAACCAGCTCGAAGGGCCGAGCGCGACCTACAACATCCCGTTGCCGCTGCGGCTCTCCGGCCCGATCGACGCCGAAGCGTTGCGGCTCGCGCTCGCCGACGTCGTGGCCCGCCACGAGTCCTTGCGCACGCTGTTCCCGTCGCACGACGGCGAACCGCACCAGCACGTGCTGGACGAGGCACAGCCGGTGCTCGACGTCGTGGACGTGACCCCGGACGAGCTCGCCGAAGCGGTGCGGTCCGCCGCACGGCACACGTTCGACCTCGCGACCGATCTGCCGGTGCGGGCCTGGCTGTTCCGCCTGGGCGCGGAGGAGCACGTGCTGCTCCTGCTGCTGCACCACATCGCCGGTGACGGCTGGTCGTGGGCACCCCTGTCGCGCGATCTCGGCGTTGCTTACGAGGCACGTCTTCAGGGTGATGCTCCACAATGGACTCCGTTGCCGGTGCAGTACGCGGACTACACGCTGTGGCAGCGCGATCTGCTCGACGAGGTGCTGAACCCGCAGCTGGCGTACTGGGAGCAGGAGCTGGCGGACCTGCCGGAGCAGGTGGAGCTGCCGACCGACCGGCCGCGGCCCGCGGTGGCGTCCCACGACGGCGACGCGTTCGCGTTCCGCGTCTCGACCGGGCTGCACCGCTCGCTGCTCGACCTCGCGAAGTCCGAGCAGGCCACGCTGTTCATGGTCATGCAGGCGGCGCTGGCGGCGTTGCTGACGCGGATGGGCGCGGGCACGGACGTGCCGATCGGCAGCCCGATCGCCGGTCGTACCGACGAGGCGCTCGACGATCTGGTCGGGTTCTTCGTGAACACGTTGGTGCTGCGCACCGACACCAGTGGCGACCCGACGTTCCGCGAACTGCTGCGCCGGGTGCGGGCCACCGACCTGGCCGCGTACGCGCACCAGGACCTGCCGTTCGAGAAGCTCGTGGAACGGCTGCAGCCGGAGCGATCGCTGTCGCGGCACCCGTTGTTCCAGGTGATGCTCGCCTTCCAGAACTCGGTGTCCGGTGAGCTCGACGTGCCCGGCCTGGACGCGAGCCTCGAGACCATCGGTGTCGGCATCGCGAAGTTCGACCTGCATCTCAGCCTGGCCGAACGCGTCACCTCCGACGGTGCCCCCGCCGGCGTCGACTGCGCGCTGGAGTACCGCACCGACCTGTTCGACCGGACCACGGTGGAGGCGCTGGCCGACCGGCTGATGCGGCTGCTCAAGCTCGCCGCGCAGGCACCCGACAGTCCATTGCGGACGTTCGACCTGCTCCGTGCGGAACGCGCCGAGCTGCTCGCCGCCGGACGCGGTGACGTGCGCAAGGTCCCCAAGGTCACCGTGCCGAAGCTGTTCGAGTCCCAGGTGTTCCGCAGCCCGGACGCGGTAGCCGTGACGTTCCAGGGCACGGAGCTCACCTACGAGGCGCTGAACGAGCGCGCGAACCGGTTGGCGCACCTGCTGATCGGCCGCGGGGCAGGCCCGGAGACCGTGGTGGCGCTGGCGCTGCCGCGCTCGGCCGACCTGATCGTCGCGCTGGTCGCCGTGCTCAAGACCGGCGCCGCATACCTGCCGATCGACGTCGAGTACCCGGCCGACCGCATCGAGTACATGCTCGCCGATGCCAAGCCGCAGTGCGTGATCACGCCGGAGCTGCTGGCGGATCCGGCACTCGCGGACCAGCCGGACCACAACCCCGCGGACTTCTGCCGCACCACGCGGCTGCACCGCGAGCACCCGGCGTACCTGGTCTACACGTCCGGCTCGACCGGCAAGCCCAAGGCCGTCGTCATGCCGACCTCGGGCCTGGCGAACCTGCTGACCTGGCACGCGAGCCGATTCCCCGGCGGGGTCGGCACCACGACCGCGCAGTTCACCGCCATCGGGTTCGACTTCTCGGTGCAGGAGATCCTCTCCGCGCTGGTGTCGGGCCGCACGCTCGCCGTGCCGTCCGACGAGGTCCGGCGCAGTGCCGAGGAGCTCGTGCGGTGGCTGGAGCGGGCCGGGGTCAACGAACTGTTCGCGCCCAACCTGGTGGTCGAGTCGCTGTGCGAGGCGGCCGCCGAGCTCGGTGCCGAACTGCCCGCGCTCACCGACGTGCTCCAGGGCGGCGAAGCGCTGACCCTGAGCAGGCGGGTGCGCGAGTTCTTCGCCCGGCCGGGACGCAGGCTGCACAACGTCTACGGCCCCGCCGAGACGCACGCCGTCACCACCAGCACCCTGCCGGACGACCCGGCGGACTGGCCCGCGGCGTCGTCGATCGACGGGACGATCTCGAACACCCGCATCTACGTGCTGGACGGCCAGCTGCGGCTGGTGCCCGCCGGGGTGGCGGGGGAGCTGTACCTCGCCGGCAACGGCGTGGCACGCGGCTACTTCGGCCGGCACGGCCTGACAGCGGCCCGGTTCGTCGCCGATCCGTTCGGCCCGGCCGGATCCCGGATGTACCGCACCGGTGACCTGGTGCGCTGGCGTGCCGACGGCACGCTGGAGTTCCTCGGCCGCGCCGACGACCAGGTGAAGGTGCGCGGCTTCCGGATCGAACTCGGCGAGGTCGAGGCGGCGCTGACCGCGCAGCCCGGTGTGGCCAAGGCCGCGGTCGTGGTCCGTGACTCCGTGCTGGTCGCTTACGTGGTCGGCGAGGTGGATCGCGCCGAGGTGGCGCGCAGGCTGCCGGACTTCATGGTGCCGTCCGCGTACGTGACGCTCGACGAGTTCCCGTTGACGCCCAACGGGAAGCTCGACCGCAAGGCGCTGCCCGCACCGGAGGGCAAGGCGTCCCGCGCCCCGCGCACCCCGGTCGAGGAGATCCTGTGCGGTCTGTTCGCCGAGGTGCTCGGCGTGGACGCGGCCGGTGTCGACGACGGGTTCTTCGAGCTGGGCGGGCACTCGCTGCTCGCGACGCGGCTGGTGAGCAAGGTCCGCACCGCGCTGGGCGCCGAGCTGACCGTGCGGGACCTGTTCGAGTCGCCGACCCCCGCCGGCCTCGCGGCGTCGATCTCCGTCGGTGAGGAGGCAAGGCCCGCGCTGGTTCGCCACGACCGAGGTCGCGATGTGCCGCTGTCGTTCGCCCAGCAGCGGTTGTGGTTCCTGCACCGGCTGGAGGGCCCGAGCCCGACGTACAACCTGCCGTTCGCACTGAGGCTCACCGGAGAGCTGGACCGGGAGGCGTTGCAGGCCGCGATCCGCGACGTCGTGACGCGGCACGAGTCGTTGCGCACGATCTTCCCCGACGACAGCGGCCGGACCTGCCGCGTGATCGACGAAGTACCCCAGCTGGACATCGTCCCGACCGCTGATGTCTCCACTGCCCTGGCAGCGGCTGTACGGCACGGCTTTGACCTTGCGGCCGAACTGCCGATTCGCGTCACGTTGTTCGAGGTCTCGGACGACGAGCACGTGCTGTGCCTGCTGCTGCACCACATCGCGGGTGATGGCTGGTCGCTGGCCCCGCTGATGGGTGACCTCGTGACGGCCTACACCGCACGGTGCGGCGGCGAGGCTCCACAGTGGACCGAACTGCCGGTGCAGTACGCGGACTACACGTTGTGGCAGCGCGAACTGCTCGGTTCCGAGGACGACCCCGGCAGCCTGGTGGCCCGGCAGATCGAGTTCTGGCGCGGCGCGCTCGCCGGGCTGCCGGACGAGCTCGTGCTGCCGACCGACCGGCCGCGCCCCGCGATCGGCGGTGCCGACGGCGACACCGTGCTCTTCCAGCTCGACGGCGACCTGCACCGGGCGCTGAACGACCTCGCCCGCACGCAGGGCGCCAGCCTGTTCATGGTGTTGCAGGCCGCGCTGGCGACGTTGCTGACGCGGATGGGTGCCGGAACGGACGTGCCGATCGGCAGCCCGATCGCCGGTCGCACCGACGAGGCGCTCGACGACCTGGTCGGGTTCTTCGTGAACACGTTGGTGCTGCGCACCGACACCAGCGGCGACCCGACCTTCCGCGAGCTGATCGACCGCGTGCGGACCGCGAACCTCGCTGCGTACGCGCACCAGGACCTGCCGTTCGAGCGGCTCGTCGAGGCGCTCAACCCGGAACGCTCGCTCTCGCGGCAGCCGTTGTTCCAGGTGCTGCTCGCACTGCAGAACACCCCGGAAGCGGCGATCGGGCTGCCTGGGCTGGAAGCCCGCGTCGAGCCGTTCGGCATCGGGGTGGCGAAGTTCGACCTCACGGTCAACCTCACCGAGCGCACGTCCGGCGTCGACGCGGTGATCGAGTACCGCACGGACCTGTTCGACCGCGGCACGGTCGAGGCGCTCACCGAGCGTCTGATCACGGTGCTGCGCGCGGCGGTGTCCACTCCGGACACTGCGATCGGTGAGATCGACGTGCGCACCGAGTCCGAGCGGGCGATGGTCGTGTTCCCCGAGGTGCCGACGCCGCACTGCACCATCGCGCAGTGGTTCGGCGAGCAGGTGGCACGCACCCCGGACGCCGTCGCGGTGTCGGGTACCGGGGTCGAACTGACCTACCGCGAGCTGGACGAGCGTGCGAACCGGCTGGCCAACCGGCTGATCGAGCTGGGGGTTGCGCCGGAGGACGCCGTCGGCGTGCTGCTCGAACGCTCGCCGGACGTCGTGGTGGCGACACTTGCGATCATCAAGGCCGGTGGCGTGTACGTGCCGCTGCACCACGGTTTCCCGGCCGAACGCATGCGGCTCGTGCTGCAGGAGACCGGGGCGCAGCTGCTGATCACCGATCGGGAGACCGATCTGGGCTGCGTCGAGGTCGCGGTGAGCCAGCTGCTGTCGCCGGCGACGGACCCCGGTGTGCTCGGGCACGTCGACCAGCTCGCGTACGTCATGTACACCTCGGGGTCGACCGGCACGCCCAAGGGCATCGGCATCACCCAGCGCGACGTGCTCAGCCTGGCGTTCGACCCGTGCTGGCGGTCGGGGCCGGGGGAGCGGGTGCTGATGCACTCGCCGCACGCGTTCGACATCTCGACCTACGAACTGTGGGTGCCGCTGTTGTCCCGCGCGCAGATCGTCGTGGCACCGCCGGGTGATCTCGACGTGCTCGCGCTGCGGCAGGCGATCGCCGGGGCCACCTGCGTGATGCTGACGGCGGGCCTGTTCGGCCTGCTGGCCGACCTCGCGCCGGAGTGCTTCGCCGGGGTCCGCGAGGTGTGGACGGGCGGCGACGTCGTGTCCGCCACCGCGATCAAACGGGTGCTCGACGCCTGCCCGTGCACCGTCGTGCAGCACCTCTACGGACCGACCGAGACGACGCTGGGCGCCACGTTCCTGACGTTGACCGCGTCGCAGCCGGTGCCGCCGACCGTCCCCATCGGACGCCCGTTGCACGGTGTCCGCAGCTACGTCCTGGATGACCGGCTGGCTCCTGTTCCCACCGGAGTCGTGGGCGAGCTGTACCTCGCGGGCGCCGGTCTGGCCCGCGGGTACCTCGGCCGCGCGGCGCTGACTGCGGAGCGGTTCGTGGCCGATCCGTTCGGCCCGGCCGGCTCCCGGATGTACCGCACCGGTGACGTGGCGCGGTGGCGGGCGGACGGCACGCTGGAGTTCGCCGGTCGCGCCGACGACCAGGTCAAGATCCGCGGTTTCCGGGTGGAGCTGGGCGAGGTCGAGACGGCGATCGCCGCGCACCCGGACGTCACGAGGGCGGCGGTGGTCCGCACCGGTGACCGGCTCGTCGGCTACCTGGTCGCCGAGCAGGCCGACCTCGCCGAACTGCGTCAGCACCTCGCCCGCACGCTGCCCGACTACATGATCCCGTCGGCGCTGCTCGTGCTCGATCGGTTGCCGTTGACCCCCAACGGAAAACTCGACCGGGCCGCGCTGCCCGCACCGGACTGGGCGGTCTCGGACACCGCCGAAGCGCCGCTCACGCCACAGGAAGAGGTGCTGGCGGGCCTCTTCGCCGAGGTGCTCGGGCTCGCCAAGGTGGGCAGGACCGACAGCTTCTTCGACCTGGGCGGGCACTCGCTGCTCGTCGCACGGCTGGTCGCGCGGATCACCGCGGTGCTCGGCCTGACCGTCGGCATCCGGGACCTGTTCGAGGCACCGACCGTGGCGACCCTGGCCGAACGGCTGGAGGTCGGCACCGAGCACGACTCGCTGGACGTGCTGCTCCCGTTGCGCGCCGGTGGTGACGACGCCCCGTTGTTCTGCGTCCACCCCGCCGGTGGCATCGGCTGGATCTACTCCGGACTGCTGCGTCACCTCGGCGACCGGCCGCTGTACGCGTTGCAGGCACGGGGTCTCGGCTCACCCGACCCGCTGCCGGGCTCCATCGAGGAGATGGCGGCGGACTACGTCGAGCAGATCCGCAAGGCCCAGCCGCAGGGCCCGTACCACCTGCTCGGCTGGTCGTTCGGCGGCATGGTCGCGCAGGCGGTGGCGACCAGGCTGCGCGAGCAGGGGGACGAGGTCGCGCGGCTCGTCGTGCTCGACGCGTTCCCGGCGGCCTGGGAGGAGGGCCACGAGCTCGGCGAGCAGGACATCCTGCGGTTGCTGCTGAACGCGGTCAACGCCTCCACCGGCGACCGGCCGCTGACCAGGGAGACCGTGCGCGAGGTGCTCCGCGAGGAGGGCAGCGCGCTCGCGAACCTCGGCGAGCGGCACATCGACGCGATGCTCGAGGTGTTCCTCAACAACAGCAGGCTGATCCAGCGCTTCGAACCCGCGGTCTTCGACGGTGATCTCGACTTCTTCACCGCGGCACGGGGCCGCACCGAGTCCTCGCCGGACGCGGGGGCGTGGCAGCCGTACATCACCGGACGCATCAGCGACCACCTCGTCGACGCCGACCACGGCGGCATGACGCGACCCGACGCGCTGGCCGAGGTGGCCCGCGTGCTCAACGAAAGGCACTGAGACCATGACGAACCCGTTCGAGAACGACGACCACCGGTTCCTCGTGCTGGTCAACGAGGAGGGCCAGCACTCCCTGTGGCCCGCGTTCGCCGAGGTGCCCGCCGGCTGGCGCGTGGCGTTCGGCGAGGACAGCAGGCAGGCCTGTCTCGCTCACGTCGAGGAGAACTGGACCGACCTGCGCCCGAAGAGTCTGGTGGAGGCCTTCCATGGCTGACACCGGGCACTCGGTGGTCGACGACTACTTCACGCTCGTCGACGACAGCTGCGTCGCGGTCCTGCCGCACGTGCTGCGGATCGCGGCCGAGCTGAAGATCGCCGATCACCTGCCGGCCAGTTCTGACTCGTTGGCGTCCGTTGTGGACGCTGACGCGGACTCGGTGCACCGGTTGCTGCGTGCGCTGGCGAGCGTCGGTCTGGTCACGGAGTCCGGCCGCACGTTCGCGCTGACCGAGCGCGGCCAGCGGCTGCGCGCCTCCTGGGCCTCGCTGGTGAACATCGACTCGCAGCTCGCGTGGATCAGGGCGACCGACACGATCCGGTCCGGCAGGTCGTCGTTCGACCAGGCTCACCGCGGGGAGTTCTTCTCGCACAAGGACGACGACCTCGAGGCGAACCGGATGTTCCTGCGCCGCATGCGGGAACGCGCGAGCCGGTCGTACCCCGAGTTCGCCACCGCCGTCGACTGGACGCCCAGCTCGGTCGTCATGGACGTCGGCGGCGGCGACGGGTACCTGATCGAGACCGTGCTGAACCACGCTGCGCATGTCAGCGGTGTGCTGTTCGACCGCCCGGCCACGGTCGACGTGGTCGAGGACTCCGGTCTGCCCGCCCGCTTCGGCGAGCGGCTGCGCTGCGAGCGCGGTGACTTCTTCGAGAAGGTGGCCGCTGGGGCGGACACCCACCTGATGTGCAGCGTCCTGCACGACTGGACCGACGAGCAGTGCACGCGGATCCTGCGCCACAGCAAGGAAGCGCTCGATCCCGGTGGCCGGCTGCACATCGTGGAGATGATCGTGCCCGACGGCGACGACTGGCACCCGAGCAAGTGGAGCGACGTCGGGATGATGGTGCTCACCGGCGGCAAGGAACGCACCCGCACCGAGTTCGAGGTGCTGCTGGCCGCTTCCGGCTACGCGCTGCAGTCCGTTCGCGCCATCCCGAACTCGCACTTCTCCGTCATCACGGCTGTTTGAGGAAACCAGGGGGATTCCCGATGCTGTACAACGACCTGACAATGGGGCACGTCGAGTTCTACGTCGCCGACATCGAGGTGCCGCTCGCCGAACTGACCGGCGGCTACGGTTTCGAGGTGCTCGGCAAGGTCAGCGAGGCGAGCCACACCTCGATCGCGGTGGGTCAGGCCGAGATCATCTTCGTGCTCACCCAGCCGCACGACGACGACCACCCCGCGAGCCTTTACGTGGCGCGGCACGGTGACGGCGTCGCGAACATCGTCCTGCGCACGGCCGACGCCCGCGCCGCGTTCGCTGGCGCGGTGGCCAAGGGTGCCCTGCCGATCGCCGAGCCGATGGAGTCCGCCGGTGTGGTCTCCGCGGTGATCGGTGCGTTCGGCGACGTCGTGCACACGCTGCTGCAGGCCCCCGAGCGGTACCTGCCGGGCTTCGGCGTGCTGCCAGAGCCGCCGGCGCGGGAGCACGGCCTGATCGCGCTCGACCACTTCGCGGTGTGCCTGGAGGCGGGTGACCTCGAGGTCGCCGTCGGCTTCTACGAGTCGGTGCTCGGTTTCTCGGCGATCTTCGAGGAGCGCATCGCGGTCGGCGACCAGGCGATGAACTCCAAGGCCGTGCAGAGCGCGTCAGGCACCGTCACGTTCACGCTGATCGAGCCCGACACGACCGCGAAGCCCGGCCAGATCGACGACTTCCTCAAGGACCACGGCGGCGCTGGCGTGCAGCACATCGCCTTCACGTCGTCGAACATCGTGCAGGCGGTCAGCTCGCTGACCCGGCGCGGCGTGCGGTTCCTCGACCCGCCCAAGACCTACTACCGCATGCTGGCCGACCGGCTGGAGCTGGTGCGGCACGAGATCGACGACCTGGAGCCGTTCGGCATCCTGGTCGACGCCGACCACGACGGCCACCTGTTCCAGATCTTCACCCGCTCCACGCACCCGCGCCGCACGTTGTTCTTCGAGGTCATCGAGCGGCTGCACGCGCAGACGTTCGGCAGCGGCAACGTCCAGGCGCTGTACCAGGCGGTCGAGATGGAGCGCATCACCGCCCAGGAACAGCTGTGACGGTCGCCGTCTCGCCCGAGCTGTTCCCCGCGCTGGGGGACTCCGCGCTGACGTCGATGAACCTGCTCAACGAGATCGCGGAGCGGTACCCGGCCGCGATCTCGTTCGCGGCCGGGCGGCCGACAGAGGAGCACTTCGACTTCGCCGACCTGTCCCGGTATCTGGGCCTGTACCGCGACTATCTGGTGCGGGACAAGGGATACAGCGACGCGCAGGTGAACCGCGAGCTGATGCAGTACGGCCGCACCAAAGGCGTGATCAACGACCTGGTGGCGCGCAACCTGCTCGTGGACGAGGGCATCACCGCCGACCCGGAGTCGATCGTCGTCACGGTCGGCTGCCAGGAGGCGATGGTGCTGGTGCTGCGGGCGTTGCGCGCGGGCCCGCAGGACGTGGTGCTCGCGGTGGCGCCGACCTACGTCGGGCTCACCGGTGCGGCACGGCTGCTGGACATGCCGGTGCTCCCGGTGCGCGACGGCGCGGGTGGCATCGATCTCGACGACCTGCTGGCACAGGTGCGCGGCGCGCGGGCGGCGGGACTGCGCCCGCGCGCGCTCTACCTGGTGCCGGAGTTCGCCAACCCGTCGGGCGTCAGCCTGGATGTTCCGACCAGGCGGCGGTTGCTGGAGATCGCCTCGGCCGAGGACTTCCTGGTGCTGGAGGACAACCCGTACGGGCTGTTCCACCGGCGCGGCGAGCGCCCGCCGACGTTGAAGGCACTCGACACCGACCGTCGCGTCGTCTACCTCGGTTCGTTCGCCAAGACCGCGGTGCCCGGTGCCCGAGTCGGCTACGTCGTCGCGGACCAGCCGGTGGGCTCCGGGGTGCTCGCGGACGAGCTCGGCAAGCTCAAGAGCATGCTGACCGTGAACACCTCGCCGATCGCGCAGGCCGTCGTCGGCGGCAAACTGCTGGAGCACGGGTGCAGCCTCGTCGCGGCGAACGTGCGGGAGGCCGCGATCTACCGGCGCAACATGGACCTGATGCTGGCCGGGCTGGGCCGGTTCTCCGACGTGACCTGGACGGCGCCGGACGGTGGGTTCTTCGTGGTGCTCACCGTGGATTTCCGGGTCGACGACGCGCTGCTGGAGCACTCTGCGGCGCGGTATGGCGTGGTGTGGACGCCGATGCACCACTTCTACGGGGGTACCGGCGGGTTCAACCAGCTTCGGTTGTCGTGCAGCGCGGTGACCGGCGCGGAGATCTCCCAGGGGCTGGACCGGCTGGCGGCTTTAGTAACAGACGTCAGACGAGGGGTGTGAGGGGCCGGCTGCCGAGGCCGGCCTCGAACGCGTAGATCACCGCGTGCACCCGGTTGCGCAGCTTGAGCTTGCTGAGCAGGTTCTGCACGTGCGACTTGACGGTGTGCTCGGACAACGTGAGCGCGAGCGCGATCTCGGCGTTGCTGAGCCCACGCGCGATCAACGACAGCACCTCGCACTCGCGCCGCGTCAGCCCGTCCCGCGCGGCGGCCTGGACGTCCTCGCCCGGCAGCGCGCCGCTGATCATCACGTAGCCGGCCGACGCCATCCGCACCGCCGCGACCAGCTGTTCCGGCGTCGCGGACAGCGGCAGCGCCCCGCAGACACCGTCGTCGAAGCGGGGCGTCTGTCCAGCGCCGACCGTGAGCACCCTCGTGGTGCACCGCGCGTGCCGTACCGCGGTGAGCGTGGCTTCGAGTGCCGGTTCGCCCTCGCGCACGCCGTGCAGGAGCAGGACATCCGGCCACAGCCTGCTGATCGCGGGCCGCACCGCCGTTCCCGGTTCGCAGTCGCCGACGACCGTGATGTCGAGGTGCGTGCCGAGCACGGCCGTGATTCCACGCCGTGCCAGCACATCCGGTCCGGCGACCAGCACGCGTGCCACGTCGGCTCGCGGCTCCTCTTCGACGGGCACGGTGCGCAGGGCGCGGCGGTGGAACTCCAGCGGCTCGACGTCCTCGATCACCTGATGCGTCATCCGCTCCCCCTTGGCACACCGTTGCGGTAGCGCCAACATAGCCGCGGGGGAGTGCGCGGACGGCGTTCCTCGAGTGGGCTTTGAGCGGATTGAGAGTGGTTCGGCCGACCTACGGGGCCGTGGTGAAGCCCCTGCCGTTCTTCCGGCCGAGCCACCCGGCCGCCACCATCGCCTCGAGCACCGGCGACGGCGCGTGTTCCGCGGTGCCGAACTCCTCGTGCAGCCGCCGCTGAATCGCCAGCGAGACGTCGAGCCCGATGGTGTCGAGCAACTTGAACGGCCCCATGGGATAACCGAAAGCCTGCTCGACGCACCTGTCCACCTCGGCGACCGTCACGTCGCCCGCTTCCAGCAGCCCGATCGCGCGACTGAGGTAAGGGAACAGCAGGAAGTTGACGATGAAGCCGGCCCGGTCGTGACAGTCGACGGAGGTCTTGCCGGTCTGCCGGCAGAACGCGCGGGCGACCGCCGCGGCCTGGTCGCTGGTCGCGTCGGTGCAGGACAGCTCGACGAGCTTCATCGCGGTCGCCGGGTTGAAGAAGTGCAGGCCGACCACCGACTGCGGGCGCTCGGTCGCCGAGGCGCACGTCGTGACGGACAGGCTGGACGTCGTGGTGGCCAGCACGGCGTCCGGCTTGCAGGTGCGATCGAGCGCGGTGAAGACGGCGCGCTTCACCGCGGTGTTCTCGGCCACCGCCTCGATCACGAGATCGCAGTCGGCGAGGGCCTCCATGTCGTCGGTCGCCTCGAACCGGTCGAGTGCCGCCTGCTTGGTCTGCACGCTGATGCGACCGCGGCGGACCGACTTCGTCAGCGAGGCGGTCAGCGTTTCCAGGGCACGGCCAGCCTTGGTGCGGTCACGCGCAACCAGGATCGTGGTCATGCCCGCGGCCGCCGCCACCTCGGCGATGCCGCACGCCATCGTGCCCGCGCCCACCACGCCCACCCGGCGCACCTGGACGTCGAGCGGACTGGCGTCGCGGCCAGGATCCGAGCGGTTGCCCTGGTCGTCGTAGCTGTGCAGCCCGCGCCCGGTCCGCCGGCCGAGGTGGCCCGCGTCGACCAGTGAGCTCAGCAGACCGGTGGGGTGGAACGACTTGTCGCCGGTGCGGTCCATCAGGTCGATCATCAGGTCGTGGGCCGTGTCGAGACCGATGTGGTCGAGCAGCTCCAGCGGGCCGGACGGCAGGCCGCAGCCCAGACGCATGGCCGTGTCGATGTCCTCGCGGCTCGCGTAGCCCTCCTCCAGCAGGGCGGCGGAGCGGTTGAGGTAGCTGAAGACCAGTTCGCGGATGGCGGACGCGGTGGCGGCGCCGATCGTGAGTTCGGTCAGTCCCAGCGACTTCAGCAGCACGGAGGCGCGCCCGGCGGTGGTGGTGGACGTCATCGGGGTGAGCAGCAGCTCCGCCCCGGTGCCCGCCGGTGGGGGCAGCGGCACGCGCAGGCCGACCACGTGGGACGGCCGGCCCGACAGCGCGGCCAGGTGCTCGGCCGACGACGTGGAGATCATCGTCACCAGCAGCGTGTCCAGCGGGCAGATGGCGTCCAGGCGTTGCAGCAGCGCGGCTTTCTCGTGCTGGACGTCCGGCGTGGTGTCGATGACGATGTCGGCCCGCACGAGGGCGTCCAGGTCGTGCTCAGCCGTGATCACCTCATGGTCGGTGCCACGCACCGCGTCGAGCACCCAGTCGTCGTTGCCGCCGATCACGCCGATGACTGTTCGTCGTTCCTCCATAACGCTTCCCCCTGTTGGTACGGCACGTGCCCCGGCACTTCCCTCCGGGGGGAGCGCCCTTGATGTACTGGTTACTCGTGAACTAGCGCTGTGCCCCGGCACTTCCCTCCGGGGGGAGCGCCCTTGATGTACTGGTTACTCGTGAACTAGCGCTGTGCCCCGGCACTTCCCTCCGGGGGGGAGCGCCCTTGATGTACTGGTTACTCGTGAACTAGCACTGCACAGCAAACCTGGTGATCTCAGGCAGCAGCCGGGCCCGCGTCTCGTGGTCCTCCACGCCGAACCCCTCGCCCGGTGAGAGACACAACACCCCGACCTTGCCTGTGTGTTCGTTGCGGTGCACCGCGGCGGTCGCCGCGCCCGCGTCGTCCAATCCGACCACTGTGGACAGAGTGGGGTGGACGAGTCCCTTGCAGATCAGCCTGTTCGCTTCCCACGCCTCGCGGTAGTTGGCGAAGTGGGTGCCGACGATCCGCTTCAGGTTCATCCACAGGTAGCGGTTGTCGTACTCGTGCTGGTAGCCCGACGTGGACGCGCAGGTGACGATGGTGCCGCCGCGGCGCGTGACGAAGACGCTGGCGCCGAACGTGGTCCGGCCGGGGTGCTCCAGCACGATGTCGGGGTCCTCGCCGCCGGTCAGCTCACGGATGCGGGCGCCGAAACGCTTCCACTCCGCGGGGTTCTGCCGGTCGTCGTCCGTCCAGAAGGCGTAGTCCTCCTCGGCGCGGTTGATGACGAGCTCGGCGCCCATGTCCCGGACGATCTGCGCCTTCGCGTCGTTCGACACCACGCAGACCGGGATCGCGCCGCCGTTCAGGGCGAGCTGGGTCGCGTAGGAGCCGAGGCCACCGCCCGCGCCCCAGATCAGCACCACGTCGCCCTGCTTCATGCCGGCACCGTTGCGGGACACCAGCTGCCGGTACGCGGTGGAGTTCACCAGGCCGGAGCAGGCTGCCTCCTCCCACGTGAGGTGGCGGGGCTTCGGCATCAGCTGGTTCGCCTTGACGATCGCGAGCTGGGCGAGGCCGCCGAAGTTCGTTTCGTAGCCCCAGATCCGCTGCTCGGGGTCGAGCATCGTGTCGTTGTGGCCGTCGGGAGACTCGAGCTCCACCGAGAGGCAGTGGCCGACCACCTTGTCGCCGGGACGCCACCTCGTGACGCCAGGACCGGTGCGGAGCACCACGCCGGACAGGTCGGAGCCGAGCACGTGGTAGGGCTGGTCGTGGCGCGCCGCCCACTCGCTGGTGCGGCCGTACCTCTTCAGGAACTTGAAGGTGGACACGGGCTCGAAGAGCGCGCTCCAGACGGTGTTGAAGTTGATCGCGCTCGCCGCGACCGCCACCAGCGCCTCGCCCGGACCGAGCTGCGGCGTCGCGACGTCCTCGACGTGCAGCGACTTCGAGGGGTCCTTGTCGCGGCTCGCCATCCCCTCGAACATGGCGGACTCGTCCTCGCGCACGAGGCAGCCGCGGTAGTGATCGGGCACGGCGAGCGCGGCGAAGTCCTCGTGGCTCGCGGCATCGGACACCATTGCGTCGACAATCTGCTGCACGCTCCGATGTTAACGAGCGAACAATTCGCCGAGGACCCCTAACAGTCGGCCGACCCTTAAGGGGGCGGTGTTGAGGGGTGTCCAGCGGAAATCGGGCAACATAGCCTTCCAGCGGACATATATCCGCGTACGGTCAGGAGGACCTTTGATGGTCGCCGACGAATCCTGCCATTGTGGCTGCGCTCTTGCCACCTGGGCGGAGGGCGATAATCGGAATCCGGTCGGCATCATCGGGTGCGGCAGCTACCTGCCCCCGCGCGTGGTGTCGAACGAGGAGGTGGCCGCGGCGGCCGGGGTGCCGCCCGGCTGGATCGAGGAACGCACAGGCATCCTCAGCAGACGGTTCGCCGACGAGGACCAGGCCGCGTCGGACCTCGCCGCGCACGCGTGCGCCGAGGCGCTGGAGGACGCCGGGATCACGGCGGCCGACGTGTCGGTGATCGTCCTGGCGACGTCGACGCCCGACTCACCGCAGCCGCCGACGGCCTGCGTGCTGCAGCACCGGATCGGCGCGCACGGTGCGGCCGCGTTCGACGTCAACGCCGTGTGCAGCGGGTTCGTCTTCGCGCTGGACGTCGCCCGGCGCATGGTCGCCGACGGCGGGTTCGCGCTCGTGGTCGGCGTCGACGTGTACTCGCGCATCATCGACCCGGCGGACCGGCGCACGGCCGTGCTGTTCGGTGACGGCGCGGGCGCGGTGGTGCTCGGGCCGTCCGCCACCGGCGCGATCCACGGCGTGCGGCTGGCCAGCTTCGGCAGCCACCGCGAGCTGATCGGGGTGCCGGCGGGCGGCAGCCGCATTCCGCCGTCGAAGGAGTCGCTGCTCGCCGGCGAGCACTACTTCCAGATGAACGGCCGGGCGGTGCGGGAATTCGTGAAACAGGAGGTTCCGGGGGCCGTCCACGACTTCATCGGACATCTTCCGGTGCGGGCCGACGCGGTCCGGCATTTCATTCCGCATCAGGCCAACCGAATCATGCTCGGCGAGCTCGCGACGGAGATCGGGTTGCCGAACGCGCGAATGCACGAGACGGTCCGCGAATTCGGGAACACCGGCGCCGCGTCCATTCCGGTCACGCTCGCCGCCGCACGCGGTGAGATCGCACGGGGCGACGACGTGCTGCTGACCGCGTTCGGTGGGGGAATGGCACTCGGCCTCGCGCTGGTGCGTTGGTGAGACGGACGAAGACGACTGCGGGCCGCCGATCGTGGATCGGCGGCCCGCGTTTCGTGCTGTTACTACCGGGCCGGTGCGGCGGCCGCCGGTGCCGCCGCCGCTGCCACGGGGGCGGCCGGAGGCTTGCCGGGCAGCCAGCGCAGCGCGACGAACGCGGCTCCGAGCGAGAAAGCCGTGCAGAGCAGCATCGTCACCTGCATGCCGGACAGGTAGGCGTTGAGCGCCTCGGTGCGCAGCGCCCCGAACGTCGCCGGGTCACCGCCCGCCGCCGTGATCGCGCGGAGCGTGGCACCGAGCGAGCCGGCCGCGGCGTCACGCGACGCCTCCGGCAGAACGTCCACAGTGGACCCGATGGTCGTCCGGTAGACGACGCCGAGCACACTGCCGACGACCGCGACACCGAGCGCGCCCGCGACCTGCCGCACGGTGCCCGACACCGCCTGGCCCGCACCCGCCTTGACCGGCGGCACAACGGACATCAGCGCCGCCGTCGCCGGGGCGGTGATGCAGCCCCAGCCCAGGCCGTAGACGAGCTGGACCGCCGCCAGCACCCAGATGTTCGTGTCGGCGCCGACCACGCTGAACGCGGCGAACGCCACGGCCATCCCGAGCGAACCGCCGATGACGACCGCCTTCGGCCCGAACTTCATGGCGAGCTTCGGGCTGCGCGTCGACATGATCACCGTGCCGACGCCCATGGGCAGCATGAGCAGACCCGCCGTGCGCGGCGAGAACCCGTGCACCGCCTGAAAGTACAGCGAGGTGATGAACAGCGCGCCGATCATCGCGAAGAACGCGAGTGCGATCGACATCGTGCCCGCCGTGAACTTGGTCTCCTTCAACAGCTTCACGTCGAGCGCGGGGGTGGCGATCCGGCGTTCCACGACGACGAGCAGCGCGATGAGCGCGACACCGGCGACGAGCGACCCGATCACGGGCGGCGCGAGCCAGTCGTTGCGCTCGCCGCCGGTGACGATGCCGTACACCAGCGCACCCACGGCGAGGATCGACAGCACCACACCCGCGGGGTCGAACTTGGTGTTCTGCGGGTTGCGGGACTCCGGCACCAGCCAGGCGATCAGCACGACACCGATCACGACCAGCGGCACGTTGATCAGGAAGACCGAACCCCACCAGAACGACTGCAGGAGCAGGCCACCCGCGAGCGGGCCGACGGCGATGGCGACGCCCGCCGCACCCGCCCACGCGCCGATCGCCTTCGGGCGTTCGGCCGGCGGGAAGGCGTTGATCAGGATCGCCAGCGTCACGGTCGGCACGACCGCGGCGCCGACACCCATCACGGCGCGCCAGAGGATCAGCTCGCCGATCGTGCCCGAGTACGCGGCGAACGCCGACGCGACACCGAAGATCACGATGCCCGCGAGCAGGGTCTTCTTGCGGCCGAACCGGTCGGCGCAGACACCGCTCGTGAAGATGAACGCGGCGAACGTGATCAGGTAGGAGTCGAGCGCCCACTGCAGACCAGCGGTCGAGGCGTCCAGGTCGCGCTGAATGGTGTCCAGCGCGACGTTCAGAATGGTCAGGTCCATTACGACGACCAGACCGGTCAGTGCCAGCAGAATGAGGACGGCCTTGCGCCGTCCGGGGCTGAGTTCAGTGTTGGTCATCGCCAGTCCTCGACTGTTCGGTGTGGACATTTCAATCACTCGGTCCACGGCAGGTCGTACACGACCCCGGTGGAGATCATCGTGGCCCGGCCTCCCGGGCTCATGCAGACGAATGCCTCGGTGCCGTGCTCCACGGCGTGGAACTGGCGCTCCGACCCCGCGGGCACGAGCAGTGCCTGGCCGGGCCGCACGACGGTCGTCTCGCCGTCGACGGTGAAGGAGAACGCTCCTGACGTGGGCATCCACACCTGGTCGCGATCGATCGAGTGCGGGGGAGGGGAATGCGGTGACTCCATCCGGATGCGCCACGTGCTCAGCTCGGAGCTGCCCTGGCTCGGCGCCGCGAGCCCGAACATCGTGGCTATCGGTGTGGTGTGAGTACGGGCTGGGCTTTCGCTGACCAACTGCATGTCGTGGCACTTCCTCTGGGTTGCTTCGGTGGTTAGTAAAGCGGGTTGACACAGGTGAGTCAAGCGGGTTTAATCAGACGAGTAAACCGACCTGACACTGGAGTTGAAATGCGTGTTATCAGCGAGACCGAAGAGCGGACGACTCGGACGCCGGCCGGCCTCATGGCAGGTCTCGCGGCCCCGAGCCAGGGCAGCAACCAGATCAGCACGTGGCGTGTCGAGATGGCCGCCGACGTCGACTCGCCGCTGCACCTGATCGACCACGACCAGATCTGGACGTTCATCGCGGGCACCTGGCAGTTCACCGTCGGCGACGAGACGGTGAAGGCCACCGTCGGTCAGACCGTCGTCCTGGAGGCGAACGAGGCCCGCCAGTTCCGCGTCATCGAGGGACCGGGTCAGGCGATCGTCGCCATGCTGCCGAACGGCAAGGCCGGCGCGCCCGGCAGTGACGTTCGCCAGGCGCTGCCCTGGGCTCAGTGAGCGCGTGGGGTCGCCGGCCTCGGTGCCGGCGGCCCCTTTCTCTTCGACCACCACGAACCAGGGGGACCCGCGATGACCGAACTGCCCACGTTCCCGATGGAACGGACGGGGAAGTGCCCGTTCGACCCGCCGCCGCAGTACGGCGAGCTGCGGGACCAGGAACCCATTTCGCGCGTGACGTTGCGCAACGGCGCGCCCGCGTGGCTGATCACCAGCCACGAGCACGTGCGTCAGATCCTCGCCGACCCGAGGGTCAGCTCCGACCGCACGCTGCCTGGCTGCCCCCGGCTGATCCCGGTACCGCCGTCCGTGATGGACCCTAGGTCGCGGCCGCTCATCGCGATGGATCCGCCGGACCACACGGAGCACCGCAGGCACGTCACCGCCGAGTTCACCGTCAAGCGGATCCAGGGCATGCGGCCCCGCATCCAGGAGATCGTGGACGAGCACATCGACAAGATGCTCGCGGGCGGCGGACCGGCCGACCTCATGGAGGCCGTGGCGCGTCCCGTGCCGCTGCTGGTGATCTGCGAGCTGCTCGGCGTGCCCTTCGAGCACCACCGCACGTTCCACCGCATCGGTGACACCATCGTGCACGGCGACAGCACCCCGCAGCAGATCGGCGCCGCGATCGGCGAACTGCGCGCGTTCCTCAACGACCTCATCATCGCCAAGGAGAACGACCCGGGCGACGACCTGCTCAGCAGGCTCGTGGTGCGGTACCAGGAAGCCGGCGAGTACGACCGCGAGCGCGTGATCAGCACGGCGCAGATCCTGCTGAACGCCGGGCACGAGACCACGACGAGCATGATCGGGCTCGGCATCACCGTGCTGCTGGAGAACCCGGACCAGCTCGACTTGCTGCGCAACGACTTCTCGCTCGTTCCGGGAGCCGTGGACGAGCTGATGCGCTACCTGACCGTGGCGGACATGGCGCTCTTCCGCACCGCGACCGAGGACATCGAGATCGGCGGCACCGTGATCCGTGCGGGCGAGGGCCTGATCGCCCTCGGCGCCGCCGCGAACCGCGACGGTTCGGTGTACCCGGACCCGGACACGCTGGACGTGCGGCGAAACCCGCGCCAGCACGTGGGTTTCGGCTACGGCATCCACCAGTGCATCGGGCAGAACCTCGCCCGGCTGGAGCTCGACATCGCGTACACCACGTTGCTGCGCAAGGCTCCCGGGCTGCGTCTCGCCGAGCCGGTGTCCTCGCTGAAGTTCAAGACCGACGGTCTGCTGTTCGGTCTCTACTCGCTGCCGGTGACCTGGTGACTGGTCCCCTTGAGGTGGGGCGGCAGGACACTGCCGCCCCGCTTCTCGACCGCCTCGCGGTGGCCGAGCTCGTGCGGTTCGAACGCGATGCGCGTGACCACGAGCGCTGGGAAGAGATGGCTGCTTCATACGCCCCCGATTCCGTTGTGCACATCAGCTGGTTCCACGGCAGCGGTGCCGAGTTCGTCGAACGGTCCCGCGGCATCGCCCGAAGTGGACTGACCGGGCGGCATCGCCTGTGGCCGTCCTTGGTGCGGAGCAACGGAGATCGAGCGATCGCCGAGACCGACATCGCCGTCGAGCTGCGCCGCCGGGTCGCCGGCGTCGAGGTGGACAACACGGCCTACGCGCGCCTGCTGACCAGAGCGCGGCGCACGCCGGACGGCTGGCGCATCGTGCGGTTCGAGTCGATCTACCAACGCGACGCGCTCGTGCCCGTCATTCCCGGCACGGCGCCGGAGATCCGGCCGGAGGACCTGGAGAAGTACCGGCCGTCCTACCGATTTCTCTCCTACCTGCTGGCGCTCGACGGTCACGAGCTCGCCCAGGACCTGCCGGGCGACGACCGGCCGGAGCTGGCCGCGGCCGTGCGAGGCGAGGCGCTGAAATGGCTCGAAACAGGTCTGTGAAAGGCACTCACCCCGGCGGAGGACCGCCGGGGTTCGCTGCTGCCTCCGCCCGCTCACAGCGCCGGCACCTTCGGCTGTTCGCCGATCACCTCGGCGAGATCCCGCCTGCTCCGCACGTCGAGCTTGCGGTAGATCCTCGTCAGGTGCTGCTCGACCGTGCTGACCGTGAGGTACAGCTTCGTGGCGATCTTGCGGTTGGTGTGGCCCTCCCGCACGAGCAACGCGACCCGTTGCTCGGCGTCGGTGAGACAGTCGAGCGGTGCGGTGCCCCGGCCTGTTCCGTTGGTGGTTGCGACATCCATGCGTCGTCGCGCCGGCTCGGCGGGGACGAGTTCGGCCGGCAGCTCCAGCAGAACGGGCTCCACGCCGCAGAGCTGGGCCTGCCGGTGCGCGCGGTGCGCGAGCAGCTGGGCTTCGCGCAGATCGCCCGACTCGTGGTGGGCCTTGCTCAACGCGGCGAGGGTGTGCGCGAGATCCACGCGATCACCGCACCCCTGCAGCACCCGCACCGACTCGCGCAGCAGGTCGAGGCGCCGCCGTCCGGTCGCGCGCGCGGCGAGCAGCCGCAGGGCGACGCCCCGGTCGCGCGGGCTTCCCGGCCGTGGGCGGGGATGTTCGACCTCGGCGCGCAGCACACGATCCGCGGCCGCGTGGTCGCCGAGGCCGAGGTGCGCCTGCGCGATCCCGATCCGCCACGGCACGATCACGGTCGCGTCCAGCCGCCAGGCCGCCGTCAGCTCACCGCACCGCCGGAAGTCCGCGAGTGCCTCGGCGGCGGCGCCGGTCGCGAGGTGGTACTGACCCCTGGCGCACAGGTAATGGAGTCCGTACGTGGTGCGGAACATGCTCGCCGGCACGGGCACGGCGAGGTACGTCGCCGCTTCCTCGAGCCTGCCCATCGCGGTCGCGGCCTGGACCATCGCGGCGAGCGGCACGCCCACCGTGACGCCCCAGCTCTTCGGGGGCACGAGCGCCAGCGCGGCGTGCGCGCGGCGCTGGGCGGCGACCGGGTCACCGCGCCGCACGGAGATGACGGCCTTGGCGGCGGCGAACAACGCGTGCATGGTGGGGCGCTTGTGGTCCTGGGCCTGCCGCAGCAGCCGGTCGCACCAGCGCGCGGCGCAGTCGAGCCGGTCGGCGTAGATGAGCGCGGCGAGGGCGGCGATGGCGACCGGGCTCGCGGAATCGCGCTGGGCCACGGTTTCCAGGACCTGCTCGATCCGCTCGATGGAGCGATCGGCGTCCTCGACGCCCGCAAGTTCGGGGTAGGTGCACGACAACAGCCAGCGCGTCGTGTCGAGCTCGTCGTCGTGGCCGAGGGCGGTCAGCGCTGCCGCGGCCTCGTCGAGCCTGCCGTGCCAGAGCAGATAACCGATGGCGTCCAACGCTTCCTGGCCCTTGATCCGGCCGGCCCGCACCGAGTCGACCAGGTGGGGCAGATACTGGTGCACCGAGCCGGGATCGACCTGCCACTTCGCCATGGCGAGCGTGCTGATGATCGTCGTGCGGCGCTCGTCGTCCGGCTCGGCGCGCAACGCGAGCTGCAGGAAGCGGATCGCGAGCTTCAAGTCGTTGTCCCGCAACGCCTGGCCCGCCGCCTCCTGGAGCTGGGCCGCCGCGTGCGGAACCGCGGTCGACTCGCCTTCGAGCAGATGCCTCGCGACGGTCGACGCCGACGCGTTCGTCGTGTCGAGCTGCCGGGCGACCGCCACGTGCAGCGACTTGCGCTCGTCGGTCGGCATGCCGTCGATCACCGCGGACCGGACCTCGTCGTGCCGCAACCGGCCGTCGCACACCAGGCCCGCGTCGGTCAGCGTGCCGAGCGCCGCCGTCGTGCCGGCGGCAGGGAGGTCCAGCAGACCGGCGAGCGCGTCGGCGGACACCGCTTCGCCCGCCACGGCCAGCGCGCGGGAGACGCGGGTCGCGACCGGGCCGCAGCGCGCGACGCAGGAGAGCACGGCGTGCCGGAAACCGTCGCCCGCCCGCACCTGGTCGCCGGCGCTCCGGTCGTGCAGCAACGCGTTGAGCAGCAAGGGGTTTCCGCCCGTGAGGCGGACCATGTCGTCGGCGGCCGACGCGTGGCGGCTGGTGCGCTCGCCCGCGAGCTCGGCGACGCCCGCCGGGGAGAGCGTCCTGGTGACGAGGTGCAGGACGTCGGCGGTCTCGGCGATCTCGGCGCGGAACCCGGTGTAGGCGGGCAGAACTTCGGCCGACTCGGTGAGCAGGAGCAGCACGCGCAGCGAGGACAGCCTGCGGGCGAGGTACAGCAGGAAGCACAGGGACGCCGGATCGGCGTGGTTCACGTCGTCGATCTCGATCACGACCGGGCTGCACCCGGCCAGGTGGCGCACCATCGCCAGCACTCCGTGGAGCACCTGGCGCGGTACGGGAGCGCTCTGCGGCGCGTCGCTCATCTCCGCGCTCAGCGCGCCGATCTCCAGCAGCTGGTGCAGCAACTGGGTGCGTTCGCCGCACAGCTCGATGCCCGTGAACAGCTGGCTCAGCACGCCGAACGCGACGTTCTGCTCACCGCGCGACGCGGTGGCCCGGAGCAGCAAGGTGTCTGACATGCCCACCATCGCGCCCGCAGTCCGCAAAAGGGCGGTTTTGCCCGTTCCCGGCGGTCCGCTGATGAGCACCGTGCGGCCGTCGCTCATCAGCGATCGTGTGAATGCGTTCTCTAATTCACCGAGTAAGTCTTCTCGTTCGACAAGGTTCATCGCGAAGTATTTCCCCCATCGCGTGTGGACGCGGCGGCTGCGTCCTTCGTCGCCCCAGAGCACTCGGCTTCGCTCCCCTGGCGGTGCCGATTCCGAAGATGTGCCGAGCGCGAGCGTAGCCATGGTTCGCGGGCCCGGAGGGGATGCTCATGCGATCACAGGGGTCGTTCTCGAGTCATCCACGTGTGTGACGGTGCGTGACTGAAGATTCACGCTTTGGAGGTGTTGGTCACAAAGTGAGTAAAGCGACTTGCCACGACTTGTGTCAATATTGTCAGGTGCACCCCGACGACCCCCTAGCCCGCACCGAGCTGACCTTCGTGCTCGGCATGGCGTTCCAGCTCGTGGTGGCCGAGTTCGTGCGGCGCCTCGACGCTGAGGGCTACGCTGAACTGCGGCCCGCGCATGGAGCGGTGTTCCAGGCTCTGCGCGGCAGGGGTGCGACGAGCACCGAGCTCGCGGAGCGCCTGGGGGTCACGAAACAGGCGGCCGGGCAGATGGTCGCGGACCTCGAACAGCGCGGTTATCTGAGCCGGGTCGACCATCCCGAGGGCGGCCGCCGCCGGCTGGTGGTGCTGACCGGCAAAGCCGACGAACACATGGCCGTGGCCGGACAGGTGCTGTACAAGCTCGAGGCGGAGCTGTCCGCACGGCTGGGCGAGGAAAGCCTGATGGAGCTGCGGGTGGCATTGTCGCGGCTGATTCGCGAACTCGCCGGAACGGATCTGCCGCCGCTGCGCCCCGCGTGGTGAGTGCGTTGACCGCGCGTTTCGAATGACCCTTTAAGGGTCCGCGCCGAGCGCATTCCAGGGGCACCCTAGGGGTGCCGGAATGTGGTGCCGCGAGGTCAGGATGTCCATGAATCGAGCACGGATTCATGGGGGAGTGACTCTTGCGCACGAACGACGACGACAACAGGTTTCGGCTGATGGCCGTGCACGCCCATCCCGACGACGAGTCGAGCAAGGGCGCGGCCGCCATGGCCAAGTACGCGGCGGACGGCGCGCAGGTGCTCGTGGTGACCTGCACCGGCGGCGAACAGGGCGACGTGCTGAACCCGGAGATGGCTCCGGGGCAGCACGACATGGGCTCGTTGCGCCGCGCCGAACTGGCGCGGGCGTGCGAGCTGCTCGGTGTCCGCCACCAGCTCCTCGGGTTCGCCGACTCCGGACTGGCTGAGCAGGCGGACGGGTGCTTCGCCCGGCAGCCGCTCGACGTGGTGACGGCGCCGCTGGTCCGGGTCATGCGTGAGTTCCGGCCGCACGTCGTGCTCGCCTACGACCGCACCGGCGGCTATCCGCACCCGGACCACGTGATGTGCCACCGGGCCGCGGTCGAGGCGTTCGACGCGGCGGGTGACCCCGACCTCTTTCCCGAGCACGGTCCCGCGTGGCTCGCGAGCAAGCTGTACTTCCACGTCGGCCTGCACCCGGCGCGGCTCGCCGCGCTGCTGGACGCCGCGGTGGAGCGCCCGCCGTCGTGGGCGGGTGAGGTCGAGACGCTGCTCGCGCACGACCCGTGGCCCACGTTGCCGGTGACCACCCGCGTCCCGTGCGGCGAGCACTTCGCGACCAAGGAGCGCGCCCTGCGCGCCCACCAGAGCCAGATCGATCCTCGGGGTTTCTGGTTCGTCTTCCCGGCGGACGTGCAACGCGCCGCGTGGCCGACCGAGGACTTCCACCTCGCCCGCACTCGGGTGCACACCGAACTGCCTGAGAACGACCTCTTCGCGGGCATCGCCGAGACGGCCCCGCTGCGGCTCGTCGGCTGAAAGGGACGGACATGTCTGGAAACGACGCGATCGCCGTCATCGGGCTGGCGTGCCGTCTGCCCGGTGCGCTCGACGCGCGGGAGTACTGGCGACTGCTGGCCGACGGCCGTTCGGCGCTCTTGGACGAGGCACCGTCCGGGCGGCCCGCCGCGGGCCGTGGCGGCTACCTGGCCGGGATCGACCTCTTCGACCACGACTTCTTCGGCATCTCCCCGCGCGAGGCGGCGGCGATGGACCCGCAGCAGCGACTCGTGATGGAGCTCAGCTGGGAGGCCCTGGAGGACGCGGGCGTCGTTCCCGCGGAGCTGCGCGGTTCGCGGACCGGGGTGTTCGCCGGCTCCATCGCCGATGACTACGCCACGCTCGTGAGGTCCGGGGACGCGGTGACGCAGCACAGCCTGACCGGGCTGCAGCGCGGCATCATCGCGAACCGGGTCTCGTACTTCCTCGGGCTGCGCGGCCCGAGCATGACCGTCGACACCGGACAGTCGTCCTCGCTCGTGGCCGTGCACCTGGCCTGCGAAAGCCTGCGCACCGGGGAGTCCGGCATCGCGCTGGCCGCCGGCGTGCAGCTGAACCTGGCGCCCGCGAGCAAGGTCGTCGCCGACCGGTTCGGCGGACTTTCGCCGGACGGCGAGTGCTTCACGTTCGACGCGCGTGCCAACGGGTACGTGCGCGGCGAGGGCGGCGCCGTCGTGGTGCTGAAGCGCCTGGCGGACGCGGTGGCCGACGGCGACCGCGTGCTGTGCGTGATCCGCGGCAGCGCGGTCAACAACGACGGTGGCGGCACCGGCCTCACCGCGCCGGAGCAGGAGGCGCAGGAGGCCGTGATCCGGCTCGCGCACGAGCGGGCCGGCACCACTCCGTCCGACACCTGCTTCGTCGAGTTGCACGGCACCGGTACGAAGGTCGGCGACCCGGTCGAGGCCGGTGCTATCGGCGCGGTGATCGGTGCTGGGCGCAGTGAGCCGGTGCTGGTCGGGTCGGTGAAGACGAACATCGGGCACCTGGAGGGCGCGGCGGGGATCGCCGGGCTGGCCAAGGCCGTGCTCGCGATCAGCCATCGCCGGTTGCCGGCGAGCCTCAACCACGTCACGCCCAACCCGGCCATTTCGTTGGAGTCGCTGGGGATCAGGGTGAACACCGGGTTGAGCCCGTTGCCCGACAAGGGGTTCGTGGCCGGGGTCAGTGCGTTCGGCGTCGGTGGCACCAACTGCCATGTTGTGCTGTCGGACTTCGAGCTGCCGGTCGAGGCTCCTGTGCCGGCGGAGCGGTCCGTCACCCCGTGGCTGATCTCGGGCCGCGAGCCCCAAGCGGCGCGCGACCAGGCTGCCCGGCTCGCCGCCCACCTCGCCGAGCAGCCGGACCTGACCCCTGACGCGGTGGGCCGGTCGCTGGCCACCCGCCGCACCAGGTTCGAGCACCGCGCCGTCGTGGTCGGCGGCACCAGGGACGATCTGCTCGCGGACCTGCGGGTTCTGGCCGCGGGCGGTGCCTCCGCCGGTGTCGTCGAGGGCGCCGGTTCCTGCGAGCGCGTTGCGTTCGTGTTCCCCGGTCAGGGTTCGCAGTGGGCGGGCATGGCCGTCGAGCTGCTGGACTCCTCCCCGGTGTTCGCGCAGCGGATGCGTGAGTGCGACACCGCCATCGAGGCCTACACCGGCTTCTCGGTGATCGAGGTGCTGAACGACGCCGAGGCGTTGTCCCGCATCGAGATCCTGCAGCCCGCGCTCTTCGCGATCATGGTGTCGCTCGCCGCGTTGTGGGAGTCGTACGGCGTCCGCCCGTCCGCCGTGGTGGGGCATTCCCAGGGCGAGATCGCGGCCGCACACGTCGCGGGCGTGTTGTCGCTGGAGGACGCCGCACGGGTCGTCGTGCTGCGCAGCAAGCTCTTCGCCGAGGAACTGGTCGGCCGCGGTGCCGTGGCCTCGGTGGCACTCCCGCTGGACGAGGTCCGCTCCCGGTTGAGCAGTGAACTGAGCATCGCCGGGATCAACGGACCGCGCTCCGTCACGGTGGCCGGTCCGGTCGCCGCTCTGGAGTCCTTTGTGGACTCATGCGTGCTCGACGGGCACCGGGCGAGGCTGGTCGGCTCGACCGTCGCGTCGCACTGCGCCCAGGTCGAGCCGCTGCGCGAACGTTTGCTGGAGCTGCTGGCTCCGGTGTCCCCACGAGCGGGCGAGGTGCCCTTCTACTCCGCCGTCACCGGCACGCTGCTGGACGGCGAAGAGCTCGACGCGGGCTACTGGTTCCGCAACGCGCGGGAGCCGGTCGACTTCGTCGGCGTCGTCGGGGCCCTGCTCGCTGACGGGCACCGGGCGTTCGTCGAGGCCAGCCCGCATCCCGTGCTCGCCGGTGCGGTGCAGGAGATCGCCGAGCACGCGGGCGCCGACGTCGTGGCGGTCGGGTCGACCAGGCGTGACGACGGCGGGCTCGTCCGGTTCACCACCTCGGTCGCCGAGGCCGCCGTCCGCGGTGTCGAGGTCGACTGGAGTGCAGCCTTCGACGCCGGTCCCGGTGCCGACCTGCCCACCTACGCCTTCCAGCGTCAGTCGCACTGGATCACCGTCTCCACCGACGTCGTGGCGCCGCAGGTGACGATGGCGCCGTCGGCGGCTCCCGTCGTTCCGGCGCGGGACCTGCGTTCGATGCTCGACCTGGTCTGCGCGCACACCGCCGCGGTGTCGGGACGTCAGTCGCTCGGCCCCGGCCAGTCCGGCAAGGCCTTCAAGGAGCTCGGGTTCGACTCACCGATGTCGAGCCAGCTGCGCAACCGGCTCGCCGCCGCGACGGGTCTCTCGCCGGCGACCAGCGCGGTGTTCGACCACCCGACACCCGTGGCGCTCGCCCGGCACCTCACCGAGCTTGCGGGGGAGTCCACTTCGGACGAAGCAGAGATCGCGCCCACCGTCGACACCAGCGACCCCGTCGTCATCGTCGGCATGGCCTGCCGGCTCCCCGGAGACGTGCGGTCGCCGGAGGACCTCTGGCGGTTGCTGATGGACGAGGGCGACGCCATCTCCGGCTTCCCCACCGACCGCGGCTGGCGGGTCGAGGACCTCTACGACCCGGACGGCACCCGCGCGGGCACGTCGTACGTGCGGCACGGCGGGTTCCTGCACGACGCGACCGAGTTCGACCCCGCGTTCTTCGGCATCAACCCGCGCGAGGCGGCCGCGATGGACCCGCAGCAGCGCCTGCTGCTGGAGACCTCGTGGGAGTGCCTCGAGCACGCCGGGATCGATCCGGCCGTGTTGCGCGGCAGCCGAACCGGTGTGTTCACCGGCCTCATCAGCCAGGAGTACGGGCCGCGGCTGACCGAGGGGATCGCGGGCGCCGAGGGCTACCTGCTCACCGGCACCACGCCCAGCGTGGCGTCCGGCCGCATCGCTTACGCACTGGGACTCGAAGGACCCGCCGTCACGGTCGACACGGCTTGCAGTGCGTCGCTCTTCGCCCTGCACCTCGCCTGTCAGGCTGTGCGGCTCGGGGAATGCGACCAGGCGCTGGCCGGCGGTGCGACCGTCATGCCGGCGCCTGGCATGTTCGTCGAACTCAGCAAGCAGGGCGCGTTGTCGCCGGACGGTCGTTGCAAGGCGTTCTCCGACGACGCCGACGGCACCGGCTGGGCCGAGGGCGCCGGCATCGTGCTGGTGGAACGGCTTTCCACGGCCCGCCGCCTCGGCCACCAGGTGCTCGCCGTCGTGCGCGGCTCCGCGGTCAACTCCGACGGCGCGTCCAACGGCCTGACCGCGCCGAACGGCTCGGCGCAGCGCAAGGTCATCAAGCAGGCGCTGGCCAGTGCCGGGTTGAAGCCTGCCGACGTGCAGGTCGTGGAAGCGCACGGCACCGGCACGAAGCTCGGGGATCCGATCGAGGCCAACGCGATCCTCGCGACCTACGGCCAGAACCGGACCAGCCCGCTGGTGCTCGGTTCGCTGAAGTCCTCCGTCGGTCACACCCAGGCGGCCGCAGGTGTCGCGGGCGTCATCAAGATGGTGCTGGCGCTGCGCAACGGGATCGTGCCGCGCACGCTGCACGTCACCACCCCGACCTCGCGCGTCGACTGGACTTCCGGCTCGGTGCAGCTCGCGACCTCCACCGAGCTGTGGCCCGCCATCGACGGGCCGAAGCGCGCCGCGGTGTCGTCGTTCGGCATCAGCGGCACCAACGCGCACCTCGTGCTCGAAGAAGCACCCGTTGAGCCTGAGGTCGTCCGCGCGGACGTTGCGGAAACCCCGCTCGTGTGGGCGTTGTCGGGCAAGACGCCTGCGGCGCTGCGTGCGCAGGCGGAGGAGTTGCTCGACCACCTGGGCGAGCACCCGGAGCTGCGCGCCGACGACGTCGCGCACTCTCTTGCGACCACCCGCTCCGCCTTCACGCACCGCGCGTTCGTGGTCGGTGGCGACCTGCTGTACGGCGTGCGGGCGATCGCGGCCGGAGAACCCGCGCCTAACGTGGTGCGTGGTGTGGCCGAGATCGAGGGCGGTGTCGTCTTCGTCTTCCCCGGTCAGGGTTCGCAGTGGGCCGGGATGGCCGTCGAGCTGCTCGACAGCTCGCCGGTGTTCGCCGAGGCGTTCGCGGAGTGCTCGGAGGCCATCGAGTCCTTTGTGGACTTCGAGGTCGCTGACGTGCTTCGCGACCCCGCCGAGCTGGAGCGCATCGAGGTGCTGCAGCCGGTGCTGTTCGCGGTGATGGTGTCGCTGGCGCGGTTGTGGCAGCGGTTCGGCGTCGAGCCTTCCGCCGTGGTGGGTCACTCGCAGGGTGAGATCGCGGCGGCCCACGTCGCAGGCGCGCTGTCGTTGCGTGACGCGGCTCGCTTGGTCGTGTTGCGCAGCAAGCTCTTCGCGGACGAACTCGTCGGCAACGGTGCCGTCGCGTCCGTCGCGCTGCCCGCCGACGACGTGCGGGCGCGGATCGGCGACCGGCTCTCGCTGGCCGGCGTCAACGGTCCGACGTCCTGCACGGTCGCGGGAGAGCTGGCCGCCCTCGAAGAGTTCGTGGCGGGCTGCGAGGCGGACGGGATCCGGGCGCGCGTCGTGCCCTCGACCGTCGCGTCGCACTGCGCCCAGGTCGAGCCGCTGCGCGAGCGCCTGATCGAGCTGATCGGGACGCTGACGCCCGCGGCCGGGCACATTCCGTTCTACTCCACGGTGTCCGGTGGTCTCGTCGACACGACCGAGCTCACCGCCGAGTACTGGTTCACCAACGCACGGCAGCCCGTCGACTTCGTCGGCGCGCTCGGGTCGCTCTTCGCCGACGGGCACCGCGTGTTCGTCGAGGCGAGCCCGCACCCCGTGCTCACCGTCGGCGTCCAGGACACCGCCGAGGCTTCGGACGTCGCTGTCGCGGCGGTCGGTTCGCTGCGCCGTGGTGAAGGTGGCCTGGCCCGGTTCCTGACGTCGGTCGCCGAGGTCAACGCCGCCGGTGTGCCGGTGACCTGGGACTTCCCTGCCGCACAACGGGTCGAGCTGCCGACGTACGCGTTCCAGCGGCAGCGGTACTGGCTCGCGACGGGGTCCGCCGGTGCGCCGGCCGGAGATCACCGGTTCCTGCACAGCAAGGTCGATCTCGCGGACGGTGGCGCCGTCTGGAGCGGGCAGGTGTCGCTCGACGACGACGCGTGGCTGACGGATCACGCCGCGATGGACGTGGTTCTGCTGCCCGGCACGGCGTTCCTGGAGATGGCCGCCTACGCCGGGGCTTCCGCCGGCTGCGATGTGGTGGACGAGCTGATCCTGCAGGCACCGCTGCCGTTGCCTGCCGAGGGTTCGGTGGAGCTTCAGGTCGCGCTCGGCGGTGACCGCACGATCGCGGTCTACGCCCGAACCGCCTCGGATGCGCCGTGGACGTTGCACGCGTCCGGATCGGTGTCCGAGGGCGAGCCAGTCGACGTTGCCTGGTCTCCGGCGGGAACGGCCGTCGAGGTCTCCTACGACTCGCTGGACCGGTTGGGCTACCAGTACGGGCCGTTGTTCCAGGGCCTCCAGGCGTTGTGGCGCGATGGCGACGTCCTGCACGCAGAGGTGGAGTTGCCGGCCGGTGACGCGGTGGACGGGTTCCGCCTGCACCCCGCGCTGCTGGACGCCGCTTTGCACGCGCTGCCGCTGACCGCGGACAAGGGGCTCAGGCTGCCGTTCAGCTGGAGCGGTGTGCGGATCGCGAGCACCAAGGCGACCACGCTGCGGGTCCGGCTGACGACGTCCGGGGACGGGGCCGCGCTGGTCGCGACGGACGCGGACGGCACGCTCGTGATCAGCGCCGAGTCGTTGGTGCTGCGCGCTCCTGCCCTCCAGTCGGAGGTGCAGAAGCCGTTGCGGGTGCGGTGGGTCAACGCGCCGGAGGGTTCCGGCGATGTGGCCGACGCCGTGGTCCACGAGATCGCGTCGAACGGTGTGGAGGACACGCACCGGGTCGTGGCCGAGACGTTGCGGCTGGTGCAGGACTCGCTCACGGACGACCGGGTCGTGGTCATCGCGACCCGTGGTGCCGTTGCCGCCCGCGGTTCGGAAGACGTGCGCGACCTGGCCGCGGCCTCGGTGTGGGGCCTGCTCCGCAGCGCCCAGTCCGAGCACCCTGACCGGTTCGTGCTGGTGGACCTCGACCCGGCGGACACCGCGCCGGTGCCGCTGCACGCGGTGCTGGCCTCCGGTGAGCCGCAGCTGGCGATGCGCGACGGACGACTGCTGGTGCCCAGGCTCGGCGACGAGTCCGAGCTGCTGGACACGCCTGCCGCCAACTGGATGCTCGACGTCTCGCAGCGCGGTTCGCTGGACGGCCTGGTGCTGCGGGAGATTCCCGAGGTCGAGCTCGCACCGAACGAGGTCCGGGTCGAGGTGCGCGCGGTCGGCATGAACTTCCGCGACGCCCTGATCACGCTCGACATGTACCCCGGTGACGGCCTGCTCGGCACCGAGAGCGCGGGTGTCGTGCTGGAAACCGGGTCGGACGTCACGGAGTTCTCCGCCGGCGACCGCGTGATGGGGCTCTTCCCGCGCGGCACCGGACCGATCGCCGTGACCGATCACCGCTTGCTGGCCCCGGTGCCCTCGACGTGGTCGTGGGCACAGGCCGCCGGCACGCCCGTCGTGTTCCTCACCGCCTACTACGCGTTGGTGGAACTGGCGGAGCTGCGGCGCGGCGAATCGTTGCTGCTGCACGCCGCTACCGGTGGCGTTGGTATGGCTGCACTTCAGCTCGCACGTCACCTCGGCGCCGAGGTGTTCGCGACGGCCGGGCCCGCCAAGCACGACGTGCTGCGCGCGCTCGGAGTCTCGGACGACCACATCGCGTCGTCGCGCGACCTCGCGTTCGCCGAGCAGTTCGGCCAGGTGGACGTGGTGCTGAACTCGCTGACCCGCGAGTTCATCGACGCCTCGATCGGACTGCTGCGCGACGGCGGCCGGTTCGTGGAGATGGGCAAGAACGACCTCCGCGACGAGGTCCGCCCCGACGTCCGGTACCAGGCCTTCGACCTGCTGGTGCTCGACCCCGCCCACATCCAGGGGTTGTTCGCCGCGCTCGTGCCGCTGTTCGAGCAGGGCGTGCTGACGCCGCTGCCGGTGACGGCGTGGGAGATCCGCGAGGCGCGCGCCGCGTTGCGGCACCTCAGCCAGGCCCGGCACATCGGCAAGGTCGTGCTGACCCTGCCCCGGAAACTGAACCCCGAAGGCACGGTGCTGATCACCGGTGGCACGGGCACGCTCGGTGCCCAGGTCGCTCGCCGGCTCGTGGAGCGGCACGGTGTGCGGCACCTGCTTCTGTTGAGCCGCAGTGGTTCGGATGTTCCGGAGCTGGACGCCTCCGTGACCGTCGTGCGGTGCGATGCCTCCGATCGCGCCGCACTGGAGGCGGTGCTCGCGGACATTCCCGCGGAGCACCCGTTGACCGCTGTCGTGCACGCCGCCGGTGTGCTCGACGACGCGACGGTCGAGGCCATGACCGAGGACCAGGTGCGGACCGTGCTGACGCCCAAGGCCGACGCGGCCTGGCACCTGCACGAGCTCACCGCGGGTCTGGACCTGGCCGAGTTCGCCCTGTTCTCGTCCGCCGCCGGCACGATCGGCACGGGCGGGCAGGCGAACTACGCCGCCGCCAACGCGTTCCTCGACGCGCTGGCCGAGCAGAGGCACGCCGCGGGTCTGTCCGCCACGAGCATGGCGTGGGGCTACTGGGCCGAATCCAGTGGCATGTCCGGGCATCTGACGTCGGAGGACCTCGGCAGGCTCGGCCGATCGGGCGTCCTGCCGCTGTCCACTGAGGACGGTCTGGCGCTGTTCGACCGCGACTTCCTCGGTGCCGCGGCGGTCACGGTTCCCGCGCGGATCGACAGGTCCGGTGCCGGGGTTGTGCCGGCGGTGCTGCGGTCGCTGGTCAAGGCTCGGACGGCACGTGTCGCGCGTGAGCTGCCGCTGGCGCAACGGCTGGCCGGGCTGACCGGGGCCGAGCAGCACCGGGTGCTGCTGGACCTGGTGTGCACCAACGCCGCCGTCGTCCTCGGGCACGCCGACGCGAGCGGGTTCTCCGTCACGCAGGCGTTCAAGGACCACGGCTTCGACTCGCTGACCGCCGTGGAGATGCGCAACCGCCTGGTCGCGGCGACCGGGCTGAAGCTGCCGTCGACACTGCTGTTCGACCACCCGACACCGGAACAGCTCGCCCGTGGCCTGCGCTCGAAGCTGGTGGCGGACGAGCCGGCCAAGCCCGTGGTCGTGCCGAAGCCGGTCGTCACCGGTGAACGCGAGCCGATCGCGGTCGTCGGTGTCGCCTGCCGCTTCCCCGGCGCCGACGACGTCGACGGGTTCTGGGACCTGCTGCGCAACGGCCGCGACGCCGTCCGGCCGGTGCCGGAACAGCGCTGGGACCCGGCCGAGTTCGCGGGCACCGCACCCGGCAGGACCGTGCCCGTCGAGGGCGGTTTCCTCGACCGTCCGGTGGACGAGTTCGACCCGCTGTTCTTCGGCATCTCGCCGCGTGAGGCACAGGAGATGGACCCGCAGCAGCGGTTGTTCCTCGAGGTCGCCTGGGAGGCGCTGGAGGACGCCGGTCTCGCGGGGGCCACGCTCGCCGGCAGCAGGACCGGTGTGTTCGCGAGCGCGATCTGGCAGGACTACGCGGGCCTCGCGCCGGACGTGGACCAGTTCTCGCTGCACTCGGCCACGGGCCGCGCGCTCAACATGGTGGCGAACCGGCTGTCGTACGTCCTCGGGCTGCGCGGGCCGAGCCTGATGGTCGACAGCGCCTGCTCGTCGTCGCTGCTCGCGATCCACCTCGCCTGCCAGAGCCTCTGGTCGGGGGAGTCCACCGCCGCGATCGCGGGTGGGTCGAGCCTGATCCTCAACCCGGCGACCATGGTGGCGCTCACCCAGTTCGGCGGTCTGGCGCCGGACGGCCGCTGCAAGGCGTTCGACGGGAGCGCCGACGGCTTCGGCCGCGGCGAGGGTTGCGGTGTCGTGGTGCTCAAGCCGCTGTCGCGCGCCATCGCCGACGGCGACGACATCTGGTGCACCATCAGGGGTTCGGCGTCGAACAACGACGGACTCAGCAACGGCCTCACCGCGCCGAGCGTCACCGCGCAGGAGGACGTGCTGCGCGAGGCCTACCGCCGCTCCGGGGTCGAGCCGCACGATGTCCACTACGTCGAGACCCACGGCACGGGAACGTCTTTGGGCGACCCGATCGAGGCTTCGGCGCTGGGCGCCGTGGTCGGGGGCGAGCGCGACGACGCGCTCGTGATCGGCTCGGTGAAGAGCAACATCGGTCACCTGGAGGCCGCGGCGGGCGTCGCGGGCTTCATCAAGGCCGTGCTGGTCCTCAGGAACCGCGCGGTGCCGCCGAACCTGCACTTCGCGACCCCGAACCCGGAGATCGACTTCGACGGGCTGGGACTGCGGGTGCCGACCGAGCTGGAGCAGTGGCCTGCCGAACGGGCGCCGTTCGCCGCGGTCAGCGCCTTCGGGTGGGGCGGCACGAACGTGCACGTCGTGCTGGAGGGCTCGGAGTCCACGACCGTCGAGGCACCGGACGAGCAGCACCTGGAGTCCCAGACCGAGCAGGGCAGCCACCTCGTTGTCCTCTCCGCGAAGACACCGGAGGCTCTCCAGGCTCACGCGGCCCAGGTCGCCACCGTGGACCTGCCGGTGCGCGAGGTAGCGGCCGCCGCGTCGGCACGGATGGCGCAGCCACACCGGCTCGCCGTGGTGACCGGTGACAGCGCGGAACTCGCGGAAGCGCTTGCGGCACACGGCCGTGGCGAGACCCACGTCGGTGTCGCCACAGGTACTGCCGAGGCACCGCCGAAGATCGCGTTCGTCTTCCCCGGCCAGGGATCGCAGTGGATCGGCATGGGGCGCGAACTGCTGGGCGCCGAGCCCGTCTTCCGCGCCGCGCTCGAGGAGTGCGACGCGGCGGTGCGCGAGTTCGCCGACTGGTCGGTCATCGCCGAGCTGGAGGCGGACGAGGAAACGTCGCAGCTGCACCGGATCGACGTGGTGCAGCCGATGCTCTTCGCCGTCGAGGTGGCGCTGGCGGCGCTGTGGCGGTCGTGGGGCGTCGAGCCGGACGCCGTCGT
Source organism: Lentzea sp. NPDC051213 (assembly GCF_044455585.1). Lineage (NCBI taxonomy): Bacteria > Bacillati > Actinomycetota > Actinomycetes > Pseudonocardiales > Pseudonocardiaceae > Lentzea > Lentzea sp. NPDC051213. The sequence continues at coordinate 351,564 of NZ_JBITEX010000006.1, forward strand.
CGGGCACAGCATGGGCGAGATCGCCGCCGCGCACGTCGCGGGCGTGCTGACGATCGAGGACGCGGCCCGGATCATCTGTCTGCGCAGCGCGTTGCTGCGCCGGGTGGCGGGCCAGGGCGCGATGCTCGCGGCCGAGCTGACCCTCGACGAGGCCGCTGAGACCGTCGCCGGGCACGAGGCCGAGGTCTCCATCGGCGTCAACAACAGCCCGCGCTCGACAGTGCTGTCGGGCGATCCCGAAGCGCTGGAGCTGATCAAGACCAGGCTCGAGGCGGACGAGGTGTTCTGCCGCTGGGTCAAGGTGGACGTGGCGTCGCACAGCCCGCAGATGGACCCGTTGCGCGACGACCTCTACGCCGCCGTGGCCGCGGTCCGGCCCCGGAAAGCCACTGTGCCGGTCTACTCGACGGTGCGGGGCGAGGTGCTCGACGGCACCACCATGGACGCGGACTACTGGGTCGACAACCTGCGCGCACCGGTGCTGTTCGCCGGAATGATCAGCGCGCTCGCGAAGGACGGCGTGCAGGCGTTCGTCGAGATGACGCCGCACCCGATCCTGGTGCCCGCGGTCGAGCAGAACGTCCCCGGTACGGCCGCGCTGCCGTCGTTGCGGCGCAACGAACCGGAGCGGCCGTCGCTGCTGCGCACTCTCGGGCGGCTGCACGTGCTGGGCTTGCCGGTGCAGGGCAGTCCCGCGATCGCGGCGGCGGACCGGCGGGTCAAGCTGCCGTCCTACCCGTGGCAGCGTGAACGGTTCTGGCACCCGAGCGAGACCAGGCGGGTGACGCGCACTCGTGCGGCTGGCGAGCACCCGCTGCTCGGCGAGCGGCTCGACTCCGCGGTCGAGCCGGGCACCCGGTACTGGCAGTGGGACGTCGACGCGGACACCGCTGCAGTCCGAGACCACCGGGTCGGCGGCGTCGCGATCGTGCCCGGCGCGCTGTACGTGGACGTGCTGCTCGCCGCGGCCGCCGAGATCCGTCCCGGTGAGAAGTTCGACATCACCGGACTGGTGTTCGCCGAACCGCTCGTGGTCAGGGAGGGCGTGCAGCACCGGATGCAGCTGGTGCTGACCGTGGACCTCACCGCGCGGTTCTTCGCGATCACCGAGGGCGGCCCGCTCGAGCTCGCCCACGCCGGCCTCGCACCACGCGAGGAGGACACGGCACCGGACACCGCGGTGCTCGGCGGGAACACCGAAACCCTGAAGGGCGCGGAGTTCTACCAGGTGCTCGGCGAACGGGACGTCCGGTACGGGCCTGCCTACCAGGGTGTCGTGGAGGTCGAGTTCTCCACGACGGAGGCGCTGGCGACGATCGAGCTGCCCGCGGCCGCCGAGGACCCCGGCCACCTCGTGCATCCGTCCTATTTGGACTCAGCGCTCCAGGTCGCCATCCCGCCGGTGCTGGCGGCACTCGGTGACGACCGGTCGGCGTTGGTGAGCACGAGCCTCGAGCGGATCTCCGTGCACAAGCGTTACCTGGGCACGGGCACGGTGCACGCTTCGGTGCTGCGTGACGGTGAGGTCTTCCTCGCCGACGTGCGGTTGCTCGACCCGGACGGTGACACGGTCGTCGAGGCGACCGGCCTGCGGATGGCGTTGGTGGACAACGGGTCCGGCGTGACGTCGACGCAGGAGCCGCTCGCCGAGATCAAGGCGCTCGCACCGGCCGAACGCGGCGAAGCCGTCCAGAACCTGGTGGCCACGACCGTGTCCGGGGTGGTCGGGCTGCCCGCCGAGCGGATCGGCCGCGACCAGCCGTTGCGCGGGTTCGGCATCGACTCGGTGATGTCCATGGAACTGCGCAACCGCCTGGAGGCCGCGTTCGGCGTGCGGCTGTCGGCGACGTTGATCTGGAACTACCCGACGGTGCACGAGCTGGCCCGGTTCCTCGCGGACCTGGCCGGTCTCGCCCCGGAGGCCGAGGCCGTGCCCATCGAGGAGATCGTGCTCGACGCGCCGGCCCACGAATCCGATGACCTGGTCGAACGAGAGCTCGCTGAGCTGCTGCAGCGGATGGAGAACATCTGACATGGGGGACAACACAACGACGACGCTGCAGGCGATCCGCCGGCTGCGGGACAAGGTCGACGCGCTGGAGTCGGCCAAGCGGGAGCCCATCGCGATCGTCGGCATCGGCTGCCGGTTGCCGGGCGGGGCCAACTCCCCGGAAGAGCTGTGGCAGCTGGTGCGCGACGCCGTCGACACGATCGCGCCGGTACCGCCGTCGCGCTGGGACGCCGACGCGTTCTACGACCCGAACCCGGAGACCGTCGGCCGGATGTCGTTCCGGCAGGGCGCCTTCGTGGACGACGTCGAGGGCTTCGACCCGTACTTCTTCGGCATCTCGCCGAAGGAGGCCGCCAGGATGGACCCGCAGCAGCGGCTGTTCCTCGAGGTCGCGTGGGAGGCGATGGAGGACGCCGGGCAGACCCGCGAATCCCTGCTGGGTAGTGAGACCGGTGTGTTCGTCGGTGCGAACAACACCGACTACTTCCAGATGCAGCTCGCCGACCCCGAGTCGCTGCACATGTACACGACCGGTGGTGGCTCGAACAGCATCATCCCCAACCGGTTGTCCTACCTGTTCGACTTCCGCGGGCCGAGCCTGGTCGTCGACACGGCCTGCTCGTCCTCGCTGGTCGCCGTGCACCTGGCCGTGCAGAGCCTGCGGGCCCAGGAGAGCGCGATGGCCGTCGTCGGCGGCACGAACATGATCCTCTCGCCGATGACGACCATGGCCCACGCCAAGGGACTCCCGCTCGCGCCCGACGGACGGTGCAAGACCTTCGACGCCGCCGCGGACGGCTACACCCGCGGCGAGGGCGTCGCCGTGATCGTGCTGAAGCGGCTGTCCGACGCGGTCGCCGCGGGCGACCGGGTGTGGGCGGTGATCAAGGGAACGGCCACCAACCAGGACGGCCTGACCAACGGCATGACCGCGCCGAACGGCCTGGCCCAGCGCAGGGTCTTCGAAGCCGCGCTGCGCAACGGCGGTGTCGCCCCCGAGCAGGTGACGCTGCTGGAGGCGCACGGCACCGGCACGGCGCTGGGCGACCCGATCGAGGTCGAGGCGCTGACCTCGGTCTACGGCAAGCAGGCGGAGAACGCCTGCGCGCTCGGCTCGATCAAGACCAACGTCGGTCACCTGGAGGCGGCCGCCGGCATCACCGGTCTGCTCAAGGTCGTGCTGAGCATCCACCACCGCGAGATCGCGCCGCACCGGATGAACCAGCTCAACCCGCACATCGAGATCGACGGCACCAGGCTCTTCATCTCCGGCGAACTCCGGGACTGGGACGTGCCCGACGAGCACCGCCACGGTGCGGTGAGCGCGTTCGGCGCGGGCGGCACCAACGCACACGTCGTGCTCGGACCTCCGCCCGTCACCGAGTCCACAGAGGACTCCGCTGCTCACCAGATCCTGCCGATCACGGCCCGCAGCGCGGAGGCGCTGGTGCCGATGGTGGCCGCGTACCGCGACTTCCTCGCCGCCGAGCCGGGTTCGTTGGGCGACATCGCCCACACCGCGACCCACCGCCGGACCCAGCACGAGCACCGGCTCGTCGTGGTGGCGCAGGACGCGGCGGGCGCGGCGGACCGGCTCACGTCGTGGCTCGACGGTGCCGGCGGTCCCGGCATCGTGACGGGCAACACCGCGGCACCGGTCGAGAGCGGCATCGTGTTCGTCTGCCCAGGTCAGGGCGCGCAACGCCCCGGCATGGGCCACGAGCTGATGGCCCGCTGCGACGCGTTCCGCACCGCGGTGCTGGAATGCGACGAGGCGCTGAAGCCCTACCAGGGCGGCAAGTCCGTCGTCGACGAGATCCTCAGGGTCGACGCGGCCGAGCTCGCCGACCGGATCGACCTCACGCAGCCGGCGCTCTTCGCCGTCACCGTCGGTCTCGCCGCGCGCTGGCGTGCGCTGGGGATCGAGCCGGACGCGGTCGTCGGCCACAGCCTGGGCGAGGTCGCCGCCGCGCACATCTCGGGCGCCCTCAGCCTGGACGACGCGGCCAGGATCGTGAGCCTGCGCAGCACGTTGCTGCGCACGCTGAGCGGCAAGGGCGCGATGCTCGTCGTGGCGCTGCCGATCGAGGAGGCCACCGCGCTCGTCGCCGGGCACGAGGGCCTCGTCTCCGTGGCCGTCAGCAACAGCCCGGCGTCCACCGTGCTCTCCGGTGACCCGGCCACGCTCGACGCGCTCGCCGAGGAGCTCAAGGCGCGCAACGTGTTCTGCCGCCCGATGAAGTCCGACGTCGCCGGCCACAGCCCGCAGCTGGACGCACTGCGCGACGAACTGCTGGCCGGCCTGGCGGACATCAGGCCCGCCGCGGCACACGTCCCGCTCTTCTCCACCGTCACGGGCGGCCGTCTGAACGGTGAGGAGCTCCGCGCGGAGCACTGGTTCCGCAACCTGCGCCAGCCGGTGCTGTTCTGGAACGCCATCCGGCAGCTCGTCGACGACAAGCACGGCGTGTTCCTGGAGCTCGGCCCGCACCCGGTGGTGCTGAACTCGGTGGAGGAGGCGTTCGAGCAGGCCGGCGTGACCGGTCTCGCGCTGCCGTCGATGCGCCGCGACGAGCCGGAGGACCTGGCCTCGCTGGAGAGCCTCGGCTCGCTGCACGCACACGGGTTCGACGTGTCACTGTCCAATTCGGACAGCGGTTCTGTGGTTGCCCTGCCCCTGTACGCCTGGCAGCGCGAGCGGTACTGGTTCACCAGCACCGCGCCCACCGCGCCGTCGGTGAGCGGGTCGGCTCCGGCGCAGGAGATCACGATCGTCCAGCAGCGGAGCCCAGAACCCCCGGCCGCGACCGAGGAGGACGTTTTCGCGTTCGTGCTGGACACCGTCGCCGAACTGCTGGAGATGGACCGCGCCCGGATCGACCCGAACACCGGGTTCTTCCAGATGGGCATGGACTCGCTGGTGGCGCGCAAGGCCCGCCAGCGCGCCGAGGCCGCGCTGGATCTCAAGCTGCCGGCCGCGGTGATGTTCGAGCACCCGAGCGTCATGCAGCTGACCAAGTACCTCCTCGCCCGCCTGAGCGGCGAGTCCCCGTCCGCCGCGCCGCCGTCGGACATCGACGACCTGACGGAGGACGAGCTCCTCGCCGTCCTCGCCGACGAGCTCGGCACCACCACCGGCACCACAGGGAGCATCCGATGACCGAGTCCGCCGACTCACGCCAGCTGCTCGCGAAGAGCGTGCTGGAGATCCGCCGGCTCCGCGCCGAGCTCGACGCCGTGCGCAAGCAGGCTGATGACGACGCGATCGCCATCGTCGGCATGGCCTGTCGCATGCCCGGCGGCGCCAGCGATCCCGAACAGTTCTGGCAGTTCCTCCGCTCGGGCGGCGACGGCATCTCCGACGTGCCCGAATCACGGTGGGACGTCGACCACTTCTACGACCCGTCGCAGGAGAACCCGGGCAAGACCTATGTCAACAAGGGCGGGTTCCTGCCCGGCATCGACCAGTTCGACGCGCCGTTCTTCGGCATCTCACCGCGCGAGGCGGCCACGCTCGACCCGCAGCAGCGCCTGCTGCTGGAGGTCGGCTGGGAGGCCCTGGAACACGCGGGTATCAGCACCGGCCAGGGCGAGAGCAACGTCGGCGTCTTCCTCGGCGTCACCAACCACGACTACAACCAGGTGCAGCTGCAGGAGATCGACCCGGCCGACCTCGACACCTACCTCGTCACGAGCCGCGCGGCCCCGTTCGCCGCGGGCAGGCTGTCGTACTGGCTGGGGCTCAACGGCCCGAGCATCTCGGTCGACACCGCGTGCTCGTCGTCGCTGGTCGGCGTGCACCTCGCGAGCCAGAGCCTGCGCTCCGGCGAGTGCGACGCCGCGCTCGCCGGCGGTGTGAACATCCTGCTGTCGCCGGAGTCCTACGTCGTGCTGTCCAAGGCGAGGATGCTCGCGCCGGACGGCTACTGCAAGACGTTCGACGCCTCGGCCAACGGCTACGTGCGCGGTGAGGGCTGCGGTGTCGTGGTGCTCAAGCGCCTGTCCGACGCGCTGGCCGCCGGCGACAACGTGCTCGCCGTCATCCGCGGCTCCGCGATCAACCAGGACGGCCGCAGCAGCGGCATCACCGTGCCGAACCCGGTGGCGCAGCAGGACGTCATCCGGCAGGCACTGCGCAACGCGGGCGTAGAGGCCGACCAGATCGGCTACGTCGAGGCGCACGGCACGGGCACGCCGCTCGGCGACCCGATCGAGCTGCGCGCGCTGGGCGCGGTGCTGGGCAAGCGATCCGCGGACGACCTGGTCCCGGTCGGCTCGGTCAAGACCAACATCGGTCACCTGGAACCGGCCGCGGGCGTGGCCGGGCTCATCAAGGTCGTGCAGTCGTTGCGGCACGAGGAGATCCCGCCGCACCTGCACCTGAAGGAGATCAACCCGGAGATCGGCATCGAGGAGCTGCCGCTGCGGGTGCCCACCGAGGTCACGCCGTGGCCGCGCGGCGAGCAGCCGCGGTTCGCGGGCATCAGCTCGTTCGGCGCGAGCGGTACCAACGTGCACGTGGTGCTGGAGGAGGCGCCGCTGCCCGTCCGCGAGCCCAGGACCGAGGCGACGAAGGCGTCCCTGCTCGCGTTGTCCGCCAAGAACCCCGCGGCCCTCGCGGACCTCGCCGCCCGCTACGCCGACAGGCTGGAGGCCGCCGCGGAGGACGAGCTGCCGGACATCTGCGCCACGGCGGGCGCGGGCCGCAGCCACTTCTCGCACCGCCTCACCGTCGTCGCCTCGTCGCCCGCCGAGATGCGCGAGCTGCTGGTGGAGACGGCCGAGGCCACCGAGCTCCCGGCCGCGGTGCGGCAGGGGCACGTGCTGCCCGGCGCGGCACCGGAGGTCGTGTTCCTGTTCACCGGTCAGGGCGCGCAGTACCCCGGCATGGGCCGCGCGCTGTATGCGGACGAACCGGTCTTCCGCGCGGCGTTCGACCGGTGCGACGAGATCGCCGAACCGCTGCTCGGCCGCACGCTGCACAGCCTGATCAACCCGAAGCCCCAGGACGCCGGACTGGTCCACGAGACCCAGTTCACGCAGCCCGTGCTGTTCGCGGTCGAGTACGCGCTGGCCGAGCTGTGGCGGTCGTGGGGCGTCGAGCCCGCCGCCGTCGTCGGGCACAGCGTCGGCGAGCTGGTCGCGGTCTGCGTGGCCGGCGTGATGAGCCTGGACGACGCATTACGGCTGACCGTCCGTCGTGGACAGTTGATGCACGAACTTTGCGGACCGGGAACGATGGCGGCGGTGTTCGCGGAGGCGGACGTCGTCGAGCGCGCCCTGGAGCCGTTCGCAGACCTGGCGATCGCGGCGGTCAACGGACCGCAGAGCATCGTCGTGTCCGGCGCTGAGGAGGAGCTCGACCGGTTCCTCGCCGCGCTGACCGCGCAAGGTGTGAAGTCCAAGCGGATGACCGTGTCGCGGGCGTTCCACTCGCCGCTGGTCGACCCGATGCTGGACGAGTTCGAGCGCGAGGCCGCGTCGATCTCCTTCCAGCCGCCGCGCATCCCGGTGATCTCCAACGTCACCGGTCAGCAGGTGGACGAGTTCTCCGCCGGGTACTGGCGCGAGCACGTCCGCCGGCCCGTGCGGTTCCTGGACGGCATGACCACGTTGTTCGGCAAGGGGTATCGCCGGTTCGTCGAGATCGGCCCGGCGCCGACGTTGCTCGGCATGGCGAAGAGGTTCGCGCCCACCGGTGACGACGAGCTGTGCTTCCTGCCGTCGTTGCGCCAGCACCACGACGACCGCCGGGTCCTGCTCGACTCGGCCGCCGCCCTGTACGTGCGCGGGTACGAACTGGACTGGCCCGGGATCGCTCCGGGTGCCAGGGCCGAGCTGCCGCTTTACCCGTTCCAGCGCAGGCACCACTGGTTCGAGGCGAGCACCGCGGTCTCGCGCCCCACTCGCACCGCGAAAACGTTGCTGGGCCATCGGGTCGAGTCACCGCTCGACCTCGTGCAGTTCGAGTCCAAGCTGAGCGTCACGCACCACCCGTGTCTCGGCGACTGCGTGCTCGGCGACCTGACGATCATCAACATCGGCGTCTACCTCGAGTCGGTCTTCCGCGGCATGCGCGAGCTCGGCCACGAGGGTGCGTTCGTCGTCGAGGACGGCCTGGTGCTGCAGAGCCTCGTCATCGACCCCGCGACGGGCACGACGGCGCAGCTGCACTTCACCGACCATGACGGTGATACGAAGTTCTTCCGCTACTACGCCCAGCAGATCGACGGCGACTGGCGGGCGCACACGCAGGGCAAGGTCCACTGCGACGCGACTCTCTCGCCTCGGATCGGTACCGCGCGCACCGACGTTTCGCGGTTCCCGCGCGAGCTGACCGGTGCCGAGTTCTACGAGAACATGGCGAACCGCGACCTCACGCTCGGCGACTCGGCGCGCTGGGTCGAGCACGTCTGGCGTGCCGACAGCGAGGCGATCGCCCGCATGCGGCCGCCGGTCGACGGCGAGCGCGGCTACCTGCTGCACCCCGGCCTGACGGACGCGATGTTCCAGGTCGTGTTCTCGGCCCTGCCCGACGACACCCCTGAGGACGCGGTCTTCGCGATCGTCGGCATCGACCGGCTGACGTTCCACGACCTGCAGGTCGACGGGCCGTTGTTCTGCCACGCCAAGGTGTCGGCGGTGCCGGGCTCGACGTCGACGCTGTTCGCCGACGTGCGGCTGGAGGACGGCGACGGCAACGCGGTCGTCGAGTCGGCCGGCGTGTGCCTCAAGCGCGCGGACCGCGACCTGGTGCTGCGGACCTCCGCACCCACTCGCACGGCCTCGGCCCCGCCGCAGCCGTCGGGCGGGCTGGTCGAGCTTCCCACTGATCCGGCCGTGCGGCGGGAGAAGGTGCTGGAGCTGGTGACCGGCGCCGTGGCCAAGGCGCTCGGTGCCCGTTCCGCCGAGGTCGACGTCCACGAGCCGTTGCAGAACCTGGGCCTCGACTCGTTGATGGCGCTGGAGGTCAAGGACGCGCTCTCGGCCAGGCTCGGCGTGACGCTGCCGCTGGTGGCGTTCATGGAGTCCCGTGGCGTGCTCGCACTGGCCGAGTTCGTCGAGGCCGCGCTGGAAGAAGGCACCAGCACCAGCCTGCTGCCCGAGATCGTGCCCGACCCGGCCGGCCGCCACGACCCGTTCCCGCTGACCGACCTCCAGCAGGCCTACCTCGTGGGCCGCTCGGACGCGTTCCCGCTGGGGCAGGTCTCCACGTACTTCTTCATCGAGGTGGAGCTGGACGGCGTCGAGCTCGACCGGCTCGGTGTGGCGTGGAACGAGATCATCGCGCGGCACGACATGCTGCGTGCCGTCGTCACCCCGGACGGGTACCAGCGCGTGCTCCCCGAGGTGCCCGCGTACGAGATCCGCTCGCTCGACCTGCGCGGTCACGACGACCAGGAACGCGTACTCGAAGAAGTCCACGTCGAGATGCGCGACCAGGTGTTCGACGCGGGCGTCTGGCCGCTGTTCGACATCAGGGCGTCGGTTCTCGACGACAAGCGCACGAGGCTCCACATCGGACTCGACGCGATGATCATGGACGCCTGGAGCACCTCCGTGGTGTTCCAGGAGTGGGCGATGGTCTACCGCGGCGAGCGCAACCTGCCCGAGATCGCGCTGTCCTACCGCGACTACGTGCTGGCGATGCGGTCGATGGAGGGCGGCGAGCTGCACACGCGCTCGCTCGACTACTGGCGCGAGCGGGTCGCGACGATGCCGTCCGCACCCGACCTGCCGGTCGCGGTGAACCCGGCGACCATCGCGCGCTCGCAGTTCTCGCACCGCACGCTGACCATCGACGCGGACGCGTGGGCGCGGTTCAAGCGCTCCGCCGCGGCCGCGGGCGTGACCCCGTCCGCCGCGCTCGGCACCGCCTACTCGCAGGTGATCGCGGCGTGGAGCCGGTCGAGCAAGTTCACGCTGAACGTGCTGTTCTTCAACCGCCTGCCGTTGCACGAGAAGGTCGGCGAGGTCGTCGGCAACTTCAGCGCCACCACGCTGCTGGAGGTCGACAGCGCGGTCGAGGTGCCGTTCGCCCAGCGGGCCGAGCGGCTGCAGAACCAGCTGTGGACCGACCTGGAGCACAGCCACGTCAGCGGCGTGCAGGTGCTGCGGGAGTTCAGCCGGGTGCGCGGCGCGTCGGCGCGCACGACGATGCCGATCGTCTTCGCCAGCACCGTCAACTTCGCCTCGCAGGAGGAGGCGGCCGCCGCGACCGGGTTCGTCGAGCACCTGACCACGATGGGCGAGGGCGGCCGCGAGGTGTCCAGCTCCATCCGGACCCCGCAGGTGTGGCTCGACCACCAGGTCGTGGAGGACGAGGGCGCGCTGGTCGTCAACTGGGACGTCGTCGACGAGATCTTCCCCGAGGGGATGATCGACACGATGTTCGCCGTGTACGACGGCGTGCTGCGCGAGCTGTGCGACGACGAGCAGGCGTGGGGCCGGCAGGCGCCGATGCTGGTGCCGGCCGCGGACCTCGCGCTGCGCGACGAAGCGAACGCGACGGACGGACCTCTGCCGGAAGGCCTGCTGCACGAGGGTTTCCTGGCTCGGGCCGCGTCCGACGGTGACCGCGTCGCCGTGGTGTCCGGTGCCCGCACCCTCACCTACGCGGAGCTCGACGGAATCTCGAACCAGGTCGCGCGTCAGCTGACCGGTCTCACGCCCGGTTCGCTCGTGGCCGTCGTGATGGAGACCGGCTGGGAGCAGATCGCCGGTGTGCTCGGCGTGCTCAAGGCAGGCGGGGTGTACGTCCCGATCGACGCGAACGTCCCGGCCGAGCGGCTGAACCTGTTGTGCGGCAACGCGGGCATCACCGTCGCGCTGACCCAGGAACGTCTGCTCGACCGCGTCACCTGGCCCGAGGGTCTGTCGGTGTCCGCTGTGGACGGTGCCGAGATCGGTGCTCTGCCCGCCGGGCCTGTCGCACCCGCGGACCGTTCGCCGGAGGACCTCGCCTACGTCATCTACACCTCCGGATCCACCGGGGTGCCGAAAGGCGTGGCGATCGAGCACCGCGGCGCGTTGAACACGATCCACGACGTCAACGACCGGTTCGGCATCACCGAGAACGACCGCGTGCTCGCCCTGTCGGCGTTGAACTTCGACCTGTCCGTCTACGACGTCTTCGGTCTGCTGACGGCGGGTGGCGCGATCGTCCTGCCCGAGGTCGGCCTGGCCCGCGAGCCGCGCCATTGGGCAGAGCTGGTCGCCGAGCACGGCGTCACCGTGTGGAACACCGTGCCCGCGTTGATGGAGATGTTCGTCGAGGCGACGGAACCCGGTACCCCGTTGCCGATCCGCGTCGTGATGATGAGCGGCGACTGGATCCCGGTGCCGCTGCCGGACCGCATCCGCAAGCTGGTGCCGGATGCCGATCTCTACAGCCTCGGCGGCGCCACCGAGGCGTCGATCTGGTCGATCCTGCACCCGATCGGCGAGGTGGACCTGTCGGCGCCGAGCATCCCGTACGGCAAGCCGATGCGGAACCAGCGGTTCCACGTGCTCGACGACGCGATGCGGCCGTGCCCCACGTGGGTGCCCGGTCATCTCCACATCGCCGGTGCCGGCCTCGCCCGCGGCTATCTCGGCGACGAGCAGAAGACCGCGGCGTCGTTCGTGACGCACCCCCAGACCGGGGAACGCCTCTACCGCACGGGTGACCTTGGCCGGTACCTGCCTGACGGCACCATCGAGTTCCTCGGCAGGGAGGACTTCCAGGTCAAGGTGAACGGCTACCGCGTCGAACTCGGCGAGATCGAGGTGGCGCTGTCGCGGTGTCCGGGCGTTCGTGCCTCCGTGGTAGCCGCGATCGGTGACCGGCAGGGGCCGAAGCGGCTCGTCGGGTACGTCGTCGCGGAGCCGGGCTTCGAGCTCTCGGGTGCCGAACTGCGGGGAATTCTCCGCGAGGAACTGCCCGAGTACCTCGTCCCACCGCACGTCCTGGTGCTCGACGAACTTCCGTTGACCGCCAACGGGAAGGTCGACCGCACGACGCTGCCCGCGCCGGAGAGCTACGGCGCATCCGGCGAGGGAGTCGCTCCGCGCGACGAGATCGAACGGCTGATCGCCGGCATCTGGGAGGACTTCTTCTCCGGCAGCAAGATCACCGTCACCTCGGACTTCTTCGTCCTCGGTGGCGACTCGCTGCTGGCGGTCCGGCTGATGGCGCGGATCCGTGCCACGACCGGCATTTCCCTGCCGCTGGCAACGCTGTTCGACAACTCGACGATCGAGCGCCTCGCCGAGGTGCTGCGGCAGAACGGGAACGTCGGCCGGTCGGCGCTGGTGCCGATCCGCACGGACGGCTCACGCACGCCGTTGTTCTTCGTGCACCCGGTCGGTGGCGACGTGCTCTGCTACGCGAATCTCGCTGCCGCACTGGGTGAGGATCAGCCGTTCTACGGGTTGCAGGTGCCCGACGACGCACCGGACACGATCCCCGCACTGGCGGCGCAGTACATCGAGGCGATCCCCGTCGACGGGCCTATCCGGATCGGTGGCTGGTCGATGGGCGGCGTGATCGCGCTGGAGATGGCCGCACAGCTGGAGGAATCCGGCCGGGCCGTGGAGCTCGTGGCCGCGGTGGACCTGCTGGAGCCGCCCGGCCCGGCTGCCGCCGAGTTCGACGAGGCGGCGCTGCTGGCGTGGTTCGCGAGCGACCTGTCCGGTCTCGTCGACTCGGACTGGAAGCCCTCAGCTGACGTGTTCCGCGTCGAGTCGCCGCTCGAGACGCTGCACGCCGGGGCGATCGAGGCGGGCGTGCTCTCGCCCGACATCGACCTCGCGACGCTGGGCAGCATCGTCGACCGCTTCACCCGCAACTGCCGTGCCCTGGCAACGCACGCACCCCGCCCGGTCCGGAGCCAGGTGCTGCTCGTGCGTGCCGAGGACGGCGCAACCGTTGAGACGACTCAGAAGTGGCTCGCGCTGTGCGATGGCGTGGAGCAGATCGACGTTGCCGGTGATCACTACTCCGTGGTGAAGCGACCCGGTGTCGCCGAGCTGGCGGTCGCGCTCGACCGGGCCTGACTCCCCGGGCCGGGGGCGTGCTCGGCCCCCGGCCCGGCCGGGCTCGACCGAATTGGCTTTCACACCAACACGACAAGGACGAATTCGATGAATCTCAAGTTCGGCGCGTTCATGGCACCGTTCCACGGCCTGGGGGAGAACCCGGCGGCCACCTTCTGGCGCAACATGGAGCTCATCGAGTGGCTGGACGTGCTCGGTATCGACGAGGCGTGGGTCGGTGAGCACCACTCCGGCGGTTGGTCGCTGATCAGCTCTCCCGAGCTGTTCCTCGCCGCGGCGGCCGAGCGCACCCGCCAGATCAAGCTGGGCACCGGCGTCGTCAGCCTGCCCTACCACCACCCGCTCACCGCGGCCGGCCGCATCGTGCAGCTGCACCACCAGAGCCGCGGCCGGGCGATGTTCGGCATGGGCGCGGGTGTGTCGCCGGCCGACGCCTCGATGATGGGCATCGCGCCGAGCGACCAGCGCCGCATGATGGCCGAGTCGCTGGACGCGCTGGTCGGGCTGATCAAGGGCACGGAACCGGTGACGAGCAAGACCGACTGGTTCGAGCTGCGTGACGCGACGCTGCAGCTGCGCCCGTACCCGGGCCAGGACCTCGACATGGTCGTGGCGAGCGCGGGTTCCGAGCGCGGCATGCGCCTGGCAGGCAAGTACGGCCTGCAGGCACTGACGTTCGCTGGCCGTCCCGGCATGCAGGACCCGCCGCTCGCCGAGCTGTGGGCCGCGGCCGAGGACGAGGCCGCCAAGCACGGCCAGACCGTCGACCGCAAGGACTGGCGCGTCACCGTCTGCGTGCACATCGCGGAGAGCAAGAAGGAGGCGCTCGACCAGGTGCGTGGCGGCATGAGCCGGTGGTACCAGGAGTACGTGCGCGACACGTTCGGCGCGCCGGCGACGCTGCCCGCGGGCATGGAGGCCGACGCCGCGCTGGAGTCCGGTTCGGTGATCATCGGCTCGCCGGAGGAGGCCGTCGAGGCCATCCAGCGCAAGCTCGACGAGAGCGGCGGCTTCGGCACGCTGCTGGTCAACACCCACGACTGGGCGTCGCGCGAGAACGTCAAGCGCAGCTTCGAGCTGCTTTCCCGCTACGTGGTGCCCGAGTTCAACGGCGCCCTCGACGGCCCCCGCGCCTCCCAGCGCTGGGTCGCCGAGAACCGCGGCGGCTTCTCGGCCCAGGCCCGTGAGGCCGCGCAGGCCGCCACCGCGCCCAAGTAACCACCCGGTGCCGCCGGAGGGGGAGGAACTCTTGACAACGCAGGACGAACTCATCGACGAACACACGTTCCGCGAGGCGATGTCCCTGGTGGCGGCACCGATCGCGGTGGTCACCACGACCGACGGCACCGGCCGCCGATGGGGGTTCACCGCGAGCGCGGTGACCTCGGTGTCGATGAGCCCACCGCTCGTGCTGGTGGGCATCGGCCACACGTCGAGCTGCCACGAGGCACTCACCTCGGCCACGGAGTTCGTGATCAACGTGCTGGGGGAGTCCGACGGCGAGGTCGCGCGCAGGTTCGCGACCAAGGACGTGGACAGGTTCGCCGGCACGGGACTCGTCACCTGGCCCGGCACGGCGTTGCCGGTGCTGCCCAGCGCGGTCGTGGCGCTGCGGTGCGAGGTGGCCGACGTGATCGTGGCCGGTGACCACGACCTGCTCATCGGCAGGCTGTGCGCGGTGCGGTTCAGCGAGGAGGCACCCGACCCGCTCGTCTGGTACCGCAGGGGTTTCCACTCGCGGAAGGAGCCGGAGTACAGCGGCTGACGCGCTCCTGCTCCTGGGCGTCTGCAAGTACCACCAACTCCTGATCGAACCGCCCTGAACTACTACCAACTGCTGCGCGGATGGCGCTGCGCGGGCCGGTTGGTAGTAGGAAAGTGCTCGATGATCTTGGGTTGGTGGTACTTGCACACGCCACACCACCCTCCCCGGGCCACGTGCTCGGGGAGGGATGCGGGGATCAGCTCCAGGGCGCATTCGCGCAGTTGATCCTGCCGGGACACCCGCGCAACAGGGTCACCCTGGGCGGTGCGGTGATCTGGGCGGGCGCCTGCGCGGCGCCGTCCGGCCACTGGACCTTGATCGCCATCGACGCCGCGTTGTTGTCGTAGTTCTTCTCCAGCAGGGCGCGGTCGGGGTTGGCGACGGTGACGACGTCGTAGGTCCCGGACCGCACCTGGGTGATGTCGAGCCACTGGAAGTCGACGGTGAACTTGTAGTCGTCGCCCTCGCCGACCGAGATGCCGAAGAAGGCCTCTAGCGCGTCGGGGGTGTGGTGCCCGCACCTGTGGCCGTCGAGCTTCTCCGCCAGCTGGCCGGTGAACGTCGTGTTGTCGCCGGGGCGGTGAGCGAGGGCCTTGGCGTCGACGTTGGTGTAGCGGTCACCCAGGCAGAAGCCGTTCTTGCGGTCTGTCACGACGGTCTCGCCCGTCGGGGTGCGCAGCTGGAAGTACTCGAAGCCCATCAGGTGCCAGTGCTCGTGGCTCGTGGTCGGCTCGTAGTAGGCCCAGGACGAGGTGTGGTGCTGGGATTCGCCGAACGTCATCGGGATCGGGCCGTCCACATCGGACTGGACGGCCTGCCGGACGGTCATGTGGGGCTGGGCGGTGCTGTCGCGGCGGGCGTGGACGAGGAACGGTCCGTCGCCGATGTTGTCCACCGAGGTGGTGAACCTCAGCCGGACGGCCTTGATGTCGCCTTCGGTCACGCACGGGCCACCGGGCGCCGACGGGTCGCTCACCATGCAGACGTCCCAGGCGTCGCACCTGCTCGCGTCCTTGCTGTAACCGCCGGGACAACCGACGGGAGCCTGTCGCAGATCAGGCAGGGCCGGCACGGCGGCGGCGTGCGACGACGCGGTGAGGGCGGTGGCGGTGATCACGGCCATGATCACCGCAGCGGGTCTCTTGATCACCGGCGAACATTAGTTGACGCACAACGGATTCAGGGGCACCGGCGCAAAGCCTCACCCGATCGACTGACGCGCCACGGGAAAAGCCGGGCGCGGCCCTAAGGTGCGGCCGGTGAGAAAAGGCGCCATCACCATGGTGTGCGGCACGCGACCCGAACTGATCAAGCTCGCGCCGCTCATCCGGCGGTTCGGCCAAGCCGCCGCCGTTGTCTACACAGGACAGCATTACGACCGGTCGATGTACTCGCGCATTCGCGCGGACATCGCGGAACCGGGGAGTTTCCACGAGCTGGGGCTGGGCGGTGGACGGCGGGGCAGCCAGCTCGGCAACGCCGTGGCGGCACTGGACGCCCACTTCGCCCAAGAACCACCCGATGTGGTGATAGTGCAGGGCGACACCACGTCCGCGCTCGCCGGTGCGCTGGCCGCCAACGCCAACGACGTGCCGCTGGTCCACGTCGAGGCGGGGCTGCGCAGCTACGACAGGGCGATGCCCGAGGAGCACAACCGGGTCGCCATCGACCACCTGGCCGATCTCTGCTGCGCGCCGACGGCCCTCAACCGCGCCAACCTGCTCGGCGAAGGCGTTGCGGCGGACCGGATCGTGGTCACCGGCAACACCGTCGTGGAGGCGTTGGAGGAGGCGCTGCCCAGCGCCGCCGAATCGCGCAAGCTGATCGCATCGCACGGGCTGCTCGCCGACGGTTACGTGCTCGCGACCGTGCACCGGCCGGAGAACGTGGACTGCCGGGACAACCTGGAGACCATCCTCGGCGACCTGGCCGCGCTGCCGTTGCCCGTCGTGTTGCCGCTGCACCCGCGCACGGCCAAGCAGGTCGCGGCGTTCGGCCTCGACGGGCTGCTGGCCGGCGTGCGGGTGATCGAACCCCAGTCCTACAAGGACTTCCTGTCGCTGGCCAGGTGGGCCGCGGTGCTCGTGTCCGACTCCGGCGGCGTGCAGGAGGAGGTGAGCGTGCTGAAGCGGCCCGTCGTCGTGGTCCGCCGCAGCACCGAACGGCCCGAGATCGAGGGCACGTTCGGCACGCTCGTGCCACCTGGCCCCAGGATGCGGGCCGAGGTGCTCAGGTGGCTCGACGACGTCAGCGGGCACCGCGCCCGGCTGGCGGGCATCGCGTCGCCCTACGGCACGGGTTCGCCGTCCGGGCTCATCGAGGCCGCGGTGCGGCAGATGGTCTCCGACACCCGGTTCGCCAGTCCCACGCTGGAGTTCCAGCTCGTCACCGACGGGTAGACGTGCGCGGTCGTGGCGAGGAGCAGCGGTGTGCCCGCCACCTCGACCGGCGGTTGCCGGGCGAGGTACCCGAGCGGGTACACCGGCTCCACGAACGGCGCGCGGAAGACGTGCACCTCCTCGATGTCCTCCGCCGTCAACAGCCCGGCGTGCAACGACAGCAGCTGCTCGGTCCACCGTGCCGCGATGTCGGCCGTGTCCTCCTGGAACAGCGGGGACTCCCGGTCGGTGTAGCGCATGGCGTACGCGATGTGCCGTCCCTCGACGGGACCGGTCAGCGGCGACATCTCGACGACGCCGTCGAACTCGGTGCCCGAGCGCAGCACCGGCGTCCAGTAGTGGCCGGACAACGGCTTGCGCAGCACGAACAACGCGTTCACCACGCCCTGGTACCGCAGATTCACCTGAGGCAGCAGCGGGGTCAGCTCGGCGTCGGCGACCTGCCGCAGTGACGGCAGCGGCAGGGTGGACACCACCCGGTCCGCCTCGATCGTCTCGCCGCCGTCGAGCTCCACCACCGCCCGTGCGCCGGCGGCACGCAGCACGCGCACAGGGGTGGAGGTGCGCACGGTGCCGCCGTTCGCCTCGATGGAAGCGTGCAGCGCGTCGATGATCGTCTTGTAGCCGCCGCGCGGGTAGCCGCGCACCGCGACGTTGCTCTCGCGCCCCAGCCGCTGCCACAGGTACAGCGCGGGCACGTCACCGAACGCCGCGCCGAACTTCGACCCGAACAGCGGAGCGAACAGGTCGCGCCAGACCTTGTCGCCGTACAGGCCGCGCAGCCAGTCCTCGGTGCGGAGGTTGTCGAGGTCCTTGCCCTTGCCGAGCCTGCGCAGCAGCACAGAGACGGCGCCGAACCGCACCCGGTCGACGAGGCCCAGGGCGGTGAAGCGCAGAAGGTCGACGGCCGAGTTGAACGGGTAGTGGCGGCCGTCGACCACCATGCCCATGCTCGTGTTCTCCCAGCGGACCTCGTCGCGCAGGCCGAGCTCTCCCAGCAGTGCCAGCAGATCGTCGTCGCTGGGCATGATGCAGTGGTAGAAGCGCTCGATCCACTGGTCGCGCCAGGGGAAGAACGTGCCGAGCCCGCCGAGCTGGTCGGTGCCCTCGAGCAACGTCACAGCGTTGTCATTGCCCTCGCCCTCGCGAGCGAGCCGGTGGGCGATGGCGAGGCCGCAGATTCCGCCGCCGATCACCACGGTGGTGGTCATTTCACAGCTCCCGGTAGGGCGCGGGCGTGAGCCGGTCGCGCACCAGCAGTTTCAGGTACTGCGCGATCGTCCGGCGCAGCTTGAGCTTGCTCGGCCCGCGCTTGCGGTCGTAGCGCAGCTCCAGCGGGACCTCGGTGATCACCGGGTGGCAGTGCCGCAGCTTGAGCAGCAGCTCGACCATGCAGGCGAAGCCGCGTTCCTCGACGAGCCGCTCGCCCCAGTGCTTGCTGGCCCTGGAGAGCACGCTGACGCGGTACGCGCGGAACCCGCTGGTGAAGTCGTGCACGTCGCCCAGCCCGAGCACCCGGCGGAACAGCACGGCCGCGCCGCGCGACAGCATCCGGCGGAAGGCCGGGGCGGTCCTGTCGTCGCCGCCGTCGACGAACCGCGAGCAGATCACGACGTCCGCGCCCGCGAGGATCTCGTCACCCAGCCTGGTGACCAGTGCCGGGTCGTGCGTGTCGTCGGCGTCCATGACGACCACGAAGTCGTCGACGTCGGCGGCGTTCAGGGCGGCCGTCAGTCCTGATTGGACGGCCTGGCCGAGGCCGAGGTTGATCGGGTGGCGCACCAGCCGGACGTCCAGCCCGCCCACGCCGGCCACGACGTCGGCGGTGCCGTCGGAGGACCCGTCGTCGACGACCCACGCGATCACCTGCTCCGTGCGCGCCACCTCGGCGATCCGGCGCAGCAGCGAGGGCAGCGAGGCGGCCTCGTTGTACGCGGGCAGCACGATGTGCGCCCGGCCGCGGGACGGTGTGGTGACCGCCGTCGCGACACTGGGCGAGGTGCTGACCTCACGTCTGTCGACTGTCAATGGAGCCCCCATTTCATCGGGTCTCAGTGCGGCGGCGAGAATTATTCGCACGCGCGGCCGCAATTTGAGGGCCACCCCCTGGTTTACTTTCGCTTCAGCGGGGAAGCACGGGGCAGGACCGGACCTGGATGTAATTCGAAAGGGGTATGGGTGTTTCTCGAACGGGTGACGACGGGGCGTTCTGCCGTCATTCTCGGGTCATTTTCCTGCCAGCTGATCTCGATCGGGTGATCTCGAATGAGACGAAGCGTTGAGACGCGAGCAGGTATGAGTCTTCCCCTGGAAGAGTGGTTCGCCGGAGAGCTGACCGCTCCGATGGCCGCGGTGCCGGACGAGCCGCGGCCGAGTCGCGCGCGGGGCCGGATCGATCTGGGCCGGGTCAACGGCGTGGCGGTGCTGCTCGTCGTGGTCGACGTGGTCGCACTGCTCGTGGTCGGGTCCGCCGGGCCGGTTTCGGTGTGGACGCTGGCGCTCGCGGGTGCGCTGCTCGGCGTGCGGGCCAGCGGGCGGATCTACCGCCGTCGGTTGTGGCTGGCCTGGTTGCACGACCTGCCGCGGTCGCTCGGCACCACCGTGATCGCCTTCGCCGCGGTGAGCACCGCGGTGCTGGTCGGCGGCTCGCCGCCCGAGCTGCTGACGCAGGTGCAGGCGGACGTGCTGACTTTCACCCTGGTGAGTGAACCTGCCCGGCTGGTGGTGTTCGCGTTCGGCCGCTGGTGCCGGCGCCGGTTCGACCGGTGCGACCGCACGATCGTGGTCGGTGCCGGCCAGGTGGGGGCCGACCTCGCCGAGGTCATGCTGCGCCACCCCGAGTACGGCCTGCGCCCGGTCGGGTTCATCGATCCGGAACCGCCCGGTGACCGGCAGCTGGTCGCCGAACTGCTGAAGGAGGACCTGGCCGGCGCCATCAAGCGGCTCGGGGTCGGGACCGTGGTCATCGCGTTCTCGCACGCCCGCGACTCACCGCTGGTCGACGCCGCGGTCACGGCGCACCGGCTCGGTTGTTCGACGCTGGTGGTGCCGCGGATGTTCGAGCTGCACCAGGACGGACCGGACGTCGAGCGGCTGCGCAGCTACCCGCTGCTGCGCCTGGGCAGCGCGCCGACCAGCAGGCCGACCTGGTGGATCAAGAGGTTCGTGGAGCGGACGGCCGCCGCGTTCGCGCTCGCCGTGCTCTCCCCGCTGCTGCTGGTGTGCGCGCTGGCGGTGCTGTTCGAGAGCGGCCGGCCGATCATCTTCAAGCAGGTGCGCGTGGGCATGGACGACCGGAAGTTCGTGATCTACAAGCTGCGCAGCGTCCGGCAGAGCGGTGTCGACGACTCCGACGTCCGCTGGTCGGTCGAGGGGGACTCCCGCGTCGGCCCGGTCGGCCGGGTCCTGCGGCGCACCTCGCTCGACGAACTGCCGCAGCTGTGGAACATCCTGCGCGGGGACATGTGCATTGTCGGACCGCGTCCGGAAAGGCCGGGTTTCGTTCGCCAGTTCTCGGCGGTCCACGAACTATACTGGGCGCGCCATCGGGTGCCGACCGGATTGACCGGGCTCGCCCAGGTACACGGATTGAGGGGCGACACCTCGATCGTCGATAGATCTCGGTATGACAACTATTACATCGCGAATTGGTCGTTGTGGCTGGATGTCAAAATCGTGCTGTTGACAGTGGGTGAGCTGTTTTGCCGAAGGAATCGCTGACAGGCCGGGTGCTCGCACGTGCTCTGGTGGTGGTGCTGGTGTTCACCACGACCGCGTGCGTCTCCGTGCCGGTCTCCGAGCGGGCCGCGCTCGAAAGCCTCGTGGCCCCTCCCGATCCTTCGATCGTCGCCGGTCCCCAGCCGAAACCGCTCGCGCCGTGCGCGTGGTGGTACGCCATCGGGGCGAAGCCGTCGGCGTTGCAGCTCAGGTTCGCCGCGGAGCACTACTCCCTCGTGGTGCTCAACGCGTGGGAGACAGCGGCCCTCAAACGGCTGAAGCAGCTGAACCCCAAGGTGAAAGTGCTGGTGTACAAGGACTTCTCCAGCACCCGCAACTACCCCGGCACCGTCGACAACGGCGTCGACGCGAAGTACCTGCCGACCGGGCTCGGGTACGTCGCCGCGGAGAAGGCCCACCTCGACTGGTTCGCGGTCGACGCGAAGGACCAGCGGATCGAGTGGCAGGGCTACGAGAAGCACTGGCAGATGGCGGTGTGGAAGCCGGAGTACCAGCGCGCCTGGACGACCGCGGTCGTCGACGAGGTCGTCCGCGAGGGGTGGGACGGCGTGCTGGCGGACAACGACTTCAGCTCGCTCAGGTTCTACTCCTCCGCCGTGCTCAAGGGCACCGCCGACGCCACGGCCACGGACCGCCTGCTGCGCGACGGCTTCGACGAGTTCCTGGGCATCGCGGGCGACGCGCTGCACAAGGCGGGGAAGATGCTGGTGCCCAACGTGTCCGAGTCGCACCTGCGACCGGGCCGCTGGACCGCGCACTCCCGCTACGACGGCGCGATGGAGGAGAACTTCGGCCTGCGCGACGACGGCGGCTCCGGTGAGCTGCTCACCTTCCGCGGCAACGAGTGGAAGGAACTGCGGGCCCAGGCCGCGCTCGGCGAGTCGTGGCTGCTGCTCGTCACGCACACGGCCAGCCCGCGCGAGGAACGCGTCGGCTACGCGACCGCGGCACTGCTGGCCGGGCCGCACACCTGCTGGAACGGCGCCACCCCCGACTACCGCAACCCCGCCTGGTCGCCGTACCAGGAGGCGGGCCTGGGCGAGGCGGTCGAGACCGCGAACCGGTTGCCGAACGGCCTGTGGACGCGCGGGTTCACCAACGGCTGGGTCGTGGTGAACCCCACCGCCAAGCCGATTCAGGTGACCCCGCCGCCGGGCCTGGTCGACATCGCCGGTGCGGCGGTGCCCGGTCCGCTGGAGTTGCCCGGTGCGGACGCCAAGGTCCTGCTGAAGCCGAAGACCTCGCCCACCACGAAACCACCGGTCACGCCGACGACCACGACCACGACCGCCACGAAACCGGCGGAGCCGGCGCCCGTCACGTGAGGCTGCGGTACAGCTCCAGGTGCCGCTGAGCGCACACTTCGGGGCTGAAGCGCTCGCGTGCCCGTGCCGCGAACAACCGGCCCGTCCGTGCGGGATCCGGGTCGGCGAGAAGCCGCCGCAGTTGCTTGCCCAGCGCGGCGACGTCGCCGGGTGCGGCGAGGAAACGTGCGGTTCCGGGTGCGTCGAGCATGTCCGCCACACCACCGGTGTCCGTTGCCACCACGGGTTTTCCCGCCGCCATCGCCTCGGCGACCACGAGGGGCTGCTGTTCCATCGTGGAGGGCAGCACCAGGGCGTCGTGCTTGCGCAGCAGGTCGGGAACGTCGGCGCGGAAACCGAGGAACTCGACCGGCAGCCCCGCGGCGAGCTGTTCGTACTTCGCGCGCTGCGGGCCGTCGCCTGCCACCGTCAGCGTCGCGTTCGGCGGCAGTGCTTCGAGGAGTGCCGGCAACCCCTTGCGTTCCACCAGAAGCCCGACGAACAGCAGGCGCCGCACCGGCCCGGCGGGTGGCTCAGCGTGGCCGATCGCCACGCAGTTGTCGATGTGCGTCACGCGCTGGGCGGGCACGCGCAGCCGGTCGAACAGGAACCGGCCCATCGAGGGCGCGGGCACCACCGTGCGGCCGACGCGGCGCGCGACCAGCGCGTCCGCGGCCAGCACCGTCATCGTGTACGTCGACGGCCGCCGTGCCCCGGGGATACCGCGGAACCAGGGCTCGCTCACGTCGTCCGGCACGCCGTGATAGGTGTGCACGACGCGGATGTCACCGCCGAGCCCGGCGCACACCAGCCCGCTGCGGCGGTCCTGCGCGTGCACCACGTCCGGCCGCCACGCCCGCAGTTTTGCCCGAGCACGCCGGCTCGCCCGCAGATCTCCCTTGCGCGGCACGGAGATCTCCTCGTGCCGGCCGGCGATCAGGTCCGCGTCCCGCGCCGGCACCGGGCCGAACACCCTGACCTCGGCCTCGCCGGACGCCTGCAGCGCCGCGGCGAGCCGCACGGTGACGTCGACCGGGCCACCCCGGTCCTGCGTCAACACGAACGCGACCCTCATGACACACCTCCGGTGACGAGCTTCTCGACGAGCGTGATGATCTGGTCGGTCATCCGGCCGCGGTCGAACAACGCCTCGGCGCGCCGCCGTCCGGTGAGACCCTCGAAGCTGGCCAGCGACGGATCCGCGAGGCGCGCGGCGAGCGCGCGGGCCAGGGCGGTGACATCACCCCCGGCCACGACGGCACCGGCGTCACCGACGCTCTGCCGCACCCCGGCGACGTCGAACGCGACGACGGAACGCCCGCACGCCATGGCTTCCAACGGTACCAACGCCATGCCTTCGGCACGTGACGGCAGCACCACGACGTCCGCCGCCGAGTAGAAGTCCGCGACGGCGTCGCTGTGGCCCCACCAGACAACGGATTCGTGGTCGCAGGACCAGACCGTCCTCATAGGACCGTCACCGACGAGCACGAGCCGGGCGTCCGGCACCTCCGCGAGCACCGCGGGCCAGGCGGCGAGCAGCAGGTCCTGGCCCTTCTGCGGCGCCAGCCTGCCGACGCACACCGCGGTCGGCCGGTCGTCCAGTCCGAGACGCTGCCGCGCTTTGGTGCGGTCCACCGGCAGCAGTCGCATGGTGTCGACGCCGTTGCACACGACCTCGGCCGGCGCGGACACCCCCGCCGCGCGACCGGCGGCGAGTTCGTCGTCGCTCACGCACACCAGTTGGTGCGTCCACCGGGAAGCCATGGCCTCCCAACCTTTGGACAGCCGTGCCAGCGGCCCGTCCGCGACCTGGAACGACCACAGGTGCGGCTGGAAGATCGTCGGCGTCCGGCCGCGCGTCGCGAGCCTGCCCGCGAGCCCGGCCTTCGAACTGTGCAGGTGCACCAGATCCGCGTCACGCACGAGTGCGCGCAACCGGACCGTCTCCAGCAGCGAGCCGGGTCCGGGGGAGCGCGTCGCCCGCCACGGCCGCACCTCGATCCCTTCCGTCCGCAACTGGTCCGGCAGCCAACCCTCCGGGCAGGCGACGGCGATGTCCCACCCGGCATCCCGTTGTGCCAAAGCCAGATCCAGCACGACCCTGGCGACACCCGCGGTCACCGGCTGCGTCACGTGCACGACCCTCATGACAGGCTCCCGCGCAGCTCGCGCACCGCGTCGCGGTTGACCGGCACCGTGATCGCCGCGTACACCCCGAGCAGCACCAGCCCGCCGAACACGGCGCTCGCCACGCCACCCTCGGGCAGCAGGCGGGCCACGAGCACACAGCTCACGCCCGCGACGAGCAGTCCGCCGGCCACGCGGGTCAGCTCGCGCAGCGGGAAGGCGAGGCCGTGCTTGGTGAGCACGCGCCAGGTGATCGGCACGAGCAGCCACACGATCACGGCCTGCGCGATGGCCACGGCCAGCACACCCAGGCGCGTCGTGAACGCCAGCGCGCCGAGCAACGCCACCAGGTGGGTGACCTCCAGCGCCAGGTACCAACGTGCGTGCCCGGCGGCCCGCACGACCTGGTACCAGGTGTGCAGCAACCCGAGGCCGAGTCCGTAGGCGCACAACACGGCCAGCACCGGAGCGGCGGGCGCCCAGCGTTCGCCGAACAGCACCACGCGGTCCGCCAGCAGCGCGGTGACCGCGTAGAGGCCGCCCGTGATCATCAACGTCGCCTTGGTGAACCGCAGCACGGCACCGGAGACGCTCTGTCCACTTCGGACCAGCTGGGCGCAGACCGGGAACATGACACCGCCCAGCACGACGGCGACGAGGATGTACGGCATCCAGGCGATCCGGAACGCGAGCGAGTACACGCCCACGGCGGACGGCCCGAGCACGTGACCGATCGTCAGGTAGTCGACGTTGATCAGCAGCGTGGCGACCGCCGCGCCGGGGCCGACGACCGACGTCCAGCGCAACGCCTCGGTCGCGGCTTCCCGGTTCCAGCGCGGCCGCAGCCGCGCCCCGGCGACTACGGCGAGCACCGGCTGGGCGACCGCCGTGCACACCAGCCCGGCCGCCATCGCGAGCGGGCCTTCGCCCTGTGCCGCCAGCACGATCGTGACGGCCGAGCCCAGGATCATGCCGCCCGCGTCGGGCAGCATCCGGCGCCGGAAGTCGAGATCGCGGTGCATGACCGCCATCTGCACGCCGCCGATGGCCGTGAACGGCAGGCTGATCGCGGCGAGCCGCAACAGTCCCGCCGCGTCCGGGGTGCCGAGCGCCTGGGCCAACGGGCCGGCGGTCAGCAACACCAGCGCGGCCAGGACGACCCCGCCGCCCGCGCTCAGCGTGAGCACCGTCCCCGCGAGCAGCCGCGGATCACGGTCGGTCCGGCTGATCACGTCGTAGACACCGGCGGACTGCACGACCTGGCCGATGTTGACCACGGACACGACGAGCGCCACCGTGCCGAGCCCCTGCTCGGTGAGCAAGGCCGCCAGCACCAGCGTGACCGCGACCTGACAGCCCTTGCTGACCACGTTGACCGCGAAGAGCCACAGCGACCCGCGGACCGCCCGCTCACCGATCCGGTTCGTCATGCGATCTTTCGCCTGGCCGCGACGACGAGCAGCACCCAGGCCACGACGATCGCCACCCCGTCCACCGTCACGTCCACCCGGTGCCCGAAGAGCCCGGCGACCGCCGTGTTCACGAAGTACAGGTGCGCGAACGGAACCAGCAGCGCCAGCAGCGCGATCGCGGCGAGCCGCCAGTCCCGTTCCTTCCTGCGCCGCCAGCACACCACCGCGACCGCGGCCATGGCCGGCACGGCGATCAGCACGTCCCCTGGCTGGTGCACCAGCGCCACCACCAGCCCGACGCCCGTGACCAGGTCCGCGATCGACCGGCTGTCCTGGTCACCGCGGTCGAGCTTCCTGGCGAGCACCGCCGTCACCGCGAGCACACCCACCAGCGCCGCGAGTTCGGCCGCCGGAGGCAACGCTTCAGTGACGCGGAAGAACACCGCGGGAAGATCCACCCGTTGCGCCGTCATGGAATCAACGGCGCCGTAGGTCGTCCCGCTAGCGTGTGCGAGATTCGCCGAGATCACCTCGAGGAACGGCCCGACGCCACCACCCCGGTACACGAGCAACGCCACCACGGGCAGGCTCGCCAGCGCGGCGATGGCCGTGCCGCCGAGCGCCACCCGCCGGGAACCGCGGGCGAACAGCAGAATCGCCAGCGGCAGCCCGAATTGCGGCTTCAGCCACGCCACCGCCAGCCCGAGCGCGGCGAGCCGCGGATGGCTGGACCGCGCCATCAGCGCACCCGCGGCCCCGACAGCGATCAACGGGTTGACCTGGCCCACGTACAGCTGGGCCTTGCCGACCTGGCTCGTCACCAGCAGGGCCGCGATCGCCACCGTGCCGAGCACGAGCGGCATTTTCGCGTTGCGGGCGGCCAGCAGTGCGAGAACTCCCAGCAGCAGCAAGGAGGCGAGCGTGAACGCGACCGCGCCGATCCGGTAGTCGGGCAACGCGAACGGCAGGTGCAGCACCAGGTGGTACGGCTGGTACAGGTTGAAGTTCTGGCGTACCGGCCAATGCGCGAACATCGCCGCCGGGTCGTACGGGTTGCCTCCCGCCAGGAACTCGCGGATCGGGAAGTACAGCGCGTCCCGGAAGTCCTGGAGGCGTTCCTCGGTCAGGTTGTCCTCGGTGGGGGTGGGGACCTCCCAGGCCGGGCGCAGGGCGCGGGCGGCGCTCATCGCGCCGAAGACGGCCACCAGGACGGTGACGATCGTGCGGGCACTGGGTTTGGTCGTGGTGATCACGTCAGCACCACCGCCACCAGCACCGCCGAAGCAGGAAGCACGGCCAACGCCGCCGTCAGATCCCCCGGCTCACGCTCGTTCCCCGTCACCGCGACCACGGCCGTACCTTCCCCGGGCTCACCCGTCTTGTCCGGCAACGCCAGCGCCAGCGCCTCGGCCTGCGCGGTGAGCCCGGAATCCGACGCGATCACCCGCACCGGACGGGCCGCCGCGACGCACAACGCGGTGAGCCGGTCGACCAGACCGGGGTCGTCCTCGCGCACGAGAGCGAACGGGTGGCGTACCCCCGCCGCCTCCGCCGCTGCTCGCACGGCGGCCTCACCGGTGCGCGGCCTGCGCAGGGAGCGCAGCGCGACGGTGGCGATCGCCGCCGCGAGCGCCGCGGCCAGCGCGAGTCCCGCCGCGAGCTTCCAGTCCGGCGCCACCCTCGTGGTGTCCGGTCGTTCCTCGAGCACGCGCAACCGGCCGGCCGGTGCGAGCAGGTTCGCTTCCGCCACCGCCTTGGCCACGGCCAACACGGCGGCGCTCGCCTGCTCGGCCGACCCGGCGCGCACGGACAGGCGCGCGAGACCTGACGCGGGCACCAGCTCCACGGCCACGCCGTCCGCGATCTCGCGCGGGGTGCTGTCCGCCGCGTGCGCGGCCGCCTCCAGCACGGTCGCGCTGTGCACCAGCTGGGCGATCGCCGGCAGTGCCAGCGAGGTCACTTCGCCGTACTGGGCGGCGGAGTCGGTCTGCGTCGCCGGCACGGCCAGCAGCGCGACCCGGCTCTCGTACTGCTCGCCGCGCAGCGAGGTCACCGCCAGCACGAGCACGGCGACGACGAGCGCCACCGCCGATGCTTCCAGTGCGGCGCGGGCACTTCTGTTCACCGTCGTCCTCCCACGGTGGTCCTGAGCAGCTCGTCGTACTTCTTCATCTGGGTGTGCGGGTCGTGGTCGCGTTCGACGGCGGCACGACCGGCCTCGGCCGCGGCGGCACGGGCGTTCGAGTCGAAGAGGAACTTCGCCAACGCGGCCGCGGCGGCCTTCGGGTCGCGCCGGGGCACCAGCACGCCGCCGCCACCGGACAGCACCTCGCGCACACCGTCCACATCGGACGCGACGACCGGGCGGCCAGCGGCGAGCGACTCCAGCACGGCGATCGGCATGCCCTCCCAGTCGCTGGTCAGCACCGTGACGTCGGTGGCCTCCAGCAGATCGGGGACGTCGCACCGGGTGCCGAGGAAGCGCACGCGGTCCGCCACCCCGAGTTCCTCGGCGAGCAGTTCGAGCTCGGCGCGCAGGCTGCCGTCACCCGCCAGCAGCAGGACGGCGCCCGCGACCAGCGTCCACGCCTCCAGCAGCACGTCGTGCCGCTTCTGAGGCTCGAGCCGAGCGGGGCACAGAGCCACCGGCACGTCGGGCCCGAGACCGAGCAGGCCGCGGATCGCCCCGCGGTGCACTCGCGGGGGTTCCGCGAACACCGCGTTGGGAATGACCTCCACGGCAACGCCCCTGGCGCGCAACAACGAGGCGCTCGCGTCCGCGACCGCGACCACGGCGCGCGAGGTGCGGCGCAGAATCCGTGCCGCGCCACGAACATCCGTCTCGGCGACGCCGTGGAACACCGACACCACCGGGGTCCTCCCCGCGGCGAGCCGGGAGACGAGGCTCGCCGACACGTTGTGCGCGAGGACGACGTCCGGCCGGAAACCGCGGATCGCCCTGCGGGCCGCCGCGACCGCGCGCAGTACACCGGTCGCCCGGCGCCGGGCCACGGGCAGGTCGTACGTCGGCACCCGCTGTGCCCGCAACGCCTCCGCGCGATGCCCGCCGCCGCTCGCGACACCCGACTCCCAGCCGAAGTCGCCACCGGACCGCACCATGCCCGCGACCACGGCTTCGGCGCCTCCGGCACCCATCTCACTGATGACGTGCAGCACACGCATCGCTTTCACGCTCCTCGCGGCGCAGTTCGGCCGCGATCAGCGACCAGATGGGCAGGCAGTGCTCTGGCAGGACCGCGCTGTGGGCCGTTGGTGAGGAACCCGGCGTGCCGGTCGGCGATGCCAGGCGGACCGTTCGGTGCTCGGGCAGGAATGCCGAAGCGACCGGCACCGCGCAGTTCGGCCGCGACCGCGACAGCGATCAGCGACCAGATGGGCAGGTAGTACTGCTCGGACAGGAACGTCGAGGCGACCAGCGCGGCGATCAGCGACGCCTGGACCGCGAGCATCGGACGCCGGTCCTCGCTGACCCGCAGCACGCGTTCCGTCGCCACGAAGGCCAGCGCGACCGCCCCGAGGAAGCACGCGAGACCGGGCAGGCCGAGCTCGGCGCCGATCTCCAGGTAGATGTTGTGCGCCACCGGTGACTGCTCGTCGATCTCGGCGTTGCGCGAGGCCGCCACGTACTCGCTGCGGAACCCTCCCGGCCCCACCCCGATCACCGGGTGGTCGGCCATCATCCTGGCGGCGGCCTGCCAGCGGAGCTCGCGAGTGTCCACATTGGTCCCGGCGATGTAGGACTTCTCCGCCAGCGCGCGATCCAACGCCGGACCGGCGAAGACCATCGCGCCGAGCCCGATGACCGCGAGACCGCCGGCCGCAACCGCGATCGCACGCACCGACACCCCACGTCGTGCCACCAGCCAGGCGACGGCGCAGGCCAGCGCGAGCGCGCCACCGCGGGAGAACGTGGCCGCCGCGCCTGCCGCGAGCACGGCGCCGGTGAGCATCAAGAGCCACCGGGCCCTCCCGCGAGGCAACGCGATCAGCAACGGCAGCGCCACCACGAGGAAGTACGCGAGATCGTTGGGATCCTCCAGCGGACCGCTCGCGCGTGACGCGCCCTCGAAGACCAGGCTGTACAACGCACCCACCGCCGCGAGCCCGGCGCCGCCGACGGCCGCCGCGAGCACCGTGCGGACCGGGACCTCGCGCGCCACGACGTCGGCGAGCACCGCGGTGATCACCAGGAACGGCACGAACCGCTGGGCGTAGTCCAGGGTGAACGGATCACCGGCGTGGATCGCGGACGACGCCAGGAGCACCGCGGCGAACACCGCCAGCAGGCCGTGCAGCGGATGTGGTGCGGGCAGGCGGCGTTCCCGCACCCGTTGCGCGGCCCACGTGCCGATCAGCAACGCCGGCGCCACCTTGCCGAGGTGCGGGTGCACCTGCTGCAGCTGGCCTTCCAGCGGTGCCAGAGCGACCGTCGCGCACGCGAGCACGCACAGCGGCAACCTCATCCGCACAACTCCGTGCGGCGTTCCCGCAGCAGCCCGAGCCGTTCGACGTGCTCACCGGTGCCGACCACGTCGAAGTGCCGCCGCAGCAGGGAGAGCACCCAGCCGAGCAGCTCCGCCTTCTGCGCGCCGGGTACCGCCATGCCGGGGAAGAACTCCATCCCCGGTGCCTCCGCGCCGCTGAGCACGTCGGTGGGGTGCAACAGCAACGACGGCGCGGTGCCGGTCAGCAGGCACAACCGCAGCGCCGTGCGGAAGTAGCCGCGGGCGAGCCGGGGCGAGATCTGGTGCAGCTGCAACAGGTACGCGCCGTGGATCGGGACGCGCGCCAGCGGCATGGTCGTCACCGGCAGCTCCACCACGCCGGTGCCGCGCCAGCGATAGGGCGTGTTGGGGGCGAGCACCTTGCCGAAGCCGCCGAAGAGGTCGTCCGAGTCGCCGGTCTGCGCCGTGCGGTTGTGATAGGCGCGGGCCAGCGGGCCGATCCACGTGGGCAAGGTGCTCGCGTCGTAGCGGTAGCCGCGTGCGGCGAGCAGCTCGACCAGTGCCGGGGTGACGCTGTACCCGGGACCGCGGAACCCGACCGGCCGGGGCGCACCCGCCGCGGTGATCGCGTCCTCGGTGCGGACCAGTTCCGCCTCGAGCTCGGCGGGGGAGTACCGGTGCAGCCAGGGTTCGTGCCCCCACGAGTGGTTCGCCACCTCGTGCCCCGCCGCCACGATGTCGCTGACCGCCTGCGCGCCGTCGTCACGTGCGGCGTCGGCACCGACCACGAACACCGTGGTCGTGAGCCGGTGTTCGCCGAACACGTCCAGCAGCCGGGGCACGGCGGTGCCGAGGAAACTCGGCCGGTGCTCCCAGTCCGGGTTGCCGTGGGTTTTGAGGTACGCCCACAGGTTGTCCAGGTCCAGCGAGACGCTCGCGGTTCTCACCCGGCCACCTCGGCCGTCTTCGCCTTGGCGCGCACCGGGAAGCCCAGTGCCAGCACACCGGCCACGACGAGGGCCATGCCCGCGCCGACCGCCCACTCCCAGCCCGGTGTGATCCGGTCGCCCAGCAACGCGACGCCGACAACGGACGTGAGCACCACGGTCGTCGCGTCCATCGACGCGACCGACGAGGTGGCCGTGCCGCGTTGCAGCGCCACGGCGAGACAGGACTGGCCGACGAACGCCGCCACGATCATCAACCACGTCAACGGGTGCAGCAGCATGTCGAACACCGCTTCGTCCGCGACCGACCGGCTGATGATCGCGACCACCGCGAAAGCCGTGCCGGCGAGCACCGACACGAGCACCGCGTTGCGTCCCCCGACCGCGCGCGAGGCGAGCACCACCGCGAGCAACGGCAGTCCGAGCAGGACAAGACCCGGCACCGTGGGGATGTCGTGCGCCACCGACGATTCCGACGCGGCGGCGAGCAGGACGAGTCCGGCCGCCATCGTCACGAGCACGGCGATCTCCAACGGCCGCACCCGCCATTTCAGCACCAGCAGGCCGAACGCGGTGGCGAGCCCGACCGCGCACGACGAACCCGCCTGCACCAAATACAGCGGCAGTGACGCGCGAGCGAGAAACGCGAATCCGAAACCACCCACCTGGCCGGCGAATCCGAGCAGGTACAGGCGGTCCTTCGCCAGCCGGGCGAGCAGTCCCAGCCCGGCTCCCGGCCTGGTGTCCGCGCGCTGTGCGGCGATGGTCTGGGCGACGATGCCCAGGCCGTAGAGCGTCGTCGAGATGGCGAGCTCGAGATAGCCGGGCATGCGGGGACCTCTCTTGTCAGGGGCCCCGAAGAATACGGTCCGCTAATGGTGAGACCCATTAGAGGGATAGGTGTTCACCTATTGCTGATAATGCGTCGGAACTAATACTCGATCGTGAGCTAAATTCCCCGAAAGGGTGACGCTGGTGCTGACCGCAACGTGGGCACGGCCGTGTCCGAGCCTGTCCGACTTCGTCCGAGATGCCTTCCGCTCCCGGCCGCCCCAGGCCAGCGTGGATCCCGTCCTGTCGATCATCAGGGAGGGAACGGACCATGAAGCGTTTCGCACAGCTGGCCGGAGAGCGGCTCGTCGGACTTGTGCTGCCGAAGATCGATGCCGGTGCCTGCGTGCCGGAGCACGGCCAGTGTTGCAAGAAGGGCTACCGCTTCAACTGCAACGGCATCTGCTCGACCAGGAGCACGACCTGCAAGTGACACAACGGGGTGCCGGCGGCAGCAGTCCGCCGGCACCCCGCACGAGCCGGAGGTCCTCGTGTTCGATCTGATCGCCCGCGTGCTGCTCGCCGCCGTCTTCCTGGTGGCGGTCGCCGGCAAGCTGCGCACCCGGCAGGGGTTCGCCGAGTTCCGCGACTCGGTCGCCGCGATCGCGCCGCCGTGGCTGCCCGCCCCGCTCGTCGCGAAGGCGATCCTCCTGGGGGAGGCGGCTGCCGTCGTGCTGCTTGCCGTTCCTGGCACGGGTCTCGGCTACGCGGTCGCCGTGGCGCTGCTTTCGGTGTTCTGCGCCGGAATCGTTCTCGCCATCCGCGGCAGAGAAGCCGTCCGCTGCCGGTGTTTCGGTGCGGGCGGTGATGTGCTCGGGCCCAAACACCTGGTGCGCAACGGCTTTCTGATTGCCGTCGCCGTCGCCGGTGCGTTCGTGACGCCACCCGCTTCCTGGGAGGAACCGTTGACACTGCTCACGATTGCCGTCGTGCTGCTCGCCGTCGTGGTCGCGCTGCACCTGCTGTTCACCTATGGGCTGGTGGCGCGGATTCGCGAGCTGCAGGAGCGCGACACCCCGAAGCGCGACTCGAACCTGCCGCGGCCAGGGCTCGTGATCCGGCCGTTCTCGGTCACCGACACCGAGGGTGTGGCGTTCACGGAGGCGGACCTCGACGGCCCGGTGCAGGTCGGCTTCTTCTCGGTCGGCTGCGGGCCGTGCCGCACCCTCAGCGACGCGCTCCTGGCCGATCCGCCCGCAGCCCGGTTCGTGTCCATTGTGGATGGTGACCTGACCGACCCGGAGGCGACCGCGCGGCTGGCCGCGAAGGTCAGTGGACTCGGGCGGGTCGCCGTCGTCGGCACCGATGACCCCGTGCTGTCCGCGTTCGACGTCGTGGCGTTCCCGACTCTGCTGCACACACACGGCGGCGTGGTGACCGCGTCCGGGATCCGGCTCGACGACTTCGCCGGTGTGCCGGCGCCGGTGGCATGATCCGCAACGCCGCCGCGGCACTCGCGGTGCCCTTCCGGGCCGCGCCGGTGGCCGCCACCGTCACGCTCGTGCTCACGGTGGTCGCCGGTGCCGCGCCGGCGAGCGGTGCCTGGCTGACGATGCTGCTGGTCGACGAGCTCACCTCGGGCACGGCGACCGGTGAGCGGGCGGCGTTCCTCGCGGTCGCCGCGGCCCTCGTCGGCGGGCTCGCCATCGCGTTGCTCTACCTCGGCGGTCACCTCGGGGAGATCGTCCAGCACCGGGTCACGCTGACCGTGGAGAGCAGGCTGTTCCGCCGGGTCGCCACCTTGCCGGGACTGCGTCACCTCGAGGACCCCGCGTTCCACGACCGGTTGCGGCTCGCCGAGCAGGCGGCGCAGGAGGCGCCCGGCACGATCTCGCAGTTCGCCCAGGAGCTGATCCGCTCGGTCGTGCTGCTCGGCAGTTTCGCCGGCGCACTGCTGGTGGTGTGGCCGCCGATGACGTTGCTCCTGCTCGCATCGGTGGTGACGGCCGTGCTCGCCAGACTGGCGACCGCTCGGCGTGAGGCGGCCACGGAAGAAGCGTGGGTCGCGACCGACCGGCGCCGCCTGTTCTACCGCGCGCTGCTCACGGATGTCCGCGCGGCCAAGGAGATCCGGCTGTTCGGGCTCGGTTCGCTGCTGCACACCAGGATGGTCGACTCGCTGGCGATGGTGTCCGGTGCGCGCCTCAGGGCCGCGCGCCGGGGGACGGTGGTGCAGAGCGGTCTCGCGTTGCTCGGCGCCGTCGTGGCCGGTGTGGGCACGGTCGTGGTGGCGGTGAACGTCGTGGGCGGCCGGTCCTCGGTCGGTGATCTCGTGCTGTTCCTGGGTGCGGTCGCGGGGGTGCAGACCGGGCTGTCCGGAGTGGTGCTGCAACTCGGTGAGGCCGGGCGTGCGGTGCGGTTGTTCGGGCACTACCTCGACGTCATCGGCACTGACGACGACCTGCCGCCGGGTACGGGCACCCCGCCCACGATGGCGACGATCGAGCTGCGGGACGTCTGGTTCCGGTACGCGGAGGACGGTCCGTGGGTGCTGCGCGGGGTGAACCTGACCATCCCGGCCGGCGCGGCCGTCGGACTGGTCGGCGTGAACGGCGCGGGCAAGAGCACGCTGGTGAAGCTGCTGTGCCGATTCTACGACCCGCAGCGGGGCACGATCACGTGGGACGGCACGGACATCCGCGAGCTGGACCTCGCGGCGCTGCGGGCGCGGATCGGCGTGGTGTTCCAGGAGTTCATGGCCTACGACCTGACCGCGGCGGAGAACATCGGCATCGGGCAGATCCGGGAGCTCGGTGACCGGTCCAGGATCGTCGCGGCGGCGGAGGCGGCCCGTGTCGCGGACACGCTGGCAGCGCTGCCGAACGGGTACGACACCGTGCTGTCCAGGACCCACGCGGATGAGGAACGCACGGGCGTGACCCTGTCCGGCGGGCAGTGGCAACGGGTGGCGCTGGCCCGGTGCCTGATGCGCACCGACGCCGCGCTGATGATCCTCGACGAACCGACGTCGGGCCTCGACGCCGAAGGGGAACACCGGGTGCACGACACCCTGCGACGGCACGCGGAGGGCCGGACCAGGTTGCTGATCTCCCACCGGATGGCCGCGCTGCGCGGCGCGGACCTGATCGTGACCCTGGTCGGCGGCCGGATCGCCGAGCAGGGCGACCACGACGAGCTGATGGACGCCGGTGGCGAGTACGCCCGCCTGTTCCGCCTGCAGGCGGACGGTTACCAGGATGCGAGGGTGCGCTGATGTGGTGGGTCAGGATCACCGTGCGGGGCAACAGCATGTCGCCGACCCTGCACGACGGCCAGCAGCTCCTCGCCCGCCGGCTGCGCAGAGCACCGCGCCGCCGTGAGGTGATCGTGTTCCGGGTGCCGGACGAGGAGCTGCCGCACCGCATCAAGCGGGTGGCGGCCGTCGCCGGCGACCCGGTGCCGGACTGGCTCGCCCCCACCCTGCCCGGCGTGCCCCAGGTACCGGCCGGTTTCGTTGCTGTGGTGGGGGACAACCCGCGGTCGCAGGACTCCCGTCAGCTCGGCCTGGTCGACTGCCGCGACATCGTCGGAGCGGTCCGCGGCGCGTGAGGGACCTGAGGCTGGCTGACTGGCGCCCGCCTGCTGGCGGCGACCCAGCGCTTCCGCCAGCTCGCGGTGTCCCCACCACAGGCCAGGGCGATCGCCAGAACCGTGTCCAGCCGGGGAAACCGGCGTCCGGTCAACGCGTCGTGCAGAGTGCTGCGGGCGCAGCCGGTGCGGCGCGCCAGCTCGCGGTAGGACATGCCGACCAGCAGCCGCAGCTCGTCCAGGTCGACACCCAGTTTTGCCTTGCTCCGTGCGGTCATCGGACCCCCAGTGTCGTCGTCGCCCCGTTCTCTCCCTCTCCGATGTAAGCCCACTGCATCTCTACCTGTGGACACCGCGAACGCGCCACCGAACGATCATCTGCATCGAGTACAGAACGCCGTTCGGCGGCGCCCCCGTACTCCGAACGACGGTCAGCTGACGCGCTTCTGGTACTGCTCGCGATCGAGGTCGTACACCTCGAGGGTGAGCTGGGTGGTGAGCCCGTCCACCGGCTTGAAGTGCTGCTGGGCGAGTTCGATGCCGGTGCGACCGGCTTCCTGCTTGAGTTCCGCCGCCCGCCCGGACAGCAGGCCGATCCGGATGTGCACCATCGCGGCGGGGGAGCCGTCGCCGATGACGGACTCCTCGATCTGGCGGAACCTCGTCTTGAACGCGGCCACCTCCGCGTCGACCAGCGGTGACAACGCCTGGTGCAGGGCGAGGGCGAAGGCGCGGCGGTCGAACGCCTCGCGCACCTCGGCGGAGTACTCGACGGTGATCTGTGGCATGCGGCCACGCTAGCGCGTGTGATCGACGGGGTCGGCCGATGCCGCTGGCCGAGCCCGCGATCGCCGCGCGGATCGACGTGGCCACTTGGGACAGAGCGGGGTCTCCGCGCGGTAGGAGCTCGCGGCCGCCACCAGACTGATCATCACCAGGCCGAAGCTGACCAGGCCGAGCGCGATGATGATCCCGCCGTGCAGGACGACGGCCAGGGGTGGTGCGGCACGGCGAATTTTCGGATTCCCGATCACGCACACCACGATCGCCGTTTCGAGGATCACCGTTCCCCAGGTGGCCACGGGTATCAGCCAACCGGCGAAAACACCTGTTTCCAGGAACGACGCCAGTTCCGGCGTGGATCCGAAGTATGCGTCCTGGATGATGTAATGCATTGCGCTGCCGGCCCGCCATTCCGGTTCCACGATTTTGAGCCAGACCGCCTGTCCGTAGACGATGACGACCTGCAGGCGGATTACCAGGTGGGCGACATATGCGTTACCTCTCCACCATGCGGGCAATGGTGTCGCCGGGCGTCTCCAATGCCAGATTCGATCATCCGCCAGGCACAGCGGGATGAGCAGGAGAGTGAGGATCTTGGCCACGTTCTCGCCGCCGTTCGGCACGTGGATCGCGGCCGCCAGGCTGAAGGTCACGTACCAGTGCGGAATGCACGTCCAGCGGGGGCGATAGCCCGAGGCGGCGAGCACCAGCACGGCCATTGTCAAGATTCGGGAAACAGTCAGACCGGCAGGCGAGGAGCTGACGCACCAGAGGGAAAGGACGCGCAGCCCGTCGCATCGCGGGCCCGTTGGTCCATTCGGCACAGCGGGGAACAGGTCGGTATCAGAGGTGAATGCGAGAACGCTCAGTTCGGCCAGCGCGATCAGGGATCGGGCGGCGCCGAGGGTGAGCGTGCGCGGCTCGAACGCCAGGGCGCGGGCTACCGCGGTGCGCATGTCAGGTCCACGGCCGCGACGCGCACGACGCGGCGGGCCGGCGGTGTGTCCCGGTGGGGGCGTTCGATGGTGAAGACCGTGCTGCCGCAGGGCACGTCAGGCGAGAACCGGCTGGTCAGAGCCAGCCGGTCGGCCTTGGGCAGGACGGCGGCGCAGTCGGCGACCGTCGCCGCCGCACAGTCGTGCCAGGCATCGGCGGGGAGCTCGTTCACGGTGGCCAGCAACCGGACGAGGTCGGCGTAAGACCCGCGGTCCACGCCTCGCAGGTAGGCCCGGTCGCCCGCGGTGCGGGTGATCGGGACGAACGTGCCGGTGGCCTCGTCGTGGTGGTAGGCGACCGTGAACTCACGCCCCGCCGCATTGGTGAAGAGCTGCATTCCCTGCGGCCAGAACAACCGGAAAGTCTCCCGCTGGGCGCTGATTCGCGCACCGACCAGATCGGCGGGCAACTGGACGAGCGTGGTCGCCAGAAGAATTACCCCGAGTGCGGCGCCGGTGAAGGCCATGCCTTTTGCGGCGCGGGCCTGATCGTCTTTTCCGGAAGACATCGGACTGGCTGTCGGGTTCGATCAGCAGCCGGTGGTGCAGGGTCCGATGATCGCCTGGGTGTTCGTGGTCGACTCAGCGGGTTGGGTGTCCGAGGCGGAACTGGCGACGGTGACGGCGACAAGTGCCGCGGCAGCCAGGAGCGCGCCGAAAAAACCGGCCTTTCTCATTTTGTTGATCCCCTCTTGGTTGCGGCGAGGAACCTCCCTTCCTCGTCGCTGCGGAGGGGAATATCACAGTGTTCGTCCCCTTTGTCAACTGGTCACGCGGCGTGCGCGACCGATCCCGCAGCGTGATTCCATCTGGCTCGGAATCGATCCAGAAAGTTGCCGGTATTTTCCGGCTGCGAGCCGCCTCCTAAAGGTGATATCCCATGTCCTCGCTGCGGTACCACTGGTGTCCACCGCTGGCTCCACCCGTCGTACTCCGAGATGGAAAGTGTGCGGCTGAATGGATTATCGGATTCTGGGCCCGCTGGAACTGCGGGCCGCGGGGCGCTCGGTCGCGCTCGGAGGTGAGCGTCAGCAGAAGCTGCTGGCGCTGCTCCTGCTCAACACCGGCGCGGTCGTGAGCTTCGACCGGCTGATCGACGAGCTGTGGGAGGACCCGCCGCAGACCGCGCGCCGCCAGGTGTGCAACGCGGCGGCGGCCGTCCGGCGGGTCGTCGCGCAGAGCGGTGGCCGGCTCGTCACCAGCACGCACGGCTATCGGCTCGACCTGGTGGACGCACGGCTGGACGCCGACGTGTTCCGGTCCCAGCTGAGCGACGCGGAAGTCGTTGCGTCCCAAGGAAAGACGGCGCAGGCGGTGGCGCTGCTGCAGAGCGCGCTCGACCTGTGGCGCGGCCAGGTGCTGTCCGGGCTCTGCTCGGCGTCGATCGACGCGGCGGCCGAGGGACTGGGCGAACAACGGCTCCAGGCCGTGGAACGGCTGGCCGAACTACGGCTCGAGCTGGGCGAGGTCACCTCGCTGCTCGGGCACCTGATGGGCCAGGTCGCCGAGCACCCGTTGCGGGAGTCGTTGCGCGCCACGCTGATGCGCGCGCTGACCACGGCGGGCCGCCGGGGCGACGCGCTGACCGTGTTCGAGGAGGGGCGCCGGGTCCTGGCCGAGGAGCTCGGCACCGATCCCGGCCCCGTGCTCCGCCAACTGCACGCCGAACTCCTGCGCCCAGAACCGGAACCTGTCCCCACACCGCGACGGTCACGCCTGCCGCTCGACATCCCGGACTTCACCGGGCGGGAGTCCGAGGTGGACCGGCTGGTCGAGGCGATCGGCACGCGGGGGCCCGCGATCGTGACCATCGAGGGCATGGGCGGCATCGGCAAGACCGCGCTGGCCGTGCACGTCGCGCACCGCCTGGAGGACCGCTTCCCCGACGGCCGTTGCTACGTCGACCTGCGCGGCTTCACCGCGGGCACCTCGCCGATGACCGCGGACGCCGCGCTCGAGTCGTTGCTGCGCCAGATCGGCGTGCCGCCGGAGCAGATCCCGGTGGACCTGGGCGCCCGCCACGACCTCTGGCTGGCCGAGATGTCGCAGCGCCGCGTGCTGCTGGTGCTCGACAACGCGGTCGACGCGAACCAGGTCAGGCCGCTGCTGCCCGGCGCTGCCGGCTCGGTGGTGCTCATCGCGAGCCGCTGTCACCTGATGGCGCTCGAAGGCGCCGTCCCGGTGTCGCTCGACGTGCTGCCGAGCGACGACGCGGTGGCGTTGTTCAGCCGGATCGCGGGCCAGGACCGCGCGGCCGCCGAACCGGACGCCGTCGCCGACGTGGTCGCGCTGTGCGGCGGACTGCCGCTCGCGATCAGGATCGCCGCGTCCCGGTTCCGCCGCCGGCCCTGGACGGTCGCCTACCTCGCCGACCAGCTGCGCGACCGGCAACGCCGCGCCCGCGCGTTCACCGCGAACGAGCTGAGCGTGGCCGGTGTGCTCGCGCTGTCGTACCACCACCTCGACGCCGACCGGCAGGAACTGTTCCGGCTGCTGTCCGTCGTCCCGGGCGGTGACTTCGACGCGCACGCCGCGGCGGCGCTCACCGGGACCGATGCCTTCGACGCGCAGGACGTGCTGGAAGAACTGGTCGAGTGCAACCTGTTGATGCAGCGCACTTCCGACCGCTACTGCCTGCACGACCTCGTGCGCGACTGCGCCCGTGATCTCGCGGACGCCGCACACCCGCCGGACGAGCTGGACACCGCGCGGCACCGGTTGTTCGACTACTACCTGCATCTGGCCGACGTGCGCGGACGACGCAGCATGCCGGGCCGGCGCGGGTTCGAACCCGACCTCACCTACCTGCCGGAGTCCCTGCCCGCGTCGGCGTCCGAAGAGGACGACATCCGCCAGGTCCGCGCCGAGTACAAGAACATGGTGGCGGTCGCCGACTACGCCAGCGCGAACGGATGGCACGTGCACGCGTGGCAGCTGCCGTGCCTGCTCATGCCCTACCTGACTCGCGTGGGGCTGCGGTCGGGTGTGCTCGAGCTGTCCCGCAACGCTTTGAGGGCCGCCCAGGCACTGAACGACCAGCGCGGGGTGTCGATGGCGTTGACGAACATCGCCTTCGCGCTGCGGGAGGCAGGTCGCAACGGCGAGGTGCTGGAGTTCCTCGACCAGGC
Organism: Lentzea sp. NPDC051213; assembly: GCF_044455585.1. NCBI lineage: Bacteria > Bacillati > Actinomycetota > Actinomycetes > Pseudonocardiales > Pseudonocardiaceae > Lentzea > Lentzea sp. NPDC051213. Next base: position 392,038 of record NZ_JBITEX010000006.1, read on the forward strand.
CATCGCGATCAGCCGCGAACTCGGCGACCTGCCCGCTGCCGTGGGCGGGTTGCGCGATCTCGGTGCCGCACAAGTGCAGGCGGGCATGCTGGACGACGCGGCGACCAGCTTCACCGAAGCCGTGACGCTGGCGCGGTCGATCGGAGATCAACGGGCTGAGGTGAACTCGACCATCGACCTCGGCCTGGTCGACTGCAACCTCGGGCGCTACGACGCGGCCTCCGCCCGGTTCCGGGACGCGCTCGCCATGCACCAGCTCGACGGGTACGTCGGCGGCGAGGTCGTGGTGCTGATCAACATCGGCTGGCTGGCGCAGCTGCGGGGGCGCGACGCCGAGGCCGTGGTCGCACTGGAACGTGCGGTGCGGCTGAGCAGGGAGATCGGGATGAGCCGGGGCGAGGGGATCTCGCTCGCGTGGCTCGGCGTGACGTACCGCAGGCTCGGCCGCATCGACGATGCTGTTGAAGTGGGGCGCGAAGCCCTGGAATCCGCGCGGCGCATGGACTTGCGGGAGCCGGAGGGTGACGCGTTGAACGGGCTCGCCGAGACCTACCTGGCCGCCGGGCGGCTGGTGGAGGCCGAGGCGATGCTGTGGGCGGCCGAGGAGCTCGGGCTGGCCGGGGCGCTGCCGATGGTGCGGGCCCGCGCGCATGAAGGGCTCGCTCACGCGGCTGTTCTGCGGGGAGATGAGGAGTGGGCGCGTACGCACTGGGAACGGGCCGTGGAGCTCTACCCGGCTGGTGCGGTGGACGCGGAGAACCCTCGGGCGCACTTGGCCGACACGGGTGTCCAGTGCATGCGGTGTGTTTGTGGCACACGGGAACCGGCCGTCCTGCATCAGGTCGCTACAGCGGGCTGACCAGCCACGGCGTCTGCGTGTCGGGTCGCATCGGCGTGCCGACCGGCCTGTGCCAGGTCGCCTTCGTGCCCTGACCAGCAACAACATCCGTGCATCGGTCATCGATGCGGCACGGATGCACGGCATTGGTGCACTCGTCCTCGACAGGTCGTCCGAGGAAATGGTGCTCCGAAAATGCTGCAGCCCGCGTTACCGGCCCGGCTCGTGGACCGGCCCGCGCTGACCGCGACTCTCGACGCCGCGGCCGCCCACAAGGTGGTCGTCGTGAAGGCGGGTCCCGGCTGGGGGAAGACGACCTCGGTCGCCGCGTGGGCGGCGACCCGGCGGGCCTGCTGGCTGGGCGTCGGCGCGGATACTTCGCTGGAACGGTTGTCCCGCGGGCTGTTGCGCGCGTTGCGGCAGCGGCTGCCGCGGCTGCCCGCGGAGCTGATCACGACCACGGCCCAGGTCGACGCCGTCGCGAGTCTGGTGTGCGGACTGCTGGACGTGCACCTCGACGAACCCGTGGTGCTGGTGGTCGACGACGCCGGGGCGCTCGCGCCGGGCAGCGATGGCGCCCGGCTGGTCGAGGCGCTGTGCCTGCGCACCCCGGAGGAGTTCCGGCTGGTGCTGCTGACCAGGGGAGAGCTGGGCTTCGCACTGCCCGCGTCGGTGTGCGAGATCAACTCGTGGCAGCTCGCGTTCAGCGACCAGGAGGTCGCCGCGCTCGTCGGGACCGACGCCGCCGCCGTGGTGCGGGAACGGACCGGGGGCTGGCCGGCCGCCGTGACGCTGTACCGCGAAACCCTGCCGCCGGAGCGGTTCGAGGACGGTGACGTGCTCGTGCAGCTGGCCGCCTCCGCGCTGGCCGGCGAATCCGAGCCCACCCTGGACCTGGTGCGCACCATCGCCATGCTCGGCCGGGCGAGCACCGCATTGTGCGTGGCACTCGGCTTCACCGACGTCCGCGAGACGCTGCCCGAGCTGGCACGACGCGGGTTGCTGTCCGTCGAGAACGGCGAAGATCCGGCGTGGAGCGTGCTCGAACCCATCCGGGAGTTGTTCAGCCGCTACACCGATGACACCGAGTTCCGGTTGCGGGCGGCGGTGTTCTGCGAACGAACCGGCGCGCACGCCGAGGCGTTGCGGCACCTCGTCGAGGCGCAGCGCTGGGACCTGGTCGCACAACTGTTGCTGCGCAAGGACGAGCAGATCGTCGCGGGCGGCGACGCCGACGCGGTGCTCGCGGCCGTGGCACGACTCGAGATCGACGACCCGCGGCTGTACCTGGTCTGGGGTTTCGCCCGGCAGCACAAGGGAGACTGGCTCGGCGCGCTGCACTGCTACGAGCAGGCCGCCGAGGAGGTGCTGCGGCCGCGGCTGTCCTGGCGGATGGGGCAGCTGCACGACCTCACCGGGCAGACCGAGCGGGCCGTGGACCTGTTCGAGCGCACGGTGTTCGACGAGGCCGCGTCGCTGGACGAGGTGCGGCTGCTGTCGCTGGCCGTGCGGTGGTTCCGCGAGACCGGACGCCACGAACAGGCACGGGAACTGGCCTCGCGGTGCGCCCTGGCGGCCCAGCGGTGTGGCGGGCATACCGCGTTCGCGTGGAGCAGCAAGGCTTTCGGGCTGCTCGCCGCGTACGACGGCGACCGGGTCGCCGGCGAGATGCACTTCGGGCAGGCGGTGGACCGGGCGCGCCGGGCCGGCAACCGGATGCTGGAGCTGACCATCCGGGCCGAGCGCGCGTGGTTCCTCGCGGCGGAGACCGGGGCGGCCGAGGCGCTGACGGAGGTCGACGAGGTGCTGGTCCTCGGCCGGCAGGCGGGACTCACCGGCCACGAGCCGCACTGCCTGACCATCAGGGCGCTGGCCGGCGCGCGGCTCGGCCGGTTCGACGAGGCGCTCGCCGACGCGGCCACCGGTCAGGCCATGTGGAACCACCTCGGCCTGGTGATCAGGGCAGAGGTCCACCGCAGGCGCGGCGAACCCGGTCAGGCACAGGCGTTTCTCGACGAGGCGCTGGCGATGCCCGGCACCTCCTCGCTGCAGGTGTTCGCCAAGGCGACGCTGGCCCGGATCCTGGCCGGCGAGGACGTGGCCAAGGCGAGCCGACTCGCGGACGAAGCCGTGGTGGCGAGCGAGAACCTGCGGGTGTGGCAGGTTCCCGCGCTGCTCGCCCGCGGCTGGGTCGCCCTGCTCGCCGGTGATCGCGAATCGGCACGGGCGGACGCGGCCACCGCACGGGCGCTGGCGGGCCGGCGCCGGGACAAGGCGGGCCTCGCCGACTCTTTGCAACTGGCGGCCGCCACGTCGGCAGACCCGAAGGCGCTGCTCGCGGAGGCCGCGACGGTGTGGCGGGCGGCGGGGGACCAGGTGGGTGCGGCGGCTGCCGGGCTCGCGGCGGCGCGGCTCTCCGGGATGGACGTGACCCCGTTCGAGAACGAGCTGCGCGGGCACGGCGTGCGGTTCGACGTGCCGATGGCCGACGTGCTCGGGACGGGACTGCCGCGGGCCGCGCGGATCGTCGTGCGCACGCTCGGCGGGTTCCAGGTGCTGCGCGACGGCGCACCCGTGCCGAGCGCGCTGTGGCAGTCGAAGAAGGCCCGGGACCTGCTGAAGATCCTGGCCGCCAACCGGGGCCGGGCCGTGCCGCGGCCGCAACTGGTGGAGTTGCTGTGGCCGGACGACATGTCGGACCGCACGGCGAACCGGTTGTCGGTGCTGTTGTCGACGGTGCGCACGGTGCTGTCGGTGCCAGGACTGCCCGCCGACGCCGAGCCGCTCGTCGCCGACCGCGACACGGTGTCGCTCGATCTGTCCCTTGTGGACCTGGACGTGGCCGGGTTCCTCGACGCGGCACACCTCGCGCTGACGGCTCATCGGCGTGGTGACGCGGCCGCGCTGGCGTTGCTGACCGACGCGGACGAGCTGTACCTGGGCGAGTTCCTGGCCGAGGAACCCTACGAGCAGTGGGCGATCCAGGTACGTGAGGAAGTGCGCGGGAGGTACACGGCCGTGCTGCGCGCGTTGGTGCAGCTGGTACCTGATCCCGATCAGCAGGTCGGGTACCTGACCCGGATGCTGGAGCTCGACTGCTACGACGAGAGCGCGCACGTGCGGCTGGTGCACGCGTTGCGGGCGGCGGGGCGGCACGGGGAGGCGCGCCGGCGTTATCAGGTCTACGTCGAGCAGATGAACGAGATCGGCGTTCTGCCCGCCGAGCCCGATCCGTTCGACAGCCGATCTTCGGGTGTCCTTCGGGCAAGCTGAGCGCGCTCGCTCGCCATGAGGGTGACCTTCATGGACCTCAGGTCCATGAAGGTCACCCTCATGCCCGTTTTGGCTGGTCAAAGCAGGGGTAAGAGAGCACTCAGGTTTCCCGAAGGGTGCGCTAAGGGCCACTTCGTAGCTTCTTCCCGTAGACGGAACATGGGGGGTGTGACGGGTGGGAAGCAGCTGGCTGGTCTGTCCTCGGCCGAGGCCGGACGCGGCACTGCGGGTGGTGTGCGTGCCCTACGCGGGTGGCGGTGCGTCGGCCTTCTGGGACTGGGCGGACCTGCTGGGCGACGGCGTCGAGCTGTGGTGCGCGGTGCTGCCCGGACGGGAACGGCGGTTCGCCGAGCCCGCGGCCACCGAGCCGGCGGAGATCGCGGCGCCACTGGCCGAGGCGATCCGCGAGGAGATCCGCGGGCCGTTCGTGTTGTTCGGCCACAGCATGGGCGGGCTGATCGCGTTCGACGTCGCCAGGAGGCTGGGTGACGGGGTCCGGCACCTCTTCGTGTCCGCGACCTGCGCGCCGCACCTGGGGTTGCGCGACGAACCCCACCTGCTCGACGACGACGGCCTGCTCGACTGGATGACCCTGCTCGGCGGCGTCCCCGCGGACCTGTTGGCGCACAAGGAGATGCTCGGGCTGCTCTTGCCCACGTTGCGCGCCGACCTGACGGTGTGCGCCCGCTACCGCGGCATGAGCGACGTGATCGACGTGCCCATCACCGCGTTCGCCGCCACCGGCGACCCGCTCGCGACCGAGGCCGAGGTCGCCGCCTGGCAGCGCTACACCACCGCCGGCTTCGACCTCGTGGTCCGGCCCGGTGGCCACTTCTACCTCAAAGACGATCCGGCAGTGGTGACCCGCGCTCTCGCGGTGACCGCTGGGGAAGGTGTGCAGTGACCGAACAATCCCGCGGCCGGCAGCAGATCTGGTTCTCCGACCAGCTCGCGCCGGACGCCACGTTCAACACCGTTCCGGTGTACGTGGAGATCACCGGCGAGCTGGACACCTACGCGCTCGCCGCCGCGCTGACGGCGGTGGTGAACCGGCACGAGCCGTTGCGCACCAGCTACCGGCTCGACGGCACCGACCTCGTCCCGGACATCGCGCTGGAGGCCCACGTCTCGGTCGCCACGCGCGATCTGCGCGACCTCGCCCCCGCCGAACTGACGGCGCGCAAGGAAGCGTTGGTGGCCAACGAACTCAGCCGCCGCATCGACATCTCCAGCGGTCTGCCGCTGCGGGTCGTCCTGCTGCGCCTGGCCGACGATCTGCACGAGCTCGTCCTGCTGGTGCACCACATCGCGATCGACGGGGCGTCCGTAGCGGTGCTCCAGGACGAGCTGCTGCGGAGCTACCAGGCCGCGGTCGACGGCCAGGACGTGTCGCTGTCCCGGCCGCTGGTCCCGTACCGCGACGTCGCCGTATCGACCGGGAACGTCGGCTACTGGCTCGATGAGCTCGCCGACCTGCCGGAACCACTGGAACTTCCCGGCATCCGCACCCGTCCGGCACAGCCCGACTTCACCGCCGAGTCGCTGCCGCTCGTAGTACCCGAGGAGCTGGCGGACGCCGTGCGACGGGTCGCGAGCACGCACCGGTCGTCACCGTTCATGGTGCTGCTGACCGCGTTCTCCGTGCTGCTGCACCGGTTGACCGGTTCCTCCGACGTCGTGGTCGGCTCGCCCTCCGCCGGACGCGAGCACGCCGACACGCACGACCTGGTCGGTTACTTCGTCAACATGCTCGCGCTGCGCGTGCGGCTCGGCTGGGACCCGTCCTGCACCGAGGCCATGGACCTCGTGCGCAACACGGTGCTCGACGCCCTCGACCACCGCGACGCGCCCTTCCACCAGGTCGTCGAGGCGCTCGGCCAGGCGGGCGACGTGGACCGGCACCCGGTCTTCCAGGTGGTCTTCGCGTCACCGCCGCCGCTGGCAGGACCGCAGGCCGCGGGCGGGTGCGTCTTCACGTTCACCCAGGGCACCAGCAGCCAGGGGCTCTACGACCTCGAACTGCAGCTGCCCGACTCGGGCACCGGCGAGATGCGCGGCTGGGTCAAGTTCCGCACCGCGCTCTACCAGCGGGCCGACGTCCAGGACCTCACCGAGCGCTTCACGACCGTGCTCGGCCAGATCACCACCACGCCGCAGGCGCGGCTGTCGAACCTGTCCCTGCTCTCCGCCGACGAGCACGGCCGGATCGTCCGCGACCTCAACGCCAACGCGACCGCCTACCCCGGCGCGACGCTGGTCGAGCTGTTCGAACAGACCGTCGACCGGTTCGCCGGGGACGTCGCCGTCGAGTTCGGCACGACCCGGCTCACCTACGCGGAACTGGACCAGCGCGCCAACCGCCTCGCCACCCACCTCGGCTCGCTGGGCGTGGCGGAAACGCCGGTCGGCATCCTGCTGGAACGCGGCGTGGACTGGATCGTCGCCGCGATCGCCGTGCTCAAGGCCGGTGGCGCGTACCTGCCGCTCGACCCGGAGTACCCGCTGGAACGCTTGCAGGCCTTGTGTTCCGACGCCGGTGCGACCGCGGTGGTCTCCGACCGGCCGGTGACGCTGTCCGGTGTCGCGCTGGTCGACCTCTCGACCATGGTCCTCACCTGCCCCGTCGATCGTCCACAGAGGACCATCACGCCGGACGACCTCGCGTACGTGATGTACACGTCCGGCTCGACCGGCATGCCGAAGGGCGTGTGCGTCAGCCACCGCAACGTGGTCCGGCTGGTCCGCGACACCAACTACGTCGAGTTCGCGCCGGGTGACCGGGTCGCGCAGGCGTCCACCACGACGTTCGACGCGGCGACGTTCGAGATCTGGGGCGCGCTGCTCAACGGTGGCCGGCTGATCGGGCTGCCCAAGGACATCGCGCTCGACCCGGCGGCGCTGGGGGAGTGGTTGCGCGCCAACGAGATCGACACACTGTTCCTCACCACCTCGGTCGCCATGCACGTGGCACGGGAGGCGCCCGCCGCGCTGTCGGGGTTGCGCTACTTCGTCTTCGGCGGCGAGCAGCCGGACAGCCACGCGGTCGCGACGCTCGTCGCGCACCCCGGCGGTCCCGAGCACGTCGTCAACGGCTACGGGCCGACCGAGACCACGACCTTCGCGTCGAGCCACGAGTGCGACCGCGCCGAAGCCCGGATTCCGCTGGGCCGGGCGCTGAGCAACACCCAGCTGTACGTGCTGGACGCGTACCTGGAGCCGGTGCCGCCGATGGTCGTCGGCGAGCTGTGCATCGGCGGGGACGGCGTCGGTCGCGGCTACGTGGGCAACCCGGAGCTGACCGCCGAACGGTTCGTGCCCGACCACCTGGGCGGCAAGCCCGGTGCGCGGCTGTACCGGACCGGTGACCTCGCGCGGTTGTTGCCCGGAGGGACGTTCGAGTACCTGGGCCGTGCCGACCGGCAGGTCAAGATCCGCGGTTTCCGGATCGAGCCGGGCGAGGTCGAGGCCTGCCTGCACTCGTCGGGACTGGTGCGTCAGGCCGTGGTCGTGCCGCGTGAGGACGCCGCGGGCGACGTCAGCCTGGTCGGGTACGTCGTGCTGGAGCAGCAGGGCGCCGACCAGCTCGACGAGCTGATGCGGCACGTGCGGGACGCGCTGCCCGCGTACCTGGTGCCGTCCGCGCTGGTGCCGCTGGAGTCACTTCCGCTGACCCGCAACGGAAAGCTGGACCTGCGCGCGTTGCCGGCCCCGGAGATCACCGACGAGCCCGAGGCGGACGAACCGCGCACGCTGGTCGAGGTGGCCGTCGCGACCATGTGGCGGCAGGTGCTCGGCGCGGAGTCGATCGGGCGCGACACCAACTTCTTCGATCTCGGCGGCCACTCGCTCAAGGCCGCCCGCATCCTCTCGCGCATCGAGGGCGAGCTGGGGGTCCGGCTCCCGATGCGGTCGCTGTTCGACCACCCGACGGTCGCGGGCATCGCGACCGAGGTCGAGCGGCTGCGTGACACCACACCCGTTTCCGTTGGCGCACCGGCCATCCGCGCCGAGGCCAGGTCCGGTCTTTCCGTCGCCGACCTGCTCGATCTGTGAAAGACCTGGAGGGGAAATCGTGCAGGACGTGTTGCGGCGCTTGAAGGCGCTGGATCCAGAACGACGTGCGGCCGTGTTCGCGCAGCTCGCCGAACGCGGCGAGGAGTTCAACGTGCACCCGGTGTCGTCCGGGCAGCGCCGGCTGTGGCTGCTCGACCAGCTGCACCCCGGCAGCCCGGTCTACAACGTGCCGTACGCCTTCCGGCTGCGCGGCAGGGTCGACGCCGATGCGCTGGCAGCGGCGCTGCTCGAGGTCGGCCGGCGGCACGAGGTGCTGCGGACCGTGTTCCTCGACCTCGACGGTGATCCGCGTCAGGTGATCCTGCCGGAGCCGCAGTTCTCGCTCGTGGTGACGCAGCTCGACGTGGCCGTCAACCTGCGCGACGGCTTCGTGTCGGAACGTGCCGCGAACGCCGCGCGGGAGCCGTTCGATCTGGCCGATGGTCCGCTGCTGCGGGCCGAGCTGGTCGTGTTCGACTCGCGTGACGCGCTGCTGTTGATCAGCATGCACCACATCGTGTGCGACGGCTGGAGCACGCAGCTGCTGTTCGCCGAGCTGCAGGCTGCCTATTCCGGCGGCGATCTCGGTCCCGTGCCGACCCAGTACCTGGACTTCAGCCGCTGGCAGACCGAGTGGCTGAGCGGGCAGGACGGCGTGCGGCTGCTGGACTACTGGACGAAGCAGCTCGCCGGGGTGCCGCCGGTGCTGGAGCTGCCGGCCGACCACCCGCGTCCGGCGATGATGAAGATGCGCGGTGGCGCCGAGAGCTTCGCCTGGCCCGCCGAGCTGAAGGACCGGCTCGACGAGTTCTGCCTGGCCGAGCGCGTCACGCCGTTCATGGTGCTGCTCACCGCGTGGAACGTGTTGCTGCACCGCTATTCCGGCGCCGACGACCTCGTGGTCGGCACCAACGTCGCCAACCGCCGGGCGGAGATCGAGAACGCGATCGGCTTCTACGTCAACACGGTCGCGATTCGCACCGCGGTGGACCCGTCGGTCAGCTTCCGGTCGTTGCTGCACCAGGTTCGGGACACGACGCTGGCGGCCCAGCAGCACCAGGACCTGCCGTTCGAGCGGGTCGTCGAGGCGCTCGCACCGCCGCGCAGCACCGCGCACCAGCCGGTGATCCAGACGATCGTCGGCATGGAGGACAGCCAGCACGAGATCTTCGCGCTGCCCGGTGTCTCGGTGGAGCGGGTCGCGTCGCACTCGGGTACCGCCAAGTGGGATCTGGAGCTCGGCGTCACGTCGACCGAGGGCGGGATCAGCGGCCTGCTGGAGTACGACAGCGCGCTGTACGAACCCGCGACCGTCCGCCGGTTGCTCGGCCACCTGGAAACGTTGCTCTCGGCCGGTGTGACCGAGCCGGAGCTCGCGGTCGGCCGGCTGCCGATGCTGACGTCCGCGGAGCGCGCGCAGCTCGTCGACGAGTGGAACCCGCCCGTCGAGCCGCGGCTGGACGGCGTGCTCGTGCACGAGCTGGCGGAGGCGACCGCGGACCGCACGCCCAATGCCGTCGCGCTGGTGTTCGAGGACCAGGAGCTCACCTACCGGCAGCTCGACGAGCGGGCGAACCAGCTCGCACACCGGTTGCGCGCACAGGGCATCGGCCGTGGCGACCTGGTCGGCATCAGCCTGCCCCGGTCCATCGACCTCGTGGTCGCGCAGCAGGGCGTGCTCAAGTCCGGCGCCGCCTACGTGCCGCTCGACCCCGAGTACCCGGCTGACCGCCTCGCCTACATGGTGTCCGACTCCAGTGCACGCGTAGTCGTGACGCTCGCGCGGTTCGCCGAGCGCTTCCCCGGCGTGGAGACGTTGCCGCTGGACGAGACCGACCTCTCGGACCTGCCGATCGACCGTCCACAGCGGACTCTGGAACCGGACGACCTGGCGTACGTGATCTACACGTCCGGCTCCACCGGCAAGCCGAAGGGCGCCATGCTGCCGCACCGGGGCGTGGTCAACCTCGCGGACGAACTGGCCAGGATGATCGGCATCGGGCCGGACAACCGGATGCTGCAGTTCGCGTCGTTCAGCTTCGACGTGTCGGTCGCCGACATCATGGTGACCCTGAGCTCGGGCGCCACGGTCGTGCTGGCCGCGCAACACGATCTGCAGCCCGGCCCCGACCTGGCCCGCACGATCAACTCGCAGCGCGTCGACATGGCCTGCCTGCCGCCGACCGTGCTGCGGCTGACCGATCCGGCGCTGGTCCCCGGCCTGCGCACGCTGATGGCCGGCGGCGAGGCCTGCCCGGACGAGGTGGCCGCCGCGTGGGCACCGGGCCGGACGTTCATCAACATCTACGGCCCGACCGAGGCCAGCATCTGGATCACGTCCTCGTACTGCGACGGCACCGAGAGCCCGCTGCCGATCGGTCGTCCGATCGCCGGCAACACGGCGTACGTGCTGGACGAGAACCGCGAGCCGCTACCGATCGGCGTGCCGGGAGAGCTGTACCTCGGTGGTGTGCAGGTGGCCCGCGGCTACCTGAACCGGCCGGAGCTCACGTCCGAGCGGTTCGTGTCCGACCCCTTCACCGCTGACGGCCGGCTCTACCGCACCGGTGACCTCGCGCGGTTCCTGCCGAACGGGCAGATCGAGTTCCTGCGGCGCATGGACAACCAGATCAAGCTGCGCGGCTACCGGATCGAGCTGGGCGAGATCCAGACCGCCGTGGCGCAGCACCCGTCGGTGCGCGCGGCGGTCGTCATCGCCCGCGAGGACGTGCCGGGCGACGTGCGGCTGGTCGCGTACGCGGTGGCCGCCGAGGGCCATCGGATCGACGCTGCCGAACTGCGTGCGCACCTGCGGCGCGGGCTGCCGGAGTACATGGTGCCGAGCGCGTTCGTGGCGGTGCCGACGATTCCGCGCAACCCCAACGGGAAGCTCGACCACCGGGCGCTGCCCAAGCCGGAGTCGGTGCGGGACGAGCGGCCGGTCGTCGCGGCGGGCACGACCACCGAACGCACGATCACGGGGGTCTGGCGCGAGGTGCTGAGGACGGATCGGATCGGCGCCGAGGACAACTTCTTCGACCTGGGCGGGAACTCCGTGCTGCTGGTCAAGGCTCGGAGCAAGTTGGCCGAGGCGTTCGAGCGCGAGGTTCCGACGGTCACGTTGTTCACGTACCCGACCGTCCGCGCTTTGGCAGCGCACTTCGACGGGGCGGGCAAGGCCGCGCACTTCGACGGGGCGGGTCAGGCGGAACAGCGCACCGCCGGTGGCCGTCAGGCACTGCTGACACGGGGGAGAAAGTCGTGACCGAGTACACCGGACTGGAGATCGCGGTAGTCGGCATGGCCGGCCGCTTCCCCGGATCATCCACAGTGGACGAGTTCTGGGCGAACGTGCTCGCCGGTACGCCCGGCGTGCGCCGCTTCACCGACGAGGAGCTCGAGGCCGCAGGCGTGTCGGCGGAACAGCGCGCAATGCCGGGCTTCGTACCGATGGGCGGACCGCTGGACGGCATCGAGTTCTTCGACGCCAAGCTGTTCGGGTACAGCCCGCGTGACGCGGCCGTGCTCGATCCGCAGCAGCGGGTGTTTCTGGAGTGCTCGTGGCACGCGCTGGAGCACGCCGGGCACCTGGGCAGGAGCGAGAACGTCGTCGGCGTCTACGCGTCGGCGAGCATCAACACCTACCTGTTGCGGCACCTGCTGAACAACCCGGCCGTGCCGGGCGGTCTGCAGCCGCTGGACCTGTTGCTGGCCAACGACAAGGACACGCTCGCCAGCCGGGTCGCCTACCACCTCGACCTGACCGGGCCCGCGATCACCGTGCAGACGGCGTGCTCGTCGTCGCTGGTGACGATCCACGTGGCGTGCCAGGCGTTGCTGGGCCACGACTGCGACATCGCACTCGCCGGTGGCGTGTCGATCCGGCCGCCGGTGCACGAGGGCTACCAGCACACCGAGGGCGGCATCCTGGCCGCGGACGGGCAGTGCATGCCGTTCGACGCCAATGCTCACGGCGTGGTCGCGGGCAACGGTGCCGCGGCCGTGGTGCTGCGCCGGCTGGAGGACGCGCTGCGGGACGGTGACACGATCTACGCCGTCGTGAAGGGCACCGCCGTCAACAACGACGGCGCGGACAAGGTCGGCTTCACCGCGCCGAGCGTGAACGGCCAGGCGCGGGTCATCAGGGCGGCGCACGCGCTGTCCGAAGTGGACTCGTCGACGATCGGGTACGTCGAGGCGCACGGCACCGCCACGCCACTCGGTGACCCGATCGAGGTGGCCGCGCTGACTCAGGCGTTCGTCACCCCGCCGGAGGCCTGTGCGCTGGGCTCGGTCAAGGCGTTGATCGGGCACCTGGACGCGGCGGCCGGTGTCGCCGGGTTCGTCAAGGCCTCGCTCGCCGTGCAGCACGGCGTGGTGCCGCCGAGCCCGTACTTCACCGCGCCCAACCCCGAGACCGGCTTGCAGGACAGCCCGTTCTTCGTCAGCCGTGAGGCGCGGGAGTGGCCAGGGCCGCAACCGCGCCGGGCCGGGGTCAGCGGGTTCGGCATGGGCGGCACGAACGCGCACGCCGTGCTGGAGGAGCCGCCGTCACGCCCGCCGATGGCAGCGAGCAGGTCACGGCAGCTGCTCGTGTTGTCGGCCGCGTCCGAGGAGGCGTTGGAGGACAGCAGGCAGCGACTGGCGGCACACCTCGCCCACGACGGCGCGCCGCTGGCGGACGTGTCGCACACCCTGCGCACCGGGCGCCGGGCGTTGCGGCACCGGCTGGCCGTGGTCGCAGGTGACCGAACCGAGGCCTGCCTGCTCCTCGGTCAGCCGTGGACCGGATCCGGGGATCGGCGGGAGGCCGTGTTCCTGTTCCCCGGCCAGGGATCGCAGTACGCGGGTATGGCCGGGCAGCTGGACCAGGAGGAGCCGGTGTTCCGCGCGGCGCTCGACGAGTGCGCCGCGCTGGTGCCGTTCGACCTGCGTGAGGTGCTCGGCGACGCGGAACGGCTGACGCGCACGCGGTTCACCCAGCCCGCGCTGTTCGCGGTCGAGTACGCGCTGGCGAAGCTGTGGGAGCACTGGGGTGTGCGGCCGAGTGCGATGCTCGGGCACAGCGTCGGCGAGTACGTCGCGGCCTGCCTGGCCGGGGTCATGTCGCTGGCCGAGGCACTGGAACTGGTCGTGGCCCGCGGTGAGCTGATGGACCGGCTGCCCGGTGGCGCGATGCTGTCGGTGCCACTGGGCGCGGATCAGCTGAACCTGCCCGGGGACGTGAGCCTGGCGGCGAGCAACGCGCCGAACCTGAGCACGGTCGCGGGCACGTTCGAGGCAGTGGAACGGTTCGAGGCACAGCTGGCCGAGCGTGGGATCACCAGCCGCCGGCTGCACACCTCGCACGCCTTCCACTCGGCGATGATCGACCCGATGCTGGCCGAGTTCGGCGAGCGGGTGCGCCGGGTTGCGTTGCGAGCGCCGCAGATTCCCTTTGTCTCCAACGTGTCCGGCACTTGGATCACGGCGGAGGAGGCGACGGACCCGGCCTACTGGGTGCGGCACGCCCGCGCCGCCGTGCGATTCAGCGAGGGCCTGCAGGTCGTGCTCGCCGACGGACCGGTCGCCGTGCTGGAAGTCGGGCCCGGCAACGTGCTGCAGACGCTCGCCAGGCAGCACGACCTGGCCGGTGGCGCGGCTTTCGGGTCGCTGCGGCATCCGCGCGAGGACAAGCACGACCTGGACACGATGCTGGCCGCGCTCGGCCGGTTGTGGATCGCGGGCGTCCCGGTGGATCTGGGTGCGCCGACGGCAGACGAGTGCAGGTACCGGGTTCCGTTGCCGCAGTACCCGTTCAAGCGGGAACGGCACTGGGTCGACCTGCCAGGAGCGGCCAGGCACGTCGAGGTCGTGGAGGAACGGGCCGAGTCCGCGCAGACCGTCCTCGACGGCGATCTGGCGGTCATCACCGGGATCTGGCAGGAGCTGCTCGGCGTCGCGAGGATCGCGCCGCACGACGACTACTTCGAGCTGGGCGGGCATTCGCTGCTGGCGACCCAGATCCTGGCGCGGATCACCGACGCGCTCGGGGTCGTCCTGCCGGCGGGCGCGATCTTCGAGGCGCCCACCCCTGCCCGGCTGGTCGCGCTGGCCGAACGGTTGCGCGCGGAACAGCAGTCAGCGGAAGAAGACGACGACGAGTTCGCCCGGCTGCTCGCCGAGATCCGCGACATGTCACCGGAAGAGCTGCGGGCCGAACTGGACCGCGAGCGGGACGCCCAGGAGATCTCCCAGTCATGACAGACAACCTGACCAGCTCACTCACCGAGGAGCAGCGCCAGCTGCTGGCGTTGCGGCTGCGCAACGCCGACCGCTCCCAGCCGGTGTCGTTCACCCAGGAACAGCTGTGGTTCCTCGACCGCCTCGATCCCGGCAACCCCGCCTACGCGATCCCGTTCGGGATCAGGCTGACCGGGCCGCTCGACCGCACCGCGCTCGAACTGGCCATCGCCCAGGTGGTGGACCGGCACTCCGCGCTGCGCACCACGTTCTTCGAGCGTGACGGCGAGCTGCGGCAACGAGTACGCGACGACGTGTCGATCGCCGTCGAGGTCACGGACCTGACCGGGCAGCCGGAGGACGCCCAGCGGATCGCCGCCGAGCACGCCCGGCGCGTGTTCGACCTGAGCGCGGGTCCGCTGGTGGCGTTCCGGCTCGTCGTGCTCGGCGAGGAAGAGCACCTCCTGCTGGTGACCGCGCACCACATCGTGTTCGACGCCGCGTCGGCCGAGGTGTTCGGCGCCGACCTGGCCGCGTTCTACGGCGGCGAGAAGCTGCCGGAGCCGACCACCTCGCTGGGCCGGCACGCCGCCGCCGAACGACGCAGGCTGACCAGCGAGGTGATGGACGAGCACCTGGCCTACTGGCGGGAAAGGCTCGCCGGCAGCCCGGTCCGGTCGACCGTGCCACCGGACCTGCCGCGCCCGGCCGTCCAGACGCACACCGGAGGCCGCCGTCACTTCGTCGTGCCGCGAGACCTGACCGAACGGCTTGCCGCACGGGCCCGTGAGCTCGGCGTGTCGCTGAACGCGGTGGTGCTCAGCGGGTTCGCGGCGCTGCTCGGTCAGATCACCGCGCAGGAACGGGTGCTGCTCGGCATGCCGGTCAGCGGCCGCGGCCGGACCGAGCTGGAGTCGATGATCGGCTCGCTGGCGAACGTGCTGGTGCTGCGGGTCGACGTACCGGACGCGCCGGTGAACGAGGTGATCCGCGGCACGCACCGCGCGATCAGCGAGGCCTACGCCCACCAGGACGCGCCCTACGCGCGGGTGGTGGAGGCAGTCGACCCGCCGCGTGACCCGAGCCAGAACCCGTTGTTCCAGGCCATGCTCAGCCTCACCGAGGCAACCGCGGTGCGGCTGGCGGGCGGTGTCGAGTTCAGTCCGTTCGAGGTCGACAACGGGCTCACCGACTTCGACCTCTTCGCCGTGCTGTCCAGAGTGGACGGTGAACTGCGCGGGGTGCTCGGCTACAACGCGGACCTCTACCTCGACGAGACGGTCCGTGAGCTGGGCGAGCAGTTCCTCGCCGTGCTGACCGGCATCGCGGACGCGCCGGAGCGGTCCGTGCGGCGCAGGCAGCGGATCTCGATCGCCGCGACCTTCACCGCGGACCCCGTGCGCGAGCCGTTGACCGTGCTCAACGGCGTGCTGCGGTTGCCGGTCGACGTCGAACTGGCGCCGTACCAGCAGATCGTGCAGCACCTGCTCGGCGGTGACGACGGCCGCCTCGCCGATGTGGTGCTGCTGCGCTGGGAAGACTGGCTGCGGCACGGCGACGCTCTGGAGGCGAGCTGGCAGGAGCTGGAGACGGCCGTCGCGGCGTACCGCCAGCGCTCGACCGCGCCCCTGTACCTCGTCGTGTGCCCGTCCGAGCAAGCTTTCGGGCGCCTCGACGACCGGCTCGCCGTGCTCGCGGACCAGACCGAGGGCGTGCACGCCGTGTGGTTCGCGGACTGGGCGGACGCACTGCCGGTCGGCGTCACGTTCGACACGCAGGCCGACAAGCTCGGCCACGTCCCCTACACACCGGAGATGTTCGCCGCGCTGGCGATCCTGCTGACCCGCAAGCTGCACACAGGTGACCGGATGCATCTGCTGGACACCGATCTCGGTGTCCCGGCGGCATTGGCCGAGCGCGCGGCACCCACCGTGCGTGCCGTGGCGATCGACACCCCGCCGGTCGCCCCGCGCACCGGCACCGAGCAGCGGCTCGCCGAGGTGTGGCGGGAGGTGCTGAAGCTCGACGAGGTCGGCGTGACGCACGACTTCTTCGCTCTGGGCGGCCACTCGCTGCTCGCGACGCAGCTGTTGTCCAAGGTGCACGCGGAGTTCGGCGTCGACGTGTCGCTGCACGCCCTGTTCACCCACCCGACCGTCGAGGCACTGGCCGGGCTCGTCGACGAGCCGCAGGAGACCGGGCATCCGCTGTCGCCGGTATCCCGCACCGGTTCTCTCGAACTGTCGGCCATCCAGCAGCGCATGTGGGCGGCGACCCAGCTCGACACCACCACGACCCGGATGAACACCACGTTCGCGGTGCTGCTGCGGGGTTCGCTGGACGTCACGGGCCTGCGTCGCGCGGTCGCGGAAGTCGTGCAACGGCACGAGATCCTGCGCACGACGTTCACCGAGCGGGACGGCCGGCCGGTCATGGTCGTGCACGACGACCTCGACTGCTGGCTGCCCGAAGCCGAGGGTTCGCCAGAAGAGTTCCTGCTGGAGCACACGAACCACGTGTACGACCTGGAGAACGGGCCGCTGCTGCGGGTTCGGCTGGTGCACACTTGGGAGCACGAGCACCACCTGCTGCTCGGCATGCACCACATCATCTGCGACAACACGTCCTGGGGCGTGCTGCTCGCCGAGCTGTCCGCGGGCTACGCCACGCGCGAGTTGCCGTCGCTGCCGGTCCAGTACGCGGACTACGCGGCGTGGCAACAGGAACTGCTCACCGAGGACGCGCTCGAACCGCACCTGACCTACTGGCGCGAGCGGTTGCGCGACGCGCCCTCGCAGCTGGAGATGCCCGCGGAACGACCGGAGCGCAACGAGACCGTGCGCGCCACGTCCGTGGTGCCGGGCGCGGTCGCGGAGGCGTTGCGGGAGCTGGCCCGTGCCGAGGGCAGCACGCCGTTCGCCACGCTGCTCGCGGCCTACGCGGTGGTGCTGTACCGGCGCAGCGCGCAGCCGGACGTCGTGCTGAGCGTGCCGCAGCAGGGCAGGCCGCGGCCGGAGGTGGAGCACCTGATCGGCTGCTTCACCGACCTGCTGCCGATTCGCGTCGATCTGGGCGGACGCCTCACGTTCCGGCAGATCCTGCAACGCGTGCACCGCGCGATGGTCGACGGGTACCAGCACGGGGACGTGCCGTTCTCGAGCGTCGCCCACGTCCTGCCGCGGCAGAAGGGCCGTCACCCCGTCTACCAGTGCGCGTTCAACTACGCGGACCTGCCCGACGAGGCGATGTCGTGGCCGGGGCTCGAACTGGAGCCGCTGGAGGTGCCGGTCACGAGCCTCGACTTCGACCTGTTCCTCACGCTGACCACCGAGCACGGTGAACTGGCCGCGACGCTGGAGTACAGCGCCGATTTGTTCACGGGTGGGGGCGCGGACGAGCTGCTCACGTCGTTCGTCACGCAGCTGGGCGAGCTGGTGGACACCCCGGACAAGCCGATCGTCGTCGAGCACAAGAAGTCCGTCGTGGATGCGCGGCCGGTGAGCGTGATCTCGTCGCGTCCGGCCGGCGATGTGGTGTCAGAGCTGGACCGGTGGTCGGAACGGGCCGGGATGCCGGTGAACGTCCGGACCACCCCGGCCGGCCAGGTGCTGCGGCCGCTGCTGGACCCCGAAGCCGGACTCGACGGCGTGGAACGGGAGATGACCGCGCTGATCATTCACTGGGAGGACCTGTTCGACGGTGGGGTAGGCGCGTTCGAGATCGCCTTCGCCCGGTTGTGCGCGGCGATCGACCGGTGGAATGAGCGCACGGGTGCGCCGCTGGCCGTGCTGGCCACGTCCGCACGCGACGAGAAGCCGTGGCCCGGCGTGTTCGGACACGCTGCCGACCGGATCACCCGTCGCTTCCCGGCGGTGTCGGTCGTCGATCTGCTGACGGCCGAAGACGACCTGGGCACCGCACTCGCCCGGCTGGTGTTCGGGGATCTGCCTGATCAGGCCGAGTCCGCCGGCGTGACCGAAGCCCCGCGGACCGACGACGAACGCGCGCTCGCGGCGGTGTGGCAGGAAGTGCTGAAGGTGTCCGAGGTCGGGGTGCACGACGACTTCTTCGTACTCGGCGGCGATTCGATGACCGCGATCCAGGTGGTGTGGCTGGCGAACCAGGCCGGGATCAAGTTCACCCCGGCCCAGCTCACGGCCAAGCGCACGATCGCCGAACTGGTGCGCGTGCCGATGACCGAGGAGCAGCAAGCGCTTGCGGCCGTGTGGCGCGAGGTGCTGAAGCTGTCCGAGGTCGGGGTGCACGACGACTTCTTCGCACTCGGCGGCGACTCGATGACCGCCATCCAGGTCGTGTGGCTGGCAA
Organism: Lentzea sp. NPDC051213; assembly: GCF_044455585.1. Classification (NCBI taxonomy): domain Bacteria; kingdom Bacillati; phylum Actinomycetota; class Actinomycetes; order Pseudonocardiales; family Pseudonocardiaceae; genus Lentzea; species Lentzea sp. NPDC051213. The sequence continues at coordinate 410,750 of NZ_JBITEX010000006.1, forward strand.
ACCAGGCGGGCATCAAGTTCACGCCGGCGCAGCTCACCGCGAAGCGGACCATCGCGGAGCTCTGCGCTGCGACCGCTCCGCAGTCGACGATCGACCAGGGACCGGTGGAGGGCGACTTCCCGGCGACCGGTGCCCAGCGCTGGTTCTTCGAGGCCCTGGCCACGTCGATGGTCGCGCCCGCCCACTTCAACCACCCCTACTACCTCCGGCTGCGCGTGCCGGCCACGCCCGAGCAGCTGGAGCAGGCCACGAACGCCCTGGTCGCCCACCACGACGGGATGCGCCTGCGGTTCCGCCGCGAGGGCATCGACTGGCACGCGTCGCACGGCCCGGTCGAGGGCGCGATGCCGTTCGTGTCGTTCGACGTCTCGGACGCCGCCGACCGCGAGCAGGCGATCGAAGACCACCTCAACGAGGTGCACCCGACGCTCGACATCGCGGCAGGTCCGCTGGCCAAGGTCGTCCACTTCGGACTGGGCGGCCGCGAGCCGGACCGGGTGATGGTCATCTGCCACCACCTGGTCACCGATGGCGTGTCGCGGGCACTGATCCTGGAGGACTTCCAGAACGCGTTGCGTCAGGTGATCGCGGGGGAACCGGTCGATCTCGGACCGAAGACGACCGCGTTCAAGGACTGGGCGCTCAAGCTCGACGAGTACGCCCGCGGCCCGGAGCCGATGCGGGAGCTGGCGTTCTGGGAGAAGCAGGCGCCGGGTGCGGAGGAGATCACGGCCGACCTGCCGGGCGAGAACACGTTCGGCGTCATGAAGGACATCCACACGACCATCGACGCCGAGACCACCGCGCGGCTGCGCGATCTGGCCAAGGCGCACCAGGTCGGCGTCAGCGACCTGCTGATCTGGGCGTCCGTGCGGATGGCGGCGGACCGGTCGGGCAGTCCTGAATGGACGATCTCGACCACCGGGCACGGGCGGGAGGCGTTGTTCGACGGCCTCGACCTGTCCAGGACGGTCGGCTGGTTCCAGGTGATGTACCCGGTGCGGCTCACGCTGCCCGCGGACACCGACGACGCGGGAGCGGTCGTCGCGCTGGCCGGGCAGCTCAAGCAGGTGCCGGTCAACGGCCTCGGCTACGGCCTGCTCCGGTACAACAACCCGGATCCGGCGGTGCGGCAACGGCTGGAGACGCCGAACCCGCAGCTGACCGTCAACTACGCCGGCGCGTTCGGCTTCACCGACATCTCCAGCGCGGACGAGCTGTTCGGCCTCTGCGACCAGGAACTGGGTGTCCTGCAGGACAAGGGAACCGTGTGGCCGGGCCGGATCGACGTCGTCGGCTCGCTGGTCAACGACCGGATCCGCATCGAGATGAACTACGGCACCGAGATGTTCCTGCCCGAAACGGCGCGGCAGATGCTCACCGACATCGAAGAGCTGCTCCGTCAGCTCGTTGCACAGAACAGGAAGAAGTAATGCCCAAGCCTTCGGGATTCGGCGCGTTCACGATCATGTGGGTGGGACAGCTGCTGTCCGCACTGGGTACCCGCATGACGAACTTCGCGCTCAGCATCTGGGTGTGGCAGCACACCGGCTCGGCCACGTCGATGGCGCTGATGATGTTCTGCGGCTTCGGCTCGACGGTGCTGTTCAGCCCGATCGCGGGCAGCCTGATCGACAAGTGGAGCCGCAAGACCTCCATCATCGTCAGCGAGGTCGGGTCGATCTTCGTCACGTTCATCCTGCTGGCGTTGTTCCTCACGGACTCGACGCAGCTGTGGCACCTCTACCTCGTCAACGTGCTGACCGGCGCGCTGCTCGCGATCCAGGGACCCGCGTTCGGGGCGACCATCGCGCTGATGATGGAGAAGGGGAAGTTCCTGCGGGCCAACGCGATGATGTGGTCGGTCAAGAGCTTCCCGGTGATCTTCGCGCCGGCGTTCGCCGCGACCCTGCTCGGACTCACCGGCATCAAGCTGATCCTGCTGGTCGACGGGCTCACCTACGTGGTCGCGATCATCTCGGTGCTCGTGGTGACCATCCCGCCGGTGCCGGGGCAGAACCGGGAGAAGAGCACGTTCTGGCAGGACTGCGTGTTCGGCTTCCGCTACATCGTGGAGCGGCCTCCGCTGCTGGCGGTGCAGATCGTGCTGTTCTCCATCAGCCTCCTGGCCGCGCTGGCGTGGGCGTTGATCGTGCCGCTGGTGCTGGCCCGCACGCTGGGCGACGAGGGCACGCTGGGCCTGGTGCAGAGCATCGGCGCGGTCGGCGGTGTGCTGGGCGGTGTGCTGCTCGGCGTCATGAAGCCGCCGCGGCGCAAGATGCTGGTGGTGCTCGGCGCGATCCTGGTGTTCAGCATCGTCGGCCGGATCGTCTACGGCGTCGGTGACGGCCTGATCGCGTGGGCCGCGGCGATGTTCTTCGTCGAGCTGACCATCCCGTTCATCGACGGCCTCGCCCAGACCATCTGGCAGGAGAAGGTCGATCCCGCCGTGCAGGGCCGCGTGTTCTCGGCCCGCAACTTCTTCGAGAACCTCTCGGTCCCGATCGGGTTCGCCGCGGCGGGTCCGCTGGTGGACAAGGTGCTGGAACCCGCGATGCGCGGGGACACCGCGCTCGCCGGCACGTTCGGCTGGATGGTCGGCACCGGACCGGGTTCGGGCATCGGCCTGCTGTTCGTGATCGTCGGCGTCCTCGGTGCCGGCGTGGGCGTGGTGGGTTTCCTCAACCGCAACGTCCGCGAGGTCGAGACGCTCGTGCCCGACTACGAGCCGGAGCCCGAGCCCGAGCGCGCTCCCCAGCCCGCGTGACCCACAGGAGACTGACATGAGCATCACCTATCGCGTCGTGGTCAACGACGAGGAGCAGTACGCGCTCTGGCCGGCCCACAAGGACAACGCGCCCGGCTGGCGCGACGCCGGGGTCGCCGGTGCCAAGGAGGAGTGCCTGGCGCACATCGGTCGCGTGTGGACGGACATGCGCCCGCTCAGCCTGCGGGGGCGGTCATGACCTTCGCCGAGGTGGTGGCCGGCGCACTGGACGTCGATCCGGCGCACGTCGTCGACGAGGCCGGTCAGGACACGCTCGCGAGCTGGACGAGCATGCGTCACATCCAGCTGATCGTGACGCTCGAGGAGGCCTACGGGCTGTCCTTCGACTACGAGGAGATCGGCGACGCGCGGACCATCCGGGCCGTCCGGGACGTGTTGCGCGCCAAGGGGGTGAAGGTCTGATGGACGTGCTCGAGGACCTCGCGGCGGTGCGCACCCGCTGGCAGGAGATCTCCAAGACCGGTGTGCGCCCGGTGGTGTCGGTCGGCCTGCTGGCCAGCTACACGATCGACCCGGTGACGCCCTACCTCGGCGTGGCGCTGCACGACGCGGGCCTGCCCGTTTCGTTCAGCACGGCGCCGTTCAACCAGATCGTGCAGCAGTGCCTGGACGACACCTCGGCGATGGCTTCGGCCCGGCCGGACGTGCTCGTGGTCGCGCCGCGGTTCGAGGAACTGGGTGCCGAGCTGCCGGCCGCGGTGGACACGGCGGTCGCGGCTGCCCGGCGGTGGGGCTCGTTCCTGATCGTCGTGCTGCCCGCGGTGCCTGAGGAGCGGGCGTACGGGCACCTCGACGACGGACGGGCGACCGGTACCGCCGCGGCGGCTCACGAGGCGCGCGAGTCGGTTCGACGGCTGCTCGCGGACCGGCCGGATGCCTGGGTGGTGGACGCGGAACAGGCGGTGCGCCTCGTCGGCACCGGGAAGGCGCACCACGCGGCGATGTTCAAGTTCGCCAAGATTCCGTACACCGAGGCGGTGTTCGCTGAGCTCGCCGCACAGCTGGCCGGTGTGCTCCGAGCGGTTTACGGGGTGACGCCGCGGGTGGTCGTGGTCGATGCCGACTCGTTGCAGGGGATGAAGCGCCCGGACGAGTTCGACCTTCGGCTCAAGCAGATCCACTCGTCGGGCGCGCGGCTGGCGTTGCGTGCCGGTCCGGAGGACGTGGACGCGTTGTGGGAGAAGCTCGCGGCGGAGTTGCCGGTGTTCAAGTGCGAGCTGATGGAGGCCTGGGCGGCCGACTGCCGGCCGGTGGCGGAGCAGGTCGCCGCGCTAGCCGGGGAGATGGGAGTGCCGGCGGAGTCCGCGGTCCTGCTCAGCGTGGGCGTGCAGCTGGGTTCCAAGCCCGACGCCTGGCCTGCCGAGCTCCTCCGCTCCGGCCTGCTCGACCGCCTCCCCGCCCCGGAAGCCGCCCCCGCGCGAGCCCCACGACCGGCCTCCACCCTGTCGCTGGCCGACTTCGTGGCCGGCCTGAACGTCGAGGTCGATCTCCAGCCTGTGACACCGGACTCGGCTGCCAAGGTCGTCGAGGTCGTGTCCAGGGCGAAGGACTTCACCCTCGGCACCGAGACGCTCGACCTGTCTGACCAGGGCCGGGAGGTGCTCGCGGTGCGCGTGCGCGACCGGTTCGGCGAGTACGGCATCAGCGGCGCGGTCGGCATCCGCCGCGACGGCGGCAAGCGCGTGGTGGACGTGTTCTCGCTGTCCTGCACGGTGCTCGGCAAGGGCGTTCAGGACGTCGTGCTCCGGCAGCTGCTCGCCGATCCCGGCGAGGTCGTCTTCCGGCACCGCCGCACACCGCACAACCAGATCACCGCCGGGTTCCTGACGGACGCCGGGGTAGCGCTCGAGGAGATCTCATGACCGTCCACTTCGGAGTCGTGTCACTCGGTCACGTGCTCGGCGAACCCGTCGACGTGGCGTCGGCGGCGTCGGACTACACCAATGATGTCGACCGCGTGCTGAGCTGGGGCTATCGCACGTTCCACCGCGCGGCGGACGGGGTCGGGCTCACCGACCTGGCCGCCGAGGCTGGCGCCAAGGCGCTGAGCAACGCGGGAGTCCAGCCGCACGAGGTGGACCTCGTCGTGCTGGCCATGTCCGACCTGTCCGAACACCTGTACTGGGACGCCGCGGGCGCCACCCAGGCGAAGATCGGCGCGAACCGGTCCGAGACCGTGCTGCTGACCCAGGCGTGCGGTGGCGGCGTGGCCGCGTTCGACATCGTCGCGGGCAAGTTCGCCACCCACCCGGACTACGAGACGGCGCTGATCATCGGCGCCAACCGGGTGTGCGAGCCGTACTGGAACCGCATGGAGATCAACACCAGCATCTTCTCCGACGGCGCCGCGGCGGCCGTGGTCCGGCGCGACCATCCGCACAACCGGTGGCTCACCACCGAGATCATCAGCGACGGCCGCTACGCCGACTTCATGATGATGGACATCGGTTCCGCCGCCCGGCCGTTCACCGGCCAGGACCCGGCCGAGGTGAAGGTGCAGAGCCCGCAGAAGCGGCTCGAGGAGTTCTTCGCGGGCGACATCCGGCGCATGTTCGAGTTCGTCTCGACGATCCGCAACAACAACCACGAGGTGGTGCGTCGCGCCTGCGCACGAGCGGGTCTCGCACCGAGCGATCTGACCAGGCTCCTGCACCTGCACGACAGCGTGCCGGCGTTGACGTTGCTGGCCAAGGATCTCGGCATGGGTCCGGAGTGGACGAACGCCGAGGTCGCCCAGGCGCACGGCCACATCGGCTGCGCCGATCAGCTGATGTCGCTGGAGCACTACCTGACGGCCGACGAGCTCACCGGCGGCGACGTCGTGGCACTGACCAGCACGGCCAGCGGCATGCACTGGCTCTGCACGCTGCTGGCGATCTGAGGGGGAGAGAACCCGTGGAAACAAAGGACATCCTCGCGCGGATCCGCGCGATGACCCGGCCCGACGCCACCGCCGACCCGGCGCTGCTGGCCGATCTGGCGCAGCTCAAGGACCTGCCGGCGTTGCTCGAAGCCGGCCGGTTGCTGGCCAGGGTACCGACCGAGCTGCTCGGCAGGTTGAGACCGCTGCGGGTCGCGATCACCGGCACGTTCACCGCCTCCGGCGTGGCGCCGCTGCTACGCGTCGCGTTGCTGGGCAAGGGGATCGCGCCGGAGATCCACGTGTCCGGCTTCGACCAGCTGGCCGTCGACCTGAGCAGTCCTGCCTCGCCGCTGGCCGAGTTCGGCCCGCAGGTGACGCTCTGCCTGCTGCACGACGACTGGTTCGTGCCCCGCGACTGGGACCCGGCCGACATGCAGGCGTTCGGCACCGCCCTGCGCGACCGCAGCCAGATGCTGGACCACCTCGTCGGCGCGTTCACCGAACGCTCCGGCAGCGCAGTCCTGGTGCACACCGTGCCGCTGTCACCGGTGGAGATGCGCGGCGTCGTGGCGTTCGACGGCCGGGCCGCGCTGGGCCGCGCGTGGCGTGAGCTGAACAGCGACCTGCTCGGCATCGCCCTGCGCCGCGACGCCGTGCACGCGCTGGACCTCGAGGCGTACCTGATCGACGCCCAGGTCCGGCTGCGCGACGAGCGGCTGTACCGCTTCGCCAGCGCGGCGTGGACCACCGAGGTCGAGTCCGTCTACGCCGCGGAGGCCGCGAACTTCTGCCGTGCGTTCCTTGGCCTGGCCAAGAAGGTTCTCGTGCTGGACCTCGACAACACCCTGTGGGGCGGCGTGGTGGGTGACGACGGCCCGAGCGGCATCCAGATCGGCCCGATGTACCCCGGCAACGCGTACCGCGAGATGCAGCGCCGCGTCGTCCAGCTCCGCAAGCAGGGGGTCGTGCTCGCGCTGGCCAGCAAGAACGAGGCCACCCTCGTCGACGAGGTGCTGACCACCCACCCGGACCTGGTGATCCGCCCGGCCGACATCGCGGCCCGCGCGGTCAACTGGGAACCCAAGGACCACAACATCCGGCGGCTGGCCGAGCAGCTCAACCTCGGCCTGGACAGCTTCGTCTTCGCGGACGACAGCACGTTCGAAACCCAGCTGGTCCGTGGCTCGGTCCCCGAGGTGACCGTCGTGCACCTGAACGGCGACCCGGCCGATCACGTGACCGCGTTGCAGCGCAACGGTTCCTTCGACGTGTTGACGACCACCGCGACCGACCGCGAACGCACCCGCCTGTACCAGGCCCGCGCCGAACGCACCGAGCTCGCCGAGTCGTTCGGCTCGGTGCAGGACTACCTGCGCAGCCTGGAGATCATCGTCTCGGTCCGCGAGGCCGACGAGTTCAGCCTGCCCAGGCTCATCCAACTGGGCCAGCGCACCAACCAGTTCAACATGATCGGCAGCTCCCACCCGGAGGCCCGCACCAGGGAGATGGCCGCCTCCGACGACCACCTAGTGCTCGTTTTCGAGGTGGCCGACCGGTTCGGCGCCGAGGGCATCGTCGGCGGCCTCTGGGTCTCGAAGCACGACGACCACTGGCTCATCGAGAACTTCGTGATGAGCTGCCGAGTCTTCACCCGAGGCGTCGAGCACACCGTCGTCCAGCACGTCGCGGACCGTGCGGCATCCGCCGGTGCGCTGCGCCTGGAGGCGTCCTTCGTTGCCACCGAACGGAACAAGGCCGCGGCCGCGTTCTACCCGGACGCAGGCTTCTCGCTCGTGTCCGAGCACCGCTACACCCTGCCGGTCGTGCCACGGCCGCAGATCAGTCCTGATTGGACGAACCTCGTCGTGGAAAGGGAGTCCGCCGATGTCTGAGGTCTTCACCGAAGTGGCCGACCTGGTCGGCCAGGTCACCGATCAGCCGGCCGAGCAGATCGCCGCCGACTCGCGCTTCGACGCGCTCACCAACTGGACGAGCTACGACGCCCTGCGCCTGCTCACCGGCATCGAGCAGCGCTTCGAGGTCCGCCTCGACCTGCAGGAGTACTTCTCCATCTCCGACGTCGGCGGCTTGGTTGCCGCCGTGTCGACCGCGAAGGAGAAGTCGGGATGATCCTGCGCATCGACCACGTCGGCGTGGTCACCAACGACCTCAAGGCCGCGGCGTTCGGCATGGGCCTGATGGACATGAAATGCACCTACTCCGACGACGTGGACTCCTATGGCGTGGCCACCTCGTTCTGGCAGTGCCCCGGCGATGACACCTCGATCGAGCTGGTGGCTCCGGTGCGTGCGGATGCCGCGGTGCACGGGCATTTGAAGCGGCTCGGGCCTGGGCTGAACCATGTGGCGTTCGAGGTCGACGACATCGATGCGGATCTGGTGGCGTTGCAGGAGCGCGGCGCGATCCTCGTGGACGAGAAGCCCTGTGTCGGCGGCCGGCCTGGGTTGCGGGTGGCGTTCGCTCACCTCGGGCCGTCGACCGGGCTGCTCGTCGAGCTCGTCGACTACGGCACCAGGGCATGATCTTCCGCGGCCGGGGACCCAGCGTCCCCGGCCACTGTCGTCCGGCGGCTCGCCGCTGATCTGCGGAAAAGGCCGATTAACGCGCCCTCATTGCGCGTTGGATTTGTGCTAGTTTGCGCGAATGGCCGATCGGAACTGGCCCGCGCTCACGTTGCTGGGAACACTGCGTTCTGCGGTTCGAGACCAGCTGCTCGCACTCGGGCACGAACGGAAATTCCCCGCCAAGGCGAATCTTCTCCGTTTCGGCGACCCCGGTGATCACGCGATTCTGCTGCTGTCCGGAGTGGTCAAGGTGCTGGTGCACTCGCCGGTCGGAGCGGAGATTCTCCTCGCGGTGCGGGTCGGTGGCGACCTGGTCGGGGAAATGGCGATGCTGGACGGTTCGAGCCGCTCCGCCAACGTGGTCGCCTGCGGTGAGGTCGAGGCCCGGATCATCCGGCAGGCGGAAATGGGACGCTTTCTGGAGCACACCCCGCAGGCCGCGTACGAGGTCAGCCGGATGATCAGCGGGAGGCTGCGCTGGTCGGACCGGCGCCGCGTCGACTTCGTCGCGCGCAGCCCGCTCGGCCGCCTGGCGCACGTGCTGGCCGAGGTCGCGGAGATCTACGGTCGTCGCGCCGGCGATCGCTGGGAGCTGGACATACCGCTCACCCAGGCCGAACTCGGGTCGCTCGCGGGCATGGCCCGCCGCACGGTGGAGAAGTGCTTCGGCGAACTGGTGGCCGCCGGCGTGGTCGAGTCGTCGTACCGGGGCTACACGGTGCTCGACATGAGCGAACTACGGCAAGTGGCGGATCTTCCTGCCGCAAATCCGCACTAGGGCGGAGTCATTGCTCGTTGGGACCAGCAGAGTGTATGCGGAACGTGACGCCGCCCCACCGAGGAGCTACTCCCGAGTAGATGAAGAGTCGCGTGGGTGGAGTCGTGCTCCATTCGTGTGAATTCGCTCCGGCCGGCTAACGGCCGACCTTTGTTACGAGTCGATAAAGCCTGCAACGAATTCGGCCTCGCCGCACGATTCACGGTCCGTCAGAATCGTGCGCGCGTTGGTGTCGGAGGGACCCGAGCATTCATGATGAGGAAATCAACGCACCGTTCGTTCGCGATCGTGGACATCGAGCGTTACGGCAGCCGTTCCGACGCTGATCAGCGGTGGTTGCGACAGCAGATGTACGACGTTCTGCAGTCCGCCCTCAGTGACGCCGGAATTGACTGGAACACCTGTACCACTGCCGACCGCGGCGACGGGGTGATGCTTCTCGTGCCGCCCGAGGTGCCCAAGATCGACCTCACGGACACCTTCGTGGAACGGCTCGGTCGCGAGCTCGCCCGCTACGCCAGGAGGGCGACCGAACAGGTCGGCATGCGGATCCGCCTCGCGCTGCACTTCGGTGAGGTCGGCCAGGACGAGCGCGGCTGGGTGGGCAGCGACCTCAACACCGCGTTCCGGCTCGTCGATCTCCAGGCAGCCAGGGACGCGTTGCGTGCCGCGCCCGAGGCGCACCTCGTCGTGGTCGTTTCTGACCCGTGGTACCGGTCGGTCGTCAACCAGGACCCGGTGCTGGTCTCGCACTTCGGCTTCCGCAAGATTCCTTTTGAGGCCAAGGAGATCTCGGACCGGGCGTGGCTGCACGTGCGCGTGCCGCAGGAGCCGGGGCGACCGACTGGCGAGCCGGAAGCGGCCGCCGCGACACCGGCCAAGACCCCCGCTGAGACCGCTGTCCCAGCTCAAGCCCCAGCCGCGACGCCGGCCGAGACCCCTGCCCCCACCGCAGGCCAAGCCCCAACCCCCGCCGAGCCGCCACGCGCCGACACGATCGGCTTCCAGTTCAACGCCCCGGTCCAGCTACGTGACCAGATCGCGGGCAACCAGACCAACTACAACGCGGGGCCGCAGTCGTGACCTCCCCACCGCCGACGGCGGACCCGAACCCGGCAGCACCACCACCCACCAGCACTCCCGAGGCAGAAGCACCTCCACGCAACGCCGAGTCAGTAGGCGCGGGCATCAGCAGCGCCGCAGCGAACCCCGGCACCACCGAGTCGCGCGGCGACCAGGTCCGCCAGGCGCGGCTGAGCTTCGCCGCGGCCGCACAGTTCCGCGACGCGATCGCCGGCAACCAGTTCAACATCAACCTCTCGCAGACCGCGAGCGTGGACCTCGGCACGCACGAGCTGACCGAATCCGGACTCCGCGCGCTGGTCGAGACCTTCGTGATCCCACCGGCTCTGACCAACTCCGACGCGAAGGTCGTGGTGCTCCGCGCCGCCGCCGGGTACGGAAAGCTGGCGCTCGCGGTGTGGCTGCTCGCACACCGGTCCGGGTTCGGCCGGGTGTTCCGGCTCGGTCCCGAGGTCAACGTCGGCAAGCTCGCCGTCGACGGGCTCAGCAAGGACGCCGGCTATGTGGTCGACGACTTGTCGTCCACGGCCGCGGCGGCGCTGACGGCCTTCGACCTGGAACGGCTCGCCTCCGCGTTCGACAAGCTGAACGGGCGGCTGATCATCACCGTCCGGCCGGAGACCCAGTTCACCGACGGCGGTATCGGCCGCTACGTGCTCGACGTCGGCAGTCGCCCGCAGCCGCGGGACGTCCTCGCCAGTCACCTCGGCTTCCGGCTGGGCGCCCAGGCCACCCGGCTGCTCGGCAGGCCGGACGTCGCCCAGCTGATCGCGGACGAACTGCCCGCCGCCGCACCGTTGCAGAAGGCGGCCGACCTGGCCCGGCTCATCGCGGAGGCGAGCGGACAGCCCGACCAGCTGGTCGCCGTCGTGCAGCAGCAGCTGACCACGTTCGGGCACAACGACTTCACCACCTGGTTCGACGGCCTGACCGACCTGTACCTCAAGTGTTTCGCGATCTCGCTGGCCATCTTCAACGGGCTGCCCTACGAGACCGTCGCGGACGCGGGTCTGTTGCTGCTGAAGAAGTTCGACGTCGCATCGGGAACCGCGGTGGCGACCAAGGCGGTGCCGGAGGCGGCCGACCCGTTCGGCGACAGCAGGGGCACCCGGCTGCACAAGCTGCGCGCCCAGGTCGACCGCGCCGAGGTGTCGACCATCTACGGCAAGGTGCCAGCCGAGGTGGTGCGGTACGTCGACACCAGTTTTCCCACTCGGGTGCTGCAGCACGTGTGGAAGGAGCACGACCGCGCCCGCAACGGCCTGATCACCTGGCTGCGGGACCTCGGCGGTCACCAGAGCCAGACGGTGCGCATCCGTGCCGCCACCGCCGTGGGCGTGCTCACCACGTTCGCGTACGACCACATGCGACACGAGGTTCTCGCGCGCTGGGCCGGCAGCAACGACTTCTACCGGCGGGAAGCCGCCGCGGTCGCGCTCGTCGGGCCCGCGGAGGACGACGACGCGGGGCTGCGCAAGGCCGTGCACAACCTCGTCGACGAGTGGAGCTGGGGCGCCGCGAACCAGCGGGCCACGGCGGCCCGCGCGTACGGGACGGCGATCGGGCTGAAGAACCCCGGCCCCGCGCTCACCTCGCTGGAACGCATCGCCATCGACGATGACAACGAGGACTTCGACGTCGTCCAGGCCGTGTGCGAGAGCTTGACCGAGCTCGTCGCGGTCGGCGGCACCGAGATCGGTGGCCGGGTGCTGAACCTGATCCTCAAGTGGTCGGTCAGCCGCAAGCCGTTGCACCGCGTCGTCGCGCACTTGGCGTTCATGTACATGGCCGCGGACCTGGTGATCCGCCGGCCGGACGGCGTCACCTGGCCGAGCCTGCTCTGGTTCGCCTACGACCACCGCGAGCACCACCGCGTGATCGCCGAGCTCTGGGCGCGGTCGCTCGGCTCGAACGAATACGAACTCGCCCTCACCGTGCTCGACGAGTGGGCCGAGTACGTGGAGAAGGACGACACCGCGCGCCGCGCCTTCCTCGGGCTGATGCGCACCGCTTGCGCCTACAACCGCGTGCCGTTCCGGCTGCGCGGGCGGGCGCAACGGTGGCTGAAGCCCGACGCCGACACCAAAGCGAGAACCACCGCCGCGGAGCTGCTCGCGGTCCTGTCCCAGGAGGTACACCAGTCGTGAACCAAGCAGTTCCGCTCGTCACCGTGCACGAGGACCTCGGGTGGGCGATCGCACGCAAGCGGCCGCTCGCCCCGGCAGGCAAGGCCGTCGTGTGCCTGCTGGGCGACGGGCAATACGTCCACGCCGCCCGGCAGGGATCGTTCTTCCAGTTCCGCCGGCAGTACGACGTGGACGTCTCCCAGCACCTGCACAACGAACAGCTCGAGCTGCCCGCCCGCGACGACGCCTTCCGCTTCCAGGCCGACATGGACCTCGTCTGGGGCGTCACGGACCCGGTCCAGGTGGTCACGCGGCACGTCGGCGACGGCATCGGGCTGGTCCGGTCCACCTTGCTGCAACGGATGTGGGTCATCAGCAGGCAGTACCAGGTCGAGCAGTGCGCCGCGGCGAACGCGGAGATCAACCACCAGCTCGGCAGCGGACCGGTGGTGCTGCCGGAGGGCATCACGGTCACCCGCTTCTCCATCCGCCTCACGCTGGACGAGCAGACCCGCAACTACCTGCAGCAGCAACGCAACCACGGCTACGAGTCCGCGCAGACGATGCGTCAGCTGGACCTGACCCAGCGCGCGCTGGCCGGCGAAAACGGGCTGCTCGTCATGCACCTCACCAATCACCGCGAGGACACCGCGTCGATCATCCAGCTGCTCGCGAACGACAGGACCACCAGCGAGAACCGGCGCATCGAGCTGATCAGGGAGCTGATCGACAAGGGCTTCATCCAGGACGCCGACCTCGACTCGTTCGCCAGGTCGCTGGTGCAGCAGAGCACCGCCGCACTCGGTGCCCCGTCGGGCACTCCGCAGTTCGGTGCGCTGACCAGCTCCTACAACGCAGGCGGCGTCGTGCCCGGTGTCGTGGCGCAGCCCACGCCGATCGCGGCACCGCAACCGGCACAGGCACCGCAGCCGGCGCAGCAGGTCGTGCAACCACCCGCTGAGCCTCAGCCGTCCACTTCGGACGCGAACGCGCGGAGCGGTGGTGTCGCCCAGTGGAAGCCAGTCGGCAAGAACAAGAGTCAGTGAGGCCAAGACGTGCGTGGCCGTGGCGGCGATGGCTCGACCGCTTTCTGTTCAGGCGAATGAAGGCGGTCGTGCACCAGCAGCAGGACGGCGAGAACTCGTTGGACGGCCGGCCTGAGCGGCAGGGGCAGCGGATCGGCCAGTACGAACCGCGCCACGAAGCACCACGGCCCAAGCCGGCTCCGGTACCGGAACCACGCGAACGACGTGATCAGCCGGAGGCCGGGAGCAGGGTCACCGTCGAGGTCAAGCCGAGAGCGAACCCTTTCGCCGCAGGCGATCCCGCGGCGATGGTGCCACCGGTGCTGGGCGGTACCCCGGACGCGGCGAAGCGGCCGTGGTACCTGCAGCCGGAGCCCGCGCAGTCGGGGGTGGCCGCGGACCAGATCCGCATCGGAGACCTCGATGTCCGGGCCGCGTCCGTGGTCGGCCCCGACCACCGCTGCGAGGAGCCGGCCGAAGCACGCCAGGACGCGTACCGGATCGGCCGGGACGCCAGGGGCAGGTACCTGATCGTCGCCGTGGCCGACGGGATGTCCGCGGCCAAGCGGTCCGACGTCGGCGCGACCGTCGCCGTCCGCGCCGCCGTCGATCTCGTGCGCAAGGAACTCGACCACGGTGCCCGTCCCGAGCAGCTCGACCTGCGCGGGGTGTTCAAGGCCGTGGCCGGCAACGTGGCCGGTGCCGCCAAACAGCTCGGCTGTGCGGTGGACCAGGTGCTGACCGCGCTGATCGTCGCCATCGTTCCCACCACCGGGGATCAGCCGGACGGACGGCGGCCCGTGTGGTTCGCGACCGTCGGAGACGTCAGCGCGGCCTGTCTGCGCGACGGCGGCTGGCGCAGGCTCACCGGGGCGGACAAGGCAGGCCTGGACCGCAACACGCTCGACGCGTTCCTGCCGCACCACCCCGATCGCGTCGTGCTCAACCAGGACGAGGTGACGGGCGCCATCGCGGTCATGACCGACGGCGTCAGCGACGTGTGGGGCGACGTGCCGGGTGCGGCGGAGTGGTTCAGCCGCCGCTGGCGCACGCCGCCGCCTCTCGCGTCGTTCCTGCTGGACGTCTCCTACGAGGCACCAGGTCAGGTCGACGACCGCACCGCCGTGGTCGTCTGGTGCGGGGGCGGCGAACGCCGATGACGACCTCGAAGCCCACCTTCACCGCCGTGACGCAGCGGTCCGCGCTCGGTCCGTTGCTGCCGCCGCTCAGCAAGGACGACGGGGAGTCAGTGCAGATCGCTCCGCTGGCGATCGACCCCGACGTGCTCTTCAAGGAGTACCGCAAAGGTGCGTGCACGTCGGCCGACGACATCCGCATCGACCGGCTGATCGCCGTCACGCGCAGGCTGGGCGCCTCCGATCGCGAGCTGCTCACCCGCGCGAGCTGCTGGCCGTTGTCGAGGGTGGTGGAACACAACCGCACGGTCGGTGTGCTGCTTCCGCGTGCTCCGGCCAAGTTCAGCTTCGCGCTGCAGAGCCTCACCGGCACCGGCGAGCGCAAGCCGCTCGCGATCGACTGGCTCGCGAAGGACGACGCCCAGCAGGCGAAGCGCGGCCTGCCCAGGATGACGTTCGAGCGGCGCCTGACGGTGTGCAGGGACATCGCCGCGGTGGCCGCGATCTTCGAGCAGGAGAAGATCGTCTACGCCGACTGGTCCTACGCCAACGCGTTCTGGAGCACCTCCGACTTCAACGGGTACGTGATCGACGTCGACACCTGCGCGTTCGATTCGCGGCCGTGGGTGAACACGCCGAACTGGGAGGACCACCTCGCGCCCAAGCACGGGCGCATCGACAACACCACCGACCGGTATCGGCTGGCGCTGCTCGTCGCGCGCTGCCTGTCCGGCGAACGCGAGCCCGCCGCCGCGGTGAGCACGGCGCAGGCGAAGGCTCTCGGGGCCGGGATGCCCGGCCTCGGCCAGATCCTCGCCACGACCGTGAACGCCAGGAGCCGGGAGGCCCGCCCCACGGTGGCAACGATCCTGGCCGCGATGACGCAGTCCGGCCCTTCATCGGCCTCGACCACGGGCACCAACGTCACCGGTTGGAAGCAGGTGGGCAGGAAGACGCCGCCCCGCACCACGCCGTCGCGCCCCGCGCCCGCAGCACGTCCCGCACCGCCGTCGCGTCCCACCCCGCCACAGCGACCGGCGCCGGTACGACCCACTCCGCCGTTCCACGTCCCGAGCGTTCCGAAGCCGCAGCCGAAGCCGGCCACCCAGAGCACCAGCGACGCCGCCGACGTCATCATCGGGGGCCTGGTCCTCCTGGGCGGCCTGGTCGTCCTCGTGCTGCTCATCGTCTTCATCGTTCAGGCGATCTTCTGACCCGGCCCACACCGCACAGCAAAGGACCACGATGACCGACCTCCTCCCGCAGTCCGCGGCGAAGACCAAGTGCCTGCCGACCTACCTCGTGTTCGACACGTCGGGCTCGATGGAGAAGCACACCCAGACGCTCAACGACACCCTGGAGTTCCTTTACAACTCGGTCGTCGAAAGCCCGCGCGTCTCGGAGTTCGCGCACATGTCGATCATCAGCTTCAACAACCACGCCGAGGTGGTGGTGGAGATGACCGACATCCAGGACCTGCAGGCCATTCCGCAGTTCACCTGCAGCGGCAGGACGAACTACGGAGCCGCGTTCGACCTGGTGCGCCAGCGCATCGACGAGGACATCCCCAGGCTCTCCGCGAGCGGCAAGGGCGTGCTGCGTCCCGCGATGTTCCTGATGACCGACGGCATTCCGACCGACGAGGAGGCGACGTGGGACCGGGCCTTCAAGAACCTGACCGCCAAGGACTGGCGCCGGCACCCGCACGTGATCAGCTGGGGTTTCGGCAACGCCGACCGCGACGTGCTGGCGAGGGTGGCCACGAAGGGCGCCTTCATGGCGGACGCGCAGACGCAGGAGAAGGAGGCGATCACCGAGGTCATCGCGAGCATGGTGCGCACCCTGGTCGCGTCGGCCAAGGCCGAGCAGCTCCAGATCCCCAAGGACATCGAGGGCTTCACCACCATCCCGCTCGAATACATGGACTGACCCGGTGGCGCGGCAACGCCACGACCACGAGCAGGTGCAGCTGGCGATCACGCAGTTCAGCGCCTGGGTGTCCAACGCGGACACCAAAGCGGGACTGCTGGCGACGGCGACGACGCTCCTCGGAGGCGGCCTGGCGAGCCAGCGGACCGTCATCCGGGGAGCCTTCCCGCCGACCACGACGATGGCGTGGGTGCGGGTGATCGCCATCGGGTTGTCCGTGCTCGCGGTGGTGGTCGCCGTGGCCGCCCTGGTGGTGGCCCTGCGGCCACGGGCGCGCAAGCACGGGTTCTCCCGCTACTCCTGGCCCGTGGTCGCGTCCGTGAGTCTGGAGCAGTACCGCGCCAGGGTGTGCCGTGCTCCCGGTGCCGAGGGCTGGCGCACCGCACACGACCTCGCCCGCATCGCGCGTGCGAAGTTCCGGTGTCTGTACGTCGCCACGTGGGCGTGGGCGGTGGGCGCTGTGAGTTTCCTGGCGTGGACGGTTCTTTTCGTCTAGCTCGGACCCTGGTCCGATGTCCTTCGCGGGGGAGCTGCCTAGCGTTGCGGGGCATGAGGATTCTCGCGTTGGTGGCCGGCCCGCTGGTCTGGCTGGCCGCCTTGGTCGTGCGGCATCTCGCGGTGGCGACGGCCGGATTCACCGCCGCTGAACGGGCGCGGTTCGACGCCGAGCCGTTCCGGGCGCGCCCGAACAGCTGGCGGCGTACGTGCGGCAACCGGAGCTGGTCACGGCCGGGTACTGGATGGGGCTGGACCCGGCCACCGCGTTCGTGATGGAGTCCTATGTGGACCTGTCGTACGGGTTCTGGCGGATTCCGGTGACGGCCTCGGCCGGTGCGATCATGGGTGCGGTGGTGCTGGCGATCGCGGGGTGGCGGCGGTCGTGTTGTTCGGGTGGATGGCATTTGGGGGATCAGTGAGGTCTCGATGGTGGTGACCGGTCAACGAACGCGTGCCCTGAGTGCGGCGACCCGGCCCTGCAACGCGTGAGCGACCGAGTCGAACCCCTTCTTCACGTAGTCGCCCTGCGCGGCGACGATCGCGTCGGCGTACTTGCCGGTGAACGTCTCGAACGTGTGGTAGCTGCACCGATCCGAGCCCAGCGGCGTGATCACCTGGTCGCGCGTGCCGAGCAGACCGGGAAACGTGTCGCCGGTGTCGTAACGCAGCAGCCGGGGCGGGTCGACGACGCGGATGAACTCGCGGCTCACCCACGTGCCCTCGCCGCCGTCGGGGCGAGGCAGGGTGAGGTCGATGGGGGAGTCGACGGCCAGGGTCGTGGCCACGGACGAGGTGTACGGATTCCACTGTGGATAGTGGTCGTAGTCGATCAGCACGCTCCAGACGAACGTGGCCGGCGCGTCGATCTCCACGGTGACGGACTCGATGAGATGCGTCATGACGGCATGTACTCCCCGCCGTTGACGTCCAGCGTCGCGCCGGTGACCTCGGAGGCATGACGGGACAACAGGAACAGCACCGCGCCGGCGCACGCCTCGTCGGTCGGGATGCGGCCGAGCGGGTTGCGGGCGGCGATCTCGTCGTAGACGTCCTGCTCGCTGATGCCGCGGCCGTCGGCGGTCATCTTCAGGAAGAAGCGCACGCCCGGTCCGTCGAGCCAGCCCATGACCGCCTGGTTCGCGCGGATGCCGTGCTGGCCGAGTTCCAGTGCGAGGAACTGGGTCGCGGTCGCCATGGCCGC
Organism: Lentzea sp. NPDC051213; assembly: GCF_044455585.1. NCBI lineage: Bacteria > Bacillati > Actinomycetota > Actinomycetes > Pseudonocardiales > Pseudonocardiaceae > Lentzea > Lentzea sp. NPDC051213. The sequence goes on from NZ_JBITEX010000006.1 coordinate 428,762, forward strand.
CTTCGCCACGGCGTAGCCGCCCTCGCCGCGCATCGGTTTGCGGGTCGTCATCGTGCCGATGTTGACGATCGAGCCGCGGCCGGCGGCCTTCATGTGCGGCACGACCTCGCGGGTCACGTTCAGCGCGCCGTACAGGATGATGTCCATCGACCTGCGGATCGCCTTTTCCGGGGTGTCGAGCAGGTCGGAGAAGCCGGCGTGCCCGAACGCCGAGTTGACGAGGCCGGTGATCGTGCCGAACCTGTCGACGGCGGTCTGCACCAGCGCGGCGACCTCCTCCGGCTTGCGGACGTCGCACTGCACGCCGACGGCCTCGCCGCCGGCGGCCGTGATGTCCTTCTCCGCCTGCTTCATCACGTCGGCGGAGCGTGCGGCCATCACGACCTTCGCGCCCTCGGCGGCGGCGCGGACGGCCAGCTTCGCGCCGAGGCCCGGTCCGACGCCGGTGATCACCACGACCTCGTCTTGGAGCATCACAGGTAAACCTCCGAGTAGAAGGCGAAGTCGCGCCCCAGCTCGGCTTCGGACAGCCCGAAGTCCTGCGGCGCGTAGGAGTGCGAGCCGTGCCGTTCGGTGCGGTTGCGCGCCAGGTAGGCCTCGAACGCCGCGTCGTCGGCCGGGCCCGCTGGCAGACCCAGTGCGTCGAGCACCTGGCGGGCGACCTCCAGTGGTTTGCTGACGGTGTCCGCGAAACGCACGTCCACGAACCGGTCCGGGCGTGCCGCGCGGGCGGAGGCGAAGTCCTGCAGGGTGCGCGCGAACCGGCGCGACCAGTACCGTCCTATTCGGACGGGATCGGCCTCGGCGCTGTACTGGGAGGTCATCGCGCGCACCATCGAGGCGTACGACGGCACGGCGTTGACCGGTGAGCGGTGCGTCATGACGATCTTGCAACCGGGGAACTCGTCCAGCACGGTGTCCACCGCGGTCAGGTGGTGCGGTGACTTCAGCACCCACGGCTTGCCCGCCCGTGCCGGGTTCTGCCACTGCAGCACCTGCAACCACTCGCGCAGCTCGCGGTAGGCCGGGCGCTGGTCGGCCGCGCGCAGCCAGTCGCCGTAGCCGGGCACCCAGTAGAACGAGTCGAAGCTCATCGACACGAAGGTCCGGTCGAGCAGGATCACGTCCTCCTCCGGCCCGTCCCAGACGACCGTGTGCAGGTCGCCGAAGTCGGGGGAGAGCTGGGCGAACGCCTCCATGCGTTCCCGCGCGCGGGCTTTGCGCAGCGCCGCGTCCGGTCCCTCGCCTGGGAACGGGATCGGGTAGGCGACCTCCCACGACAGCGTGGAGGTGACCTGCGGGGACGCGGCCAGAATCCGGTGCAGCAGGGTCGAACCGGTGCGCGGCAGGCCGCAGATCTCCGCCGCGACCCGCACCTCGGTGTCGAGCACGGACGGGTTCTTGCGCTGCAACTCGCGCAGCCGCAGGCGATCGGAGAGCAGCGCGGTCAGACGGTGCTTCGTCAGCTCGAAACCCAGCGGTGACAACGCGGCCTCGGTGTTGAGGCTGCTGACGAGCACGTCCAGCGGCTCGCTGAACCAGTAGTCGCCGAAGTCCGAGAGCCCGGTCTTCGCGCAGGCCTTCGCCAGCAGCTCCTCGACGTTCAGAGCGGTCCTCACTGTCATCGAAGCTCCTCCAGGGAAACCACTCGGCACTTCGGAATCGGGTGTTCGGCGGCACCGAGCCAGCGCAGCAACGCGGTGCCGGTGCTGTGCCCGCAGGTGTCGATCCAGTTGGGGACACCGGGATCGCGCTCCGCCACCACGATCGTGAGCCGGCCGTCGGCGTCCAGTCGCGCCGTGTGCTTGTTGACGGTGATCCGGCGCCGGTGGTCGAGCGACTCCATCCACCAGTTGTCCAGCTGGAAGTTCCAGTACGGGCAGTCCGGCACGTCGGTCTCGATCACCCACGCCTCGCCGGGCCGCAGCGACCAGTAGCCGTGCAGGTAGAAGATCTCCGGATCACCGCCAGCGCGCTGGAACATCTCCTGGCCGAAGTCGGGCAGCTCGTTGGGGCGCGTCATGAACGTCCGCGTCCAGTGCGCGAACGTCGCCGCGGTGCCGTGCACGGACAACGCCGCCCGTTGCAACGCCTTGGCCAGGAACTCGGGCGTGAGCGGCGCGGGTTCGGCGGGGCCGCCGATCTGCTCGATGTGCCACCGGCCGGGAGTCTCGGCGGTGCGGTCGAGATAGGTCTGGCGCACCACCAGGCCGGTCGAGTCGGGGGCGAGCGGCAGCCAGTTCTGGCCTTGCCGATCAGCGCTCGCGATGATCTCCACCATGCCGTCCGGCGAGGTCACCAGATCGGCGTCGGTCAGCTCGCCGGTGGACGCCATCGTGCCGTCCTTGGCGTACCGGTTGGCCTTGGAGCCGATGCTGAAGTACGCGATGGTGCCGCGGGTTCCGGTGATCCGGTAGGTCCTGTCGCCGCGGATGTTCGCCGACAGGTAGACGTTGTCGGGGTTGTCCGCGCCGAGCTTCACCAGGTCGAGCTCGTGGAAGCGCGGGAAGTCGGGATCGGCGTTGTCCAGGCAGGAGTACAGCATCTCGCGGGTGAGCCGGGCGAGGTACCGGTAGCCCTCCGCGCGGTCCAGCGGGGTGTCCGGTGCCTGCTCGGACAGCACGACCTGACCGGCCTGCTCCAGCGCCTGGCAGAACCGCGACCACGCCTGATCCGGCACGACTTCCTCCCAGATTTAGAACGTGTTCTAGTCGAACATACCCGATTCTGGACAACGTTCAACAGACGCCGAGCGCGCGCAGTCTCGCTACCACGACACCGGCCGCCGCCTCCGCGCTGAGCACCGTGGTGTCCAGCCGCACCTCGGGGTTCTCCGGCGGTTCGTAGGGTGAGTCGATGCCGGTGAAGTGGGCCAGCTCGCCGCGCCGGGCCTTCGCGTACAGGCCCTTCGGGTCGCGCTGCTCGGCGACGCTGAGCGGGGTGTCGACGAAGACCTCGCAGAACTCATTCGCAGCGACCAGTTCGCGAGCCAGCGCCCGTTCGGCCCGGAACGGCGAGATGAACGAGACGAGCACGATCAGCCCGGCGTCGACCATCAGCGCGGCCACCTCGGCGATGCGCCGGATGTTCTCGACGCGGTCCGCGTCGGTGAACCCGAGGTCCTTGTTCAGCCCGTGCCGGACGTTGTCGCCGTCCAGCAGGAACGTGTGCCCGCCCTCGGCGTGCAGCGCCTTCTCGATCAGGTCGGCGATGGTCGACTTGCCCGCGCCGGACAGCCCGGTCAGCCACACCACGCAGGGCCGGTGGCCGTTGCGCACGACCCGCGCCTGCTTGTCCACGGTCATGGTCTGCCAGCGCACGTCGGTCGAGCGCAGCGCGAAGTCGATCATCCCGGCGCCGACCGTCGCGTTCGTCAGCCGGTCGAGCAGGACGAACGAACCGAGGTCGCGGCTGGTGCGGTAGTCCTCGAACGGCACCGGCGCGTCGAAGTGCACGTCCGCGACACCGATCTCGTTGAGCCGCAACGACTTCGTGGTGGTGCAGCCGAGCGTGCGGGCACCGATCTTGGCCAGGTACTGCCGGCCGGGCATCAGCTCGGCCTCGTTCAGCCAGACCAGGCGGACCTGGAACGCGTCGGCCACGCCAGGTGGGTCCGCTGCTTGAGCCAGCACGTCGCCGCGACTCGCGTCCACGTCGTCCTTGAGCACCACGGTGACCGACGAGCCGGTCGGTGCCTCGGGAAGGTCGCCGTCCATCGTGACGATCCGGTCCACAGTGGACGCGCGGTCACCGGGGAGCACCCGGATCTCGTCGCCCTGGCGCAGGGTGCCGCGCAGCACCCGGCCGGACAGCCCGCGAAACGTCGCGTCCGGCCGGTTGACCCACTGCACGAGGAACCGGGACGGACCGCCCTCCTCGGTGCGGACCGGCACGGTCTCCAGCCACTGCAGCAGGGTTCTCCCGTCGTACCACGGGGTCAGCTCGCTGCGGCCGACCACGTTGACGCCCTCGGTCGCGGACATCGGTACACACGTGAGGTCGAAGTCCTCGGCCAGTGCGGCGAACTCGGCGCAGGCCTCCGCGAAGACGTCCTGCGAGTAGCCCACGAGATCGAGTTTGTTGACGGCCAGGGCGACGTGCCGGATCCCCATCAGGGAAACGATGTGCGCGTGCCGGCGAGTTTGGCTGAGGATGCCTTTGCGCGCGTCGAGCAGGATCACCGCGGCGTCCGCGGTGGACGCCCCGGTGACCATGTTGCGGGTGTACTGCTCGTGGCCCGGCGTGTCAGCGACGATGAACCGCCGCGCCTCGGTGGCGAAGAACCGGTGGGCGACGTCGATGGTGATGCCCTGCTCGCGTTCCGCGGCCAGGCCGTCGACCAGCAGCGCGAAGTCGAGCTCGCCACCGCGCGTGCCGACGCGTTTCGAGTCGGCTTCGAGCGCCGCGAGGTGGTCGGCGTAGAGCAGTTTCGACTCGTACAGCAGCCGGCCGATCAGCGTGCTCTTCCCGTCGTCGACGCTGCCGCAGGTGATGAACCGCAGAAGTTCCATCAGAAGTACCCCTCCCGCTTCTTGCGCTCCATCGACCCGCTCTGGTCGTGGTCGATCACCCGGCCCTGCCGCTCGGAGGTGGTCGCGGCCCGCATCTCCTCGACGATCTCGGCGACGGTCCGCGCCTCGCTGCGCACCGCGCCGGTCAGCGGGTAGCAGCCCAGCGTGCGGAACCTGACGAGCTCGCGACGGGGCTTCTCGTTGTCGTGCAACGGCATGCGCTCGTCGTCGACCATGATCAGCGTGCCGTCGCGGTCGACCACCGGCCGCCGGGCCGCGAAGTACAGCGGCACCACGGGAATCCGCTCGCGTTCGACGTACCGCCAGACGTCCAGCTCGGTCCAGTTGGACAGCGGGAACACCCGGATGCTCTCGCCGGGCGCGACCCGCGTGTTGTAGAGGCGCCACAGTTCCGGGCGCTGGTTCTTCGGATCCCACTGGTGCTGCGCGGTGCGGAACGAGAAGACCCTTTCCTTGGCGCGAGAGGCTTCCTCGTCCCGGCGCGCGCCGCCGAACGCGAGGTCGAAGCGATGTTTGTCCAGCGCCTGCCGCAATCCCTGGGTCTTCCACAGGTCGGTGTGCCGCGCGGAACCGTGGTCGAACGGGTTGATTCCCATCGCCACGCAGTCCGGGTTGCGGTGCACGATCAGCTCCAGGCCGAGCCTGCTGGCGGTCTCGTCCCGGAACGTGATCATCTCGCGGAACTTCCACGTGGTGTCCACGTGCAGCAGCGGGAACGGTGGCGGTGACGGGTAGAAGGCCTTGCGCGCCAGGTGAAGCAGCACCGAGCTGTCCTTGCCGATCGAGTACAGCAGCACCGGTCGTTCGCTCTCCGCGACCGCCTCGCGGAAGATGTCGATGCTGTCGGCCTCCAGTCGATCCAGGTGGTTCATGCAAGCACCTCCACGGCGAGCGTAGAGCCAAACCGAACAACGTTCAATATGCTTTTGAACGTTGTTCAACGTATGCTCCGGGGGTGAGCACCGAGCAGACCACGGCCTGGGGTGACGCGGAGGGAAGGCGGCGGGACATCCTGTCGTCGGCCGAGCTGATCCTGGAGGAGCACGGCTACGCGGGCCTGACCATGCGCGCGATCGCGGTGGGTGCGGGCGTCAGCTCCGGCACCCTGTACCAGTACTTCTCCGGCAAGGAGGACGTGTTCGCGGCGCTGATGGAACGGCGCCTGGACGAACTGCAGCGCACCCTCGCCGGCGTGGACAGGAACCTGGGCATCGCGGGCGTGCTGCGGGAGGTCGAGCCTCAGGTCACCGAGCTGTGGCGGCGTTTCGGGCGCTCGGCCGCGCAGTGGGAGGCGAAGGTGCTCTCGGGTGGCAGGCGGGGCAAGGAGGTCGCCGGGTCCGCCCAGGACTACCGCAAGACGATCAAAGCGCTGGCGCGGGCGTTGACCGAGACCGCGCAGGCGTGCGGGCAGGAGCTGATCGATGATCCCGCGTTGCCGCACTGGGTGTGGGACTCGCTGATCGGGCTGGCGGACGACCTGTTGCTGCAGGGCGCGCGCATCAACCGGGTCAAGCCGGCCCACCTCATCGAGTTCGCGACGGGGGCGATCGAGCGGGGCATCATCGCCCGGTGACGAGCGAGTCCAGCGTGGCGGTGCCGTGTTCTCCGCAGTGACGGCGTGACGCGTCGAGGGTGGTCGGTGCCTCGGCGTCGCCGGGTCTGCCCACCTGCCCGAAGAGCCGTCTCAGCACCTCGAGCTGTTCGTCGAGACCGGCCCGCAGGAAGTCGCCGCAGGTCGAACGGGCGTTGAGCCGGCCGTCCGCGGGGATCAGGTCGACCGGTCCCAGGACGAAGAGCAACGCGATGATGATCGCCAGGCCGAACGCGACGACCCCGAAGGCGGACGAGCTCTTGTCCGGCTCGAGCCAGGTCTCGGCCTGCTGCACGAACGGCTCGGCCGGGGTGAGGTCCGTGTCGATCCAGAACTCGACGTTCGACCCGTCGGTCAGGTCGAACTGGACGTGGCCGGCGGCGAGCATGATGCGAACGACCTGCTCCCGCTCGTACGAACCCGTCCAGAACGGATCCGGCCGCACCAGCACGAGCCGGTCGGGCAGCAGGAACACGACGTCGCGCTCACCTCGAGCGAGCCGCTCGGTCTGGCCGGGCTGCACGACGGTGCCCGCCAGCCGTGCCAGCACCTGGTCGCGTTCGTGCTCGCCGAGGGCCTCGGCGGCCGTCGACCACAGGTCGGGTTCCACGCCCCTCTATCGCCGGAGCAGTGGAACTTGGTAGCAGCGGAGCCGATGTTCGTCCCAATGGCTTTGACTAGCGCCCCACTGGGAGGTCGTACCGGCGCCTGATGCTGCTCCCGAGCAGGCCGATGTCGGCCCCGTAGACGTGGATCGAGATCGCCACCGAGCTCGAGTTGTTGCAGACCTTGTGGATGTCCCCCGGCGGCACCAGGTACGACGCCACGCCCTGCGGGGTCCGGTTCAGGCGCAACGGGATCAGGCGACCGCGCGCGAGCCGGTAGGTGGTCTCCTGTTCTTCTCCGACGTAAGTGCCCACGACGCACCACGACACGTGGTCGTGAATGCAGGTCTCCTGGCCGGGCAGCCAGACCAGCGCGACGACCGAGAAGCTCCCGTCGGGCTCCACGTGCAGGAGGTGCTGGCGGTAGGCGTTCGGGTCGGGCTCCCGGTGTTCGGGGTCCAGCAGCAGCGGATCGGTGAGGTGGCCGGTCAGGGCCCTGGTGACGCGGGCGGCGACGGCTTCGTCGTCACCCCCGGCGGTCACAGCGGTGCGGATGCCGCCGACGAGCAGTGCGGCGGCGGGCGAGAGCAGGCGAGGCATGAGGTTGACTCCTTCGCTCGCGACGGATCACATGATCAACAAGGCTCCGGTCAAGGCCACCAGGGCGATCACGACGGTGGAGAGCAGGCCGAGCGTCAGCGCGGGCAGTCCGGAACGGACGAGCGAGCGCAGGCGCACCGCGGTGCCCAGCGCGAACATGCCTGCCGCCAACAGCAGGTTGTCCACGAACGTCGCCACCGACAGCACGACCTCCGGCAAGAGACCGGTGGCGCGCACGGCCGCGGCGGCCAGGAAGCCCACGACGAACAACGGCACGATCGGCGGACGCTTCGCGGCGTCCGGGAACCGGTGGCGTTCGGCGATGCTCACCGCGGCGAGCATCGGGGCCAGCAGTACGACTCGGGTCAGCTTCACCGCGACCGCGATGGCGAGCGCTCCGGTGACAGGTCCGGCGGCGGCGACCACCTGGGCGACCTCGTGCACGCTGCCGCCCGCCCACACGCCGTATCCGGCGGGGGACAGACCGGTGAGCGGGTACAACGCCGGCAGGCTGAACATCGCCACGGTGCCGAAGAGCGTGACCAGGCCGAGAGCCCTGGCGACGTCCTCCTCGTCCTGCTCGCGCACCCCGTTCATCGCGGCGACGGCCGACGCGCCGCAGATCGAGAACCCGGTGGCGATCAGCAACGACAGGCCGTCGCCCACCCCGAGCACCCGGCCGAGCCAGCGGGTCGCGACGAACGTGATCACCACGGCGGCGACGGCCACCGCCAGCACGCCGTAGCCGAGTGCCAGCACGTCGAGGACGACGAGCTTCAGCCCGAGCAACACGATGCCGAGGCGCAGCAGGCGGCGTCCGGCGAGCTTGATGCCGGGGCCGAGCGACGCCGGGAGCGTCACGACGTTGGCCACGACGGCGCCGAGCAGCACCGCCGCGGTCAACGCGCTGATGGAGGGCAGCAACCAGGCGGCGATCATCGCGACGGTGACACCGCCGGCGACCACGGCGAGGCCGGGTACCGGGGAGTCGGTCGCGCGCGGCGTTGTCCGGATGCTGCCCATAACGGCAACCATGGGCGCGATTACCTATGCGCAGAAGATGGCCATTGCTTGGTGGGGCATAAGGCGCCGTTATACGTCCACAGCGGTCAGGCCCGCGCGGCGGCGGTGACCAGGGCGTCGACCGTGGCGCGCACGATCGGAAGGCGGATCAGGTCGGGCCAGGTGTACAGCGCGGTGTGCCGTTGGGCGCAGGATTCCACTTCGACGGTGGTCAGGCCGGGGTGCCGCAGGTACGACAGCACGAGCCGCGGCACGAGCGCGATGCCCAGTCCGGCGCTGACGAGACTCTGGATGGCCAGGTTGTCGTCGGTCGAACAGGTGATGTCGGGGGTGAAGCCGGCCTCGGCGCAGGCCTGGTCGAGAGCGTGGCGGCAACGGGGGCAGCCGGCGATCCAGCGTTCCTGCTCGGTCTCGGCGAGCGACACGCGCCCGCGGCCGGCGAGGCGGTGGCCGGTGGGCACCAGCAACGCGAGCGATTCGTGCAGCAGCGGGACGCGCAGCATGCCCGCGACGGCCGCCTCGTCCTGCGGTTCGCCCTCGTAGCTGAAGCTGATGAGCAGATCGGTCGCGCCGCGCCGGAGCAGGGCGAACGAGTCGGGTGGTTCTCCCTCGACCAGTTCGAGCCGCAGGTGGGGGCGTTCCTCGGCCAGGATGGCGGCGGCCGCCGGCACGAGCGAGACGGTCGCGCTGGGGAACGCGCAGATGCGGATCGTGCCGATGTCGTGCGTCGCGATCGCGCTGATCTGCTGGTGGGTCGCCGCCAGCTGGTCCAGCAACGCCGTGCCCTGTTCCGCGAGGATGCGGCCGGCCTCGGTGAGGTGCAGCCCGCGGCCCGTGCGCACGAACAGCGGGCCTCCCACGTGCCGTTCCAGCGCGCGCATCTGCTGGCTGATCGCGGGCTGGGTGCAGTGCAGTTCCCGCGCGGCCGCGCTGAACGACCCGGTCCTGGCGACCGTCGCGAACACCTCGAGCTGGCGGGTATCGAGCACTTTCAGACCATATGCCTGATCGGCCGCCCGCGAGACGCCCGCCGCTTTCAAGTCACGCGGGGGCCCCGCGTTTCCTTCAGGGAAACGCGGGGCCCCCGCGTGCCGGTCAGAAGGTCAGCTTCCAGGAGTTGATGTTGCCGACGTCGACCCGCGCGACGTCCTGCACCTGCAGCTTCCAGGTGCCGTTCGCGACCTCGCTCGACGCGTTGACCGTGAAGGTCTGCACGATGTTGTCGGCGCCGTCGTTGCTGGAGTTCTGCAGCCGGTACGCGGTGCCGTCCGGGGCGATCAGGTCGACGACCAGGTCACCGCGGTAGGTGTGCACGATGTCGACGCCGACCTTGAGCGTGGCCGGGGCGTTGCCGTCGACGCCGGTGACGGTGATGGAGCTCGTCACCGCCGCGCCCGCGTCGGGGATGGCGACGTCCGCGGTGTTCTCGAAGGTCTTGCCACCGGGAGGAGGCGTGCCGGTGTCGACCGCGGCCAACGCGTCGGCGCGGCCCTCGCCGAAGAAGTTGTTCTTCGCCGTGGTGCCGCTGCACCGGCTGTCCGTGCAGGACAGGTCGTCGGCCTGGGTGGCCAGCAGCGTGCGCAGCTGGGCCGGGGTGGCCGTCGGGTTGACCGACTTCAGCAGCGCGGCCACGCCCGCGACGTGCGGGGAGGCCATCGACGTACCGGACTTGGAGCCGTAGCGGCCGCCGGGCACGGTCGAGTAGACGCTGTCGCCGGGCGCGGCGATGTGGATCTTGTCGGTGCCGTAGTTGGAGAACGACGACTTGCCGTTGCCCGAGGTGATCGACGCGACGCTGACGACGCCGGAGACCTCGGTGGGCACGCTCAGGCAGGAGTTGGTGATGTTGCGCTGGGCGGGGGTGGAGTCGTTCGGGCTGGTCGTGTCACGGGTCTTGGCCGCGAGGTTGTAGTTCTCGTTGCCCGCCGCGGCCACGTTCAGCACGCCCTTGCCCTCGGCGTAGGCGACGGCCCGCTTGACGCCCTCGAGGATCGCGTCCTGGTCGGCGTTGTCCGGGCAGTTGAACAGCCACGGGTCGGTGTAGTAGCTGTTGTTGGTCACCTCGAAGCCGCGGTCACCGGAGAAGACCATGGCGCAGATGGTGTTCTCGGCGAAGAACAGCCCGCTCGGCTTCTCCGCGATGCGCACCGAGGCGATCTTCACGCCGGGCGCGACACCGACCACGCCACGGCCGTTCTTGGCCGCCGCGATCGTGCCGGCCACGTGCGTGCCGTGGGTGTCGGTGTCACGCCACGAACCCGCACGGGTGTCGAGCTTGCCGTAGGCGCACGACGCGGAGTTGGCCGCGTCGAAGTTGTCCTTGAGGTCGTCGTGCAGGTCGTCGACCCCGGTGTCGAGCACGCCGACGGTCACGTTCGCCGAGCCGGTGTTCACCGCCCACGCCTTGTCCGCGCCGATCTGGGTCATGTCCGACCGCAGCGGCTCGCTGGTGGCCGGAGCCGCCTGCGAGGGCGCGGCGGGAATCGGCGCGTTCGCCGCCTCGGCGGGGATGTCCGAAGTGCGCGTCGCGCCGACCTTCTGCACACCGGAGACCGTGCGCATCCGGCTGGCGAAGTCGGTCGCGCCGGAGTGGGCGACCACGACGCCGATCGCGTCGTACGAGGCCCAGACCGTGCCGCTGTTGCCGGCCACCGCCGACTTGGCACCCGCCGTGTCGTTCGGCGCGGTGATGACCAGGTAGGCACGCGTGGGCGCCGCGACAGCGGGTGTGGCCGCCACCAGGACGCCGGCACCCACGACCGCGGCGGTGACCGCGGCGCGCAGGGCAGTTCGTGAACGCTTGAGCACTGTTCCTCCAACACTCCCTAGCGGGCGTCGCCCGCGCTCAGTGCGCGGGAGCAGGGGCCCGTTATCCGCAGAAGAGGAGGATCGGTCGTGTTCGGGACGCGCGGATTTGAAAATGCTCCGTTCGGTTCACGCCGAACGTCGCACGTCAGGCGTGGGGTCACGTCTCAGCTCGGTCAGCTCGGTCAGCCGCCGAGGGCGACCGGGAGACGTTCGAAGCCGCGCAGGATGCGGGTCGGCCGGCGGCGGGCGCCAGAGAGCGGGCGCAGGCCGGGGAAGCGGGTGAAGATCGTGCGCAGGCCGATCTCGCCCTCCATCCGCGCGAGCTGGGCGCCGAGGCAGTAGTGGCGGCCGGCGCCGAACGAGACGTGGTCGCGCGCGTTGGGGCGGGTGACGTCGAACGCGGCGGGGTTCTCGAACACCTCGGGGTCGCGGTTGGCGCCGGCCAGCACGGTGGTGACGAGCTGCCCGCGGAGCACGGTGGTGCCGGCGATGGTGGTGTCACGGGTGCACATGCGGCCGGTCATCAGCACGGGCGGGTCGACGCGCAGGATCTCGTCGACGGCGTTGCCCCACAGCTCCGGGCGCTCGCGGAGGATCTCCAGCTGCTCGGGATGCCTTGTCAGCAGGGCGATGCCGTTGCCGATCAGGTTGACGGTCGTCTCGAAGCCGGCGGCCAGGACGAGGCCCGCGGTGGACTTCAGCTCGCGCTCGGTCAGGCCCACGCCGTCCTCGCGGGCGGCGATCAGGCGGCTGAGCAGGTTGTCGCCGGGCTCGGCGCGCAGGGCCTCGAAGTGGCGGGAGAGCCAGGCGTCGAACGTGATCAGCGCGGACTCGACGTCGCGGAAGACGCGCCACGACAGGCCCATGTCGAGGCTCGGGGCGGCGGCACCGCCGAAGGCCAGCACGGTCGCGCGTTCCTGCTGCGGGACACCGAGGATCTCGCTGATGACCGTGACGGGCAGCAGGCCGCAGTACGCGTCGATCGCCTCGATCGGGTTCGCGGGGTCGAGGCCGTCGAGCAGCTCGTCGGCGATCTGCTGGGTGCGGTCGCGCAGCTGCTCGACCGCGCGGGCGGTGAAGACGCGCGTGACGAGCTTGCGGTAGCGGGTGTGCGCGGGTGGCTCGGTGACCAGCATCGACGGTGGCTGCACGGGATGCGTCAGGTCGGTCGCGGACCACGTGGCGAGCCGGCCGAGCATGCCGGGGCCGAACCTCGGGCGGGCCGTGACGAAGGCGTCGTCGGAGAGGATCTCCTTGACGAACGCGTGCCGGGCGGTGGTGTGGCCGACCGTGGTGGCGGCCAGCGGGCCGTGCGACCGGATCTCGTCGAACAGGCCGGTCAGGTCGGCGCCGGTGGTCGCCTCGACGGTGAGGCGCCCCTGCAGGTCGCCGCGCCGCGCGGCCATGTGCAGCATCGCCCGCGGCAGCGCGTGGCCGATGCCCCAGCGCACCGCCGGCTTGACGTGGTCTGTCATGGTCACGCTTTCGGAGCGTGCCCGGTGCGCGTCGGTTGGTCAAGGATGGGCCGTCCGGCGGAATCGTCGGTCCACTTGGGACCAACGGGTATGGTGCCGCGCCATGAAGATCCGGGTGCTGCTCGATCGCATGCGCAATGGCCAGTTCCGGGACGAGGTCGAGAACTTCGTCGCGGAGCAGGGGCTCGTGATGTTCGACGAGATCACCGAGCTGATCGCCACGTCGCAGGACGGCGCGGTCGTCGGGAGTGCCTGCCGGGCCTTCAGCCTGCTCCGTGCCGATGACGAGGTCTACCTGGCCGCGACCCGGCATCCGCACGAACTGGTGCGCAGGAACGCCGCGGGCATGTTCCGGGCCGAGAAGGCGCTGAGGTACGCGGAAGAACTGCTGCCAGTGCTGGCGGACGAGGACTACTACGTGCGGCGGGAAGCTCTCCGGGCGTTCGGCACGATGGGGCCTGAGGTGCTGCCGCTGCTGCACGAGACGCGCCGGACGGCCAAAGGCGCCGTGCGCAGGGGCGCGTTGGCGGGGCTGGTCGAGGTCGGCGGGCCGGACGTGCTGTCGGCCCAGGACCGCAGGATGATCGCGCGGTACATCGACTTCAAGATCGAGGAGGAGATGTACGGCACCGAGCAGATGCACCTCTGCGGCGGCTGGTACGCGCTCCGGACCGACGACCAGGCGGCCGTGCTCGGCGTGATGGGCCTGCAGAACCCCGTGCCGGTGACCAAGATCCTCGGCGGCTCGGCCTGGAACAACGACCGCCACGCGTGGGCCGAGGAAGACGAGCACGTCCACTGCGCCAGGGTGTACGTCACGGGCGTGTGGGACGGCTGGACGCTGGTGTTCGGCGAGCCGTTCGCGCACGGAACCCGTCCGGTGCCGGAGATCTGCGCGGTGCTGAGCGCGGTGTTCGGTGAGGCGCACTACTACGGCATGAGCTGTGGCGACGGCTGGACGGCGTGGTGCATCGCGGAGGGCGGCGAGGTGATCCGCTACTACGACGACTTCGAGCCGGAGAAGCAGATCGGCAAGCTCGACGTCGAGGACGGCAGAGGCCTGCCGCACGACTGGAGCGACGAGAACGACGACCTGGACGACATCTGGGCGAGGGAGGTCGCCGAGGAGATGTCGGTCGACCCCACGTACTTCGAGGGCGAGATCGAGGGGCAAGGGGTGCTCGCGCTGACCGCGTGCGGGCTGAAGTACGGCTCTCCCAGGGGTTTCCTGGAGATCTAGTCGGCGTGGATCACCGGCACCTCCAGTGCGTCGACCGTGGCGTTGCGGGCGTCGGTGATCACCCCGGCGACCTCGGCGAGCGGCAGCACGGAGAACCGTGACGCCGCACCGATCTTCTCCGAACTGGCCAGCACGTACGTGTCGGCCGCCTGGTGGGCGAGTGCGCGTTTCATCGCGGCCTCGTCCGCGTCACCGGTCGTGAGGCCCGCCTCGGGGTGCACGCCGGTGACGCCGAGCAGGAACAGGTCGGCGTGCACGCCGCGAGCGGCCTCCACGGCGGCGGCCCCGCAGGCGACCATCGAGTGCTTGAACAGCCGTCCGCCGATCACGTAGACCTCCACGTCCCGGTGGCCGGCCAGCGCGCTCGCGATCGTCGGGCTGTGCGTGACGACGGTGGCGTGCAGATCAAGCGGCAGTGCACGCACCACCGCGAGAGTCGTGGTGCCGCCGTCGAGGATCGCGGTCGTGCCCGGTTCGATCAACGCGGCCGCGGCCCGCGCCACCCGTTGCTTGCCGTCGACCTCCACGTCCTGGCGGGTGGCGTAGTCGGCGATCGCCGGTGAAACGGGCAGAGCGCCGCCGTACACGCGCTGGCACAGGCCCGCCGCGGCGAGATCGCGCAGGTCGCGGCGGATCGTGTCCTCGGAAAGGCCGACCTCGGCGGCGAGGTCCTTGGCGACGATCCGGCCGTCCGTGCGCAGGCGTTCGAGTAGCAGGTCACGGCGTTGTGCGGCGAGCATGCACGTTTCTCCTTGTTTTTGCCGAGTCTTGCACATTATGGTCGATCTCATGCTGATTCTGATCGCCGGCCCCTACCGGTCGGGCACCGGGGACGACCCCGAGCTGATGGCGCGCAACCTCGGACGGCTGGAGGAGGCGGCGTGGCCGATCTTCCGCAGCGGCCACCTGCCGATGATCGGCGAGTGGGTGGCGTTGCCCGTTCTGCGTGGTGCGGGCGGAAGTTCGCCGACCGACCAGGTGGCCGAGGGGATCATGTACCCGACCGCGGAACGGTTGCTGCGGCACTGCGACGCGGTCCTGCGGCTGCCGGGCGACTCGACCGGTGCCGACGAGGACGTGCGGATCGCTCGCGAACGTGGCCTGCCGGTCTACCGCCGGGTCGAGGACATTCCCGGGTATCGCGCGGCATAGAGCCGTTCGGAGGACATTCCCGCTACCGTTCCGCTCAGCGGAACACTGGCAAGGGGAGTTCCATGCCTCGACCGGAACGGCCACTCGGGCCAGAGGACAGCGCGTTGCTGATGTTCGCGGCGGACCTGCGGCGGTTGCGGGAGAAGGCGGGCAAGCCGACCTACCGCGAGCTGAGCAGGCAGGCGCACTACTCGGTGACCGTGCTGTCGGACGCGGCGAGCGGGCGCAAGCTGCCGACGCTCGCCGTGACGCTCGCGTACGTCGAAGCCTGCGGGGGCCACGCCGGCGAGTGGCGGGAGCGGTGGCACGAGCTGTCCGAGGAGCTCGCGGCGCCTCCCGCCGAGGGCGTCCGATCTCCCTACCTGGGGCTGGCGGCGTTCCAGGTGGAGGACTCCGACCGGTTCTTCGGACGGGACGCGCTGGTCGCGGAACTCGTGCGACGGGTGCGGGAGCAGCGGTTCCTCGGTGTGTTCGGGGCGTCGGGCTCGGGGAAGTCCTCCGTGCTGCGGGCCGGTCTGGTCGCGCGCAGCAAGGGATCTTCTGTCGTCTTCACGCCTGGGGCGCACCCGCGTGAGGAAGCCGCGCGGATGAACGGTCAGGCGCTGGTCGTCGTCGACCAGTTCGAAGAGGTCTTCACGCTGTGCCAGGACGAGGAGGAACGGGCCTGGTTCATCGACGCGCTGCTGGACTCCACGGCCACGGTCGTCATCGGGGTGCGCGCGGACTTCTACGGCCACTGCGGACGGTATCCGCGGCTCGTGAAAGCGTTGCAGGACAGCCAGGTGCTGGTCGGGCCGATGGACTCCGACGAGCTGCGCCAGGCGATCACCCAGCCGGCCGTGCGCGAGGGATGCGTCCTCGACACCGCGCTGGTGGCACGGCTGATCGCGGAGGCGGCCGGGCAACCGGCCGCGTTGCCGCTGGTGTCGCACGCGTTGCTGGAGACGTGGCGGCGCAGGCGCGGGCTGCGGCTGACGATCGAGGGCTACGAGGAGGCCGGTGGCATCCAGCACGCGGTCACCCGCAGCGGCGAGGAGGTCTACGCCTCGCTCGACCCGGCCGGGCAAGCCGCGGCACGGCAGATCTTCCTGCGGCTCACCGCGCTCGGCGAGGGCACGGCGGACACGAAGCGCCGGGTGTCGCGGGAGTCGTTGGACGACAGCGACCTCACCGTGCACGTGCTGGAGAAACTGGCTGCCGCCAGGCTGATCACGATCGACGACAGCACCATCGAGCTCACCCACGAGGCGTTGATCCGCAGCTGGCCGAGGCTGCGGGACTGGCTGTCCGACGACCGCGCGGGGCTGCGGCTGAACCGGCAGCTCAGCGAGGCCACCGAGACGTGGGCCTCGGTCGGGCACGATCCCGGTGCGCTGTACCGGGGTGTGCGGCTGGCGTCGGCCCGCGACTGGGCGTCGGCGAACCCGGACGCGTTGACACCGAAGGAAAAGCGGTTCCTGACCGTGAGCCTGGAGCAGGAGGCGCAGGAGCAGGAGGGCACCCGCCGCCGCACCCGGCGGCTGCGGCAGCTCGTCGTGGCACTGACGGTTTTCGTGCTGCTGACCACGATCGCGGGTGCCGCGGCGGTGGTGCAGTGGCGGCAGGCGGTCGCCGACCGGGACCGGGCGACGTCACGGCAGGCAGGCGAGCACGCCGCCGGGCTGCTCGCCACCGACCCGTCGCTCGCCGGGCAGATCGGCCTGGCCGCGTACCGGATCTCGCCCACCCCCGAGGCCCGCAGCGCGGTGCTCAGCACGTTCGCCGCGCCGTTCCCGACCAGGCTGCACGGAGCGGGCGACCAGGTCGACACCATCGCGATCACCCAAGACGGCGGTCTCGTCGCCACGGGTGCGGTCGACGGCGTAGTCGAGCTGTGGAAGGGCTCGCAGCGGATCGCGACGCTGCCGAACACCGGCCGGGTGATCGACGTGACGTTCAGCCCGGACGGCCAACGCCTTGCGGTGGCGGGGAAAGACGGTGTGCGGCTCTTCGACGTCAACGGCGAGCCGCGGCAGGTCGACGCCTTCCTGCCCGGAGTCGGGGTGGCGGGTGTCTCGTTCAGCCCGGACGGTTCCTCGCTCGCGACCGCCGGACCCGCTGTGCAGGTGTGGGATCTGCGGTCCGGGAAGGCCACGACCCTGCCCGCCCGGCACGAGGGCGAGATCTACCGCGTCGAGTACGGCCCGTCCGGCGTGCTCGCCACCGCGGGCGAGGACGGCCGGGTGTTCCTCGGCGACCAGCTCCTCATGAAGGCCGACGGGCCGATCAGCGGGCTCGCGTGGAGCCGGGACGGCCGGCTCGCGATCGCCGACGAGACCCACGCGATCTGGCTCTACGACGGCAAGATCTCGTCGTTCCCCGGCCCGGACTCCCTCGTGCGCGGCCTCGCCTTCAACGCCGACGGCACCCGGCTCGTGCTCGGCGCGAACGACGGCGTCGTCCGGATCATGGACGTGGCCGCGCGCCGCGAAGCAGGCCGGCTCACCCAGCCGAACCGGGTCCGCGACGTCGCGCTGAGCCGCGACGGCAGGGTGCTGGCCAGCTCGAGCAGCGCCGGCCGCTCCTACCTGTGGCACGACCCGCTGTCCAACCTCGTCGGGCACGCCACCGAACTGGAGGGCATCTTCGCGAGCGGTGACGTCGTCGCCACGACCGCGAGCCTCGACCCCACGGTTCGCTTGTGGCGCACCGACTACCGCACCCTGACCCCGCTCGCGACGCTGACCGGCCACACCGAGTCGGTGCTCGGCGTGGCGTTCAGCCCGTCCGGCGATGTCGTGGCGACCTCCAGCCGTGACCGCACGGTTCGCCTGTGGACGACCTCAGGGGAACAGCTCGCCGTGCTCGACGGCTACCGCGAAACGATCAGCACCGTGGCGTGGAGCCCGGACGGCACCACGCTGGCGACCGGTGACGACGCGGGCGACCTCGTGCTGTGGGACGTGACCTCTCCTCGCGCGGCCGTGAAGCTCGCGACGCTCAGCGACAACGCCCGCAACGTCAACAACGTCGCGTTCAGCCCGGACAGCAAGCGCCTGGCATCGGCCAACACGGACCGCGCCGTCCGCCTGTGGGACCTCACCGACCGCGCCAATCCCCGCCGCACCGCGCGGCTGACCGGTTTCCGCGAGGCCGTCATGAGCGTGACGTTCAGCGCGGACGGCTCCCTGGTCGCAGGCGCCGGACTCGACCGCACCGCACGATTGTGGCGCGTCGCCGACTCCGCGCCGTTGTCGGTCATCACCGACCACAGTGGACCGATCAGCAAGGTCAGGTTCAGCCCCGACAACCGTTTCCTGCTGATCACCGGCGGCAACCGCGCCACCCAGCTGTGGAGCATCGACGATCCGGCGCGGCCTGCGGTGTTCGCCGTGCTGCGCAGCCCGGACGCCACCGTGACGGGCGTGTTCTTCCCCGCGGACGGCAGGCGCGTCGCCGTGACGAGCGACGAGGGCACGATCCGGTTCTGGGACACCGATGTCGAGGCGGCGGGGCGGCGGATCTGCGAGCTGTCGGGCACGCCGATCACGGGGGAGGAGTGGGCGGCGCAGTTCCGCGACCACACCTACGAGCCACCCTGCTAGTGGGTCAGGCTGGTGATCAGCACCTGCAACGCCCGCCGGTACCGCGTCACGAAGTCGACGCGTGCGGACGCGAGCCGCGGGTCCGAGGTCGCCTCGACCACGGCCGGCGTCGGGTTGGCGAACGGCCACAACCCGATCAGCACCACGATCGACGTGGAGACCAGCTCGTCGGCCGCGGCCTCGGTCAGCCCGGGCACGTGCCGTGCGACCAGGCGGGCCTGACGCTGCATCTGCTCGCTGGTCTCCAGCTTGAACTCGCGGATCAGCTCCGCCGACACGTTGCGCTCGAGCGTCGACGCGAGCATGCTCCACAGCTCGCACAGCACCGGGCGGGCGGCCAGTGAGCGGGCCCAGAACTCGGTGATCTCGCCCCCGGCCTGGGTGAACTCGGCCTGTTCGAACTCGTCGAGCCACGATGCGCGTTCGCGTTGCAGCAGGGCCAGGAACAGGGCCTCGCGGGTCTCGAAGTACGTGACGATGCCCGACTTCGAGCCACCGAGCCTGCGCGCGATCTCCCGCAGGCTCACGTCGGCCGCGGGTAGCTCCAGCAGCAGTTCACGTGCCGCGTCGAGCACGGCCTGCCTGCGCAGTTCGCGGTGCTCGGGCTTTCGGGCTCGCTGGAACGTCTCCACCCCGACAGGTTAACAGTCCACTGGACGATTGCTAAGAGTCCAGTGGACGGCTAGCTTGAATTTAAGGGTCCACTGGGCGCGTAAAGTGAGGGAGAGTCATGAGCAAGGTCGTTGTCGTGACGGGTACGGCGTCCGGGCTGGGCAAGGCGACCGTGGAGAGGTTCGCCGCCGAGGGCTGGAACGTGGTCGCCACCGTGCGCAAAGAGGCCGACCTGAAGGTGCATGAAAGCCTGGCCAACGTGCGGACGTTGCTGCACGACGTCGACGACGAGCAGGCGGCCGCCCCGTTCGCGGAGCAGGCGCTGGCGCAGTTCGGGCAGGTGGACGCGCTGGTCAACAACGCGGGCTCGTACCAGATGGGGCCGGTCGAGGCGACGACCATGGAGCAGGTGCACCGGCAGTTCCAGACGAACGTGTTCGGGCTGATCGCGATCACCAAGGCGTTCCTGCCGCTGTTCCGGGAGCAGCGGTCCGGCGTCGTCATCAACGTCTCGTCGCTGTCGGCGGAGCAGGGCTACCCGTACAACGCCGTGTACTCGGCGTCGAAGGCGGCCGTCGCCACGCTCAGCGAGGGGCTGTCGGTGGAGATGGAGGAGTTCGGCGTCCGGGTCCGCACGGTGCTGCCCGGCCAGCACGCCACCCCGATCTTCACCAAGATCGACCAGGCGGAGGACGTCCACGCGGACTACCAGGACGGCATCAAGCGGTTCTTCGGCGGCGTGTCCACGCGGGGATCAGCGCCGGAGGTCACCGCCGAGATCGTCTACCAGGCGGTGCTGGACCCGCGGCCCGCACCGGTGCGGTTCTACTCGGGCCCGGACAGCGCGGCGATCCCGGCCGCCAAGCGGATCCTGGGGCCGCAGCAGTACTGGGAGGAGTTCCGCGCGGCCATGGGCGGGCAGCCGAGTGCGTTGTGGCGCAGCCTGATTCCGGCGCCTGGCGAGTACGAGTTCGACCGGGACGTGTGACCGGCGTGACGGTGCTGCCCACCCGCTAGCCTGAACGGCAAAGCGTTGGGGGGCTGGATGAAGCACGCCATCAGGGCAGAGCGGATGTTCGACGGCGAACGGGAGTGCGGCGGTGCGCCGCTGGTCGTGATCGCGGACGGCAAGATCGTCGACGTCGACCTCTCCGGCGCACGGCCGTCGGCTGATCTTCCCGTGACCGACCTCGGCGACGTGACCCTGTTGCCCGGCCTCGTCGACTCGCACGTGCACCTCGGGTTCGACCCGGCAGGTGTCGCCGTGGATCTGCAGCACGACGCCGAGGACGTGATGCTGGAACGCATGCGCGCCAACGCGGTCGAGGCGTTGCGGGCGGGCATCACGACCGTGCGCGATCTCGGTGACCGGAGCTACCTGACGCTGCGGGTCCGCGACGCCGGCCCGGAGGTGCTGGTCGCGGGCCCGCCGGTGACGACGACCGGTGGCCATTGCTGGTTCCTCGGCGGAGAAGCCGATGGGCTCGACGGCGTGCGGGCGGCCGTCACCGAACGGGTCGAGCGCGGCGTCGACGTCGTCAAGATCATGGCCACCGGCGGATCTGTCACGCCCGGCTCGTCGCCGTTCCACCAGCAGTACACGACCGAGGAACTGCGGGCGGGCGTGGAGATCGCGCACGCGGCGGGCATCCCGGTCGCGGTGCACGCACACGGTGCGTCGGGCATCGCGGCGGCCGTGGAGGCGGGCGTCGACTCGATCGAACACGGCTTCTTCCTGGCGCCGGGCGGTCCGGTCGTCGACTGGGCCACCGTCGAGACCTTGGTGCGCAAGGAGATCTACGTCAGCACTACGACGGCACGGCGGCCGTCCGGTGAGCCGATGGCGCCGGTCAGCGTGAAGGTGCGGGAGAACTTCGCCCGGATGCGGGAGCTGGGGGTGCGGCTGGTGTGCTCGTCGGACGCCGGGGTCGGGCCGTTCAAACGGTTCGACTCGTTGCCGCACGGGATCGTGGAGTTCGGGGAACTGCTCGGGTTCGGCACGGCTGGGGCGCTGGCGTCCGCGACCAGCGTGGCGGCGAACGCCTGTGGGATCGGCAAACGCAAGGGGCGGATCGCGCCCGGCTACGACGCGGATCTGCTGGCGGTGGCCGGGAATCCGCTGACGGACCTCAAGGCGCTGCTGGACGTGCGAGCGGTCTTTCGCGGCGGAGAACGGGTCTAGGCTCGCGCGGCGGCCACGAACTCCCGCATCCGCCCGTGATCCTTGACACCCCGGCTCGACTCGATGCCGCTCGACACGTCGACACCCCACGGCCTGGCCACCGCGATCGCCCCGGCCACCGTCTCCGGCGCCAGCCCACCGGCCAGCACCCACTTCCCCTCCGGCCGGCGCTCCGCGAGCCTCGTGATGTCCCACTGCTTGCCGGACCCCGCCACGGGCGAGTCGATCAGCAGCAGCTCCTCGCCGAACGCACCGGTGCGCACGTCGGTGTCCGGCCCGAGCGCGGTCGCCCGCACGAGCTTGAACGGCTGGTCAGCCAGCTCGTCGAACGCCTCCCGCGGGTAGTCGCCGTGCAGCTGCAACGCCTGTACGCCGGTCTTCAGCGCCATCTCACCCGCGGCGGCAGCTGTGATGCCGCGCACCACGGCGACCGTCAGCACGTGCGCCGGAACCGACGAGACGAGCTCGCGCGCCAGGTCGACGTCGATCTGCCGGGGGCTGGTGGTCAGCACGAACCCGACCGCGTCAGCCCCCACCTCGACCGCCACGGCGACATCGGACTCGGTGCGCAGACCGCAGAGCTTCACGAACACACCTGAAGCCTAGTGGCACGGCTAACAGTCACATATCCCGGCGCTGCCTGGTCCTACTGAGTAGGGACACGGGCAATGGAGGCCGCGATGACGCATCCTGAACATCAGATTGCCACCTCGGTGCTGGTGATCGGCACCGGCGGCGCGGGGTTGCGCGCCGCGATCGAGCTGGCCGAGCGCGGTGTCGACGTGATGGTCGTCGGCAAGCGCCCGAAGGCCGACGCGCACACCGCGCTCGCCGCCGGTGGCATCAACGCCGCGCTCGCCACGATGGACGAGGAAGACTCGTGGCAGCAGCACGCGGCGGACACGATCAAAGAGAGCTACCTGCTCGCGAACCCGGAGATCGTCCGCGTCGTGACGGAGCAGGCGTCGCGCGGCATCGCCGACCTCGAACGCTGGGGCATGCCGTTCGCGCGCGAGCAGGACGGCCGCATCTCGCAACGGTTCTTCGGCGCGCACACGTTCCGCCGCACGTCGTTCGCCGGCGACTACACGGGCCTGGAGATCCAGCGCACGCTCGTGAACCGGGCCGCGCAGCTGAACATCCCCATCCACGACTCCTGCTACATCACGCAGATCCTGGTGCGGGACAACGTGGTCTTCGGCGCGTACGGCTTCGACCTGCAGACCGGCACCCGGTACGTGTTCCACGCGGACGTGGTGATCCTCGCGGCGGGCGGGCACACCAGGATCTGGCGCCGCACGTCCAGCAGGCGCGACGAGAACACCGGCGACTCGTTCCGCCTGGCCGTGCTCGCCGGGGGCCGGATCCGCGACCCCGAACTGGTCCAGTTCCACCCGTCGGGCCTGCTCGAACCGGAGAACGCGGCCGGCACGCTGGTGTCGGAGGCCGCGCGGGGTGAGGGCGGCATCCTCACCAACGCGCTGGGGGAGCGGTTCATGGCCCGTTACGACCCGCAGCGGATGGAACTGTCCACACGGGACAGAGTGGCGCTGGCCGCGTACACCGAGATCAAGGAAGGCCGCGGCACCGACAACGGCGGCGTGTGGCTGGATGTCTCGCACCTGCCGCGCGAGCAGATCATGCGCCGGTTGCCCAGGGTGTACCAGACGCTGCTCGAGCTGCAGATGAGGGACATCACCAAGGAGCGCATGGAGATCGCCCCGACCGCGCACTACTCGATGGGCGGCGTGTGGGTGTCGCCCGCCGATCACTCGACGGGCGTCGACGGCCTGTACGCGATCGGCGAGGCGTCCAGCGGCCTGCACGGCGCGAACCGCCTCGGCGGCAACTCGCTGATCGAGCTGCTGGTGTACGGCCGGATCGTCGGCGAGTCCGCCGCCGAGTACTCAGCAGCGCTGAGCGCGCAACGGCGGTCGAAGATCGTGCTCGGCGAAGCACGCGCGGAGGTCGAAGGCCTGCTGGCGGCCGACGGCCCGGAGAACGTCCGCGCCCTGCAACGCGCGCTGCGCAACACGATGACCGAGCACGCGGGCGTCGTCCGCGACGAGTCGGGGCTGCGCAAGGGACTCGCGGAGCTCGACGAACTGGAAGAACGCATCCGCGACGTCGGCGTGCATCCGGACCTCGCCGGGTTCCAGGACCTCGCCCACGCCTTCGACCTGAAGGCCTCGGCGCTGGCCGCCCGCGCGACCCTGGAATGCGCCCTGGAACGCCGCGAGACCCGCGGTTGTCACAACCGGTCGGACTACCCGGACCTGGATCCCGCGCAGCAGGTGAACCTGGTCTGGGCAGGGCCCGGCTGGATCGACCGGGAGGAGATCCCTCCGGTGCCCGGCGAGATCGCCTCCCTGATGAGGGAGGTCGACACGGCGGGCAAGCTGGTCGAGTGACGCGGACGGGGGCGGGAGCGCCGGGGATGGCTCCCGCCCCCTTCTGCTACACCCTCACGGCAGCCGCAATGCCGTGGAGAACAGGAAGACGCTGTCCTCCAGCGCCTCCACCCGATGCCTCGCCTCCGGCATGGTCAGCGTTCTCGTGTCCACCGTGGACGGTCACCGCACTCCGCCCGCTGCTGTGCACGAGGGCGAGGGACAGGTGGCTGTGGATGAGGTCGTTCAACGAGGTCTTCACGGCCGCGGCGCCCGGAGATGCTTGCGGGCTTCCAGTTCCTCGGCCGAGACCACGGTCAGCAACGGCTGCCCAGGCGCGACGAACGTCGTGGCCGTCAGCACCGACTCGGTGTCGCCGAGGTGGTTGGCGGTCTGGTAGTGGATCTTGTCGCCACCCGGCTCCGAAAACGCCTCGCCCTCGTGGATGACCCGTTCGGGCTCGCCCTCGACCTCGAAGACGATGGCGCCCTTGATGACGTAGCCGTACGCGGGACCGGAGTGCCGGTGCGCGGGGCCGCCGGGGCTGCCGGGTGGGAGCGTGATCTTGACCGTCACGGCGGTCGAACCGGCCGTGATCTGCGGCGCGTCCAGCACGGAGTGCAGAACTTCGATGTCGGCTTCGTGGAAGTGAGGCGTGCTCATGCCAATCAAGACCGGACACGAAGGAGATTTGTGACACCGAAAGTGATCTTCCGGTAGAAATGAGGCGGGGGGAATCTTCACCGAGGGGATGGCTGTGCCCGACGAGCAGTGGACCGGGTGGGAGACCGCCCACCACGACCACGACCTCAACTACTGCAAGCGCATGGTCAGCGGGGTCACCGTCCACGCGAGATGGGACACCGAGAAGCTCAGCGGTGTGGTCGAGGTCCGTGGCGGGCGCACGCTGACCAAGAGCGAGGAGTTCCGGGACGAGGACGCGTTCCGGACCGCCGCACGGCTCGTCGCGGACATGGCCGCGAACCTGCACCACCCCAACAAGACGGGGTCGGACGCCGCGCACGAGCTGATCACGACGCTGAAGCGGCGGTTCGGCGTCACGGACGAGTACCTGATGGCGCACACCGACTGGTCGGCCGTGATCATCGCGGGCGAACCGGCGGTCAGCAGCCTCCTCGCCCGCGTCGACGAGCTGGACGAGGCCATCGGGCCGCGGTGGTGGCCGGGCACGCTGACCAGGCCTGGCGAGCAGTGGGTCGTGCTGAGCCGGAGGAGCTGATCTGCACGAGTTGAGCACGACCGGCCGCGGCAAGGGGTACCGCGGCCGGCCTCGTTCTCAGTTGGGCTGGCCGATGCCGGACACGACCTTCGTGGTCACCGAGGTGAGGCTGAACACCGTGCCTGCCTTGAGCCCGTTCGCGTCGCGCGCCTGCACCATGCGCGACCCGAGGTAGTCACCGGTCTCCGGGTTGACCACGATCTGCACGGTCGTGTCGCCCGTGGTGATGCCGAGCGCGGTGCCCTCGCGGCTGTCCAGCACCGCGGTCCGGTCGACGATCTCCAGACCGGGCAGGTAGGTCAGCGCCTTGTAGGTCGCGGACCGCACCTCGGCGGGGTACATGCCGGTGTCCAGGCCGTCGGTGACCATCCGCAGCAGGTCGCGGCGCTCGTCGCCGTTGCTCCCGGCCTCGCGGCGCAGCCTCTCGTAGAGCTCGCGCGGGTCGCGGGGGAGGTCCGCGATGTACTCGGGCGTGGGGTCGCGGAAGCTCACCGGGATCTTGTCCTCCAGCGCGCGACCGCCCTCGGACCGCCACTCGCCCTCGGTCTCGATCGGCGGAAGGCCGGCCGGGATGTCCTGCTGCGACCCGATCAGCCACTGCTTGTCGCCGGTCTTGTTGCGCCGGTACAGCCACGTGCCGGTGCGGTCGGCCGGGATCCAGGTCTGCAGGGTCTGGTCCTGCAGGTACATCCACTTGTACTCGTTGTCGGCCGCCGACCAGCGCGCGTACATCAGCACGTAGAGGTACTGGCCCGGCAGCAGCTTGGCGTCACCGGTGGCGTTGGCCGCCTTGTTCAGCACGCTGGCCGCGGCGGCGCTGCCAACGCTCGGGCCCTTGTCGCGGCTGGTCAGCGACGGCACGAGCAGCGCGGCGCCCGCGATCAGCACCATGGCGGCGGCCGCGGCGACCAGCGGGATCCTGCGCCGGCGGCGGGACGCCAGCAGGACCACGGTGCCGGTTTCCCCGGCTCCAGCCCCGGCTCCGGCGCCAGTCCCAGCTCCGGTCCCAGCCCCAACCCCGGTGTCCTCAGCCCCAGGCTCCCCGGACTCCCCAGCCCTGGCCTCGTCGGCGGCAATGCGCGCCATCAACGCAGCCCGCCCCCGCCCGAAAGCGTCGTCGCTCATCGGGGCGACGTCCGACATCGCCCACCTGACCATCTCGTCCTCAACCGAACGCGTCTCGTCACTCATCGCCGTCGCCCTCCTGTCCGTTGATCCGCGCCCGCAGCTTGGCCCGTGCCCGGAACAACCGGGTCCGGACCGTCGCCACCGGCGTCGCGGTCACCTCGGCCACCTCGGCCGCGCTCAGGTCGGCCCACGCCACCATCAGCAGCACGTCCCGTTCCTCCGCCCGCAGGTCGGCCAGCGCCTCGCCGAGGTCGCCCATCAGCGACTTGGCGTCCACCACGGCGGCGGTGCGGTCGTCGACGTGATCGGCCACCGCGCGTCTGCCGTGATCCCGCGCCCACGCCCGCAGGCGGCGGCCCTCGGATCGCACGTGCTGGCGCAGCAGGTTCGTCCCGATCCCGAACAGCCACGCCTTCACGCTCGCGCGGGCCGGTTCGAAGGTCTCGCGGCGTTCCCACGCGATGAGGAACGTCTCCGACACCAGGTCGTCGGCGATCGCGGCGTCCACCCGCAGCGCCAGGTAGCGGTGCAGTTCACGGGCGTGCCGGTCGTACAGCTCGACCCAGGTGTCCCTGTCCAGAGGTTTGGTCACCCCCGGCCCTCCCGTTCGCGCCGGCGGCGCAGTCTCGGTGCTCACGGAACTTATTGGCCGATCGGGGCGGTTGCATTCCCGATTGGACGGTGTGACCTGCCTCGCTCGATCATCGGGAGCTCCACGAAGCGGTAGCAGAGGTCGGCGATCCCGATCGCCACCAGTGAGGTCAACAATGCCATGACCAGGCCTGATGCCCCCGTCAGCAGCACCACCGCGTGCGCGATGGTCTGCACCAGGTAGATCGAGTACGACCGCTCGCCGAGCCACCCCATCGGGCGAGTCGACAGCAGGCGCTGCGGCAGCCCCGGCGCCAGCAGCGAGGGCAGCATCAGCCCGACCGCGATCGCGTAGATCGGCACCACCGACACGAAGCCGGGGATGGCCCCGTCGAGCGCCCCGGAGATGAGCCCGACGCACAGGTGCACGCCGACGAACGGCAGGACCATCCAGGGCTTCATGAGCGGCCTGATCAACGCGAACCCGCGCGGGTTGTGCATCAGCAGCGCCACCGCACAGCCGACCAGCACCGTGATGTAGTGCACCGACCAGCCCTTCGGATCCGACGAAACGGTGAAGGGCACCACGGCCAACGCGAGCGCCATCAGCCCCGCCGTGACCGCGGGCCGCCACCGCGGCAGCAGCGCGAACGCCAGCAACGGCCACACCAGGTAGAACTTCTGCTCCACGCCGAGCGACCACGACTGCCCGTACGCGCCGCCGTGCCCGAACTCGTTGAAGAACGTCAGGTACAGCGGGAAGTCCCGGCCGAGCGGGTTCTGCCAGAACTGCCCGGCGATCAGCAGGCCCGCCGCGGTGACGAACAGCACGACGAAGTAGACCGGCAGGATGCGGAACGCCCTGCGCCGGTAGAAGTTCCGCAGACTGACCCGCCCGTTCCGCGCCTGCTCCCGCAGCAGCAGCGTGGTGATCAGGAAGCCGGACAGCACGAAGAACACCTGCACCCCGAGCCAGCCCTGCAGCCACTCCGGTCCGCCGTAGTGGAAGAAGACCACCATCAGGGCGGCGATCGCCCGCACGCCGTCGAGTGCGGGAAAGCGTTTCAACGCAAGGAAAGACTCATGGGTCATGCAACCACTTGACCGATCGGCCCCTGAGCATTCCCATGAGGACGGTCACACCTCGTTGTGGGAACGCGAAAGCGGGCAACGGTCAAGAAGCAGTCGTGAACGAGACCGTGTTGATCAGACAACTCGCCGACGACATTCCGCCGATGTCCGCCGAGGCCTTCGAGGCCGGCCGGCGGCGGATGCTGAACCGGCACCACTGGGTGACGGCCCGGCGCGTGGTCCGCGTGCTGTGGTTCGTGGCACTGGGCCTGCTGCCCATCGCGCTGGCCGGTGCCGGCGCCTACTACCTCGACCTGCAGGTCTACCGCACCGGCGGACTGGCCTGGCTGCAAGGGGTTCCGCTCTACGTCGACTTCCCGGGCGCGCTGGACGGGCCGCGCCTGCCCTTCACCTACCCGCCGATCGCCGCCGTGCTGTTCAGCGGGCTCACGTTCCTGCCGGTGTGGGCGGCGAACGCGGTGGTCGTGCTCGTGAGCTTCCTGTGCCTGTCGGTGGTCTGCCTTCTGGTCACCGGAAGGCTCACCCAGCGGGCGAACGTCGTGTGGACGATCGCGCCCGCTGTCGCGATCGCCGGGATCGCACTGGAACCGGTGATCTCCACGTTCCTGTTCGGCCAGATCAACCTCGTGCTGATGGCGCTCGTGGTCGTGGACTGCCTGGCGGTGCGCGATCCGCGGTGGCGCGGTGTGCTCGTCGGCGTGGCCGCGTCGATCAAGCTCACGCCGTTGATCTTCTTGCTGTACTTCCTGGTGCGCAAGGACTGGCGAGCGGCACTCACGTCGGTCGCCACGTTCGTCGCGCTGGCCGGCGCGGGTTTCCTGCTGGCGCCCAAGGATTCCGCCGAGTACTGGTTCCACGCGCTGCTCGATCCGAGCCGCGCGGGCGGCCTCGCCTACATGGCCAACCAGTCGTTGCGCGGTGTGCTGCACCGGTTCAACCCGGGCCAGCCTGCCGAGACGCTGCTGTGGGTGCTGCTGTCCGCGCTCGTCGTGGCGCTCGCGGTCGTGGCCGCACGCCGGGCACGCAACGACGTTGTGGCGCTTACCGCGATCGCCACGGCGGGGCTGCTCGTCTCGCCGGTCTCGTGGTCACATCACTGGGTGTGGTGCGTGCCGGCGTTCCTGGCGCTCGGTTTCCTGCGCCGCGATTGGGCGCGGGTGACGCTCGCGGTCTCGGTGGTGGTGTTCCTGGTTCAGCCCTTCATGTGGTTGCCCAGCACCGGTGACAAGGAGATGTTGTGGTCCTGGTGGCAGCACAGTTACGGGGACGCCTACACGTGGCTCGCGATCGGCATGCTCGCGCTGATGGCCTGGCGGCGCTCCGGTTGAGCACCGCCAGGCCGGTGCTCAGCAGCGCCTGACCCGCACGGCGCCGGTGCTGGACTCCGCGATGGAGAAGTTCAGCCGCTCAGGATCAGCGGTGCCCAAGGTGACGCGCAGCTCGGCGTTGATGTTGATGTTGCGCTGTTCGCCGCACGGCGCCCAGACGATCTCGGCCTGGCTCGGCCGGTAGGAGACCTGCCACGACTCGCTCGCCGGGCCGGTGAACGCCTGGCTCACCGACTTCGTCTCCGACGAGCCCTGGAGGTAGGTGCTGATGCGTGTGAGCGCCGACGCGCCCTCCTGCAGGTGGACGTAGCCGCGGTAGGAAGTCTTTTGCAGGCCGTAGGTGTAGCCCTCGGGCACGTTCACGCGGATGTTCAGCTGGCAGTTCTTCCTGAAGTCGGTCGGCGCCGAACCGCCGCCCGCCCGCGCGAGGAACGTGTGGTAGCCGACGCTGAATGTTCTGTCGGTCGTCGTGACGTCCGCATCGCCCGCCGGGCAGCCTGATCCGTTGACGGTCACGACCTCGAGGCGGGGCGCCGGCTCTTCCGTCGCCTCGGCTGGCGCGAGGGCGGACAGGGCGAACAGTGCTACCGCTGCCGTGTTCAGCATGAGGAACCTCTCTGGGGTCCGTGCTCGGTGGCGGCGGCAGCCTCAGACGGTAGCGGTGTTCTGCCTGACGTTTCCCTGACGATTTCCGGGACGTGTGCCGGGACTCAAGGCTTGAACGGGACGAGCTCTTCCTCCACGCCGGTCCGCACGATGACGCACGTGGACTCCGGCACCTCCTGCCACGCCCCCACGAGGTCGCCCAGCGGCTCGGACACGACCAGCCGCGAGTCGTCGGCGAGGTTGTGCAGCGCCGGGTTGTCCGGGTACTGGCGGCGCAACGTCGAGACGTCGGTGCTGTGGAACAGGGTCCGCGACTTGCCGCGGCTCGAGTAGCGGAACGACCAGGTCGTGGAGCCGTCCGTGACCGCGACGGTCATCTGGATCGGGTACTCGACACCCGCGCGCCTGCCGACGTCCTCGACGAACCCGGCCATCCGCGCCACGGCGGCGGGCGGGTCGTGCTCCAGGCCGAAGCTGATCGCGAGGTAGAACATGATCTCGGAGTCCGTCGACCCCTCGACCAGCGGGAACAGCTCGGGGTCGATCGCCAGCATCAGCTCGCGCCGCACCAGCGGGAACTTCGCCACCAGCCCGTTGTGCATCCACAACCAGTTCCGGTAGCGGAACGGGTGGCAGTTCGACCGCTGCACCGCCCCGCCGGTCGAGGCCCGCACGTGCGCGAACACGCGGTCGACCGTGATCTGCGCGGACAGCTCCCGCAGGTTGCGGTCGTTCCAGGCGGGCTCGGTGCTCAGGAAGAGGCCAGGCGTGCTCGTGTTGCCGTACCAGCCGATGCCGAACCCGTCGCCGTTGACCGCCGTGGCGCCCAGCCGCGCGTGCTTGCTCTGCATGACCAGCGAGTTCTCCGGCGCGTAGAGCAGTTCCTCCAACAGCACCGGCGAACCGGAGTAGGCGAGCCACCGGCACATGACGACCTCCCTGAAACCCGGTGTTACATGGGAACACGTACCAGGTGGGAAGGCGAGGTTTGCGGCTACGTCCCTTTCTCAGGCAGCATGGCCCTAGCTCCCCGACCCGAAGGTGTGTACGTGACGGTTCCTCCCGGCTTGCGGCGCATCGAGCAGCGCGCGTACTTCGAGACGCTCGAGCAGCCCGAGCGCTTCGAGCCGCTCGAGCCCGTTGAACAGCGCGAGGACCGTCAGGACATCACCGTCATCGGCCCGATCGCGGCCCTCGTGCTCGCGCTCACCATCTGCACGCTGGTGCTGGAGCACCCCGCCGCGCGCGTCGTCGCCGCCGGCATCGCCACGCTCGGCCTGATCGTGGCCGTGGTCCTGCTGCTGATGGGCAAGAAGCCGCAGCGGCACGTGGCGAGGCACCGCATCGAGCGTTCCGACGAGGAGACGGTCCGGCTGACTAGGGGCCGCTGAGCTCGGGCGGAGTGGTCTCGGCCAGACGCGGATCGGGTTCCCTGCCAGACATCGCGAGCATGCCCTTGAGAACGCGCAGGAGCGTGCGCAGCCCGCTGGGTTTGCGCTTGTCGATGCCGCTGATCAGCTGCTTCAGCACGGTCAGCTGGTCGAAGTAGATCCGTTCGGTGACGAGGTTCTCGTTCTCGTCGAAGATGAAGTAAGCCGTCATCCGCGTGCGGTGCGTGCCGCCGGTGGGAGGGATCGCGCCCAGCGGCCCGGTGTGCGTGCCGAGCAACCAGAACTCGACGATCACGGCGTCGTGGCTGTGCCGGAACGAGATCAGCTCGTGGTGCTGGTCGGGGAACGCCACGCGCGTGTCGGTGTAGTACTGCCGCACCGCGCTGTCGCCGTCGTGCACGAGCATCTGGGCGATGATCTCGTAGTGGGGGTGCGGGAACGTCGACAGCGTCGCGTCCCAGTCGTGCGCCACCTCGTCGCGGAAGTGGTCGAGCACCAGCTTCTCGCGGGCGCGCAGGACGTCCTCGGCGGGCAGGACGAATCGGGATGACATCAGGGCTCCTCCATTACCCACAGCGTGGGTTATTGCCTCGGCGAGGCTAAACCCACGCCGTGGGTATCCGCAAGGCATGATGGACAGATGACGGAAGCCCGGCGAGGCCGCCCACCGAAGCCGCTGCTCTCCCGCGACTCGATCGTCGCGGCGACGCTGCGCGTGATCGACGAGGAAGGCGTTGCCGCCGTGGGCATGCGGTCGGTCGCCAGGGACCTCGGCGTTGACGCGAAGAGCCTCTACAACCACGTCGACGGCAAGGACGCCCTGCTAGACGCCGTCGCCGAGCGCCTCCTGGCGGGCCTCGACCTACCCGACCGCACCGGCGACCCGCGCCACGACCTGCGCGCCATCGCGGACAGCTTCCGCGCCCGCGCCCTTGCGCACCCCGCCGCCGCTCCACTCGTGCTCACCCGTCAACTCGCCTCGCTGGAAGCCCTCGCGCCCACGAACGCGGTCCTGGCGGTGCTGCGCGACGCGGGCGCTGGCGCCGAGGAAGCCGTGCACCTGCTGCGGATGCTGGTCGCCACGCTGATCGGCACGGTGCTGCGCGAGGTGTCGGCGGCGCCGACGTTCGGGGGCGACGACGGGGCGCGCCGGGAGGCCCTGGAGGCCTCGGGGATGGCTGCGCTGGTCGAGGTCGCGCCGTACCTGGCGCGGTTCGATCGGCAGGCCGAGTTCGACTACACGGTCGATCTCGCGATCGGTGCGGTGCTGGGGCGGATCAGCGATCCGGGCCCAGGTCCTCGTACACCCCCTGGACCAACCGGCCGGTGAGCTCGCCCCCGGACGTCTCGATCAAAGCCCAGCCGGGCAGGCCGGGCACGTCGCCCTCGCTCGTGGGGTCGTCCAGGAAGCAGAGAGCGGAGAACAGCGCGTCGTGGGCGACCATGCGCGCGAACGCCTGCAGGTCTTCCTGCGTGGCGCCGAGCTCTTCGAGCCGCCGCCGCGCCGCATCCCCCGCGGTGAACGTCCCACCGGCCGGCGGTCCCCACTCGTCGATGATCGACCACATGCCGCGCAGGAAGCGGAACCTGGCCAGCTGAGGGATGTTCTCGCGGAGCTCCGAGTCCGCCCAGCTCGCTGGGTCGTCGGCGCCCAGTGCCGCGAACTTGTCGCGGAGAGCCTCGTCCATGGTGACCAGCATGCCCGTTGATCTTCGCCCGGCACACTGGCCCGAACGGCGCCACACTCGCAACGTGAACGATCGACGGTGGCCCGTGGTCGCGGCAGCGGGATTCGCAGTGGCGGCGCTGGTCTACGTGCTGGCGGTGCTGACCAGAGCGGGTCAGACGATCGAGAACGCGGCACTGCGCGGCGCCGACCAGGACAACGTGTCCGAGACGGACGCGGCGTGGCAGGCGCTGGGGCAGATCACCGTGTACTCACTCGCCGCGGCGGTCGTGGCGGTCGCCCTGGTCGGGGTGCTGCGCAAGCGGTGGGACCTGATCATCGCCGCGGTCGGCGTGATCGTGGCCGGGCAACTTCTCGTGCAGGTGCTCAAGCGGTGGGTGTTGCCGCGGCCCGCGCTGGTCGAGGTCACCGGCGACTACGCGCACAACAGTCTTCCCAGCGGGCACACCACGATCGCGATGACCGTGCTGTTCGCGGCGATCATCGTCGTGCCGTGGAAGTGGCGCGGCGTGATGCTGTTCTTCGTGCTGCCGTGGGCGACCGCGATCGGCCAGTACACGCTGACCGCGAAGTGGCACCGCCTCAGCGACACCCTCGCGGCCGACGGCATCGCGCTCGCCCTCGCGGCGCTGGCATCGTGGTGGCTCGCCCGCCGGGGAGTGTTGCAGCGTTACGACGGACCGCGCCGCGTCGGCCGGGTGGTGCTGGTGGTGTTCTGGTCGTTGATCGCGGCCGGGACCCTCGCGCTGGGCCTGATCCTGTGGATCGTGCCGCTCGCGAACGAGGGGCTCAACGCGGATCCGTGGGTCATCTTCCTCGGCGCCGGGACGTTCGCGACGGCCGGATCACTGCTCGCCGCGCTCACCTTCCTCGCGTGCTGGCGCCGGCTCCACTGACAACCAAATGATCTCTTGCGCGTCCTGTCCTGTGGAGGGGTTCCGATGAAGGGGGACAGAACGTTGGTTTTCGACCGTCGTTCGGTGCTGGCATTGGGCGCGGGGGCCGCGCTGGCCGTCGCGGTGCCGGCGCAGGCGCAGGCCTCGACGATCACCGGCAAGTTGCGTGACCTCGAACAGAAGCACAGCGCGCGCCTCGGCGTGTTCGCCACCGACACCGGTACCGGTCGCACGGTGCTGCACCGGGGAGACGAGCTCTTCCCGATCTGCTCGGTGTTCAAGACCATCGCGGCCGCGGCGATCCTGCGCCGTGATCACGACGGCGCGTTGCTGGGCAAGGTGATCACGTACACGAAGGCCGAGGTCGACAAGTCCGGCTACGGCCCGATCACCGGCAAGCCCGAGAACCTCGCGAACGGCATGACTGTCGCGGCCTTGTGCGAGGCGACCATCACCTACAGCGACAACTGCGCCGCGAACCTCCTGCTGCGCGAACTCGGCGGCCCGACCGCGGTGAGCCGCTTCAGCCGCTCGATCGGTGACCCGGTGACGCGACTGGACCGCTGGGAACCCGAGCTGAACTCGGCCGAGCCGTGCCGCGAGACCGACACCACCTCGCCGCGCGCCATCGGGCAGAGCTACGCCCGGCTGACCCTGGGCCACGCCCTGAACCGCACCGACGCCGAGCAGCTCACCAACTGGCTGCTCGCCAACACGACCGGGGCGAACCGGATCAAGGCGGGCCTGCCGTCGGCGTGGCGGCTCGGGGACAAGACCGGCACCGGCAAGTACGGCACCACCAACGACGTCGGCATCGCGTTCCCGCCCGGCCGGTCGCCGATCGTGATCGCCGTGCTGACGACCAAGCCCGACCACGCCACCGCCACGGCCGATGAACCGCTCGTGGCCAAGGCGACCGAGCTGGTCGTGGCCGCGCTGAGCTGACCTCTAGCCGACCGGCATCCAGAGCTCGATCTCGGTGTGCCGGCGGCAGAACTCGACGAGCGGCCGGGCATCGGCTCGACCACGGCGTGGATCGCCCAGCCGGTGCGCGCGTCCTGGACACCGCGTCCACAAAGGACTCGACTTCGAAACGTCCGGTAGATCTCCGTGAGCAGTTCCCGGTACGTGGCGACGTCGAACAACGCGGGCCGATCGTCGAATGACTCGAACGCGGACAACGTGTTGACCACCAGGCGTGCCATGCGATCCCCCTTCGCGGTCGAAACCCTGGTCGAACGCGCGGGGGTGGGCTACCGTTCAATGCGAATCTCGTTCACATTCCAAAGGCGGCGGCGATGCGGCGAGCGATTCTCCTGGCGGTTCTGTTCCTCTCCTCGTTGGTGATCACCCCGGTGCACGCGGAGTCCTATGACGGCTCCGAGTTGCGCGTGTCCGGCGGGGTGTTCCGCGACGAGCACGGCCGCGAGGTCGTGTTGCGCGGCTTCAACGTCTCCGGCACGGCCAAGCTCGCGGAGTACCGCGGGCTGCCGTTCGCCTCGGTCGCGGACGCGCGCAAATCCGCGACCGCCATGAAGCAGCTGACCGGCGCGAACGCGGTGCGGTTCCTGCTCACCTGGGCGTGGATCGAACCGCAGCGCGGCCAGATCGACTACGCGTACCTCGACGGGGTGACCGCGCAGCTGCGGGCTTTCACCGATCAAGGGATCCGCGCCTACCTCGACTTCCACCAGGACCTGTACTCGCGGCACCTGTTCAACAAGGACAGCTGGTACACCGGCGACGGCGCCCCCGCGTGGGCCGCGAGCGGGTATCCCAAGGAGTCGTGCGGCCTCTGCGTGCACTGGGGCCAGAACATGAAGAACAACAACGCCGTCACCGCCGCCACCTACGACTTCTGGCACAACCGCAACGGCGTGCAGGACTCGTTCCTGACCGCCGCCCGCGAGTCGCTCAAGCACATCAAGAACGCCTTGCCCGCCAACGAGTTCAAGCTCGTCGTCGGCGTCGACCCGCTCAACGAGCCCTACGCGGGCAAGTACGACACCGGGCAGACCTCGCAGACGTGGGAGCGCGACCTCCTGGCGCCGTTCTACCAGCGCTTCCGCACGAAGATGGACGAGGCGGGCTGGACCTCGAAGCCCGCGTTCGTGGAGCCGCTGGTGTTCTGGAACCAGAACGTGGACTTCTTCGCCGAACCCGGCGGCCTCGCGCTGGTGCCGGCGCTGGGGGAGCGGTTCGTGTTCAACGCGCACTTCTACGACGGCAAGGCCCAGTCCGGGATCCTGATGCCGGGCAAGGCGGGCGACGGCCAGTACACCCAGGCGTTCGGCACGATCCGCGAACGCGCCCAGGCGCACGGCACGGCGGCGATCGTCTCCGAGTTCGGGCACCCGGTGTCCGGTTTCACCTCCGACAAGACCCCCTCCGTGCTCAAGGCGATCTACCAGGGCCTCGACTCGAACGCGTCCGGCGCCCGCTGGTGGTCCGCGCCGCGCGGCACCGTGATCTCGGGCAGCCAGTGGCACTGGGACACGAACTACGGCCGCCACCGCGAGCTGATGAACGACAACCCGAACAAGGTCAAGACCGACGGCGACGCGATGAACGACGAGCACTTCTCCGCGGTCAAGCTCGACGCAACGGGCAACCCGGCGCTCAACGTCGAGCGGGCCATCGTCGACCGCGTCTACCCGCAGGCCGTCGCCGGCACCACGCTCGCGTTCACCTACGAGGACCGCGCCTACCAGACCTGGCAGCAGATCCCGCTGCCCGCCGTGCGCACCCTGGTCGGCTCGGCGCCGTTCGCGGTGCTGGTCTGGGACTCGACCGGCGGGCCCGCGCCGACCGAACTCCACCTGCCCGAGTCGCTGCGCTCACCGCTGGTCGTCAGCTCGGCGCCCTCGAGCCTGGACGGTGACCGGCTGCTGCTGCGTGGCGGCACGGGAAGGCAGTTCGCGCTGGTCACGGCCGCGTCCGGCGGCAACGTCGCGGCGGCGGAGGCCGAGTTGCGGCAGTGGCTCCAGACTTGGTGACGCCACGTAACCTGGTCAGGTGCGTACACGGCCCACCTTGACCTGGTCGCCTTCGGGCCCGGCGCTGCCGCGCACCTCCACCCTCGCCGACGTCGTCCCGATCGTGGCCGAGGGCGGTGTGCTGGTGCTCAGCGGCGCGGGCCTGTCCACCGAGTCCGGCATCCCGGACTACCGCGGTGAAGGCGGCTCCCTGCGCAAGCACACCCCGATGACCTACGAGGAGTTCACCACCAGCGCCGCCGGCCGCCGCCGCTACTGGGCGCGCAGCCACGTCGGCTGGCGCACCATCGCCCGCGCGAACCCGAACGCGGGCCACCACGCGGTGACGCGCCTGTCGCCACAGCTGTCCGGCGTGATCACCCAGAACGTCGACGGCCTGCACCAGGCCGCGGGCACCCAGGACGTCGTGGAACTGCACGGCGGCCTGGACCGCGTGATCTGCCTGGACTGCGGCCAGCTCTCGCCGCGCCTCGACCTGGACCGCCGCCTGCGCGAGGCGAACCCGACGTTCGCCGCCACCACCGACGAGATCAACCCGGACGGCGACGTCTTCCTGCCCGAGGAAGCGGTCCGCGGCTTCGAGGTCGTCGGCTGCGCGGAGTGCGGTGGCGTGCTGAAGCCGGATGTCGTGTTCTTCGGCGAGAACGTCCCGCGCCCGCGCGTCGAGCAGTGCTACGAGCTCGTCGACAACGCGAAGTCGTTGCTCGTGCTGGGTTCCTCGCTGACGGTGATGTCTGGGCTCAGGTTCGTCCGCCGCGCCGCCGCGGCGGGCCTGCCGGTCGTGATCATCAACCGCGGCGTGACGCGCGGCGACCCGTTCGCGTCCGTGCGGGCCGATCTGCCGTTGGGCGAATCGCTCACGGAGCTGGCGCAGGTCGTTCTACCTTCCGGGAGCTAACTCTCCGCGCGCCAGCGGTCCAGCACCCGCCGCTCCCTCTTCGTAGGCCGCCCCGCACCCCGATCCCGCTGCGCGATCGGAAGTTCCTTCGGAGGAGGCGGCGTCCGGTCGATGAAACAGGTGGAAGCGTCCGCCGCGCCGACCCGCTTCTGGATCACCCGGACGACCTCGACGATCTTGGTCCGGTCGCCGACGCGGGCGCGGACCTCGTCGCCGGGCACGACGGTCGTGCCGGGCTTCGCGGGCTTGTCGTTGATGCGCACGTGCCCGCCCCGGCAGGCCTGGGCGGCGTCGGGGCGGGTCTTCGTCAGCCTGACCGCCCACAGCCAGCGGTCGATGCGCGTGGACTCCACCCCGCCATCATGGCACTCTCGGAGATCATGAGGATTCTGGCGGTCGCCCTGACCCTTGCCGCGTCACTCACCCCCATCGGCCCGCTCGGCGAGCTCACCGGCCTGGCCGTGCAGCGCGTCCAGGTCGCG
Source organism: Lentzea sp. NPDC051213 (assembly GCF_044455585.1). NCBI lineage: Bacteria > Bacillati > Actinomycetota > Actinomycetes > Pseudonocardiales > Pseudonocardiaceae > Lentzea > Lentzea sp. NPDC051213. The sequence goes on from NZ_JBITEX010000006.1 coordinate 466,891, forward strand.
GATCTGGTCGCGGCGGCCAAGTTCGGCACCACCCAGCCGATCGACGATCCCGCCCGCGAGCAGGTCGTGCTCGACACCGTGCGCGTGAAGGCCACGGCGCTGAGCCTCGACCCGGAGAACGCCGTGCGGTTCTTCCGCGCCCAGATCGAGGCGAACAAGCTCGTGCAACGCGGCCTCTACGCGCGCTGGACCGAGCACCCGGAGGAGGTCCCGTCGCGGCGTCCCGATCTCGGCACCGAGGTCCGCCCGATCCTGGACCGGCTGACCACGGACATCCTCGCCGAGCTCAAGGACACCGAGCAGGTCCGCCGCCCGACGCTGAGGTGCGAGATCCACGCGACCATCGCGGAACGGTCCGCGGTGGTGCTGAACCATCTCGACCGGCTGCACGAGAACGCGCTGGCCGAGGCGATGCGAGCGGTCTGCGAGCCTTAGATGTCCACTGTGGACGGAAGGCCGAGCATGCGTGCCAGGCCGGCGAGTTCGAGCACCCGCGTCACCTGAGGCGACGCGGCCACGAGACGCAGCCGGCCCGCCGCGGCCGACGCGCGGGCGTGTCCTCGCACCAGGGCGCTGACGCCGCTGGAGTCGCAGAACGTGACACCGGAGAGGTCCAGCACGACGTGCCGGTGACCCTGGTCGAGGAGGCGGTCGAGCCGGGTGAGCAGGCGCTCCGAACCGGAGGTGGCGAGTTCCCCGGAAACCGTGAGAACGGTGGACGCCGGCGAAGACTCGGTGACCGTGACGACGAGCATGGCGCATGCGTACCCGGTCGATGCCGCCAGGAAACCCGGTCCGCTCATCGGATTCCAAGTTGTCCGGCCGGCCGCGCCAGGAGTTCTCTCGCAGTACATGCGAAAGGGGGACCACGTGCGCGTGCTGCTGACCTCGTTGCCCATCCGCTCCCATCTGATGCCGACCGTGGCGCCACTCGCACAGGCCCTCCGCGAGCGCGGCCACGAGGCCGTCATCGCGACCGGACCGGCGATGGCGCACGTAGAACACACCGTCGTGATGCCGGACATCCCGGCACCCACCGACTTCGGCCCGCCGCCGCCCTGGCACCCGGAACGCGACGGCACGCTGAAGGTGCCGCTGTGGGCGGAGGAGCTGGTCGTCAGGGCGACCGCGAACATCCTGGACTTCGCCCGCAACTGGCGCCCGGACGTCATCCTGCGCGAGACCAACGAGTACGGCGGCCAGATCGCCGCCGAGGTGCTCGGCATCCCGCACGCCCTGGTCGAGATCGCCCCGTTCGCGCCGCTGGAGATCCCGGACCTCGACGAACGCAAGGACAAGGTGCGCGCCCGGTTCGGCGTCGGCGCCACCGAACCGCACTTCACCGCCGGCCTCACCCCGGCGTCGTGGCACCCGGCCCAGCACCACTACCGCGTCCCGACCAGCCGGCAGAGCTGGGAGAAGGCACCCGAGATCGTCGCGACCTTCGGCACCAACGCAGACCTGCTGATGACCGGGTCCAGCCTCCCGCACATCGTCGTGGAGGCGCTCGGCAAGGTCCCGGCCCGCTCGGTCGTCGCGATCGGCCGCGGAGACTGGACCGGCCCGCGGCCGTCCAACGTCCGGCTCGAACCCGAGGTCCCGCAACAGCAGCTGCTCAACACCGCGAAGGTGTTCGTGACGCACGCCGGGTACAGCAGCGTCAGGGAGGGGTTGACCGCGGGCGTGCCGATGGTGGCGCTGCCGTTGTTCGCCGACCAGCCGCGCAACGCCGCGCGCGTGGAAGAGCTGAATGCCGGCGTGACGGTCGATGTGAAAGGGCTGACGGCCCGCGTTCTCGCTGATCGAATTCAGCACGTGCTCGAGACGAAGGCTTACCAGGACTCGGCTGAGAGATTGGCCGCGGAGATGGCGGAACTGCCGCTGTTCACGGAGATTCCGGACCATCTCGTATCCGCTGTGTGACCACGTTTTGGTTTTGGCCAAAAGCTTCGACGGAAATTTCGTCCGTCTGGAGACTTGGCACAGGGGCAGGTGCTTGTTGGGGAGAACAGGTCGCCTGATAGAGGGGATACAGGGGGATTATATGAAGAGGCACGTGCGCGACAGTTTCTTCGTCGTGGGTGAAGGTGTCTTGGAATTCGGCGACAACGGTGAGGCCAGCACGCGTCAGCCCTCCACTGCGGAGGAGTTGCGCAGGTTCCGGTTCTCACGCATGGGGCCGAAGGGTGAACGAACGGACGAGGAGACGCGCATAGCGCTCGCCACCGCCGTCACGGCGAACGTTCCGCAGCCCGATTCCGAGGATCCGGCGGTGCCGGCGGGGTTCACCTACCTCGGCCAGTTCGTCGACCACGACCTGACCATGGACCGCACCGAGTCGCAGCTCGGCCAGGACGTCAACCTCGACGAGCTGCTCCAGGGGCGGTCACCGGCGCTGGACCTCGACTCGGTCTACGGCCGCGGCCCGCGCGACAAGGACGACCAGGCCTTCTACGCCGAGGACGGCGTGAAGCTCAAGGTCGGCACCACGACTCCGGTGCCGTTCCCGGACGAGGGCACCAACGTCCCGTTCGAGGGCTTCGACCTGCCGCGCCGCGGCGGGACGGGCGGCACCGCGGCGGATCGGCGGCTCCCGCTGATCCCGGACGCCCGCAACGACGAGAACCTCGTGGTGGCGCAGACGCACCTCGCGTTCATCCGCTTCCACAACCGCGTGGTCGACGAGCTCGCGCTCACCGGCCTCACGGGTGAGCGGCTGTTCCGCGCCGCCAAGGAACTCGTGGTGCGGCACTACCAGTGGATGCTGAAGACCGACCACCTGCCGCGGATCATCGATCCGGCCATCGTGGACGACGTCTTCACCAACGGCCGCAAGTTCTTCGAGGTGCCCGGCAAGCACTACGGGCGCGACAACACGCCGACGATGCCGATCGAGTTCTCGGTCGCGTCGTACCGCTTCGGCCACAGCCAGGTCCGTGCGGCCTACCAGTGGAACCGCGTGTTCCGCAGCGGTGGCCCGCTCAAGCAGCCGGCGTCGCTGTTCCAGCTGTTCACGTTCACCGGCGTGAGCGGCAACTTCGACCCGTCGTCCGCGCTTCCCGCCGACCTGGACGACGTGACCAGGGGCGACCTGTTCACGTTGCCCAGCAACTGGATCGCGGACTTCCGCCGCCTCTACGACTTCACCGAGGCGGACCGGGAAGACCTGGTCGCACCCGCGGACCTCGACGGTGGCAACGTCACCAAGCGGATCGACACGCTGCTGGTCGACCCGCTGACGCAACTGCCGGCCGGCACGTTCGGCGGCCGCGGCACCCAGTTCCGGGAGATCGAGCGCAACCTCGCGTTCCGGAACCTGACCAGGGCTTCGATGATGGAGCTCGCGTCCGGTCAGCAGATCGCCGAGCTGTTCGGCATCGAGCCGCTCACCGAGGAGCAGATCCTCGTGGGCAACGGCGGCGCCGTCGTCGACGGCCTGTCCGATGAGCAGAAAGCCCAGTTGGTCGCGGCGACCCCGTTGTGGTTCTACATCTTGCGCGAGGCGGAGATCGGCAACGGCCTGATGGGACCGGTCGGCGGCCGGATCACCGCGGAGGTGTTCCACCGCGCGATGGAGGGCAGCCGCATCTCGATCGTGCGCTCGCCGTACTGGCGGCCGACGCTCGGTCCGGACTCCAGCACCTTCCGGATGGTCGACCTGCTGCTGTTCGCGTTCGAGGGCAAGGCGGACCTGCTGAACCCGCTCGGGGACAGCGGCCCGAGGCCTCCGATCGGCGCCTGATCTTCCTCGCTCCTCCTGTCTGGCTGGGTGGTGGCAGCCAGACAGGAGAGGGAGATCGATGTTGCGTCCAGAATTGTCACGCCGGCAAAGCACGGAAGATCGCGTCACCAGGTTCGCCGGTGACGCGGGAATTCCGCTGCTGCGCATTGGACTGGGGATCGTGTACCTCTGGTTCGGCGTGCTGAAGCTCTTTCCCGGTGGCAGCCCTGCCCAGGATCTCGTCGAACGCACGGTTTCCGCGCTGACGTTCGGGATCATCCACGGGGATTTCGCGAGAGTGAGTGCCGCGATCACCGAAATCGGTATCGCGCTGGTGTTGCTGAGCTTTCGATGGCCGCTGCCGACCGCGGCCCTGCTGGTCGGTCACGCCGTGCTGGTGTCGACACCGCTGGTGTTGTTCCCCGGCGAGATGTGGTCCGGTCCGCTGCGGGCCTCGTTCGAAGCCCAGTACATCCTGAAGAACCTGGTGACCGTCGCCGCCGCGGTGGTCATCGCCTCATCGCGCCCGAGGGTGCGATGACCGGGAGCCGCTCGACCACCCCAGGTCGGGCGGCTCCCGTCTGCGTTCGGAGGGCCGGGGCAACCGAACGAGCGCCTGCCGCGTCTGATCAAGTGATGGGGGCAGCCGGCTGTGTGCCGGGAATGCCTTGATAAAGTTCGAACCGACTAATTTTCACTTTTACTGGGGGAGTGAATGAAGCTCAAGCGGTTCACCGTGCTGTGCACCGCCCTCACGCTGACGGGCGCCGCGCTGGCGCCGGCGGTGGCCAGCGCTGCTGAGGGCCACTACTCGTTGGCGGAGCGGCTGCGTGCGGCGATCGTCGCGCAGAACTTCAAGGACGTCGTCGACCTGACGCCGCCGGAAGCGGGTCCTGCGGCGCGGTCTGCGGGCCAGCGGGAGAAGTACGACCCGTCGCCCGCCGAGCTGATGAACAAGGTCCAGGCGAGGTCGGCGCAGGCGCAGGCCCAGGCCGGCAAGCCGTTGCACCAGACGCCGAACATGGACGCGGCGATCATCGAGCTCGACGTGGTCGGCCGGCCGAAGTCGGTGGCGAACGTGCTGCTCAGCCCGCAGTACCCGGACGGCGTCGTCGTGCCGGTCAAGAACAAGGGCCTGTCCACCGACCAGGTGCGCTACCGCTGGTGGGACGACACCGAGTGGGACGTCAACGGTGGCAAGGGAACCGTCGACGTGCTGGCCGGCCGGGAGAACGCGCCGATCGACTTCTCCTCGCCGTACCCGGCCTCGGTGCTCAAGCTGATGGTGGGCTTCGGCGTGCTGCGGCTCGCCGACGCCGGCAAGATCGACCTCGACGCCGACTACGCCTACAACCCTGACCCGGTGCGCCCGGCGTGCGGCGGGCCGTCGGTGAAGAAGATCCGTCAGCACTTCGACGAGATGATCACGAAGTCGCAGAACGAGTCCACCTGCTCGCTGATCAAGCTGATCCACGACCACAACTCGTGGGACCTCGTGAACCAGACGTTCGTCGACCTCGGCATGCCCACCCTGATGGTCACCGGCACCATGCCGGGCAACGGCGGCCGCTGGATCGGCTCGAACATGAGCGGCCTCGACACCGCGAAGCTCCTGCTGCTGGTCAACGGCGGCGCGGGCGTGCTGTGGACGACCGACAAGGGCAAGGCCGTCACCCGCAACGAGCTGTCCTATTCGTCGCGCAAGTTCTTCCAGGACACGCTGCTCGGCCAGGGCCACAACGAGATGCTGTCCACCTCGAACTGGTGCGGCCGTGACTACCCGACGCAGGGCATCCCGCAGCAGGTGCCGTCGCGCTGGATCAAGCCGGACGGCACCGTGACCGTCGGCGACGCGATCTACGACCGCGACGTCCGCCCGTGCAACGAGGCCGCCGAGGTGACCTTCGCGCACAAGACCGGCTGGGTCGACACCACGGGCTCCGACGCGGGCATCGTGAAGTCGTTCCGCGGCAAGGACAAGCGCAACTACATCGTCGTCGTGTTCTGCAACCTGGGCACCGACTACGTCGACGCGGACCGCCCGGCCGACCCGCCCGGCGTGTTCCCCGTGCTGTACACGCAGAAGTACGCGAAGCTCGGCAAGGCGATCGACAACATCATGAAGGACATGTAGTCCGGATTTCTGGAAAGGGCCGCCTCCGGGCGGCCCTTTCTCATACCGGGGCCGTGCCGATCAGCCCGTTGCGCGTCACCAGCTTCACGAGCTCGTCCTCGGTCAGGTGCTCGGTGTTCGCGGGCCGGCGCGGCAGCACCATGTACCGCGACTCGGCCGTCGCGTCCCACACCTGGATCTCGATGTCGTCCGGCAGCGTGAATCCGAACTGCCGCAACACCTCTCGTGGGTGACTGACGACCTTCGACCGGTACGCCGGGCTCTTGTACCAGGTGGGAGAGGGCCCGAGCAGCGACAGCGGATAGCAGCTGCAGAGCGTGCAGACGATCACGTTGTGCACGCTCTCGGTGTTCGCCACGACCTGCAGTCGTTGTGGCTGCAGCCCGCCGCCCATCGACAGTCCCAGCTCGGGTAGTGCGGAGTTCGCGTCTTCGAGCAGCCGCTTTTCGAAGCCGCTGTCGATCCACGCCCGCGCCGCGACCCGGAACCCGTTGGCCGGCGAGGACCTGTGCGCGAACGCCTCCAGCACCTGGTCCAGCTCCACAGGATCGAGCAGGCCCTTCTCCTCCAGCACCGCCTCGAGCTCCCGGACCCGTGCGGCGATCGGGGAGTCGTCGTGGTCGTCACTCATGGCTGAGGTAGTCCTCCCAAAGCGACAGCGTCACGCTGTGATCGCCGTGCCCGAACAGTTCCCGCGAGGTGAACCGCACCGCGTACACCGGCTGCGGCAGCGCCTCGATCCCTTGCGCCCGCAGGTCGGCCTTCGGGTGCGCGCCCTCGGTGTGGAGCACCGTGCCGATCCGTCCTCTCGCGTAGGACGGCAGCCTTGTGTGGTGATCCGGGTCCACTGTGGACGTCCGGACCCGGTCGCCTGCCTGGTAGCGCTCAGACAACGCCCTTCTCCTTGAGCAGAGTCTGGATCGCCCGGAACCAGTTCTCGTAGTACGACGACTCGTGCGACATCGTCCGCTCGACCGCGTCCCGGAACTCGTCCAGGTTGTAGACGTCGCGCGTGATCAGCGACCGGTTCATCGCCATCACGTGCGCCTCCCAGTCGGCGTGGAACGGCGGTTCGTCCAGCTCCTCGTTGATCGGGCCGAACCCGTCCTGCCCACCGACGTCGTTGATCCTCGGCATGTCACCTCCTGCGCTCAGCCAGATTCTGCGCCGCCTCCCGCCAGTTCGGGAAGTGGAACTCGAATCCGGCCCCGGTCAGGCGACCGGGGACGACCCGCCGGCTCTTGAGCAGCAGCTCCGTGTCGGTCCGCAGCACGAACGCCCCGATCTCGGCCATGAACTTCGTCGCGGGCAGCCCGACCGGCACACGCCACGCGTTCCTGAGCTCGCGCATGAAATCCTTCTGCGGCAACGGTCCCGGCGCGGCGATGTTGACCGCACCCGCGACCGGTTCCCGGATGAGGAACGCGACCGCGCGGATGAAGTCGTCGTCGTGAATCCACGACACGTACTGCCGCCCGCCGGCCACCGGCCCGCCCAGCCCGAGCCGCGCCAGCCACGACAGGTAGTCGAACACCCCGCCACGATCCGGGCTCATCACCATCGCCGAGCGCAGCGCGACCTTGCGGGTGTGCGGCGTGTCGGCCTCGTTCAGCTCCGCCTCCCACCGCTTGGCGATCTCGACGCTGTACGCCCAGTAGCCGGGCACATCCGGCTCCTTGCCGCCGGTTTCGCCGGTGGCCTCGTCGTTCGGCGCGTCGAACCGGTGCGCGTAGATCGTCGCTGTGCTCATCTGCAGCCACACCTTTGGCGGGGCGTCTGCCTTGGCGATCGCTTCGCCTACTACGCGTGCCGAGTCCACCCGTGATCGCATCATCTGCTGGAGGTTTTCTGCCGTGTAGCGGCAACTCACGCTCCTGCCTGCCAGGTTGATCACCACGTCTGATCCGTCGATCTCGGCTGCCCATCGGCCCAGTGTTCGGCCGTCCCAGTTGACTTTGCCGGTTCGGCTGATGATCACCACCTCGTGGCCTGCTGCGGTGAGTGCTCGGCTGAGGATGCCGCCTACCTGGCCGGTGCCTCCTGGAATCACGATCTTCATGTCGCCCCCTTTGGGGTGGACGCTAGCTGGGTGAAGCTGAGAGCTCTGGGGGTTACGCCTTGCGGCGACCCGGCACATGCCCTCCTTCGTCGGGCGTGTGCCGGAACGAATTTCTGTGGTTGCGTTGCGTTGGTGGTTGCGGGGCGTGGTCTATTTGATTAGTTCGGGTGCCGGTTGCGTAGGTGGTTGCTAGTGGTTGCGTGTCTAGAGATGTCTAGAGAGAAGAGCGCGCACGGTGCTTATGGGGTCTGACCTGCTAGTTCGCTCGTGTGGGTGACACCTTCTGGTCTAGTGATCTTGGGCGGGCTAATAGAATTTCGGCATGGAAGTCGTCTCGTTTCTGGACGCTCTCGCGTATCACGACAAACAGATTGCCTATCATCAAGCGCAGCTCATGCGTACCCTCGCTGATTACGCCATTGCGTGTGAGGGCGAAGAGTTTTTCGATGCTGAGATCGCCGCTGCGATGCGGTGGACGTCACGCTGGACCAGTGACCAGGTGGCGATGGCGCTCGACCTGGCTTCGAAGTTGCCTGCCACGTTGGACGCCCTGGAGAAGGGCGAGATCGACTTCTACAAGGCCCGCGTGTTGTACGACAAGACCATGCCGTTGACCGCGGAGCTGGCGACGCAGGTTGAGGAGCGGGTGCTGGCCAAGGCGCCGGATCTGACCAGTGCGCAGATGCGGCAGCTCACCAACCGCGTCGTCATGCGGGTCGACCCCGAGGGGCAGAGGGAGCGGGCCGAGCAGCGCAAAGCCCAGCGCTGCATGGGAATCGACGCGCTCGAGGACGATGTGGCGCGGGTGTGGGCGTTCCTGCCCGCACACCTGGCGACCGCCTGCTACGCCCGAGTCGACGCCATCGCCCGCCAGGTCAAGACCCCGACCGATCCTCGGACGCTGGACCAGATTCGCGCCGACGTGTTCGCCGACCTGCTGCTGGCGACTCCGGACGGGGCCAGCGCGGTGAAGGTCGAGCTGTACGTGGCTATCTCGGCCGCGACGGTGATGGGTCTGTCCGAGCAGCCCGGTGAACTCGCCGGATATGGCCCGATCACCGCCGACCTGGCACGTGAGTTGGCTGGGGATTCGACGTGGCGACGGTTGCTGACCGAGCCGGTGACCGGGGCGGCGTTGGAGTTCGGCACCAGCACCTACCGGCCGCCGAAGGCGCTGCGCAGGTTCATCTGGGCCCGCGACCGCACCTGCCGCCACCCAGGCTGCATGCGCCCGGCCCAGAAGTCCGAACTGGACCACACCGAACCGTTCCCACTCGGCGACACCTCCGAAGCCAACATGGGCCCCTTCTGCAAACGACACCACCGGGTCAAACACCGCACCGCCTGGGAAGTCACCCAGCCAACACCCGGCACGTTCTGCTTCCGCAGCCCAGCAGGCAAGACCTACCGACGCGACCCCGAACCAGTCCTCGGCGACCTACCGCCGTTCTAGGAGAACTCAGGCCGGATGCCGCGCGATCAGCACCATCGCGTCGAGCAGCCGCCACCAGTCCTGCTCCCCGGCGTCAACGACCTGCCCGACCGCGGCCAGTGCGGCGACGACGTCCTGCGGGTCGGCCCCGATCTCCGCCACGGCCTTGCGAAACCGCTCGGTGCGCCGCACCCGCACGAGCGACGGCGGCAGGGGAGGGGGCGCCTGCTCGGGTGCGTCGCCGAACTCGATGCGGAGATTCGTGCCGAGCGCCGTGGCCAGCCGGGCGAGGGCGCCGGTGGTCGGGTTGCCGCGCCCGTTCTCGAGGTTCGCGATGTACGGCACGGAAAGCCCGGCGTCGGCGGCAACCGACGCGACGGTACGGCCGCCGGCCTGCCGAAGACCGCGCAGCGTTGGTCCGAGTGACTCCACCCGACTATCTTGACAGAACACTGATCCGCTGTCGCTATTTTGTGAGTATGAGTGCCTGGGGGTTTCGAGACTTTCGGTTCCTGTGGGGTGGGCGCGCGATCAGCCTGCTCGGATCGTGGTTGCTGGTGGTGGCCGTGCCGGCGCACGTCTACGCGCTGACCGGGTCGATGCTCGCGACCGGGCTGACGCTGGCCGCGGAGTACCTGCCGGCGCTCGTGCTGGGGCCGGTCGCCGGGGTGCTCGTCGACCGCTGGGACCGGCGGCGGGTGATGATCGCGGCGGACCTGGTGAGGGCAGCGGCGGTGGCGGGGATGCTCGTGGGGACACCGGCGGCGATCTACGCGGCGGTGGTGGCGGAAAGCGTTGGGGCAGTGGTGTTCCGGCCCGCGGCGCAGGCGCTCGTGCCCGCAGTGGTGGGCACCGGGGACGCGTTGGGCAGCGCCAACTCGTGGAACGCCGCCACGGATGGCGTGGTGCGGCTGCTGGGGCCGCCGCTCGGGGGCGTTCTGCTCGTGTGGGCGGGGTTCGAGGTGCTGGTGGGGCTTGATGTCGCGAGCTACCTGGTGTCGGCGGTGGCTGTTGCGATGACGGGCAGGCGGTATGGGGTGGCTGTGCGGGCTGCGGCCAGGAGGCGGGCTGCGGTGGGGGAGCAGGCGACGGGGAGTGAGCGGACTGCTGTGGCCAAGCAGTTCGTGGTGGTGGACCCGGAGCTGGCTCTGGCCGAGCAGTCCGTGGCGGTGGCGCCGGAGCTGGCTGCGGCCGACCAGTTCGTGGCGGTGGACCCAGAGCCGGCTGCGACCGACCAGTCCGCGACCGACCAGTCCGCGACCGACCAGTCCGCGACAGCAAGCCAGCGCGCCGGGCTGCGAGCCATCTGGCACGAGTTCCTCTGTGGACTGCGAGCCCTGCGAGACCACCCACCAGCAAGAGCCCTCCTCCCCCTGACCGGCGTCTTCCTGGCAGCGAACGCGTCCCTGTCCGCCCTGCTAATCCCGCTCGGCGCCCAGCACCTGGGCGGCACCAAACAGATCGGCGCAGTCCTGTCGGCCCTCGGCGCGGGCTTCCTGATCGGCGCAGCCCTGGTACGACAACTCGACCACCTCCAACCACGGGCCCTGCTCGCAGCAGCCCAACTAGCCACAGCCGCCGGATTCGTGGCCCTGTTCACGGCCCGATCGCTAACGATCGCGCTCCCGGCAGCAGTCGTCATCGGCACGTTCGGATCGATCACCCTCGTGGGGCGCAGACCGCCTGGCAACGAACCACGGCGAACCACCTGCTAGGCCGGATCGGCGCGGTTTTCCTTGCGGTGGAAGCGTTTGCGACGCTCATCGGCGCGATAGCCGGACCGTGGCTAGCGGAGAGCGTTTCCCCGCAGTTCGCGGCGATGACAGCGGCGGCGATCGCCGCCGGTGGGGCGCTGGTCGGTGCGGTGACCGTTCCTCGGGTTAGGATCGCGGCCAAACGCTCAAACGAACAGGTGGACCCATGCGTGAACCCGGCGAGGCGCGGCGGCAGCGGATTCTCGCGGTCGTGGCGTCGCGCGGCGCGGTCAAGGTGAGCGATTTGGCCGGCGAGTTGGACGTTTCGATCGTCACCGTCCGGCGCGACGTCGAGGAGCTGGCCAGGCTCGGGCGGGTGCGCCGGGGGCACGGGGTCGTGCGGTCGCTGGTGCCGGTTGAGCAGCCGTCGCCGCAGAAGCCGGCGAACGGGGCTGTGGCGCTGGTCGTGCCGGAACGGCACACGTACCTGTACGAGACGATGAACGGTGCCCGCACCGTGCTCGAAGCAGCGGGCGTGCGGGTGGTGCTGCACATCGCGCCGCAGGTCAGAGGTGCGGAGAAGCCCATCGTCGAGCGTGCGCTCACCGAGCCCGTGCAGGGTCTGCTGATCGCACCGCGGTGGCGCACGTACGAAGAAGAGACGGTCGACGACTGGCTGGCGGAGACCGGGGTGCCCACGGTGCTCATGGAGCGCCGGCCGGGCGGGAAACTGCGCGCGATGAACTCGGTCTGCTCGGACCACTGGTACGGCATGCAGCTGGCCGTGAAGCACCTGACGGACCTCGGGCACCGGCGGATCGTGCTGGCGGCACGCGATGACAGTCCGACGGCGCGGGCGTTGCGCAAGGCGTTCAAGGAGATCTCGGGAGATCTTGAAGACGCGATCACGGTGCGCAGTTCGCCGGAGGCCGGGCTGGCCGGCGTCCTGCGGGCGCATCGGGCCACGGCGGCGATCCTGCACGGCGACGAGGACGCGTTGATGCTGGTCCAGCAGCTGATGGACGCCGGCATCGCGGTGCCGGAGCAGTGTTCGGTGGTGGCGTACGACGACGTGGTCGCGGCGCTCGGCAGCATCCCGCTCACGGCGGTCGCGCCACCGAAGACCCAGGTCGGCAAGGTCGCGGCGCAGTTGCTGCTGCGGAAGCTGCGCAACACCGCGCAGACGGCCGAACGGATCGAGCTGCTACCCGAGTTGAAGATCCGGTCATCGACTGAGCGTTTGAGCGTTTCTTGACGTAAAACCGATCAGGCGATCAGGATGCGTGCCATGCGCCTGAGTCGTCGCACCCTCCTCGCGGCCGGCCTCACGGCACCACTGGCGGCCTGTTCCACTCCGCAACGCCGCGGTGCCGGAGGCCCGGTCGAGATCACGTTCTGGTCGGCCCTGCGTGGTAGCCAGCAGGTCGTCGACGCGTTCAACTCCTCGCAGGACCGGATCAAGGTGATCTTCCAGCAGATCCCCTCCGGCGGGCAGGGCGGCTACGCCAAGCTCAGCAACGCGGCCCGCGCCGGCAACGCGCCGGACGTCGCCACCATCGAGTACCCGCAGGTGCCCGGCTACGCCATCGACGGCGTCGCCAGGGACATCACCGACCTCGTCACCGACCGCCTCAAGCAGAAACTGCTGCCGCAGGCGCTCAAGCTCACCACGTTCGACAACCGCGTCTTCAGCGTGCCGCTCGACATCGAACCCATGGTCCTGCACTACCGGGTGGACCTGTTCGAGAGCAACGGTTTCGCGATCCCGCGCACCTGGGACGAGTTCGCGAACCTCGCGCGCACCGTGAAGAACAAGTACCCCGAGAAGAAGCTCACGCTGTTCCCCACCGACGGCGCCATGCAGTTCGCGTGCTTCGCCTGGCAGGCCGGCGCGAAGTGGTTCGACACCAGCAACGGCACCTGGCGCGTCTCGCTCGCCGACGAGCCCACGAAGAAGGTCGCCGCCTACTGGCAGCAGCTGATCGACGAGGACCTGGTGTTCCGCAACGCCGGTGACAGCAAGCAGCACGACGCGCAGATCGGCCAGGACAAGGTGATCACCAGGCTGAGCGGCGCGTGGGACGCGGGCGCCCAGATGCGCGCCCGGCCCGCCCAGAAGGGCAAGTGGCGCATCGCCCCCATGCCGATCTGGGACGCGCCCCAGGTGGGCACGCACGGCGGCTCGACCTTCGCGATCACCAAGGACTCGCAGCAACCCGAGGCGGCGATGGAGTTCATCGAGTGGCAGGTCAGCCACCCCGACGCCCTGACGGCCCGGTTGAAGAGCGGCACCAGCAGCCAGTACCCGGTCGCACCCGGCCTGGTGCAGACCGGCAGTGCCGCGTTCCCCCGCGAGTACTACGGCGGCCAGGACATCTACCAGCTGTTCAAGCAGGAAGCCGACAAGGTCCGCGACGACTGGGTGTGGGGCCCGCGGATGACCGCCACGCAGAAGGTCATGCAGGACGGGTTCGCGAAGGCGGGCGCGGGCGTCGGCACCCTGATCGACGCCGTGCGCACGGCGCAGAGCGGCACCATGCCCGACCTGAAGGCGCTCGGTTTGTCCACAGAGGAGGGTCCACGGTGAAGGGCAAGTTTGCCTGCGCCATCCTCATGGCGCTGTGCTTTTCCGCTGAGGAGGGTTCACGGTGAAAGGCAAACTTGCCTGCGCCATCCTCATGGCGCCGTTCTTCCTGATGCTGATCGTGGTCTTCCTGGTCCCAGCAGGCACCGCCCTGTGGCTGAGCTTCTTCGCCTCAGACCAGCCAGGCCTCGGTTTCGGCCCGGAACAAACCGTGTTCGTCGGCCTGCGCAGCTACCTCGCTGTGCTGAGCGACCCGACATTCCTCAACGGCCTGCTGACCGTGGTGCTCTACTGCCTGATCTACATCCCGCTGACGGTCGTCGGCGCGCTAGCACTGGCGCTCCTGCTCGACTCCGGCGTGGCGAAGCTCAGGAGCTGGGCCCAGATGTTCGTCTACCTCCCGCACGCCGTGCCGGGCATCATCGCCGCGCTGATCTGGCTGTACCTCTACACCCCAGGCCTCAGCCCGATCATCGACCTGTTCGCGAAGGCCGACATCCAGATCAACTTCCTGGGCATCAACACGGTGCTGCCGTCGATCGTGAACATCGCGCTGTGGAGCAACCTCGGCTACAACATGGTGATCTTCTACGCCGCACTCCAAGCAGTGCCAAGGGAAGTCCTGGAGGCCTCCGTGGTCGACGGCGCCGGACCGGTGCGCCAGGCCATCGTGATCAAGACACCGCTGGTGCGCGCCGCCATCGCCACGGTCAGCACGTTCACGCTCATCTGGGCGTTGCAGCTCTTCACCGAACCGGTGCTGCTCAGCCAGTCCACCCCGATGATCAGTGCCAGGTTCTCGCCGAGCATGTACATCTACGACGCCGCCTTCACCCGCAACAACTACGGCCTCGCCGCCGCGGCCAGCGTGATCCTGCTGCTCTTCACGATCATGCTGTCCTACGGCGTCACCCGCTGGACGAACAGGAAGGCCGCCTGATGACACTGCTCGGCAGGTCCACGGTCAACCTGGTCATCGGCATCTCGGTGCTCTACGCCCTGCTGCCGGTGATGTGGCTGCTGCTCGCCTCCACCAAGAACGTCGACGCCCTGTTCCAGAGCGATCTGTTGTCGCTGAGCAACTTCTCGTTCCTGGACAACGTCAAGGACCTCTTCGCGATGGACAAGGGCCTCTACAGCCGCTGGTACGCCAACAGCCTCCTGTACGCGGTGATCGGCGCGGCGTGCAGCGCCTTCATCTCGGTCGCGGCGGGGTACGCGTTCGACAAGTACCAGTTCCGCCACAAGGAGAAGCTCTTCGGCCTGGTGCTCGCCGCGGTGATGGTGCCGCAGACCGTGCTCGCGCTGCCGCTGTACCTGCTGGCGTCGGAAGCGGGTCTGGTCAACACGGTCTGGGCGGTGTTCCTCCCCGGACTCTTCCACCCGTTCGGCGTCTACCTCGGCCGGATCTTCGCCCAGGGCTACGTGCCGGACGAGGTCCTGGAGGCCGCCCGCGTCGACGGCGCCGGTGACCTGGCCACCTACTTCAAGGTGGCGCTGCGGATGCTCGGCCCCGGCATGGTCACGATCTTCCTGTTCCAGCTCACCAGCATCTGGAACAACTTCTTCCTGCCCATGGTCATGCTGTCCGACCAGAAGCTCTACCCGATCAGCCTCGGCCTCTACCAGTGGAACAGCTCGGCCACGGTGAGTCCGGAGTACTACCCGGTGGTGATCATGGGTTCGCTGCTGGCGGTGCTGCCGCTGATCGTCGCGTTCCTGCTGCTGCAACGGTTCTGGCGGGCCGGCCTGACCACGGGAGCCGTCAAGTGAGGACTGCGCACACGGTGACTGCCGCAGGCGCCATGTCGGCGGACGCCGCGAACGCGGTGCTCGCGCCCGTGCTCGACGAGCTCAGGGCGGTCTGCGATTTCGGGCCGGTCACCCCGGACCTGGACGAACTCCCCGACGTCGAGCTCCTCGTCACGGGCTGGGGCTGCCCGCCGATCACCGAGAGCGCGTTGCAACGCCTGCCGAGCCTCAAAGCCATCGTGCACACGGCCGGCTCGGTGAAGGGGTTCGTCACCGATGCCTGCTGGGACCGCGGGATCGTGGTCTCGTCGGCCGCGGCGGCCAACGCCGTGCCGGTCGCCGAGTACACGGTCGCGATGATCCTGTTGAGCGGCAAGAGGGTGCTGGAACGGGCCCGCGACTACCGGCGGACCCGGCACATCCCGTTCCTCGAAACCCCGATGACCACCGGGAACTTCGGCGCCACGGTCGGCATCCTGTCCGCCTCGATGATCGGCCGCCGGGTGGTCGAGCTGCTCCGGCCGTACGATTTCCACGTGCTGGTGCACGATCCGTTCGTGACCGAAGTGGACGGTGCGGAGTCCGTCGGCCTCGCCGACCTCTTCGCGCGCAGCGACGTGGTCAGTGTCCACACCCCGCTGCTGCCCGAGACCACGGGGCTGGTGAGCCGCGAGCTCCTCGGCCTGCTCAGGGACGACGCGGTCCTGATCAACACCGCCCGCGGCGCGGTGGTCGACCAGGACGCGCTGGTGCACGAGATCGGCCGGATCAGGGCCGTGCTCGACGTGACCGACCCCGAGGTGCTGCCCGCGGACCACCCGCTGTGGCACAGCGACAACGTGCTGATCACACCCCACCTGGCCGGCTCGCAGGGCAACGAGTGGGGCCGCCTGGCCCGCCATGCCGTCGACGAGGTGCGCAGGTGGGCGAACGGCGAGCCCTTCCAGACCCCGGTACCGGCAGAACGACGGGAGCGCATCGCGTGAGCTACACCCGTGAGCAGTGGGTCGGCACGGCCGACGACCTGCTGACCGCCGCCTGGCGGCACGCCTCGCCCGACCAGGCCTTCCTGGACCTGCCCGGCAGGCCGTCCCGCAGCGGCGTCAGGTCGGACGGCCTGGAGGGCTACGCGAGGACGTTCCTCGCCGCCGCCTTCCGCACCGCGCACGGCGACGACCCGCACAACTGGCTGGAGCGCTACGCCGCCGGCCTCACCGCGGGCACGGCGGGGGAGTGGCCGGCGATCTTCGACGTCGGGCAGCCGATGGTCGAGTCGGCGTCGGTCGCTCTCGGCCTGCGGCTGACCAGGCCGTGGCTGTGGGACAAGCTCACCGAGACCCAGCAGGACCGCGCCGAGGCGTGGCTGCGGGAAGCCTTCCGGCACGTGCCCGCCGCGAACAACTGGTACTTCTTCCCGTACACCGTGGCCGCGTTCCTGGAGTCCGTCGGCCGCGGCGACGAGGAGACACAGCAGGCGAAACGCCGTGCGATGGAGCTGCTCGACGGCTGGTACCGCGGTGACGGCTGGTACTCCGACGGCGATGGTCGCGCGTTCGACCACTACAACGGCTGGGCGCTGCACCTCTACCCGGCACTGGACGCGCACCTGAACGGCCAGCCGATCACCACGCACCTCAAGGAACACCTCGACAGCTTCCACCTGCTGTTCGGCGCGGACGGCGCACCGATCTACTTCGGCCGGTCGCTGACCTACCGGTTCGCCGCCGCCACCGCGATCGCCCTCGGTGCGGTCACCGGCGAAACACCGCTCACGCCAGGCCATTCCCGGTATCTGATCGGCAACACGCTCGACTACTTCCTGCGCAACGGCGCACTGACCGACGGCCTGCTCACCCTGGGCTGGCACGGCCCGCACGAAGCGAGCCTGCAGCCCTACTCCGGCCCCGCCTCGCCGTACTGGGCGTCCAAGGCGTTCGTCTGCCTGCTCGCCGGACCGGACCATCCACTGTGGACCGCGGAGGAAGAACGCCCGGACCCCGACCGAACGCTCGCACTGCGCGGACCCGGCCTGCTGATCCAGCGGCACAACGGTGTCACCAGGTTGCACAACCACGGCAGCGACCACGTCCGCCCGTTCGAGGGCGAGTACGCGCCGGACGAAGACCCGCTCTACAGCCGCTTCGCCTACTCGACCGCCACCGGCCCGACGTCGAAGCACAACCCGGCCGACAACCACATCGGTCTCGTGATCAGGGGAAAGCGGAGCGTCCGCCGGCGCATCCACCCGCTCGGTGCGGCCGCCAACTGGGCCGCCTCGGCGCACCACCCCGTGTTCGACACCGACCAGGTGATGGTGCCGGGCCTGCGGATCGAGAGCGTCACGGCCGTCTGGGACGACCAGGAACTGCGGATCCACCGCGTGATCGGCGCACCGCCCGGCACCAGGGCCGAGCTCACCGGCTGGGCCACCGACCTGCCGTCCCCGCTGGTCGGCGTCCGGGGCTGGACCGGTGTGGAGTGGCAGACGGCGCCCCAGGGCACCGCGTTCGCCGCCACGGCGAGCGTCCCCACGTTGACCGCCGACATCGAGGGCACGGTGACCCTCGCGGCGGTCGCGGTCCTCAACGGCACGGTTCAGGAAACGGACTGGGACGCGCGCGTCGACGAGATCCTCGCGCAGACCCTGGACGCGGGGTAACGCGGCGGCGGCAGGCCCGATGTACCGATGTGCGCATCGCCCTCACCGCCGCTGTTCTCCTCCTCGCCGCCTGCTCGACCCCGGACGCCGCGCCGGACCAGGTCCCGGCGACCCCGACCACCGCCGACGTGCCCGCGGGCAACGGCCCGACCTGTGCCAACGCCAACTCGTCCGCGGTCGGCAAGGCGCTCGGGCTGCGGTTGCAGGGCCAGCAGGAGACCACCGAGGGCGCGGTCGTCACCTGCCGCTACGTCGGCACCGGCATGCCGGTCTCGGTGCGGTTCACCACGAACGCGACCGCCGCGTCGTTCGCCAAGGCCAAGCCGGCGGAGGCCAAGGCCATCGAGGGCCTGCACGACGAGGCCTACGAGGTCACGACCGGTCAGTCCGAGACCGCGCAGCACGCGATCACCGCGCGCAAGGGCAAGGTCGAGATCCAGGTCGTCTCGCCGTCGGGCGTCGAGCCGTCGAAGAAGCTGATCAGCGACCTGTTCAGCCGGATCTGACCGAAGGCTCGTCGAAGAACGTGCGCACGCGGGCACCCGGCGCCAGCCACGGGCGCACCAGGTCGTGCGCGCGTTCGGGGTCGCGGTGGAACAGGCCGACGCGGACGGCGAACACCAGGTCGAACCGGCGGTCGCCGAGGTTCATGTCCTCCAGCGACGCGATGAGGAACTCGGCCTTCCCGGACGCCACGTACGGCGCGTTGCGGCGGGTCGCGGCCTCGACCATCTTCGTGGATCTGTCGATGGCGGTGAGCGTGCCGGTGGAGAGCAGCTGGCACACCATGGTCGCGGCCACGCCCTGACCGCAGCCGATCTCCAGCACGCGCTCACCGGGGCGGATCGCGAGTTGGTCGACCACACTGCGCAGACGCTCGCTCATGGTCCACATTTTGCGTCAGCACGGCGGGCGGGGCCACTACCGCGGCCCCGCCACCGAGATCAGCCCAGACCGCCCAGGTTGACCATCCAGCTGACGCCGTACTTGTCGACCAGGTCGCCGTACTCGTCGCCCCACATCTGCTTCTCCAGCGGGGTCCCGACCTTGCCGCCGTCGGCGAGCGCGGCGAAGTACGTCTTCAGCACCTCGTCATCGCCCGACAGGGACACGGTGATGGTGTCGCCGGGGTTGTAGGGCATCCCGGGCGGCGTGTCGGAGGCCATGATCGTGTAGCCGGCCTCGGTCTCCAGCTGGGCGTGCATGAGCTGGTCGGCCTGCGGCGTGTCCTGCATGCCGAACTCACCGAAGGTGTTGACCTTCAGCTCACCGCCGAAGATCGAGTGGTAGAACTCCATCGCCTGACGGGCGTTGCCGTCGAAGCGCAGGTACGGGTTGAGGCGAGTGGCCACCGGAATCGCTCCTTCAAGAAGAGACGGACCCGAATCCTCGCAAACCCTTACGAGGCCTACAACTTGAAGCTACTCCGTGACGCCGGGGTCACCCTGTGCGACCTTGCCCGCGTACATGAGTGTGGCTTCCGGGGTCAACGGGTGGAAGGTGCCCGCACGCACGTCGCGGTAAGCGCGTTCCAGCGGTGACCGCTTGAAGAACGACCGTCCACCGAGGACCTCCATCGCGATGTTCACGACCTCGACGGCCTCCACGACCGCCTGCCGCTTGGCCAGCATGACCGTGGTGGTCGACTCGGCGTTGGCGGTGTAGTCGTCGCCGAGCTCCTCGATCGAGCCCATCAGCGACCACCACGCGGTGCGCAGCTTGTAGTCCATCAACCCGATCTGCCGCACGGCGTTCTTCGACGTCGACCGCACCGCGACGTCCCGCGCACCTGCGGCGATGCCGTAGTAGGTCGCCCCGCACACCGGCGCGAAGTGGACGACGGCGGCGAAGAGAGGCGCGCCGAACTCCCCGTACGGCCGGCGCGCCGCGATCTTCTCGGCCGGGATGAACACGTCCTCGAGGACCACGTCGTGGCTGGCCGTGCCGCGCATGCCCAGCGTGTCCCACGTTTCCTCGATGCGCACACCCTCGGCGTTCAGCGGCGCGCTGAAGTGCAGCACCTCCTCGCCCAGAACGGCGCACGTGGCCACGACGTTCGCCCGCGGCGACTGGCTGCAGAACGCCTTGCGCCCGGACACCAGGAAACCGCCGTCGACCGCCGTCGCCGTGGTCGTCGGCCACAGCCAGTCCGACCCGCCGCTGGTGGCGATGACCAGGCCTTCAGCTGCGACCCGGCGCAGCACGCCCTCCGCGTCCGGCGCGCCCTTGCGGCGGCGGTAGCCCTGCATCAGCGTCAGGTACAGGTGCATGGTGATGGCCAGCGCGGTCGCGCCGTCATGTCTGGCGAGTTCGGCCTGCGCGTAACAGACCTGGCGCATCGTGGCGCCGAGTCCGCCCAGTTCCTCCGGTACGGCCAACGCCAGATAGCCCTCCTCGCGCATCGCGTCGTACGCCTCGCGCACGAAGGTGGCATCGCGATCGTGTTCGGCGGCGTGGGCGGCCGCGATCGCGCCGATGCGCGCGGCCATCTCCACGAACTTCGCGTCGTCGTCTCTGGTGACAGTCGGGAACGTACTGGTCACCCGCGGTGTCTCAAGTGTTGTCATAGGACGAACGTAAGAACGTGCAAGCCCCGCAGGTAGTTCTGAAAGTGAACCGGACGGCGGTAACGAAACCTCCGTCGCGGCGGAGACTTCCCCTGTGAGGACGTATGCGCAGTACTGCCCGATCGTCCGTGCCGTCGAGGTGCTGGGCGACCGGTGGACGTTGCTGATCGTGCGGGACATGCTCATCGGTGCCTCGCGCTTCAACGAGCTTTCCCGTGGCCTGCCGGGACTCTCGCGGGCTCTGCTGTCGCGGCGCCTGCGGCAGCTGGCCAATGCCGGGCTCGTCACCCGCACCGGTGACGGCTACACGCTGACATCGGCGGGGCAGGCGTTGCGCCCCTTGGTGTTCGGCCTCGCCGACTGGGGCGCCCGGTACGCGTTCGGCGACCCGAGGGCCGACGAGCTGGATCCCGAGGTGCTGATGTGGTGGATGCACGGCCGCATCGACACCGGCACGCTGAGCCGCCGCGCGAACATCGAGATCCGGGTCAGCGACCGGCGCCGGGTCTTCTGGCTCGTGCTCGAACCCGGTGACGCCTCGGTCTGCTACACCGATCCCGGCCTCGAGGTGGACGCGGTGCTGGCGTCCGACATCGCCACGCTCTACCGGATGTGGGAGGGCGAGTTCGAGCTGCTCGACGCGGTCCGCGCGGGCACGATCGAGCTGACCGGCCCGCGCTGGGTCGTGCGCGGCCTGCCGGAGTGGCTGAAGCTCAGCCCGGTGGCCGAGTACGTGCGCGCGGCCAGGATCGAACCGGCGGCTGCTCCGGCGACGTGAGCGCGGAGTCTCCCGCGCGTTCGAAGCACGCCAGCGCGTCCTCGGACCGGCCCAGCTTCGCCAGTGCATGCCCGCGGACCCGCAACGCCGCTTTGTCCTGGTGCAGCTGCACGGCGAGGTCGGCGTGCTTCAACGCCTCCGGGTAGCGGGCCTCGCCCAGCAGCTCACCGGCCCGTTCGACGTGCATGGCGGCCAACGCCCGTGCCTGGTCCCGCAACGCCGGGTGCTTGCCGAACACCCCGGGCTCGGCCGCCAGGATCTCGCCGCCGCGTTCGGCCAGCAGCACGGCGAGCGAGCGGTGCTGACCGAGCCGGTCGTGCAGGTGCGCGGCCGCGGCCGGGAAACCGTTGCCGGCGTACCAGTTCGCGGCCCGCTGGTGGTTCACCGCGGTGGGCGTGACGGCTTCCGCGACCGCCGGCACGAGCCGTCCGTCGACCAGCACGCCCAGCCGGGTCAGTTCCGCGATCGCCGCCGGGTCGACGCCCAGTTCCCGGCACAGCGCCCGCCGCACCGGGCCGAGGCGGGCGAACGTGGTGACGAGGTGCCGCGCCGCCGGTGACAGCGCCGGCATGACGGTGGCGGCCACGTACGACTCGTGGTCGGGCCACCGCTGGGCGAGCGCGGGCCAGCCCAGCGTCGCGCGGTAGACCTCGGGCACCACGGCGGCCTCGGACAGCGCGAGCTCCCGCGGGCCGACCTGCTCGGCGTCGTCCCACTCGAACGGCGTGCTCGTGATCAGCGTGACCTGCTCGCACGGCGTCTGCTTCAGCCACTCGCGCAGCTCGTCGGGAGAACGGCCGGTTCGTCGAGCACGACCTGTGGGGCCCATCGGCGCGTGCGGATGAAGTCCGCCGCCGCTTCGCCCGCACACCACCGGGCTGACCTGGTCTTACGCCTGACCGTTTCTGTCTTGCCGTAGCCGGGGGCCGCCGCCACCACTGTCAATCGCACTCTCTTACAGAGCTGCCGGCGTGGCTGTGGATATACGCGAACCGGGTGACGCACGGGAGCAAACAGTCGACCTCGGCCCGGTCGCTGCTCAGACTGGAGATCATGGGGAACCTCGAGAAAGTGGGAGCCTGCGTCAAGGGACAGTCGGTACAGGCCCTCCTCGTGCAGAGCCAGGTGCTGTCCGTGCTCGAGCAGCCGGCCGTGGACCTCACCCGCGCCGAGAAACTGCTGCCGGCCCAGGAGAAGATCAACAAAGCGATCGCCGACGGCCAGGACACGGCCCGCCACCACCTGCACACGGTGCTGCGCAACGCGATCGACACCGCGGCCGACATCGGCTCCTTCTTCGCCGCGCGCCACGCCGCCGTTGGCCTGCTGGAGTCCGGCACCGACCGGCTGGCCGCGCTCAGGGTGATCGAGGGCCTGCGGGAGCAAGCTGACGAGTCCCAGCGCCACGCCCAGCTCGTCGCGACCGACCTGCAGCACCTGCGCGACTCCTTCGTCCGGTACTCCAGTGACGTCGCCGCGGCCACGACCGAGCTGGCACAGGCGGACGGGGCGCTCGCATCGATCACCCGGTCGCTCGGCGGCGTCGACGCCAGGATCGGCGACGCGATCATCGCCGCGGTGCTGGGCGGTCTCGCGAACACGGGCGGCGTGGTGAGGCTCGGTGTCGGTGCGGTCGCCACCGTCGTCACCGGTGACCGCAAGAACACCCTCGTCGCCGGCGGTGGCGCGGCGTGGATCGCCGACGCGGCGGCCACCGCGCTGGCCGGGCTGTTCGACGAGAAGGCCGGGCTGATCCGGCAGCACGCGGAGGACCACGCCGTGATCACGCTCGGGTGCGGGATCGCCGGTGGCCTGGCCGCCCTCGCCGCGAGCGCCACCGGTGCCGGCCGGGCCGCCCAGAACACGGCCGACGCGTGGATGCTGCTCGCCGACGAACTGGGCGGTCTGGTCACCGGGCTGCGGAAGGGCCAGATCGTGCCGGACGCGCTGAGCAGGCTCCTCGCCGGTGACGCGGCGAACGCCGACGTCGGCATCATCCGCGGGCACCTCGTCGGCGCGGTCACCGAGGTCGATGTCACCAGGACCGTGGGGGACGTGATCCGGGCGAGCCTGGCGGCGTGATCATGCCCCTGACCAGCGCAATCGACCTCCCGCCCGACCGCGCCGGAACTTTTTGAAGATTTTCTGGGCTGTCGTGTCGATCCGGCCGGGTGGCCGTTCGACGCATCAGTGGAAGGACACGAGCGCCCAGGAGGAAACGACATGACTGCCACCGCCACCACCACCCGCGTTGCCCGCAAGGCCGTCGGCCGTTACGCCACGATCGCGACTCGGGTGCTGATCGGCCTGCTGTTCACCACGACCGGCCTGAACGGGTTCCTGATGTTCATGCCCGCCCCGGATCCGAGCACGATGGCGCCCGCCGGTGTGGCATTCAGCGCCGCCCTCTACGCGACCGGGTACATGCTGCAGCTCGCGTCCGGCGTCCAGCTCGTCGCCGGGCTGCTGCTGATCGCCGGCCGGTTCGTGCCGCTGGCGCTGGCCCTGCTCGCGCCGATGGTCGTGAACATCTTCCTGTTCCACGTCTACCTGGAGCCCAGCGGCATGGCCATGGCGGTCATCGTCGTCGCCGCCGAGATCGGCCTGGCGTGGGCGTACCGCGACAGGTTCCGCCCGATGCTGCAGGCCCGCTAGACACCCCAAGCGAAATCCCCCGCCGGCCACGTGCCGGCGGGGGATTTTTCGTTGCTCGTCAAGGTTTTTCGCTCCGCGATGTCGAAACGGGAGGGGTCCGTTCGACGTATCTGTGTAGGGAAACTCCTTGGAAGGGAACGGAAATGTCCACCACCCGCTGCGCCACCACCGTCTTGCGAGTGCTGGTCCGCGGCCGGGTGGCGCCCGCGATCCTGACCGTGCTGAACGTCCTGCTGGACACCAGCCACGTGGTCACCGCGATCCTCATCTGCGTCGCCGAGATCGTGGTCGCGCTCAGCTCGCAGTGCCTGCTACCGGGCCACGAAGGCGGCCAGCAGCGCCTGCACCTCGTAGACGTCGACACCCTTCCCGAACTGCTTGGAGATCGGCACGTCACTGCTGGAGACCCAGATCTTCAGCTCCGCGTCCAGGTCGAAATGACCTGCGGTCTCAACTGAGAACTGCGTGATCGCGCGGTACGGCACCGAGTGGTACTCGACCTTCTTGCCCGTCATGCCCTGCTTGTCGACCAGGATCAACCGCCGGTCGGTGAACAGGAACGAGTCGCGCACCAGCTGGTACGCCGCGTGGACCTGTTCCCCCTGCGCCAGCAGCCGCCCGAACTCCTTCGCGGCCGCCCCAGGGTCGAGCTTCGACGCGTTCCCCATCATTCCGCTGAGAAGTCCCATACCTCCAGATTTACCAGGCTTTCCGAAACTTTGTCCCAGTCCTGGAACTCTCCTGTCCTGGCCCTTCCCCGCGTAACCCGATAGTGGTGGTCAACAGCCACACGATCGGGATTGGGTGATGACATTGCGTAAGAACCTCGTGGGCGCCGCCGCACTCGCAGGGGTCGCCGCTCTGGCCGTCGGATGTTCCAGTGCGCCAGCCCAGAACTCGAGTGCGCCGGAGCAGCGGCCGTCGGTCGACCAGATCAAGGCGCTGTTCGCCGACTGGAACGCGGCTCTCGCAACGGGTGACCCCCAGAAGGTGGCCGACCGCTACGCTCCGAACGCGGTCCTGCTGCCCACGGTGTCGAACCAGGTGCGCTCCACACGCGCCGAGATCGTCGACTACTTCGTGGAGTTCCTGAAGGCCAAGCCGAGCGGCACGATCCTCAACTCGTACGTCGTCGTCCTCAACCCCGAGGACGCGATCGACGCCGGCACGTACCGGTTCGCGCTCACCAAGGACGGCAAGGCGTCCACTGTGGACGCCCGCTACACGTTCGTCTACGAGAAGGTCGACGGCAAGTGGCTCATCGTGAACCACCACTCGTCGGCTATGCCGGAGAAAGTGTGATCCGCACGCACAACCCGCCACCGGACGCGGCCTCCAGCGACACCGTGCCGCTGTCGTCGGTGACGAGCTGCTTCACGATGGCGAGTCCCAGGCCGGACCCACCCTTGCCGGTCAGGCCCTGACCGCGCCAGAACCGGCCGAACGCCCGGAGCCGTTCGTCCTCCGGCAGGCCGGGGCCGGAGTCGATGATCTCCAGCAGGCCGGGCCGGGTGGTGCGGACCAGGATCGTGGCGCCGTCCGGGGACACCTCCAGCGCGTTGGACAGCACGTTGTCCAGGATCTGCTCGAGGTGTCCCGGCGTCGCCAGCACCCGGATGTCGAAGCCTTCGGACACCAGGGAGATCGACCGTTCGTCGGCGGCGGCGCGCCAGGCGGTGAACCGTTCGGCGACGACGTCCAGCACCTGCACCGGTTCGGGGTGGGCGACGTTCGCCTCGGCACGGGCCAGCGCGAGCAGGCCGTTGACCAGCCTGCTCATCCGCACGACCTCGGCGGTCGCCATCTCGACGTCCTCCCGCACGTGCGGGTCGTCGACGCCGTCGGCGACGTTGTCCAGTGACAGCCGCAGCGCGGTCAGCGGCGTGCGCAGCTGGTGCGAGGCGTCGCCGATGAACGCGCGTTGCGAGCCGACGAGCGTGCCGATCGTCTCGGTGGCCGTGTTCAGCGTGCGGGCGAGCGTGCGGGTCTCCGGTGGCCCGGTCTCCTCGGCACGGGCGGTCAGGTCGCCGTCGCGCAGCCTGGCCGCCATCGCGTTCAGCTCGCGCAACGGCCGGGTGACCCGCCGGGCGAGCCAGAACCCGAGGAACGCCGCCACGATCAGCACCCCGACCGCGAGCGCGGCCCGGAAACCCCAGATCTGCCACAACCGCTGCTTGATGGGAGCGCCCGGGTAGGACAGCCGGATCGCGCCCACGACGGCGCCGTCCGGGCGTTTAGCGGGCACCGTGAGCTTGAGTCCCTCGGCGTCCCACACCACGTCGCCGGGCTCGGGGCCGAGCACGTCGATCTGGCCCAGCGTCTGGCGTTCGTAGGCGTCGATGAGAGCGCTCAACGACCGCGTGTCGCCCGAGGCCAGCAGCAGCGCCGCGGTCTCGGCCTCGCGGCGCGCGGTGTTCTCCGCGTCGTTGAAGAGCTGCTCGTTCAACGTGAACGCGACCGGCACCGTGAACGCCGCGATCGCGATCGCGACCAGCAGGACGTAGCTCCAGACGAGCTGCCGGATCATGCGAGCACCAGCCGGAAACCCACACCGCGCACCGTTTCCAGCGACGCCGCGTCACCGAGCTTGCGGCGCAGCACCCCCACGTGCACGTCGAGCGTCTTGGTGGGGCCGAACCAGTTCTCGTCCCACACCGCCTCCATGATCTGCTCGCGGGTGAACACCGCGCCCGGCTCCTCGGCGAGGAACGCGAGCAGGTCGAACTCCTTCGGCGTCAGCACCAGCTCGGCCCCGTCGAGGTGCACCCGCCGTCCCCGTCGATCGACCCTGAGCCGCCCGTGCTCCTGCGCCGGCTGATTGGGTTGCGCGCGCCGCAGCACCGCCCGCATCCGCGCGACGACCTCCCGCACCCCGAACGGCTTGGTGACGTAGTCGTCGGCCCCGATCTCGAGCCCGACCACCCGGTCGACCTCGTCGGACCGCGCGCTGATCACGATGATCGGCACGTCACCGCGGGTCCGCAACTCCCGGCACACGTCCAGGCCGTCCATGTCCGGCAGTCCGAGGTCGACCAGCACGATCGCCGCTTCTTCCTCGGTCGTTTCCGGGGCCGCCAGCGCTTCCGCGCCCGTCCGCACCCACCGCACCTCGAACCCGTACCGGGACAGTCCGCGCGTGAGTGATTCCGCGATCGGCTCGTCGTCCTCCACCAGCAGCACCCGCATGGGCGCAGATCATTGCACTGTTCGCGGCAGGGCGTTCCTCAGCCGGATGCCGCTCCAGCCGAGCGAACTCGCCTGCACAGCGTCCCAGAACGGCCACAACCGAGGCAGGACCCGCAGCGCGATCTCTGCCTGTTCGTGCAGTCCGAACAGGCCTGCGGGCAACCGATACCCGTAGAGCCACCGCGTGCACCCGAGAGGGGTCTTCGGAGAAGTGCAGTACCTGACCGGGCTCGGGCCGCATGTGGTCATACTGGCCGAATGCGGAGGCTGACACTCGTGGTTCTGCTCGTCCTGACCGGCTGCGCGACGCCCGCCGACGACTCCGCCACCGGCTTCACCGCGGTGGACCTCACCGCGAGGCCGGAAGCCCTGACCACCCACGGCGACGCACTGGTCATCGGCACCCGCCCCACCGACCACCCCGAACTGGTCACGCGCGCCAAGGACGGCGCGCTGACCAACGTGAAGCTCACGCCGTCGACCCCGTACGGCAAGGAAGCGCACTGGTACGGGCTCACCTCCGACGGCACCACGATCACCGGCGTGGGCGGCGAGCGCGGTGGCGCGCACGGCAACGTCCGGTGGAGCGCCTGGACCGGCGACTCCCGGCAGATCACCGAGAAACCGCAGGCTTTCAGCACGTTCGGCGGCTACGGCGCGGGCGAGCTGATCGGCGTGGTGCGCACGAGGAACGGCCCGCTGATCATCGGCACCTGGCAGAGCGCCAAGGCAGGTCTCGACCTCGCGGCGTGGACCTACGCCGAGGAGACGTGGACCCGCCAGTCGTCCGCCGGCTCCGTGCTGGAGAGCTCGCAGGAACTGTTGCGCTTCCCGCTCGCGGTGACGCCGAACGGCGACGGCGTGCTCGTCGTCGGCTGGCAGATCGCGCAAGGCGTCGTGAGCGCGGCGGTGTGGCAGTTCGACGGCACGACCTGGACCACGGCCGTGCTCCCGGACGGGGACGCCGCGCTGGCTGCCCGCTGCTGGGACGGCACCTGCCACGTCGTCGGCCGCAGCAAGGGCAAGCTCGCCTGGTGGAAGTCCGGTGAGGCGTGGACGAAGGTCGCCACCCCGGACATCCCGGTCAGCGACGATCAGGACCTCGCCGCACCCGTCGCGATCAACGGAACCCCGACGCTGGTCATCGACCACAACGGCGTGAAGCTGGTGTCCGAAAAGGACGAACGGCCCGCGGCAGGCCCCACCGGCAAGGTCGTCGCCACTGAGAAGGTGGGCGACCAGGTGTTCGTGATCGCGGGCGACCGCCTGTGGCGCCTCACCTAGACAGCAACTCCCGCAAGGTTTCCAGCCCGTCGAGCACGGCCTTGCGCTCGGCGGGGGAGGCCGCGTCGAGCGCGCGGGTGAGCCGTCCGTACGGGCCTTCCTCGAGCTCCCGCGTGTAGCCCTGCACCGGCTCGGTCACCTGCACGCGCGTGTAGCGGCGGTCGTCCGGGTCCGGCTCCCGCGTCACGAGCCCGCGCGCCTGCAGCCGGTCGACGATCCCGGACGTCGTCGAGTGCGACAGGCTCAGCCGCCGCGCGAGCTCGGTGACGGTCGCCGATCCGTCGGTCACCAGCGAGCGGATCAGGCCGACCTGCGGCCCGGTGAGCCCGCTGCGCGCCTCGTCTCCGCTCGGCTCGATCGACGTCGTCAGCAGCTCCTGCCGCAACGCGCGCATGTGCGCCATCACGGACTCCGCGTCGCGGAACGCACTCTCGTCGACCATGGCGCGAAGTCTAGAACGCGGGTACGTTGGACGCGACGCGTCGTATACGACGGATTGGGGAGTCCAGAGATGACGATCAAGCGCGTACGCACACCCGCCGGTGACGAAGCCTGGCTGGTCACCGGCTACGACCAGGTCAAGACGCTGCTGGCCGACCGCAGGCTGGGCAGGGCGCACCCCGACCCGGACAACGCCCCGCGGTTCAGCGACTCGGCGATCCTCGGCAAACCGCGCCAGGCCACCGCGGAGGAGGAGCACGAGGCCCACGCGTGGATGCGGCGCTCGCTCGCGCCGTCGTTCTCCGCCAGGAACATGGAGTCGATGCGGCCGCGCGTGCGGGAGCTCGCCGACGGTCTGCTCGACGCACTCGTGGAGCAGGGTCAACCGGCCGATTTCCACGAAGGCGTCGCGTTTCCGCTACCCGTGCTGGTGATCTGCGAGCTGCTCGGCGTCCCGTACGAGGACCGCGCCGACTTCCGCCGCTGGTCCGACGCCGCGAGCACGCTCAACGACGAGCAGAAGTCGTTGCAGGGCATGGGACAGCTCTTCGCCTACATGGGTGAGCTCGTCGAACGGAAGAAGAAGGAGCCCGGCGACGACGTCATCACCCGCCTGATCGAGAGCACGCCACCCGGTCAGGAGGAGCAGATCGCCCAGCTCAGCGGCGGTTTGCTGTTCGCGGGCCACGAAACCACCGTGGCCGCCATCGGCCGCGGCGCCATGCTGCTGAGCCTCAACCCCGAGCGGTGGGCCGCGTTGCGCGCCGACCCGTCCGGCATCCCGGACGTCGTCGAGGAGATCCTGCGGCACCGCTCACCCGTGTCGGCCGGGCCCGCCGACTCCGGCATGCCCCGGTACGCGATGGCCGGCCTCGACGTCGACGGTGTGCACATCCCCGCCGGTGACCTGGTTCTGCTCGGCATCGACCAGGCCAACCGCGACTCCGAGCGCTTTCCCGACCCGGCCGCGTTCGTCCCGCGAACGTCCAATCCGCACCTCACGTTCGGGTTCGGTCCCCGCTTCTGCATCGGCGCCCCGCTCGCGCGGGTCGAGCTGAGCGAGGTCCTCCACGCTCTCGTCGCCCGGTTCGAGACGTTCGGCCTCGCCGTCGACCTCGATGAGTTGAGCGTTCGGACGGATCAGCTCGTGGGCGGAGTGACGGAACTGCCCGTCAGCTGGACGGCGTAACGTCGTAATGCTTTGTCGTTCGTGAGCGACCTCCATGCGTAGGAGGCCGCTATGACTGACGTCACACTGCGCGTCCACGAGGACGGGGCCGACGACGAGCGCATCGAGCAGCTCACCGCCTTCCTGCGCGCCGAGCTGCGCGAACTGACACCTGTCTCGGCGCCTGCGGGGGTCGCCGCTCCCGGCGCCAAAGCACTCGATCCCACCGACATCGGCACCCTGCTGGCGACGATCTCCCAGTCGACGGTCCTGGCCGCGTTGATCACCGCCGTGTCGTCGTGGCTGGGCCAGCGCCGCGGGCGGTCCGTGACCGTGGAGGCCGACGGCGACGCCCTGGAACTGACGGGCGCCCCCGACGCCGCGGAACGCACCGCCCGCGCGGAGTGGCTGCGCCGCCGCCGCACCAAGCGCTACGCGTTGATCATCGCCGCCTACGAGTTCGCCGACCAGGGCCTCTCCTCGCTGAGAGCACCCGCCCACGACGCCGCCCGCCTGGGCGAGGTGCTCGCCGATCCCCGCATCGGCGGCTTCGACGTGCAGACTCTGATCAACTCCCCGGCCTTCGAGGTGAACGAGGCGGTGGAGGAGTTCTTCGCCGACCGCGAGCCCGACGACCTCCTGGTGCTGCACTTCTCCGGCCACGGCGTGAAGGACGAGGCAGGCGAACTCCACTTCGCGACCTCCGGCACCAAGCTCAACCGCCTGGCAGGCACCGCGGTTTCCGCCGACTTCGTGGCCCGCCGCATGAACCGCTCACGCTCCCGCCGCATCGTGCTGCTGCTGGACTGCTGCTACTCCGGCGCCTTCGGCAGAGGCATGGTCGCCCGCGCAGGCGGCGCCGTAGGCCTGGAAGAACAGTTCGGCGGCAGCGGCCGAGCCGTGATCACCGCGTCGTCGGCGATGGAGTACGCCTTCGAGGGCGCCGCCGTGGCCGACGCCTCCGAGAGCGAACCGTCGGTCTTCACCTCGGCCCTGGTGGAAGGCCTGGAATCCGGCGAAGCCGACCGCGACCAGGACGGCCACGTGGGCCTGGACGAGCTCTACGAGTATGTCTACGACCGCGTGCGCCGCGTGACCCCACACCAAACCCCAGGCAAGTGGATGCTCGACGTGCGCGGCGACCTCCACATCGCCCGCCGCGCCCGCCCCGTGCAGGTGCCTGCGGCGTTGCCGACGGAGCTGCAGGAGGCTCTGGATCACTCGCTGCCCGGGGTGCGGGCGGGTGCGATTCCCGAGCTGCGGCGGATGCTGACCGTGCGGCACGAGGGACGCGTGCTGGCTGCGCGGCTGGCGTTGCGGCGGCTTGCCGATGACGACAGCCGGATGGTGGCGTCTTCGGCTCGGTCGGCGTTGGCGGAGCTCGGGGAGGAGGCGGAGCTCGGCCGGTCGAGGGTTCCTTCGCCGACCTCGCTGCTGGACGCGCGGGAGGAGCCGGAAACCGGTGAGTCCGATGTCGCGGCGAAGAGCGCCGCGCCGGCTCAAGAAGCTGTGGCCGACCCCGGCCCGACTGTCAGACCGCAACCGGAGACAGCCCCAGCCGACTCCCCGGCGACGACCCAGGACGGCCCGGAACCCACAGCCGAAGCCGACTCTCCGCGAACCCTGCTCGCCGCGAGCAGCTCAGCCACTCCGAGCACGACCCCCGCACCGCGTACCTCCCAGGACAACGCCGTGACGACCCCAGCCCCCACCCCCGCGACCACCCAAGCCCTCACCGCCGCAGCCATCACAGCCCTACCCCGCCTAGCCGCCGCCCTAGCCCTCACCCTGATGGTCATCGGCCTGACAACCACCCAGGGCGGCGTAGTCCGAGTCCTGGGCGGCGACGCCTCCTTCAACACCTTCCTGTTCGCCACCCTGTGGCCCTGGGCGCTGGCGGCAACGACCTTCGTACTGGTGTGCCGCGACCACAAATGGGCACACGGCGCAGCACTAGGCCTGCTAGCAGGCACAACAGGCCTCCAAGCCGGCACGATCGGCCTGCAGAGCAGCGGCTGGTACCTGTGGCTGTTCCTAGGCATGGCAGGAGTGGCGCTGGCGGCGACCGCATACACCCGCCCGTGGTGGCTAGCACTGGCCACCGGCGTCCTGGGAGCCGTCGGCGTGTTCGTAGTCGCCTCTTCAGAGACCTCGCTGGAGTCCATCAACGGTGACGGCCAGGACGTGGTGTTCCTGCTCGCCTCCATCGGCCTCATCGGGCTCGCCGGCTACCGGGTCTGGCAGGAACGCGCGTGGTTCAGCACGATCGCACCGGCCCTGCTGCTGCTCGACGTGACCATCACGCTGTCCGCGGAGCCACCCCAGTTCGTCCTGCACGCGAGCCTGGCCGGCCTGATCGTGGTGCCGCTGATCGCGACCCTGACCAGCGCCACCGCGAGGTTCGCCGGGTACGCGGCGGTGTCCGCCGGGCTGCTGGTCCGCGCGGGCGAGTACGTGGCCGCGGGGGAACCGTCGTTCGCGACCTTCGCCTACCTGCTGCTGCCGCTCGCAGCGGCGACAGCCGCCTACTACTCCTGCGAACGCTGATTCTTGCGCCGCTTGCCCTCGTGCATCGCGACCACCCGCGCGACCGGGATGCCGTGCCCCTCGGCCACCAGGTCGTCGGGCAGGCGTTGCGCGGCTGGCATCAGCGTGGTCCACGGATCGCCGTCGAACCGGGACCGCACGGTGAAGTCGGCAGGCGAAACGTCGGCGAGCGAGTCCCACGGCACCGGAAACGAGATCGGCAGGCCTTCGTGCAGCCGCGGGCTGTAGGCGGCGACGACCGTGGCACCCCAGGCACGGGTCGAGTCGAGGAACACCTTCCCGCCCCGCTCGGCCCGGATGTACGCGGTGGTGGCGAGCGACGGGTCGAGCTTCTCGGCCCGCGCGGCCACGGCGCGAGTAGCCGCCGCGACGTCGTCCGGGTCGTGCTTCTCCAACGGCACGAAGATGTGCACGCCCTTGGCGCCGCTGGTCTTGACCGCGCCGGAGAGCCCGCAGGCCGCAAGTGCCTCTCGAATCAAGAAAGCCGACCGCACCACTACGTCGAAGTCCGCGCCCTCTGGCGGGTCGATGTCGAGCACCATGTGCGTCTGGTGGTCGCCGAGGAACAACGGCACGTGGTACTCGACGGCTCGTTGGTTCGCGAACCACATCAGGGTCTGCTTGTCGTCGCACAGCGCGTACTTGATCTCGCGGTGCGACGCCTCGGCCCACACCGGAACCGTGCGCACGAACGAAGGCGTGTACTTGGGGACGTTCTTCTGCATGAACGGGTCCTGACCGCGCAGGATCCGCCACACCGACAGAGGACGGCCCGCCAGCACCGGCACGAACCGGTCGGCGACGAAGTCCAGGTACTCCACCAGATCGCCTTTGACCGTGCCGCCGAACAACGGCTGGTCGAGCGAGGAGAACTGCACGCCGTCACTCTTCATCAGGAACCTCGAGTTCGTCTCGCGCGGCCCACTCCAGCAGCGGCTCGATGGACCACACCGCGTCGTCGATGCCGGCGTGCAGGTCACCTAGCTCGGCGTAGCGCTTCGGCACCGTGGCGATGGTGAAGTCCCGCGGATCCACGTCGGCCACCTCGTCCCAGCGGATCGGCGTCGACACGGTCGCCTCGGGATTGCCGCGCACCGAATAGGCCGACGCGATCGTGCGGTCACGCGTGTTCTGGTTGTAGTCCACGAAAACGAGCGACGGATC
Source organism: Lentzea sp. NPDC051213 (assembly GCF_044455585.1). Classification (NCBI taxonomy): domain Bacteria; kingdom Bacillati; phylum Actinomycetota; class Actinomycetes; order Pseudonocardiales; family Pseudonocardiaceae; genus Lentzea; species Lentzea sp. NPDC051213. The sequence goes on from NZ_JBITEX010000006.1 coordinate 500,716, forward strand.
GCGGTCCTTGCGCCACCACGCGGTCTCCACGTCGTCCGGCGCCCGCCGCTCGACCGCGTGAGCGAACGCCAGCGCGGCCTTGCGCACGTCCTGGAACCCGAAAGCCGGCTCGATCCGCACGTAGATGTGCAGCCCCTTCGACCCGGACGTCTTGGGGAACCCGACCGCGCCGAGCTCGGCCAGCACCTCCTGCACCACACCCGCGACCCGCCGCACCCGGTCGAACGAACAGGTCGGTCCCGGATCGAGGTCGATGCGCCACTCGTCGGGCTTCTCCGTGTCGGCCGCACGGGAGTTCCACGGGTGGAACTCCACAGTGGACATCTGCACGGCCCAGATCACGTCGGCGATGTGCGTGACGCAGAGTTCGTCCGCATGGCGGTTGTAGCGCGGGAAATGCACGCGGACGGTCCGCACCCACGGCGGCGCGCCGTGCGGAAGCCTTTTCTGGTGCACTTTCTCGCCGGTCACGCCCTCCGGGAAGCGGTGCAGCATGCACGGCCGTTCCCGCAGCGCGCGGACGATTCCGTCACCGACGGACAGGTAGTAGTTCGCGAGATCCAGTTTCGTCTCGCCGCGCGCGGGAAAGTAGACGCGGTCGGGGTTGGAGATCCGCACGACGCGGTCCTCCACCTCGAGCTCCACAGCCGGGGACTTGCCCATACCCGCCAACCTAGCTGTTTCCAGGCGTTTCCTCAGCCCGAACGGTGTTTGCATGCCAAGCGTGGCGCCCGCACTCGATACCGGCCTCTGGTTCCGACGACTGAGCGAGGCACCGCCGGGCGCGCCCCGGCTGGTGTGCTTCCCGCACGCGGGCGGCGCGGCGAGCTGGTACCAGCCGTTCGCCCGGCACTTCGACGGCCGCGCCGAGCTGGTCGCCGTCCAGTACCCCGGCAGGCAGGACCGGCGGGGCGAACCCCTGCTGGACGACATCCGCGCCCTCGCCGGCCAGATCGCACCCTTGCTGACCAGGGACCGCCCGCTGCACCTGTTCGGTCACAGCATGGGCGCGATGATCGCGTTCGAGGTCGCGCTGCGGCACGAGCCGGACCACCTGTTCGTCTCCGGCCGCCGCGCCCCGCAGATCGTCCGCGACGACCGGGTGCACCAGAAGGACGACGCGGGCCTGATCGCGGAGGTGCGCGCACTGGCCGGCACGAACGCGCGGGTGTTCGACGACGAGGAACTCGTCAGGATGGTGCTGCCGGCGATCCGCGCCGACTACCGGGCCGCCGAGACCTACCGCTACCGCCCTGGCCCGCCGCTGTCGTGCCCGGTCACGGCCCTGACCGGCGACGCCGATCCGAAGGCCGCGGTCGCCGAGGTGGAGCAGTGGCGCGAACGCACGACCGGAGATTTCGCCCTGAGGGTGTTCTCCGGGGGCCATTTCTTTCTTTCGGACAACAGGAGTGCGGTGGCCGGCCTCGTTTCCGGCGAATCCCCTAGTGCCTGAACCCCTAATTTGGCAAGGGATTCAGGTCCGTCCCGTTGCGGACCTTTGGTAAAGGTGATGAGAGGAAACGGGATGACCAGGCGCGCACTGATCACCGGGATCACCGGGCAGGACGGGTCCTACCTTGCGGAGCACCTGCTCAAACAGGGGTACGACGTGTGGGGACTCGTGAGGGGACAGGCGAACCCGCACAAGATGAGGGTCTCACGACTCATGTCGGAGCTGTCCTTCGTGGACGGTGACCTGATGGACCAGGCGTCACTGGTGTCCGCTGTGGACCTGGTGCAGCCCGACGAGGTCTACAACCTCGGTGCCATCTCGTTCGTGCCGATGTCGTGGCAGCAGGCCGAGCTCGTCACCGAGGTCAACGCCATGGGCGTGCTGCGCGTGCTGGAGGCCATCCGCATCGTCTCCGGTCTGTCCAGCAGCCGCAACAACGGCCGCGCGGCCAAGAACATCCGCTTCTACCAGGCGTCGTCGTCGGAGATGTACGGCAAGGCGGCCGAGACCCCGCAGCGCGAGACCACGATCTTCCACCCCCGCAGCCCCTACGGCGTGGCGAAGGCCTACGGCCACTTCATCACCCGCAACTACCGCGAGTCGTTCGGCATGTACGCCGTCGGCGGCATCCTGTTCAACCACGAGTCCCCGCGCCGCGGTGCGGAGTTCGTGACCCGCAAGATCTCTCTCGGCGTCGCGCGGATCAAGCAGGGCTTCCAGGACAAGCTGGCCCTGGGCAACCTGGACGCGTTGCGCGACTGGGGTTTCGCGGGCGACTACGTGCGCGCGATGCACATGATGCTGCAGCAGGACGAGCCCGAGGACTACGTCGTCGGCACCGGCGAGATGCACTCGGTGCGTGACGCCGTGCGCCTGGCGTTCGAACACGTCGGCCTCAACTGGGAGGACTACGTCTACGTCGACCCGGTGCTGGTGCGCCCCGCCGAGGTCGAGATCCTCTGTGCCGACACGACGCGCGTGCGCGGCGAGCTCGGCTGGAAGCCCGAGGTCGACTTCTCCTCGCTGATGAAGATGATGGTGGAGGCCGACCTCAAGCACGTCGCCACCGAGCACGAGTACGGCGAACTGCTGGCCGCCGCCAGCTGGTAGAACCACCCTCCCCGGATCCACAGCCGCAGCCGTCAGGTTGCGGCTGTGGATCTTTTTGCGTTCCCTGGGGGATCTGCTCGCCGACCAGAACATGGTGCTGACAGCGGCCGGCTACCTCGGCGCGTACGTGGACACAAGGACGGCGCGCCCCGACCGAAGCGGAGCGCGCCGAACCGGGGGAACCTTGAAACTCCCGTTCGTGCTGGGTCAGTCGACCGAGATCAGGCCGAGTACAGCCGGGCGTAGAAACCCTTGGCGGCGATGAGTTCCTCGTGCGTGCCCCGCTCCACCACCGCACCCTGATCCATCACGATGATCAGATCGGCGTTGCGGATCGTGGACAGCCGGTGCGCGATGACGAAGCTCGTCCGCCCGGCCCGCAACGACGCCATCGCCTGCTGGATCAGCACTTCCGTCCGCGTGTCGATCGACGAGGTGGCCTCGTCGAGCAGCAGGATCGCGGGCTGGGCCAGGAACGCCCGCGCCAGCGTGATCAGCTGCCGCTCGCCCGCGGACAACCCGCCGTGCTCCTCGTCGAGCACGGTGTCGTAGCCGTCTGGCAGCGAGCGCACGAACCGGTCCACGCACATCGCCCGAGCAGCCTCGACCACCTCGTCGCGGGTGGCGCCGGGCCGTCCGTACGCGATGTTCTCGGCGATCGTTCCCTCGAACAACCACGTGTCCTGCGTGACCAGCCCGATCGCCGAGCGGAGATCCTCGCGCGTCAACGTCGTGATGTCCTTGCCGTCCAACAGGATCCGGCCGTCGTCGAGTTCGTAGAACCGCAGCAGCAGGTTGCCCAGCGTGGTCTTGCCGGCACCGGTCGGGCCGACGATCGCGACCAGCTGACCGGGCGCCGCCGTCAACGACAGATCGGAGATCAGCGGCTTCTCCGGCGTGTACCGGAAGGACACGCGGGAGAACTCGACGTGGCCGCGCACCGGGGAGACGGTCGCGGGCCTGGCGGGCGCCGGCGACTGCTCCGGCTCGTCCAGCAGCTCGAACACGCGGTGCGCGGACGCCAGACCGGACTGGAGCTGGCCGGAGAAGTTCGCGACGTCGACGATCGGCCGCGAGAACATGCCGGAGTACTGGATGAACGCCTGCACGTCACCGATCGACACCGATCCGCTCGCCACCCGCAGCGCGCCGACCACGGCCACCAGCACGTAGTTGAGGTCGGTGATGAACCGGGTCGCGGGCCCGATCAGCCCGGAGATCGCCTGCGCGCTGAACGACGACCGGTACATGGTCTCGTTGCGCTCGGCGAACTCCGCGGCGGCCTGCTCCTGCCGCCCGAAGGCGGTGATCAGCGCGTGCCCGCTGTACATCTCCTCGACGTGGGCGTTCAGTTCGCCCGTCGAGCGCCACTGCTCGCTGAACTTCGGCATGGCGCGCTTGGAGATCCACGCGGCCAGCAGCAGCGCGATCGGCACGCAGATCAGCACCAGCACGGCGAGCTGGACGGAGATCACCAGCATGATCGCCAGCACACCGAAGACCGACACCACCGAGGTGAGCATCTGGCCGATCGAGAGCTGCACGGTCCGCTGCAGGTTGTCGACGTCGTTGGAGACGCGGGACAGCACCTCGCCGCGCGGGTTGCGGTCGAAGTAGGCCAACGGCAACCGGGTCAGCTTCGCGTCGATCTCCTCGCGCAGCTTGAAAACGGCGTGCTGCACGATGTCGGTGACCATCCTGCCCTGCACGAGCATGGACAGTGACCCGATCACGTACAGGCCGAGGATGATCAGCAGCAGCTGGCCGAGCGCGCCGAAGTCGACACCCGAGCCGGGCACGATGTCGACGGTGCTGATGACGTTGGCGAGCGTGTCCTTGCCCTGTTCCCGCAGCTGCGCGAGGACCTGCTCCTCGGTGGCTCCGGCCGGTAGCGTGCGGCTGACCAGGCCGGCGAAGATCAGGTCGGTGGCCCGGCCGAGCAGGATCGGGCCGAGCAGGTTGAGCCCGATCGACACGACGGCGAGCAGCCCGATCACGATCACCCGGCCGCGGTAGGGCCGCAGCAGTCCGAACAGTCTCTTCGTCGTGCTGGGTTTGCGGGTCGCTTCGACCTCGATCGGAACTTCCTTCTCCGCGAGCAGCGTCATCGGACGGCCCCTCCCACAGGCTGGGAGAGGGCGATCTCCCGGTAGGTCTGGTTGGTGCCGATCAGCTCGGCGTGCGTGCCGGCGCCGACGACCTGGCCGTCCTCCAGCACGATGACGTGCGACGCGGCCTCGACGGTGCTGATCCGCTGGGTGACCAGCAGGATCGTGGCGTCGGCCAGCTCACGGGCCAGTGCGGCGCGCAACCGGGCCTCGGTGCCGAGGTCGAGTGCGGAGAAGCAGTCGTCGAGCAGGTAGATCTCGGGCCGCCGCACCAGGGCCCGCGCGATCGCGAGCCGTTGCCGCTGCCCGCCCGAGACGGTCGAGCCGCCCTGGGTGATCGGCGCGTCGAGCCCGAGCGGGCGCACGAACTCGGCCGCCTGCGCGATCTCCAGCGCGTGCCACAGCTCCTCGTCGGTCGCGTCTTCCTTGCCGTACCGCAGGTTCGACGCGATGGTGCCGCTGAACAGGTGCGCCTTCTGCGGCACGTACCCGACGACTCGGTGCAGTGCCAGGGGATCGAGGTCGCGGATGTCCGCCCCGTTGATCCGCACCTCGCCACCGGTGACGTCGTAGAGCCTGAGCGCCAGCGACAGCAGCGTCGATTTGCCGCTGCCCGTGCTGCCGAGGATCGCGACCGTCTCGCCCGGACGGGCGACGAGACTGACGTCGCGCAGCACCGGTTTCTCCGCGCCGGGATAGCCGAACGTCGCGCCGCGCAGCTCGAGAAGCCCGCGCGTGGCGAACGTCGTGACCGGGTTCGAGGGCGCGGCGATGCTGGACTGCGCCTGCAGCACCTCGTCCACCCGGCCCGCGGACACGGCGGCGCGCGGGCTCTCGGTGAAGACCAGCATCGTCATGATGATCGCGACGATGATCAGCGTGACGTACGACAGCAGCGCCAGCAGGGCGCCGAGCTGCATGGAGCCGTCGTCGATGCGGTGCCCGGAGAACCAGATGATCGCGACGGTCAGCACGTTCATCACGGTCATCACCATCACCGGCAGCGTGGCCATGATCTTCCCGACCCGCAGCGTCGTGCCGTACAGGTCGCGGTTCGTGGCGTCGAAGCGGCCGCGTTCGTGCGGGTCGCGGACGAACGCCCGGATCACCCGCACGCCGGTGATCTGCTCGCGCAGCAGGTGGTTCATGCGGTCCAGGTAGTTCTGCATGCGCTCGTAGAACGGCGAGAGCCGCCTGAGCATCAGCGAGAGCCCGGCGATCACGATGATGACCAGCCCGATCAGGATCGACGACACCGGCACGTCCTGCACCAGCGCCAGCGCCACACCGCCGACGCACATGATGATCGCCGACACGGCGACGTCCGCGGTGGTGAGCACGATGCTCTGGACCTGCTGCACGTCGTTGACGGTCCTGGTGATCAGCGACGGCGCGCCGAGCTGGTCGACCTCGCGCGCGGACAGGTTCATCACCTTGCCGAACACCTTGGCCCGCAGATCCCGGCCGATGCCGGACGACATGCGGGAGCTGAGCAGCATCGCGCCGCTCGCGGTGAGGATCTGCACCGCGGCGACGCCGAGCATGGTGATGCCGGTGCGCCAGATGTAGCCGGCGTCGCCGACGAGCACACCGTTGTCGATGATCTGCGCGTTGAGCGTGGGCAGCAGCAGGGTCGCGGCCGTCTGGACCAGCTGCAGCACCACCAGGAGCAGAATTGTTCCCCGGTACGGCCGGAGGTGGCGGTTCAGGAATCTGACGAGCACACGCACTCCCCAGGGACGATGGGTGATGCGCCAAGGGAACCGGAGAAGCCGCAGCGGCTTTCCCTAGACTTCGGTCCCGGTTTCTCGCGGGCATTCCCTAGCGTTTCGCCACCTACCGTGGACCGCATGAGCGAGATCCTGAGTGCCATCGAATCGGACGACGCGGTGGCGCGGGACTTCGAGGCGCTGCCGGTGCCCCAGAGCTACCGGGCGGTGGTGGTCGAGGAGAGCGACGCGGACATGTTCGCGGGTCTTCCGACCAGGGACAAGGATCCGCGCGAGTCGCTGAAGGTGCGGGACGTCCCGACGCCGGAGCTCGCGCCCGGTGAGGCGCTGATCGCCGTGATGGCGTCCGCGATCAACTACAACACCGTCTGGACCTCTATCTTCGAGCCTCTCTCGACGTTCGGGTTCCTGCGGCGCTTGGGTGGCAAGCACGATCTGCCGTACCACGTCGTGGGGTCGGACCTCGCCGGCGTCGTGCTGCGCGTCGGTCCCGGTGTGACGGTGTGGAAGCCGGGTGACCGGGTGGTCGCGCATTGCCTCGACGTGCCGCTGGAGCGGCCGGACGGCCACAACGACACGATGCTCGACCCGCAGCAGCGGATCTGGGGCTTCGAGACGAACTTCGGTGGCCTCGCCGATCTCGCGCTGGTCAAGGCGAATCAGCTGATGCCCAAGCCCGAGCACCTGACGTGGGAGGAAGCGGCCTCTCCCGGTCTGGTCAACTCCACCGCGTACCGGCAGCTGGTGTCGACCAACGGCGCCAACATGAAGCAGGGCGACACGGTCCTGATCTGGGGCGCGTCCGGCGGTCTCGGTTCCTACGCCACGCAGTTCGCGCTGAACGGCGGCGCCACCCCGATCTGCGTCGTCTCCTCGCCGGACAAGGCCGAGATCTGCCGCGCCATGGGCGCCGAGTTGATCATCGACCGCTCGGCCGAGGGCTATCGCTTCTGGAAGGACGAGCACGAGCAGGACCCGCGCGAGTGGAAACGCTTCGGCGCCCGCATCCGTGAACTGACCGGCGGCGAGGACCCGGACATCGTCTTCGAGCACCCCGGCCGGGAAACGTTCGGTGCCAGCGTTTTCGTGGCACGCAAGGGCGGCAAGATCGTCACCTGCGCGTCCACGTCCGGGTACATGCACCAGTACGACAACCGCTACCTGTGGATGAACCTGAAGAGCATCATCTCCTCGCACTTCGCGAACTACCGCGAGGCGTGGGAGGCGAACCGCCTGGTGGCGAAGGGGAAGATCCACCCGACACTGTCCAAGGTGTACTCGCTCGACGAGACCGGGCAGGCCGCGCACGACGTGCACCGCAACGCCCACCAGGGCAAGGTGGGTGTGCTGTGCCTGGCGCCGTCCGAGGGTCTCGGCGTGCTGGACCACGAGTTACGCGGCAGAAACATCGACGCGATCAACCGATTCCGCACCTCCGAATGAAGGTTTCCCGCGATGACGGAAGAAGTAGTCGCGCCGGCTTCGGCGTGCCCGTTCCCGTTCGACCGTGACCCGCAGGCGCCGCTGGACCTGCCACCGGAGTACGCGAGGCTGCGTGCCGACCGGCCGGTGCAGAAGGTGACGACACCGGCGGGCGACACGGCGTGGCTCGTGGCCAGGTATGCGGATGTGCGCGCACTGCTGGCGGACACGGATCGGTTCTCCGCCGAGGTGATGAACCCCGGCTACCCGCGCTACCTGTTCCCGGTGGACCCGCAGCCGGGCGCGTTCGTCACGGTCGACGCACCGGAGCACACCCGGTACCGGCGCATGATCATGTCGATGTTCACCAAGAAGAGGGCCGAGGAAGTACGGCCTTCCGTCCAGAAACTGGTGGACGAGAAGGTTGACGCGCTGCTGAAGGGCCCGCAGCCGGTCGACCTGGTCACGCACTTCGCGCGGCCGATCCCGCTGACCGTGGTGTGCGAGCTGCTCGGCGTCCCCTACAAGGACCGCCTCGCGTTCGGCCGCTGGATCAACACCCTGGTGGAGACGACCTCCTCGCAGGCCCACCGCAACGCCGCGGCGGGCGCGCTCTTCGGCTATCTGACGAAGCTGGTGGCGCAGAAGGAGAAGGACGCCGCCAACGGGACCGGGGCCGATGACGTGCTCGGCCGCCTCGTCGAGAACCAGATGGCCGCGGGCGAGCTGCAGCGCGGGGAAGCGGTCGTCATCGGCATGATGCTGCTGTCGGCCGGGTACGACACGACGGCCTCGTCGATCGCGCTGAGCATCCTGACCCTGCTGGAGCACCCCGAGCAGCTGGTGAAGCTGCGCGAGAACCCGGACCTCATCGTCGGGGCGGTCGAAGAACTGCTGCGGCACCAGAACGTCATGCAGTGCGGCGTCGGCCGGGTCGCCAAGGTGGACCTGGAGATCGCCGGCCAGCAGATCAAGGCGGGAGACGGGATCATCGCACTCCTGTCGTCGGCCGACCGCGACGAGAGCGTCTACGCCGAACCGGACACACTCGACATCACGCGCAAGGACTCGACCCCGCTGGCGTTCGGGCACGGCGTCCACAGCTGCATCGCGAAGTTCCTGTCCCGCGTGGAACTCCAGGTCGCGCTGCTGACGTTGATCACCCGAATCCCGACGCTGCAGCTGGCGAAACCGGCAGAGGAGCTGCGTTTCCGCGACGGCGCGATCGTCTACTCGCTGCGGGAGCTTCCCGTTATCTGGTAAGTGCTTTCGCTTCCTAGGGGCACCCCTCGCGGTAGGGGTGCCCCTATCTGTGTCTAGGCGTATGCCAGGCGCCCGGACGCGAGGATTCCTGACAGGTCGCGTCTCGAGATGGGTTGAGGGATGGACAACGAACAGAAGCTCCGGGACTATCTCCGCCGGGCCAGCACGGACCTTCAGCGCACCAAACGGCGCCTGCAGGACCTCGAGGCGGCTGCGGCGGAACCGATCGCCGTGGTCGGCATCGGCTGTCGCTTCCCAGGCGGGGTGCGCAGTCCCGAAGATCTGTGGCAGATGGTCGTGAACGGGCAGCACGGCATCCGCGCCTTCCCCGACGACCGCGGCTGGGACCCGGAGATGCTCGCCCTGTCGTCGAGCGACCAGGGCGGTTTCCTCGAGGGCGCGGGCGATTTCGACGCGGACTTCTTCGGCATCTCGCCACGCGAGGCGCTGGGCATGAACCCCCAGCAGCGCGTGCTGCTGGAGGTGACGTGGGAGGCCCTGGAACGCGCGGGCATCGACCCGCACCTGCTCAAGGGCAGCCAGACCGCCGTCTTCGCGGGCGCGATGAACCAGGACTACCAGCTCGGCCCCGGCGAGGGCGGCGAGGGCATGATCATGCTCGGCTCGTCGAACTCGGTGATCTCCGGCCGCATCTCGTACACCCTCGGCTTCGTCGGCCCCTCGGTCACTCTCGACACGGCCTGCTCTTCTTCTTTGGTGGCAATGCATCTCGCGATGCAGTCACTGCGCGCCGGCGAGTCGTCCCTGGCTCTGGCCGGTGGCGTCACGGTCATGGCGAACCCCGCGACCTTCGTCGAGTTCTCCCGCCAGGGCGGCCTGTCCTCCGACGGCCGCTGCCGCTCGTTCGCCGACTCCGCCGACGGCACCGGCTGGTCCGAAGGCGTCGGCATGCTCGTGCTGGAGCGCCTGTCCGACGCGCGCCGCAACGGCCACTCCGTACTGGCCGTGCTGCGCGGGTCCGCGGTCAACCAGGACGGCGCCTCCAACGGCCTGACGGCACCCAACGGCCCGTCGCAGCAACGCGTCATCCAGGCCGCCCTCGTGAACGCCCGCCTGACCAGCGACCAGATCGACGTCGTCGAGGCCCACGGCACCGGCACCGTCCTGGGCGACCCCGTCGAGGCCCAGGCCCTGCTCGCCACCTACGGCCGCAGCCGCTCCGCCGAGCAGCCCCTGCTGCTGGGCTCGGTCAAGTCCAACCTCAGCCACACCCAGGCCGCCGCAGGTGTGGCCGGCGTGATCAAGATGATCATGGCGATCCGCGCCGGAGTCGTCCCGCAGACCCTGCTCGCCGACACCCCCTCCAGCCACGTGGACTGGGAGGCCGGCGCCGTCCGGCTGGTCACCTCGAACACGCCGTGGCCCGCGACCGGTCAGCCCCGCCGCGCCGCCGTTTCGTCCTTCGGCCTCTCCGGCACCAACGCGCACACGATCATCGAGGAAGCGCCCGCACCAGAACTGTCAGACCCCTCTGAGACGATTGGAGTGGGGGGCGAATCCCCCCAGGGGGCCCGCGAATCCGTATCGATTCCGAGCGCGCCGACGGTCGAGGCAGGCCCCGTGCCGTTCCTCGTGTCCGGCCGCTCCAGGGAAGCGTTGCGCGCGCAGGCCGAGCGTCTGCTGACCACGGACGCACCCGCGCTCGACCTCGCCTACTCTCTCGCGACCACCCGCGCGTCGTTCGACCACCGCGCCGCCATCGTCGGCGACCTGCGCACCGGCCTCGAAGCCCTGATCAACGGCACTCCCGCGCCCGGCCTCGTCCAGGGCACCGCCGCGCGCGCCAAGCAGGCGTTCCTGTTCACCGGCCAGGGCGCCCAGCGCTCCGGCATGGGCAAAGACCTCTACGAGCGCTTCCCGGTGTTCGCCGAGGCGTTCGACGCGGTCCTGCAGCACCTCGACCCAGCGCTGAAAGACATCATCTGGACCGGCGCGGACCAGCTCGACCAGACCAAGCACACCCAGCCCGCGCTGTTCGCGATCGAAGTCGCGCTGTATCGCCTGACCGAGTCGTGGGGCCTCAAACCCGACTTCGTGGCGGGCCACTCCATCGGCGAGATCGCCGCCGCCCACATCGCGGGCGTGTTCAGCCTGGAGGACGCGGCCAAGCTCGTCACCGCCCGCGCGAACCTGATGCAGGCGCTGCCGCAGGGCGGCGTGATGATCGCGCTGCAGGCCACCGAGGACGAGGTCACCCCGCACCTGACCGCCGGCGTCTCCATCGCCGCGATCAACGGCCCGAACAGCATCGTCATCGCGGGTGTGGACGACGAAGCCCGCGCCGTCGCCGCACACTTCGAAGACCGCAAGACCAAGCACCTCACGGTGAGCCACGCCTTCCACTCGCCGCTCATGGAGCCGATGCTCGAGGAGTTCCGCGCCACCGTCGCCGGACTCACCCTGACCGCCCCGATCATCCCGCTGGTCTCGAACCTGACCGGCGAGCAGGCCCGCGTCGAGCAGATCACCTCACCCGACTACTGGGTGAGCCACGTCCGCGAGGCCGTCCGGTTCGCCGACGGCATCACCTGGCTGGTCCAGCACGGCGTCACGCAGTTCGTGGAGATCGGACCGGACGGCATCCTGTCCGCGATGGCACAGGAAACCGCCGACGTCACCGCGATCCCGTTGCTGCGCAAGAACCGCGACGAACTAGAGACGATCACCACCGCGCTCGCGAGCCTGCACGTCCGCGGCACCAAGGTCGACTGGTCCACCTACTTCGCCGGTACCGGCGCCGGCGCGATCGACCTGCCCACGTATGCGTTCCAGGCCAAGCGATACTGGCCCAAGGGCGGCGGCGGTTTCCACGACCCGCGCGCCGCCGGCCTCGGTGCGGCACACCACCCGCTGCTCACCGCGACCGTCTCGTTCGCCGACCAGGACGGCGCGCTGCTGACCGGCCGCCTCACCCGCCAGACCCACCCGTGGCTGGTCGATCACGCCGTGCGCGGCGCGGTTCTGCTGCCCGGCACGGCCTATCTGGAGCTCGCGATCCGCGCCGGCGATGAGGTCGGCTGCGACCGCGTCGAGGAACTGACGCTGACGGCACCGCTGATCGTGCCGGAACGCGGCGGCGTGCAGGTGCAGCTGTGGATCGGCAACGCCGACGCGAACGGCCGCCGCACCGTCAAGATCTACTCGCGCGCCGACGGCGCCGACGACGAACCGTGGACGCAGCACGCGATCGGTGTGCTGGGCGCACCCGCGCGTGAGGAAGCGTTCGACACGTCGGTGTGGCCACCCGCCGGAGTCACCGCCCTCGACGTCGAAGGCTGCTACGAGAACTTCGCCGCGATGGGCTTCGAGTACGGGCCCGTGTTCCAGGGTCTGAAAGCCGCCTGGCGTGGTGACGACGGCGTCGTCTACGCCGAGGTCGCGCTGCCCGACGGCGTCGACCCGGCCGGATTCGGCCTGCACCCGGCACTTCTCGACTCGGCGCTGCACGCGGCCCTCATCTCGGGCGAGGGCGAGGCCGGGCTGCCGTTCTCGTGGGAAGGCGTGTCGCTGCACGCGACCGGCGCCTCCTCACTGCGGGTCCGCCTGACCCGCTCCGGCGACAACGCCTACGCGATCGCCGCGGTCGACGGTGCGGGCGTGCCTGTCGCCACGGTCGACTCGCTGGTGGTGCGCGCCGTCGCGGCCGAGTCCTCTGTGGACCGTGACACGCTGTTCCAGGTCGACTGGGTGCCGGTGACGGTCCCCGCCGCCGACATCGCGTTCACCGTGCTGGGTGAAGACGTCTTCGGACTCGGCGGAACTGACGGCTCAGACGTCGTTGTCGTGCCAGTCCTGGGATCCGAGGACGTCGTCGCGTCGGTGCACGAGCTGACCGAACGGGTTCTTGGGCTGCTGCAGGAGGAACGCGACGAACGGGTCGTGTTCGTGACGAGCAGCGCCGACCTCGCCTCCGCCGCGGTGTGGGGCATGGTGCGTTCGGCACAGTCCGAGTCGCCCGGCCGGTTCTCGCTGATCGAGCTGGACGGCACCGAGGCGTCGCTGGCCGCGTTCGCCGCCGCCGCCGGTTCCGAGGAACCGCAGCTGGCGGTGCGCGACGGTGAGATCTACGCGCCACGACTGGCCCGCGCCGAGGTCGAGGAGACCCCGGTCGAGTGGGGTTCGAAGGTCCTGATCACCGGCGGTACCGGCGGTCTGGGCAAGATCTTCGCCCGGCACCTGGTCGCCGAGCACGGTGTTCGCGAGCTGGTGCTGGTCAGCCGGCGCGGCACGGGTGACGTGTCGGAGCTGGAAGACCTCGGCGCCACCGTTTCCGTGGTCGCGTGCGATGTCGCGGACGCTCAGGCACTGGCTGCTTTGGTCGCTGAGCACGAGATCTCGGCCGTCGTGCACAGCGCCGGCGTGCTGGACGACGGTGTGATCACGTCGCTGACACCGGAACGACTGCACTCGGTGCTGCGGCCCAAGGTCGACGCCGCCTGGAACCTGGCCACCGCACTGCCTTCCGTGCCGCTGGTGCTGTTCTCGTCGCTGGCCGGCACCTGGGGCACGGCCGGTCAGGCGAACTACGCGGCGGGCAACCACTTCCTGGACGCGCTGGCGGAGTACCGGCGTTCGCAGGGCGCGCACACGGTCTCGCTGGCGTGGGGCGCGTGGGCTGTCGAAGGCATGCTGACTGACGCGGACGCCGAACGCATGACGCGCACCGGCATGCCTCCGCTGACCGTCGACCAGGGCCTCGGACTGTTCGACCGCGGTGTCGCATCTTCTGCTCCTGTCCTGGTCCCGGCGCGCCTCGACCTGGCCACGCTGCGGCAACGCGGCGAGGTGCCGCCGTTGCTGCGCGGCCTGATCCGGGTGCGGACGCGGCGCGCGGCCTCCGGTTCGGAGACCGCGGACACGCTCATCCGCCGGCTGTCGGGTCTGGGTGCGGAAGAGCGCATGGACGCGGTGCTGGACCTGGTCCGCGGCCAGGTCGCGGCCGTCCTCGGGCACGCGTCCGGCGATGAGATCGAGCCGTCCCGCCAGTTCCAGGACCTGGGCTTCGACTCGCTGACCGCCGTGGAGCTGCGCAACCAGCTGACCGCGGTGACCGGACTGCGCCTGCCCGCGACGATGGTGTTCGACTACCCGACGCCCGACGTGCTGGCCGCGCACCTGCTGGACGAGCTGTTCGACGGCGAGGCGGATGTCGTTGTGCCGGTGGCGGTTCAGGCCGCCGCGTCCGACGACCCGATCGTGATCGTCGGCATGGGCTGCCGCTACCCGGACGGCATCGGTTCCGCGGACGACCTGTGGCGCCTGGTGTCCGAGGGCGGCGACGCGGTCTCCGGCCTGCCGTCGAACCGCGGCTGGGACCTCGAGAACCTCTACCACCCCGACCCCGACCACCCCGGTACGACCTACTCGCGGTCGGGCGGCTTCCTGCACGACGCGGGCGAGTTCGACGCCGGGTTCTTCGGCATGTCTCCCCGTGAAGCTCTCGGGACGGACTCGCAGCAGCGCATCCTGCTGGAGGTCGTGTGGGAGGCGATCGAGCACGCGGGCATCGACCCGGTCTCGTTGCGCGGCACGCAGACCGGCGTGTTCGCGGGCGTCATGTACAACGACTACGGCGCCCGCCTCGCCGGCGGTGACTTCGAGGGCTTCCAGGGCTCCGGCACCTCACCGTCCATTGTGTCCGGTCGCGTTTCCTACACCCTGGGACTGGAAGGTCCCGCGGTCACGGTGGACACCGCGTGTTCTTCGTCTTTGGTGGCAATGCACTGGGCGATGCAGGCGCTGCGTGCGGGGGAGTGCTCGCTCGCGCTGGCCGGCGGCGTGACGGTCATGTCGACGCCGACCGCGCTGGTCGAGTTCTCCCGGCAGCGCGGCCTGTCCCCGGACGGCCGCTGCAAGGCGTTCTCCGACTCGGCCGACGGCGTCGGCTGGTCCGAAGGCGCCGGTGTGGTGGTGCTGGAGCGCATGTCTGACGCCGTGCGCAACGGACACCCCGTGCTGGCGGTGATCCGCGGCTCCGCGGTGAACCAGGACGGCGCGTCGAACGGCCTGATGGCACCGAACGGCCCGGCCCAGCAACGCGTGATCCGCGCTGCCCTGGCGAACGCCGGCCTGGTGTCGTCCGATGTGGACGTTGTCGAGGCCCACGGCACCGGCACGACACTGGGCGACCCGATCGAGGCGCAGGCCCTGCTCGCGACCTACGGGCAGAACCGCACGGAACCGCTGCTGCTCGGCTCGGTCAAGTCGAACATGGGCCACACGCAGGCCGCCGCCGGTGTGGCGGGCGTGATCAAGATGGTGCAGGCGATGCGGCACGGTGTGCTGCCGGAGACCCTGCACGTCACCACTGCTTCCTCGCACGTCGACTGGTCCGAGGGCGCCGTCGAGCTGCTGACCTCCTCGCGCGAGTGGCCTTCCGCGGAACGTCCCCGTCGTGCCGGCGTCTCGTCGTTCGGCATCTCGGGCACCAACGCGCACGTCATCATCGAGCAGCCACCTGTTGTCGAGGTTCCGTCTTCCGCGCCTTCTGACGCCGTCGTGCCGGTCGTGCTGTCCGGCCGCACCCGTCGTGCGGTGCGGGGTCAGGCGGCGCGGCTGCGTTCGTTCGTCGAGTCTTCCGGCGTTTCGGTGCGCGACCTGGCTTTCTCGCTGGCGACGACGCGCTCGGCGTTCGAGCAGCGGGCCGCGGTGGTCGCCGCCGACCGGGAGTCGTTGCTGCGGGCGCTGGGAGCGCTGGCGACGGAGAACTCCGACGCCGCCGTGGTCGAGGGCGAGGTCGCGTCGGGCAAGGTGGCGTTCCTGTTCTCCGGTCAGGGTTCTCAGCGGCTCGGTATGGGGCGTGAGCTCTACGAGCGCTACCCGGTGTTCGCCGCCGCGCTGGACGAGGTGCTGGACCTGCTGCCGGTCCGCGACGTCATGTGGGGTTCCTCCGAGGAGGAGCTGCAGCAGACCGGCAACGCGCAGCTGGCCCTGTTCGCCTTCGAGGTCGCGCTGTTCCGCCTGGTGCGTTCGTGGGGCGTGAAGGTCAACGGCGTGATCGGCCACTCGATCGGCGAGATCGCCGCCGCGCACGTCGCCGGTGTGTTCTCACTCGACGACGCCTGCACCTTGGTGTCCGCCCGCGCCCGCCTCATGCAGGCGCTGCCGACCGGCGGCGCGATGGTCGCCGTCCAGGCCACCGAGGACGAGATCACCCCGCACCTCACGCCCGGCGTCTCGATCGCCGCGATCAACGGCCCGTCGTCGGTGACCGTGGCCGGTGTTGAACAAGAGGTTCGTAGGATCGTTGAACAATTCAACGATCGCAAGACCAAGCAGCTCTCGGTCTCGCACGCCTTCCACTCACCGCTGATGGAGCCGATGCTCGACGAGTTCCGCGCCGTCGTCGAGGGCCTTTCGTTCAACAATCCCACGATCCCCTTGTTCACTGGTGGGATCGTTCAACAATCCTCCAATGGAATCGTTGAACAATCCAACGAAGGAATCGTTGAACAACCCGAGTACTGGGTTCGGCACGTCCGGGAGGCGGTCCGCTTCCACGACGCCGTCGAAGCGGCCCGTGCCGCCGGCGTGACGACGTTCGTGGAGATCGGGCCGGAGGGCGCGCTGTCGGCGTTGGTCGACGGCGCGATTCCGGTGCTGCGCAAGGACCGTCCGGAAGAGGCCGCGGTCGCGCTGGCGCTGGGGCGCCTGTTCGCGTCCGGCGTGTCCGTGGACTGGAAGACCTACTACGGGCCGGCTCAGCGCGTGACGCTGCCGACCTACGCGTTCCAGCACGAGTACTACTGGCCGCTGGGAACCGCCGCTCCGGTGATCGCGGACGCGGATCCGGCCGACGCCAAGCTGTGGGCGGCCATCGAACGTGGCGACGCCCGCGAACTCGCCGCACTGCTGCGGCTGGGGGAGGAGCAGCGTTCGTCGCTGGACTCGCTGATCCCGGCACTGTCGTCGTGGCGGGCCGGCAACCAGGAGAAGTCACTGCTCGACTCGTGGCGGTACCGGGTGCTGTGGGCACCGGTCCGCATCACGGGCACACCGGTCCTGTCCGGCCACATCGCGGTGCTGACGACGCCGGCGGTGGACGCGGAGCCTTACCGCGCGGTGCTGGCGGCATACGGCGCCGAGGTCACCGTCGTGACGTCCGTGGCCGACGTGCCCGAGTGCGACCTAGTGGTGTCCCTGGTGGCTCTCGACGAGTCGCCCTCCGCGGTGCTGACCACCGGCCTGGAGCAGTCGATCCTGCTGGTCAAGTCGGTCGACGTGCCGATCTGGGCGGTCACGTCCGGCGCGGTCGCGGCGGAGACCTCCGACTCGGTGCGGTCCGCCGCGCAGGCCGCGGTGTGGGGCTTCGGCCGTGCCGCCGCGCTGGAGTACCCGCAGCGCTGGGCCGGTCTGATCGACGTGCCCGAGGTGCTCGACGAGAACGCCTTGCGCCGCTTCGTTTCCTGCGTCGCCGGGCTGGAGGGTGAGGACCAGCTGGCCGTCCGGTCGTCCGGCGTCATGGGCCGCAGGCTCGCGCACCGGCCGGTCGATGCCCTGCCGTCCGACTACACCGCCCACGGCACCGTGCTGATCACCGGCGGTACCGGCGGTCTCGGCGCCACGACGGCGCAGTGGCTGGCCGAGCGCGGTGTTTCCGGTCTGGTGCTGACCTCCCGCCGCGGCATGGACGCGCCGGGCGCCGCCGAACTGAAGGCCTCCCTGGAGGAACTCGGCCCGCGCGTGTCGATCGTCGCCTGCGACGTCGCCGACCGCGACGCACTGGCCGCGGTCATCTCGGAGATCACCGACCTGTCCGGTGTCGTGCACACCGCCGGAGCCGCACAACACGCCCCGCTCGAACTGACCGAACTCACGGACTTCGCGGATGTGCTGTCCGCCAAGGTGATCGGCGCGCGGAACCTCGACGAACTGGTCGGCGAGGTCGACCTCTTCGTGCTGTTCGGCTCGATCGCGGGTGTGTGGGGCAGCGGCGGCCAGGCGGCCTACGGTGCCGCGAACGCCTACTGCGACGCGCTCGCCGAGGCCCGCCGCGCCCGTGGCCTGCGGGCGACGTCGATCGCGTGGGGCCCGTGGGCCGAGGTCGGCATGGCCACGCACGAAGCCATGTCCGAGAACCTGGCGCGCCGCGGCCTGACGTTCCTGCAGCCCGGGCAGGCCGTCGCCGAACTGAACCGGGCCGTGATGCACGACGACACCTGCGTCACCGTCGTCGACATCAACTGGGACACCTACTTCCCGCTCTTCACGTCGGTCCGCCCATCGCCGCTGCTGTCCGACCTGCCCGAGGTCCGCGCGCTCACCGTCGTCGAGGAGGTCCGCCGCGACGACTCCGAGTTCGCACGCAAGATCCGTTCACTGTCCGAAGAGGACCAGAAGCGCAAGCTGATCGAACTGGTCCGCGCCGAGGCCGCCGCGACCCTGGGCCACAGCTCGGTCGAGGAGGTGGGGGAGAACCGCGCGTTCCGCGACATCGGCTTCGACTCGCTGACCGCCGTCGAGCTGCGCAAGAAGCTGTCCGACGCCACCGGTCTGCCATTGCCCGCGACCCTGGTCTTCGACTACCCGACCCCGCTCGTTCTCGCCGACCACCTGCTGGCCGAACTGCTCGGCTCAGCCGAAGAAGCCCTGACCTACACGGCGAACGTCGACTCGGACGAGCCGATCGCGATCGTCGGCATGAGCTGCCGCTTCCCGGGCGACGCGAACACCCCCGAGGCGTTCTGGGAGATGGTGCTCGCCGGCACGGACGCGATCACGGAGTTCCCCGGCGACCGCGGCTTCGACATGGCGCAGCTCTACGACCCGGACCCCGATCGTCCCGGCACCACCTACACCACGGCCGGCGGCTACCTGCCGGACGCGGGCGACTTCGACCCGTCGTTCTTCGGCATCTCGCCGCGCGAGGCCACCGGCATGGACCCGCAGCAGCGGCTCCTGCTGGAAACGACCTGGGAGGCCGTCGAACGCGCTGGCATCGACCCGGCCGCGTTGCGCGGCAAGAAGGTCGGCGCGTTCATCGGCTCCTCGTACATCGAGTACGGCGGCGGTGACGGCGGTTCCGAGGGCTACCAGGTGACCGGCACGTCGCCGTCGGTGCTGTCCGGCCGCGTCGCCTACGTGTTCGGCTTCGAAGGCCCGGCCGTCACGGTCGACACCGCCTGCTCTTCCTCTTTGGTGGCAATGCATCTGGCGTGCCAGTCGCTGCGCACGGGCGAGTCCGCGTTCGCGGTCGCCGGCGGCGCGACGATCATGCCGAACCCGAAGCCGCTGATCGCCTTCTCCCGCCAGCGCGCGCTGGCTCGCGACGGCCGCTGCAAGTCGTTCTCCGACACCGCCGACGGCATGATCCTCTCCGAGGGCATCGGCATGCTCCTGCTGATGCGCCAGTCGGACGCTCTGGCCGCCGGACACCCGATTCTGGCTGTCATCCGCGGCTCGGCGGTCAACCAGGACGGCGCCTCGAACGGCCTGTCCGCCCCGAACGGCCCGTCGCAGCAGCGCGTCATCATGCAGGCCCTCGCGAACTCCGGCGTGACCCCCGGCGACATCGACGCCTTGGACGCGCACGGCACCGGCACCTCGCTGGGCGACCCCATCGAGGCCCAGGCCCTGTTCAACACCTACGGCCGCGACCGCGACGCCGACCGCCCGCTGCTGCTCGGCTCGGTGAAGTCGAACATCGGCCACACCCAGTCCGCGGCAGGCGTCGCCTCCGTCATCAAGATGGTGATGGCGCTGCGGCACGGCGTCCTGCCCCGCACCCTGCACGCCGGTGAGCCCTCCACGCACGTCGACTGGAGCCCCAGCACCATCTCGCTGCTGCAGGACACGACCGAATGGCCCGACACGGGCCGTGCACGCCGTTGCGCCGTCTCATCGTTCGGCATCTCCGGCACCAACGCCCACGTGATCTTGGAGCAGGCCGCGGGGATCCCCCCGATTTCCAGCGTATCGACCGCGCCCCTCACCGTGGCCGCCGAGCCGGAATCTGTGGACAACTCGTCGCCTGTGGACAACTCGGCAGTTGTCGATCTTCCCGACCAGGAATCGTCAGACCCCCGTGCGACGATTGGAGTGGGGACCTCGGTCTCCCCCGGAGGGGGCGAGGCGGGATCGATTCCGTGGCTCGTCTCTGCCAAGTCGGAACCGGCGTTGCGCGCCCAGATCGACGGCGTGCGCGGCCTCGACGCCGGCCCGGCCGACATCGCGTACAGCCTCGGCCTGCGGCCGGACTTCGACCACCGCGCGGTCCTCATCGACGGCGTGGAGGTCGCGCGCGGCGTCGCTGACCTGGAGCGCAAGGTCACGTTCATCTTCCCCGGCCAAGGCTCGCAGTGGGTCGGCATGGGCGCGCAACTCCTCGACGAGTCGCCGGTGTTCGCCGCCCGCATGGCCGAATGCGCCGCCGCCCTGAGGCCCCACACCGACTGGAACCTCCTCGAGGTCATCCGCGGCGCGGGCAGCCTCGACCGCGTCGACGTCGTCCAGCCCGCGAGCTGGGCGATGATGGTGTCGCTCGCCGAGGTCTGGAAGGACCACGGCGTCACCCCCGACGCCGTCATCGGCCACTCCCAGGGCGAGATCGCCGCGGCGGCCGTCAGCGGCGCGCTCAGCCTCGAGGACGCCGCCAAGGTCGTCGCCCTGCGCAGCCAGGCCATCGGCCGGGTCATGTCGGGCCGCGGCAGCATCGTGTCCATCGGGCTCTCCGCGCCAGAAGTCCAGCCACATCTCGAAGAATGGGGCGACCGCCTCAGCCTCGCCGCCACGAACGGCCCCCGCAGCGTCGCGGTCTCCGGCGATCTCGAGGCGCTGGACGCGTTCTGCGGCAAGCTCGTCGAGCAGGGCGTCCGGGTCCGCCGCATCGAGGTCGACTACGCCTCGCACTCGGCCCAGGTCGAGGACCTCCGCGACGACATCCTGAATGACCTCGCCGGCGTCACCCCGCTCACCCCGCACACGCCGTTCCTCTCCACGGTCACCGGCGAGTGGAACGACGCCACCACCAACGCCGAGTACTGGTTCACGAACCTCCGCCAGACCGTCCACCTGAACGAAGCCGTCGAACAGCTCATCGGCAGCGGGCACCAGGTGTTCGTCGAGGTCAGCTCGCACCCGGTGCTCACGCCGGGCGTGCAGGACGCGCTCGAAGGCAAGCGCGGCGTCGTCACCGGCACGCTGCGCCGCGACCTCGGCGGCCTGCACCGCGTCCTGACCAGCCTCGCCGAGGTCTGGGTCCGCGGCCTCCCGGTCAAGTGGCACCTCGAGGGCACCCGCGTCGATCTGCCCACCTACCCGTTCCAGCACGAGCGCTTCTGGATCGGCCCGCCGCAGCACCCCGTCGGCGCGCCAGAGGCAGACCCGGCGGACGCCGCGTTCTGGCAGGCCGTCGAGCAGTCCGACCTCGCCACGCTCACCCAGAGCCTGCACCTCGACGAGGCGACGCTCGCCGCCGTCCTGCCCGCGCTCACGACCTGGCGGCAGTCCAGCCGTGATCAGTCCACAACGGACTCCTGGCGCTACCGCACGACGTGGAAGCCGTTGCGCGGCCTGGACCAGGGCAGGCTCACCGGCACCTGGCTCGTCGTCACCACGGACGGCATCGACGACACCGACGTCCTCGACGCCCTCACCGGTGTGGACGTCCAGCGCATCGTGCTCGACCCGGCCGACGACCGCGACACCATCGCGTCGAAACTCACCGACGCGACCGGCATCATCTCGTTGCTGCCCACCGACGAACGCCCCGCGGCCCTCGGTCTGCCCACCGGCCTGCTGCTGACCGTCAACCTGATCAACGCCGGCCACCCCGCCCCGATCTGGAACATCTCCCGCAACGCCCTCTCGACGGGCCGCGCCGACACCGTGGACCACCCGGCACAGGTGCAGGCGGTCGGTATCGGCTGGACCGCCGCGCTGGAACACCCGCAGCGTTGGGGCGGCTCTATCGACCTGCCGGAAGAGCTCGATCAGCGTGCCGCGCAACGGTTCGTCTCGGCACTCGTCAACGCGGGCGAGGAAGACCAGCTCGCGATCCGCGCGTCGGGCACGCTGGCCCGCCGCGTCGTCCGCGCACCGTCGCGTCCGACGCCCGCGGAGTTCACCCCGCGCGGCACCACGATCATCACCGGCGGCACCGGCACGCTCGGCCCGCACGTCGCACGCTTCTTCGCCCACAAGGGCGCCGAGCACCTGGTGCTCACCAGCCGCCGCGGCCTCGACGCACCCGGCGCCCGTGAACTCGTGGCAGAGCTGGAAGAACTCGGCACTCCCACGACGGTCGTCGCGTGTGACATCGCCCAGCGCGACGACGTCGAACGCATGCTCAACGACCTGCGTGCGGAAGGCCGCGAGATCCGTTCGGTCGTCCACACCGCCGCGGTGATCGGACTGCACTCGATCGACGGGTCCACTGTGGAGGGTCTGAGCGAGATCCTCGCCGCGAAGGTCGACGGCGCCGCCCACCTGGACGAGCTGCTGACCGAGGACCTCGACGCGTTCGTGCTGTTCTCGTCGATCTCCGGCATGTGGGGCTCCGGCAACCACGCCTCCTACGTCGCCGGCAACGCCTACCTGAGTTCCCTGGCCGCCCAGCGTCGTGCGCGCGGCCTGCGGTGCACCTCGATCTCGTGGGGCATCTGGTCCGACGACATCGGCCTCGGCCGCATCGACACCGACCAGATCCGCCGCAGCGGCCTGGAGTTCATGAAGGCTCGGCTGGCACTGGCCGGTCTGCAGCGCGCGATCGAGGACGACGACACCGAGATCGCCATCGCGAACATCGCCTGGGACCGCTACTACCCGGTCTTCACGGCGATGCGCCCGACCACGCTCTTCGAGGAACTGCCCGAGGTCCGCGCACTCACGGTCGCCGCGGAGCAGACCACGTCGGCGGCCGACGGTGACTTCGCGGCCCGCCTGCGCGCACTGCCGCCGGCCGAACGCGAGCAGCAGCTCCTCGACCTCGTGCGCGCCGAAGCCGCTTCGGTGCTGGGCATGTCGTCGACCGACGCGCTGACCGAGCACCGGGCGTTCCGCGAGGTCGGCTTCGACTCGATCACCGCGGTCGACCTGCGCAACAAGCTCGCCGCCGCAACGGGTCTCAGCCTGCCCACGACGATGGTGTTCGACCACCCGAGCCCGCTGGCGCTCACCGAGTTCCTGCTCGGCGAACTGCTGGGCGCCGACGTCGCGTCCAGCGCTCCGGTCATCGCCTCGGTGGCGTCCGACGAACCGATCGCGATCATCGGCATGGCCTGCCGCTACCCGGGCGGTGTCACGACTCCGGACGACCTCTGGAACGTCGTGATGAACGGCGTCGACGCGATCTCCGGCTTCCCCGCCGACCGCGGCTGGGACGGCGACTCCCTCTACAACCCCGACCCGGACGCCCCCGGCGGCGCCTACTCGGTGCAGGGCGGCTTCCTGCACGACGTCGCGAACTTCGACCCCGGCTTCTTCGGCATCAGCCCGCGCGAGGCCCTGTCGATGGACCCGCAGCAGCGCCTGCTGCTCGAAACCGCCTGGGAGTCCATCGAACGCGCAGGCATCGACCCCCACGCGCTGAAGGGAACCCTGACCGGCGCGTTCATCGGAGCGTCCTATCAGGACTACTCGGCGGGCGGCTCCGACCAGCCGGGCGACGAGGGCCACATGATCACCGGCACGCTCTCCAGCGTGCTGTCCGGCCGCGTGTCGTACCTGTTCGGCCTCGAAGGCCCCGCGGTCACCCTCGACACCGCCTGCTCTTCTTCCTTGGTGGCACTGCACCTGGCCTGCCAGTCGTTGCGTGACGGCGAAAGCTCACTGGCCCTGGCCGGTGGCGTCTCGGTCATGGCGACGCCCGGCGCGTTCGTCGGCTTCAGCCGCCAGCGCGCTCTGGCTCGCGACGGCCGCTGCAAGGCTTATTCCGACGCCGCCGACGGCATGACCCTCGCCGAAGGTGTCGGCCTGGTCCTGCTGGAGCGAGTGTCCGACGCGGTCCGCAACGGCCACCGGATTCTCGCCGTCGTGCGGGGCTCCGCGGTCAACCAGGACGGCGCCTCCAACGGCCTCACCGCCCCGAACGGCCCCTCGCAGCAACGCGTCATCCGCCAGGCCCTCGCCAACGCCCGCCTCGAACCGTCCGAAGTGGACGCCATCGACGGCCACGGCACCGGCACGGCCCTGGGCGACCCGATCGAGGCCCAGGCGCTGCTCGCCACCTACGGCCAGAACCGCGAACGCCCGCTGCTGCTCGGCTCCATGAAGTCGAACATCGGCCACACCCAGATGGCCTCCGGTGTCGCCTCCATCATCAAGATGGTGCTGGCGCTGCGGCACGGCGTCCTGCCCAGGACCCTGCACGTCGACCAGCCCTCGACCAAGGTCGACTGGTCCTCCGGCGCAATCAAGCTGCTCGCCGCCGAGGAAGCCTGGCCGGAAACCGGCCACCCGCGCCGCGCCGGCGTCTCGTCGTTCGGTCTCTCCGGCACGAACGCCCATGTGGTGCTGGAGGCGGCCCCCACGCAGGACGTCGCCGAGGAAACGGCGGCTGACACCAGCGTTCCGATGCCCGTTCTCGTGTCAGCGCGAGCCGACGAGGCGTTGAAGCAGGTCGCCGGTCAACTCCTCGACGTCGACGCGGACCTGGTCAGCCTGGCCGCCTCGCTCGCCACCACGCGGTCCACGTTCGAACGGCGCGCGGTCGTCGTCGCGAGCAACCACGACGAGCTGGTGCGCGGCCTGACGGCGTTGCGCGACGACCAGCCGGACGCCTCGGTCACGCGGGGTCAGACTTCGCGCGGCCGCACGGCGTTCCTGTTCACCGGTCAGGGTTCGCAGCGCCTCGGCATGGGCCGTGAGCTCTACGCGAGCTACCCGGTGTTCGCCGACGCCCTCGACGCGGTCTGCGCCTACCTCGACGCGGACCTCGAACGGCCGTTGCGCGACGTCATGTGGGGCGACGACGCTGCCCTGCTCAACCAGACCGGCTACGCGCAGCCCGCGATCTTCGCGGTCGAGGTGGCGCTGTTCCGGCTGGTCGAGTCGTGGGGTGTCACGCCGGACTACCTGGCGGGCCACTCCATCGGTGAGATCGCCGCCGCGCACGTCGCCGGGGTGCTCAGCCTCGACGACGCGTGCACGTTGATCTCCGCCCGCGCCCGCCTCATGCAGGCGTTGCCGACGGGCGGGGCGATGGTCGCGATCCAGGCGACCGAGGACGAGATCACCCCGCACCTCACCGCCGGTGTCTCGATCGCCGCCGTCAACGGGCCGCGCTCGATCGTCATCGCCGGTGTTGAACAAGAGGTTTGTGGGATCGTTGAACGATTCAACGATCGCAAGTCCAAGCCGCTCACGGTGAGCCACGCGTTCCACTCGCCGCTGATGGAGCCGATGCTGGACGACTTCCGCGCCGTGGTCGCCGGACTTTCGTTCAACAATCCCACGATCCCCTTGTTGACTGGTGGGATTGTTGAACAATCCGAGTACTGGGTGCGGCACGTCCGCGACGCCGTCCGGTTCGCCGACGTCGTCACGCAGCTGGAAAGCCGCGGCGTGCGGGCGTTCCTGGAGCTCGGCCCGGACGGCGTGCTCACCGGCATGGCCCAGGAGTCGCTCACCGAGGAAGCGACGCTGGTGCCCGCGCTGCGCCGCGACCGCGACGAGGCCGTGACGCTGCTGACCGCGCTGGCGGGCCTGCACGTCCGCGGCACGACCGTCGACTGGGCAAAGTACTTCGCCGGCGTCAACGCGACGGTCGAGCTGCCCACCTATCCGTTCCAGCACCAGCGCTTCTGGCCGGAGCCCGTCACCGCGACCGGCACGAACGACGGCGACTTCGTCGACGACGAGTTCTGGGCCGCCGTCGAGCGCGAGGACTTCTCCGCACTGGCGCAGTGGCGCACCCGCAAGCAGCAGTCCACAGTGGACTCCTGGCGATACGCCGTCACCTGGAAGCCGATCACGGTGTCCGCCACCCTGACCGGTCCGTGGCTCGTACTCACGAACCACGACGCGTCCGAACTGATCGAAGCACTCGGCGTCGAGACCGTGGTCGTCGACGCCGCCGCGACCAGGGCCGAACTGGCCGAGCAGGTCCGCGGCGAGTACGCGGGCGTGCTGTCGCTGCTCGCGATCGGCGCCGGCGAGGAAGCCGCGCTGGTGCGCACTTCCGTTGTGGTGCAGGCACTCGGCGACGCCGGTGTCGACGCCCCGCTGTGGGTGGCGACGCAGGGCGCGGTGTCGGCCGGCGGCGGCGAGCAGATCGCCGACCCCGGCAGCGCCGCGGTCTGGGGCCTCGGCCGCGTGATCGCGCTGGAACACCCGCAGCGCTGGGGCGGCCTGATCGACCTGCCGTCCGAGCTCGACTGGAACACCGCGCGCCGCATCCCCGGCGTGCTGGCCGGCACGGGCGAGGACCAGGTCGCGGTGCGCCCGTCCGGCGTCTACGGCCGCCGCCTCATCCACAGCACCCCGAGCGCGCTGCACCGTGACTACCGGCCGGGCCGCGTGCTCGTCACCGGCGGCACGGGCGCGATCGGCACGCAGGTCGCGCGCTGGCTGCTCGACAACGACGCCGAGCAGGTCGTCCTCGTGAGCCGGACCGGCACCGCGGACTTCGACGACCCGCGGGTGATCGTCAAGGCCTGCGACGTCGCCGACCGGGACGCGCTGGCCAACCTCCTGGCCGAGTACCCGGTGACATCGGTGTTCCACGCGGCAGGCGTCGTCGAGGACGGCCTCGTCGAGTCGATGGACGCCACGTCGTTCACGAACCTGTTGCGCGCCAAGGTGCACGCGACCCGCAACCTCCATGAGCTCACCGCCGATCTCGACGCGTTCGTGCTGTTCGCGTCGACCGCCGGTGTCATCGGCGGCGCGGGCCAGGGCAACTACGCCGCCGCCAACGCGTTCCTGGACGCGTTCGCCGAACACCGCCGCCTGCAAGGTCTTCCGGCCACGTCGGTGGCGTGGGGACCGTGGGCCGCGGCGGGCATGGCCGTCGCGGGCGGCGTCGCGGAACGGTTGAAGCGCGGCGGTTTCACGCCGATGGAGCCACCGCTCGCCTTGCAGGCGCTCAAGCAGGCGATCGAGCACGGCGACGCGGCCGTCATGATCGCGGAGATCGACTGGGAACGGTTCCTGCCCGCGCTCGCCGGTCTGCGCCCGGCGCCGCTGGTCGGCGACCTGCCCGAGGTCAAGCGCTTCCACACCACCGAGCAGATCGCTGAGACCGAGCAGCCGCAGTTCCGCAAGGCGCTCGCGGGCCTGTCGAAGGCCGAGCGCAACCGCGCCGTGCTGGACCTGGTGCGCGGCCAGATCGCCGCCGTCCTCGGTCACGGGGCCGCGACCGACGTCGAACCGGACCGCGCGTTCCTCGACCTCGGCTTCGACTCGCTGACGACCCTGGAACTGCGCAACCGCCTGCAGGCCGCGACCGAGCTGACGCTGCCCGCCTCGCTCCTCTACGACTACCCGACGCCCTACGACCTGGCGGACTTCCTGCTGGGCGAGGTCGGTGACGTGCCGGCCGAGGTGGTCGTGGCACGCGCAGACGACGACCCGATCGCGATCGTCGGCATCGGCTGCCGCTTCCCTGGCGGCGTGACGTCACCGGAAGGCTTCTGGGACCTCGTTTCGAGCGGCGGCGACGGCATCAGCTCGTTCCCGGCGGACCGCGGCTGGGACCTGGCCGCGCTCGGCGCCGGTGCCTCGGCGTCGCTGGAAGCCGGTTTCCTCAACGGTGTCGCGGACTTCGACGCGCACTTCTTCGGTATCTCACCGCGGGAAGCGCTCGCGATGGATCCGCAGCAGCGCCTGATCCTCGAAACGGCCTGGGAGGCGCTGGAACGCACCGGCATCGACCCGCAGTCGTTGAAGGGCAGCCCGACCGGCGTGTTCGTCGGCACGAACGGCCAGGACTACGAGAACGTCCTGCGCCGCTCGCTCGACCCCGACATCCAGGGCTACCTGGCCACCGGCAACACCGCGTCGGTGATGTCCGGCCGCCTCTCCTACGTCCTCGGACTGGAAGGACCCGCGGTCACCATCGACACGGCGTGCTCGTCGTCGTTGGTCGCCATGCACTGGGCGATGCGCGCGCTGCGCTCCGGTGAGTGCACTTTGGCGTTGGCGGGCGGTGTCTCGGTCATGTCGAGCCCCGACTCGTTCGTCGAGTTCACCACCCAGGGCGGCCTCGCGCCGGACGGCCGCTGCAAGGCGTTCGCAGACGGCGCCGACGGCACGGCGTGGTCTGAGGGCGCCGGCATCCTTGTCCTGGAACGGCTTTCGGATGCTCTCAAGAACGGCCACGAGGTCCTCGCACTGGTGCGTGGCTCGGCGGTCAACTCCGACGGCGCCTCCAACGGCCTCACCGCCCCGAACGGCCCCTCGCAGCAGCGCGTCATCCGCCGCGCTCTCGCGGACGCCGGTCTCACCGTCGGCGATGTCGACGCGATCGAGGCACACGGCACCGGCACGACGTTGGGCGACCCGATCGAGGCCCAGGCCCTGCTCGCCACCTTCGCCGACCGCACCGCACCGCTCTACCTGGGTTCGGTGAAGTCGAACATCGGCCACTCCCAGGCGGCGGCGGGTGTCGCCGGCGTCATCAAGATGGTCGAGGCGATGCGCCACGGCGTGCTGCCCCGCACCCTCCACGTCGACGCCCCGACCTCGCACGTCGACTGGACCTCGGGTCCCGTCTCGCTGCTCACCGAGAACACCGACTGGCCTTCGGACGGCAGGCCGCGCCGCGCGGGCATCTCCGCGTTCGGCCTCTCCGGCACGAACGCGCACGTGATCCTCGAATCGGCCCCCGCAGGTGAACGGTCCACTCACAACCCGACCGCACCAGAACTGTCAGACCCCAGTGAGATGATTGGAGTGGGGACCTCGCGTCCCCCCAAGGGGGCCCCCGTCGTCGTTTCGGCGAAGTCCTCCGATGCGCTGCGCGCTCAGATCGAGCAGCTCCGCGCAGTCGAGGCGGACCAGCTCGACCTGGCGTTCTCGGCAGCCACGACGCGCGCGCAGTTCGCGCACCGCGCGTTGCTGATCGACGGCGCCGAAATCATCAGCGGTGTGGCGCGCAAGGCGGGCACGACGGCGTTCCTGTTCACCGGCCAGGGCTCGCAGCGCCTCGGCATGGGCCGCGAGCTCTCCGAGCGGTTCCCGGTGTTCAAGGCCGCCCTCGACGAGGTGCTCGGCCACCTCGACCCGGAACTCCGCACCATCATCTGGGGCGAGGACGAGGAACGGCTCAACCAGACCGGCAACACCCAGCCCGCGCTCTTCGCGATCGAGGTCGCACTGGCGAAACTGGTCCAGAGCCTCGGCGTCCTGCCCGACCACGTCGCCGGCCACTCCATCGGTGAGATCGCCGCGGCCCACATCGCGGGCGTGCTCAGCCTCGAAGATGCGGCCAGGCTCGTCACCGCCCGCGCGAACCTCATGCAGGCCCTCCCGGCCGGCGGCGCGATGGTGTCCATCCTCGCCACCGAGGACGAGGTCAAAAAGCAGCTCGGCAGGTCGAAGAAGGTCTCGATCGCCGCGGTCAACGGACCCACGTCCGTCGTGATCGCCGGCGACAAGACCCAGGTGGCCAAGATCGCCAAGAAGTTCGAGAAGACCAAGCAGCTCACCGTCAGCCACGCGTTCCACTCGCCGCTGATGGACCCGATGCTCGACGACTTCCGCGCCGCGATCGCCACGATCACGTTCAACCAGCCGCGGATCCCGTTCGCCACCAACGGCGACGTCACGACCATCGACTACTGGGTGAACCACGTCCGCGACACGGTCAGGTTCCACGACAACGTGCAGAGCCTCAGCGGCGTCGACACGTTCGTCGAGATCGGCCCGGACGGTGTGCTCGCCGCGATGGTCGACGGAGCCGTTGCGACGCAACGCAAGGACCGCGACGAGGTCAGCGCTTTCGCCCTCGCGCTCGGCACCCTGCACGTCAAGGGCGCGGACGTCGACTGGACGGAGTACTACCGGGGCACCGGTGCGAGGAAGATCGCGCTGCCCACGTACGCGTTCCAGCGAGAGCGCTACTGGCCGACGACCACGCCGAAGTCTGTCACCGACGACTGGCTGTACGAGGTCGTGTGGGAGCGGCAGCCGGTCAGCACCACGACCGAAGGCACCTGGCTCACGATCGGAAACGCGGCAGGCTTCGCGGGGGCGACGACGACCGAGCTCGTGCCCGGTGACTACGCCGGTGTGATCTCGGCGGGCGACACCAGCCCGTTCGAGGTCCTGGACATCCTGGAACAGCACGGCATCACCGCCCCGCTGTGGTGCGTCTCGGCCAGCCCTGCAGTCTGGGGCGAAGGCCGCGTCGCCGCGCTGGAGCAGCCGGAACGCTGGGGTGGCCTCATCCGCGTCGACACCGACACCTGGGAGATCCCCCAAGGCGAGCAGGAAGTCGTCTTCCACGACGAGGGCACGTCGGTCCCGCGCCTGCGCCGCATCGAGAACACCACCCCGTGGACGCCGAGCGGCCAGATCCTGCTCTCCGGCGCGG
Source organism: Lentzea sp. NPDC051213 (assembly GCF_044455585.1). Classification (NCBI taxonomy): domain Bacteria; kingdom Bacillati; phylum Actinomycetota; class Actinomycetes; order Pseudonocardiales; family Pseudonocardiaceae; genus Lentzea; species Lentzea sp. NPDC051213. The sequence continues at coordinate 531,295 of NZ_JBITEX010000006.1, forward strand.
AAGGGCCGATGGGCGACCAGATCCGGGAACTGCTGAACACCACCGACACCCTCACCGACGACGTCACCGCGGTGATCCACCTCGGCGATCTCGACTCCCTGCACCAACTCGACGAGCAGCTCGGTGATCGTGAGCTGGAGGCGTTCGTCGTCTTCGGCTCGGTCGCCGGCACGTGGGGCTTCCGCGGCCAGGCCCAGCAGGCCGCCCACAGCGCGATCGTCGAGGAGTTCGCGCGACAGCGAAAGGCACGCGGCCTCAAGGCGACCTCCATCGCGTACTCGCCGTGGGAGGGCACGACCGACCAGAGCATGACCGCGCATCTGCGGATGAGCGGCATCCCGGTCCTCGACGCGACGAACGCCGTCGCCGCCCTACACAGTGCTGTCGCGAGTGGACGGACGAACGTCGTCGTCGCGGACGTCAAATGGGACACGTTCCAGCAGCAGAACAAGCTGTTCACCAACTTCGAACAGCAGAAGCCGGTGACGGAACCGGCTTTGAAGCAGACGCTGCTGAAGCTGCCCGAGTACGAACGGCACGGCACGCTGCTCACCCTCGTTCGCGAGAAGGCGGCCCTCGTCCTGGGCCACAGCGGAACGCAGGCGATCGAACCGGACGTGCCGTTCCGCGACCTCGGCTTCGACTCGCTCACCGCGGTCGACCTGCGCAACCAGATCCAGACCGAGTCCGGCCTGCAGTTGAGCGCGACGCTGGTGTTCGACTACCCGACGCCGGACGAGCTCGCCGAGCACCTGCTCACCGAACTCCTCGGCGGCGCGGACGACGTCCAGTTCATCGCGAGGACGACCACCGACGAGCCGATCGCGATCGTCGGCATGGCCTGCCGCTACCCCGGTGGCGTCCGGTCGCCGGAAGACCTGTGGAAGCTGCTGCTCGACGGCGTCGACGCGATCGGGGAGTTCCCCGCCGACCGCGGCTGGGACCTCGCCACCCTCTACAGTGGACAGAGCGTCACCCGCAACGGCGGCTTCCTCTACGACGTGCCGAACTTCGACCCGGACTTCTTCTCGATCTCGCCGCGCGAAGCGATGGTCATGGACCCGCAGCAGCGCATCGTGCTCGAGACGGCGTGGGAGGCACTGGAACGCGCGGGTGTCGACCCGGCCACGATCCGCGGCTCGGTGACCGGCGTGTTCGTCGGTGGCGGCAGCGGCGAGTACCGGCCGTCTCCGGAGGAGACCGGCCTGGAGTGGCAGACCGCGCAGTCCGCGTCGCTGCTGTCCGGCCGCCTCGCCTACACGTTCGGCCTGCAGGGCCCGACAGTCTCGGTCGACACGGCGTGTTCGTCGTCGCTGGTCTCGCTGCATCTCGCGGCCCAGGCGCTGCGCACGGGTGAGTGCGAGATGGCGCTCGCCGGCGGTGTGTGCGTGATGTCGACGCCGGTCGGGTTCATCGAGTTCAGCGCTCAGGGCGCGCTCTCGGAGGACGGCCGCTGCAAGGCGTTCTCCGACAGCGCCGACGGCACGGGCTGGGCAGAGGGCGTCGGCATGCTGGTGCTCGAACGGCTTTCCGACGCTCAGCGCAACGGCCACGAGGTCCTCGCGGTCGTGCGCGGCTCGGCGATCAACTCCGACGGCGCGTCCAACGGTCTCACCGCCCCGTCCGGACCGGCCCAGCAGCGGGTCATCCGGCAGGCGCTGGCATCGTCCGGCCTGCGTCCGTCCGAAGTGGACGCCGTGGAGGCGCACGGCACGGGCACCAAGCTCGGCGACCCGATCGAGGCGCAGGCCCTGCTCGCCACCTACGGGCAGGACCGCGCGGAACCGCTGCTCCTCGGTGCGGTCAAGTCGAACATCGGCCACACGCAGGCCGCGTCCGGTGTCGCGGGCGTGATCAAGATGGTGATGGCGATGCGGGCGGGCGAGTTGCCGCAGACCCTGCACGCGTCGTCGCCGTCCTCGCACGTCGACTGGAGCAGCGGCGCCGTGCGCCTGCTGCAGGAGCGCACGCCGTGGCCTTCGGCCGACCGGCCGCGCCGCTCCGCCGTCTCGTCGTTCGGCGCCAGCGGCACCAACGCGCACGTGATCTTGGAAGGGGTGCCGGGGATCCCCCCGATTTCCAGCGTACCTGCTGAAATCGCTGGTCAAGGGGCCGCGGAGAAATCTGTGGATAACCCCGGTGTGCTGCCGGTACTGGTGTCCGGCCGCACCCCGGCCGCCCTGCGCGACCAGGCCGCGCGCCTGCTCGACGTGCACGCCGACCTCGCCGACATCGCCCGGGCCGCGGCCACGACGCGGGCCTCGTTCGACCAGCGCGCGGTCGTCCTGGCGAGCAGCCGCGACGAGCTCACCGACGCACTGGCGGCGATCGCGTCCGACGTGCGCAACCCGCTCGTGGTCCGCGACGAGGTGGCACGCTCCGGCAAGCTCGCTTTCCTGTTCGCCGGCCAGGGTTCGCAACGCATCGGCATGGGCCGCGACCTGCACGCCCGGTTCCCGGAGTTCAGGGCGGCGTTCGAGGAGGTCCTCGGCCACCTCGACGCCGGGCTCGCCGACGTCATCTGGGGCGACGACCAGGAGAGGCTGAACCTCACCGGCACCACGCAGCCCGCGCTGTTCGCCGTCGAGGTGGCCCTCTACCGGCTCGTCGAGTCGTGGGGCCTCAAGCCGGACTTCCTGGCAGGCCACTCCATCGGTGAGATCGCCGCGGCCCACGTCGCCGGAGTGCTCAGCCTGCCCGACGCCGCGAAGCTCGTGACCGTGCGGTCGGCGCTGATGCAGGCGCTGCCCGAGGGCGGCGCGATGGTCGCGGTGCAGGCCAGCGAGGACGTCGTGCTGCCGCACCTCACCGACGGCGTGACGATCGCGGCGGTCAACGGCCCCGAGTCGGTCGTCATCGCCGGACCCGAACAGGCAGTCGTGGCGATCGCGGAGCGCTGGAAGTCCAAGCGCCTCCGGGTCAGCCACGCCTTCCACTCGCCCTTGATGGACCCGATGCTGGACGAGTTCCGGTCCACTGTGGAGTCGCTGACCTTCCACCAGCCGCGGATTCCGGTGGTGGCGGAAGGCGACATCACGAGCCCGGATTACTGGGTGCGGCACGTGCGGGAGGCCGTGCGGTTCGCGGACAACGTCCGCACGCTCACCGAGCGCGGCGTGACAACGTTCGTCGAGCTCGGCCCGGACGCGACCCTGTCCGGACTGGTCGAGGGCGGCATTCCGGTGCTGCGCAAGGACCGCGACGAGGAGCAGTCGATCGTCTCGGCGCTCGCCCGCCTGCACACCCGCGGGGTGAAGGTCGACTGGGCCGGGTTCTTCGGCCCCGGTCGTAAGATCACGCTGCCGACCTACGCGTTCCAGCACCAGCGGTTCTGGCCGTCGACGATGATCGGCTCGGCGAGGCCCGTGCCGGCCTCGCCGGGCAGCGACGACGCGGCGTTCTGGGCGGCGGTCGAAGGCGAGGACTTCGGATCGCTGCAGGACGTGCTCAGCGTCGACACCGGCGCGCTGTCGCAGGTGCTGCCGGCGTTGCTGGACTGGCGCAAGCAGCGCACCGACCTCGCACTGGTCGACAGCTGGCGGCACCGGATCACCTGGAAGCCCCTGGACGCCACCAGGTCCGGCGAACTGACCGGCACGTGGCTCGCCGTCACCGTCGACGACGACTGGAGCGACGCGGTCATCGAGGCGCTCGGCGTGAGCGTGGTCCGGATCAACGTCGCCGCACCTGATCGTGAGGCGATCGCTGACGAACTGAAGTCGCTGGGCACGTCGTTCGCCGGCGTGTTGTCCCTGCTCGGCCGTGCCGAGGAGGCTTCCGGCAGTGCCCCGCGAGGTGTGCTGCTGAACGCCGCGCTGATCCAGGCGCTCGGCGACGCGGGCATCAACGCACCGCTGTGGTGCGTGACCCGCGACGGCGTGGCGGTCAACGGCACGGCGTTCGAAGACCTGACGCAGGCAGCGATCCACGGCCTCGGCCGGGTCGTGACGCTGGAGCACCCGGAACGCTGGGGTGGCCTGATCGACCTGCCGTCCGTGATCGACGACAGGGTGGCCAACGGGCTCACGTCCGTCCTTTCCGGACTCGATGGCGAGGACCAGGTCGCCGCGCGGGCCAGCGGACTGTTCGGCCGGCGGCTCGTCGCCGCGCCGGCACCCGTTCCGGCGCAGGACTGGCAGCCGCGCGGCACGGTCCTGATCACCGGCGGTACCGGTGCGCTGGGCGGTCACGTCGCCCGCATGCTGGCCCGGGAGGGTGCCGAGCACCTGGTGCTGGTGAGCCGCAGCGGCATGAAGGCCGAGGGCGCTGACGAGTTGCGGGCCGAGCTGGTCGGCCTGGGCGTCGACGTCACGATCGCCGCGTGCGACGTGGCGGACCGCAAGTCGTTGCAGGCCTTGCTCTCCGCGATCCCCGCGCCGTTGACCGGTGTCGTGCACACCGCCGGCATCATCGACGACGGCGTGCTGGACAAGATGACGCCGGAACGGTTCGAGGCGGTGTTCCACAGCAAGGTCACCTCGGCGTTGTTGCTGGACGAGCTGACTTCCGACCTGGACGCGTTCGTGCTGTTCTCCTCCGCGTCGTCCTCGGTCGGCAGCCCCGGCCAGGCGAACTACGCGGCGGCGAACGCGATGCTCGACGCGCTGGCGGACCGGCGTCGTGCGGCCGGCCTGGCGGCGGCGTCGATCGCGTGGGGTGCCTGGGGTGGCGGCGGCATGGCCGACACCGAGGACGCCCTGGCCAACGCCAAACGTGCCGGCATCGCTTCGATGGACCCGGTTCTGGCGTGCGTCGCGCTGCGTCAGCTGGTCGGCGAAGGCCTCGCGACCGCGGTGGTCGCGGCCGTGGACAAGGGCCGGTTCTCCGGCGGGTTCCGCCCGAACCCGTTGCTGCGCGAACTGGCCGCGGACGCACCTGCCGAGGCCCCGGTCGACGAGGGGGCGTTCCGGCAGAAGCTGCTGGCGCTGCCCGCGGCGAGGCGGCTCGACGAGGTGCTGGAGCTGGTGCGGACGCGGGCGGCCGAGGTGCTCGGACAGGCCGACGTCGACGCGGTGCGCCCAGACCGGCCTTTCCGCGACCTCGGGTTCGACTCTCTAGCGGTGGTGGAGTTGCGCAACCAGCTCAACGCCGCCACGGGCCTCGCACTCGCATCAACCCTCGTGTACGACCACCCGTCACCTGAAGAGCTCGCGTCGCACGTGCTGACCGAGCTGATTCCGGACAGTTCGGGCGGAGACTCGGAGGAGACGGAGATCCGCGACCTGCTGGCGCGCGTACCGCTCGCCCAGCTGCGGGAGATCGGCGTGCTGGAACCGTTGCTGCAGCTCATGGGCAAGGGAACCGCCGACGATCAGGCGGAGGGCGGCATCGACGAAATGAGCGTCGACGACCTCATCCAGGCGGCGCTCGACGGTCAAACCGACTAAGAGGGTGCTCTGCGGCCGGCTGCCCTCACGAGGGTGGCCGGCCGTTCGCATGTGCAGGTTTTCTGAGGAAATCGCTACCGCTTGTGCTGCTGGAATTACCGACGGGATAACCGTGTCCGGCTGGACTGACGGAGCTGATGAATGAACACCTCCAGCGAGAAGGTCGTCGAGGCTCTCCGGGCCGCGATGAAGGAGGCAGAGCGGCTGCGCAAGCAGAACCGGCAACTGGTCGCCGCTGCCACCGAACCGATCGCGATCATCGGGATGGCCTGCCGGTTCCCCGGCGGCATCGACTCGCCGGAGGCGTTGTGGGAGCTGGTGGCCTCGGGTCGTGACGCGATCACCGGGTTCCCGGCCGACCGCGGCTGGGACGTGGACGCCCTGCTCGGCAGCGGAACCGACGACCGCGGCCACAGCATCAGCGTCCAGGGCGGGTTCCTGCACGGCATCGCCGACTTCGACCCGGCGTTCTTCGGCATCTCGCCCCGCGAAGCCGTCACGATGGACCCGCAGCAGCGCCTCCTCCTCGAGACGTCCTGGGAGGCCATCGAACGCGCGGGCATCGATCCTTCTTCTTTGCGTGGTTCACGGACCGGTGTGTTCGTGGGTACCAACGGCCAGGACTACGAACACCTGCTGATCCGCGGCCTCGACGACGCGACGGGCGACGTCGGCACCGGTATCGCCGCCTCCGCTGAGTCCGGCCGCATCTCCTACGCCCTCGGCCTCGAAGGCCCCACGCTGACCGTCGACACGGCCTGCTCTTCTTCTTTGGTCGCACTCCACTTGGCCGTGCACGCGTTGCGCGCGGGGGAGTGCTCGCTGGCGTTGGCCGGCGGCGTGAACGTCATGTGCACGCCCGGCTCCCTGGTCGAGTTCTCGCGCCAGGGCGGTCTGGCACGCAACGGCCGTTGCAAGGCCTTCTCCGACGACGCGGACGGCACGGGCTGGTCCGAAGGCGTCGGCGTGCTCGCGCTGGCCCGCCTGTCCGACGCCGTGTCGCTGGGATATCCGGTTCTCGCCGTGGTGCGCGGTTCCGCCGTCAACTCCGATGGCGCCTCCAACGGCTTCACCGCGCCCAACGGCCGTGCGCAGCAACGCGTCATCCGCGCCGCCCTCGACCGCGCAGGCCTCTCGCCGGCCGACGTGGACGTCGTCGAAGCCCACGGCACCGGCACCCCACTCGGTGACCCGATCGAGGCCAGGAGCCTGCTCGCCACCTACGGCACCGACCGGCCGACGCCGCTGCTGCTCGGCTCCGTGAAGTCGAACCTCGGCCACACCCAAGCCGCCGCGGGCGTCGCGGGCATCATCAAGATGGTCCAGGCGATGCAGCACGGCGTCGTGCCCGCGACGCTGCACGTCTCGCGCCCCTCCACACACGTCGACTGGACCGCCGGCTCGGTCGAACTCGCCACCGCCGCGGTGGCCTGGCCCGCAGCCGACCGCGCTCCCCGCGCCGCCGTCTCGTCGTTCGGTGTGTCGGGCACGAACGCTCACCTGATCTTGGAAGGCCCGCCCGTCCCGGAAGTGTCAGACCCCTCTGAGACGATTGGAGTGGGGGGTGGCTCCCCCCAGGGGGCCCGCGAATCCGTATCGATTCCGAGCGTGCCGTGGCTCGTGTCGGCCAAGTCGGAGGCCTCTCTCGCGGCCCAGGTCGAGCGGGTGCGCGCGCTCGACGGTGACCCGGTGGACGTCGGGTTCTCGTTGGTGACCACGCGCGCGTTGTTCGAGCACCGCGCGGTGCTGCTCGACGGCGCCGAGATAGCCAGCGGGCTGGCACGGCGGACCGAGCTCGCCCTGCTGTTCTCCGGGCAGGGTGCCCAGCGCGCCGGCATGGGCCGCGAGCTGTACGAGGCGTTCCCGGTGTTCCGGGACGCGCTCGACGAGGTTGCCCAGCACCTCGAAGGCGTCCGCGACGTCATGTGGGGCGCAGAGGAGGCGCTGAACCAGACGGGCAACACCCAGCCCGCGCTGTTCGCGTTCGAGGTAGCGCTCTACAAGCTGCTGGAGTCGTTCGGCATCAAGGCCGACCACGTCACCGGCCACTCGATCGGCGAGATCGCCGCCGCGCACATCGCCGGCGTGTTCAGCCTCGAAGACGCCTGCACCCTGATCAGCGCCCGCGCGAAACTCATGCAGGCGTTGCCATCCGGTGGCGTGATGATCGCCCTGCAGGCCACCGAGGACGAGATCACCCTGACCCCAGGCGTGTCCGTCGCGGCAATCAACGCAGCCGACTCACTCGTCATCGCCGGCGTCGAGAAGGAAGTCCGCGCGATCGTCGCGAAGTTCGAAGGCCGCAAGAGTAAACAACTGGCCGTCAGCCACGCGTTCCACTCACCGCTGATGGACCCGATGCTCAACGCCTTCCGCGAAGCCATCGGCGGCATCACCTTCCACAGCCCGGCGATCCCGATGAGCGGCGACGTCACGAGCCCCGAGTACTGGGTCCGGCACGTCCGCGACACCGTCAGGTTCTATGACACAGTGAAGGCGTTGGGTGACAAGACGTTCCTGGAGATCGGCCCCGACGGCGTGCTGTCCGCGCTGGTCGACGGCGCCATCCCGGCACAGCGCAAGGGCCGCGACGAGCGGACCGCGTTCCTGACCGCACTCGCCCGCCTGCACGTCGCGGGTGTCCAGGTCGACTGGAAACCGTTCTACCCCAACGGTAAACGGGTCGACGTCCCCACCTATGCGTTCCAGCACGACCGCTACTGGCCGTCGGTCTCGGTCAGCGCGGGCGACGCGGCCGGCCTCGGCCTCACCTCGGCCGACCACCCGCTGCTGGGCGCGGCGATGACCGTCGCGGGGTCCGGCGAGCTGATCCTCACCGGCACGCTGGCCAGGACGTCGTGGCTCGCCGACCACGTCGTGTTCCCGACCTCGGGCGTGCTGGAGCTGGCGTTCCGCGCCGCGGATCTCGCCGGCTACGAACGCGTCGAGGAACTCGTCCAGATCACGCCTCTGGTGCTGCCGGACAACAGCGCCGTCCAGGTGCAGTTCCAGGTCGGGCGCGACGGAGCGTTCCGGTTCCACGCGCGGCGCGGCGACCAGGAATGGGTCGAGCACGCGAAAGGCCTGCTCGGGCAAGGCATCGCGCCGCCGGCCAACGACACCGAATGGCCGCCAAAGGGAGCCACGGTCGTCGATCTCGACGGCTTCTACGACGAAACGCCTTACGGAGAAGCATTCCAGGGTCTGCGCGCGGCGTGGCGGCGAGGCAACGAGATCTTCGCCGAGGTCGCGCTGCCCGTTGACGCCAAGGGCTTCGGCGTTCACCCGGCGCTGCTCGAGGCCACCACGCACGCCGCCGCGTTCCTCGGATTCGAGGGCGTTCCCACCGACTGGCGAGGCGTTTCCCTGCACGCGAACGGCGCGGAGGTCGTTCGAGTAAAGCTGTCCGCTGTGGACGGTGGGGTCGCGCTGGCCGGGGTCGACGTCGCCGGAGACCCGGTGCTGTCTGCCGCGACCGTGCGGATCGAGCCGCTCGGTGAAGTGACCGAGCAGAACGCCGTCGACTCGCTGTTCCGCCTCGACTGGGTGCCCGTCAGCTACCCGCCTGGTGACGTGCCGCTCGTGCACGTCACCGGCGAGCAGACGCCAGAGTCCGCGCACGCGCTGGCCGCGGAAGCGCTGGACACGCTTCAGAAATCCACCGGAAAGCTGGTCTTCGTCACGCGCGGTGCTGTCACCGGTGACGACGTCGCGGCCGCGGCCGTCTGGGGCCTGGTGCGGTCCGCGCAGACCGAGAACCCCGGCCGGTTCCTGCTCGTGGACCTCGACGACGCCCCCGAGTCGGAGGCACTGCTGCCCGGCCTCGGCGGACTGATCGACGCGGGGGAGACCCAGGTCGTCGTGCGCGCGGGCGAGGTGTTCGCGGGCAGGCTCGCCCGCGCCGAAGGTGCTGAGCACACATGGGATTCCAGCGGCACAGTCGTGATCACCGGCGGCACAGGCGGCCTCGGCGCCGTCCTTGCCCGCCACCTCGCCACGCGCGGCCAGCGCAAACTGCTACTGGTCAGCCGTCGCGGCCTCGACGCACCCGGCGCCGCCGACCTGCGTGACAACCTGGCCGCGCTGGGCACGGACGTCGAGGTGAAAGCCTGTGACGTCACGGAACGCGCCGCCGTAGCGGAACTGCTCGACGGCGTCCACCCGACCGCGGTCATCCACACCGCCGGTGTGCTGGACGACGGCGTGATCGGCTCACTCACGCCCGAGCGGCTCTCCGCGGTCATGCGGCCAAAGGTCGACGCCGCCTGGCACCTCCACGAACTCGCAGGCGACGCGCAGCTCATCCTGTACTCGTCGGTGTCCGGCGTGATGGGTGCCGCAGGCCAGGGCAACTACGCCGCCGCCAACAGCTTCCTCGACGCCCTCGCCGCGCACCGGCACGGCCTCGGCCTGCCCGCGCTGTCACTCGCCTGGGGCGCCTGGGACACCGGCATGACGTCCACTTTGGACGAAGGCGACCTGCGCCGGATGCCGATGCTGTCGGTGTCGCAGGGCTTGGAGCTATTCGACGCGGCGGTCGCTTCCGGCGAATCGCTGCTCGTGCCGCTCGCCTCGGGCGGTGGCGCGGCACAGGGTGATGTTCCCGCGATCATGCGCGGCCTGGTCCGACAGGGCAGGCGCACGGCGGCACGCGAGGTCGTGGCCGGCGGCCTGCTCGCCAGGCTCGCCGGAGTTCCCGCTGCTGAACGCCTCCGGATCGTCGTAGACGTCGTGCGCGCCGAGGCTGCGAAGGTCATCGGCTACGCCAACGCCGACGCCGTGGGGGCGGAGAAGGAGTTCCGCGCGCTCGGGTTCGACTCGCTGACCGCGATCGAGCTGCGCAACGCCTTGGCTCTGGCCACCGGCCTCACGTTGCCCGCGACGCTGATCTTCGACTACCCGACGCCGCTCGTCCTGGCCGAGCACCTGCTCGCCGACCTGACCGGCGACGGCGCCGATCTCGACGTTGCCGCGCAAGGCATCGCGGACGCGGACGACCCGATCGTGATCGTCGGCATGGCCTGCCGGTTCCCCGGCGGCGTCGCCACCCCGGAAGACCTGTGGCGGCTGCTGGCCGACGGCACCGACGCGATCGCGAGCTTCCCGACCGATCGCGGCTGGGAGCAGGACGGGCTCGCCGCCGGCGGCACTGTCGAGGGCGGTTTCCTCTACGGCGCAGCGGAGTTCGACCCCGCGTTCTTCGGCATCTCGCCGCGCGAGGCTCTCGCGATGGACCCGCAGCAGCGCCAGTTGCTCGAGGTCGCCTGGGAGGCCGTCGAACGCGCGGGGGTCAACGCGACGACGTTGCGCGGCTCGAAGACCGGCGTGTTCATCGGCACGAACGGCCAGGACTACACGAACCTCGTGCTGCGGGCGCGCGGCGACATCGAGGGCCACGCGTCCACGGGTCTCGCCGCCGCGGTGATCTCCGGCCGCCTCTCCTACGCGTTCGGCTTCGAGGGCCCGGCCCTCACGATCGACACCGCCTGCTCGTCCTCCTTGGTGGCCCTGCACCTCGCCGCGCAGTCGCTGCGGTCGGGCGAGTCCTCGCTGGCCCTCGTCGGTGGCGTGACGGTGATGTCCACGCCGATGAACTTCGCCGGCTTCAACGCCCAGGGCGGCCTCGCGGCGGACGCGCGCTGCCGGGCGTTCTCCGACAACGCCGAAGGCACCGGCTGGGCCGAAGGCGTCGGCGTGCTAGTCGTCGAACGCCAGTCGGACGCGCTGCGCCACGATCACCGCGTGCTCGCCGTCGTGCGAGGCTCGGCCGTGAACCAGGACGGCGCCTCGAACGGCCTGACCGCCCCGAACGGCCCCGCACAACAACGCGTGATCCGCCAGGCACTCGCCAACGCCGGACTGTCCACTTCGGACGTCGACGCCGTCGAAGCCCACGGCACCGGCACCAAGCTGGGCGACCCGATCGAGGCCCAGGCCCTCCTCGCCACCTACGGCCGCGACCGCTCCGGCGCGCCCCTGTACCTGGGCGCGATCAAGTCGAACCTCGGCCACACCCAGGCCGCCGCAGGCGTCGCGGGCGTGATCAAGATGGTGCTGGCGTTCCAGCACGGCCTGCTGCCGCAGACCCTGCACGTCACCTCGCCGTCCTCCCACGTCGACTGGTCGGCGGGTGCCGTCGAACTGCTCACCTCGAACACCCCCTGGCCAGTCGCGGACCGCCCGGCGCGCGCCGGCGTGTCCTCCTTCGGCCTCTCCGGCACGAACGCCCACGTGATCCTGGAAGCCGCAACCCCGTCTTCCGTTTCTGTGGACAACTCGGTGCCTGTGGACAACCCGCCCGTTGTCGATCTTGCCGCCCCGGATTTGTCGGCCTCCCGTGAGACGCTTGGAGTGGGGACCTCGGTCTCCCCCTGGGGGGCCCAGACGGGATCGATTCCGACGCCGTGGGTGGTGTCGGCGAAGTCCTCGGCGGCGTTGGACGCGCAGATCGAGCAGGTCTGGGCGTTGGAAGCGGACGCTCGCGACGTCGGGTACTCGTTGGTGCACCAACGGGCGTTGTTCGAGCACCGCGCCGTGCTGGTGGACGGCGAGGTGCTGGCCAGTGGTGAGACGTCGGGGAAGACGCTGGCCGTGTTGTTCTCCGGGCAGGGGGCGCAGCGGCTTGGCATGGGGCGTGAGCTGTATGAGGCGTTTCCGGTGTTCGCGGACGCGTTGGACGAGGTGTTGGAGCACCTCGAAGGTGTTCGCGAGGTCATGTGGGGCGACGATGCCGAGGCGCTGAACCAGACCGGGAACACGCAGCCCGCGTTGTTCGCGTTCGAGGTCGCGCTGTACCGGCTGATGGAGTCGTTCGGCCTCGCCCCGCGGATGCTCGCCGGGCACTCGATCGGTGAGATCGCGGCCGCGCACGTCGCGGGCGTGTTCAGCCTCGAGGACGCCTGCGCCTTGATCAGCGCCCGCGCGAAACTGATGCAAGCGTTGCCGTCCGGTGGCGTGATGATCGCGCTGCAGGCCACCGAGGACGAGATCACCCTGACCCCAGGTGTGTCGATCGCGGCGATCAACGCGGCCGACTCACTCGTCATCGCGGGTGTGGCAGAGGAAGCACGCGCGATCGTCGCGAGCTTCGCTGGGCGCAAGACGAAGCAGCTGGCCGTCAGCCACGCGTTCCACTCACCGCTGATGGACCCGATGCTCGACGAGTTCCGCAACGCGATCCAGAACCTCACGTTCACCGAGCCGAGCATCCCGATCGCGACCGCCGGTGATGTCACCGATCCCGAGTACTGGGTCCGGCACGTCCGCGACACCGTCAGGTTCCACGACGCTGTTCAGGGCATCGGCGACCGGACGTTCCTGGAGATCGGCCCGGACGGCGTGCTGGCCGCGCTCGTCGACGGCGCGATCCCGGCGCAGCGCAAAGGCCGCGACGAGCGAACCGCGTTCCTGACGGCCCTCGCCCGCCTGCACGTCAGCGGTGTGGACGTCGACTGGTCGAGCTTCTACGCGGGTGGGCGCGGGGTCGATCTGCCGACCTATCCGTTCCAGCACGAGCGGTTCTGGCCCGAGGCCGCGACCGGTGCGGTCGCCGCGGATCCGGCCGACGCCGCGTTCTGGACCGCGGTCGAGCAGGACGACGTCGCGTCGCTCGCCGCCACGCTCGACCTCGACAGCGAGACGCTCGCGGGTGTGCTGCCCGCGTTGTCCGCGTGGCGCGGCAAGCGCAAAGCGCAGTCCACTGTGGACTCGTGGCTGCATCGGGAGAACTGGCAGCCGGTGTCGGGGCTGACCGCGAAGCCCGGCAAGTGGCTGCTGGTCCGGCCGGCGGGGCTCGAACATGAGTGGGTGCGGACGCTGGTCCGGGCGCTCGGTGACGTCACAGAGATCGCGGTCGCGGAGCCGGATCGCGAGCATCTCGCGGGACAGCTCGGCGAGTTCGCGCCGGTGCCGTTCACGGGCGTGGTGTCGTTGCTGGCGCTGGGCGATGCGCCGATCATCAGCACCACCGCGCTGATCCAGGCGCTCGGTGACGCGGGTGTGATGGCGCCGCTGTCGGTGGTGACGCGCTGTGCGGTGTCGACCGGGCGCGCCGACGCGGTCAGCGATCCATGGCAATCCGGTGTCTGGGGGCTCGGCCGAGTCGCGGCGCTGGAGCACCCGAACCGCTGGGGCGGCCTCGCCGACCTGCCCGCCGAGCTGGACGATCGGGCGGCGCAACGGTTCGTGGCGGTGCTGGGCAGTGACGAGGACCAGGTCGCGGTGCGGGCGTCGGGTGTGTTCGGGCGGCGGATTCTCGTTGCGCCGCGCGGGACTCAGGAGTGGCAGCCGAGCGGCACCGTGGTGATCACCGGTGGCACGGGTGCGCTCGGCAAACACGTTGCGCGCGATCTTGTTGCGCGCGGTGCTGAAAAGGTTCTCCTGCTCAGCCGTCGGGGCGTGGACGCACCAGGCGCGGCGGAGATCGTGGCGGAGCTGGGGGTCGAGGTCGTCAAGTGCGACGTCGCGAACCGTGCGGAACTCGCCGCAGTGCTGACGCCGGACGTCAAAGCCGTTGTGCACGCGGCCGGTGTGCTGGACGACGGTGTGCTCGACGGGCTCACGCCGGAACGGTTCACCGAGGTGTTCCAGGCGAAGGTGACGTCGGCGTTCCTGCTCGACGAACTGACGCGAGGGCTGGATCTCGACGCGTTCATCCTGTTCTCGTCGGTCGCGGGTGCGATCGGCAACCCCGGCCAGGCCAACTACGCCGCCGCCAACGCGGTGCTGGACGCGATCGCCGTGCAGCGCCGTGCACAGGGGCTCGCCGCCACCTCGATCGCCTGGGGTGCGTGGACCGGCGACGGCATGGCAGGTGAGGAACGCGTCGCGCGGACCATCAAGTCCGTCGGTGCGTCCACTTTGGACCCGGAGCTGGCGGTGGCGGCGATGCGCGGCGTGGCGGCGGAGTCCGCGCCGACCGTCGTGATCGCGGACATCCATCACCCGCAGCTGCTCGGCGCGTTGCTGAGCCTGCGGCCCTCGCCCGTCCTGGCTGAGCTGCCCGGCGCCCGCGAGGTGCTCGACGAGCTGGCCGCCGCGCGTCGTGACAGCGAGTCGGCAGCGTCCGAGCTGCGTCACAGCCTGCGGGAACTGCCTGCCGCGCAACGGTTCGAGCCTGTCCTGGAACTCGTCAGGACGCGGGCGGCGGCGGTGCTCGGCCACTCCGGCAAGGAAGCGGTCGCGCCGGACAAGGCCTTCCGGGACATCGGGTTCGACTCGCTGACCGCGGTCGAGCTGCGCAACCAGCTCACCGAGATCACCGGCCTCGCGCTGCCCGCCGGACTCGTGTTCGACTACCCGTCGCCGCGCGTGCTGGCCGAGCACCTGCTCGCCGAACTGCTCGGCGAGGGCACCGGCCTCGACGACGTGTCGGTCGTGCAGACCACCGACGACATCGCGATCGTCGGCATGGCCTGCCACTTCCCGGACGGCATCGACTCGCCGGAGGATCTGTGGCAGGTGCTGGTCTCGGGTGAGGACGCGATGTCGGACTTCCCGGCCGATCGCGGCTGGGACCTGGCGTCGCTGCAGAGCTCGACACTGCGCGGCGGCTTCCTGCCCGGTGTCGCGGACTTCGACCCGGCCTTCTTCGGGATCTCGCCGCGCGAAGCCCTGGCGATGGACCCGCAGCAGCGCCTGCTGCTGGAGACCTCCTGGGAGGCGGTCGAACGCGCCGGTGTCGACCCGGCCTCGTTGCGCGGCTCGCGGACCGGCGTGTTCGTCGGCACCAACGGGCAGGACTACCAGCACGTCGTCATGGCCTCCAACGAAGACCTCGAGGGCCACGCGGGCACCGGGCTCGCGGCTTCGGTGATCTCCGGCCGCATCTCCTACGCACTGGGGCTGGAGGGGCCTGCGGTCACGATCGACACGGCGTGCTCGTCCGCTCTAGTGGCGCTGCACCTCGCTGCGCAGGCGTTGCGCGGTGGTGAGTGCTCGCTGGCGCTGGCCGGCGGTGTCACGGTGATGGCGACGCCTACCAGTTTCTCCGGCTTCTCCCGGCAGGGCGGACTCGCGCCCGACGGCCTGTGCAAGGCGTTCTCCGAGTCCGCGGACGGCACCGGCTGGTCGGAAGGCGTCGGCATCCTGGTCGTGGAACGGCTTTCGGACGCCGTCGCCGCCGGGCACCCGGTCCTGGCGGTCGTGCGGGGTTCGGCGTTCAACCAGGACGGCGCGTCGAACGGACTCACCGCACCGAACGGCCCGTCGCAGCAGCGGGTGATCCGGCAAGCGCTTGCGTCCGGCGGCCTCGCACCGTCCGATGTGGACGCTGTCGAGGCGCACGGCACCGGAACCGTGCTGGGCGACCCGATCGAGGCGCAGGCGTTGCTGACGGTCTACGGGCAGGATCGCGCCGACCCGCTGTGGCTGGGTTCGGTGAAGTCGAACCTCGGCCACACACAGGCGGCCGCCGGTGCGGCGGGCGTGATCAAGATGGTGCTGGCGTTCCAGCACGGCCTGCTGCCGCAGACCCTGCACGTCACGACGCCCTCTTCGCACATCGACTGGTCGGCGGGCGCGGTCTCGTTGCTCACCGAGAACACCTCGTGGCCGTCGGTTGATCGGCCGTGGCGCGCGGGCGTCTCGTCGTTCGGCATCTCCGGAACGAACGCCCACGTCATCCTCGAGGCGCCGAAACTGTCAGACCTCCCTGAGATGATTGGGATGGGGGGTGGATCCCCCCAGGGGGCCGGCCAATCCGGATCGATTCCGCTCGCGGTGTCGGCGAAATCGGCGGCGGCGCTCAGGGCTCAGGTCGAGCGGATCGGCGCACTGCAGGAGCCCGCAGCCGACGTCGCGTACTCGCTGGTGAAGTCGCGGGCGCTGTTCGAGCATCGGGCGGTGTTGTTCGACGGGGCCGAGGTCGCCAGCGGCGTGGCGGGGGAGCACACGCTCGCCGTGCTGTTCTCCGGGCAGGGCTCGCAGCGCCTCGGCATGGGCAAAGAGCTGTACGAGAGGTTCCCGGAGTTCGCGGACGCCTTCGACGACGTGCTGGCGCACCTCGACCCCGAACTGAAGAGCGTCATCTGGGGCGACGACGAGGAGAAGCTCAACCAGACCGGCCACACGCAGCCGGCGCTGTTCGCGTTCCAGACTGCCCTCTACCGGCTGCTCGAAGCGTTCGGGATCAAGCCCGCCCACCTCGCCGGCCACTCGATCGGCGAGATCGCTGCGGCGCACGTCGCGGGCGTGCTCAGCCTGGAGGACGCGGCGAAGCTGGTCCAGGCCCGTGCCGGACTCATGCAGGCATTGCCCCAGACAGGCGCGATGGTCGCCGTGCAGACCGCCGAAGAAGAAGTCACCCCGCACCTCACGAGCCAGGTGTCGATCGCGGCGATCAACGGACCGCGCTCGATCGTCATCGCGGGCGACGAAGCAGAGATAGAGGCCATCGCGAGCCGCTACGAGAAGACCAAGCGGCTCAAGGTCAGCCACGCGTTCCACTCGCCGTTGATGGAGCCGATGCTCGACGACTTCCGCACCGCGATCCAAGACCTTGCCTTCACCACCCCGAAGATC
Organism: Lentzea sp. NPDC051213; assembly: GCF_044455585.1. NCBI lineage: Bacteria > Bacillati > Actinomycetota > Actinomycetes > Pseudonocardiales > Pseudonocardiaceae > Lentzea > Lentzea sp. NPDC051213. The sequence continues at coordinate 548,202 of NZ_JBITEX010000006.1, forward strand.
CCGATCAGCGCGAGCGGCGACGTCACCGACCCCGAGTACTGGGTCAGCCACGTCCGGGACGCGGTGCGGTTCACCGACAACGTCGCGAAGATCCCGGCGACCAAGTTCCTCGAAGTGGGGCCGGACGGCGTGCTGTCCGCGCTCGTCGATCAAGCGATTCCCGCACAGCGCAAGAACAAGACCGAGGAAACCGCGCTGGCCACCGCGCTCGGTCAACTGCACGTCGACGGAATCAACGTTGACTGGACGCCGTGGCTGCGGGGCGGACGGCTCATCGACCTGCCCACCTACCCGTTCGACCACGAGCGGTTCTGGCCCAAGTCCACCGTCGGCGGCCGCGCGGGCGACCCCGCCGCTTACGGGCTCAGGTCCGGCGGGCATCCGCTGCTCGGCGCGGCCATCGCGGTCGCGGGCACAGACGAACTCGTGCTCAGCGGACGCCTCAGCCTCTCGACGCACCCGTGGATCGCGGACCACGTCGTCGGCGGCGCGGTTCTGTTCCCCGGTACCGGATTCCTCGACTTCGCGATCCGCGCGGGCGACATGGTCGGCTGCGACCGGGTCGACGGGCTCACCATCGTCGTGCCGCTCGTGCTGCCGGAACGGGAAGCCGTCGCCGTTCAGGTGCGCGTCGGCGCGCCGGACGACCACGGCAGGCGGTCCGTCAGCGTTCACTCGCAGCACACCGACTCCGACGAGTGGATCCAGCACGCCAGCGGCACCCTCGCCGAAGGGCCGCACCAGGCCGAGTTCGACACCACCGAGTGGCCGCCGGCGAACGCCGAAGTGCTTGACCTCGAAGGCTTGTACGATACGCTCGCGGAAGGCGGACTGGCTTACGGGCCGATCTTCCGGGGCCTCCAGCAGGCCTGGCGGCACGGCGACGAGGTGCTCGTCGAGGTCGCGCTGCCGGACACCGTCGACGACGCGGCCACGTTCGGCGTACACCCCGCGCTGCTCGACTCCGCGTTGCACGCCATCACGTTCGTCGACGGCGCCGGCCAGGGGTTGCCGTTCGAGTGGAACGGCGTCTCCCTGCACGCCATCGGACCGTCGCGGCTGCGCGTCCGGCTCAAGCACACCGGCGGCGACGCCGTCGAGGTCACGGCCGTCGACGTCGAAGGCGCGCCCGTGCTTTCAGTGAAGTCGCTGGTGGTCAGGACGCCGTCGGTCAACGCGCCCAGCAATCCCGTGCAGGAGTCGCTGTTCCGCGTCGACTGGGTACCGGTCCAGGTCGGCGAAGCGCAGGAGATCGACGCGCAGGTCGTGGAACTGACCGGCGGCGCGGACGCGGCGGCGGCCCACGACACGACGAAGCGGGTGCTGGAGATCCTCCAGAACGCCGAAGAGCGCGTCGTGTTCGTGACGCGTGGTGCCGCGGCGATCGGCGACGAACCGATCACCGACCTCGGTGCGGCGGCCGCGTGGGGGCTCGTGCGGTCCGCGCAGGCTGAGAATCCTGGCAGGTTCCTGCTCGTCGATCTTGACGACACCAGCGAGCTGACGCCCGGCATGCTCGTTACCGAGGAACAGCAGCTGATCGTGCGTGACGGGACCGTCCACGCTGGACGGTTGGCGCGCCTGCAGCCGGGGCCGACGTTGGTGCCGCCCGCTGGCACGTGGCGGCTGGACACCACCGCGAAGGGCAGCCTCGACAATCTCGTCCTCGCGCCGTGGACGCCGGAGCCGTTGCAGGGTAACGAGGTTCGCGTCGCCATTCGGGCGGCAGGCCTCAACTTCCGCGACGTCCTCAACGCGCTCGGTATGTATCCGGGCGAGGCGGGCTCGTTCGGTGCGGAGGCCGCGGGTGTCGTCGCCGAAGTCGGCCCCGAGGTCACCGGGCTCCAGGTCGGTGACCCGGTGTTCGGCCTGTTGTTCGGCGGCATGGGACCGGTCGGCGTCATCGAAGAGCCTTATCTCACCAGGCTTCCGGACGCGTGGACGTTCGAGCAGGGCGCCTCGGTCCCGCTGGTGTTCCTCACCGCGTACTACGCGTTGATCGAGCTCGGGAACGTCCAGCCGGGGGAGAAGGTCCTCGTCCACGCCGGCGCCGGCGGTGTCGGCATGGCCGCCATCCAGGTCGCCCGGCACCTGGGCGCCGAGGTGTTCGCCACCGCCAGCGAGGGCAAGTGGGACGTGCTGCGCGGCCTCGGCCTCGACGACGGGCACATCGGCAACTCCCGCGACACCTCGTTCGAGCAGAAGTTCCCGCGGGTCGACGTCGTGCTCAACGCGTTGACCGGCGAGTTCATCGACGCGTCGCTGCGGCTGCTCGGCGTGGGCGGCCGGTTCCTGGAGATGGGCAAGACCGACCTACGGGAGGACGTGCCGGGCATCTTCTACCGGCCGTTCGATCTCGGCGAGGCGCACCCCGACCACGTCCAGCGGATGCTCGTCGCGCTCGTGGAGCTGTTCGAGCGCGACGTCCTGGAACCGCTGCCGATCGCGTCCTGGGACGTGCGGCGGGCGCGGGACGCGTTCCGGTTCATGAGCCGCGCCCAGCACATCGGCAAGATCGTCATCACGGTTCCGGCCGGCTGGGACCCGTCCGGGACCGTCGTGATCACCGGCGGCACCGGTGGCCTCGGTGCGGAGCTGGCGCGGCACCTCGTCGCGCAGGGAACCCGGAAGTTGTTGCTGCTCAGCCGTCGTGGTCCCGACTCGCCCGGTGCGGCGGAGCTGATCGAGCTGGACGCGGACGTGACGATCGCGGCCTGCGACGTGACCGACCGGGACGCGCTGGCTTCAGTCCTCAGTGGACACGACGCGACCGCTGTCGTGCACACGGCCGGTGTACTGGACGACGGTGTCATCGCCTCGCTGACGCCCGAGCGGCTGGAGAAGGTGTTGCGTCCCAAGGTGGACGCCGCCTGGAACCTGCACTCGCTCGTGCCGGACGCGCACTTCGTCCTGTACTCGTCGGTGTCCGGCGTGCTCGGTACCGCCGGCCAGGGCAACTACGCGGCGGGCAACGCGTTCCTCGACGCACTGGCGGCATTCCGGCGCTCGCAAGGACTGCCGGCGGTGTCACTGGCGTGGGGCGCGTGGACGTCCGAGGTCGGCATGACCAGCACCATGGACGCGGCCGCGCTGGAACGGCTGGAGAAGTCGTCGATGCCGCCGATCTCGCTGGAGCACGGCCTGGCGCTGCTCGACGCGGCGGTGACCGTGGACGAACCGCTCGTCGTACCCGCCCGGATCATCACCGGGGCCAGCACCACGATGGTGCCACCACTGCTGCGCAACCTCCTGCGCGGCGGACGTCGGACCGCCGCGCGTGCTCAGGGAACCGTGGCGTTGCAAGGACTGCAGGACGTGCGCCCGGCTGAGCGCGTTCGGACGCTGGTCGACCTGGTGCGGGGTGAGGCCGCTGCCGTGCTCGGGCATTCGTCCCCGGACGCGATCGATGCCGATCGCGAGTTCCGGCAGCTCGGGTTCGACTCGCTGACCTCGGTGGAGCTGCGCAACCGGCTCGGCACGGCGACCGGGCTGACGTTGCCCGCGACGCTGGTGTTCGACTACCCGACCCCTGTCGCTTTGGCCGAGCACCTGATCGCGGAGCTGTTCGGTGGGACGGCTGAGGTCGAGGATTCGGTCAAGGTCAGCGACGAGGCCATCGCGATCGTCGGCATCGCCTGCAAGTTCCCCGGTGGCGTCACCTCGCCAGAGGAACTGTGGGAGCTCGTGCTCGGCGGGCGGGACGCGATCGGTGGATTCCCGGCGGATCGCGGCTGGGACGAGAACCTCGTCGGGGACGGCGCCGGCCAGTCCGTGACCGGGCAGGGCGGGTTCATCGAGGGCATCGCCTCGTTCGACCCGGCGTTCTTCGGGATCTCGCCGCGGGAGGCCGTGTCGATGGACCCGCACCAGCGGCTGGTGCTGGAGACCTCGTGGGAGGCCCTGGAACGCACGGGCATCGATCCGCTGGCGCTGCGCGGGTCGCGGACCGGTGTCTACGTCGGCGCGTCCGGGCAGGACTACGCGCATCTGATGCTGAACTCCGAGCAGGCCCTGGAGGGCTACTCGGGCACGGGCACCTCGCCGAGCGTGATCGCCGGTCGGCTGTCGTACGCGCTGGGGCTCGAGGGCCCGTCGATGACGATCGACACCGCGTGCTCGTCGGCCCTGGTGGCGCTGCACTTGGCTGCGCAGGCGCTGCGCAACGGCGAGTGTTCTCTGGCGTTGGCCGGCGGTGTGCAGGTGATGTCGGCGCCGGGCGCGTTCATGGAGTTCTCGCTGCAGGACGGTCTTGCGCGTGACGGCCGGTGCAAGCCGTTCTCCGACACCGCCGATGGCACGGCATGGTCTGAGGGCATCGGTGTGCTCGTGGTCGAGCGTCTGTCCGACGCCGTCGCTGCAGGGCATGAGGTCCTGGCGGTCGTGCGTGGTTCGGCGGTCAACCAGGACGGTGCTTCCAACGGCTTGACCGCCCCCAACGGTCCCTCGCAGCAGCGGGTGATCCGTCAGGCGCTGGCGTCGGCCGGTTTGGCGTTCGCCGATGTCGACGCCGTGGAGGCGCACGGCACCGGCACGACGCTGGGCGACCCGATCGAGGCGCAGGCGCTGCTGGCGACCTACGGCCAGGACCGGGCGGAACCGCTGCTGCTGGGGTCGATCAAGTCGAACATCGGCCACACGCAGGCCGCGGCGGGTGCTGCCGGTGTCATCAAGATGGTGATGGCGCTGCGCAACGGTGTGCTGCCGAGCACGATCAACGTGACGCAGCCGTCGACCCACGTGGACTGGTCGGCGGGCGCGGTGTCGCTGCTGACCTCGACCACCCCGTGGCCGGCCGTGGACCGGCCGTGGCGCGCGGGCGTCTCCTCGTTCGGCATCTCGGGAACGAACGCGCACGTGATCCTGGAAGCGCCTGAACGGTCCACTCACGACACGACCGCATCAGAACTGTCAGACCTGCGTGGGACGATTGGAGTGGGGACTTCGCGTCCCCCCAAGGGGGCCCCGCTCGTTTTTTCGGCGAAGTCCCCGGCATCGCTGCGCGCTCAGGTCGACCGGGTCAGGGCGCTCGAGGGCGACCCGTTCGACGTCGGGTTCTCGCTGCTCAAGAGGTCGCGCTTCGAGCACCGCGCGGTGGTGCTGGACGGCGCGGAGGTCGCCCAGGGGCAGGCATCACGGCGCAAGCTCGCGGTGTTGTTCAGCGGGCAGGGATCGCAGCGGCTGGGCATGGGCAGGGAGCTGTACGAGCGGTTCCCGGCCTTCCGGAAGGCGCTCGACGAGGTGCTGGAACTCGTCGACGTCCGCGACGTCATGTGGGGCGAGGACGCGGAGGCACTCGACCAGACCGGCAACACGCAGCGCGCGCTGTTCGCCGTCGAGGTCGCGCTGTTCCGGCTCGCCGAGGCGTTCGGCCTCGAGCCCGATCACGTCGGCGGGCACTCCGTCGGCGAGATCGCGGCGGCGCACGTCGCCGGGGTGCTGAGCCTCGAGGACGCGGCCAAGCTCGTCAACGCCCGCGCCGCGCTCATGCAGGCGCTGCCCGGCGGGGGCGCCATGATCGCGGTCGAAGCGCGCGAGGACGAGGTCATCACGACCGCCGCGGTGTCCATCGCGGCCATCAACGGGCCCACGTCGCTGGTGCTCGCCGGCGACGAGGAGGCGGTCCGCCAGATCGCTGACGGATTCGCCGCGCAGGGCCGCAAGACTAAGCGTTTGCCGGTCAGCCATGCGTTTCACTCGCCGTTGATGGAGCCGATGCTGCAGGACTTCCGCGATGTGGTCACGGCGCTGGAGTTCGCCGCGCCGCGCATCCCCGTCGTGTCCAACCTGACCGGCCGCATCGCGGGCGCCGAGCTCACCGAGCCGGAGTACTGGGTGCGGCACGTCCGGGAGACCGTGCGGTTCGCCGACGGCGTCACGGCGCTCGAAGGCGCGGGCGTCAACGCGTTCCTGGAGATCGGGCCGGACGGCGTGCTCGCGGCACTCGTGGACGGCGCGATTCCCGCACTGCGCAAGGACCGTGACGAGACCACGGCGTGGCTCACGGCGCTCGCCCGGCTGCACGTCGCGGGCACCACCGTCGACTGGGCGCCCGCGTTCGAAGGCACCGGCGCCCAGCGCGTCCAGATCCCGACCTACGCGTTCGACCACGACCACTACTGGCCGACGCCGATGGTTCAGGCGGCCGACGCGTCCGGGCTCGGCCTCGGGCCCGCCGACCACCCGCTGCTCGGCGCCGCGATGACCGTCGCGCAGGAAGACGCCGTCGTGTTCACGAACCGGCTCGCGGTCGCGTTCCCCGAGACGGCGTTCGCGGAGATCGCCTTCCGGGCCGCCGACCAGGTCGGGTACGGCACGGTCGAGGAACTCGTGATCACCGGGCCGCTCACGCCCGGCGTGCTGCAGGTGTGGATCGGCGCGCCGGACAACGGAAAGCGCACCCTCACCGTCTACACGCGACCGAACGACGAGCAGCCGTTCACCCAGATCGCGACCGGTGTCCTCGCCGAGGGCGAGTACCGGGCCGGCTTCACCGTCAGCGAGTGGCCGCCGAAGGGCGCCACGGCGATCGGCGAGCAGATCTGGCAGCTGGGCGACGCCGTGTACGCGGAGGTCACGCTGCCGGAAGACGTTGCGGACGCCCAGTTCTACGGCGTCCACCCGGCACTGCTCGACTGCGCGACCAGGGTCACCGAGGAGACCAGGGTGCCGCTGGAGTGGCACGGCGTCAGTCTGCACGCGGTCGGTGCCGCCACGGTGCGGGTCCGGCTCAGCGGCACCGAGTTCGCCGCGGTCGACACCAGCGGAGCACCCGTCGTGTCGGCGCGGAACATCGTCTTCGGCGCGCCACTGCAAGCGCACCAGCAGCAGGACTCGCTGTTCCACCTGGGCTGGGTGCCCGCACCCGAAACCCGGCCTGCCGCGGACGTCGCCGAGGTCCGGTTCACGGGCGACGGCGAGGTCGTCGAGCAAGCGCATGCCTTGGCGGCCAAGGCTCTTGAGCTGGTGCAGCACTCCGAAGACCGGCTGGCGTTCGTGACGAGCGGCCTGGCGGCGTCGACCGTCGAAGGCCTCGTCCGCACGGCCCAGTCGGAGAACCCCGGCCGGTTCCTGCTCGTCGACACCGACGGCAGCGCGCCGCTGCCCACCGGTCTGCTCGACGCGGGGGAGACCCAGGCCCGCGTCCGCGACGGTCAGACCTACGTCGCTCGCCTTGCCCGCGTCACCGACACCGTCGAGACGACCGAGTGGGACCCGGACGGCACCGTGCTGATCACCGGTGGCACCGGCGGTCTGGGCGCGGAACTGGCCAGGCATCTCGTCGCCGAGCGCGGCGTCACGCGGCTGCTGCTCGTGTCCCGGCGCGGCGGCGATGCGCCGGAAGCCGTTGCACTGCAGGCGGAACTCACCGCGCACGGTGCCGATGTCACGATCGCCGCCTGCGACGCCGCGGACCTGAAAGCGGTGAAGAAGGTGGTGAAGGGACTGAAGCTCACCGCCGTCATCCACACCGCCGGTGTGCTCGACGACGGCATCATCGGCTCGCTCACGCCGGAGCGGCTCGCCACCGTGCTCAGGCCCAAGGTCGACGGCGCCTGGAACCTGCACGAGGCCACGAAAAAGCAGAAGCTCAAGGCGTTCGTCCTGTACTCGTCGGTGTCGGGAGTGCTCGGCAGCGCCGGTCAGGGCAACTACGCCGCGGCGAACGCGTTCCTCGACGCGCTGGCCGAGCACCGGCGCGCACAGGGCCTCGTCGCGACGTCGCTGGCGTGGGGACCGTGGGCGCAAACCGGTGGCATGACCGCACATCTGCAGGACGGCGCGATGGACCGCATCGGCCGCACCGGCATGCCTCCGCTGTCCGTCCGGCAGGGCATGGCGTTGTTCGACGACGCGACTTCACGCAAAAACGCGGTGCTCGTCCCTGCACGCATCAACACCGGTCGCGCCAACGGCCCGGTCGCGGCGGTCCTGCGTGGCCTGGTGCGCGGCGGAAAGCGCGCGGCGGGCGCCGGAGATACGTCCACTGTGGACTTCTCCGTGACCCTGAACGTGTTGCCGGCGGAAGAACGCGCGAAGTACCTCGTCGATCTCGTGCGAGGTCACGCGGCGGGAGTGCTCGGGCACTCCTCACCCGCGGCGATCGACGACGACAAGCAGTTCCGCGACCTCGGCTTCGACTCGCTCACCGCCGTCGAGCTGCGCAACAGCATCGCGTCGGCCACCGGGCTGAAGCTGCCCGCCGGCCTCGTCTTCGACTACCCGACCCCCGGAGAACTGGCCGGGTTCCTCGCGGGCGAACTGCTCGGCGACGACGCCGGGCCGTCGATCACGAGCGAACTCGACCGGCTGGAGGCCGCACTGGCCGCCGGCACACCGGACGACCTGGCCCGCGACGGCGTCGCCGCCCGCCTGCGCAACCTGCTCGCCCAGTACGGCGGGACCGCCCAGACCGAAGAGGCGGTGTCCGACCGCATCAACACGGCGAGCGTGGACGACGTGTTCGCCTTCATCGACAACGAACTCGGCCGACGCACCGAGCGCTGACCCCACCTCGAGACGGAGAGGTTTCCCGGCGATGCCGAACGAAGAGAAGATCGTTGAGTATCTGAAGTGGGTCACCGCTGATCTCGCCCAGACCCGCCAGCGGCTGGAGGAGGTCGAGGCCGGCAAGCACGAGCCCGTCGCGATCGTCGGCATCGCCTGCCGGTTCCCCGGCGACGTCCGTTCCTCGGAAGACCTGTGGGAACTGGTCTCCGCGGGCCGCGACGCCATCACCGGGTTCCCGACCGACCGCGGCTGGGACCTCGGCACGCTGGCCGGCGGCACCAGCGCGACGCTGCAGGGCGGGTTCCTCTACGACGCGGCGGAGTTCGATCCCGGCTTCTTCGGCATCTCGCCGCGGGAGGCCCTCGCGATGGACCCGCAGCAGCGGCTCCTGCTGCAGACCACGTGGGAAGCCGTCGAACGCGCGGGCATCGACCCGACGACGTTGCGCGGTTCGCGCACCGGTGTGTTCGTCGGCACCAACGGCCAGGACTACGGCCACGTCCTGATCGCCTCCCAGGAGGACGTCGAGGGCCACGCCGGCATGGGCACGGCCGCCAGCGTCATCTCCGGCCGCATCTCCTACACGTTCGGCTTCGAGGGCCCGGCCGTCACCATCGACACCGCGTGCTCTTCTTCGTTGGTCGCGCTGCACCTCGCTGCTGCTGCGCTGCGCAACGGCGAGTGCTCACTCGCACTGGCCGGCGGCGTCACGGTGATGGCGACTTCCTCGAATTTCGCCGGATTCACCCGGCAGGGTGGCCTCGCGACCTCGGGCCGCTGCAAAGCGTTCTCAGACGACGCGGACGGCACCGGCTGGGCTGAGGGCATCGGCGTGCTGCTGGTGGAGAAGCTCTCCGACGCCCAGCGCAACGGCCACCCGGTGCTCGCCGTCGTCGCCGGCAGCGCGGTCAACCAGGACGGCGCCTCCAACGGCCTCTCCGCCCCCAACGGCCCCGCCCAGCGCGAGGTGATCAAGGCCGCGCTGGCCTCCGCCGGCCTGACCGCGTCCGATGTGGACGCGGTCGAAGCCCACGGAACCGGCACGGCGCTGGGAGATCCGATCGAGGCCGAGGCCCTGCTCGCCACCTACGGCCAAGACCGCGCGACCCCGCTGCGCCTCGGCGCGATCAAGTCCAACATCGGCCACACTCAGGCCGCGGCGGGCGTCGCGGGCATCATCAAGATCGTCGAAGCGCTCCGCCACGACACCCTCCCGCCGACCCTGCACGTCACCGAACCGTCGTCCCACGTCGACTGGTCCACGGGCAGCGTCTCCCTCCTGACCGAGACCACGCCCTGGCCCCCCAACGCCAAACCGCGCCGCGCGGGCGTGTCCTCCTTCGGGGTGAGCGGCACCAACGCGCACGTGATCATCCAGGAAGCACCCGCGCCTGAACGGTCCACTCAGCACCCGACCCCGCCAGAACTGTCAGACCCCGGTGAGACGATTGGAGTGGGGACCTCGGTCTCCCCCGGAGGGGGCGAGGCGGGATCGATTCAGGGCCTGGCGGGCCGGCACCCGCTGGTCGTGTCGGCCAAGTCGCAGAACGCCCTGAATGCCCGAGTCGAGCAGGTCAAGGCCCTCGAAGGCGACCCGGCGGACATCGCCCACTCGCTGCTCACCACCCGCCCGACGACGTTCGAGCACCGCGCGGTGCTCCTCGACGGCGAGGTCGTCGCCACCGGCACTGTGGCGCGCAAACCGGTCGCCGCGCTGTTCTCCGGCCAGGGCGCCCAGCGCGTCGGCATGGGCAAGGACCTCTACGAGCGGTTCCCGGTGTTCGCGAAGGCCCTCGACGCGGCGCTGGAACACCTCCCGGCAGGCCTCAAGCAGGTCATGTGGGAGGACGAGGCCGCGCTCGACCAGACCGGTCACACCCAGCCGGCGCTGTTCGCGTTCGAGGTCGCGCTCTACCGGCTGCTGGAGAGCTACGGCTTCAGGGCCGACAAGGTCGCTGGGCATTCCATCGGCGAGATCGCCGCCGCGCACATCGCGGGCGTGCTCTCCCTCGAAGACGCCGCCAAGCTCGTCACCGCTCGCGCGAGCCTCATGCAGGCGCTCCCCGCGGGAGGCGTGATGATCGCGATCCAGGCCACCGAGGACGAGATCACCCCGCACCTCACCGGCGGCGTCTCGCTGGCCGCCATCAACGCCGCGGACTCCGTCGTCATCGCCGGTGTTGAACAAGAGGCATGTAGGATTGTTGAACGATTCAACGATCGCAAGACCAAGCAGCTCCAGGTCAGCCACGCGTTCCACTCGCCGCTGATGGAGCCCATGCTGGACGACTTCCGGCAAGCGATCGCGGGCATTTCGTTCAACAATCCGACGATCCCGTTGTTGACTCGTGGGATTGTTCAACAATCCGAGTACTGGGTCGGCCACGTCCGCGACACCGTCCGGTTCACCGAGAACATCGAGAGCATCGGCGACGCCACGTTCGTCGAGATCGGCCCCAGCGCCGTCCTGGCCGCCCTCGTCGACCGCGCCATCCCGACGATGCGCAAGGACAAGGACGAGGTCACGGCGTTCATCACCGCGCTGGCCAAGCTCTACACCGCCGGCGCCAAGATCAGCTGGCCAACGACCGGGACCAAGACTGCGCTGCCCACCTACCCGTTCGACACCGAGCGGTTCTGGCCGAAGAGCACCATGGCCCCCGGCACCCAGCCCAACGCCAGCCGCCCCGCCCTCTACGAGGTCACCTGGGCCAAGGCCACCGGCACGAACCAGGGAGTGATCGGCGCCAGGTGGGCCATCGTCGGCGGCGACGAGTTCGACCTCGCCCACGTCCTCTACAGCGCGGGCCAGACCGTCACCGGCTACGGCGAGACGCTGGAAGAAGCGGCGAAGAGCACGAAACCGGACGTGTTCGTCGTCGCGGTGACCGGCGACGACACCCCGGAAAGCGCCCACCACCAGACCCAGCGCGTCCTGCGGCTCCTCCAGGAAGCACTCCACTACGAGAACTCCAAGGTCGTCTTCGTCAGCCGCGGCGCCGCCACCGGCGAGGACCTGGCCGCGGCGGCCGCGTGGGGCCTGGTCCGCACCGCACAGGCCGAGAACCCCGGCCGGTTCCTGCTCGTCGACAGCGACGGCCTGGACGTCTCCGGCGCCCGCGTCACCGAGCTCGTCAACGGCGACGAGCCGCAGGTGATCGTCCGCAATGGACAGATCACGGTCGCCAGGCTCGCCGAACTGCCGGAGAACACCGAGAAGACCCACGAGTGGGCCGAGGACGAGACGGTCCTCATCACCGGAGGCACCGGCGGTCTCGGCGCCGAGCTCGCCAAGCACCTCGTCGGCCGGCACGGAGTCAAACACCTGCTGCTCGCCAGCCGTCGCGGCGAAGAGGCCCCCGGCGCGCAGAACCTCAAGCAGGAACTGGAGAACAAGGGCGCCACCGTCACGATCGCGGCCGCCGACATCGCGAACGCCACCGACGTCCGGTCGCTGTTCGCCGCCACCGAGCAGCCGATCACCACCGTGATCCACACCGCGGGTGTGCTGGACGACGCGCTCGTCCACTCGCTCACCCCGGAGAGCACCGAGAAGGTCCTCAAGCCCAAGGTCGACGCCGCGTACCACCTGGCGCGCAACGATCTCAAGCTCCTCGTGTTCTACAGCAGCGTCGCGAACGTCCTGGGCGCCGCCGGTCAGGGCAACTACGCCGCGGCCAACTCCTACCTCGACGCCCTCGCCCTCAGCCGTCCGAAAACGATCAGCCTCGCCTGGGGCCCGTGGGCGCAGGACAGCGGCATGACCGCGGGCCTCAGCGACGCCGCCATGGACCGCATCCAGCGCTCCGGCATGCCCCCGCTCGCCGCCGAGCAGGGCCTCGCACTGTTCGACGCCGCACTAGGCGAAGCCAGGCCCGTCGTCGTCCCGATGCACGTCAACCGCAACCAGCAACGGGTCTCCCCGCTGATGAGCGGCATCGTCGACGAGGCAGCGACCCTGCCGGTGGACAAGGCCGCCGTCACCGTCCTCGACCGGCTGCGCAACGCCGACCCGCAGGAACGCGAGACCATGATCCGCGACCTCGTCGTCGGCACGTCCGCCGTGCTCCTCGGCCACCCCGACCCCACCGCCGTCGACCCGGACAAGGACTTCCTCGAACTCGGCTTCGACAGCCTCATCGCCGTCGAACTCCGCAACCAGCTCAACGACCTGCTCGCCCTCAAGCTCGCCGGATCGGTCGTCTTCGACAGCAAGACCCCGGCGAACCTGGCGGCGACGCTCAACGACCAGCTCGGCACGATCGCGGGCCCCGCGAACAGCACCGGAACCGGTGGCGGCGACACGGTTTTCGGCCTGTTCATGGACAGCCTCAGCAACGGCAAGGTCGTCGAAGGCCTGCGCATGCTGAAAGCGGTCGCCAACCTGCGCCCGATGTTCGACAGCCCGGCCGAACTCGAGGACCTGCCGAGCCCGATCACGCTCGCCGACGGCCCGCAGCTCCCGAAACTCGTCTGCATCAGCGCACCCGGCGCGACCGCGGGCGTGCACATGTACGCGCGGCTCGCCGCCCACCTGCGCGGCAAGCGACACGTCTCGGCACTGCCGCTCATCGGTTTCGGTGAGGGCGAGGCCTTGCCGAGGACCACCGAGGCCGCCGCCAGGTGGGTCGCGGAGAGCGTCCTGAACGGCACCGACGGCGACCCGTTCGTCCTGGTCGGACACTCGTCCGGCGGCACGCTCGCCTACTTCGCGGCCGCGGTGCTCGAGGAGACGTGGGGCATCACCCCGGACGGGGTGATCATGCTCGACACCCTGAGCATGAACTACAACTCCAACGAGGGCATGGACTTCGACGCCGTCACGACGAACTACTTCAACACCATGGACTCACCCGCGGTGAACATGAACAGCACGCGGCTGTCCGCCATGGCGCACTGGTTCCCGCTCATCATCGACACCGGCCTCCAGACGACCGTGCCGAAGCTGCTCATCCGCTGCAGCAACGAGGTCAAGGGCACCGAACTCGTCACGACCGACCAGGACGTCGACGTGCCCGCCGACGAGATCCGCGTCGTTCCCACCGACCACATGGCGATGGTCAAGGAGGACGCCGGGATCGTCGCGCAAGTGATGGAGGACTGGCTCGGCACGTTCGTCAGGGCCTGACAGCAGTCACCAAGAAACCGGCACCGAGAAAACCTGGAAGGCGTCCATGACCACATCGCAGGAACTGCCGCTCATCGGGGTCGAACTGCCGTCGATCCTGACGTTCAGCGAACTGCGCTTGCAGTTGCAGGAGCAGGCACCGGTGTGCCGCATCCGGACGCCGGCGGGCGACGAGGGCTGGCTCGTCACGCGCCACGCCGAGGTGAAATCGTTGCTGCAGAACCAGAAACTCGGCCGCAGCCACAAGGACCCGGCGAGCGCGCCGCGGTTCCTGCGCAACCCCATGCTCGACATGCTCGTCACCAGCGACGACATCGAGGTCGAGAAGGAGCGCCACGAGCAGAAGCGCGTCCTGTACACCAAGAGCTTCGCCGCCCGCCGCGTCATCGAGCGCAAGGAACGCGTCATCGGCATCGCGAACGCCAAGCTCGACGCGATCATCGCCGCCGGTCCGCCCGTCGACCTGCACGACGCCTACTCGATGGACTACTCGCAGCAGGCGCTGTGCGACATGGTCGGCATTCCCGAGGAGGACCGCCGCAAGCTCCTCGACATGATGGACACCGTCGGCGCGTCCGACCAGGACCAGGCCGAAGCCGGCATGGACCCGCTGTTCGGGTTCGGCGCCGACATCGGCGAGAGGCGCCGGTCCGACCTCGGCGACGACGTCATCTCCCGCTTCATCGAGTCCGGCCTCACCAACGAGGAGATCGGCCTCCACGTCGTCACGCTGCTGTTCACCGGCCTCTCGGGCCTCGCGAGCCACCTCGACTTCGGGGTGCTGCTGTTCCTGCGCAACCCCGAACAGCTCGCGAAGGCCCTGGCCGATCCGGAGATCATGGCCCGCGCCGTCGACGAGGTCATGCGCGCCACCATCAGCTCACCCGTCCTGCCCCGCTACGCGAGCGAGGACATCGAGATCGGCGGCGTCACCATCCGCGAGGGCGACCTCGTGATGCTCGACTTCTCCCTGGCCAACTTCGACGCGCGGGCGTTCGACGAGCCGCACAGGTTCGACGTCACCCGCTCGCCCAACCACCACTTCACGTTCGGCCACGGCATGCGGCACTGCACTGGCGCCCCGCTGGTGCGGATCATCCTCGCCGTCGCCTACACGACCCTGTTCGAACGGCTGCCCGGCCTGCGTCTCGCCGTGCCGGAATCGGCGCTCGAAACGCACCCCGGCGGCCGCCTGGCCGGTGGACTGGAGAAGTTCCCGCTCACCTGGTGAAAGGCCGGGTCACTCCTCCTCTTCGAGGCGCGCCTTCTCCGCGAGGCGCGCTTCCTCGGCCTTGAAGTCGACGTAGACCTGGCGTTCGCGGACCAGCCAGTCCGGGTTCTCGTCCTTGATCGCGTTGATCTGGTCCGTGGTCAGCGCGTCGGTGATGCCCGCCCGCAGCAGGCCCGACGACGAGATGCCCAGCTTCTGCGCGATCAGCTGCTTGGGGTGGGGGCCGTTGCGGCGCAGGTCGCGCAGCCACTCCGGCGGGTTCGCCTGCAGCTCGTTCAGCTCGTCGCGCGAGACGACACCGGCCTGGAACTCCTCGGGGGTGGCCTCGAGGTACACGCCCAGCTTCTTCGCGGCGGTGGCGGGCTTCATCGTCTGCTGCGACTTCATGCCGAAGAGAGTAACCGTCTCGTCCGGTAGCCTCAGCACGTGACCGGCTCTTTCACGCTCGCGTACGTCCCAGGTGTGACGCCCGGCAAGTGGGCACGGGTCTGGGAGGAGCGCCTGCCGGAGACCCCGCTGCACCTCGTCCAGGTGACCGTCGCCGAAGCCGCCGCGAAGGTGCGGGCCGGTGAGGCGGACGCGGCGTTGCTCAGGCTGCCCGGCGACCGCGAGGACCTGCACGCGATCCCGCTCTACACCGAGATCAGCGTCGTCGTGTTCCCCAAGGACCACGAGTTCGCCGCGGCCGACGAACTGTCCCTTGAGGACCTGAAGCCGCACGTCCTGTGGCAGCCGCTGGACGACGCGCTGGAGTGGGACTCGGCCCCGGGCCAGCCGCCGGTCGAACGCCCGGAGACCACCGCGGACGCCATCCAGATCGTGGCCGCCGGCGTCGGCATGCTGGTCGTGCCGCAGTCGCTGGCCCGGCTGCACCACCGCAAAGACCTCAAGTACGTGCCGGTGAGCGACGCGCCGCAGTCCCGCGTGGCGCTGTCGTTCCCGATCCGCGACGAGAACCCCGAGCTGATCGAGCACATGATCGGCATCGTCCGCGGCCGGACGGTCAACAGCACGCGCGGTCCCGCGCCGGAACCCGCCAAGAAGCAGGCGCCCAAACAGCAGCAACAGCGGCGGAGTCCCGCACCCCGGCAGCAGAAGCAGCCGGCCAAGCGCGCGAAACCCCGCCGCGGCCGCTAGTCCTGCACGGTGATCGCCTGCGCGGGGCAGATGCCACGGGCCGTGCGCGCGGACGTCTCCGCCTCACCGGACGGGTTGTCGTCCAGCACGGTGACGAACCCGTCGTCGTCCTGGTCGAACACGTCCGGCGCGGCCAGCACGCACTGCGCCGAGCCGATGCACTTGCCGGTGTCCACACTGATCCGTGCCATGACGTTCCTTCCAGAAGTGTTACCAGCGCACTGGTAGCGCGTGGAGTCCGAAGAGGACTCCGTCGTACTTGAACTGCAGTTCCTCGAGCGGGACCGCGACCTCGAGCGTCGGGATCCGCTTGAACAGGCCGCGGTAGGCGACGTCCATCTCCAGCCGCACCAGGTTCTGCCCGAGGCACTGGTGCACGCCGTAGCCGAACGCGACGTGCCCGGTCGCCGATCGCGACGGGTCGAACTCGTGCGGCCGCTCGAACATCTCCGGGTCGTGGTTCGCACCCGCCACCAGCGGCACGACCCCCTCACCGGCGCGGACCAGCTGCCCGCCGATCTCCAGGTCCTCGATCGCCACGCGCAGTGCCACCAGGTCCGCGACCGAGTGGTAGCGCAGGATCTCCTCGATCGTGCGCTCGTCGTCGATCCACTGCTTCTGCTGCAGCAGCGTCACCACGCCGAGCGAGATGTTGTTCGCCGTAGTCTCGTGCCCCGCGATCAGCAGCAGCATCGAGACACCGGAAAGCTCTTGCGGCGTCAGCAGACCGCCCTGGAGCAGCTTGCTGATCAGGTCGTCGCCGGGTCGCTTCGACTTGATCGTGATCAGCCGGTTGATGTAGCGCAGCAGGTGTTCTGACGCCTTGTCCCGTTGCTCGTCGGTCGACGTCAGCGTCACCAGGACCTTGGTCTTCTCCTCGAAGAAGTCGCGGTCCACCTTCGGTACACCCAGCAGGGACGAGATCACCAGTGACGGCACCGTGAGCGAGAAGTCCTCGACGAGCTCTGCGGTGTTGCCCTTGGCCAGCATCTGGTCGATCGCGCGGTCGACGATCTCCTCGACCGCAGGCCGCAATGCTCGGATGCGGCGCACGGTGAACTCGGGGATCAGCGCTTTGCGGAACCTGTTGTGGTCCGGCGGGTCCAGCGACACGAACCAGCCCGGCACGTCGTCTGCGGACGGCGCACCCACGGTGCGCGATGGCCGTGGAAAGCCCTCGTGCGTCGGGTTGGAACTGATGCGCGGATCGGTCAGGACCGACCGCACCTCTTCGTGCCTCGTGACCAGCCACACCGTCTCGCCGGACGGCAACGCGGCCTTCGTCAGGCCGGGTTTCGTGCGGAAGTCCTCATATTCGGGGGGAGGGAAGGACACGCCCGGGCGGCGCATCATGAACGGGACTAGGTCGGCGTCAGTGCTCGTCATGTCATACCTCGTAGAACTGGCGGACTTGCCCCACGATGTAGTCCTGGTCGTCTTCGGACAGCTCGGCGTGGGTGGGGAGGTACAAGCCGTCCTCGGCGAACCGGTTCGCGTTCAGCGTCGGCCACACCGGGTCGAGATAGCCGGGCTGCCTGCTCATCGGTTTGAAGAAGAGGCGGGTCTCGATCCCCTTCTCCGCGAGGAACCTCATGAGCTCCTCACGGCGCTCCGCGCGCAGGTCGTACATCCACAACACGTCACGCGGCGGCATGAGGGTGATGCCCCCGATGCCCCGGAGGCCCTCGTCGTACCGCTTCTCGATCTGTGCGCGCGTTGCGATGATCTCGTCGAGGCGTTCGGTCTGCGCGAGCGCGACCGCGGCCTGCAGGTTGGTCATCCGGAAGTTGTAGGCGAGCTTCTTGTGCAGGAAGCTGTGGTCGCGGGTGAACGCCATGCCGCGCAGGTGCGCCATCTGCCGCGCCAGGTGCGGGTCGTTCGTGACGCAAATACCACCTTCGCCCGAGGTGATGATCTTGTTGGCGAACAGCGAGAACGCCGCGATGTCACCGGTCGGCTTGACGCCGTGCGCCTCCGCGGAGTCCTCGACGACTCTCAGGTTGTACTCGTAGGCCAGTTCGAGGATCGGCTCCATGTCGCACTGCCGGCCGTAGATGTGCACCGGCATGATCACCTTGGTGCGCGGGGTGATCTTCTCCTCGATCTTCGTGACGTCGATGTTCAGGTCGTCGCCGCAGTCGACGAAGACCGGCGTGGCGCCCGTGTAGGTCACCGCCCACGCGCTGGCGATCATGGTGAACTCGGGCACGATCACCTCGTCGCCCGGGCCGATGCCCAGCGCGCGCAACGCGAGCGTCAACGCTGTGGTGCCGGACGAACAGGCGACGCCGTACTTCACGTCGTTGTAGGCGGCGAAGGCCTCCTCGAACCGCGGCACGTACGGGCCCTGCGAGGAGATCCAGCCGTCTGTGATGGCCTTTGTCGTGTATTCGAGTTCGTTGCCGCTCAACGACGGCATCGACACGGGGAATCGGTAGCTCATCGTCAACTCACTTCGAGGCTGTGGAGATCTGGGCGAGCGCCGGCAGGGAGAGGATCAGGTCGGCGGCGGTCTTGCGGCCACCGGCGGCGTGCTGCAGCGCGGCGAGACGTTCGGCGTTCTCGGTGTACCGCGGGTCGTCCAGGACGCGGGTGAGCTTGTCCACGACGTCACGCGGGTCGACGGTGTGCGGCTTGTCCAGCGTCAGCCCGACACCGAAGCTCGTGGCGCGCACGGCCTGGTCGTAGCAGTCGACCCAGAGCGGCCGGGACACCATCGGTTTGCCGAAGTAGATGCTTTCGGTGTAGGCGTTTCCGCCCGCGTGCGTGAAGAACAGCTTGACGTTCGGATGCGCCAGCACGTCCAGCTGCGACGGCACCCACGTCTCGATGCGCAGGTTGCCGGGAAGCTTGTCCGGCAGGTACTTCTGCTGGTCGCGCGGCAGCTTCCAGAGGATCGAATGGTCCTTCTCCAGGGAGTAGGCGACCTGCACGAACGCCTCGACCTGGTCGCGGGTCAGCCGCGTGATCGTGCCGAAACCCATGTACACCACGGACTTCTGCGCGTCGAGCCACTCGCCCAGCTCCCCCGGTTCCGCCTGGGGGAGCGGCGGCACCAGCGCGCCGACCGTGCGGATCTTCTCCGGGATGTCGAACGGGTAGTCCATCTCCGGGATCGAGTAGCACAGCACCAGCTCGGACTTCTCGACCCGCGCGAACTGGCCGGCCGCCTCCGGGGAGATGCCGAGCTCGGCGACCACCTTCGCGTTCTCGGCGTTGCGTTCCTTGTTCCGCGTGGAGAACGCCGTCGCGAGGGTGCGCAGACCGAAGATCCTGTTGGTCCAGCGCTGGGTCCACGACATGCCCGCGGGCAGACCGGTGTGCGGGCGCGGGAAGTCCTTCGGCGTGTACGACGGACCGATCGGCACCGCGGACGTGACGAGGTTCGACGCCACGAACGGGTTGCTGATCACGTATGGGATGCCTTTGGTGATGGCGACCTCGTAGCCGAACATGCACATCGACTCGACGACCATCAATGCCGGCTGGATCTTCTCGACCGCCTCTTCCAGCTTGCGGTACTTGGGAATTCGCAGCGAAGGCCGGTGGGTCTGGTCGATGACGGCCTTGCGCGCCTTGAACCGCGACCGCTGCGTCACTTTCGCGTAGGTCTCGTCGTCCCAGGTGACCGACGACATCTCCTCGATCACGTCCCCCAGCGAGAAGAACCGGATCGGCGAACCGACCGCCGCCGCCTCCACCTCCTCGCGGCCCTTGTCGTCCGTGGCGAACCACAGGTTCTCGACCCCGCGGCGCGACAGTTCCTCCGCGAGCACGAGCATCGGGTTCAGCAGGCCGCTCTCCGGCAGACTGACGAACAGGATCGGCCGCTCGCTCATGGACTTCACCCTTCTGCACCACGCCAATGACGGGCAGCCTGCCGGACGGTTCAGGGGTGTGTCCCGGTGTGTGAGCGTTCTCCAGAAGAAGCCCTAGTGTTGGAAGCACCGCAAGTCCAGAAGAAAACTTAGAACTGGGCCGTATCGATTTCATGGGGATGCGTCGGCCTGCCACCCTCGATTTCGATTCGTCGTGCCCGTGAACCTCGGGGGACGCGGTGGTGCCTCAACACCACTCACCGCGCTGCGGCACGTCGGCTTCCTGGCGAGAGGTACATCATCATGACCGGGACGTACGACAACAGCATGACCAAGGCGAGGCTCGCGGGCCTGATCGAGCGAGACGACCAATGGGTCACCTTGGAGACACTGTTGACGGATTCCCTGTCAGGATCCGGAAGGGTCGCTCTGCTCACCGGTCCGGTCGCCAGCGGGAAGACAGAGCTGCTGCACGCGTTCGGTGAGGCCTGCGGCGTCGGCTTCGTCAAGGCCACCTGCTCGGCGTTCGAACGCGACCTGCCTTTCGGTGTGCTGGGCCAGATCTTCCACCCGCTGGACGCCCCGGCCGAGGTGGGCGAACTGCTGGACGCCGCCGCGCGCTCCGCGGACGGGCCGACGGCACGCCAGCTGCACGCCCTGTGCATCGCGCTGCTGGACCTGACGGCGGAAACGCCGCTGGTGATAGGCATCGACGACGTGCAGCACGCCGACTCGTCGTCGTTGCACTGGCTGCTCTACCTGATCCGCCGGCTAGGTCAGGCGAAGGTGCTGCTGATGCTCACCGAGACCGCCTCCCCGCGCGCCGCCCACACCGCCCTGCACACCGAACTGCTGCGGCACCCGCATTGCCGCGACATCTCTTTGGCACCAATGACTTCTGTCGACGACCTGTTCGACACACCCCTGCACGCCGAGGGCGCGATGGCGCTCACCGGTGGTAATCCTCTGCTCATCCGATCACTGCTCGACGACCAGCGGCTGTGCAAGCCGCGCGACGACGGCGGCCTGGTCATCGGCCCCAGCTACCGCCGCGCCCTGGTGAGCTGCCTGCATCGCAGCGATCACCACGTCCTCCCCGTCGCACGGGCGCTGGCCGTCACAGGCGAGAACGCGACGCACGAGTCGCTGGGCCGCCTGGCCCGCGCCGATTCCGACACCGTCGTGTCCGCGCTCGACGTGATGAACGAGGCCGGCCTGCTCTCGGACGGCTGGTTCCGCGACCCGGCGGCCCGCGGCGCCGTGCTGGACGATCTGTCCACTCAGGACCGCAAGGAGATGTACCTCGGCGCGGCCCTGCTGCTGCACGACGAGGGCGCGCCCGCGACCGAGGTCGCCCCGTACCTGGTGATGGCCGACCACTCCGAGAACCCCTGGATGGTCCCGGTCTTCGAAGAAGCCGCCGAGCACGCCCTGCGCGACGAGCAGATCGACACCGCCCTGCGCTACCTCGAACTGGCCCACCGCGCCTGCGTCGAGGTGCACGGCCGGGCGGCGATCGCGGCGAAGCTGGTCCGCGTGGAGTGGCGGGTGAACCCGTCGGCCGGCGGGCGCCGCCTGGGCACCGTGGTGCCGGCGATGCGCGCCGGGCAGCTCTCCGACCGCGACGTGACCTCGCTGGTACAACCGATGCTGTGGAACTGCCAGGTCGACGAGGCCACCGAGGCCCTGGAACGGGTCCGCCGCGCCGCCGCCACGACCACCGGGCTGCGCGCGATGGAGCTGTGGCTGGCGTGCTCGCACCCGACACTGGCGCGGCGGGCCACCACCGCCCCGGAGTCGGTGAAGACCCGGATGGTGAGCCTGACGTCCGGCCCGATGCTCAAGGCGGTCACCGCTCTGGCGAACGTGCTGACGTACGGGTCCAACGACGCGTCCGCGACCGACGCCGAGCACGTGCTGCAGGCGGCGCGGCCGTCCGACAGCGGCTCGTGGGGCCCGGAGTCGGCGATGCTGGCGTTGCAGGCTCTGGTGTACGCGGACCGGCTGGACGTAGCGGCGCAGTGGTGCGACAAGCTGCTGGAGGAGGCGCGCAGCAAGAACCTCGGGGTGGCGCGCGCGTTCTTCTCGTGCGTCCGGGCCGAGGTGTCCTTGCGCCGCGGTGACCTGACGTCGGCCCACGAGCACGCGCAGAACGCACTGGACTTCATGCCGGCCGGCGGCTGGGGTGTCGCGCTCGGCATGCCGCTGGGGATCCTGATCAACGCCGCCACGAAGATGGGCCGGCACGAGGAAGCGGCGTCGTTGCTGGAGCAGTCCGTGCCGGAGGCGATGTTCCAGTCGCGGTACGGGTTGCACTACCTCTACGCGCGCGGCCACCACTACCTGGCGACCTCGCGGCACTACGCGGCGCTGGCGGACTTCCTGTCCTGCGGTGAGTTGATGACGTCGTGGGGCGTTGATCAGCCCGGCGTGGTGTCGTGGAGGACCTCGGCCGCGGAGGCGTGGTTGCTGCACGGCGCGAATCGGGACGAGGCCAAGCGGCTGATCAACGAGCAACTGGCCCGGCTGGGGCCGGATTCCTCGCGGACGCGTGGGGTCGCGTTGCGGCTCTTGGCCGCGACGAACCAGCCGCACAACCGGCCGCAGCTGTTGCAAGACGCCGTGGTGATCCTGGAGGAGTACGGGGACCAGTACGAGCTCGCCCGCGCGCTGGCCGATCTGTCCAAGGCGCATCAGGCTTTGCGGGAACACCGGCGGGCCTGGACGGTGGCGCGGCGGGCCTGGCACGTGGCCAACGTGTGTGATGCCGCTGAATTGTGCGAGGAGTTGTTGCCTTCTCGGGCTAAGGCTGAGGGTGAGGACGCTCCTGCTGAGGAGAAGCCGGCGGATCCGATCGCTACCTTGACCGATGCTGAGCGGCGGGTTGCTGCGTTGGCCGCTGTTGGGTACACGAATCGGGAGATCGCTTCCAAGTTGTACATCACGCCTTCGACGATTGAGCAGCATCTGACTCGGGTCTATCGGAAGCTCAACGTCAAGTACCGGAAGGATTTGCCGGCGGATCTGCACTCCTATCTGCCGAGCACGGCCTGACCTTGGCGTGGCGTGGGTTGCGCTGACCTGCGCGAACAGAAACTGTCAGACCCGTCTGGGAGAATGACAAACAGGGGTCCCCCTGGGCTGCACTGCTCCCCGGAAGTTGGACTGTTGATCGGTTCCGGCTTTCGGGGAGTGTTGTGTATTCGAGGAGTTCGTTGTCTGAGCGGCAGCGTGAGGCTGCTGTGCTGTTGTTCGAGGCCGGGTTTGGTCGTGGTGTGGTGGCGGCCCGGCTGGGTGTGGGTCGTGCCGCGGTGGCACGCTTGCATGATCGATGGAGGTTGCGAGGCGCGGGAGCGCTGATGATCAGGCCGAATGGGCGGGCGTTTGCGTTCGAGTTCAAGCTCGAGGTCGTGCGCAGGTTCGTCAGTGGTGAGGCGACCGCGATCGAGCTGGCCGCCGAGTACGGGTTGTCCTCGCCGAAGCTGGTGCAGAGCTGGGTGCGGGTGTATCGGCGGGAGGGTGAGGACGCGTTGCGGCCCAAGCCGAAACGACCGCCTAAGGCCGTCCCGGGCACCTCTGAGACCTCGGACGTGTCTGAGCTGGAGCGGCTGCGGGCGGAGAATCAGCGGCTGGCGGCGGAGAACGCCTACTTGAAAAAACTGCGGGCCTTGAGGGAGCAGGGGCGAGGGTGAAGACCCAGGTCATCGCCACTCTCAAGGCCGAGTTTCCGCTGGTGGTGCTGCTGGAGGTCGCGGGACTGGCCCGCTCGACTTTCTTCTATCACCAGGCCCGGCTGGACAGGCCGGATCCGCAGGCCGCGCTCAAGGCCGCGATCACCGGGGTGTTCACGCAGGCCCAAGGCCGCTACGGGTATCGGCGGGTCCACGTCATGCTGAGGCGCGCGGGCTGGCAGGTCGCGGCCAAGACCGTGCTGAAACTGATGAACAGCCTGGGTTTGGTCTGTCAGATACGGCGGCGTCGGCGCTACCGGGCTTTCGCGGGCCGGCCGGGCATGGCCGCGCCGAACGTGCTGGACCGCCAGTTCGGCACGCCGGCCCCGAACACCGCGTGGGTCACCGACCTCACCGAGTTCAAGATCACTGACCGCAAGGTCTACCTGTCGCCGGTGATCGACCTGTTCGACCGCTCGATCGTCGCTTACAGCCACGGGCTGTCGCCGTCACTGGAGCTGGCGAACTCCTCGCTGCGCAAGGCCGTCGCCACCCTGCAGCCAGGGCAGCGGCCGCTGGTGCACTCTGACCAGGGCTTCCACTACCAGCACATCTCCTGGCAGCGGATCCTCACCGACGCCGGCCTGACCCAGTCCATGTCACGACGCGGCAACTGCCTGGACAACGCCATCGCCGAGAACTTCTTCAGCCACCTCAAAGAAGAACTCTTCCACCACACCAAGTTCGACAGCGTCGAGGACTTCACCACCGCCCTCGACGACTACATGGGTTGGTTCAACACCACCCGCATCTCCACCGCGCTAGGAAACCTGAGCCCGGCCGACTACCGAGCCCAGGCCCCCACCACCTAACCTTCAGCCCTCAGTCCAACTTTCGGGCAGCAGTGCAGGCGGGGGACCCCTGCGGCAGCTCGGCCAGAGCAGAGGTCAGAGCAGCGGCAGCTGCTCCTTGAGCTCCCGAACCAACTCCGGCAGATCAGCCCGATCCCGAGCGAACCCGAACACGTAGTAATCCGGCCGCACCAACGCAGCCACCTTCTTGTGCCCCGCCAACCAAGGCAGGTACATCCGCTCGACGTCCACCACCTCATGCGCGCGAGCGATCTTAGGCGGAATCCCGGCCGGCATCACCCGCACGAGCACAGTCCCCAAGGTCTTCAGGAACTCCAACTCGTCTTCACCCAAAGCCTCATAGGGATCCAGCGTGGTGATCAACTGCCACCCACGCCCCACGACCTCGTCGAACCGATCCCGCACAGCCCCGCGCGCCACCACCCCCTGCGGCGACAGCTCGCCATCCGGCAGCGAGATCCCCTCGGCACCACGCCGGACGACGCCGTCCTCCAGCGCATAGGCGGAAGGCGCCAGGTCCACACCCTCGGGCTTGGACTGCATGGCGATCAGGAACGCGTCCCGCCGGGCCGCCGCGACCGGGTCGAGCTCCGACACGATCTTGCCCACCTCGATGGACATCTCGATCGTGTGCCGCACCTGCAAAGCACGTTCGGCCTGGTACGCGTCGAGCAGCGAATCCGAGGCCAGGTCCCGCATCACGAGATCGAGCTTCCACGCCAGGTTCACCGAGTCGCGGATGCCCGAACACATGCCCTGCCCGGCGAACGGCGGCATGAGGTGCGCCGAGTCACCGGCCAGCAACAGACGTCCGTTGCGCCACTTGTCCGCTATCGCCGCCTGGAACGTGTACACGATGTTCCGCGTCAGGTCGGCCTTGTCCGGCGTCACGTCGTAGGGGGCGAGCAGCTCCCACATCCGCTCCACAGTGGACATCTCTTCGATGGACTCGCCGGGCAGCCGCATGAACTCCCACCGCCGGTGCCCGCGCCCGGAGGCGACGATCGTGGTGGGCCGCGCCGGGTCGCACACCTGCACGTCGTTGGGGCGGAAGGCGCGCTTCTCGTGGAAGACGACGTCGACCAGCAGCCAGTCGTGCTTGAAGTTCAGGTCGATCATGCGCGAGCCCATGACGTCGCGCACGAAGCTGTTCGCGCCATCGCAGCCGATGACCCAGGACGCCGTGACGTCACCCTCGAAGTCCGGGCCGGGCGCGGTCAGCGACACGTGTGAGCCGTGGTCGGTGATCGCCTCCACCTTGTGCCCGAACAGGGTCGTGATGTTCGGCAGGGTCAGCACGTGCTCGCGCAGCGCCCGTTCGAACGTCGGCTGGTGCATCACCGTGGCGATCGGCCAGCCGTCGCGGCCGGGCTCGTAAGGCGCCTCGAACGAGAACAGCTCGCGGCCCTCGGCGTTCTGGAACATGTACTGGCCCAGGGGTTCCCCGAGCTCCATCAGGTCGGCGCCGATGCCGGCCGAGGCGAACGAGCGCGCGGTCTCGCCGTCGAACGCGACGACGCGCGGGAACGGGTACTGGCCGCGGTACTTCTCCAGGATGACGACCCGCCATCCCTTGTGGGCCAGGAGGATGGCCAGAACGAGGCCGACCGGGCCGCAGCCGACCACCGCCACGTCGGCAGTGTTGTCGGCGGCGGCCCGGCCGGCCAGCTGCGGTGACGTCATCTAGTTTCCCTGTCTGCGAGAGTCAGAAAACCGAGTCGATCACTCCGAGCGCCTGTTCGGGGTTCAGCCGCGGGTCGCAGAGGGTCTCGTAGCGCTCGGAGAGAGCCTTCTCGTCGGGGACAGGCCCGCCGACGCACTCCGTCACGTCGGTCGCGGCCACTTCCAGGTGCAAGCCGGCCGCGTGTGCGCCCTCGTGCTCCAGGATGTGCCGGAACGCCGTGGCCTCCTCGATGATATGAGTGACATGTCGAGTCTTTTGCCCAGTTTCGGCCGTGACGGTGTTGCCGTGCATGGGATCCGAGAGCCAGACGACGGGGTGACCGGCGCGCTGCACGGCACGCACGATCGGCGGCAGGGCGACGTGGATGTCCTCGCGTCCCATGCGGACGATCAGCGTCAGGCGGCCGGGCGTGTGGTGCGGGTCGAGCAGCTGGCACAGGCGGACGACGGTCTCCGGGTCCGCGGTCGGGCCGACCTTGACGCCGATCGGGTTGGCGATCGCGGCGAACATCGAGACGTGGGCGTGGTCGAGCTGGCGGGTGCGCTCGCCGATCCACGGGAAGTGCGTCGAGGTGAGGAACTGCTCGCCCGTGCGCTCGTCCGTGCGAATGAGCGAGTTCTCGTAATCCAGCACCAATGCCTCGTGGGCCACCCACGGTCCACCGGCCAGTTCCTCGGCACTTCCCGACCAATGGGCGCGCACTTCTCGGATAACTGAAGCCGACGCGTCATAAGCCAGCAGCATTCGTTCGGGGTCGTGCCGGCGGGAGAAAACATCGCCTTCGAACGAATTGACCAGCTCACCGCGGAACGAGGGCACGTCGACCCCGTCGACCGTTTCGAAGTTGCTCGAACGAGGCTTCGCGTACTGGCCAGCCATCCGTCCGAAACGTGCCACCTGCTGCCCGGTCCGTTCCGCCAACCGGGAAGCGATCCGGCCGATGTTCCGCACCTTTCGGGAAGTTGTCAGCGGGTCGGCGTCGGAAAAGGACTCCGCGCAGTCACCGAGCTGCAAGACACGCGCCTCACCGAGGGCGGCGAGACCGAGTGCGCGCTTCGCCTCGCGAATTTCGGAATGAGCGACCAGGGGCAGTGCGCCGGACAGTTCGGCCTCGACGAGGTCGTACTCCGGGTGGTGGTGCCAGTGGGGCTGCTGCGTCGCGGGCAACGTCATCCACGGGGCGGCGGTCTGGGTGTACGTGAACTCCGTCAGCTTCACCGTCTGAGGCATTGTGCTGGCTCCTGGTTCTGGTTCGGCCGGACGTTTCAGGCGACGACGCCCTCGATCTCCACGAGGAGATCGGCACGGCACACGTCGACGTTCAGGTACTGGATTCGAGCGTTCGGGGAGAAACGCTGTTCACACATCTTCCGCACGGCCGGGATGTCAGCGCGGTGACGGACGTAGACCTTGATGTTGTCGAGGTTCAGCAAGGAATTGCCCTGCTCGATCTCGTACTCCGCCAGGTTCTCGTCGGAGATGAGGTGTTCGATGTTGTCCAGGGACAGTTCGACCTGCCGGGCGAGGTCGCCGTCGTGCACCGTCTCGTGCCCGCGGATGCTGGCGGTACCGGCCACGTAGATCTGCCCTGACCTGCGGTCGGTGTGCGTGGCGGCGAGGTAGGTGGCCCGCGCGAACTTGGGCGGGCGCGGGCCGTACTGCCTCGGGTAGTGGTAGGCGGCCATCTGCTTGGAGTTCTCCACCGACGTCAGCGCGGCGGAGCGGGAGGCGAGGAAGTAGAACGCGATCCCGCCGCCCTGCGACCCGATTCCGGTCGCACTCGGCACCTCCTTGTCGCCGAAGTGGAACAGTTCGAACGCCTCCGCGCGGCCCTTGCAGAAGTCCCGGTAGATCTCCAGGCCCTCGGTGTTGTCCGCGTTGATGTCGTTGATGAAGTTCCACATGCGGAAGCAGTTCTTGTAGCCGAGGGTGTCCATCAGGTCGAGCGCCGCCACGTAGGCCGCGCGGGTCTCCTCGGTGTAGCGCCCCGTCGGGGCGATCCGGCCCGTGACGAGCAGGTACTCGCCGTCGTGGGCGTAAACGATGCCGTGGTGCTCGCCGGTCTCGACGGGCCGGCTGGTCGACCACACCTCCGCGAATGCCTCACCGAGGTCCACGGCCATGTGCAGGTCGAGTGTGAGAAGGCCATTCTCCACGCGGGGGTCGCGGCACTCGGTCGTGTAGTTGATGACGCCGAGGACGTTTTCGGTGGCCGCCACGTGGCTGACTTCGTTCAGGCCGGTGAACTGAGAGGTGGGAAGGTTCACCGTCTGCTGCGCCTGAGTCATTTGAATGCCCCTCCGAGGAGTAGGTAAAACATTTTGCGGAGTTAAACCGGATTTTTGTTTCGGACTTCTCTTCCGGGCCGGTGATCAAAGATTAGCACCGGGCAGGCTTCGCAAAACTGCTCCGTCAGGGGAAAGGACTTCAATGCGCGATGATAGGGGGGTCTTAGGGGGGTGCTAGGGGATTTCCTACTTACTGGACCGATGAGGCCGAGGCTAGCATCGCTCGAGGTGCACGCCACGTCGCCAGTAAATAGGGAGCGCCGTCGGGATGTTTCGAACCGAGCTGATCCGGCCGTTGTCCGACCTGCTGCGCTACCACGCCGGGAACGCGCCGGAGAAGGTCGCGTTCGCGGACGCGCGGCGCGCGGTCACGTACGCGGAACTGGAGCGCCGCACCGGGCGGCTCGGCGGGCACCTCGCGGATCTGCGGCTGCAGCCCGGTGATCGGGCACTGATCTTTCTGGGCAACAGCGTCGACATCGTCGAGAGCTATCTGGGTGTCACGCGCGCGAACGCGGTCGCGGTGCCGTTCAACCCGCACTCCGCCGACGCCGAGCTCGCCTACGTGCTGGACGACAGCGGCGCCCGCGTCGTCATCACCGACACCGCGCACCTCGACCAGGTCCGCAAGCTGCTGCCGGGCCGTCCTTATCTCAAGGTGGTCGTCAGCGGCGACGAACCGCTCCCGCGCGGCAACTCCATCGTCTCCTACGCGGACCTGACGACGAAGGACCCGGCGAACCCGGCGCGCGACGACCAGGGCCTCGACGACGTCGCGTTCATGCTCTACACCTCCGGCACCACCGGTAAGCCCAAGGGCGTGCTGTCGACCCAGCGCAGCTGCCTGTGGTCGGTCGCCGCCTGCTACGCCCCCGTCATCGGGCTGCACCACGACGACAAGGTGCTGTGGCCGCTGCCGTTGCACCACTCCCTCGCGCACGTGCTGTGTGTCGTCGGTGTCACCTCGGTCGGCGCGACCGCGCGCATCCTCGACGGGTTCGCCGCCGACGAGGTGCTCGCCGCGCTGGAAGGCGACGACTACTCCTTCATGTGCGGTGTGCCCGCCATGTACCACCATCTGTTGGAAGTCGCGCGCACGCGCGAGGTGTCGTCGAGCTCCCTGACCCGCTGCCTCACTGCGGGATCCGCGTGCCCGCCCGCGTTGCGCGTGGAATTCGAGGCGCTGTTCGGTGTGCCGCTGCTCGACGGCTACGGCAGCACCGAGACGTGCGGCCTGATCGCGGTGAACTGGGCGCACGGCACCAGGGTTCCCGGTTCGTGCGGCCTGCCGGTGCCCGGTCTGGCGGTGCGGCTGGTCGACCCGGACACCGGTGCCGACGTGGACGCGGAGGCCGAGGGCGAGGTGTGGGTGCGCGGCCCGAGCCTCATGGTCGGCTACCACAACCAGCCGGAGGCCACGGCGCAGGCGATGCCGAACGGCTGGTACCGCACCGGCGACCTGGCCCGGCGCGACCTCTACGGCTACGTCACGATCACCGGGCGGGTCAAGGAACTCATCATCCGCGGCGGGGAGAACATCCACCCCGGCGAGGTGGAGGAGGTGCTGCTCAAGGTCCCCGGCGTCGCCGACGCCGCGGTGGTCGGCAAGCCGCACGACATCCTCGGCGAGGTGCCGATCGCGTTCGTCGTGCCCGGCAAGCAGGGCCTCGACCCGGTGCGCCTGTACGACGCCTGCCGCGAGCAGCTGTCGAACTTCAAGGTGCCCGAAGAGTTGTACGAGATCGACCACATCCCGCGCACGACATCGGGCAAGATCACGCGGCACGTGCTGCTCGACCGCCCGGCCCGGCTGCGGGCCGCGAGCGGCGGGCAGCACGAGTCGTTGCTGCGGATGGACTGGGCACCGATGCCGTCGGTCCGCACGACCAGCCTCGAACTGGCCAAGCGCTGGGCCGTCGTCGGCCCGGACATGTTCGGCCTCACCGCCTCGCTCGCGTCGGCGGGCGTGCACGTCGCCACCTACCCCGACGCGGCCACGCTGCACATGTCCGTTGTGGACGGTGAGCCCGCGCCGGACGTGGCCGTGCTGTGCTGCCCGGACGACATGGACACCGGCGGCAAGCTCACCACGGCCGCGCAGGAGGCGTTGCTCAAGGTCGGCGGCGTGCTGCGGACGTGGGTGAACGACGACTGGTTCGCGCACTCACGCCTTGTCGTGCTGACGCGCGGCGCGGTGGCGGCGGGTGTCGAGGACGTGCGCGACCTCGTGCACGCCCCGGTCTGGGGGCTGCTGCGGTCGTTGCAGGTCGAGCACCCCAACCGGTTCACGCTGATCGACATCGACGACCTGCCGCCGTCCGCGGGGGTGCTGCCGCTCGCGGTCGCCGCCGGCGAACCACAGCTCGCGATCCGTTCCGGCATCGCGTTGATGCCTCGCCTCAAGCGGGTGTCGGCCTCGGTCGACAGCGACGAGGTGCTGCGCATCGACCCCAGGCGCACGGTCGTCGTGACCGGCGCGGACGGCACCATGGGCGCCGCGCTGACCCGGCATCTGGTGGCCGCGTACGGCGCGCGGCACCTGCTGCTGATCAGCCCGCGCGGCCGGGCCGACGAGGCGACCGCGCAGCTCGAGGCGGAGCTGTCCGAGCTGGGCGCACGGGTCGCCGTCGCGGACTGCGACGTGGCGGACCGCGCCGCGCTGGCTGAGGTCCTCGGCAAGCTGAAGCGGCCGATCACCGCGGTCATCCACAGCGAGGGCGAGCACCCGGCGAAGCCGACCCTCTCGCGGGAGAAGAAGAGCGACGTGTTCCGGTCCGTTGTGGACGGTGCGGTGAACCTGCACCAGCTCACGAAGGGCGGCGACGTCACCGCGTTCGTCATGCTCTGCACCGTCGCCGGTGCGCTGGGCCTCGTCGGCTCCGGGGAACAGGCCGCGGCCAACTCGTTCCTGGACGCGCTGGCCCGCTACCGCCGCAAGCGCGAGCTTGCTGCGACGTTCCTCGCGGTCGGCTCGACCGACGCGCCGACGACGGCGTCGCGCGTGGGCGAACTGTCCGCGCACGAGTTCACCGCGATGTTCGACGTGGCGACGTCGGCGGGCCTGGCGCAGGCCGTGATCATGCGGATCAACAGCGCGGCGTTGCGCGAGCAGACCTCGTCGACCGAGGTGCCTGCGTTGTTGCGCGGCCTGATCGACGTGTCCGCCCGGCTCGCGACGCCCGACGAGCGCGACCTCTCGGCGTTGCGCCAGCGGCTGGTGGCCATGTCGCCGGAGGAGCAGGACATCTTCCTGCTCAACCTGGTGCGCACCGAGGTCGCGGGCGTGCTCGGGCTGACCGGCGCGGAGCGCGCCGAGTCGAAGAAGACGTTCCGCGAGCTGGGCCTGACCTCCGTCACGGCGGTGGATCTGCGCAACCGCCTGACCGCGGCGACGGGCCTGCACCTGTCCGCGCCGGTGGCGTTCGACTACCCGACCCCGGTCGTGCTCGCGCGGCACCTGCGCGCAGAGCTGCTGGGGGAGCGGGCTTCCGTCGTGACGTCCGAGGTGGTGCGGTCCGCGCCGGACGAGCCGATCGCGATCGTGGGCATGGCCTGCCGCTATCCCGGTGGCGTGTCGTCGCCGGAAGACCTGTGGCGGCTCGTGACGTCGGGCGCGGACGTGGTGTCGTCGTTCCCGACGGACCGCAACTGGGACCTGGAGAAGCTGTTCGACGGTGCCTCGCACACGCGCTCGGGCGGCTTCCTGCACGACGCGGCGGATTTCGACGCGGAGTTCTTCGGCATCTCGCCCCGCGAGGCGCTGGCGATGGACCCGCAGCAGCGGTTGCTGCTGGAGGTGTCGTGGGAGGCCCTGGAACGGGCGGGGATCGACCCGGTCTCGTTGCGCGGCACGAACGGCGGCGTGTTCGCCGGCGTGATGTACCACGACTACGGCGCCGGGTTGCTGGACGCGCCCGCCGGTACCGAGGGGTACTGGACGACGGGGACCGCGGGCAGTGTTGTCTCCGGCCGCGTCGCTTACACCCTGGGGTTGCAGGGCCCGGCGGTCACCGTCGACACGGCCTGTTCGTCGTCGCTGGTGGCGCTGCACTGGGCGGCGCAGTCGCTGCGGTCCGGTGAGTCGTCGCTGGCGCTGGCCGGTGGTGTGACGATCATGTCGACGCCGCAGACGTTCGTCGAGTTCTCCCGGCAGGGCGGGCTGTCCGCGGACGGCCGCTGCAAGGCCTTCTCCGAGTCCGCCGACGG
The DNA here is from genome assembly GCF_044455585.1 of Lentzea sp. NPDC051213. Lineage (NCBI taxonomy): Bacteria > Bacillati > Actinomycetota > Actinomycetes > Pseudonocardiales > Pseudonocardiaceae > Lentzea > Lentzea sp. NPDC051213. Next base: position 580,745 of record NZ_JBITEX010000006.1, read on the forward strand.
CACGGGCTGGTCCGAGGGTGCTGGACTCGTGGTGCTGGAACGGTTGTCCGATGCCCGGCGCAACGGCCACACCGTTCTCGCGGTGCTGCGTGGTTCGGCGATCAACCAGGACGGCGCGTCCAACGGCCTGACCGCGCCGAACGGCCCGTCGCAGCAGCGGGTGATCCGGCAAGCGCTTGCGTCCGCCAGTCTGTCCACTTCGGACGTCGACGCGGTGGAGGCGCACGGCACCGGCACGACGCTGGGCGACCCGATCGAGGCGCAGGCGTTGCTCGCCACCTACGGCCAGGGCCGCCAGGTGCCGCTGTGGCTGGGGTCGGTGAAGTCGAACCTCGGGCACACGCAGGCCGCGGCCGGGGTCGCGGGCGTGATCAAGATGGTGATGGCGTTGCGGCACGGGCTTCTGCCCCGCACGTTGCACGTGACGTCACCGTCCTCGCACGTGGAGTGGGGCGCGGGCCGGGTCGAGCTGCTGACCTCGGATCAGCCCTGGCCTTCGGTGTCGCGCGCCCGCCGTGCCGCCGTCTCGGGTTTCGGTGTCTCCGGCACGAACGCGCACGTGATCCTGGAGGAGGCACCCGAGGTCGAGGTGACGCCGGAGGAGCCGTCGTCCGTGCTCTCGGTGGTGCCGTGGGTGGTGTCGGCCAAGACTTCCGCCGCGCTGGACGCGCAGCTGGAGCGGTTCCGGTCGGTGCAGGCTCCCGCGCTGGACGTGGCTTCCTCGTTGGTGTCCACGCGCACCCAGCTGGAGCACCGCGCGGTCGTCGTGGACGGCGGGGAGATCGCGCGCGGTGTCGCGTCCGAACGGCCCATGGCCGTGCTGTTCTCCGGGCAGGGCTCGCAGCGGCTCGGCATGGGACGCGAGCTGTACGAGCGGTTCCCGGTGTTCGCCAACGCTTTCGACGCCGTGCTGGAGCACCTGGACGTCTCGCTGCGGGACGTGATGTGGGGCCACGACGCCGATGCGCTGAACGAGACCCGGTACACACAGCCGGCGTTGTTCGCGATCGAGGTGGCGCTGTTCCGGCTGGTCGCCTCCTTCGGGGTGCGGCCGGACTTCGTGGGCGGCCACTCGATCGGTGAGATCGCCGCCGCGCACGTGGCCGGGGTGTTCTCGCTGGAAGACGCGTGCCGGTTGGTGGACGCGCGGTCGCGGCTGATGCAGGCGCTGCCGCCGGGTGGCGCGATGGTCGCGTTGCAGGCCACCGAAGAGGAAGTGCTGCCGCTGCTGAGCGACGACGTCTCGATCGCGGCGGTCAACGGCCCGCGCTCGGTCGTGATCGCCGGCTCGCAGGACGGCGTGTGCGCCGTCGCCGAGAGCTTCGCGGACCGCAAGACTAAGCGTCTCACGGTGAGCCATGCGTTTCACTCGCCCTTGATGAACCCGATGCTGGACGACTTCCGCGCGGTCGTCGAGGACCTGTCGTTCGCGGAACCGCAGATCCCGGTCGTGTCGAACGTGACCGGGCAGCTGGCCGTGCGCGAACAGCTGACCTCGCCCGACTATTGGGTGCGGCACGTGCGTGAAGCCGTCCGGTTCTCCGACGGCGTGCGGGCGCTGGGGCGTCAGGGTGTGTCGGCGTTCCTGGAGCTCGGCCCCGACGGCGTGCTGTCGGCGCTCGTGGCGGAGCTGACCGAGACCGGTGCCGTGCCGCTGGACACCGCGGTGGTGCCGGTGCTGCGCCGGGAACGCCCAGAGGAAGCGTCCGCGGTGTCGGCGTTGGCACGCCTGCACGTCGCGGGTGTCACCGTCGACTGGACCAAGTTGTTCGAGGGCGCCGGTGCGCTGCGCGTCGACCTGCCGACCTACGCGTTCCAGCGGTCCCGTTTCTGGCCGGAGCCCGAGGTCGCGGTCGGCAAGGCCGATCCGCTGGACGCGGCGTTCTGGCAGCTGGTGGAGAACGACGAGCTGGCCGAGGTGCTGGACCTCGATCCCGATGTCGCGGCGGCCGTCGTGCCCGCGCTGTCCTCGTGGCGGATCCGGCAGCGTTCGCAGACCGTGGTGGACTCCTGGCGATTCCGGGAGTCGTGGACGCGGTTGTCGCTGTCCGGTGCTTTCACCGGATCCTGGCTGGTCGTCGTGCCACCGGGGGAGCAGGACACCTGGACGCGCGACGTCGTGGAGATCCTCGGCGGGGTCGCGGTGCCGCTCGACAAGGTTCCCGGCCTGGCCGGCCGCGAGTTCACCGGCGTGGTGTCACTGCTCGGCGTCGCGGACGACTCGGGCGACGTGCCGTATCCGCTGTCCGGGACGCTGGGGCTGCTGCAAGCCGGCATCGACGCTCCACTGTGGACTGTTACACGGGGTGCCGTGTCGACCGGGCACGGGGACGTCGTGACGTCACCGGTGCAGACCGCGCTGTGGGGCATGGGCCGCGTCGCCGCCCTGGAGTCGCCGCGCCGGTGGGGTGGCCTGATCGACCTGCCGGGCGTGGTGGACAACCAGATCGCACAAGGCCTGCAGGCCGCGTTGACGAATTCGCTGGGCGAGGACCAGATCGCGGTGCGCGGCAACGGCGTGTTCGCCCGTCGCCTGGTGCCCGCGCCGCGCGGTGAGCACGGCGAGGACTGGGCGCCGTCGGGCACGGTCCTGATCACCGGCGGCACCGGCGCGCTCGGCGGGTTCGTGGCCCGTGCCGTTGCCGCGCGCGGAGCTTCGCACATCGTGCTGACCTCACGGCGCGGCCCGTTGACCCCGGGCATCGAGCACCTGGTGGCGCAGCTCGAAGGCTTCGGCGCCGAGGTCTCGGTCGAGGCCTGCGACGTCGCCGACCGTGCCGCGCTGGAAGAACTGCTGGGCCGCTTCCCGTCGTTGACCGCCGTCGTGCACTGCGCCGGCATCGACTCCGGCGACGCCCCGCTGGCCTCGCTGTCCGCCGAGCAGCTCGGGGAGTTGTTGCGCGCCAAGATGGTGTCGGCGCGCAACCTGCACGAGCTGACCGGGAACCTCGACGCGTTCGTGCTGTTCTCATCGGGTGCGGCCGCGTGGGGCAGCGGTGGTCAGCCCGGATACGCGACCGCCAACGCCTACCTGGACGGCCTCGCCCAGCTCCGCCGCGGCCAGGGCCTGGTGGCGACGAGTGTGCAGTGGGGCGCCTGGGCCGAGGCGGGCATGGCGACCGATCCGGAGGCCTACGACCAGCTGCGCCGCCACGGCGTGCTGCCGATGGACCCGGAACTGGCGTTGACCGCGTTGGTGCAGGCCGTGTCGGACGGCGAGACCGTGCTGACCGTCACGAACACCGACTGGGCCCGTTTCGCTCCGGGCTTCACCGCGTCGCGCCCGTCGCCGTTGTTCTCGTCGATCCCCGAGGTCGTCGCGGCCCTGGGCGTGGGCGAGGAGGTCGCCGGTGACGAGAACGCGTTGCAGGAGAAGCTCGCCGGCCTGTCCGAGGCCGATCGGTCCCGCGTCCTGCTCGACCTGGTGCGCTCCGAGGCGGCCGCCGTCCTGGGCCACGCGGGCGTGGAGTCGATCCACGCGGAGAAGGCGTTCCGCGACCAGGGTTTCGACTCGCTGACCGCCGTGGAGATGCGCGACCGCCTGAAGGCCGCGACCGGCCTGCCGGTGCCGTCCGCCCTGGTCTTCGACTACCCGACGCCCCGCCTGGTCGCCGAGCACCTGCTGTCCGGCCTGTCCAGCGCAGACGGTTCCGCCCTGGCGGAGCTGACCCGGCTCGAGGACGCCCTGGTCTCGTCCGCCGACGACCACGACGCGATCCGCGAACGCCTGGAGAAGCTGCTCGGGCGCCTGAAGAAGCCTGTGTCCACTTCGGACGACGACATCCGCAACGTCTCCGTCGAGGACCTCCTGAACATCATCGACGACGAGTTGCTCGACCTCTCGTAGAAGCAGTGTTGCCCGCACGAAATGAGGACGGACCAGTGCAGGAAGAGCAGCAGGACAAGGTTGCCGACTACCTGAGGCGAGTCACGGTCGAGTTGCGCCGGGCTCGTGAACGCGTCCTCGAACTGGAGCAGAAGCACAGCGAGCCCATCGCGATCGTGGGCATGTCGTGCCGCTTCCCCGGCGGTGTGGTCACTCCCGAGCAGCTGTGGGAAGCCGTTGTCTCCGAACGGGATCTGGTGACCCCGTTCCCGGCGGACCGCGGCTGGGACCTGTCCTCGTTGCGTGACCGGTCGCTGGCGCAGGAGGGCGGCTTCCTGGCCGACCTGGCCTCGTTCGACGCGGACTTCTTCGGCATCTCGCCGCGCGAGGCCCTCGGCATGGACCCGCAGCAGCGCATGATGCTGGAGCTCACGTGGGAGGCCCTGGAGCGTGCGGGCCTGGATCCCGCTGCGCTGCGCGGTTCTTCGACCGGCGTCTTCGTGGGTACGAACGGCCAGGACTACGCGGATCTGGTGTCGGTGGACGGCGACGGGCACGCCTCCACCGGCCTCATCGCATCCGTGCTGTCGGGCCGTCTCTCCTACACGTTCGGCTTCGAGGGCCCCGCGGTCTCGGTCGACACTGCGTGCTCCTCTTCTTCCGTGGCCATGCATCTGGCCATGCAGGCACTGCGTTCCGGCGAGTGCTCACTGGCGCTGGCCGGCGGCGTCACGATCATGGCAACGCCAAGCTCGTTCATCGAGTTCACCCTGCAGCGCGGCCTGGCCTCCGACGGCCGTTGCAAGGCCTTCTCCGACTCGGCCGACGGCGTCGGCTGGGCAGAGGGCGCCGGCATGCTGGTCTTGGAACGACTGTCGGACGCCGTTGCCGCCGGTCACCAGGTGCTGGGTCTGCTGCGCGGGTCGGCCGTCAACCAGGACGGTGCCTCCAACGGCCTGACCGCGCCGAACGGTCCTTCGCAGCAGCGCGTGATCCGCGCCGCCCTGGCCTCCGCAGGCCTGTCTCCGGCGGATGTCGACGCCGTCGAGGCGCACGGCACCGGTACTTCGCTGGGCGACCCGATCGAGGCCGCGGCGCTGATCGCCGCTTACGGCCAGGACCGCTCCGTTCCGCTGTACATCGGTTCCATCAAGTCGAACATCGGCCACACGCAGGCGGCGGCGGGCGTCGCCTCCGTGATCAAGGTCGTGCAGGCGATGCAGCACGGCGTGCTGCCCCGCACCTTGCACGTCACCGAGCCTTCCTCTCACGTCGACTGGTCGGCCGGCTCCGTCTCCCTGCTGACCTCGGCCACGCAATGGCCTTCGGTCGACCGGCCCCGGCGGGTCGGCATCTCGTCGTTCGGTGTCTCCGGCACCAACTCACACCTGATCTTGGAAGCGCCGCCTCGCCCGGAACTGTCAGACCCCTCTGAGACGATTGGAGTGGGGGGTGGATCCCCCCAGGGGGCCCGCGAATCCGTATCGATTCCGAGCGTGCCGTGGCTGGTCTCGGCCAAGTCGGAGGCGGCGCTCACCGGCCAGATCGCGCAGCTGGCCGACGCGTCGGCGGACCCAGCGGTGGAGACAGCGGCGGACCCGAAGGACGTCGGGTACGCGCTGTCGTTGCGCACGCTCTTCGACCACCGCGCGGTCGTCCTCGACGGCGCCGAGATCGCGCGCGGCATCGCCAGCGACAAGCAGCTCGCGATGCTGTTCACCGGCCAGGGCTCACAGCGCCTCGGCATGGGCCGCGAGCTGTACGAGGCGTTCCCGGTGTTCCGCGCGGCGTTCGACGAGGTCGCCCAGCACCTCGACCTGGGCACTATGTGGGGCTCAGATGCCGACGCGCTCAACCAGACCGGCAACGCCCAGCCGGCGATCTTCGCCCTCCAGGTCGCCCTCTACCGCCTGGTCGAGTCGTTCGGCGTCAAGGCCGACCACGTCGCCGGCCACTCGATCGGCGAGATCGCCGCCGCACACATCGCGGGCGTGTTCAGCCTCGAAGACGCCTGCACGTTGATCAGCGCCCGCGCATCACTCATGCAGGCTCTACCGCCCGGTGGCGTGATGATCGCGCTGCAGGCCACCGAAGACGAGATCACCCTGACCCCAGGTGTGTCCATCGCGGCGATCAACGCAGCCGACTCACTCGTCCTCGCCGGGGTAGAGGACGAAGCCCGCGCTATCGTCGCGCAGTTCGAAGGCCGCAAATCCAAGCAACTGGCCGTCAGCCACGCGTTCCACTCACCGCTGATGGACCCGATGCTCGACGACTTCCGCGACGCCATCGCGGGCATCGAGTTCCACGCTCCGGTCATCCCCGGCCTCGGTGACGTCGCGAACGCCGAGTACTGGGTCCGCCACGTCCGCGCCACCGTCCGCTTCCACGACACCGTGCAGGCGTTGGGCGACAAGACGTTCCTGGAGATCGGCCCCGACGGCGTGCTGTCCGCGCTGGTCGACGACGGCATCCCGGTCCTGCGCAAGGACCGTCCGGAAGCCCTCGGACTGATCACCGCGCTCGCACGCCTGCACGTCCAAGGCGCCGGCGTCGACTGGCGGCCCTTCTTCGACGGCGCGAGCAGGGCCGACCTGCCGACCTATGCGTTCCAGCGGCAGCGTTTCTGGCCGTCCACCGCGAAGATCGCCGACGCCGCCGGCCTCGGTCTCACCGCTGTCGGGCACCCGTTGCTCGGCGCGGCCGTGGAGCTGGCCGACGGGCAGGGCGTGCTGTTCACCAGCAGGCTCTCCGCCGCGACCCAGCCGTGGCTCGCGGACCACGTCGTCGGCGGCCGCGTGCTGTTCCCCGGCACGGCGTTCGTCGAGCTCGCGTTGTGCGCGGGCGACGAACTGGGCCTTGACCGCCTCGACGAGCTGACGCTGTCGGCGCCGCTGGTTCTCGATGCTCCGGTGCAACTCCAGGTCGCGATCGGCGCTCCGGACAGCTCGGGCCGCCGCTCCATCGCGATGTACTCGCGGCTCGACCCGGACGCGCCGTGGCTCGAGCACTGCACCGGTGTCCTCGCGTCCGGCACGGTCAGCAGCGACTTCCCCGCCACCTGGCCGCCCGCTGGCGCGGAACCGGTTGCGCTGGACGGCTTCTACGAGCGGTTCGCGGACAACGGCTTCGCTTACGGGCCGGCGTTCCAGGGGCTCCGCGCGGCGTGGCGGCTCGGCGACGACGTCTACGCCGAGGTCGCCGTCACCGAGGAGACGGACCGCTTCGGTCTCCACCCGGCCCTGCTCGACGCCGCCCTGCACGCCGCCGACCTCACCACGTCCGAGGGCGGCATGCCGTTCGCGTGGCAGGGCGTTTCGCTGCACGCGACCGGAGCCTCCGCGCTGCGCGTACGCATCCGGCCTCGGGGCGAGTCGTTCGCGATCGCCGCGACCGACCCCCACGGCACGCCGGTCGTGTCGGTCGACTCTCTCGTCACCCGCCCGCTGTCGACCGACGCCGGGATCGCGCGGGAAGCGCTGTTCCACGTCGACTGGACGCCCATCGCCCTGCCCGCCGAGACCGCTGAGGCCGAGCTGGACTTCGTCGTCTCCGACGGCTCCCCGGCCGAGTCCGCGCACGTCCTGACGGCGCGGGTGCTCGCGCGACTCCAGCAGTGGATCGCGGACGAGCGGCAGGACCGCCTCGCGTTCGTCACCCGCCCCGGCGATCTCGGCGCGGCCGCGGTCTGGGGCCTGGTCCGATCGGCCCAGACCGAGCACCCCGGCCGTTTCGTACTGGTCGAGGCGGACGGCGACGTCCCGGCGGAGGTCTTCGCGCTGGACGAGCCGCAGGTCCGGCTCCGTTCCGGCGAGGTCTTCGTCCCGCGCCTGGCCCGGCTCGCCCCCTCCAGCGGTTTCTCCTGGCAGGGCAGGGTTCTCATCACCGGCGGCACCGGCGGCCTCGGCCTGGTGATCGCCCGGCACCTCGTCGCCACCCACGGCGTGCGCGATCTGCTGCTCGTCTCGCGGCGCGGCGAGGCCGACGTCGCCGAGCTGGAAGCATTGGGCGCGAACGTGATCGTCGAGGCGTGCGACGTCTCCGACCGCGCCGCCGTCGCCGATCTGCTGGCACGGAACGAGATCCGCGCCGTCGTGCACACCGCAGGCGTCCTCGACGACGGCATCGTCGAGTCCCTGACGGCCGACCGCGTCGACACCGTCCTGCGTCCCAAGGTGGACGCCGCGTGGCACCTGCACGAGCTGACCGTAGACCTCGACGCCTTTGTCGTGTTCTCTTCGGTCGCGGGCACGATCGGCACGGCCGGACAGAGCAATTACGCTGCGGCGAACGCGTTCCTCGACGGTTTGATGGAGTACCGCCGCCTTCAGGGCCTCCCCGGCACCTCGTTGGCGTGGGGCCCGTGGATCGCGGGCATGCTGTCCGGTGCCGACGCGGAACGCATGGCGCGCACCGGAATCCCCGGCATCACCGTCGAGCAGGGCATCGAACTCTTCGACGCCGCCATGGGAGGCGGCAACGCCGTCCCGGTGCGCCTCGACCTGCCCGTCCTGCGCGGCCGCGGCGACATCCCGCCGATGCTGCGCGGCCTGATCAAGACCCGCCCACGCCGCGTCGTCGCGGGCTCCGACACCGCCGTCTCGCTGACGGGCCGCCTGGCGAGCCTCGACGAGACCGCGCGCCGGGAAGCGTTGCTGGACGTCGTGCGCGGCCAGGTCGCCACCGTCCTCGGCCACGCGGGCACCGACGAGATCGACCCCGGCCGGGCCTTTCAGTCACTCGGCTTCGACTCGCTGACCGCAGTCGAACTCCGCAACCAGCTCACCGCCGTCACGGGCCTGCGCCTGCCGGCCACCCTGATCTTCGACTACCCGAACGCCGGTGTCCTCGCCGAGTATCTGCGCGATGAGCTCTTCGGTTCCGACGCGGTCGTTCCGTCGCTTGAAGTGCGGTCCGCGGTCGCCGACGACCCGATCGTGATCGTCGGCATGGCCTGCCGCTACCCCGGCGGCGTCACGTCGCCGGAGGACCTGTGGCGCCTCGTCGTCGACGGCGTGGACGCGGTGACCGACTTCCCGGCGAACCGCGGCTGGGACGTCGACTCGCTGTACCACCCGGATCCCGACCACATCGGCACCTCCTACACCCGTTCTGGCGGCTTCCTGCACGACGCGCCCCTGTTCGACCCGGCGTTCTTCGGCATGTCCCCGCGTGAGGCGCTGGCGACCGACACCCAGCAGCGCCTGCTGCTGGAAACCGCCTGGGAGTCCCTGGAACGCGCGGGCATCGACCCGACCTCGTTGCGGGGCAGCGCGACCGGCGTGTTCGCGGGCGTCATGTACACCGACTACTCGGTCGTGATCAGCGGCAGCGAGTTCGAGGGCTACCAGAGCATGGGCAGCGCCGGCACGTTCGCGTCCGGCCGCGTCTCCTACACCTTCGGCTTCGAGGGCCCGGCCGTCACCGTCGACACCGCCTGCTCGTCGTCCTTGGTCGCCCTGCACCTGGCGGCACAGGCCCTGCGCAACGGCGAATGCTCCCTGGCCCTCGCCGGCGGCGTGACGGTGATGTCGACGCCGTCCACGTTCGTCGAGTTCTCCCGCCAGCGCGGTCTGTCCGCCGACGGCCGCTGCAAGTCCTTCGCCGACTCCGCGGACGGCGTCGGCTGGTCCGAGGGCGTCGGCCTCCTGGTGCTCGAGCGCCAGTCCGACGCGCTGCGCAACGGCCACACCATCCTGGCCGTCGTCCGCGGCTCCGCGATCAACCAGGACGGCGCCTCCAACGGCCTCACCGCCCCGAACGGCCCTTCCCAGCAACGCGTGATCCGCTCCGCCCTGGCCTCCGCCGGGCTGGCGGTTTCCGACGTCGACGTCGTCGAGGCTCATGGCACCGGCACGACACTGGGCGATCCGATCGAGGCCCAGGCGTTGCTCGCGGTGTACGGCCAGGACCGCGTCGAGCCGCTTCTGTTGGGCTCGATCAAGTCCAACATCGGCCACTCCCAGGCCGCCGCGGGTGTCGCGGGCGTGATCAAGATGGTGCACGCGATGCGCCACGGCCTGGTCCCCGCGACCCTGCACGTGGACTCGCCGTCCACCCACGTGGACTGGGAGGCCGGCGACATCAGCCTCGTCACCTCCGCAACCGACTGGCCTGCCGTTTCCCGCCCGCGCCGCGCTGGCATCTCGTCGTTCGGTGTCTCGGGCACGAACGCACACGTGATCTTGGAAGCTCCCGCGCGTGAACGGTCCACTCACGACACGACCGCACCAGAACTGTCAGACCCCCGTGGGACGATTGGAGTGGGGACCTCGGTCTCCCCCGGAGGGGGCGAGGCGGGATCGATCCAGCGCGGCGAGGTGCCGTGGCTGGTGTCGGCGAAGTCGGCGGAAGCGCTGGACGCGCAGCTCGAGCGGGTGCTGGCGCTGGATGGCGACCCGCGGGACATCGGCTACTCACTCGCGTTGAAGACGCGCTTCGACCACCGGGCCGTGGTGCTCGACGGTCAGGTCGTCGCTCAGGGCGCGGTGAGCGGGAAGCCGCTGGCATTCGTGTTCTCCGGGCAGGGTTCGCAGCGGCTCGGCATGGGACGTGAGCTGTACGAGGCGTTCCCGGTGTTCGCGCACGCGTTGGACGAGGTGCTGGAGCACCTCGAAGGCGTCCGCGAGGTCATGTGGGGCGAGGACGCCGATGCGTTGAGCCAGACCGGAAACACGCAGCCCGCGATCTTCGCGATCGAGGTGGCGCTTTACCGGTTGCTCGAGTCGTTCGGCGTGAAGCCCGCTCAGGTCGCCGGGCACTCCATCGGTGAGGTCGCCGCCGCGCATGTTGCGGGCGTGATGAGCCTCGCGGACGCGTGCACGTTGATCAGCGCGCGTGCGTGGTTGATGCAGGCGTTGCCGGCCGGTGGCGCGATGGTGTCGGTCATCGCGTCCGAAGAAGAGGTGAGCGCGCACCTGACTGATGGCGTGTCCATTGCCGCCGTCAACGGTCCGCGGTCTGTCGTGATCGCCGGTGTCGAAGAAGAAGTGCTGGCTGTCGCGGAGAAGTGGAAGGGCAAGCGGCTGAAGGTCAGCCATGCGTTCCACTCGCCGTTGATGGAGCCGATGCTCGAGGACTTCCGTGAGGCCATCAGCGGGCTCACGTTCCACGAACCGGCTATTCCGATCAGCGCGTCTGGTGATGTCACGTCGGTCGATTACTGGGTCGGCCACGTGCGTGACACCGTGCGCTTCCACGACAACGTCACTCGGTTGGGTGACGTCACTCTGCTGGAGCTCGGGCCTGATGCGCAGTTGACGGCGATGGTTGACGGGTTGATTCCGACGTTGACGCGAGTCAAGTCTGATGTTGAATCAATGTTGACTGCACTCAGTCAAGTACACATTGACGGAATCAATGTTGACTGGACGCAGCTGTACACAGGCGGGCGACGTGTCGACGTGCCCACCTACGCGTTCGACCACCAGTCGTTCTGGCCCGAGACCAGCGCGAAGCCGGATCTGCGGTCGGCCGGACTGGGCGCGGTGGAGCACCCGCTGCTCGGCGTTGCCGTCGAACTCGCCGGGGGAGCGGGCTACCTGTTCACCGCGCGGCTGTCGTGCCGGTCGTGGCTCGCCGACCACACCGTGCACGGCGCGGTGCTCGTGCCGGGCGCGGCGCTGGTCGAGCTGGCGGTGCGGGCGGCCGACGAGGTCGGCCTCGACCGCGTCGAGGAGCTCACGCTCGCCGCGCCGCTGGTGCTCCCGGACAGCGGTGGCGTCCAGATTCAACTGATCGTGGGCGTCGAGGAGAACAGCCGCCGATCGCTCTCCCTCTACTCCCGGCCCGAAGGCGCGGTCGACGCGCCGTGGACGGAGCACGCCACCGGTGTGCTCGGGTCCGGCGCCGTCGTCGCCGAGGTCGGTGAGTGGCCGCCGCGCGCGGAGGCCATCGACGTCACGGACGCGTACGAGCGGTTCGCGGCGAACGGGTTCGAATACGGGCCCGCGTTCCAGGGCTTGCAGGCGGCTTGGCGCGACGGCGACACGATCTTCGCCGAGGTCGCGCTGCCGGAGGGCGTGGACGGGGCGGCGTTCGGGCTGCACCCGGCACTTCTGGACGCCGCACTGCATGCGGCGCTGCTCGTTGATGAGGGCGCAGGGCTGCCGTTCTCGTGGGAAGGCGTGTCGCTGCACGCGACCGGTGCCACGGCGTTGCGCGTCAAGCTGACTCGCAACGGCGGCAACCTCGCCATCGCGCTCGCCGACCCCACCGGTGCACCTGTTGCGTCTGTGGACGCGCTGGTGGTGCGCGCGGTGTCCGCGGAGCAGCTCAGCACGACGGACCGCGACTCGCTGTTCCAGGTCGACTGGGTCGAGGTGCCGGTGCTGGCCGAGCCCGCGACGGACGTCGTGGTGGAAGACGTGGTTGCGGCTGGGGACGTCGTCGAGGCCACGCATGCGTTGGTTGCGCAGGCGTTGGCGCGGATGCAGGAGTGGATCGCGGACGAACGTCCCGAGAAGCTGGTGTTCGTCACCGGCATGGGATGCCTGGCGGGCGCGGCGGTGCGAGGTCTCGTGCGGTCGGCACAGAGCGAGCACCCCGGCCGGTTCGGCATCATCGACACGGACTCCGGCGAACTCGTGCCGCAGGCGCTGGGCATCGACGAGCCCGAACTGATCATCCGTGACGGCGTGGTGAAGGCCGCCCGGCTCGCGCGAGCCGCCGCGGTGCCACGTGAGGTCACCTGGCAGGGGCCGGTGCTGATCACCGGTGGCACCGGCGGTCTCGGCGGCGTCATCGCGAAACACCTTGTTGCGCAGGGTGTCGAGGAACTCGTCCTGGTCAGCCGGCGTGGCGAGAAGCCCGAGTGGGTCGCTGAGCTGGATGCGCGTGTCACCGTCGCGAAGTGCGACGTGGCGGACCGCAAGGCCGTGCAGAAGCTGTTGAAAAGGCACGCTGTCCGGTCGATCGTGCACGCCGCGGGTGTGCTCGACGACGGTGTGATCGAGTCGCTGACGCCCGAACGGTTGTCGAATGTGTTGCGGCCCAAGGTCGACGCCGCCTGGAACCTGCACGAGCTGGTGGGCGAACTCGACCGGTTCGTGCTCTTCTCGTCCGTCGCCGGCACGCTCGGCAGCGCGGGCCAGGGCAACTACGCGGCGGCCAACGCGTTCCTCGACGCGCTCGCCCAGCACCGGCCCAACACCATCTCCCTCGCCTGGGGTGCCTGGGAAGGCGGCATGGCCGGGCATCTGTCCGAAGTGGATGTCGAACGCATGCGCCGCGCCGGCATGCCGCCGATCTCGGTGGAGCAGGGCATCGAGCTGTTCGACACCGCCCTCGCGCACGGCGGCCCGGCACTGGCGCCGTTCCGGCTCGACCTCGCTGTACTGCGCGCGAAGGGCGAGGTGGCGCAGGTGTTGCGCGGCCTGGTCCGGACGCGTTCGAAGCGGTCCGTCGCGGGCTCTGACACCGCGGTCACGCTCGTCTCCCGGCTGTCGGCGCTGTCCGAGACCGGCCGGCTCGAAGCGCTGCTTGACGTCGTGCGCGCTGAAGCCGCGGCCGTGCTCGGCCACGGTGGCGCGCACGCGATCGACCCGGCGCAGCAGTTCCGCGACCTCGGCTTCGACTCGCTGACCGCCGTCGAGCTGCGCAACCGCCTCACGGCCGCGACCGGCATCCGGTTGCCCGCGACCCTGATCTTCGACTACCCGACCTCCGGCTCGCTGGCCTCCTACCTGCGCGACGAACTGCTCGGTGGCGTCGCCGTCACACCGGATCTGCCCGCCCTCGTGTCCACTTCGGACGATCCGATCGTGATCGTCGGCATGGCCTGCCGTTACCCCGGTGGCGTCACGACGCCGGAAGAGCTGTGGCAGCTGGTGCTGGACGAGACCGACGCGGTCACCGGCTTCCCGGCAGACCGCGGCTGGGACCTCGAAGGCCTGTACCACCCGGACCCCGACCACATCGGCACCTCCTACACGCGTTCCGGCGGCTTCCTGCACGACGCGGCCGAGTTCGATCCGTCGTTCTTCGGCATGTCGCCACGTGAGGCGCTGGCGACCGACACCCAGCAGCGTCTGCTGCTGGAAACCGCCTGGGAGGCGCTGGAACGCGCCGGCATCGACCCGGCCGCGTTGCGGGGCAGCGCGACCGGTGTGTTCACCGGCTTGATGTACAACGACTACCAGTCCGTCGTCGGCGGCGGCGACATGGAAGGACACCAGGGACAGGGCAGCGCGGGCAGCGTTGCCTCGGGCCGCGTGTCCTACGTGTTCGGGTTCGAGGGCCCGGCGGTCACGGTCGATACGGCGTGCTCGTCGTCGCTGGTCGCGATGCACTGGGCGATCCAGTCGCTGCGGTCGGGGGAGTGCTCGCTCGCGCTGGCCGGCGGTGTGACGGTGATGTCGACGCCGTCGACGTTCATCGAGTTCTCGCGGCAGCGCGGGGTTTCCGAGGACGGCCGGTCGAAGGCGTTCTCCGACTCCGCCGACGGCGTCGGCTGGGCAGAGGGCATCGGCCAGGTCGTGCTTGAGCGCCAGTCCGACGCTCTGCGCAACGGCCACCGGATCTTGGCTGTGGTGCGCGGTTCCGCCGTTAACCAGGACGGCGCGTCCAACGGCCTCACCGCGCCGAACGGTCCTTCGCAGCAACGGGTCATCCGTGCCGCGCTGGCTTCGGCCGGTCTGTCGGTCGCCGATGTCGACGCGGTCGAGGCGCACGGCACCGGAACGCCCCTGGGCGACCCGATCGAGGCCCAGGCGCTACTCGCGACGTACGGCCAGGACCGCACCGAGCCGCTGCTGCTGGGCTCCATCAAGTCGAACATCGGCCACTCTCAGGCCGCCGCGGGTGTCGCGTCGGTGATCAAGATGGTGCAGGCGCTGCACCACGGTGTGCTGCCGCGCACCCTGCACGTCACTGAGCCGTCGTCCCACGTCGATTGGGAGGCCGGCGACGTCGAGCTGCTGACCACCACGCGCTCGTGGCCCGCCGTCTCCCGTCCCCGCCGCGCAGGTGTCTCGTCGTTCGGCGTCTCGGGCACGAACGCACACGTGATCTTGGAAGCTCCCGCGCGTGAACGGTCCACTCACGACGCGACGGTTCCTGAATTGTCAGACCTCCGTGGGACGATTGGAGTGGGGACCTCGGTCTCCCCCGGAGGGGGCGAGGCGGGATCGATCCAGCGCGGTGAGGTGCCGTGGCTGGTGACGGCGAAGTCGGCGGAAGCGCTGGAGGCTCAGCTCGAGCGCGTGCGAGCGGTGGACGCGGACCCGGTCGACATCGGGTTCACGCTGGCCGCGCGGGCCGCGTTCGATCACCGGGCGGTGGTCGTCGGAGCCGGCGAACCGATCGTCGGGCAGGTCACGACCGCGGGCAAGACGGTGTTCGTGTTCCCCGGCCAGGGCTCGCAGTGGGTCGGCATGGGCCGCGAACTGCTGAGGACCAACGAGGTGTTCGCTCGCAGGATCGCGGAGTGCGAAACAGCGCTGGCGCCGTTCGTGAGCTGGTCGCTGACCGAGGTGCTGACGGACGAGTTGCCGCTCGACCAGGTCGACGTCGTGCAGCCGGTGCTGTGGGCGGTCATGGTGTCGCTGGCCGAAGTGTGGCGTTCGTACGGGGTCGAGCCAGACGCGGTCGTCGGGCATTCGCAGGGTGAGATCGCGGCGGCGGCGGTCGCCGGGGCGTTGAGCCTCGACGACGCGGCGCGCGTGGTGGCGCTGCGGTCGCAGGCCGTCGATGAAGCGTTGTCCCGGCGGGGCGGCATGTTGTCGGTGTCGCTGCCGGTGGACGAAGTGCGGCCGCGGATCGCGCGTTATCAGGACCGCGTGGCGGTCGCGGCGGTCAACGGGCCGAGCTCGACGGTCGTCGCGGGTGAGGTCGAGGCGCTGTCGGAGATCGTGCTGGAGTGCGAGACGCAGGGCGTCCGGGCGCGCATGATCGCGGTCGACTACGCGTCGCACACGCCGCAGGTCGAGGCGATTCGGGAACGGGTGCTGGAGGAGCTCGCGGCTGTCGAGCCGCGGACCTCGGCGATTCCGCTCTACTCCACGGTGACGGGCGAGCCGATCGACACCGCGATCATGGACGCCGGCTACTGGTTCACCAACCTGCGGCAGACCGTGGAGTTCCAGAACGCCACGAACGCCTTGCTGCGCGACGGGTTCCGGTTCTTCGTCGAGCCCAGCGCCCACCCGGTGCTGACGTACGGCGTCGAGCAGACCGCGGGAGAACACGACGCGGTGGTGCTCGGTACGTTGCGGCGCGACGAAGGCGGCACGAAGCAGCTGATCACGGCGCTCGCCCAGGCGCACGTCCGAGGCCTCGGCGTCACGTGGGACGAGTTCTTCCGCGGCGGTGAGCTGATCGACCTGCCGACGTACGCGTTCCAGCGCCAGCGGTTCTGGCCGTCCGGGCGGGTGCGGTCGGGCGATCCGTCCGGCCTGGGCCTCAGCGCGGTCGGGCATCCGCTGCTCGGCGCGGAGGTCAGCGTCGCGGGCGGCGACGACGTGCTGTTCACGTCGCGTCTGTCGACGCGATCGCATCCGTGGCTCGCGGACCACGCCGTCAGCGGCGCGGTTCTGTTGCCCGGCACGGCTTTTGTCGAGTTGGCGGTGCGCGCCGGGGACGAGGTCGGCTGCGAGAAGCTCGACGAGCTCACGATCTCCGCACCGCTCGTGCTCGCCGGCTCGGTGCAGCTGCAGGTCGCCGTCCGGGCCGAGGACGCGAGCGGGCGTCGGCCCGTCGTGATCTACTCGCGCAACGAGGACGACGCGCCGTGGATCGAGCACGCTTCCGGCACGTTGTCGATGGGCAACGCTACTAGCGACTTCGATGCGAGCGTGTGGCCGCCGAACGCGGAAAGCGTTGATGTCGAAGGAGCTTACGAGCGGTTCGCGGGGATGGGCTTCGAGTACGGGCCCGCGTTCCAGGGGCTGCGGGCCGTGTGGCGGGACGGCGACGACGTGTACGCCGAGGTCACCACGACCGAGGACACCGCGGGCTTCGGCCTGCACCCGGCGTTGCTCGACTGCGCGCTGCACGCCGCGTTGCTGGCGAAGGACGGCGCCGGGCTGCCGTTCGCGTGGGAAGGCGTGTCGCTGCACGCCACCGGCGCGACGGAGCTGCGGGTTCGGTTGCGCTCCAACGGTGACGCGATGGAGATCGCGCTCGCCGACGCCACCGGCCGGCCCGTCGCCACGGTCGAGTCGCTCGTCGTGCGGCCGGTCGTGTTGCCGGAGAACGAGGTCGACCGTGACTCGTTGTTCCGCGTCGAGTGGACGCCGATCGCTTTGCCGGCCGACGCGGCCGAGAACGTGGTCGTCGAGCACGTCGTGGGCGACGGCAACGTCATCGAGTCGACGCGCACGCTGACCACCCGAGTTCTGGCCCGGCTCCAGGAGTGGATCTCCGGGGAACGCGCCGAGCGACTGGTTTTCGTGACCCGCGAAGGCGATCTGGCCGGGCAGGCGGTGTGGGGGCTGGTGCGGTCGGCGCAGACCGAGCATCCCGGCCGGTTCGTGCTGGCGGACATCGACGACGACGCGGTGCTGCCGCAGGCGTTGGCCGCGGACGAACCGCAGCTGCGCGTCCGGCAGGGACAGGTCCTGGTGCCACGGCTGGCCCGTGCCGCGGCGGCACAGGACATCACGTGGGAAAGCCCGGTGCTGATCACCGGCGGAGGCGGGCTCGGCGGGGTGATCGCGCAGCACCTCGTCGCGGAGCACGGTGTCACTGAGGTGATCCTGGCCAGCAGGAGCGGCCGGAAGCCCGCGTGGGAGGTGGACGCGACCGTCAAGGTCGTCAAATGCGATGTCAGTGACCGCAAGGCTCTCCAGCGACTGCTGAAGAAGCACACCGTGAAGTCGGTCGTGCACACAGCCGGCGTGCTGGACGACGGCGTGATCGAGTCGCTCACCCCCGAGCAGTTCGACACCGTGCTGGCGCCCAAGGTCGACGCCGCGTGGCACCTGCACGAGCTGCTGCCCGAGGTGCCGTTCGTGCTGTTCTCGTCCGCCGCGGGCATTCTTGGTGGCGCCGGCCAGGGCAACTACGCGGCGGGCAACGCGTTCCTCGACGCACTCGCCGAACATCGCCGCGCACAAGGACTTCCTGCCGTCTCACTGGCGTGGGGCACGTGGGAGGCCACGGTCGGCCTGACCGGGTCGCTGACCGACGCCGACCGGGAACGCCTGGTGCGCGCCGGAATGCCACCGATCACCCCCGAGCAGGGCACCGCGCTGTTCGACGCGGCGGTCGCGGCGGGCGAAGCGGTGCTGCTGCCCGCACGGCTCGACCTCGCGACGTTGCGAGCACAGGGCGAGGTGCACGCGTTGCTACGCGGCCTGATCCGCACCCGCGCACGCCGCGTGGTCGCCGGATCGGACGCGGCCACCGGACTGGCCGCGAAGCTGCGGCCGCTGGGCGACGGCGAACGCCTCGACGCACTGCTCGACCTGATCCGCGCGCAGGTCAGCGCCGTGCTGGCGCTGGAGGGATTCGACGCCGGGCGCGCGTTCCGCGACCTCGGCTTCGACTCGCTGACCGCCGTCGACCTGCGCAACCGCTTGACCGCCGTCACCGGACTGCGGCTGCCCGCCACGCTCGTGTTCGACTACCCGACCGCGCACGTGCTGGCGGCGTTCCTGCGCGACGAACTGTTCGGCGCGGACGGCGGCTCGACGGTCGAAGTGCGCACCGCCGTCGACGACGATCCGATCGTCATCGTGGGCATGGCGTGCCGGTTCCCCGGTGGCGTCAGCACGCCCGAGGACCTGTGGCAGCTGGTGCTGGACGGCGCCGACGCGATCTCCGAGTTCCCGTCCGACCGCGGCTGGGACCTCGACACGTTGTTCTCCGGCAACGACATCGGCACCTCGGCCACGCGTCTCGGCGGCTTCCTGCACGACGCGGGCGAGTTCGACCCGGCGTTCTTCGGCATGTCCCCGCGCGAGGCGCTCGCGACCGACTCGCAGCAGCGCCTGCTGCTGGAGACGGCGTGGGAGGCGTTCGAACGGGCCGGCATCGACCCGGTTTCGTTGCGGGGCAGCGCGACCGGCGTGTTCGCCGGCGTCATGTACAACGACTACGCGCAACTGCTCGGCGGTGAGTTCGAGGGCCACCACGGCACCGGATCGTCGCCGTCCGTCGCGTCCGGCCGGGTGTCCTACGTGCTCGGGCTGGAAGGACCGGCGGTCACGATCGACACGGCGTGCTCGTCGTCGCTCGTCGCGATGCACCTCGCCCAGCAGTCACTGCGGACCGGCGAGTCGTCGCTGGCACTCGCCGGTGGCGTCGCGGTCATGTCGACGCCCGCGACGTTCGTCGAGATCTCCCGGCAGCGCGGCGTGTCGTCGGACGGGCGCTGCAAGGCGTTCTCCGAGGGCGCGGACGGCACCGGGTTCTCCGAGGGTGTCGGCCTGCTCGTGCTGGAGCGCCAGTCCGATGCGCTTCGCAACGGCCACAACATCCTCGCGGTTCTCAAGGGCACCGCGGTCAACCAGGACGGCGCGTCCAACGGCCTCACCGCTCCGAACGGCCCGTCGCAGCAGCGGGTGATCCGCGCTGCTCTCGCGACGGCCGGTCTCTCGCCCACGGACGTCGACGCCGTGGAAGCGCACGGCACGGGCACGTCGCTGGGTGACCCGATCGAGGCTCAGGCGCTGCTGGCGGTGTACGGGCAGGAACGCGCGGAGCCGCTGTACCTGGGGTCGATCAAGTCGAACATCGGCCACACCCAGTCGGCCGCCGGTGTCGCCGGCGTCATCAAGATGATCATGGCGCTGCGCCACGGCGTGCTGCCGCAGACCCTGCACGTGTCCGCGCCCTCCTCGCACATCGAGTGGGACGCGGGCGCGGTCGAGCTGCTCACCTCGGCCCGCGACTGGCCGGCGGTCGAGCGGCCGCGCCGCGCGGGTGTGTCGTCGTTCGGCATCTCCGGCACGAACGCCCACGTCATCCTCGAGGCCCCGGAATTGTCGGACCTGCCTGAGATGATTGGGATGGGGGGCGAATCCCCCCAGGGGGCCAGCCAGTCGGTATCGATTCCGCTGGCGGTGTCGGCCAAGTCCGCGGCGTCGCTGCGCGCTCAGATCGAACGGGTCAGGGCGCTGGTGGACGGTGGGCAGCGGCCCGTGGACGTCGGGTTCTCGCTGGCGGCGCGCAGCAGGTTCGAGCACCGGGCGGTGATCGTCGGCGACGAGGTCGTCGAGGGTTCCGTGGTGCAGGCGGGTCCGGGGCCGGTGTTCGTGTTCCCCGGCCAGGGCAGCCAGTGGCCCGGCATGGCGGTCGCGCTGCTCGACGAGGACGAGACGTTCGCGCACTGGATGGCCGAAGCCGACCGCGCGATCGCGGAGCTCGTCGGCTGGTCGGTCATCGACGTGCTGCGCGGCGACGCCGAGTTGCTGGACCGCATCGAGATCCTGCAGCCCGCGCTGTTCGCGATCATGATCTCGCTCGCCCAGACGTGGCGCGCGAACGGCATCGAGCCCGCGGCGGTCGTCGGCCACTCGCAGGGCGAGATCGCCGCCGCCTACATCGCGGGCGCGCTCACTCTCGAGCAGGCCGCGTTCATCGTGGTCAAGCGCTCGCAGCTGTTCGCGGACGAACTCGTCGGCAACGGCGCTGTCGCCAGCATCGCGCTGCCCGCGACCGAGGTCGAGAAGCTGCTTCCGCCGGAGCTGGCGATCGCGGGCGTCAACAGCCCGCACGCCTGCACGGTCGCCGGCGCGGTCCCGGAGCTGGAGAAGTTCGTCGCGAGCTGTGTCGCCAAGGACATCCGTGCCCGTGTGATCGGCTCCACGGTCGCTTCGCACTGCGCGCAGGTCGACCGCCTCCGCGACCAGATCCTCGAACTCTTCGCGGACATCACCCCGCGGAGCGGCACCATCCTGTTCTACTCGACCGTCACCGCGGAGCGGATCGACACCGCCACCCTCGACGCCGAGTACTGGTTCCAGAACGCCCGCCGGCCGGTCAGCTTCGCGAAGGTCGTCGAGCAACTCGTCCAGGACGGCCACCGCGTGCTGATCGAGTCAAGCGCGCACCCCGTGCTGATGCTGCCCGCGCAGCAGACCGCGGAAGCCGCCGGCACCGAGATCGTCGCCATCGGTTCATTGCGCCGTGACCAGGGCGGGAAGAACCGGTTCCTCATCTCGCTCGCCGAGGCGTGGGTCGCGGGTCTCGACATCGGGTGGCAGTACCCCGGCGGCAAGAACGTCCTGCTGCCCACGTATGCGTTCGACCGCCAGCGGTTCTGGCCGGAGCCGCTGGCCAAGGACATCTCCGACCCGGTGGACGCCGAGTTCTGGGAGCTCGTCGACAACGGTGGTCTGGAAGACATCGGCGTCGAGCAGGGCGTCGCGCAAACACTCGCGCAGTGGCGCAGCCGCCGAAAGTCCGAATCCACAATGGACACCTGGCGCTACCGCGACCGGTGGACGCCGGTCACCGTCACCGGCACGCCCACCGGAACATGGCTCGTCGTCACGTCCGGCGGCGAAGCTCAAGATGTCATCGACGCGGTGAACGCCACGCACCTCGATATCGACGAGCAGATCAGCCGCGCGGACCTCATCGCACGCCTGCCGGAGTCGATCGACGGCGTCATCGCGATGACCGGCCTGCAGGCGACGATCACGCTGGTCCAGGCACTGGCCGAAGCCGGTGTCACGGCACCGGTCTGGGCCGTCACGCGGGGCGCCGTCGCGGTCGGCGACCAGCCGGTCGACCCGGCGCAGACCGCCCTCTGGGGTCTCGGCCGCGTCGCCGCGCTCGACCTGCCGCGCCGCTGGGGCGGCCTGATCGACCTGCCCGGCACGCTTGACGCCAAGGCGGCCCAACGGTTCGCTGCGGTGCTCACCGGCACCGAGGACCAGGTCGCGATCCGCGAGAACGGCGTGTTCGCCCGCCGTCTCGTCCGCACGAACGCCCACCACAGCCCCGAGTTCCAGGCTTCTGGCACGGTCCTGATCACCGGCGGCACCGGCGCGTTGGGCGGCCACGTCGCCCGCTGGATGGCCGAAGCCGGCGCTGAGCACCTGGTGCTCACCAGCCGCCGCGGCCTCGACGCACCTGGAGCTCAAGAACTCAAGGCAGAGCTGGAAAGCACCACGCGCGTCACGATCGCGGCATGCGACGCGGCGGACCGGGAAGCGCTGGCGACCCTTCTCGAGACCATCGACGATCTCACGACGGTCGTGCACGCGGCGGGCATCGGCACCGGCGACGCCCCGATCGACGAACTGCGGTACGAGGACGTCACGGCGTTGCTCGACACGAAGATCACCGCGGCCAAGCATCTGCACGAACTGGCCCCGCACGCGCGGTTCATCCTGTTCTCGTCGGGTGCGGCGAGCTGGGGCAGCGGCGGCCAGCCCGCGTACGGCGCGGCCAACGCCTACCTCGACGGTCTTGCATACCTGCGCAGGTCGCAGGGGCTGCAGGCTACATCGGTCGCGTGGGGTGCGTGGGCGGAAGCCGGAATGGCCGCCGACCACGGCATGTACGACGCGTTGCGGCGGATCGGCATCGGGTCGATGCCGCCGGAGCTCGCGATGAAGGTGCTGCGCCAGGCCGTCGCCGACGACCAGACCCAGCTCACCGTCACCGACATCGACTGGGCGAAGTTCGCGCCGAGCTTCACCGCGGAACGCCCGAGCCCGTTGCTCACCGGCATTCCCGAGGTGCGTGCGGCACTCGCCGACGAGCCGGTAGAGGAGTCGGAACTCAAGCAGCGCCTGGCGAAGCTCAGCGCCGCCGAACGTGACCGCGCACTGCTCGACCTGGTCCGCGCCGAGGCCGCGAAGACGTTGGGCTACGCGGAAAGCGAGCAGGTGCCGGTCGGCAGGGCGTTCCGCGAGCTGGGATTCGACTCGGTCACCGCGGTCGAGATGCGCAACCGCCTCAAGACCGCGACCGGGCTCGCGTTGCCCGCGACGCTCGTCTTCGACTACCCGACCGCTACGACGCTCTCGCAGCACCTGCGAGACGAGCTGTTCGGTGGCGCGCAACAGATCGAGGTCCGCGCGGCCATGCACGCGACGGACGACCCGATCGCGATCGTCGGCATCGGCTGCCGTTATCCCGGTGGTGTCACGACGCCGGAAGCCTTGTGGGACCTGGTCTTCGAGGGCCGCGACGTCATCTCGCGGTTCCCGACCGATCGCGGCTGGGACCTGGAGAGGCTGGCCAGCTCGACGTTCGAGGGCGGCTTCCTCGACGCCGTGGCCGACTTCGACGCGGGCTTCTTCGGCATCTCGCCCCGCGAAGCCGTCGTGATGGACCCGCAGCAGCGCCTCCTGCTGGAAACCTCCTGGGAGGCTTTGGAACGCGCGGGCATCGACCCGACTTCCCTGAAGGGCAGCCTGACCGGAGTCTTCGTCGGCACGACCGGTCAGGACTACGAGTCGCTGCTCAACCGGTCGCTGGAGGAGACCGGCCCGTACGCGACGACCGCGTTCTCCGCGTCGGTGCTGTCCGGCCGGATCTCCTACCTGCTCGGCCTCGAAGGCCCCGCGGTCACCATCGACACGGCCTGCTCGTCGTCGCTAGTGGCCATGCACTGGGCCGCACACGCGCTGCGCAACGGCGAGTGCGACCTGGCTTTGGCAGGTGGCGTGGCGGTCATGACCACGCCGAACGCCTACTCCGCCTTCACCGCGGCCGGCGGGCTCGCGCCGGACGGCCGCTGCAAGGCATTCGCCGAGGCCGCCGACGGCACCGGCTGGTCCGAGGGTGCCGGTGTGATCCTGCTGGAACGACTGTCCGATGCGCGCCGCAACGGCCACGAGGTTCTGGCTGTGTTGCGTGGTTCGGCCATCAACCAGGACGGCGCGTCGAACGGCCTCACTGCGCCGAACGGTCCGTCGCAACAGCGCGTGATCCGGCAGGCGCTGGCGAACGCCGGACTCGCACCGTCCGAAGTGGACGCTGTAGAGGCGCACGGCACGGGCACCACCCTGGGTGACCCGATCGAGGCGCAGGCCGTGCTGGCGACCTACGGGCAGAACCGGGAAACACCGCTGCTGCTCGGCTCTATCAAGTCGAACCTCGGCCACCCGCAGTCCGCGGGCGGTGTCGCCGGTGTGATCAAGATGGTGCAGGCTTTGCGGCACGGTGTGTTGCCGCAGACTCTGCACGTCGACGCGCCGTCGTCCAACGTGGAATGGCAGGTCGGCAACGTCGAGCTGCTCACCGAACGCCGCGACTGGCCGGCTGCCGACCGCCCGCGCCGCGCTGGTGTCTCGTCGTTCGGTGTCTCCGGGACGAACGCGCACGTGATCATCGAGGAGGCGCCGGAGTGCACGGCTCCGGTTCCCGCGACGACCAGCTCTGCTGCGGTGGTGCCGCTCGTGGTGTCCGGACGTTCTGAGGAAGCGCTGGCCGACCAGCTCGTGCGCCTTGGCACCGTTGATGCTTCTCCGCTCGATCTCGCTTACTCGCTCGCGGTGTCGCGCAGCTCGTTCGAGCACCGGGCGGTGCTTGCCGACGGTGTCGAGATCGCCAGGGGAGAGGCGGCCGAGCGCGATCTGGCGCTGCTGTTCACGGGACAGGGCTCGCAGCGGCTCGGCATGGGTCGTGACCTCTACGAGCGGTTCCCGGTGTTCGCGGATGCTTTCGACGCCGTGCTCGCGCATCTCGACCCGGCGCTGCGGTCGGTCATGTGGGGTGAGGACGCGGAGGCGCTCAACCAGACCGGCAACGCGCAGCCCGCGATCTTCGCGCTCGAAGTTGCTCTGTACCGGCTGGTGGAGTCGTTCGGCGTGAAGGCCGACCGGCTCGCGGGGCACTCGATCGGTGAGATCGCGGCCGCGCACGTCGCCGGTGTGTTCAGCCTCGAGGACGCGTGCACGCTGATCAGCGCGCGTGCCTCGTTGATGCAGGCACTGCCCACCGGTGGCGCGATGATCGCGATCGAGGCCGCCGAGGACGAGATCACGCCGCTGCTGACTTCTGGTGTCTCGATCGCCGCGGTCAACGGGCCGAACGCCGTCGTCATCGCCGGTGTTGAACAAGAGGTTCGTGGGATTGTTGAACAACTCAACGATCGCGGGCGCAAGTCCAAGCAGCTCAAGGTCAGCCACGCGTTCCACTCGCCGCTGATGGAGCCCATGCTGGACGACTTCCGCGCGGCCATCGCCGGCATTTCGTTCAACAATCCGACGATCCCGTTGTTGACTTGTGGGATTGTTGAACGATCCGACGATGCGATCGTTCAACAATCCGAGTACTGGGTCCGGCACGTGCGGGAGGCCGTGCGGTTCCACGACACGGTGCGCGCGCTGGACGGCAGTACGTTCCTGGAGATCGGCCCGGACGGGGTGCTGTCCGCGATGGTCAGCGGCATCCCGTTGCTGCGCAAGGACCGCGGCGAGGAGCAGGCGTTCGTCGCCGGGCTCGCCCGCCTGCACGTCAGCGGCGCGACCGTGGACTGGAGCGCGCTGTTCGAGGGCACGGGCGCGCGGCGGGTGGACCTGCCGACCTACGCGTTCCAGCACGAGCGCTACTGGCCGACCGTGCTCGACGTCGCACCGGCCGACCGCGCCAGGTCCACTGTGGACTCGTGGCGGCACCGAGAATCGTGGGAGCGGATCACCCCGCGTGGTTCGGCCTCCGGAACTTGGCTGGTGCTCGGCGCCGACGACGACTTCGCTCGTGAGGTCGCGGCGGCCATCAACGGCACGGTGGTGCAGGAGCTCCCGGAGACACCGTTCGACGGGGTCGTGTCGCTGCTCGCACTGGACGCCGAGGTCGACGAGAACGGCGTGCCACGGGGCGTGATCGCGACGATGGAGCTGATCCAATCGCTGGCGCGCAAGGGTGTCAGTGCTCCGGTGTGGGCGGTGACGCGCGGCGCGGCGACCAGCCCGTCGCAGAGCGCGGTCTGGGGCCTCGGCCGGGTGGCGGCTCTGGAGCTGCCCGCGCAGTGGGGCGGACTCGTCGACGTCACCGGTGACGTCTCGCAGCTCGCCGCCGTACTCGTCGGCGACGAGGCCGAGGTCGAGATCCGCGAAGAGGGCGTGTTCGCACGGCGTTACGACGCGGCAACGCCGACCGACGCGATGTGGGAGCCGCACGGCACCGTCATCGTCACCGGCGGCACGGGTGCACTCGGCACGCACGTCGCCCGCGACCTCAAGGACCGCGGCGTCGAGAAGATCGTGCTGGTCAGCCGGCGCGGTCTGGAGGCGCCGGGTGCCGCTGAGCTGCGCGACGAACTGGGTGCCGAGATCGTGGCGTGCGACGTCGCGGATCGTGAGGCTGTTCAGCAACTGCTCGAGCAGTACCCGCCGAACGCCATCGTGCACACGGCCGGTGTGCTGAGCGACGGTGTGCTGGAAGGCCTTGCGCCGGAACGGTTCGCGGACGTGTTTCGGTCGAAGGTCGCCTCCGCCCTGGTGCTCGACGAGCTGACGCGGTCGGTGGAGCTGGACGCGTTCGTCCTGTTCTCGTCGGTCGCGGGTGCTCTCGGCAACCCCGGCCAGGCCAACTACGCGGCCGCGAACGCCGTTCTCGACGCGATCGCGCGGGACCGGCGTGCACACGGCCTGCCCGCGACGTCGATCGCGTGGGGTGCGTGGGCGGGTGCCGGTATGGCCGAAAGCGTTGACGCGCACGGCATCACGATGCGTCCGGACCTCGCCGTGGAGTCGATGTGGCGTGCGGTCGCGGAGGACGCGCCGACCGTTGCCATCGCGATCTTGCCGGAGAAGCCCAAGGCGCGTAAGAAGCTTCAGATCAGCGGTGACGTGCTGGAGGTCGTGCGCACGGCCGTCGCGTCGGTGCTCGGCTACGCCGGCCCGCACGCGGTGGGCGTGGACAAGGAGTTCCGCGATCTCGGGTTCGACTCGCTGACCGCCGTCGAGCTGCGCAACCAGCTGTCCGCCGCGACTGGCAAGACGCTGCCCGCGTCGCTGGTCTACGACTACCCGACGCCGCGCCGTCTCGCCGACCACCTGCGTGGTGGAGCCGTCGAGACCGAGGTGGCGTCGGTGCGCGCGGACGAGCCGATCGCGATCGTCGGTATGGCGTGCCGGTTCCCCGGCGACGTGAACTCGCCCGAAGCGTTGTGGCAGCTGCTACTCGACGGGCGGGATGGCATGGGCGCGTTCCCCGCTGACCGCGACTGGGACGTCGAGTCGGTGCTGTCCACGTCGATCACCCGCGAGGCCGGGTTCCTGGCCGGCACCGCGGACTTCGATCCGGCGTTCTTCGGGATCTCGCCGCGTGAGGCGCTCGCGATGGACCCGCAGCAGAGGTTCCTGCTGGAGACCACGTGGGAGGCACTGGAGCGGGTGGGCGTCGATCCGCTGTCGTTGCGCGGATCGCAGACCGGTGTCTTCGTCGGCACGAACGGCCAGGACTACGCGACCCTGCTGACCAGTTCGGCCGAGGACACCGAGGGCCACGCGGCCACGGGTCTCGCGGCCTCTGTGATCTCGGGCCGCCTGTCCTACACGTTCGGCTTCGAGGGGCCGGCCGTCACGGTCGACACGGCGTGCTCCGCTTCTCTCGTCGCGATGCACCTTGCGGTGCAGGCGTTGCGAGGCGGCGAGTGCTCTCTCGCGGTGTCGGGTGGTGCGACGATCATGACCACGCCGTACGCGTTCGCTGAACTGACACGTCAGGGCGCTCTCGCGGCCAACGGCCGCTCGAAGGCGTTCTCCGACGATGCGGACGGCGCCGGGTGGTCCGAGGGCGTCGGCATGGTCGTGATGGAGCGTCTGTCCGATGCCGTGCGCAACGGGCACCAGGTGCTGGCGGTGATTCGCGGTTCCGCGGTGAACCAGGACGGCGCCTCCAACGGCTTGACCGCGCCCAACGGTCCGTCGCAGCAGCGGGTGATCCGTGCTGCTCTCGCGAACGCCGGTCTGTCCGTTGGCGATGTCGACGTCGTCGAGGCGCACGGCACCGGCACGGCGCTGGGCGACCCGATCGAGGCTCAGGCGCTGATCAACACCTACGGTTCCGACCGGGCCACGCCGCTGTGGCTGGGGTCGGTGAAGTCGAACATCGGCCACACCCAGGCGGCCGCGGGTGTCGCCGGCGTGATCAAGATGGTCCTCGCACTGCAGAACGACCTGCTCCCGCAGACGCTGCACGTGGCCGCGCCGTCGTCGCACGTCGACTGGTCGGAGGGCACGGTCGAGCTGCTGACCGAGGCTCGTGAGTGGGAAACCAACGGCCATCCGCGCCGCGCGGGCGTCTCCGCGTTCGGCATCTCGGGCACGAACGCGCACATGATCCTCGAAGAAGCCCCCGCGCATGAACGGTCCACTCACAACGCGACGGTTCCGGAATTGTCAGACCCTCGTGGGACGATTGGAGTGGGGACCTCGGTCTCCCCCTGGGGGGCCCAGTCGGGATCGATTCCGCTGGTCGTGTCGGCGAAGTCGCCGGGGTCGCTGCGCGCCCGCATCGACCAGGTGCGCGCGCTCGAGGGCGAGGTCGCGGACGTCGGGTTCTCGTTGCTGACGACGAGGTCGCTGTTCGACCACCGCGCGGTGCTCATCGGTGACGAAGTCATCCAGGGCGTGGCGCAGGACAGTGCGCCGGTGTTCATCTTCCCCGGCCAGGGCTCGCAGTGGCACGGCATGGCCGTCGAGTTGCTGGACGAGGACGAGACGTTCGCGCACTGGATCCGCGAGTGCGACACCGCGATCGGCAAGCTCGTCGACTGGTCGGTGATCGATGTCCTGCGGGGCGAGGCCGAACTGCTGGACCGCATCGAGATCCTGCAGCCGACGCTGTTCGCGGTGATGGTGTCGCTGGCCCAGACCTGGCGCGCGAACGGTGTCGAGCCCACGGCGGTCGTCGGCCATTCCCAGGGCGAGATCGGCGCCGCCTACATCGCCGGGGCGCTCAGCCTCGACGAAGCGGCCAAGATCGTCGTGCTGCGGTCCCAGCTGTTCGCGGACGAGCTCGTCGGCAATGGCGCGGTGGCCAGCGTGGCACTGCCGGTCGAGGAAGCCCGCGCGCTCATCGAGCAGTGGCCGGTGCTGTCGATCGCGGGCATCAACAGCCCCACCGCGTGCACGGTCGCGGGCGCGATCCCCGAGCTCACCGCGTTCGTGGAGTTGTGCCAGGCCAGGGAGATCCGCGCGAGGATCGTCGCGTCGACGGTCGCCTCGCACGGCCCGCAGGTCGAGCCGTTGCGCGAGAAGCTGATGAACCTCCTCGGCACCATCACGCCGCGCTCGAGCGACATCGCGTTCTACTCGACGGTCAAGGCAGAACGCATCGACACGACGACCCTCGACGCCGACTACTGGTACGAGAACGCCCGCCGCCCCATCGAGTTCGTCGCGATCACGCAGAAGCTGATCGAGGACGGCTACCGGGTGTTCGTCGAGTCGAGTCCGCACCCGGTGCTCACGATGTCCGCCCAGGCCACGGCCGAGGCGGACGGCACGGAGATCATCACGGTCGGCTCGCTGCGCCGCGACCAAGGCAACAACCAGAGGTTCACCACTTCCCTCGCCGAGGCGTGGGTCGCGGGACTCGGCGTCGACTGGCGGTACCCCGGCGGGAAACGCATCGACCTGCCGACGTATCCGTTCAGCCGCAGCAGGTTCTGGCCGAAGGCGGGCACGCAGACGACGAACGCCGAGGACAGCGCGTTCTGGCAGCTCGTCGAGAACGGCGACCTCACCGAGACGCTCGGCATCGACGCGCAAGGAGTCGCCGCGCTCAGGGAATGGCGCGCGAAGCAGAAGACGCAGTCCACTGTGGACGGCTGGCGCTACCGCGACTCGTGGCAGCTCCTGCGCGGCGTCCAGGCCACCGGCATCAACGGCACCTGGCTCGCGGCGGTCCCGGAGGGCCACGACGAGTGGGCAGAAAGGGTCCTGGAGGCGTTCGGGCAGGACGTCGTGAAGGTCGTCGTCAAACCCAACGCCGAACGAGCGCTGCTCGCCACCGAACTGGTCGGCATCGAACCGGTGGGCGTGATCTCGTTGCTCGGCACGGAGAACACGCCGCACGCCGAGTTCACCTCGACCCCGCTCGGCCTCGCGCTGAACGTCCTGCTCGTGCAGGCGCTCGGTGACGTGGGCAGCACCGCGCCGTTCTGGGCGGTCACCAGGCAGGCCATCTCCACGAGTGCCACCGACCACGTCGCGAACCCCGGCCAGGTCGCACTGTGGGGCCTTGGCCGGGTCGCCGCGCTCGACCTCCCGCGCCGCTGGGGCGGCCTGGTCGACCTGCCGGACACGATCGACGGCCAGATCGAGCAAGGCCTGGTCGCCGCGATCACCAACGGCGGCGGCGAGGACCAGTTGGCGGTCCGCGACACCGGCGTCTACGGCAGGCGCCTCGTCCCGGCCCAGCGCGCGGCCACGTCCACCGAGTGGACGCCGCGCGGCACGGTCCTGATCACCGGCGGCACCGGCGCCCTGGGCGGCCACGTCGCCCGCTGGGTCGCCGGGCGCGGTGCCGAGCACGTGCTGCTCACCAGCCGCCGCGGCGACGAAGCCCCAGGCGCGGCGGAACTGCGCGCGGAACTCGAAGCGTTGGGGGCCAGGGTCACCATCGCGGCCTGCGACGCGTCGAACCGCGAAAGCCTGAAGGCGGTGATCGACAGCGTCACAGACCTGAAGGCGGTGGTGCACGCCGCCGGCATCGTCGAGGGCAACGCACCGACCGACGCGCTCGGCATCGACCAGCTGGACCGGCTGCTCAAGGCCAAGATGACATCGGCCTGGCTGCTGCACGAGCTGACGAGCGATCTGGACGCGTTCATCCTGTTCTCGTCCGGTGCGGCGAGCTGGGGCAGCGGCGCGCAACCCGCGTACGCGGCCTCGAACGCCTACCTCGACGGCCTTGCGCACTTCCGCCGCTCCCACGGGCTCAAGGCGACGTCGATCGCCTGGGGTGCCTGGGCCGACACCGGCATGGCGTCGGAGAACGAGGAAGGCGCCGAACAGCTGCGCAGGCGCGGCGTCCACACGATGAAACCGGACCTCGCGATCACCGCGCTGCAACAGGCGGTCGAGGACGGCCACACCTCGCTGACGATCACCAACATGGACTGGGAGAAGTTCGCGCCGAGCTTCACCGCGTCGCGGCCGAGTCCGTTGCTGATGGGCATCCCGTCGGTCCAGAAGGCCCTGGAAGAACCGGAGACGACCGATTCCGGGCTCAAGGAGCGGCTGCTGGCGTTGCCCGAAGCGGAACGCGCCAGGACACTGCTCGACCTCGTCCGCACGGAGGCCGCGGCGACGCTGGGCTTCGAGAGCGCGGAGGCGTTCGGGCCGTCGAGGGCGTTCCGCGACGTCGGATTCGACTCGGTGACGGCCGTGGACCTGCGCAACCGGCTCAAGGCGGTCACCGGCGTGGCGCTGCCCGCGACGCTGGTGTTCGACTACCCGACGCCGAACGCGCTGGCCCAGTTCATCCGCACGGAGCTGCTCGGCGAGATCGTGACCACCGGCAACGACCCGGAAGCGCACCTGCGCGAGACGCTCGCGTCGATCCCGATCAGCCGGCTGCGCCAGGCCGGTCTGCTGGATCTGGTGCTGCAACTTGCCCAGGAGAGTGGGGAAAACAACAGCGCTCCGGATGTTGTGCTTGCAGCCGAGGCGGAATCGATCGACGACATGGACGGCGAAGCCCTCCTGCGTCTGGCGATCGGGGACGCCATGGACTGACGGGCGATCCGAGAAGGAAGCGCGATGACCACCTCTGCTAACCAGTACGTCGAGGCTCTGCGGTCGTCACTGAAGGAGATCGACCGGCTGCGGAAGCAGAACCAGCAGCTGATCGCGGCAGCGGTGGAACCGATCGCGATCGTGGGCATCGGGTGCCGGTACCCCGGCGGGGTGGCCTCGCCGGAGGACCTCTGGCAGGTCGTCGCGGAAGGCAGGGACGTGATCGGCGGATTCCCCGCCGATCGCGGCTGGGACGTCTCGGACCTGAACTCCGCCACCATCGAAGGTGGCTTCCTCGAAGACCCGGCGTCGTTCGACGCCGGGTTCTTCGGCATCTCGCCCCGTGAAGCCGTCGTCATGGACCCCCAGCAGCGCCTGCTCCTGGAAACCTCCTGGGAGGCGCTCGAACGGGCCGGGGTGAACGCGCAGTCGTTGCGCGGCACCCGGACCGGCGTGTTCATGGGCACGACCTCGCAGGACTACGCCGACCTGCTCTCGCGCTCCGGCGAGGACGTCGGCCTCTACGCCACGACCGCGTTCGCCGCCTCGGTCCTGTCCGGCCGCATCTCCTACCTGCTCGGGCTGGAAGGCCCCGCCGTCACCGTCGACACCGCGTGCTCGTCTTCTTTGGTCGCCCTGCACCTCGCTTCGTCCGCTTTGCGCGCCGGTGAGTGCGACCTGGCCCTGGCCGGTGGTGTCGCGGTCATGACGACCCCCGCCGGGTTCGCCGCCTTCACCTCGCAGGGCGGGCTCGCCGGAAACGGGCGCTGCAAGGCGTTCTCCGACGACGCGGACGGCACCGGCTGGTCCGAAGGCGTCGGCGTGCTGGTCCTCAAGAGGCTGTCCGACGCGCAACGCGCCGGCGACAAGATCCTCGCCGTGGTCCGCGGCTCCGCCGTCAACCAGGACGGCGCCTCGAACGGCCTGACCGCGCCGAACGGCCCATCGCAGCAGCGCGTCATCCGCCAGGCCTTGGAGAACGGCGGCCTCGCACCGTCCGATGTGGACGCTGTGGAAGCACACGGCACCGGCACGACCCTGGGTGACCCGATCGAGGCGCAGGCGATCCTCTCGGTGTACGGACAGGATCGCACCGAGCCCCTGTACCTCGGGTCGGTCAAGTCCAACATCGGCCACCCCCAGGGGGCGGCCGGTGTCGCGGGCGTGATCAAGGTCGTCATGGCGCTGCAGAACGGCTTGCTGCCCAAGACGCTGCACCTCGGCACGCCCTCCACCCAGGTCGACTGGACGAAGGGCAACATCTCGCTGCTGCAGGACGCCCGGCCGTGGCCGTCGGTGGATCGCCCGTTGCGTGCTGGTGTGTCCGCGTTCGGTGTCTCGGGCACGAACGCGCACGTGATCCTCGAGCAGGCGCCGGCTCTTGTCGTTGATGCCGCTTCTGAGGTTTCTGTGCCTGCTGTGGTGCCGTGGGTTTTGTCCGGCCGGACGCCGGCTGCCCTGGATTCGCAGCGTTCTCGCCTGCAGTCGGTCGTGGATGCCCTGTCGCCGCTCGACATCGGGTTCACCCTGGCGGTCGCCCGTGCGTCGTTCGAGCAGCGGGCCGTCGTTCTGCCGGACGGCACCGAGCTCGCTCGCGGGGTTGCTGCCGAGGAGAACACGCTCGCGTTCCTGTTCTCCGGTCAGGGATCGCAGCGGCTCGGGATGGGCCGCGAGCTGCACGCTCGGTTCCCGGTCTTCGCTTCGGCCTTCGACGAGGCGCTCGCGCACCTCGACCCGACTTTGCGTTCGGTCATGTGGGGTGAGGACCCCGCTGCTCTGGAACAGACCCGGTACACGCAGCCCGCGCTGTTCGCCTTTGAAGTGGCGATGTTCCGGCTGCTGGAGTCGTTCGGTGTGGTGCCGGAGCAGGTGGCCGGCCACTCGATCGGTGAGATCGCGGCCGCGCACGTCGCCGGTGTCCTGTCGCTGGAGGACGCCTGCACGCTCGTGACCGCGCGGGCGTCGTTGATGCAGGCGCTGCCCGCCGGTGGCGTGATGATCGCCCTGCAGGCCACCGAGGACGAGGTGCTGCCCCACCTCACCGCGGGCGTGTCGATCGCCGCCATCAACGGGCCTGCTGCGCTGGTCATCGCCGGTGTCGAGGAGGAGGCTCGTAGGATCGTTGAACAATTCAACGATCGCAAGTCCAAGCAGCTGCAGGTCAGCCACGCCTTCCACTCGCCGCTGATGGAGCCGATGCTGGAGGACTTCCGCGCGGCGATCTCCGGCATTTCGTTCAACAATCCAACGATCCCATTGGTGACTCGTGGGATCGTTCAACAATCCGACAAGGGGATTGTTCAACGATCTGAGTACTGGGTGGAGCACGTCCGTGACGCCGTGCGCTTCCACGACACCGTGGTCGCGATGGGCGACAAGACGTTCGTCGAGGTCGGCCCGGACGGCGTGCTGGCCGCGATGGTCGACGGCGCGGTGCCCACCTCCCGCAAGGACCGCGGCGAGGAACTGGCGTTCGTGACCGCCCTCGCGCGGCTGCACGTCGCGGGCGTCGCCGTCGACTGGGAGCGGCTGTTCGAGGGCTCCGGCGCGGTTCGCGTCGACCTGCCGACGTACGCGTTCCAGCGCCAGCGTTTCTGGCCGCGGCCGAAGACGCAGTCCGGTGACGTGCGCGGCGCGGGCCTCGGCTCGGTCGGGCACCCGCTGCTGGGCGCCGCGGTCGAGCTGGCGGGTTCCGCCGGGCACCTGTTCACGTCGCGGCTCTCGCTCACGACCCACCCGTGGCTCGCCGATCACGTGGTGATGGGCCGGGTGCTGTTCGCGGGCACAGCTTTCCTGGAGCTCGCAGTCAGGGCCGCGGACGAGGTGGGCTGCGATCGCGTCGAAGAACTGACGCTTGCCGCGCCTCTGGTGCTGACGCCGGATACCGCCGCACAGGTGCAGGTTTCCGTTGGTGCCGTGGACTCCGAGGGACGCCGCTCGGTCGCGATCTTCTCGCGGGCCGAGGGAGCTGTTGACGCGCCCTGGCTCCAGCACGCTTCCGGTGTGCTCGGATCGGGCGCCTCGGCCGTGTCGTTCGACGCTGCGGTGTGGCCGCCCGCCGGCGCCGAGGCGGTCGACATCGCCGGGTCGTACGAGCGCTTCACCGACATGGGCTTTGACTACGGGCCGGTTTTCCAGGGCCTGCAAGCGGTCTGGCGCGGCGGCGACGGCATCGTCTACGCCGAGGTCGCACTCCCTGAAGGTGTCGACGGTGGCGCGTTCGGGTTGCACCCGGCGCTGCTGGACGCCGGTATGCACGCCGCCGGGTTCGGTGACCTCGGCTCGATCAGCCGCGGCGGGCTGCCGTTCTCCTGGCAGGGCGTCTCCCTGCACGCTTCGGGCGCGTCCGCGGTGCGGGTGCGACTGGCGCGCGGCGAGGACGGCTCGATGGAGATCGCGGTCGCCGACGCGACCGGTGCACCCGTTGCGTCCGTTGAGGCTCTGCAGACGCGGCCGGTGCCCGTCGATGAGCTGGGTTCCGGTGTCGAGCGGGATTCGTTGTTCCGCGTCGAGTGGGCGCCGGTCGAGTTGCCGGTCGGATTCGCCGAGCAGACCGTGGCGGTCCTCGGGCCGGACGTGCTGTCGCTCGCCGCCGGTCCGGTCGTCGACTCGCTGACGGACGCCGATCTGACGCTGGTTCCCTTGGTGGGCACCGATGTGCGCGAGACGTGCGCGCGAGTGCTGTCGCTGATCCAGGAAGCGCTTCCTGGATCCGGGCGGCTCGCGTTCGTGACGCGGGGCGCGGTGGACGGCGACGACCTCGCCGCCGCCGCGGCGCGTGGTCTGGTGCGGTCGGCGCAGTCCGAGCACCCCGGCCGCTTCGTCCTGGTGGATCTGGACCTGTCCGAGGCGTCGGCCGGTGCGGTGCTGCACGCGTTGACGACCGACGAGCCGGTGCTGGCGATCCGCGACGGCGTCGTGCTGGCGGCACGGCTGGCCCGCGCGGCTTTGCCGTCCACACAGCCGTCGTGGTCCGGTCGTGTGCTGATCACGGGCGGCACCGGTGGTCTCGGCCAGCTGGTCGCCCGTCATCTGGTTGAGGCGCACGGTGTTCGTGAGCTGCTGCTGGTCTCGCGCAGCGGTTCCGCGGACGTGTCGGCACTGCGGGAGCTGGGCGCCGACGTAATCGTGGAGGCGTGTGACGTCTCCGATCGCGCGGCGCTGGAATCGTTGCTGTCGAGGCATTCCGTCGGTGGGGTCGTGCACACGGCCGCCGTGCTGGACGACGGTGTGGTCGAGTCGCTGACTCCGGAGCGGATCGACACGGTACTGCGTCCCAAGGCCGACGCGGCGCTGCACCTGCATGCCCTGCTGCCTGACGTGCCGTTCGTGCTGTTCTCCTCGGCGGCGGGCACGTTCGGTGGCGCGGGCCAGGCGAACTACGCCGCAGCCAACGCTTTCCTCGACGCCCT
This sequence comes from Lentzea sp. NPDC051213, assembly GCF_044455585.1. NCBI lineage: Bacteria > Bacillati > Actinomycetota > Actinomycetes > Pseudonocardiales > Pseudonocardiaceae > Lentzea > Lentzea sp. NPDC051213. The sequence continues at coordinate 616,579 of NZ_JBITEX010000006.1, forward strand.
GGCGCGCGTGCGCCGTGCGTCCGGTCAGCACGCCGTCGCGCTGGCGTGGGGCGCGTGGGAGCAGACCTCGGGCATGACCGCCGCGATGTCGGACGCCGACATGCAGCGCATCGCCCGCTCGGGCATGCCGCCGTTGACGGTCGCCGAGGGGCTTGCCCTCTTCGACGCCGGCGCCGCCGGCTCGGACGCTTTCCTGCTGCCACTTCGGCTGGATCTTCCGGCACTGCGCGCCCAGGGCGCGCCGCCGCCGTTGCTCCGCGGCCTGATCAAGACCCCGAAGCGCCGCGCCGCCGCCCAGTCCGTTGCGGCGGAAGGACTTGTCGCCGACCTGGCGCGGCTGACCCCGGACGCGCGCCTGGAGGCGTTGCTGAACCTGGTCAGCGCGGAGGTCGCCGCCGTGCTCGGCCACGGCAGCGCGTCCGAAGTGGACCGTACGCGGACGTTCCAGGGACTCGGTTTCGACTCGCTGACCGCCGTCGAACTGCGCAACCGCCTGACCGCCTCCACCGGTATCCGCCTGCCCGCGACCCTGATCTTCGACTACCCGACGGCCGGCGCCCTAGCCTCCTACCTGCTGGATGAACTGTTCGGCGCGGACGTCATCGTGCCGGAGGTGGTGACCGGTGCGGTATCCGATGATCCGATCGTGATCGTCGGCATGGCCTGCCAGTACCCCGGCGGCGTCGCATCGCCGGAAGACCTGTGGCGCCTGGTGTTCGAGGAGCGCGACGGCGTCACGGGCTTCCCGGCGAACCGCGGCTGGGACCTGGACTCGCTGTACGACCCGGACCCGGATGTCGCGGGCAGGACCCACGTCATGCAGGGTGGATTCCTGCACGACGCCCCGTCGTTCGACCCGGACTTCTTCGGCATGTCCCCGCGCGAAGCACTCGCCACGGACGTGCAGCACAGACTGCTGCTGCAGACCGCGTGGGAGGCCTTCGAGCGTGCGGGCATCGACCCCGCTTCCGTGCGTGGCTCCAAGACCGGCGTGTTCGCCGGCGTGATGTCCAACGACTATTCGACTCTGGTGTCTGACGACATCTTCGAGGGCTACCAAGGCACCGGCACCGCCCAGAGCGTGCTGTCCGGCCGTGTCGCCTACACGTTCGGCCTCGAAGGCCCTGCGGTCACTGTCGACACGGCGTGTTCTTCTTCTTTGGTGGCGCTGCATCTCGCTGCTTCCGCGCTGCGCAACGGCGAGTGCACGCTGGCCCTGGCCGGTGGCGTCACCGTCATGTCGACGCCGGGATCCTTCGTCGCCTTCTCCAAGCAGCGCGGTCTGGCGATGGACGGCCGCTGCAAGTCCTTCGCCGACGCCGCCGACGGCACTGGCTGGGGCGAGGGCGTCGGCCTGCTCGTGCTGGAACGTCAGTCGGACGCGGTGCGCAACGGCCACACGATCTTGGCCGTCGTGCGCGGCTCCGCGGTGAACCAGGACGGCGCCTCCAACGGCCTCACCGCCCCCAACGGCCCGTCGCAGCAGCGCGTGATCCGTTCCGCTCTCGCCTCCGCCGGTCTGGCGGTTTCCGATGTCGACGTCGTCGAGGCTCACGGCACCGGTACGACACTGGGCGACCCGATCGAGGCCCAGGCGCTTTTGGCGGTGTACGGCCAGGATCGGCCCGCGCCTCTGCTCCTCGGCTCGATCAAGTCGAACATCGGCCACACCCAGGCTGCCGCCGGTGTCGCCGGGATCATCAAGATGGTGCACGCGATGCACCACGGCGTCGTGCCCGCCACGCTGCACGTCGACCAGCCGTCCACGCACATCGACTGGACCGCGGGCGACGTCTCGCTGGTGACCACGGCGACTTCGTGGCCCTCCGTGTCCCGTCCACGCCGCGCCGGTGTCTCGTCGTTCGGTGTCTCGGGCACGAACGCCCACGTGATCTTGGAAGCGCCCTCGAGTGAACGGTCCACTCACGACACGACGACTCCAGAATTGTCAGACCCCCGTGGGACGATTGGAGTGGGGACCTCGGTCTCCCCCCGGGGCCCCCAGTCGGGATCGATTCCGCTGGTCGTGTCGGCGAAGTCGGCCGGGTCGCTGGCCGCGCAGATCGAGCGGATCAAGAGCTGGCCGGGGAACGCGGCGGACGTCGCGTTCTCGTTGCTGACCACACGGTCGCAGTTCGACCACCGGGCTGTGGTGCTCGATGGTGAGGTGCTGGCCTCCGGTGTGGCCAGGGCCGGGGAGCTGGCGTTCCTGTTCAGCGGGCAGGGGTCGCAGCGCGTCGGTATGGGGCGCGAGCTGTACGAGGCGTTCCCGGTGTTCGCCGAAGCGCTCGACGCGGTGCTCGTGCACCTCGATCCCGCCGTGCGCGAGGTCATGTGGGGCGACGATCAGGAGCAGCTGAACCAGACCGGGTACACGCAGCCGGCGCTGTTCGCGTTCCAGGTCGCGCTGTACCGGCTATTCGAATTCTACGGCGTGAAGCCCGGCCACATCGCGGGCCACTCGATCGGTGAGATCGCCGCCGCGCACGTCGCCGGTGTGCTGAGCCTGGAGGACGCCTGCCAGCTGGTCACGGCGCGTGCCTCGCTCATGCAGGCGCTGCCGGTCGGTGGCGCCATGGTGTCCGTTGTCGCGTCCGAGAAGAAGGTGCGTGAGCACCTGACCGACGGTGTGTCCATCGCGGTGGTGAACGGGCCTCGGTCCGTGGTGATCGCCGGCGTTGAAGAAGAAGTCGAAGCCATCGCGCAGAAGTGGAAGAACAAGCGGCTGAAGGTCAGCCACGCGTTCCACTCGCCGTTGATGGAGCCGATGCTCGAGGACTTCCGTGAGGCGATCGCGGACATCCAGTTCCACGAGCCGGTCATTCCGATCAGTGCGTCTGGTGATGTCACCACCGTCGACTACTGGGTCGGCCACGTGCGCGACACCGTGCGCTTCCACGACAACGTTACGCGGTTGGGTGACGTGAAGTTCCTGGAGATCGGACCGGACGGCGTGCTGTCCGCGATGGTCGACGGCTGCGTGCCCGCGGTGCGGCGCAACGTTGACGAGATCAAGTCGATGTTGACTGCGCTGAGCCGAATCAATGTTGACGGCGTCAACGTTGACTGGAGCAAGTTCAGTCAGCACGGCAAGAAGGTCGAGCTGCCGACGTACGCGTTCGACCAGCAGCGGTTCTGGCCCGAGGTGTCCACCCGATCGGACGTCCGGTCGGCCGGACTGGGCGCGGTGGAGCACCCGCTGCTCGGCGCCGCCGTCGAGCTCGCCGGGGGAGAGGGCCTGCTGTTCACGAGCAGGCTGTCGTTGCGCACGCATCCGTGGCTGCGGGACCACTCGCTGCACGGCAAGGTGCTCGTGCCCGGCGCGGCGCTCGTCGAGCTGGCGCTGCGAGCGGCGGATGAGGCCGGCCTCGACCGCGTCGACGAGCTCACCATCGCGGCGCCGCTCGTGCTGCCCGAGTCCGGCGCCGTGCAGGTGCAGATCCGGGTCGGGGACGGCGAGCGTCGGTCGGTCGCGATTCACAGCCGTCCCGAGGACAGCGACCTGCCGTGGACCGAGCACGCCACCGGTTTCCTGGTGAACGGCGCCGTGAGCAACGACTTCGATGCGACGGTGTGGCCGCCCGCCGGTGCCGAGGCCGTGCAGGTCGAGGGTGCCTACGAGCGGTTCGCGGAGCTCGGGTTCGACTACGGGCACGCGTTCCAAGGACTGCGTGCCGCGTGGAAGCTCGGCGACCAGGTGTTCGCCGAGGTCGCGTTGCCCGATGACGTCGCGGCCGCCGGCTTCGGCATCCACCCGGCGCTGCTGGACGCGGCGCTGCACGCGGTGGCGTTCGCCGACCAGCGGACCGAGGGCGCGGTGCCGTTCTCGTGGGAAAGCGTTGCGCTGCACGCGGTCGGCGCCACGTCGCTGCGGGTGCGCCTGACGACGACCGGCGACAGTTCTATGGAGATCGCCGTCGCCGACACGACCGGCGCGCCGGTGGCGACGGTCGGGTCGCTCGTGACGCGAGCCGTGACGGCGCAGCAGCTCAACGCCGCCCAGGACGCGTTGTTCGGGGCGGACTGGGTGCCGATCACGCTCACCGAAGCTGTTCCCGCGGCCCACGTCGTGGAACACGTGACCACAGAAGGTTCTCCCGTCGAGGGTGCGCACACGGTGACGGCGGCCGTCCTCGCGAAGATCCAGGGATGGGTCGCGGCCGAACGCGCGGAGAAGCTCGTTTTCGTCACCCGGCAAGGGGATCTGGGCGCTTCGGCGGTGTGGGGCCTGGTGCGGTCCGCGCAGTCCGAGCATCCCGGCCGGTTCGCGTTGATCGAGACCGACGGCGACGTGCCGGACGCGGCGCTCGTGAGCGCCGAGCCGCAGCTGCGGGTTCGCGGCGGTGAGGTGTTCGTGCCGCGCATCGTCCGCATTGCCGCCGGTGACAGCGTTGTGCTGGAAGGACCCGTCCTGATCACCGGTGGCACCGGTGGTCTCGGGCAGGTCATCGCGCGGCATCTCGTTGCCGCGCACGGCATCCGCGACCTGGTGCTGGTCAGCAGGCGTGGTGAGACACCGGACTGGGTGGCGGAGCTGGACGCTTCGGTCACCGTCGCAGCGTGTGACGTCGCTGATCGGCACGCCGTCGCGAACCTCTTTGCGAGCCACCAGATCCGGTCCGTCGTGCACACCGCCGGTGTGCTGGACGACGGCGTGATCGAGTCACTCACGCCTGAGCGCCTCTCGGCGGTGCTGCGACCCAAGGTGGACGCCGCGTGGAACCTGCACGAGCTTGCTGGCGACGTCTCGGCGTTCGTCGTCTACTCCTCTGGTGCGGGCATCTTCGGCTCGTCCGGCCAGGGCAACTACGCCGCCGGCAACACGTTCCTCGACGCGCTGATCGAGCACCGGCGGGCACAGGGCCTGCCGGGCGTTTCGCTGGCGTGGGGCGCGTGGGCGGAGGCGGGCATGCTGTCCGGCGCCGACGCCGAGCGTCTCGCCAAGTCGGGCATGCCGCCGATCACGCCCGCGGAAGGCGTTGAACTCTTCGACGCCGCACTGTCTTCCGGCGCCGCGCTGGTGCTGCCGTTGCGGCTCGACCTGCCGGTGTTCCGTGCGCGCGGCGAGGTTCCGGCGGTGCTGCAGGGCCTCGTGAAGGTGCGGGCACGCCGCACCGCGACCTCGGGCACGTCGGCTTCGCTGGTGCAGAAGCTGTCCGGCCTCGACGACGCCGGTCGCCTGGAGGCGCTGCTCGACCTGGTGCGCGCCGAGGTTGGCGCGGTGCTCGGGCACAGCGGCGGCGAGACGATCGACCCGTCACGCGCGTTCCAGTCACTGGGCTTCGACTCGCTGACCGCGGTCGAGCTGCGCAACCGCCTCGGCGAGGTCACCGGGCTGCGGCTGCCCGCGACGCTCACGTTCGACTACCCGACCGCCGCGGTGCTCGCAGGGTTCTTGAAGGACGAACTGTTCGGCGCCGAGTCGCCGGTCTCCTCACTGCCTGCGCTCGTGTCCACTTCGGATGATCCGATCGTCATCGTCGGCATGTCCTGCCGCTACCCCGGAGGCGTGTCGTCGCCGGAGGACCTGTGGCGACTGGTCGCCGACGGCGTCGACGCGATCACCGAGTTCCCGACGAACCGCGGCTGGGACACCGACGGCATCTACCACCCCGACCCCGACCACGCGGGCACGACCTACTCGATCTCGGGCGGTTTCCTGCACGACGCGGGGGAGTTCGACCCGGCGTTCTTCGGCATGTCCCCGCGTGAAGCCCTGGCCACGGACTCCCAGCAGCGCCTGCTGCTGGAGACCACCTGGGAGGCGCTGGAGCGTTCCGGGATCGACCCGGCCTCCCTGCGCGGCAGTGCGACCGGCGTCTTCACCGGTGTCATGTACAACGACTACGCGTCCATTCTGGACGGTGGCGAGTTCGAGGGGCACCAGGGCCAGGGCAGTGCGGGCAGCATCGCCTCGGGCCGCGTGTCCTACGCGTTCGGCTTCGAAGGCCCGGCCGTCACGATCGACACGGCCTGCTCTTCTTCTCTGGTGGCCCTCCACCTGGCCTCGCAGGCGCTCCGCTCCGGTGAGTGCTCGCTGGCGGTCGCCGGTGGTGTGACCGTGATGTCGACGCCCACCACCTACGTCGAGTTCTCCCGCCAGCGCGGCCTCTCCGTCGACGGGCGTTGCAAGGCGTTCTCCGACGACGCGGACGGCACCGGCTGGGGTGAGGGTGTCGGTCTGCTGGTGCTGGAGCGTCAATCGGATGCTCTGCGGAATGGCCACACCGTGCTGGCGGTCGTGCGCGGCTCGGCCGTCAACCAGGACGGTGCCTCCAACGGCCTGACCGCTCCGAACGGCCCCTCGCAGCAGCGCGTGATCCGCGCGGCGTTGGCGTCGGCCGGACTGTCACCCGCCGATGTCGACGCCGTCGAAGCACACGGCACGGCCACGAAGCTCGGCGACCCGATCGAGGCCCAGGCCCTGCTCGCGGTCTACGGCCAGGACCGTTCCGAGCCGCTCTACCTCGGCTCCATCAAGTCGAACATCGGCCACACGCAGGCCGCCGCGGGTGTCGCCGGCGTCATCAAGATGGTCCAGGCGCTGCAGCACGGAGTGCTGCCGCAGACCCTGCACGTCGGCACGCCGACCACGCAGGTCGACTGGGAGTCCGGTGCCGTCGAGGTGCTGACGTCTCCCCGCACGTGGCCTTCGACGGACCGTGCTCGCCGCGCCGGCATCTCCTCGTTCGGCGTCTCGGGCACCAACGCGCACGTCATCATCGAGGCTCCGGCCGGTCAGGAATTGTCGGACCTGCCTGAGATGATTGGGATGGGGGGTATCTCCCCCCAGGGGGCCGGCCAATCGGGATCGATTCCGCTGGTCGTGTCGGCCAAATCGGCCGGGGCGCTGGCCGGGCAGGTCGAGCGGATCAAGGCACTGGTCGACAGCGGTGTGTCCGCTGTGGACGTCGGGTTCTCGCTGGCGACCACGCGTTCCCGCTTCGAGCACCGGGCCGTTGTGCTCGACGGTGAAGTTGTCGCTGAAGGGGTCGCGGCTGGGAAGCCGTTGGCGTTCCTGTTCTCCGGGCAGGGTGCGCAGCGGATCGGGGCCGGGCGCGAGCTGTACGAGGCGTTCCCGGTGTTCGCGGAGGCACTCGACGCCGCGCTGGTCAACCTCGACCCGGCGTTGCGCGAGGTCATGTGGGGTGACGACCAGGAGCTGCTGAACCAGACCGGGTATGCGCAGCCGGCGTTGTTCGCGGTCGAGGTGGCGCTGTACCGGCTGCTGGAGTCGTTCGGGGTGAAGCCGGACCGTCTGGTCGGGCACTCGATCGGTGAGATCGCGGCCGCGCACGTTGCGGGTGTGTTCAGCCTTGAAGACGCGTGTTTGTTGGTGACGGCGCGTGCGGCGCTCATGCAGGCGTTGCCGGCTGGTGGCGCGATGGTGTCGGTCATCGCGTCCGAAGAAGAGGTGCTGCCGCATCTGACCGCTGGCGTGTCGATCGCTGCCATCAACGGGCCGCGCACGGTCGTGATAGCTGGTGTCGAAGAAGAAGTCGAAGCCATCGCGCAAAAGTGGAAGAACAAGCGGCTCAAGGTCAGCCATGCGTTCCACTCGCCGCTGATGGAGCCGATGCTCGACGACTTCCGCGAGGCGATCAGCGGCATCACGTTCGGCGAGCCGCTTGTCCCGATGTCGACCTCCGGCGATGTCGCCACCGTCGACTACTGGGTCGGCCACGTCCGGGACGCGGTGCGGTTCCACGAGAACGTCACGCGACTGGGTGACGTCACGCTGCTGGAGGTCGGTCCCGACGCGCAGTTGAGCGCGATGGTGGACGGCTCGACGGCGGTGCTGAGGCGTGACCGCGGTGAAGTCGCGTCAATGTTGACTGCACTCAGTCAAGTACATGTTGACGGAATCAACATTGATTTGACGCCGCTGTACACAGGCGGCCGGAAGGTTGATCTGCCCACCTACGCGTTCGAGCACCAGATGTTCTGGCCGAAGGCGGTGCGTAAGGCCGGAGACGTCGGCGCACTCGGCCTCACGCGGGTCGAGCACCCGTTGCTCGGTGCGGCGGTCGACGTCGCTGGAGCGGACGGGGTGCTGTTCACGAGCCGGTTGTCGCTGAGCTCGCACCCGTGGCTCGTGGACCACACGGTGTTCGGCCAGGTGCTGCTGCCGGGCACCGCGTTCCTGGAGATCGCGCTGCGGGCCGGCGACGAGGTCGGACTCGACACCGTCGACGAGCTGACGCTGGCCGCGCCGCTCGTGCTGCCTGAGCAGGGCGCCGTGAGGGTTCAGGTCGCGGTGGGTGCTGAGGACAACGGACGTCGCACGGTCGAGGTGTTCTCACGGCCGGACGGCGCGGATGTGCCGTGGACGCAGCACGCGACCGGCTTCCTGGCGAGCGGCATCGATGCGCCTGCTTTTGATGCGACGGTGTGGCCTCCTGCCGGGGCCGAGGTCGTCGAGATCGACGGCGCGTACGAGCGGTTCGCGGAGAACGGGTTCGAGTACGGGCCGGTGTTCCAGGGGCTGCGGGCCGTGTGGCGCCGGGACGGCGAGGTGTTCGCCGAGGTCGCGCTGTCCGAGGGAGTCGACGGGGCGGCGTTCGGGCTGCACCCGGCGTTGCTCGACGCGACGTTGCACGCCGGCGGCTTCTTCGGCGAGGTCGAGGCGGGGCTGCCGTTCTCGTGGGAGAACGTGTCGTTGCACGCCACCGGCGCTTCGGCGGTCCGGGTCAGGCTGCAGCGCAACGGCGACGCGTGGGTGATCGCGGTCGCCGACGCGGCGGGTGCACCGGTGGCCACGATCGGTTCGCTGGTCACGCGGGCGGTGTCGGCGCCGCAGATCGGCGCGGTGGACCGGGACTCCTTGTTCCGGCTCGACTGGGTCCCGGTGTCGCTGCCGAACGCCGGTGCGGCTGCCGTGGTGGTGGAGGAGTTCGTCGGTGACGGCGATATCGTCCAGCAGACGCACGCTCTCGCTGCCCGCGCGCTCGAGTTGGTGCAGCGGTGGATCGCGGAGGAGCGGGCGGAACGGCTCGTGTTCGTGACGCGCCGGGACGACCTGGCGGCGAGCGCCGTGCACGGTCTGGTCCGGGCGGCGCAGAACGAGCACCCCGGCCGGTTCACGCTCATCAACTCCGATGCCGAGGTGTCCGAGCAGGTTCTCGCGATCGACGAGCCGGAGCTGCGGGTGCGCGGTGGCCAGGTGTTCGCGGCACGGCTCGCGCGCGCCGAGGCGGCGGAGCCCGGCGAGTTCACCGGGCCGGTGCTGATCACCGGCGGTACCGGCGGGCTGGGGCGCGTGGTCGCGAAGCACCTCGTCGAACGGTACGGCGTCGGGGAACTGGTACTGGTCAGCCGCACCGGCAAGGCAGATGTGTCCGATTTGGACGCCAAGGTCACCGTGGTCGCGTGCGATGTCAGTGACCGCAAGGCGCTGCAGAAGGTGCTGAAGAAGTACAAGATCCGTTCGGTCGTGCACACCGCGGGTGTGCTGGACGACGGCGTGGTCGAGTCGCTCACGCCGGAGCGTCTGGCGACTGTCCTGAAGCCCAAGGTCGACGCCGCGTGGCACCTGCACGAGCTCACCAAGAACCTCGACAGGTTCGTCATCTTCTCCAGCGCCGCCGGCACGTTCGGCGCCGCCGGACAGGCCAACTACGCGGCGGGCAACGCCTTCCTCGACGCGCTTGCCGAACATCGCCGCGCACAAGGACTTCCCGCCATCTCACTGGCGTGGGGTGCCTGGAACCAGACCGGCATGCTGTCGGAGGCCGACGCCGAACGCATGGCCCGCGGCGGCACGCCGCCGCTCACGGTCGAGCAGGGGCTGGCGCTGTTCGACGCGGCGATCGCCGGTGAGGACGCGGTGCTGCTGCCGTTGCGGCTTGACCTCGCGACGTTGCGCAACCACGGCGAGATCCGCCCGTTGCTGCGCGGCCTGATCCGCACGCGGGCCAAGCGCACCGCGGCCCAGGCCGACTCCGGACTGGTGCAGCGACTCACCGCGATGGCGCCGGAAGCGCGCCTGACGGCGTTGCTCGACCTGGTCCGCACCGAGGTCGCGGCCGTGCTCGGCCACGACGGTGTCGCCGCGGTCGACCCGGCGAAGGCGTTCCAGGACCTCGGGTTCGACTCGCTGACCGCGGTCGACCTGCGCAACCGCCTGACCGGCGTCACCGGCCTGCGCCTGCCGAGCACGCTGATCTTCGACTACCCGACGGCGGCGGTGCTCGCGGGCTTCCTGCGGGACGAGCTGTTCGGGGCCGCCGAGACGCTGACGGCGTTGCCCGCGCTGACGTCCACTTCGGACGATCCGATCGTGATCGTCGGCATGGCGTGCCGCTATCCCGGCGGTGTCGCCACGCCGGAACAGCTGTGGGAGCTGGTGGTCGACGGCCGTGACGCCATCACGGAGTTCCCCGGCAACCGCGGCTGGGACCTCGACTCGCTCTACCACCCCGACCCCGACCACGTTGGCACCTCGTACACGAAGTCCGGTGGTTTCATCCACGACGCCGACCTGTTCGACCCGGAGTTCTTCGGCATGTCGCCGCGCGAGGCCGTGTCGACCGACGCCCAGCAGCGCCTGCTGCTCGAGGCGTCGTGGGAGGCGCTGGAACGCGCGGGCATCGACCCCGTCGCGTTGAAGGGCAGCCCGACCGGCGTGTTCGCCGGCGTCATGTACAACGACTACTCGCTGCTGCTCGAAGGCGACTCCGAGGGCTACCAGACGACCGGTGGCTCACCCTCGGTTGTGTCCGGCCGTGTGTCCTACACGTTCGGTTTCGAGGGACCGGCGGTCACTCTCGACACAGCGTGCTCGTCGTCGTTGGTCGCCATGCACTGGGCGATGCAGGCCCTCCGCGCCGGTGAATGCTCGCTCGCCCTCGCCGGCGGTGTGACCGTCCTGGCCTCGCCGGGTGCGTTCATCGGCTTCTCCCGGCAGCGCGGACTCTCGCCGGACGGCCGCTGCAAGGCGTTCTCCGACAGCGCTGACGGCGTCGGCTGGTCCGAGGGTGTCGGTGTGGTCGTGCTGGAGCGTCTGTCTGACGCGCGGCGCAACGGACACCAGGTCTTGGCTGTCGTGCGTGGCTCCGCGGTCAACCAGGACGGCGCCTCCAACGGCCTGACCGCGCCGAACGGACCGTCGCAGCAGCGCGTCATCCGGCAGGCGCTCGCGTCGGCCGGCTTGTCCACCGCGGACGTCGACGTCGTCGAGGCGCACGGCACCGGCACGACGCTGGGCGACCCGATCGAGGCCCAGGCGCTGCTCGCGACCTACGGCCAGGACCGCGCCGAGCCGCTGCTCCTCGGCTCGATCAAGTCCAACATCGGCCACACGCAGGCCGCGGCCGGCGTCGCGGGCGTGATCAAGATGGTGCAGGCGCTCAGCCACGGCGTCGTGCCGCAGACGCTGCACGTCGACCAGCCTTCGTCCCACGTGGACTGGGAGGCGGGCGCGGTGCAGCTGCTCACCGGCAACGCCGCGTGGCCGTCCGTCGAACGCGCACGCCGCGCCGCCGTCTCCTCGTTCGGCGTCTCGGGCACGAACGCGCACGTCATCCTGGAAGCCGCCCCGGCGGCGCCTGTTGCGGCCGGCCCGGAATTGTCAGACCCCTCTGAGACGATTGGAGTGGGGACTTCGCGTCCCCCCTTGGGGGCCCCGCTGGTTGTTTCGGCGAAGTCCTCCGCTTCGCTGCGCGCTCAGGTAGAGCAGATCGCGGCGCTGGACGCGGACTCGGTCGACGTCGGGTTCTCGCTGGCGACGACTCGCGCACTGTTCGACCACCGGGCGGTGGTGTGGAACGGCGTCGAGCTCGCCAGTGGTGTGGTGCGGAACCGGCCGCTCGCGTTCGTGTTCTCAGGGCAGGGGTCGCAGCGGCTCGGCATGGCGCGTGAGCTGTACGAGGCGTTCCCTGTGTTCGCAGAGGCGCTCGATGCTGCGCTGGTCAACCTCGACCCGGCGTTGCGAGACGTCATGTGGGGCGAGGACCAGGAACTCCTCAACCAGACCGGGTATGCGCAACCCGCGATCTTCGCGGTCGAGGTCGCGCTGTACCGGCTGCTGGAGTCGTTCGGGGTGAGGCCGGCGCAGCTTGCCGGGCACTCGATTGGCGAGATCGCGGCGGCGCATGTCGCCGGGGTGTTGAGCCTTGAGGACGCGTGCCTGGTGGTCACCGCGCGTGCCGCGCTCATGCAGGCGCTGCCGGCCGGCGGGGCCATGGTGTCCGTCATCGCCTCCGAAGAAGAAGTGCGTCAGCACCTCACCGAGGGCGTGTCCATTGCCGTCGTCAACGGGCCGCGGTCCGTGGTGATCGCTGGTGTTGAGGACGAGGTGCTGGCTCTTGCCGAGCGGTGGAAGGGCAAGCGGCTGAAGGTCAGCCATGCGTTCCACTCGCCGTTGATGGAGCCGATGCTCGAGGACTTCCGTGAGGCGATCAGCGGGCTCACGTTCCACGAGCCGGTCATTCCGATCAGTGCGTCTGGCGATGTCACGTCGGTCGACTACTGGGTCGATCACGTGCGTGACACCGTGCGCTTTTACGACAACGTCACTCGGTTGGGTGACGTCACTCTGCTGGAGCTCGGGCCTGATGCGCAGTTGACGGCGATGGTTGACGGGTTGATTCCGACGTTGACGCGAGTCAAGTCTGATGTTGAATCAATGTTGACTGCACTCAGTCAAGTACACATTGACGGAATCAATGTTGATTGGACGCGGTTCTACGGCGGCGGCAAGCGGATCGAGCTGCCCACCTACCCGTTCAACCGGCAGCGGTACTGGCCGGCGAGCGCCGGGAGGGCGTCGGACGCGTCCGGGCTCGGCCTGGTCGACATCGCGCACCCGTTGCTCGGCGCGGCGGTGGAGCTGGCCGAGGGCGAAGGTGTCGTGTTCACCAGCCGGGTGTCGCTGAGCACGCACCCGTGGCTCGCGGACCACGTGATCATGGGCCGCAACCTGGTGCCCGCCGCGGTGCTGATCGAGCTCGCGATGCGGGCCGCCGACGAGGTCGGGCTCGACCGGGTCGACGACCTCACGCTCGCCGCGCCGCTCGTGCTGCCCGAGCGCGGGGCCGTGCAGGTGCATCTCAAGGTCGGTGGCGACAACAACGGGCGACGGCAGTACTCGATCTACTCGCGGCCCGAGGACGCGCCGGACTCGCCGTGGACGCAGCACGCGTCCGGTTTCCTGGCCAGCGGCGTGACCAGCAGTGGGTTTGAGACCGCGGTCTGGCCGCCTGCCGGCGCTGTCGAGATGGACCACGAGGGCTGCTACGAGCGGTTCGCGGACGTTGGGTTCGCCTACGGGCCCGCGTTCCAGAACCTGAAGGCCGCCTGGCGCGTCGGCGACGAGATCTACGCCGAGCTCGCGCTGCCCGAGAGCGTCGATGGCGCGGCGTACGGGTTGCACCCGGCGTTGCTCGACTCGGCGCTGCACGCGGCGTTGCTCGACGAGACGCTCGACGCCGGTCTGCCGTTCTCGTGGGAAGGCGTGTCACTTCACGCCACCGGCGCGAGCGAACTGCGCGTCAAGCTGACCCGCGACGAAGGCGGGATGCGCCGGACGATCGCGCTCGCCGACGTCACGGGAGCGCCGGTCGCCACGGTCGAGGCCGTGGTCGTGCGGGCGGTGAACGTCGAGCAGCTCGGCGATGCCAAGCAGAGCGAGCTGTTCGGGCTCGAGTGGGTGCCCGTCACGCAGGAGGACGTCGCGGCCCCCGAGTCGGTCGCGGTGATCGGGCCGGACGTGCTCGACCTCGGATTCCCGATGGCCGCCACGATCGCGGACAGTGACGCCGGACTGGTGCTGGTCCCGATCGTCGGGACCCAGGACGTGCTCGGCAGCACGCACGGCAACACCGCTCGCGTGCTGCAACTGGTGCAAGAGTGGATCAGCAGTGGCAAGGACGGCAGGCTCACGTTCGTCACGCGTGGCGCGACCACGGGTGAGGACATGGGCGCGGCGGCGGTCTGGGGTCTGGTGCGGTCGGCGCAGTCCGAGCACCCCGGCCGGTTCGGGCTGATCGACCTGTGCGGCAACAACCTCTCCACCGCGATGGTCTCGGTGGCGTTCGGTGTCGACGAGCCGCAACTGGTCGTCCGCGACGGTCAGGTGCTCGCGGCCCGGCTGGCCCGCGTCACGAACGAACCGGCGGAAATCCGCTGGGAGGGCAAGGTTCTCGTCACCGGCGGCACCGGTGGGCTGGGCGCGGTCATTGCGAAGCACCTCGTCGAGGCGCACGGTGTGCGGGAACTGCTGCTGGTCAGCCGCCGCGGCCAGGCGGACACGGCGGAGCTGGAAGCGTTGGGAGCGCAGGTCACTGTCGCGGCGTGCGACGTCACCGACCGGAACTCTGTCGCGGAACTTGTTGCGCGGCATGAGATCCGCGGCGTCGTGCATGCGGCAGGCGTGCTGGACGACGGCGTGATCGAGTCGATGACGCCCGAACGGCTCGCGAACGTGCTGAAGCCCAAGGCGGATGCCGCGTGGCACCTGCACGAGCTGACGAGCGACTTGACGGCGTTCGTCGTCTTCTCGTCGGCAGTCGGTGTGTTCGGCAACGCCGGTCAGGCGAACTACGCCGCCGGCAACGCGTTCCTCGACGCGCTTTCCGCGCACCGCCAGGCTCAAGGGCTGCCCGCCACGTCGATGGCGTGGGGTGTCTGGTCCGAGGTCAGCGGTATGACCGGGGAGCTGACCGAGGCCGAGGCCGCGCGGATGACCGCCGCCGGCATGCCGCCGATCACGCTGCGGCAGGGCCTGGAACTGTTCGACACGGCCGTGGCGAGCGGGGCGGCGCTGACCGTTCCGGTGCGGCTCGACCTCGCGACGCTGCGGGCACGTGGTGCGGTGGCGCCACTGCTGCAGGGGCTGATCCGGGTCAAGGCGCGGCGCACGGCCGCTGGTTCCGCGACCGCCTCCGGGCTCGTGCGGAAGCTCGGCTCGATGGACGTCGCCGACCGGCACGCGGCACTCGTGGATCTGGTGCGCACGCAGGTCTCCTCGGTGCTCGGTCACGCGTCGATCGACGCCGTGGACGCGACGCGGGCGTTCCAGGACCTCGGGTTCGACTCGCTGACCGCGGTGGAGCTGCGCAACCAGCTGACCGAGGCGACCGGGCTGCGGCTGCCGGCGACGCTGGTGTTCGACTATCCGACCGCGATCGCACTGGCCGACCACCTGCACGCCGAACTGTTCGGCGCGACGGCCGAGATCTCGGACCTGCCCGCGCTGGTGTCCACTTCGGACGATCCCATCGTCATCGTCGGCATGGCCTGCCGCTTCCCCGGAGGCGTCACGTCGCCGGAAACGCTGTGGGACCTCGTGGCCTCGGGCACGGACGCGATCACGCCGTTCCCGGCGAACCGCGGCTGGGACCTCGACTCGCTGTTCCACCCGGACCCCGACCACCTGGGCACGTCCTACGCCCGCGCCGGTGGCTTCCTGCACGACGCGGACCAGTTCGACCCGGCGTTCTTCGGGATGTCGCCGCGTGAGGCGCTCGGTACCGACGGCCAGCAGCGCATCCTGCTGGAGACCACGTGGGAGGCGCTGGAACGGGCCGGAATTGACCCGACATCGTTGCGCGGCAGCCGGACCGGTGTGTTCGCCGGCGTCATGTACTCGGACTACGCGCAGATCCTCGAGGCCGACTCCGAAGGTCACCAGGGCGCCGGCACGTCACCTTCGGTCGTGTCCGGTCGCGTCTCCTACACCTTCGGGTTCGAGGGACCGTCGGTGTCGATCGACACCGCGTGCTCGTCGTCCCTGGTCGCCATGCACCTCGCGGCGCAGGCGCTGCGGGCCGGTGAGTGCACGTTGGCGCTGGCCGGTGGTGTGACGGTCATGTCGACGCCGGGCGCGTTCGTCGGGTTCTCCCGGCAGCGCGGTCTGTCGGAGGACGGGCGCTGCAAGGCCTTCTCCGATTCCGCGGACGGTGTGGGCTGGTCCGAGGGCGTTGGTCTGGTGGTGTTGGAGCGTCAGTCCGATGCTGTTCGTCATGGCCACACGGTGTTGGCGGTCGTGCGCGGTTCGGCGATCAACCAGGACGGTGCTTCTAACGGGCTGACCGCGCCCAACGGGCCGTCGCAGCAGCGGGTCATCCGGCAGGCGCTGGCTTCGGCCGGACTGTCCACTCAGGACGTCGACACGGTCGAGGCGCACGGCACCGGTACCACGCTGGGCGACCCGATCGAGGCGCAGGCGCTGCTCGCCACCTACGGACAGGATCGGGTGACCCCGCTGCTGCTCGGTGGCATCAAGTCGAACATCGGGCACACGCAGGCCGCGGCCGGTGTCGCCGGTGTGATCAAGATGGTGCAGGCCATGCGGAACGGCATCGTGCCACCGACCCTGCACGTGACCGAGCCGTCCTCGCACGTCGACTGGTCCGAGGGCGCCGTCGAGCTGGTCACCGAGGCCACCGCGTGGCCGTCGGTCTCGCGGCCGCGCCGTGCGGGTGTCTCGTCGTTCGGCCTGTCCGGCACTAACGCCCACGTGATCCTGGAAGCCGCAAGCCCGTCTTCTGTTTCTGTGGACAACTCGGCGCCTGTGGACAACCCGGCGGTTGTCGATCTTGCGGACGCGGAATCGTCGGCCTCTCGTGGGACGCTTGGAGTGGGGACCTCGGTCTCCCCCCGGGGCCCCCAGGCGGGATCGATTCCGTTCGTGGTGTCGGCTCGGACGGCGGAGGCGCTGCCGGGGCAGGTCGAGCGGGCCAAGGCTGTGGAGGGGGCGCCGGAGGACGTCGCCTACTCGTTGCTGGTGACGCGGGCGCGGTTTGACCATCGGGCTGTGGTCCTTGGGGACGAGGTGCTGGCGCAGGGGACGGCGCAGTCGCAGCGGTCGCTCGCGGTGCTGTTCTCCGGGCAGGGGTCGCAGCGGATCGGTATGGGGCGTGAGCTTTACGAGGCGTTCCCGGTGTTCGCCGAGGCGTTGGACGCGGTGCTGATGTACCTCGATCCGACCGTCCGCGAGGTGATGTGGGGCGACGACCAGGAGGCGCTCAACCAGACCGGGTACACGCAGCCGGCGTTGTTCGCGGTCGAGACCGCGCTCTACCGGCTGCTCGAGTCGTGGGGTGTGAAGCCGGATCAGCTGGCCGGGCACTCGATCGGTGAGATCGCGGCGGCGCACGTCGCCGGGGTGCTGAGCCTTGAAGACGCGTGTCTGCTGGTCACCGCACGGTCGGCGCTCATGCAGGCGTTGCCTGAGGGCGGCGCGATGGTCGCGGTCCAGGCGTCCGAGGAAGAGGTGGTGCCACACCTCACCTCGAACGTCTCGATCGCGGCTGTCAACGGGCCCAGGTCCGTGGTCATCGCGGGCGACGAGGCGGAGGTCCTCCAGATCGCCGAGCGGTGGAAGAGCAAGCGGCTCAAGGTGTCGCACGCGTTCCACTCGCCGTTGATGGAACCGATGCTCGACGACTTCCGCGAGTCGCTCGCGGAGATCACGCTGCACCAGCCGCGCATTCCGGTGGTCGCCAGCGGCGATGTCACGACCGTCGAGTACTGGGTGAACCACGTCCGGGACGCGGTGCGGTTCAGCGACAACGTCCAGCAGCTGCGCGACAACGGGGCGACGACGTTCATCGAGGTCGGGCCGGACGGAGTGCTGTCGGCGCTCGTCGAGGACGCGATTCCGTTGCTGCGCAAGGACAAGGACGAGCGCACGGCGGCGTTGACCGCGCTGGCTCGCCTGCACGTCGACGGGGTGAAGGTCGACTGGAGCGGGTTCTGCGCGGGTGGCAAGAAGATCGACCTGCCCACCTACGCGTTCGACCACCAGCGGTACTGGCCGGCGGTGCGGATCGGCGGGGACGACGCGTCCGGCCTCGGCATGGTCGCGGTCGGGCACCCGTTGCTCATCGCGTCGGCGGAACTCGCTGACGGGGAAGGGTTCCTGTTCACCAGCAGGCTCGCGCTGCGCACCCACCCGTGGATCCGCAACCACACGATCATGGGCCGGGTGATGGTGCCGGGAGCGGCGCTCGTCGAGCTCGCGATGCGGGCCGGGGACGAGGTCGGGCTGGACCGGCTGGAGGAGCTGACGCTGTCCGCGCCGGTGATCCTGCCCGATCACGGCGGCCTCGCGTTGCAGATGAAGGTGTCCGCCGGGGATGAGCGCAGGACGTTCACGATCCACGCGCGGCCGGACGAGGTCGTCGACGCGCAGTGGACGCAGGTCGTGTCCGGTGTGCTGGGCAAGGGCGAGCAGCGAGTCGAGTTCGACGCGACCGTGTGGCCGCCCAAGGCCGAGGCTGTTGACGTCGAGGGCTGCTACGAGAAGTTCGCCGAGGCCGGGTTCGCTTACGGCGGCATGTTCCAGGGACTCCGGGCGGCGTGGCGCGATGGCGACACGACTTACGCCGAGGTCGCGCTGCCGGACGACATCAACGTCAAGCCGTTCGGGCTGCACCCGGCGTTGCTCGACGCCGCGCTGCACGCCTCGTTGCTCGACGAGAGCGGGGCGGCCGGGTTGCCGTTCGCGTGGGAGAACGTGTCGCTGCACGCGACCGGCGCGACGGCGTTGCGGGTCAAGATGACGCGCGACGACAACGGACTGAAGATCGCGCTCGCGGACCCCGCCGGCAACCCGGTGGCGTCGGTCGAGTCGCTGGTGATGCGGGCGGTCGCGGCGGAGCAGCCGGCTGAGCTGGACGCGCTGTTCTCGGTGCAGTGGACGCCGATCGCGGTGCCGCCGGCCGAGGCGGGCAAGACGGTCAGCGTGCTCGGGCCGGACGTCCTGGGGCTGTCCGTCGGACGGGTCGAGGGACTCCTTTCGCTGGCCGACACGGATGTCGTGCTCGTGCCGGTCGCGGGGGAGCAGAACGCGGAGTCGGTTCGGACCACCACGCACCGGGCGCTGGAGCTGGTTCAGGAGTGGATCAGGGACGACCGCGACGGGCGGCTCGTGTTCGTCACGCGCGGTGCGGTCGAGGGTGATGACCTGGCCGGTGCGGCGGTCTGGGGTCTGCTGCGGACCGCGCAGACCGAGCACCCTGACCGGTTCGGGCTGATCGACCTGGACGCCGAGGAGTCGTCGCTCGCGACGCTGCTCGGGGTGCTGGACCTCGACGAACCGCAGTTCGTGATCCGCGACGGCGAGGCTCGCGCGGCCCGTCTCGGCCGGGTTTCCGGTGGCACTGAGACAGGGTGGGAGAGCCCGGTGCTGGTCACCGGCGGTACCGGTGGGCTGGGCAGGATCGTGGCGCGGCATCTGGTCGAGACGCACGGCGTGACCGAGCTGGTGCTGGCCAGCCGCAGCGGTCAGGGTGACGTGAGTGAGCTGGAGGCGTTGGGCGCCAAGGTTTCCGTGGTGGCCTGTGATGTCGCCGACCGGACCGCGCTGTGGGAGTTGTTGAAGCAGCACAAGGTTCGTGGTGTCGTGCACGCGGCCGGTGTGCTGGACGACGGCGTGATCGAGTCGCTGACGCCGGAACGGGTCGACGGCGTGCTGCGCGCCAAGGTCGACGCGGCGCTGAACCTGCACGACCTCGCCACCGAGGCCACGCGGTTCGTGGTGTTCTCGTCGGCGGCCGGTGTGTTCGGCAACGCCGGGCAGGGCAACTACGCCGCCGGCAACGCGTTCCTCGACGCGCTGGCCGCGCACCGGCAGCTCAACGGGCAGCCCGGCGTGTCGCTCGCCTGGGGTGCTTGGGACACGGGCATGTTGTCCGCCGAGGACGCGGAACGCATGCAGCGCTCGGGCATGCCGGCGATCTCCGCCGAGCTGGGCCTGCGGCTGTTCGACGCGGCGGTCGCCGGGGCCGAGGCCGCGGTGGTGCCGGTCCGGCTCGACCTGGGTGCGCTGAAGCAGAACGGTGACGTGAAACCGTTGCTGCGCGGACTCATCCGGGTCAAGGCGCGGCGGAAGGTCGCCGGATCGGAAACGGCGTCCGGGCTGGTGCAGCGACTGTCCGTTTTGGACGAAGCCGGTCGGTTGAACGCGCTGGTGGATCTGGTTCGCGGGGAGGTCGCGGCCGTGCTCGGCTACGACACGATCGCGGCGGTCGACCCGGCACGGGCGTTCCAGGAACTCGGGTTCGACTCGCTCACCGCGGTCGAGCTGCGCAACCGGCTCACGGCGGTCACCGGGCTCAAGCTGCCCGCGACCGTGGTGTTCGACTACCCGTCGTCGGCTCAGCTGGCTTCTTACCTGAAGGACGAACTGCTCGGGTCGGTCGCGGCTCTGGAGTCGTTGCCTGCTCTCGTGTCCACTACGGACGATCCGATCGTCATCGTGGGCATGGCCTGCCGTTACCCCGGCGGGGTCTCCTCGCCGGAGGACCTGTGGGAGCTGGTCGTGGACGGGGTCGACGCGATCACGCCGTTCCCGGCGAACCGCGGCTGGGACCTGGACACGCTGTTCCACCCGGACCCCGACCACCCCGGCACGTCCTACGTCCGGGCCGGTGGCTTCCTGCACGACGCGGACCTGTTCGATCCCGAGTTCTTCGGGATGTCGCCGCGTGAGTCCGTCGCGACGGACTCGCAGCAGCGGCTCATGCTCGAGACCGCGTGGGAGGCGCTGGAACGGTCCGGGATCGCGCCCGCCTCGCTGCGGGGCAGCTCGACCGGTGTGTTCGCCGGTGTCATGTACAACGACTACACGCAGCTCATCGGCGGTGCGGACACCGAGGGCTTCGGCTCGACCGGTGCGTCGCCTTCGGTGATCTCCGGCCGCGTGTCCTACGCGCTCGGGCTGGAAGGGCCGTCGGTGTCGATCGACACCGCGTGCTCGTCGTCGTTGGTGGCGTTGCACTGGGCCATGCAGGCTCTTCGGGCCGGTGAATGCTCACTGGCGCTCGCCGGTGGTGTGACCGTGATGTCGACGCCGGGCTCGTTCGTCGGGTTCTCCCGTCAGCGGGGTCTGTCGGAGGACGGGCGCTGCAAGGCGTTCTCCGACACGGCCGATGGTGTCGGTTGGTCCGAGGGTGTTGGTCTGCTCGTGCTGGAGCGTCAGTCCGATGCTGTTCGTCATGGCCACACGGTGTTGGCGGTCGTGCGTGGCTCGGCGATCAACCAGGACGGTGCCTCCAACGGCCTGACTGCACCTAACGGGCCGTCGCAGCAGAGGGTCATCCGACAGGCGTTGGCGTCTGCCGGGTTGGCCGCTGCTGATGTCGACGCTGTCGAGGCGCACGGCACCGGTACTTCTTTGGGTGACCCCATCGAGGCTCAGGCGCTGATGGCCACCTACGGGCAGGATCGGGAAACGCCGCTGCTGCTGGGTGGAATCAAGTCCAACATCGGACACACGCAGGCTGCCGCCGGTGTCGCGGGCATCATCAAGATGGTGCAGGCGATGCGGCACGGTGTGTTGCCGCGGACGTTGCACGCTTCGACGCCTTCTTCGCACGTCGACTGGACCGAGGGTGCGGTCGAGCTGGTGCAGGACAACACGGTGTGGCCCGCAGTGTCTCGGCCGCGGCGGGCGGCGGTGTCGTCGTTCGGCATCTCCGGCACGAACGCGCACGTGATCCTCGAGGCTCCGGAAGTGTCAGACCTCCCTGAGATGATTGGGATGGGGGGTGGATCCCCCCAGGGGGCCAGCCAATCGGGATCGATTCCGCCGAGTGGAGCAGTGCCGCAGTCGAGCGGAGCGGTGCCGCAGTCGAGTGGAGTGGCGCCGCAGTCGAGCGGAGCGGTGCCGGAGTCAAGTGGAGCGGCGCCGCAGTCGAGTCGAGCCGTCCCGCTGGTGGTGTCGGCCCGCTCCGAAGCCGCCCTGGACGGCCAGATCGACCGGATCAGCCAGACCAGCGGCAAGCCAGAGGACATCGCGCACTCGCTGCTGACCAGCAGGACGCTGTTCGACCACCGAGCTGTCGTGCTCAACGGCGACGTCGTGGCCCGAGGCAGCGTGCAGAGGCGCCCGGTCGCGTTCCTGTTCAGCGGCCAGGGATCGCAACGCCCAGGCATGGGCCGCGAACTGTACGAGGCCTACCCGGTATTCGCCGAGGCGCTGGACAACGCGTTGCAGCACCTCGACCCGGCACTCCGCGAGGTCATGTGGGGCGAGGACCAGGACGCGTTGAACCAGACCGGGCTCGCGCAGCCCGCCCTCTTCGCCATCGAAACCGCGCTGTACCGCCTGATCGAGTCGTTCGGCGTCAAGCCGGACCACGTCGCCGGGCACTCGATCGGTGAGGTCGCGGCGGCGCACGTCGCGGGCGTCCTCACCCTCGAAGACGCGTGCCGGCTCATCACGGCGCGGGCGGCTCTCATGCAGAACCTCCCGGCGGGTGGCGCGATGTTGTCGGTCATCGCCTCGGAGGAGGAGGTCACGCCTTACCTCACCGGGAACGTGTCGATCGCGGCGATCAACGGGCCGCGCACGGTCGTCCTCGCCGGCGAGGAGGACGAGGTTCTCAAGATCGCCAAGCAGTGGAAGTACAAGCAGCTCAAGGTGAGTCACGCGTTCCACTCGCCGTTGATGGAGCCGATGCTGCAGGACTTCCGGGAAGCGATCGAGGACATCACCTTCAGCGAGCCGGCCACGGGTTTCCAGACCACCGGAGACCCGACGACGATCGACTACTGGGTCGACCACATCCGGGACGCGGTGCGGTTCCACGACAACGTCACCGCGCTCGGCGACTGCACGTTCCTGGAGATCGGGCCCGACGCGGCGCTGACGCCGTTGGTCGACGGGGCCATCCCGACCCTCCACAGGAAGAAGAACGAGGTCACGGCGTTCCTGACCGCCCTCGGAAACGCCCATGTCAGCGGGATCAACGTCGACTGGACGCCGCTCCTCAAGGGCGCCAAGAAGATCGACCTGCCGACGTACGCGTTCCGGCGGCAGTCGTTCTGGCCCAAGGTCGTCGAGGGTGCGAGTGACGTCAAGGCCGCCGGGCTCGGCAGCGTCGGGCACCCGTTGCTCGGCGCGGCGGTGCAGCTCGCCGGGCAGGACGGGCACCTGTTCACCAGCCGGATCTCGCTCAGGACGCACGCCTGGCTCGCGGACCACGTGATCATGGGCCGGGCACTGGTGCCGGGCGCGGCGCTGGTGGAGGTCGCGCTCAAGGCGGCGGAGGAACTCGGGCTCGACACGCTCGAGGAGCTCACGATCGCCGCGCCGCTCATGCTGCCCGAGCAGGGTGGCGTGCAGCTGCAGATCGCGATCGGCCAGGAGGACGACGGGCGGCGCGGCGTCACGATCTACAGCCGGCCGGAGGACACCGACCTGCCGTGGACCGAGAACGCGAGCGGAACCCTTGGCAGCAACGACACCCAGGCCGAACGGCTCGACACGTGGCCTCCGACCACGGACGAGATCGACCTCGACGGGATCTACGACAAGTTCGCCGAGATCGGGTTCGCCTACGGGGAAACCTTCCAGGGCCTCAAAAAGGCCTGGCGGCACGAGGGCGCGGTGTACGCGGAGGTCGCGCTGCCGGACGGCGTGGAACCCGGCGCGTTCGGCATCCACCCGGCACTGCTCGACGCCACGCTGCACACGGCACTGCTGGCCGAAGGTGATCAGGGAGCCGGGCTGCCGTTCAGCTGGGAGGGCGTGACGATCCACGCCACCGGCGCGGCGAGCACCAGGGTCAAGATGACCCGCGACGAGAGCGGGGCGATGCGCATCGTCGTCGCCGACCCGCAGGGCAACCCGGTCGCCGCGGTCGAGTCGCTGGTGGTCCGGGCGGTCAACGCCGGGCAGCTCAGCGAGAACACCACCCGCGACGCCCTGTTCACGCTCAACTGGACGCCGATCACCGCCACGGACCCGATCGACGCCACGGTGGCGATCGCGGGCGAGGACCACTTCGGCCTGGTCGACCACTTCGTCGCCGGACGCGTCTACGACACCATCGAGACCGCCGACGCCGAGGTCGTCCTCACCGAGATCCTCGCGTACTCGGACGACGTCGTGGACTCCACGCACGCCGCCGTGTCCGACGCGCTGATCAACGTCCAGGAGTGGATCACCAGTCTCCGCCGGGGACGGCTCTGGTTCGTCACGAAGAACGCCATCGCCACCAACAAGAGCGAAGCGCCGGACCCCGTGGCCGCGGCGATCTGGGGCCTCGTCAGGGTCGCCCAGTCCGAGCACCCCGGCAGCTTCGGGTTGCTCGACATCGACGACCAGCGCTCCAGCCTCGCGATCCTGCGGCAGGCGGTGAACGCCGACGAGCCCCAGATCGTCATCAGGGACGGCGAGGTCCTCGGCGGCCGCCTGACGAGGGCGGAACGTGAGGACGGCGCGGTCGAGTGGGGCAAGGTCCTGATCACCGGCGGTACCGGCGGTCTCGGCCTGATCATCGCGAAGCACCTCGTCGAGAACCACGGTGTTCAGGACCTGGTGCTGGCCAGCCGCAGCGGCCAGGCCGACGTCGGCGATCTGCAGGCCAACGTCACGGTGGCCGCGTGCGATGTCAGTGATCGCAACGAGGTCAGCGAACTCCTCCAGAACCACAACCCGACGACGATCATCCACGCGGCCGGTGTCCTGGACGACGCCACGATCGAGGCCCTGACGCTGGACCGGATCGACCCGGTGCTGCAGCCGAAGGTCGACGCCGCCTGGTACCTGCACGAACTGGCACCGGAAGCGGAGCTGATCCTCTTCAGCAGCGTCGCCGGCACGTTCGGCAACGCGGGCCAGGCCAACTACGCGGCGGGCAACGCGTTCCTCGACGCCCTCGCCGCACATCGCAAGGCCCACGGCCAGAAGGCGATCTCGATGGCCTGGGGCGCCTGGGACACCGGCATGCTCAGCGCGCAGGACGCGGAACGGATGGCCCGCTCCGGCATGCCCGCCATCACGCAGGAACTCGGCATCACCCTGTTCGACGAGGCGATCAGCACCGGCGAGGCGGCGACCATCCCGGTCAAGCTCGACTTCGCGGTGCTGCGCAACCAGCACGAGATCGCGCCACTGCTGCGCGGCCTGGTGCGCACCAAGTCGAAGAAGGCCGTGGCAGGACAGGAAACGGCGGACTCGCTCGTCAACCGCCTCATCGGACTCACCGAGCAGGGCAGGACCGACGCACTGCTCGACCTGGTGCGCGGCCAGGTGTCCGAGGTCCTCGGCCACGGCGAGGGCGAGGTGATCGAGGAAGACCGCCAGTTCCAGGACCTCGGGTTCGACTCGCTCACCGCGGTCGAGCTGCGCAACCGGCTCGGCGGCGCCACGGGGCTGCGGCTCCCGGCGACGCTGGTGTTCGACTACCCGACACCGAACGACCTGGTGGCGCACCTCAAGACCGAACTGCTCGCCGACGCGCCGCAGGCCGGTCTGCCCAGCGTGCTCGCCGACCTCGACGCGTTCGAGAAGGCGCTTACGGCGGCGAGCGTGGACGACGCGCTGCACCAGCAGATCGCCGGCCGTCTCGACGTTCTGCGCACCAGGTGGGCGACGCACAACAGCACAGGTACCAAGGACTTCGAGTCGGCTTCGGACGACGAGATGTTCGCGATGCTCGACGAAGAACTCGGTCTCTAGGCAAGGGGACGTCATGCCACTGGTGATCGGTGTGGTGGGGCTCGGCGGTCTCGGTGAGGGCCTCACCAAGGTCCTGCTGAACAACGGGGCCGAGGTGATCGGCGTGGACAGCGATCTCGACGTGCTGTCCCGCGTCCACCACCGGCTGGGCGGGCCCCAGCTCGGCCTCGCGACGGAGTTGATCGACCTCAAACGCGCCGACCTCGTCATCGAGGCGCTGCCGGAGGACTTCCACGACAAGAAGACCGTGCTGCAACTGCTCGTCGAGCAGTGCGCGCCGGGCACGGTCTTCCTCACCACCACGTCCACGCTCTCGGTGGCGAAGCTGGCCATCGCCTCCGGTGCGCCGGACCGGGTCGTCGGGCTGCGCTACTCGATTCCGCCGCCCTACGGCCACCACGCCAGCCTCATCACCACGTCCATGGCCTCATCGGAGGCGGTCCACCTGGCCCGCCAGGCGATCCGGCTGGCCGGCACCGAGATCGTGAGTCTCGGCGGCCGGCCGGTCGAGGCCGCCACGGCGCTTCTCTACGCGTGCGTGAACCGCACGATGAACCTCGCCGACGAGGGCTACGCGACCGTCGAGGACCTCGACAACGCGATGAAACTGGGCTGTGGCCTCAAGTTCGGGCCGCTGCACCTGCTCGACCTGATCGGCCTCGACACCGTCCGCTCGGCACTGCTGCGGTTGCACGAGATCACCGGCTCCGACTCCTACATCCCGAGCCCGCTGCTGGACCGCATGGTCGGGGAAGGACTCCTCGGCCGCAAGACGGGCCGTGGCTTCCACCGCTACGACGACCGCGGCGAGATCGTCCCGCCGCCCCGCAACCGGGCCGGCAACGGCGAACCGCGCGAGATCCGCAAAGCCGGTGTCGTCGGCGCAGGGCTGATGGGCCGCGGCATCGCCGAAATCCTGATCGTGGCAGGCGTTCCGACCACACTCATCGCCCGCACCGAGGAGAAAGCCGCCGAGGCCGCGGACCGGATCCGCTCGTCGCTGACGAGACTCGTGCAGAAAGGCAGGATGTCCGAACAGGACCGGCAGGACGTCCTCGCCAGGCTCACCGTCGCCACGAGCCCCGCGGCGCTCGGCGACGCCGACATCGTCATCGAGGCCGTCGCCGAGGACATGAGCGTCAAACGCGGTGTCCTGCAGGGCATCGACGCCGCGCTGAAGCCCGGCGCGATCATCGCCACCACCACGTCCAGCCTTTCCGTCACCGACTGCGCGAACGTCACCAGCCGCCCGTCCGACGTGATCGGGCTGCACTTCTTCAACCCCGCGCCGGTCATGAAGCTCGTCGAGATCGTCCGCACCGAGCACACCGCGGACGACGTGCACGCGACGGCGCACGCGCTGGTGAAGTGGCTGCGCAAGACCGCCGTCGACTGCACGGACCGGGTCGGGTTCATCGTGAACCACGTGTTGTTCCCGTACCTCAACGACGCCATTCGCATGCTCGCCCGCACCGACGTGACGGTCGAGGAGATCGACACCGCGATCGTCACCGCGTTCCACCACCCGATGGGCCCGTTCACGCTCCTGGACACCATTGGCCTGGACGTGTCGCTCGCCATTCTGGAGACGCTCAGCGCGGCTTCCCCGACCGGCGAGCCGGCACCCGCGGAGGAACTGCGCCTGCTCGTCGCCGCCGGTCACCTCGGGACCAAAACGGGAAGCGGATTCCGGCTCGGGAACAAAGGAAAGTGAGGGATTCCCGAGCATTGAATGCCGTAGAACGGCATCAGGCAGCTCGTCGTTCGCAGAGAGGTGGTCGTCGCAGATGGCCGAGGAGGTCGGCACGGGACGGCGGCACGTCGCGATCTTCGCCAATCCCAAGCAGGGGCAGGCACTACCCGCGCTCGCGGTGATCGAGGAACTGGTGCGGCGCGGCTACCGCGTCACCTACGCCACCTCCTCCGAGGTCGCCGCGCGCCTCGCGCTGAGCGACGCGACCGACGGCAGATGGGAGGTGGTGGGCTTCCTCGACGACAGCGAGGCACCGATCTCGCTGGCCCGCGGATATTTCGCCGACGACCGCCCCGACCTGGTCGTCTACGACGGCACGGCGATCGAGGTGGCCAGGGCGGCCGCCGAGACGTGGGACGGCGCGGGCGACGACGGCTTCGTCGACGCGCAGTTCGGGGAGTTCCTCACCCGGTTCGGCCTGGCGTTCCTGCCGGAGAAACCGAGCCTCTACCGGGTTGTGCCCAACCGCGTCGTGGCGTATTAGTTCACTAGCTGGAACGCCGACGGATTCACCCCCGCACAATGCGGAAACACCGTGCCGGACTTTGGCACTGGCCTCGCAGAGTTTGCGGTTCGGCCACCTGGGGCATTTATCCTCGGCGCAAGTCACTCTTCTAGCCCGAGGCGGTAGGCGGTGGACGTGCAGGCGGGCCCCGGCGCGGAGCTGTTCGGTCGTGAGAGCGCGCTCACCACGGTGGCGCACCACACGACCGCCGCCCGGCGCGGTGCGGGTGCGCGGGCCGTGCTCGTGCGCGGCGCCCGCGGCTCCGGCAAGTCCGCCGTGCTGCGCAGTGCCGCCGCCACCGAGTCCCGCGCGGGCACCACCGTGCTGTCGGCGGCCGGTCGCGGGGAACGCCGCCCGCTCGCCGTCGCCCGCCGGCTGCTGGCGCAGGCCGGTGTCGTGGTCCCGGAGTTGAACGCCGCCGCCGCGAGCGACCTCTACCGCCTGTACCTGGGCATGTGGCGCGACGTGCTGACGCTGACCGGGCGGACGCCGGTCTGCCTGGTGCTCGACGATCTCGACGCGTGCGACGACGCGACCGTGCGGTGGGCGGACTTCGTGCTGCGCCGCCTCGCGGACGAGCCGGTCAGCCTGGTGCTGTCCCACTTCGGCCCGCTCGACGTCGACCTGGACCGCGCCCACGTCGTGGACCTGCAGCCGCTGACCACGCCGCAGGTCGCCGACATGATCTCCACGACGCTGCACTTCCCGCCGGACGCGGTGTTCACCAGCCTGTGCCTGCGGCTCTCCGGCGGCATCCCGCGCCACCTCACGACCGTGCTCGCCGACATCCGCGAGGCCCAGGCCCTCCGGCAGGAGTCGGTGGAACTCGTCGCCGCACGACGGCTGCGCGACCAACCGGAGCACCTGCGCGCGATCGCCACCGCGCTCGTGGTCGTCGACAGCGAGGAGCTCGTCGCACCGCTCGCCGGCGTCTCCGCCCGGACCGCCGAGACCGGGATCTCCGTGCTGCGCCGCGAACATCTGCTCGGCGACGGCCTGCCCGACCACGTGCGCGAGTGGTACCGCGCCGGGGTGCTCGAGGTGCTCGACCCGAAGGAGGTCGCGCACCTGCGGCATCGCGCGGCCGTCGTGCTCGACGAGTTCGGCCACGACGTGCGCGAGGTCGCCGACCAGCTCGTCCACCTGCCCGCCGTCGACACGCCCTGGATGTCGCAGGTGCTGCACGAGGCCGCGGTGCGCGGCCCGGCCAGGGACGCCGCCCGCTACCTGCGGCGCCTCGTCGAACTGCACCCCGACGACGTCGAACTGCGGGTGAACCTCGCGACCGAGCTGTCCCGGCACGACCCGGCACAGGCGTGCGAGCACCTCGCCGCCGCGTTCCACCGCACCACCGACCCGGACCTGCGGGCCGCGCTCGCCGTCAAGCACGCGCTGACCGGCCGCACCCGCACCTTCCTGAAGCTGGCCAGGGATCCCGGACTCGCGCAGGACCTGACGACGCTGCTCGACGCGGTGCAGCTGTCGATCGACCTCGACGACGCCCACGTGGCGCCGCGCGCGGCCGCGAAAGCCACGCCACCACCGGCTGGGGACACTACGGCACAACGATGTCTGCTCGGCGTCGTCGCGGAGGCGACCATGCGCGGCGGCGGCTCGATGGACACCGCCGTCGGCTACGCGCGGGCCGCGCTCGTGGACTCGGAGGCGCTGACCGACTGGTCGATGCTGTCCGCCGCGACCGTGCTGCGCGTGGCCGGGCACACCGAGCAAGCGCTCGCCGTGCTCGATCGGGCCGTGGATGCCTTCTCGCACAACGGAGACTCGCTCGCCCACTGCCGATCGCTGGTGCAACGGGCGTTGGTGCACATGTCCCTGGGCGATCTCCAGCGCGCCAGCCAGGACGCGTCCGCGGCGGTCCGTGCGGTGCGCGAGGGCGGCTGGCAGCAGCCGCGCGCGCTCATCCTGTTGTCCTGGCTGTCGTTGCAGACCGGCAACACCCCGCTCGCGGCACGGCTGCTCGCCGAGGTGAACGAGGACGACATCCGGCACCTGACGCCGACGCACCGCGAGTACCTCCGCGCGTCCGGGTGGCTGGCTTACGTGCGGGACGAGATCGCGGCGGCCGCGGACCGGATGGCGGCGTGTGCGTCCGCGATGACGGCGGTCGGGCTGAGCGATCCCGGCGCGTTGCCGACGTGGGTCGACATCGTCCAGGTGCTGACGCTGGCCGGACGTGACGCCACCGCCGCGGCGCGGGAGGTGGACCGGCTGGCCAAAGCCTGGCCGACGCGCGAAGCGGCCGCGTTCTCGTTGCTGGCACGGGCTTACACCACGACCGGGCTTGGGGCGCTGGACATGGCGCGGGCCGCCTCCGCCGGGTTCGCGGCGGTGCCCTCGCTCATCCAGCAGGCACGGACCGAGCTGCTGCTGGGCCAGCGGTGCACTGGCGCGGGGGAGGCCCGCCAGGCGCGCACCCACCTGCGCACTGCAGTCGGGCTGGCGTTGCGGGCCGGAAGCAGGGCGCTGGCCGACTCTGCGCGCACCATGCTGCTCGGTGCCGGCGGCCGGATGCCCTCATCGGCCATTGTGGACGGTCTGGCGGTGCTGACCGCCAGCGAACGCAAGGTGGCCGAGCTGGCCGCGGCCGGGGTGACCAACCGTGCGATCGCCGAGGATCTGTTCGTGACGCTGCGGACCGTCGAGGTGCACCTGACGCGGGCGTACCGCAAGCTCGGCGTCTCCAGCCGGGCAGAACTCGCGGACGTCTTGGGCCCGTGATGAACCTGCTCGAACGCACCAGCGAACTACAGCAGCTCACCCGCGCACTGGAGCGCGTGCGCGACGGCCACGGCGACCAGATCGTCATCACCGGACCACTGGGCTGCGGCAAGTCCGCGCTGCTCGAAGCGATTCATGCGCGTGCCACCGGCCTCCGCGTGCTCACGGCCCACTGTTCCGCGCTGGAACAGGACTTCGCGTTCGGCGTCGCCCGCCAGCTGCTCGACCCCGCGCTGTCGCGGGCGGGCCGCGAGACCGCGCAACGGTGGCTCACCGGCCCGGCCGGCCTCGCCCGGCAGGTGTTCGAGGACGACGCACCAGCCGACGCCGCGTTCGCCGTGCAGGAAGCCGCGGTCAGCGGACTCACCGCGCTCACCGCGACCATCGGTGCCGACCGCCCGACGGTGCTGCTGATCGACGACCTGCAGTGGGCCGACCACCCGTCCCTGCAGTGGCTCGCCGGCACGCCGGCCGGCCAGCCGATCCTCCTGGTCGCCACGACCAGGGACGGTGAGCGCGGCCCGTGGCTGGACACGTTCGGGCGCAACGAGATCCGCCCTGGACCGCTATCGCCGGGCGCCGTCGCGGAACTGGTGGAACGCCGCACCGGCCAGCAGCCCGACGACGAGTTCGTCGCCGCCTGCCACGCCGCCACCGGCGGCAACCCGTTGTTCCTGTGCGCGGTGCTGAGCCACGTCACCAGCCCCACCGCCGCCCAGGCGCCGCACGTCCGCGAACTGCGGCCGGAACGCCTGAAGGAACGACTCGTGCGCGGGCTCGCCGGACTTCCCCTGCACGCCAGGAACTACGCCAAAGCCGTCGCCACGCTCGGCGACGACGACGAACTCGCCGGGCCGCTCGCCGGGCTCACCGAACCGCAGGCCGGCGCGGCGCGTTACACCCTCGACCAGGCGGGGCTCCCGACCTGCCGGCCCGCCGTCCGGGACGCGATCGAGGAGTCGATGCCGGTCGGCGAACGCGAGCAGTGGCAGGCGAAAGCCGTGAAGCTGTTGCACGACAACGGCAGGCCCGCCGAACAGGTCGCCGCGCGGCTGCTCACGATCACCACCGTGCAGGGCCGGTGGGCGATCGACACGCTCCGTCAGGCCGCCGCGACGGCCCTGCGCCGCGGCGCGCCCGAATTCGCCGCCCGCTACCTGCGCCGGGCGCTGCGCGACGTGCCGGACGACTCCGAACAACGCGCGCGGCTGCTCGTCGACCTCGCGACCGCCGAACGGTTCTTCGACCCCGGCGCGTCCGTCCGGCACATCTCCTACGCGGTGCCGTTGTTCCGCGACGTCGTGGAACGCGCGGCCGCACTGGTGCGGATCGCGCCGACCGCGCTCAGCCAGGCACCACGGCCCGTGCGCGACCTCATCGACAAGGTCGCCGCCGACCTCGGCCACGACAAGGAACTCGCGTACCGGCTGGAGGCGCGGCAACGGTACCTGTGGCATTCCGATCCCGCGCTGCTCGCCGACTCCGTGCAGCGGCTCAAGGAGATCGACGGCACCACACCCGGCGAGCGGGAACTGCGGATGATCCTGCTCGACGCGGCCATGATCACCGCCCGGCTGCCCGCGCACGAGGTCGCGGACATCGCGAGCACTGTCCTGAACCAGGAACCGCCGCACCCCAGGCACATCCACACCGCGATCCCGTTGCTCATCAAGGCGCTCGCCGCCGCGGACGCCGCCCACCTGGCCGTGCCGTGGCTCGACCAGGCCCTCGCGCAGGCGACGAACACCGCCGAACAGGCACTGATCCGCGCGCAGCAGTCGTTCGTGCTCATGCACCTGGGCAAACCCGGCGAGGCACACCGGGCGGCCGAACACGCCCTCGACCTCGCGGTGCTCGATTGGCGGGGTGACACGACGACCGCCGCGATCGGCCTCACCGCCGTCGCGACGGAGCTCCGCGATCCCGCGTTGATCGCCAAGATCCTGTCCTCACGGCGCGAGCGCGACGAACCAGCGGCCGCCGACGCGGTGTACCGGATGCTCGCGGCGGCGGGGGACGCGCTCGCGGGGGAGCACGAACAGGCGCTCGACCGGCTCCTCGACTGCGGCCGCGTGTTCGACGCCGCGGGGTGGCGCAACCCCGTGCTGCTGCCGTGGGGCGTGGCCACCGCACGACTGCACGCCCAGCTCGGCAACCTGCCCGCCGCACGGGAGGCCGCCGCGCAGGCGTGGGATCGCGCGGTCGAGTGGGGCGCGCCGATCGGCATCGGGCGGGCGCTGTACGTGCTCGGCCGCTACACGCCCGGCCGCAAGGGCCTCGCGATGCTGGACGAGGCCGTGCAGGTTCTGCACGCCAACCCGTTCGAACGGGCCAAGGCACTGCTTCAGCTCGGTGCCCGCCAACGCGCCGATGGCCACCCGCACGCGCAACGGCACCTCGACGAGGCACACCGGCTCGCGGTGCACAGCGGCGCGGAAAGACTTGCCCAGAGAATCGCGAAGGAACTCGACGGTAATTCGCCGGGCATGGTCGTGGCATTGACCAGAACCGAGTTCAAGGTGGCCGGACTCGTCGTCCGCGGACTCACCAACGCCGAAATAGCGGACGAGCTGTCCGTGACCTCGCGCGCAGTCGAAAAACACCTCACCAACTCGTTCCGCAAGCTCGGCATCCGCCGCCGCACGGAACTGCCCGCCGCACTGCCCAGGGCGTACCCGCCCTCCGCGTAACACCGGCGACACATCTACGAATTTCTTGTGCGTACTTCCCGCACAGTTGACCCACCAGCCAGTTACCCCGCGGTGGCGTCTTGATCGGCTCTTCAGGAGAACTCGCAGCTCACGGCGCCAGCGCGCCGTCAGGTGAGACGCAGCCGAAACGTCCTACCGAAATACGCGGACGTCTCCCCGAACCACCCGACCACCCCTACCACAACATTAGGGGCCACCCCTCACACCTCGTTGACCGGGTTCGGCAGATCTTCCTACGATTCATCGTGTCAAGGTCAGATTCGGGAAATAAACCTAGATCGCTTGATGACCCGCTCAAGTTTCTCTTCTGCTGCAGTCGCGGAAACGCCGAGTTCGACGAGATCGAGAGGGATACTCTCCGATGAACACTGTTGCCGCTGGTTCTCTCACACACGACCGCTTCAACGACGCCGTCGCCGTTCCGGACGCCGACGTGTTCCGCTCACTGCTCGAGCGGTCGGGTCTCTGTCTCGCCCGGCTCGACCTCCAGCTGCGCGTCGTCGAGGCCAACGACGACTTCGTGACCCAGTTCGGGCACTCCCGCGAGTCGTTGCTCGGCCGCAGCTTCTACGAGCTGCTGCACCCCGGTGTGCACGGCCCCATGCGCAAGCAGTTCGACCGGCTCGTCGAGGGCCGCCGCCAGCGCTTCGTCGAGCACCTGGCCGGCATCGGCCCGCGCCACGCCGTCTTCACCGGCGACATCACGGGTATCGCCGTCCACGACGCGCACGGCGACCTGGTGCAGTTCGTCGTCGTCGTGAACCCGGAGAAGGGCGAGCAGCCCAACGCCGTCGTCGTCGACCGCAACCGGATCCTGACCGAGCTCGACGCCCGCATCCTCGAGGGCATCGCCACCGGTGAGTCGACCGTGCGGCTGGCCTCGCGGCTGTTCCTGTCGCGGCAGGGCGTCGAGTACCACGTCGGCACGATGCTCAAGAAGCTCAAGGCGCCCAACCGGGCCGCGCTCGTGTCCCGGGCCTACAGCCTCGGCGTGCTGAGCGTCGCCAGCTGGCCGCCCCGGGTCTCCCCGGACTACGTCAAGTAAGAGACGCGCCGTCATGGACGACGAGGGATCGGGCGCTGGTCGAGCGGCGGGTGGTGCCCGCGGGTCGGGACAACGTGCGGCCGCGGTGGACGCGGTGGCGGCCCGAGCGCTGGGTGCCCGCGGGTCGGGAGAACGTGCGGCCGCGGAGGACGCGGTGGCGGCTCGAGTGGCGGGTGTTCGCGGGTCGGGAGAACGTGCGGACACAGTCGCGGCCCGAGTGGCGGGTGGTGGGCCGGGAGATCGTGCGGCCACAGTGGACACCCTGGCGGCCCGAGTGCCGGGCGCCCGCGGCCCGCGTGAACGCGCGACCGGCCTGGACGACCGCTCGGCCACTGTCGACGACGCGGTCCTGGACCGGGCGGCCCACGCCGCCCGCGACTGGGGCGCGACCAGCCCGGACGACCGCGCGGCGGCACTGGACGCCGTCGCCGCCGCGCTCGACCGGGAGACCGGTGAGCTGGTGGCGCTGGCCGAGTGGGAGTGCCGCCTGCCCGGCGACCGGCTGCGCGCGGAGGTGGGTCGCACCACCTTCCAGCTGCGCTCGTTCGCCGAGTACCTGCGTTCCGGCGCGGTCAACGGGGTCGTGATCGACCACGGTGACCCGTCCAACGACGCGGCCGGTCCGCGGCCGGATCTGCGCCGCATGCTGATCCCGCTCGGACCGGTCGCCGTGTTCGGCTCGACGTCGTACCCGTTCGCGTTCTCAGTGGCCGGCAGCGACACCGCGTCCGCGCTCGCCGCGGGCTGCCCGGTCGTCGTGAAGGCGAGCCACAGCTACCCGGACCTCGCCGACCGCACCGCCGAGATCGTCGAGGAAGTGCTGCCCAAAGGCGTGTTCGCGCTCGTGCACGGTCAGCGCCGCGCCCGCCGGCTCGTGCTCGACCCGCGGATCAAGGCGGTCGCGTTCATCGGGTCCTCCCGTGTCGGCCGCGAGCTGCACCACCTCGCCGCCACCCGGCCGGAGCCGATCCCGTTCTACGGCGGCTTCGGCAGTGTGAATCCGGTGTTCGTGACTCCTCAGGCCGCCCGCCGGCGCGGGCGGGAGATCGCGCGCGGGTTCGCCGGGGCACTGGCCCAGCAGAGCGGGCAACTCTGCACCAAACCCGGACTTCTGGTGGTACCAGAGGCTTTCGCCGACGACGTCGCCGCCGAGGTGCGCGCGTTGCGGGCGGAGCCGTTGTTCAACAAGCTCGTGGCCAAGCGCTACGAGACCGGCGTGGAGGCGTTGACCGCTTTCCTGGACGTGCTCGTCGAGGGCGGGTCCGGAGCGGGTGGGCACGCGCCGACGTTGTTGCGCACCACCGCCGCCGATGTGCTGGCGGGCCACGACGAGGCGTTGTCCGAGTGCTTCGGGCCGGTCGCCGTTGTCGTGACCTACCGCGACAGCAATGAGTTGCTGGAGCTCGCCGCCGCGTTGCCGGGGCAGCTCACCGCGACCGTGCACGGCGAGGACGACGACGTCCTGCCCGAGCTGATCGGCGAGCTGACCGGCCGGGCCGGTCGCATCGTGTGGAACCAGTGGCCCAACGACATCGCGCCGACGCCCGCCATGCACCACGGCGGTCCCTGGCCGGCGACCACCTCCCCGTTCCACACCTCCGTCGGCGTGCGGGCCGTCGAACGGTTCCAGCGTCCCGTGGTGTTCCAAGGGTTTCCCAGCCACTTCCTGCCGGCCGTGCTGGCGGAAGGTCTGGCCGTCAACCGGTGAGAAAGGTCGCAGAATGCGCGCAGCGGTGGTCGCGGGACTCGGGTCATGGCTCCCGCCGCGAGTGGTCACCAACGATGAGCTGACCGCCAAGCTGGACACGACGGACGAGTGGATCCGGACGCGGATCGGGGTCGCCACAAGACATGTGGTCGAACCCGGCATGGCGACCTCGGACCTCTCCGTCGAGGCGGCGAGGCGGGCCCTGCGGTCGGCCGGTGTGCCGGGCGCGGGCGGGGTGATCCTCGCGACCACGACGCCTGACCGGCCCTGTCCCGCGACGGCGCCGGAGATCGCGTCGCGGCTGGGGCTCGTGGACGTTCCGGCGTTCGACATCGCGGCCGTGTGCACGGGTTTCGTGTACGGGCTGGGCGTCGGGGCCGGGCTGATCACGTCCGGGATCGTGGACAGCCTGATCCTGATCGGCGGTGACGCCTACTCCACGATCCTCAACCCTCAGGACCGCACCACGTCGGTGATCTTCGGCGACGGCGCGGGTGCCGTGGTGCTGCGGGCCGGAACGCCGGACGAGCCGGGCGCGCTCGGGCCGTTCGACCTCGGCTCCGACGGTGACCTGTCCGACCTCATCACCGTGCCCGCCGGCGGGTCGCGGCAGCGGTCGTCGCGCGACATCGTGCCGCACGGCGACAAGTTCTTCCAGATGGAGGGCCGCGAGGTGTTCACCAACGCGGTCGCCCGCATGTCCGCCGCCTCCCGCAACGCCATCAAGCGCAGCGGCTGGATCCCGTCCGATGTGGACAAGGTCATCGCGCACCAGGCCAACACGCGGATCCTGGACGCCGTGTCCGCGGAGCTGGCCGTGCCGCGGGACAAGTTCATCTCCAACATCACCGACGTCGGCAACACCTCCGCCGCGTCGATCCCGCTCGCCCTCGCGCACGGGGTGCGGTCGGGTGAGTTGCAAGCGGGCCAGAAGGTTCTGCTCACGGCGTTCGGCGGCGGCCTGACCTGGGGCGCCACCACCCTGACCTGGCCGGATCTCACCCTCTCCGAGTGAACGGCAGAACGGCCGGGAGTGGACCTCCCGGCCGTTCTTGGGTGGAAGTTCTTATGCGGCAACGGGTGTGCGGACGGGCAGCACGCGGTGGAAGACCGGCACCGCCACGACGGCCACGACGACGTGCATGACCATCAGCGCGACCACGCCGACGACCGTGGTGCCCGGCAGGAAGAAGACCGGGACGTCGGCGAGGAACGACACGGCCACGACGATCGGCACGAGCCTGCCCAGGGTGCGGGCGGGATCCTTGGCGCGCTTGCGAATCGACGCCCACGCGAAGGCGGCGACGATGACGCCGAGCGCGGTCAGCACGACATAACCCTTGGGCTGCAGACCTTCGTGCGCGATCGGATCGGCACCGAGCGCTTGTGCCAGGTAGGAGACGGCGGCGTTGCCGAGCGACGCCACGATGATCGCGGCGAGGACGCCCAGCACGGTCTTACCCGTGCTGGGCCGGTTTTCTGCGGACATGCGGGAACTCCCAGGATCGCTGCGACTAGCGTTGCGCGGGCACGACCGGCGTGCCCACGCGTACCCGGCGGCTGAGCTGCGCCGGGTCGGTGAGGAAGATGCTCTTGCGCTCGATCGAGATCCAGCCGCGCTGGGCGAAGTCCGAGAGCGTCTTGTTCACGGTGTCGCGGCGCGACCCGATGTACTGGCCGAGCTCCTCCTGGGTGAGGTCCTCGATCATCAGCAGCGCGCCGCGCCGGTCGCTGCCGAAGCGGCCTGCCAGGCGCAGCAACGCCTTCGCGAGCCGGGCCGAGGCGTCCATCTGCACCATGTCCATCCGCATCTGGTGCGACTCGCGCTGCCGGCGCGCGATGCAGCCGAGCAGCCGATCGGTGACCTCCGGGCACAGCGCGAGCCACTTCTTCAGGTCCGCGCGCGCGATCCGGCCCGCCTGCACGTCGGTGATCGCGACCGTCGTCGACACCGACGGAGCCGCGTCGAACAGCGTCGGCTCGACCAGCACGTCGCCCGCGCAGTGGAAGTCCAGCACCAGCTCGCGGCCGTCCGACGAGGTGCAGCACGTCTTGGCTTTGCCCTGACGCATCACGTACAGCTCGTCGGTCCGCGCGCCGAGGCGCAGCATCACGTCGCCCCGGCCGAACTCGACGGGCTCGAGCGCGCGGGCGAACTGGCGCCAGGCCTCGAGCGCGGGTGGGAGGACCGGCGCCGGCCGCGGGGGTGCGAGCAGCTGAGGTGCCACTTCCGTCTCCTGTTCGTAGCGCGACCGGACGTGCACTCGACGTTAGGGGCGGCAACACTGGCGTAGTGCTGGAGGATGCTGGTGTTTCCCCCATCGGCAGTGCTGATTTCCTTCAGGGGCATGAAAGAGAGGGAGGTCCTGTGCTTTTCGACGTCGGTCGCCTGCTGCACGAGGAGTTCCTCGCCGTCTACCGCGCGGCCGCCGCCGACGCCGACGGGTGGGAGGACGCGGCCGTGACGACCGCGCGCCGCGTCGGTACCCGCCTGGCAACAGCGAAAATCCCTCTCGAGCACCTCGTTGTCGCCCTGCGGTCCACCGACCGGCTGCTGACCGAGGCCATGCTGGACGACGGCGGTGACGCCCGTGCGCTGGCCGCCGCCGGTACCGCGCTGGCAGTCGAGACGATGGCCGCGTTCTCGACCGGAACCGGGACAGGCGACGGCGCGCTGGCGGACGCGTTGCTCGGCGGCAGTGCCACCGACGCCGCGGTGAGCCCGTTCTACACCGTCGTCTCGGTGCGCGGAGCCTTGCCGGAACGGGCAGTAAGCGCTTTCCGCCGCCGCGGCCCCGTGCTGGTCGCGACCTCGGGTCACCTGCTGCTGCCGATGGCCGAGGCGGCGGCGCTGCCGTTGAGCCAGGACGTCTGCGACGAGCTGGGCGGGGAGGTGTGGCTCTGCGTCGCGGAACGACCGGCCGCCCGGATCCCGCTGGCGCGCAAGGAGGTCGACGAGATCGACGCGCTCGTCGCCACCCTCGGCAGGCCGCCGGGCGTGTACCGGATCGACGACATGCTGTTCGAGAGTGCTGTCATGGACACCCCGGAGGTCCGCGAAGAGCTGGGCAAGGTCGCCGCGCCGCTGCTCGCGAACCCGGTCCTCGTCGAAACGGTGCTCGCCTTGCTTGAGGCGGATGGCAACCGGGCCGTAGCTGTCAAGAAGCTGTTCATCCACCGCAGCACCATCGACTACCGGTTGTGGCAGATCGAGGAGCTGACCGGACTGTGCCCGGTCAACCCGCGTGACCTCGCGGTTCTCGGCACGGCGATCGCCATGAGCCGCGCGAACGCCCTCGGCTGAACCGTTTCCGAACGCGGCGGGCGAACGTCAAGGGGTGCTCAAGCCCGCTGTGCCAACTGTCGACAGTTGCCTAACGTTCTGGTGAGACACCGCAGGGCCCTCAGGGAGGCGACGCGTGACCACCGTTCTGGACAGCCGGCTGCTCAACGACGTTCTGCGCGACATCCTCAGCCCGTACGACCTTCCGCCCGTGGAGGACGTCGCCACCCGTCGTCAGCTCGCCAGAACGCTGCTTTCCGGTCGCGACAACGGTTCGTTCGACGGTCTTGCGCTGGCGTACGCGGTGATCGCGTTCTGCGCGTCCACCGAGGACGGTGCGGCCGAGGTGCTCGACGTGGTGCGGGACAACGCCGACGCGCTGGTTCTCGATGGCACCCGTGGCGGCTATGTGCTGCTGCCGTGCGCACACGATCAGCAGGTGGCGCTCGCCCGCGATCTGCACGACCGGCTCGGCGCCGACGTGTGGATGGGCGTTGCGTGGGCGTCTCGGCGTGACCTCCCGTCGGCCCGTGCGACGACCGAGGACGTGCTGCGCATCGCCTCCGGGCGTGCGCCCGGCGTCTACGAGCTGCGCAACGTGCTGGCGGACTTCGCGGTGCTGCGTCAGCCGCACGTGGCCGAACGGCTGACGCGGATGATCGAGCCGGTCGTGGCGCAACAGCCGTTGCTGGACGCGTTGCGTGCGTTCATCTCCGAGGACGGCAATCGTGCGGCGGCGGCACGGCGGTTGGACATCCACCGCAGCACGCTGGACCACCGCCTGCGGTTGGTCGAACGGCTGACGGGCTGCCGTCCGACCTCACCGCGTGCGTTGCTCACGTTGAGCGTCGCGCTGACCGCTCACTCCGCCCTAGAAGTGCCGCTCCCGGCCACTTACTGAGAGGTCTGCTGGGTGATCTGCTCGCGCAGCCGGTCTTCCTGGGCCTTGTGCTCGTCCGTCAGCACGCCCTCGAACGCCTCGGGGCCGTGGATCTGCCGGATCTCCACCTCGCCGCCCTGGAACGGCGCCTTCTTCAGCCACTCGACGGCGTCCGCGAGCGCGGGCAGCTCCCAGATCCAGTAGCCGGCGATCAGCTCCTTGGCCTCGGTGAACGGGCCGTCGATCACGGTCGTGGCGCCCTTGTCGTCGAACCGGACCCGCGCGCCCTGCGCACTCGGGTACAGGCCGTCGCCCGCCAGCATCACGCCGGCCTTCACGAGCTCCTCGTTGAAGTTGCCCATGTCGGTGAGCTCTTCGGCGGTCGGCATCTGGCCGTTCTCGGTCTCCGGGTTCGCCTTGACGATGACCATGAACCGCATCTCGATCTCCTCTGTCCGGTACGTCTGGTGCGTTTCTACCCAGGCGTCGATCGGG
Organism: Lentzea sp. NPDC051213; assembly: GCF_044455585.1. NCBI lineage: Bacteria > Bacillati > Actinomycetota > Actinomycetes > Pseudonocardiales > Pseudonocardiaceae > Lentzea > Lentzea sp. NPDC051213. The sequence continues at coordinate 657,112 of NZ_JBITEX010000006.1, forward strand.
GCTGGCCGCCTTTCGACCGGCAACCCTCAATTGTGACTGGGGTCACACTATTAGGCTGGTGGGCATGCGCGACGACGTTGAGTGGATTCTCGAGAACTGCCAGGTCTGGGCCATCGTCGGCCTCTCGGACAACCCGTCGCGCGGGGCCCACGGCGTGGCCAGGTTCCTCCAGCAACGGGGCAAGAAGATCGTGCCGGTGCACCCGTCGGCCGAGACCGTGCACGGCGAGCAGGGCTACGCGTCGCTGGCGGACATCCCGTTCGCGGTCGACGTCGTCGACGTGTTCCGCCGCTCCGAGGACGCGGGACAGTTCGCGGACGAGGCCGTGGCGATCGGCGCCAAGGCCGTCTGGTTCCAGCTCGGCGTGGTGGACGACGCCGCGTACCGGCGGGCCAAGGACGCCGGCCTGCACATGGTGATGGACGTCTGTCCGGCGATCGAGTGGCGTTCCCGTTGACTCGGTAGCTACTCTGCGCAGGTAGTCATGGGACTGGGGGTCTCTGACACACACTGAGCCGTGGGGGGCTTGGTCACGCATGTTCGTCGACATCACTGTGCTGCGGCCCGCGGACTCACCGCGGGTGGGCGGCTGTAGCGAAGAGTTCGTGCACGCGCTGGCGTCTTCCGATGCCCAGCTTCCGCCGATCGTGGTGCACCGCCCGACCATGAAGGTCGTGGACGGTGCCCACCGGCTGCGGGCGGCCGTGCTGCGCGGCCGGCGTTCCGTCGAGGTGGAGTTCGTCGACGGGCCGGCCGAGGACCTGTTCGTCCTCGCTGTCTCGTTGAACCTCTCGACCCTGTCCACCGGCGACCGCGAGGCGGCGGCCCGGCGGTTGCTGCGGTCGCATCCGCAGTGGTCGGACCGGGCGATCGCGGCCGCCGCCGGGCTCGCCGCCAAGTCCGTCGGGGTCCTGCGGCGAGCCGTGGGCGGCCGCGCGGCCAACCGCGTCGGGCGGGACGGGAAGGTGCGGCCGGTCAACTCCGCGGCGGGCCGGCGGCGCGCCGGGAAGATGCTCGAGGCCCGGCCGGACGCCTCGTTGCGCGACATCGCGCGGGCGGCCGGGGTCTCGCCGGGGACCGTGCGAGATGTCCGGCTGCGCCTCAGCCTGGGGCAGGACCCGGTGCCAGAGCGCATGCGGGTCGCCGAGCAGGCCTGCGCCGAGGAACCGGTGGTGCGGGCCGAGGTCCGGTCGCCGGACGCCGCCCTGCCGGTGCTGCGGCGGGATCCCTCGCTGCGGTTCAGCGAGCACGGGCGGTTGTTGTTGCGGTGGCTCGAGATCCACGCGGTGTCGCCGGGGGAGTGGGCGACGGTCGCCGGTGGGGTGCCGCCGCACTGCCGGGAGCTGGTGGCGGATCTGGCTCGTGGGTGTGCCGAGGCTTGGGCCGAGATGGCTGATGCGCTGGAGCGGGACGGGCGCGCGGCTGTTTAGTGGCGTGGCGGTGGAGCGGGGCGGGCGCGCCGCAGGCCAGCACCGCCGGTCTAACCGGCGAACAGGATGTCGCTGATCTCGCCCGCCACCTCGCGTCCCGACGCCGGGCGCAGGCGGGACAGCAACCGGCTGAACGCGGTCAGGTCGATGTGGACGGTCGCCGACTGCACCTGCCGGATGTCGTCCAGCAGCGTGGCGACCAGCTCGCACGCGTGGTCCACCTCGCCCGCCTCGGCGTGGGCGAGGGCCCGGCGCAGGCCGAAGCGGGTGCGGGCGCGCAGGGCGGCAGGGGCGATCAGGGGGAGCTGGGCGTCCAGGATCGCGGCGGCCTCGGCGTGACGGCCCAGGTCGTGGAACGACCAGGCCGTGGCGATCGCGACCTGGTCGACAACACTTTTTGTGCCGTAAGGGGATTCGCTCACGGCTCGCTGTAACTCGGCGGCTCGGTCGAGCGCCGCCTGACATCGGGTGGCGGCGCCGGCCAGGGCATAACCCTGGGCTTCGCGTTGGGCGGCCACGGCTTTCACGGCGGTGGAACGGGACTTGGCTGCACGGCGGGCGAAACCGACGGTGGCGCGGGCATCGCCCCGGTACAGCGCGAACTCCGCGGAGCGGACCAGGGCGTAGGCCTCGAGTTCCGGGTCGCCGCCCTTGGCCGCGTACTGGACGGCGCGCCTGGTCAGCTCGGCGGCGGAGGCGTCGTCGCCCCGTTCCTGTTCCATCCAGCCCGCGTACTCGGCGTACTTGGCGGCCAGCAGCCACAGGCCGCGGCTCAGCCCGGGATCGTCGGCGGAGCGGGCCATCGTGCTGATGATGTCCACCTGGGGACGCAACCCGGCCAGCACCACGTCGGGGCTGGAGCGGTGGCCGAGGCTGCGGTGCTGGTCGAACATGAGGTCGTAGGTGAGCAGAACCTTGTCGTCGCTGGGGATCGGGCGGACCGGGGCGTCGGCCAGCGCCTTGAGACGGCCCTGCGCCTGCAGGGCGTTGTCGAAGACGCGGGCCATTTCGGGCGACGGACGGGTCTGGCCGTTCTCGATCTTGCTGAGGTGCCCCTTGCTGTACGGGACGAGCGCGGTCATCTGGCTGAGCGAGAGCCCGCGCTCGTTGCGCAGGCGACGTACCTCCTGTGCGAACGTGGGCGACAACAGCATCACCCCCTCCCCGGCAGTGTCTACGGCTTCAAACACGCGGATGCGGAATGTCCACGAATTGGCCGGAGATTGACGATCAACTGGGGCTAACTGAAGAGGCTCGCGATGGTTCCATGTGAGTCATGGCAACGACGTACTCGAACGAGCCGGCTGGTGTGGTGATGGTCTGGCAGCGCTTGGCGACCAGGTTGGTGCACCGTTCCCCGTGGTTCGAGGTGCGGGCCGACGACGTCGTCCGGCCGGATGGTGGCCACGGCACGTACACCCACGTGGTGGCACCGGGTTCGGTCACGGTCCTGGCGCTGCAGGAAGACGATCAGGTCGTGCTGACCAGACAGTGGATCTACACCCATCGCGGCACGCAGTGGCGGTTGCCTGGTGGGGCCGTCGACGACGCGGACGCCGATCCCGAGGCCGCGGCGCGGCGTGAACTCGCCGAGGAGACCGGCCTGCGGGCCGAGCGGTGGGAGCGGCTCGGCCAGATCCACGGCGCGGACAGCCTGAGCAACCACGTCGACCACATCTTCCTGGCCACCGGTCTCACCCAGGGCGAGCAGGACCTCGGCCCCGGTGAGGCCGACCTGCGCGTGCGGACCCTGCCGTTCTGCCGCGCGCTCGACCTCGTCCGGCAGGGCATGCTGCCGCACGCCGGCAGTTCGCACGCATTGCTCGTGATGGCGTTGCGCCGTACGGTCCAGAAATAGCCCCGAGGGTTTCCTGAATTTGTGTGAAACAGGAAACCCGTTCTCATTCGATTGGCTCGGCGCCACTCTTGGTGCATCGGCGAGAACTTCAGCCCGATAGTCAGTCAGAATGAGAAGGTGAATTTCTCGATGAGAATGATCTGCTCACTCGCCACCGTCGTGAAGGTCGCCGCCATCTGCCTTTTCCTGGGCTTTGTGGTCGGCAGTTTCTTCACCATTTCGGTGATCTGACTTCTCGGACTGCGGTTCTCCCTGGTCATCAGAGGGAGGTGTCAGCCGTGGAACCGCATTTCATCGCTTGATCTGCTGCCTGTGCCGCTGATCGGGCTCGGCGAGAAGCCGGCTCGTGGCGCCCACTGCACGCCGTAACCACGTCCCTGGCGGGGGTGCGAGAACGACACGTCGATCTCGCCGATCTCGTCGAGCGGCAGCCTGTCCGGCCACGGCGTCAGATCGTCGGTGTCGCGCGCCAGGGCCTCCTGGACGCGCCACACCGATTCGGGCAGGTCTTCCCGGTCGAACCGGACCCGAAGACGGAACGACTCGCACAACCGCTCCGGCCAGAACACGTAGGTCGGGCGCATGGATTGCCCCCGCGGCACCTTCACTTCCAGCGCGAACTGGTGTGTTTGCCCTGCGTTGAGGGGTCGGGGCAACCGCAGCTTCATGAGAAAGCGCCGCGGGGACGGCCGTTCGTGGCCGATGAGCTCCACCCCGTGCAACACCTCGATGTCGAGGTCGCCCGGCGCCCCGTCCGGCGTCGGCGCGGGGATCGTGATGGACCACGCGATCTCGTTGACCCCGTCTGTGTCGGCCACGACGGTCCGGCGTTCCGTGCACGCGGGCGTCGGGCCGTCCAGCTTCAGCAGCGCGTCGAACTCCTTGACGTGCCAGTGTTCCGACGGCGCCTCCAGCGCCGTCGACGAGGACGCCGGCTGCAGCGCGACCTCCACGAGCCGCTGCAGCCCGGCCTCCATTCGCCTGCGCACCGTGCGCGCGCCGCGGTCCTGTTGCTTCGCGAGCCACTCGATGCGTTCGTTGAGGAACCGGAACTGCGCTTCATCGTGCAGCCCGAGCGGCGCCAGAACGGCGTTGCGGGCTTCCGCGGGGAAACCGCGCACCGCGTTCGCCACCCACTCCCGCAGTTTCGTGCGCACCGCTTCCGCGCCGTCCGTCTCCACGATGCCGCACACCTGGCGCAGCGCCGGGCCGACGTGCAGGTCGATTCCGGGAGTCTGCACCCCGCGCCCGCGGCACAACGTCCGCAGTTCTTCCATCAGCTGCTCAGGTGAGACAGGCATCCGTCCTCCGCGCGGAAATGCTTTGCCGGGCATGTCGGGCTTACCTGGTCCGACGTTACTCCGGATGCACCATCCGGGTGAATGTGAATATCGGCGGCCAAAGGGATTGTTCTACACCGGGCGTCAAGATGATCACCGCCGATCGACTGATGTTCTGACCAGGTGTTTCGAGGTAACGTGCTGGTCACGGGCGGTGACTCCCTCCAGGCATCGCCTTCCCTGCCGATGTGGAGGTTGTATTCGTGCTGCGCACAATATTGTCAACCATATCCGCGTTCGCGCTGATCAGCGGCGTTCCTGCCGTCGCTGCACCAGTCGAGGGCGCCTACCTGCTCCAGTTCCGCACCACCCTGTCCGACGCCCAGCGCCATCAACTCGACGGGCTCGGCGTGCGGCTCGGTGCGTTCGTCCAGGACGGCACCTACGTCGCCCGCATGACGAGCACCTCACGCGTCTCGCGGCTGAGCTATGTCCGCGAGGTGCGACCGTTCGAGGCCAGGCCGCAGATCGCGGCACTCGGCGGCTCGTCCGACTACCTGATCACGCTGGTCGAGCAGGACACGCGTGATCAGCAGAAGGTCGCCGCCAAGGTGAAGTCCTTGGGCGGCAAGGTGAACGTGCTGTCCGAGAGCCGCGAGCACATCCTGGCCACGCTCGACGCCGGCCAGGTCGCGCAGCTCGCGAAGCTGCCGGCCGTGCTCGCCGTCGACCCGACGTCCGCGCCCGAGACGGACATGGCGATCTCGCGCGAGTCGTCCGGTGCCAACTACATCGAGACCGCGGGCGGCTACCGCGGCAAGGGTGTGAGAGGCGAGGTGATGGACGGCGGCCTGCGCACCACGCACCAGGAGTTCCGCGCCCGTCCGCCGGTGATGCACACCGGCAACTCGACGAGCACCTCGCACGGCACCTCGACGTACGGGCAGATCTTCGCGTCCGGCGTCTCGTCCGCGCACCGCGGCCTGCTGCCCGAGGCGCAGGGCATCTTCGCCATCTACAACTCGGGTGACCGGTACGCGCACACCAAGCAGCTCGTCGACCCGGCGGGCCAGTACCGGGCGGTGTTCCAGAGCAACAGCTGGGGCGACGCGCTCACCACCGCGTACACGTCGATCTCGCAGCAGATGGACCGGATCGTGTTCGACCACGACCTGCTGATCTGCCAGTCGCAGAGCAACGCGGGCACCCGCAGCTCGCGTCCGCAGGCGTGGGCGAAGAACGTGCTGTCGGTCGGCGGCCACTACCACTTCAACACCGCCTCACGCACCGACGACAAGTGGAACGGCGGGGCGTCGATCGGCCCGGCCGCCGACGGCCGCATCAAGCCGGAGATCTCCAACTTCTACGACCGCATCGACACCACGACGTCCACCAACGACACCGCGTACACGCCGTCGTTCGGCGGCACGTCCGGCGCCACGCCGATCACCTGCGGCAACGCCGGTCTGATGTTCCAGATGTGGGCCGACGGCGTGTTCGACGGCGGTCCCGGCAAGGGCCGCGACGTGTTCGCGTCCCGCCCGCACGCGGCGACCGCGAAGGCGCTGCTGGTCAACACCGCTGACCAGCACGCGTTCTCCGGCACCACGCACGACCAGACCCGCACGCACCAGGGCTGGGGCACGGCGTCCGTGCGCAACCTGTACGACCGCGCGAAGGCCGGTGGCTGGAAGCTGCCGGTGCTGGTGAACGAGACCGACCTGGTCACCACCGGTCAGACGCGCCGGTACACCGTGTCGTCCAACGGTCAGACGCCGCTGCGGGCGACGCTGGCGTACACCGACCCGGCCGGTTCGCCGACCGCGGCCAAGGCGACCGTGAACGACCTGACGCTGAAGGTGACGGCTCCCAACGGGACTGTCTACTGGGGCAACAACGGTCTGCTCGCGGGCAACTGGTCCACGCCCGGCGGTGTCGCGAACACCGTCGACACCGTGGAGAACGTGCTGATCCAGGCCCCGGCGGCGGGCACCTGGGTCGTCGAGGTGGTCGCCACGTCGGTCAACGTGGACGGTCACACCGAGACGGCCGCGACCGACGCCGACTACGCGCTGGTCGTGTCGTAGGTTTCCTGTTCGGGTTCAGCTCTCGCCGAGGTTCACCTCGGCGAGAGCCGGAAACCGCTCCCACATCGCGTCGTCGTCGTAGTCCCGGCCCGGCACCGGCGCGGGGTGGCGCCGCGGGCCGCCGGGCAGCTCGGTCCCGGTCGCCTTCCGGTACGCCTCGAACGGGATGGTGAGCGCCCTGTCGCTGCGGAGGCCGCCGCCGAAGACGGCGTTCTCGCGGACGTCCGCGCGGTAGGCCAGGGAGTCCGGGTCGGACAGTGCGTTCTCGAACGTGCGGTGTCCCTGCAGGATCAACCACCCGCGGAAGCCGGTGAAGGCCTCGTCCGAGCCGTCGCCGTTCATCAGGCAGGCGGCCGCGTGCAGGCCGGGCTGGGCGGCCCGCGCCATCAGCTCGTCCAGAACCCCTTGGGCGGCGGCGATGTCCTCTGGCTGCCGGGTCGCCAGCAGCTCGATCGCGCGCCGGGCGATCAGGTCCGGGGCGGTGATGGAGTGGTCGGGGTTGCCGGCGAGCTTGATCGCCTCGTTGACCAGCTGCCAGAACTCGTCGACGTCCACGCTCATTCGAAGCGCTCGGGGTCACCCGCGCCGTAGCGGATGATCTCGGCCTCGCCGCTCGAGAAGTCCACCACCGTGGTCGGCGTGGTGCCGCACTCCCCGGAGTCGATCACCGCGTCCACCACGTGGTCGAGGCGTTCCTTGATCTCCCAGCCCTGCACCAGCGGCTCCGCCTCGTTGGGCAGGAGCAGCGTGGACGTGAGCAGCGGCTCGCCCATGGCCTCGAGCAGCGCCTGCGTCACGACGTGGTCAGGGATGCGCGCGCCCACCGTCTTCTTCTTCGGGTGCATCATCCGGCGCGGCACCTCCTTCGTGGCGGGCAGGATGAACGTGTAGTTGCCCGGCGTGGAGGCCTTGATCGCGCGGAACACGGCGTTGTCGACGACCACGAACTGGCCGAGCTGGGCGAAGTTCTCGCACATCAGCGTGAAGTGGTGCTTGTCGTCGAGCCTGCGGATCTCGCGGATCCGGTCGATCCCGTCCTTGTTGCCCAGCCGGCAGCCGAGCGCGTAGCAGGAGTCGGTGGGGTACGCGATCAGGCCGTCCTCCTGCAGGATCCGCACGGCCTGGTCGATGGCGCGCTTCTGCGGGTTGACCGGGTGGACGTCCAAGTACTTGGCCATGGCCGGTGAGCTTAGGCCGATCATCGAGGGGCCAGCATTTCGGCTGGCACGCGTTGATAACCTGGGCGTACTTCTTTCCCCGGTTTGGAGACCTCCAGCGATGCTCGACCGTGCCGTCGTCGACGCCCTGTTCCCCTCGGACCTGCCCGAGCCGTCCCACTGGGAGCAGCAGTACCCGCCCCGTGAGCTGGGTGAGGGCGCGAAGGTCACGCGTCTGGGCCCGTCGCCGACCGGCTTCCTGCACATCGGCGGCCTGTACGTCGGCATGATCGACCGCGACCTCGCCTCCCACTCGGGCGGCGCCTACATCGTGCGCGTCGAGGACACCGACCAGGCCCGCGAGGTCGAGGGCGCCGTCGACCAGTTCAACAAGGCGTTCAAGTACTTCGGCATCGAGCCCGACGAGGCCGACGCCGTGGGCTCGTACGGCCCGTACCACCAGTCGCAGCGCGAGCAGGTCTACCTGACGTACGTGCGTGAGCTGCTGCGTTCCGGCCAGGCGTACCTGTGCTTCGCGACGAAGGACGAGCTGGCGGACATCACCGCACGTCAGCAGGCCACGAAGCTCCCCACCGGCTACTACGGCCGGTGGGCGATCTGGCGCGACAAGACGGCTGAGGACGTTGCTGAGGCGTTGGAGGCAGGTCGTCCGTACGTCGTCCGCTTCCGCTCGCCGGGCAAGGCGGGGGAGCGCACGTCGTTCGTCGACGCGATCCGCGGCTCGCTGGAGCACGAGGCCAACCGCAACGACGTGGTGATCCTCAAGGCGTCCGACCAGTCGCCGCGCCTGCCCACCTACCACTTCGCGCACGCGGTCGACGACCACCTGATGCGCGTGAACCTGGTGATCCGCGGCGAGGAGTGGATCTCCTCGGTGCCCACCCACCTGCAGCTGTTCGACGCCCTGGGCTTCGAGCGCGTCGAGTACGCTCACATCGCGCCGCTCATGAAGCAGCAGGGCGGCTCCCGCCGCAAGCTCTCGAAGCGCAAGGACCCCGAGGCGTCCGTCGAGTTCTTCATCGAGGCGGGCTTCCCGCCCGAGGCCGTCCAGTACTACCTGCGCGGCCTGGTGAACGCCCGCCTGGCCGAGCTGCCGCTGGCCGAGGCGCTCGCGTCGCCGCTGTCGCTGGCCGAGTGCGGTGTCGCCGGCCCGCTGGTCGACCTGGTGAAGCTCGACGACATCTGCGCCGACTACGTGGCGACGCTGTCCGGCGAGGAGATCATCGAGCGCGTGTCGGTGTGGGCGGCGGAGTACGACCCCGAACTGGTCACGGTCCTGGCCTCGGAGCGCGACGCGGCACTGGCGGCCCTGAAGGTCGAGCGCGGCCCGGAGGTCGCGAACCCGCGCAAGGACCTCCGCAAGTGGTCCGACTTCCGCACGGCCTACGGCTTCTTCTTCCCGTCGCTGTTCCCGCTCGTGTCCGACCGCTCGGACGAGCGCCTCGGCGGTCTGGCGCCGGAGCTCATATCGGCTTTCGCCGCCGACTTCGCGGACGGGTACGCCGACCTCGAGGACGGCCAGGAGTGGTTCGGGCAGATCCGCGCGCTCGCCTCGAAGCACGGGTTCGCGCCTAACCCCAAGGAGCTCAAGAAGAACCCGGACGCTTATCCCGGCTCCATCCGTGAGGCCGCGCAGTTGATCCGGGTGGCGTTGACCGGGTCGAAGGCCAGCCCGGATCTGCATGCTGTGGCTCGGACGCTTGGTGCTGATGAGGTGCTGCGGCGGGTGCGTGCGCTCGCTGGCTGATGGTTGTTGTGGCGGCCCCCGGTTCCTGGTGGAGCGGGGGCCGTTCCGTATTCCTCCAAGAGGAGCGCGCCACCCGTGACCGAGTCCATCACCGACGAGCAGCGGCGCGATGCCGAGGCCATCTGGGACTACCACCAGATGGGCCACGAACTGCGGCCGGTCGACGTCGCCATCGGACTCGGCAGCCACGACCTGGGGGTGGCGACCTTCGCTGCCGAGCTGTACCACGCCGGCCTGTTCCCGTTGCTCGTGTTCAGCGGCGGCAACAGCCCGACCACGGCGGCTCGGTTTCCGCGTGGCGAAGCGGTGCATTACCGGGAGCACGCCGTGGCGCTGGGTGTGCCGGACGGCGCGATCCTGGTGGAGTCAGAGGCGGGGAACACCGGTCAGAACGTGACTCTCTCCCGCTCGCTGCTCGCCGCGCACGGTCATCGGCCACGCTCGGTGCTGCTGATCTCGAAGCCCTACATGGAGCGGCGTTCCTTCGCGACGTGCCGCAAGGTGTGGCCGGAGGCCGAGGTGGTGTGCGCTTCCGAACCGCTCAAGTTCGACGACTACGTCCGGTCGATCGGTGACGAGAAGCTCGTGGTGGACATGCTCGTCGGCGACCTGCAGCGGGTCATCGAGTACCCCAGGCAGGGGTTCGCGGTCGAGCAGCGGGTGCCGGCGGACGTGATGGACGCGTACCGCCGCCTGCTCGAGGCCGGGTTCGACAGCCGCGTAATTCGGTGACGTTCCGCTGAGCCCGCGCACATACTGCCGGTGTGACAGAGGAGAGCTGGAGGGCCGGCTGGGCGGGGGACTTCGCGGACCTGCGAGGCAGGCGCGTCGAGTCCTGGGTCGGCGTCGAGTGGGCGCTGCGCGAGGACGTGCCGGGCAGCGGCCCGCAGTTCCACGACCCGGCGGTGCCCTGCCTGCAGCTGTGGGGGTTGCAGGCGGTGTTCGACGACGGCGGGTTGTTCAGCATCTGCACGTACGACGACGAAGCCGTCAGCGGGCTGTGGCGGAACCGGTCGGAGGAGTTCGACGCCAAACTTCACGACTCGAGCCGGTGGGCCGAGGACGGCGGGGTCACCCGCTGGAGGGCGTTGCGGGAGCTGCCGGTCGGGGAGGTCGAGGAGGTGACCGCCTACGCGGACGAGGGTCAGCTGGCCGAGGTGCTCCTCGTCATCGGCGGGCGGCCGCTGCTGCTCATGGCGGGCGAACTGTACGAGACGTGGGAGGACGAGCTGGAGTTCCACCGGCTCGACGAGTCGGTGCTGGCGTTCACCGACCCCGCCGCGGCCGAACGGGTCCCCTGGACGCCTTCCCGGCAGGACTGGTCGAGGGCACCCACTCCACTTGAGACCGCCCGACCGGAGCACCGTCGGCAGGGCCGGGCGAAGGCTGAAAGAAGGCCGAAAGACGCCTGAGCCCGGTATGGGAGCTTCCTCCCAGGAGTTCCGGAACAAAGTCGTGAGAGCGTTCCCATTGACGTGGACGTAACACGCCGTTGAGGATCTGCGGCATGCATTGGAGAAGCACTCTCGCCGCAGTGCTGGGGCTGACGCTCGCCGCCAGCGCGACAGCGGCCGCTGCAGCGCCCGAGGCGCAGCACGGTCCGACACAGCCGGTAATCGGGCAGCCCCGCACGGAGAACGGGTGCGCCCGCATCGAGAAGTCCCTGTCCACCCTCAAGGACTGGCCCAAGGTCGAGAGCCAGCTCAAGGGTGATCGCAAGGACGAGGCCAGGATCAAGGCCATCCTCAAGGACATGACGCTGGCCGAGAAGATCGGCCAGATGACGCAGCCCGAGATCGCCGCGATCACGGCCGACGACGTCAAGACCTACGGGTTCGGCTCCGTCCTCAACGGTGGCGGTAGCTGGCCCGGCGCCAACAAGAAGGCCACGCCGCAGGACTGGCTCGCGCTCGCGGACGCCTACTTCGAGGCGTCCAAGCAGTCGCGCACCAAGATTCCCGTCATCTGGGGCATCGACGCTGTGCACGGCAACAACAACGTTTTCGGTGCGACCGTCTTCCCGCACAACATCGGGCTTGGCGCCGCGCACGACCCGTGCCTCATCCGCGACATCAACGAGGCCACGGCCGAGCAGATCCGGGCCACGGGCCAGGACTGGGCGTTCTCGCCCACGCTCGCCGTCGTCCAGGACGACCGGTGGGGACGCACGTACGAGGGGTTCTCGGAGGACCCGCGGATCACCCGCGCGTACGGCTTCGAGGCCATCAAGGGCTTGCAGGACAACGCGAAGAAGCGCATCGGCGAGGACGGCGTGATCGCCACCGCCAAGCACTTCATCGGTGACGGCGGCACGACCGGTGGCAAGGACCAGGGCATCAACGCCGCCTCCGAGAAGGACATGATCAACGTCCACGGGCAGGGCTACTACGGTGCTCTGGCCGCCGGCGCGCAGACGGTGATGATCTCGTTCAACAGCTGGACGAACGACGTCATCAAGGAAGGCAAGGTGCACGGCAGCAAGTACGTGCAGACCGGCATCCTCAAGGAGAAGATGGGCTTCGACGGCCTGCTCGTCTCCGACTGGAACGGCATCGGGCAGGTCACCGGCTGCACCAACGCCAGCTGCCCGCAGGCGATCAACGCCGGCATGGACATCATCATGGTGCCGCACGACTGGAAGGCGTTCATCACCAACACGATGGCGCAGGTCCAGTCCGGCGAGATCCCGCTCGCGCGCATCGACGACGCCGTGACCCGCATCCTGCGCGTCAAGCTGCGGGCCGGCACGTTCGACGCGCCGAAGCCGTCGCTGCGTGACCACGCGGGCGAGCAGAAGGCGCTGCTGCACAAGGAACTCGCTCGCGAGGCCGTGCGGGAGTCCGCCGTGCTGCTGAAGAACGACAAGCGCGTGCTGCCGTTGTCCAAGCGCAGCAAGGTGCTCGTGGTCGGCAAGAGCGCGGACAACATCGGCAACCAGACCGGTGGCTGGACGCTGTCGTGGCAGGGCACCGGCAACACCAACGCCGACTTCCCCAACGCCACCAGCATCCTCAAGGGCATCCAGGACACCCTGGGCGCCGCCAACGTCACGTTCGCCGAGACCGCGGACAACGTGGACCCGGCGCAGTTCGACGCCGTCATCGCCGTCATCGGTGAGACGCCGTACGCGGAGGGCGTGGGCGACCTCGGCAAGCGGTCGTTCGAGTCCGCTCGCCTGCAGCCGCAGGACCTCGCCGTGCTGGACAAGGTGTCCGGCAAGGGCAAGCCGGTCATCACCGTCTACGTCGGTGGCCGCGCGCTGTACATGAACAAGGAGATCAACCGCTCCGACGCGTTCGTCGCCGCGTGGCTGCCCGGCACCGAGGGCGGCGGCATCGCCGACCTGCTGATCAAGGGACGCCACAACGGGTTCAGCGGCAAGCTGTCCTACACGTGGCCCGGTGCCGCGTGCCCGGCACTGCCCGGCGAACCGGCCAAGACCCCGCTGTTCAAGCTCGGTTACGGCCTGCGCGACTGGCAGACCGGCAACGTCGGCAAGCTCGACGAGACGAGCCCCGGCGCGCTGTGCTCCGGCGGTGGCGGTGGTACGGCCACTGAGGACCTGGAGATCTTCAACCGCACCGACGTCGCGCCGTACAAGAGCCTGATCGGCTCGGCGGAGAACTGGGGCGGCACCGAGATCGGCCCCGACGGCCAGGCCTCGCACGCCGAGATCAACGTCGTGCAGTCCGACGTCAACGTGCAGCAGGACGCGCTGAAGACGACGTGGACCGGCACCGGGCCCGGGCAGGTCTACCTGCAGAGCCCGACCGGCAGCGACCTGCGCGGCTACGGCAACGCCAACGCGGCCATCGTGTTCGACGTGATCGTGCACGCGGCTCCGGCCAACCGCACGGTCATCAGCGCGCACTGCGTGTACCCGTGCATGGCCGAGATCGACGCGACGCAGGTGTTCCGCAACCTCCCCGTTGGACAGAAGGCGACCGTCAAGGTGCCGGTGTCGTGCTTCTCCGACAAGGGACTGGACCTGGAGAACGTCAACACGCCGTTCCTGGTCTACACGGACGGCGCGTTCCAGGCGTCGTTCGCGAACGTGCGGTGGGTGCCCAAGGCGGGCGCTGATCCGGACGTCGTTCCCTGCACATAGCCAGAAAAATAGCCAGACGAAGTAGCCCGACGACGTGCCCTACCGGCAGATCTGCCGGTAGGGCACGTCCGGGAAGTGCTCCTGCCAGTCCTTCCGCGTCATCGGCGGGAGCCGGCGGGCGCACATCCGCGCGATCGTCCGCGCGACGTCCACGTCCCACAACCGGATCGTGGTGTCGTTGCTGCCGGACGCCAGGTAGGAACCGTCGGGGCTCAGCGCCACCGTGCCCACGTCCACCGCGTGCCCGGTGAAAGTCGTGATCAGCTTCGGATGCGCCGCGTCGCTGATGTCCCAGTACCGCACCAGGTGGTCGGCGTGCGAGGTCGCCATCCGGTCTCCGTGGAACGCGACGGTGTAGGCGTTGCGCTCGAACCCGGTCAGCCTGCCGATCTCCCGCTGCCCCGTCCCGTCCAGCAACACGATCTCCGTGTCGCCGACGACCACGGCGAGGTAGCGTCCGTCCGCGCTGATCGCGCCGCGTGGCACGCCGCCGTCCGGCAGGTGGAACGGCAGCTCTCGCGGCGCCGTGAGGTCGCCGATGTCGAACATCCTGCTGCGCAGACCCGTGCTGGCCGTCAGGCCCCTGCCGTCCGGGGTGAACGCCACCGACCACACCGTGTTCGGGAAGCCGTCCATGCGGGACAGCCGCACCGGTTGCGCCGGGTTCGTGACGTTCCACAGCGACGCCACCCGGTTGGCACCGACCGCGAGGGTGCGGCCGTCCGGGGAGAACGCGACCGAGGCGACGTTGCCGTCGCCGGTCTCGAACTGGCGCAGCAGCACCGGTTTCCGCACGTCGCGCACGTCGTACAGGCGGACGGCGGCGTCGTCCGAGCCGGTGACGAGCAGCGTGCCGTCCGGGCTGAACTCGACCCAGCGCAGGATGGCGCCCGTGTCGGAAATGATCCGCGCCAACGGTTCGCGGGTGCGCTCCGGTGTCAGCTGCCACAGCCACACCGTGCCGTCCCAGCTGCTGCTCGCGAGGACTTCGCCGTCGCGCCGGAACGTCACCATCGACACGTTGTTCTCGTGCCCGGCGAGCGGCAGGTCGCGCAGTCGCTGCAGCCGCATCGCCTTGGCGCCCTCGGAGATCACGAGCGTGCCGCTGTCCGGGGTGAACTCGGCCGCGTAGACGCCGCCGGGGATCGTGGCGAGCTTGCGCGGGCGCGGCTCGGTGACGTTCCACAGCTGGGTGGTCAGGTTGCCGGTGGCGGCGAACATCGTGCCGTCCGGGGAGAACGCGACCCCCCACACGATCGCGGTGATGTCGGTCAGCACGGCCAGCGACACCGGTGCGGCCGGGTCGCGGACGTCCCACAGGCGGGTCACGTGGTCCCAGCCGCCGGTGCCGATTCTGGTGGAATCCGGGGAGAACGCGATGGACTCGATCAGGTCGGTGTGCCCGGTGAGCGTGCCGCGCTTCACCGGCGTTCCGGTCACGTCCCACAGCGTGACGACCCGGCCGGCGCCGACGGCGACGAGCTTGCCATCCGGACTGATGGTGGCGCGTTTGACGTGCAGCACGTCGGCCCTCAGCTGGGCGATCTCCCGGGGGTGGTCGAGGTCGCTGATGTCCCAGAGCCGCGCGGTGCCGTCGGAGAGCGCGGTGACCACGCGGGTGCCGTCGGAGTTGAACTCCACCGAACCCGTGCCGCCGGGGAGCACGCCGGCCCGGCGGGGCGAGCGCGGATCGCTCACGTCGTACAACGGCACGCTGTTGTCGGCGCTGAACGCGAGCCTGCGTCCGTCCTTGCTCAGGTCGAGGGCGTTGAGCTCGGAGGTGGTGGTGACGCTGCCGAGCTCGCGCGTGTTCGTGGTGTCGGAGATGTCCCAGAGCTTCGCTTTGCCGTCCCAGCTCACCGTCGCCGCCATCTGGCCGGCGACGGCGATCGCGGACACGTCCTTGTCGTGGGCCGCCACCCGCGTGAAGTAGGGCGCGGACTGGGCGCTGAGCACGTTGTCGCGGGTCTCGCCGTCGTCGACGAGATCGCGCGCGGCGAGCCCGAGCTGCAGGGCGAGGGTCGAGTCCTGGCTCTGCAACGCCTTCGCGTCGCTCACGGCCTTGTGCGCGATGGCGAGGTTTCGCTGGTTCGTGGCTTCGCGTTCGGCGCTGATCGCGTAGCCGACCGCCGTCACCGCGAGCACCAGCAGCACGGTCAGCATCGCGACCAGCTGGCGCAGCCGCCGCGTGCGGCGCCGCACGCCCTCCTGCTCGGCCTCCTCGGCTTCCACGCTCGCGTTGAGGAACCGGCGTTCGCGCGTGGACATCGAGTCGTCGTCGCCCGTTGCCCACTCACGGGCCAGTGCGAGCCGCACGCCCCGATAGAGCGCACCTGAGTCGCGGTTCAGCGACTCCCAGGTCGCCGACGCCTCGGTGAGCTGGTGGTGGACGCGCAGGCCGTCGCGGTTCGCGGTCAGCCAGCCGGACAGCCGCGGCCACGACCGGATCACCGCTTCGTGCGTGAGGTCGACACCGGTGTCGTCGAGCGTGATCAGGCGTGCGCGCGCGAGGTGGTCGAGCACGAACAACGTGTCGTCATCGTTGTCGAGAGAGTCGCGGCTGACCCGGCGTTTCGTGTCCTCGGTGCCCTCGCCGAGCGCGGTCAGCCGCAGGAAGATCTTGCGCGCGATGGCCTGTTGACCGGAGTCCAGCGCCAGGTAGGCGGCCTCGGCGCTCTGGGCCAGTGCGTGCCGGACGCCGCCCGTTTCCTCGTAGCCCGCCACGGTCAGACGGGTGCCGCGACGACGACGCCACGTCTCCAGCAGCGCGTGCGAGACCAGCGGCAACGGCGCGTGCTCGGCCTCCAGCACCGACACCAGCGCGCCCTCGACGGTGTAGCCGGCGCGCAACGCCGGTTCGGTGATCGCCCGCCGCAGCTCCTGCGGGCTCATCGCGCCGACCAGGACCTGCGCGTCGTGCAATGCGTCGACCAGCGCGGGGTAGCGGCCGCAGTGGCCGTAGAAGTCGGAGCGGACGCCGATGACGACCTTCTTGCCGACCACCGACGTGATCGCGTCGATGAACGCGACCCGCTCGTCCTCGTCGCGGCAGAGGGTGAAGACCTCCTCGAACTGGTCGATCACCACCAGCTCGGCGGTCACCTCGCTCCACGCGGCCATCGGGTGCGCGCCGGGGGAGAAGACGTCCGCGGGCTGGGCGGCCACGAGTCCGGCCCGCAGCAGCGACGACTTGCCGGAGCCGGAAGCGCCGAAAACGCCCACAAAAGGACGATCGCTCGCTTTCTCCAGCAGTTGTCCGACGAGCTTTTCCCGGCCGAAGAACCGTTCGGCGTCCTCCGCCTGGAACGCGCCGAGCCCGAGGTACGGCGGTTCGCGCTCCGGATCGGCCGGTCTCGCGAGCTCGGCCGCCTCGTGCCATCTTCGCCGCCATTGTTCGACGTCACCGCCGCACGCGTGCACGTACGCGATGGTCACGGCCAGGCTGGGCAGCTTCTTGCCGTTCGCTGCCTCGGAGAGCACCGTCACCGAATAGTGCGCGGCCTTGCTCAGCTCGCGGTAGGTCGGCTTACCTGCTTTCTCACGCAACAATCTCAAGTCCGCGGCGAACCTGAGCAGCTCGTCATCGTCGGAATCCAGCGGGCGCTCGGGTCTCGGCACCCGGCGGATTGTTCTCTTGTTGTTTGTTCGGCGTCCAGTCGGCGGAACCGAACAACGCGTTCGCTCTATGAAGAGCACATGAACGGTGACATTCGCGACCTGCTCGTCGAGACCCGCAAACCCGACAACCCGCCGCCGGACCCGAAGACCTAGCGGCCTGACCGATCGTCGCCGACGGCGCCTCTCTGAGGGTGGGGCGCCGTCCGCGCGCTCAGGACCTACCTAGTGGTCCAGGTCGACGGGCTCGCCCCTGATCGCGCTGACCGCACCGCCGGTCTGCGCGGCGAGCCACACCTCGAACCCCTCCGGATCGCGCGTCAGCACGGTGAAGGTCACGTCCCGGCCGTATTCGGTGTCCGCGACATGGTACCCGGCGGCGCGCAGCGCGTTCTCCAGCTTCCCCGCCTGGTCGTGGTCGGCGGCCAGCAGCAGGGTCTCGTGCCGCTCACGGGTGAGCGTGCCCAGCGCGTCGATGGCCTCCGACACGGCGCGGCCGTAGGCCCGGACCAGCCCGCCGGCGCCGAGCTTGATGCCGCCGTAGTAGCGGGTGACGACGACGGCGGTGTCGACGAGATCGCGGCGCGTCAGCACTTCCAGCATCGGCACCCCGGCCGTGCCGGCGGGTTCCCCGTCGTCGGAGGACCGCTGTGTGTCGCGGGTCCGGAACGCCGTGCAGTTGTGGGTGGCCTGCCAGTGCTCCTTGCGGATCCGCGCGAAGAACTCGGCGGCCTCCTGGTCGGAGGCGACGCGGGCGACGTGGCACAGGAACCGCGACCGCTGGATCTCGATCTCGTGCGTGCCGTCCCGCCTGATCACCTTCACCGGCCGATTGTCCGACGCCGCTCCGCCTCGCCGAACAGGGCGTCCAGCTCAGCAGGCGCGACCTCTTCCAGCTGCTCGAACGTGCACTCCGGGGCCGTCTTGTCCGGCCGGAACCGCACCAGCCGGGCGGTGTGCCGGAACCGCCCGCCCTGCACGTGCTCGTAGCGCACCTCGGCCACCCGCGACGGGTCCAGCAGCACGACCTGGAGCTGCTTCTCGGGGTTCCACCGGCTGTTCATGCCCGGACCCTCGTACGTCGCCCACGCGGCCCACGGGTGGTCGGCGGGGTTCAGCAGCGGCCGCAGCTCCTCGACCAGCTCGCGGCGCCGGACCGCGGTGAAGCTGCTCGCCACGCCCACGTTGTGCAGCTCGCCGTCCTGGTACAGCCCGAGCACCAGCGACCCGACCGTCTCGCCGTCCTTGTGCCACCGGTAGCCGGCGACCACGCAGTCGGCCGTCCGCTCGTGCTTGACCTTCCACATCACGCGCTTGTCCGGCTCGTAGACGCCGTCCAGCGGCTTGACCATCACCCCGTCGAAGCCCGCGCCCTCGAACCGGGTGAACCAGTCCTGCGCCACCTCGGGGTCCGTCGTGGACGGTGTCAGGTAGATGCCGGGGATCTCGGTGACGATCTCCTCCAGCACCTTGCGGCGCTCGCCCAGCGGCAGCCCGATGAGGTCCCGGTCGCCGCACGCCAGCAGGTCGAACGCGACGAACGAAGCAGGCGTCTCCACGGACAGCTTGCGCACGCGGGACGCGGCCGGGTGCAGCCGCAGCTGGAGGGTGTCGAAGCTCAGCCCGTCCGGCGTGACCAGCACGATCTCGCCGTCCACCACGCACCGCGGCGGCAGCGACTCCCGCAGCAGCTCCACCACCTCGGGGAAGTAGCGGGTGAGCGGTTTGTCGTTGCGCGATCCCAGCTCGATCTCGTCGCCGTCGCGGAACACGATGCAGCGGAAGCCGTCCCACTTCGGCTCGTACGCGAGGCCGTCCCCGCGCGGCAGCTCGGGCACTGACTTCGCGAGCATCGGCTTCACCGGCGGCATCACGGGCAGGTCCACACCCGTGACCATAGGCCGTGTCTGGCCCATCCGTTCGATGAGAGTCACGTCTGAGCGGGTTTGTGGCGGTGCCGCCGCGGCTTCCTCATACCGGGCGTATTCGGAAGTCGCGGCGGTGCCGCCACAAACCCCCTCAGGCGCGACTATCGCGGACGAGATGGGCCAGACACGGCCTGCTCAGCGCAGGGCGACCGCGAGCTTTTCCAGCTCCCGCACGTCCGCGTCCAGCCCGTCGTCCTCGGGAACGGCCAGCGCGATCGGCCGCCGCAACGTGACCGCACCCGCCCTGCGCGTCTCCAGCCCGGACCGCAGCCGTTGCGCCAGCGTCAGCTCGTCCGGCGTCTCGGCGACGTACGGGCTGATCCGCACCAGGCCGTCCCGGCACTCGATCACCCGCCGGTAGTAGCGCCGGTGCACCCCTCGCAACGAGAACGCGTCGCGCCGCGACGGCACCCGGTGCAGCGCGTCCTCGGGGAACGACTGGTTGAGCAGCGTCCACAGTGGAGCGAGCTTGTGGTAGGTGCGCAGGTGCCGCAGCCACAGCCGCGTCGCCGAGGTCCGCATCGCGGCGAAGGGGTAGACCACGCCGACGCAGCACAGCACCACGCCGGGCAGCAGGAACCACACGCCGGTGGTCAGCAGCCAGCGGGGGAGCGGCTCGGCGAAGTAGCGCGAGATGTTCGACGCCACGAAGATCGCGTCGGCCGGCACCAGCAGCGCGAAACCGGTCGACGTGATCAGCAGGCCCCGGCGCAGCCGCGGTTCGGCGCCGCGGGCGTACCGGCGGGCCCAGACGAACATCGTCGCGAACCCGTAGAGCAGGTAGCCGTTGGCCAGCGCGTAGAACACCGTGATCGCGAGGACGCCCGTGGGGCCGCCGCCCAGCGAGTTCGGCACCCGTGCCGCCGCCACCCGCAGGTCGTCCGGGATGGTCAGCACGGCCCACGTCATGATCGTGACGCACACGACGAGCGGCGCCAGCTGGAGCAGCGCCTGCCTGCGGGCCGGCGCGTCGTCCAGGGCGGAGAAGATGAAGAAGCAGATCAGGCCGTAGACGCCGATCTGCAGCAGCGTGTGCTGGATCAGCTGGCAGATCATCGGGTCGAGCCCGAGGAACCACCTGCCGTCCGCGGCCGCCCTGCCGAACGGGTGCCCGAGCGCCCAGCCCGCCACCAGGCACGTGACCGACCGCAGGCGCGGGTCGTGCGGGCGCCGCCAGAGCAGGTACAGCATGACCAGCAGCACGGAGAACGCGACCAGGCCCTGGGTCGACTTCAGGTACTCCACTACAGCCACCCCAGCCTGTCCGCGAGCGACTTGGACATGCGGCGGGCCGGTCCCTCGGAGGCCCGCGGCGCGACCTTGTCCAGCACCGACGCCCACTCGAGGATGATCGTCGCGACTGTCTCGGCCTCACGCTCGTGCGCGGTGTCGTAGGAGGTGCGCCGCAGCGCCCGCCGCACCGCGTCCGGCTCGATGTCCGGGTACAGGCCCGCGAGCAGGTCGTCGTCCTGCTCGCCGCTCGTGTGACCGGCCAGCAGGTGCCCGAGTTCGTGCAGGATGATGTGGTTCTGGTGCGCCTTCGACGTCTCCTGCTGGTACAGGATGTAGTCGGCCTTGGAGGTCGCGATCCACACGCCGAACGGGCCCGGCACCGGGATCGGGTGTGCCAGCAGCCGGACAGGTTTGCCCCGCTGCTCACCGACCCGCCGGCACAGCTCCTCGACGTCCAGCGGCGGCTGGATGTCCAGCTCGTTCAGCAGGCGTCGGCACCGCCTGCGCAGTTCTCGTTCGGCCACCGGTCATCCTTCGCCGCGCTCAGCCTGTTCCTGTCGGTAGACGACGTCCAGCAATTCCATGACGAGACGACGGCGGTCCGGCGACAACTCGCCGGCCCGCATCGCCATGAGTTGCGCGTCGCTGCCCGAGGCGATCTCGTTGAGCCTGCTCTGCTCGTCCTTCAACGACTTGAGCTGCTCGTTCACGCGGTCGGTGACCTCGTCGTCGAAGAAGTAGCTCACGGGCACACCGAAGAAGCCTGCCAGGGCCTGCAAGTGCTTGAAAGTCGGGTTGTCCTTCTTGCCCTTGCGCAGCTGCCAGATGTAGCTCTGGGAGATCGTCACGCCGGTGTCGGCGATCGCCCCCGCGACCTGCTCGTTGCTGTACTCCTGGCCGGAGCGCGCGGTGTGACAGGCGAAAAGGTGGTTGAGCTTGTCAGCCAGGGACCGTTCCCCCGCCATTGCCTGCTCCCCCCGTTGCGCGCAGTAGCGTTTCCACCCATGGAAAGGGCTATCTGGGTGACGGGATTTTCGCCAGTTGAAACCCCACCAATGGCCAACATAGACTCCTGGCGAGCCGGTCTCAACCGTGGTGAGGAGGAGCATCGGACATGGCGCTTGCGGAACGACAGGGATCTTTTCATCGGACCGTGGTCGACGTCGTCTACAAGACCATGAACCAGCTGGCGCAGACGGACTCACCGAACGAGGTCTTCGAGCTGCGCGAACAGCTGCGCGCGGCCCTGCCCTGGTGGCGCGGGCTGCTGCGGATGCACGAGCCGAACGAGCGGCATCGGTGCAAGTCGTGCCACACCTGGTACGGGCGGCACCGCGCCTGGCCCTGCCCCGTGTGGCGGGATGCCGTGCAGGCGCTGCACCAGCTCAACGACATGTACGGCTTCCTGGGCGCCACGCCGGGGGCCGAGAGCAGGTTGCCGGAGGAACGGGTGCGGACGGTCGTGAGTGGTCATGGCCGCGCCGACGATCTGTGCCGCGACCACGACCACTCACGCTCTGACTAGCCGATCTAGCCGATCTTGAAGCTCTGCGCCGCCGAGCCGTTGCAGGTCGCCTGCACCAGCTGGGTGCTGTCGGCACTGCCGACCACCGCGAGGCACTTGCCGGAGTGCCGGGCCGTCAGCGTCGAGTAGCCGTCCGCCGCGGTCGTCACCCGCCACTGCTGGTTGTTGCCGCCGCCGTAGGTCCACAGGTGGATGCCCGCTCCGTCCGAAGTGGACACACCGCTGACGTCCAGCACCTTCGACGTGTCGTTGCGGTACTCGATGCGCGAGTAGCCGTCGCTCGTCGCCACCGCGCGGAAGTTCTGCGCAGTGGTCGCGTTGCAGGCGTACTGCTGGATGACGGTGCCGTTGTCGAGACCGGCCGAACGCGCGTCGATGCACTTGCTGTTGCCGCGGTTGACGACGGTCTTCCACTCGGGCTGCGGCTGGGGAGTGCCGCCACCGCCCAGCCACAGCAGACTGTCGATCAGGAAGTTGTTCTGGGTGGGCGAGTCGAACGTGGACGACAACGGCCTGTTGTTCGGGTAGTCCATGGCGTTGTGGCCGAAGTTCGCGTAGACCATCTTGAAGTTCTTGTTCGACCACATGATCGGGTAGTACCCGCTGCGCCACTGCTGGTTCGGGTCGGTGCCGAGCGGGAAGCTCGACGGGTCGACGCTCGCCAGGATCTGGATGTCCGGGTTCGTGCGCAGGTCACGCGACCAGCTGTACCACTCGCTGACCGAGGAGGTGAACCTCTCCGGCAGGCGCAGGGTCGACGGGTGCGTGCGGGTCTCGACCTTCAGCGTCGCGGTGGTCGGGCCCCAGGTGTTGTTGACGAAGTTTCCCTTGCCCAGGAACGTGTTGTGGTACCAGTTCCACTCGCTCGCGTTCTGCGTGAACGCCGAGACGTGGAAGCCGAAGAAGCCGCCGCCGGTCTCCATGTAGCGCTGGAAACCGTTGCGCTGCGCGGCGTTGTGCGGCTGGTCGTCGAGGAACAGCACGACCTGCGCCTGTGCCGGCGTGAGGTTGTTCAGCCTGTCCCAGTTGTTCGTGGCCTCGTAGGTGAAGCCGTTCTGCTGGGCCGCCCTGGTGAGCCACGGGTTCGCCTCGTTGACGAACGCGATGTGGGCGGCGTCCCAGGTTCCGCTGTAGAAGCCGAGGACCTTGAACGGAACGCTCTGGGCCGGTACCGAGACGATGACCGAGAACAGCGCGGTGACGAGCAACGCCAGTAAGACCGAGAGTTTTCGAGCCATGCGGGCACACACCTTCAACTCGCAGGGTTGCGCGCCCGAAGATCATCGTAGAGATGGTCCAGACCTCTTGGGGACCGGGACGTTCACAGAATTCTCTTGCGCCACAGGACGATTCCACCCAGTACGGCCAGCCCGCCCAATGCCGCGACCACGGCTGACATGCCGAAACGTGCGGCGGTGGACGGAGGTTGTTCGGCACTCGACGCAACAGGAACGGGTCGTGGCGTGCTCGACTTCGGCGTCGACGGTGTGGCCGAGGCCGGCGTGGACTGGCTGGTCGGAGCAGGTGGCGCGGCCGGCGCGGCCTGCTGGGGTTGCGTGGGTGTCGCCGGCTTCGGTGCGGCGGCGGGGATCTCGACGTCGGTGCACGAGTAGTACGTGTCAGGTGTGTCGGTGTTCTGCCAGACGGTGTAGATCAGGTGCCGCCCGGTCCTGTTCGCCGGCAGCTGCACCTTGAACTCGTACGCGCCGTTGACCAGCGGGGGAGTGGGGACCGTCAGGAACTGCTCCAGATCCGCCCACCGCGGCGCCCGGCTCGGCGTGTAGCCGGCGCGGGTGACGTAGAAGCGGAACGAGCCCTGGTGCGGGATCGTCGCCCGGTAGGTGAAGTCCGCGCTCTTGAGCTTCGTGGCCGGCCACTCGGCGCTCGCGAGGTCGAGACCCGCGTACTTGGTCAGGCCGGCGCTGCACAACTTGCCGTCGGGGACCTTGGCCGCGTCCCGTCCCTGCACGTTCGGCAGCCGGATGTTGTCCCACTCCTTGGACGGCAACCCCGCCTGAATGGCAGCGCGGCACGGCGAGGATGATGCTGTGGGCTGGCCTGGCGAGCAGAGAAAAGCCCTGCTCGGCGGGTCAGTGGGCGCACCATGGGCGTGCGCGGGAACCGCAGAGAGCAACATGAGCAGCGATAGCACGCCCACAAGGCGAAACACGGGCACCTCCCCTGTCTTTCTAGGGGTACGCGTGCCAGACCCGAGTCGTTCACGGAAGATGTATTGACATGTCCTTCGCTGATGAGGTGTCCGCGGCCGCAGCCCGGCTCGGTGGAGTCGCACGCACGACGCCGCTGGAGGTCAACCAGCGGTTGTCCGAGAGGACCGGCGCGCGCGTGTGGTTCAAGCGCGAGGACCTCCAGGTCGGCCGGTCGTACAAGCTGCGCGGCGCGTTCAACCTGCTCTGCCAGACCGAGTTCGCGTTCGGCGGCGCGGTCTGCGCCTCCGCGGGCAACCACGGCCAGGGCATGGCCTACGCGTGCCGCCGCCTCGGCATCGAGGGCCGCGTGCACGTCCCCCGCACCACCCCGCGCCAGAAACGCGACCGCATCTCCGCCCTGGGCCAGGGCATGGTGCAGCTGGTCGTGGACGGCGACACCTACGACGACGCGGCCGCGCTGGCGAAGGAGTACGCGCTCAACACCGGCGCGACCCTCGTCCCGGCCTTCGACGACCCCCGCACCGTCGCCGGGCAGGGCACCGTCGGCCTGGAGATCGTGCAGCAGCTCGGCGGCGCTCCCGACGTGGTCGTGTGCCCGGTGGGCGGCGGCGGGTTGCTCTCGGGCGTCGGCACGTGGTTCAAGGAGCGCTTCCCGCGCACCAAGATCATCGGCGTGGAGCCGGCCGGTGCGGCGAGCATGATCGCCGCCATCCAGGCGGGCCACCCCGTGACGCTGCCCGAGGTGGACTCGTTCGTCGACGGCGCCGCGGTGCGCCGGGCCGGCGAGGTGACGTTCCCGATGGTGCGCGACAGCGGTGCCGAGCTGCTCACCGTGGCCGAGGGCGCGGTCTGCACCGAGATGCTGGAGCTCTACCAGATCGACGGCATCATCGCGGAGCCCGCGGGCGCGCTCGCGTCGGCGGCGTTGCTGGAGGAGATCTCCGTGGCGCCGGACTCGACGGTCGTGTGCCTGCTGTCGGGCGGCAACAACGACGTCTCGCGGTACGCCGAGGTCGTCGAGCGTTCGATGATCCACCGCGGCCTGAAGCACTACTTCCTGGTGGAGTTCCCGCAGGAGCCGGGCGCGCTGCGGCGGTTCCTCGACGAGGTGCTGGGCAAGGACGACGACATCGTGCTGTTCGAGTACATCAAGCGGGACAACCGGGAGACCGGTGCGGCGCTGGTGTGCATCGAGCTCGGCCGGCGCGAGGACTACGACCTGCTGTGGGGGCGGATGAAGGAGTCCCCGCTGAAGATCCAGCACCTGGCGCCGGGGTCGACGGCCTACCGCTTCCTCATCTGATCGCTCCGGCGGTGCCGACGCGGTGCAGGACCGCGCTGGTCGCGACGTCCAGCACCTCGACCAGGTGGGCCGAGCGCTGCACCGCGACCCACGGCAGCTCGTGGTGAGGAATCACGGGCCCGGCGAAGTCGACGACGGTGCGCCCGTTTTCCGACGTCCTCGCTCGGAGGACGCCGCCTTCGCGGGTCAGCAGCGCCGGCTCGCCCTCGATCTTCGTCAGACCCAGCACGTCCTCGTCCGGCGGGACGGGGATCACCGTGTCGTCCCACTCCGTCCCCCACGTCTTCCACGTGGGTCCGTTTGCGGCGGCGTAGGTGTGGCCAGGCCCCAGCAGCACGTCGGGCGCGCCCCAGTGCTTGGTGTGGAAGGGAAAGGACCCAGGCCGGTGCACCGCTGACGTCGACGCGGTGAGTGAGATCGTGCCGTGGTCCCAGCGCAACCGCCACCAGGTCCCCGCACGGCGGAAGTAGGTGCTGAACTGCCACGGCTCGTCCATGTCGAGGTACAGCGGGGAAAGGTCCCGCTCGGCCTCGTCCGCGACGCTGAAGTCGATCGGTACGTGCAGCCTGCGCAGACCGTCGGCCGGGTAGCCCTCGGCGTGGACCACCAGCTCGCCGTCGGCCTCGATCAACGCGATCAGCGACTCGGTGGACGTCTCGGCCACGTGGGTCGCGGCGAGCACGGGGCCCGGCAGCCGGAACGTGGTCGTCGCGAGGCCGCACCGCCACAGCACGAGCTCGCGCGGCCCGGCCCCGCGCGCGAGCATCGAGGGACCCGAGCTGGGGAAGACCGGGAACCGCAGCTGTGTCCCCAGCGCCCCGGATTCCAGCAGCCGCCGACACTCCACTTCGGATGGTGGCCGGACCTTGACACTCTTCCCGTTGATCGCCACGCGCACGATCCGGTCGCCGCTCTCGGCCAGGGTCACCGTGCGCTCGCCGGACTGCTCTTGTCCGTTGGCGAACGTGAACCCGCGAGCGGGCTCGGTCCGGGAGATGAACCACTCGGACTGGCCCCCGTTCCAGTCGCAGGCGGTGATCGGGAGAACCTGGACGCTCTTGGCGTTGCGCTCGAGCGCGACGATCACCGCCAGCCGCACCAGGTCCAGGCGGGCGGAGGAGTCCGGCAGGTCGTCGAGCAGCACCGTGATCCGCCCGCGGTGCCGCGGCACCTTCCAGGCGATCTTGTTCACCATCGCGCGGAACTTCTTGCCCAGATCCACCCCGGCGAGCACGGGCAGGTTTGTCGTCATCGTCGTCCCCCAGACATCGTCGGGGACGATCTTCTCAGGCAGAGGCGTGCCGGGCACTCCCTGATCGAAGTGCCCGGCACGTGGTGAGGGGTTACGGCTTCGGAGGAGGGCAGGTCTTCCACGCGAAGTGGTAGGTCGTCTCGATCGACCCGTCCGTCGAGTCCATCGCGATGAAGCTGGTGACCTTCTTCGGGTCCGAGGTGCCTGCGGCGACCCGCAGCTCGGTGTTGATGTTGAAGTTTCTCTTCTCGCCGCACGGGTGGTAGACGATCGCGGCCACGTCGGTCGTGTCGGTCGCCTGCCAGTCGTCGCTGAACGGGCCCCGGTAGTTGTGCTGCCGGTACTCCGTCTGCGACATGC
Source organism: Lentzea sp. NPDC051213 (assembly GCF_044455585.1). NCBI lineage: Bacteria > Bacillati > Actinomycetota > Actinomycetes > Pseudonocardiales > Pseudonocardiaceae > Lentzea > Lentzea sp. NPDC051213. Next base: position 684,187 of record NZ_JBITEX010000006.1, read on the forward strand.
CCTGGAAGTAGTAGTTGGCCCGCTCCAGGGCGGTGGCGCCGCCCTCGAGGTGCGCGAAGCCGCGGTAGTCGGTGGACGCGATGCCGTAGGTGAAACCGGACGGCACGTTGACACGCAGGTTGAGCTGGCAGTTCTTGCGGAAGTCGGTCGGCAGCGCCTGCGGCCCGACCTGCGCCATGAACTCGCTGTAGGTGACGGTGAAGGCCTTGTTGTCGGGCGAGACCGCGACCGCGGCCGTTCCCGCCCGGCAGCCAGAGCCGTTGATCGTCACGACGTCGATGGTGATGTTGTCCGGCGGAGGCGTGGTGCCGGGTGCGCCTCCAGGCGGGATGATGATGGTCGACATCGCGAACGCGGCCGCGGCCACTGTGTTGAGCATGGGGCACCTTTCCGACGAGGGTTCAACAAAGAACGGGCGGCGGTATTGGTGCCTGGGTCAGCAGCGCTTCCAGGAGAACTGGTACTTGGTGCTGACGCTGCTGTCCGTGGAATCCATCGTCATGAAGCTGTTGGCCTTCGACGCGGTTCCCGCGTTCACACGCAGCTCGGTGTTGATGTTCAGATGGCGGATTTCGCCGCACGGTGCGTAGATGATTTCCGACACGGTCGCGCGGTCGGTCGCCTGCCAGTTGTCGCTCTTCGGTCCGTAGAAGTCGTGGATGCGGGTCGCGCTTTGCGACATGCCCTGGAAGTAGTAGTTCCCTCTTTCGGTCCCTGTCGCACCCTGCTGCAGGTGGGCGAAGCCGCGGTAGTCCGCCTGGGCGATGCCGAACGTGAAGCCCTGCGGGTAGGTCACCCTGATGTTGAGCTGGCAGTTCTTGCGGAAGTCGGTGGGACCCGAGCCCTGCCCTGCCTGGGCGAGGTACTGGCTGTAGGTGACCGTGAACGCCGTGCGGTCGTCCGCGGCCGCGACCGCGGCGGTGCCGGCGGGACAGCCGGATCCGTTCACGGTGACCACGTCGATCGTCACGAAATCGGGAACGTCGGGAACAGCTTGCGCGGCAGGCGCGGTGACCACCGCGGACAGCGCGAGGGCAGCAGCCAGCACCGTTTTCAGCATGGCCAGCCTTTCTTTCCAAAGTGTGGTACCGGCGGCGGAAATCAGACGATATCGGAAACCCTGTGTTGCGAAGGGCCGCCGAACGGGTGACTGAATTGCTCGGTAATACTTGTAGGAAAGCAGGACGAATTGCACGCCCGAAAATTTTCGGTCGTGCGCGAACTATGCTCACCCACGGTGTGGAGAATGAACCTGACGATTGCCTGACGATCGCCGCCGGCTGGTCTGATCGGGTGACGCGGGGCTGACAGGCAACAAAGTTTCCAGTAGGACCTTGTATGTCCGCCGCCCCGGACAAAAGGGACCACATGCAGAAGACAGGGCGCACTCTCACCATCTCCGCGGCGTTGCTCGCGGGCCTCCTCGTGCCGGGTGCGGCATCGGAGGCGCAGGCAGGCTGGGCGCATCAGCGCAAGATCACCATCGACACCACCGCGGCCGGCGCGAACGTCGCCGGCGACGTGAAGGGCTTCCCGCTACCGGTGAAGCTCGACGCGACCAACTTCGACTTCGGCCAGGCCAAGCCGGACGGCGCCGACATCCGGTTCGCCGACGCGGCGGGCACCCCGTTGCCCTACGAGATCGAGAAGTGGGACGCGGGCGCGAAAAAGGCGGCGATCTGGGTCCGCACCGACGTCAAGGGCAACGCCAAGCAGGACATCACCTTCAGGTGGGGCAACCCGGAGGCGAAGCAGGAGAGCGACGGCACCAAGGTCTTCCCGAAGACCGACGGCTGGCTCACCGCCCACCACCTCGGCGAGAAGGGCGCGGCGAAGGGCTACCGCGACTCCGCCGGCAACCTCGACGGCAAGGGCGTCAACATCACCGGCGACGCGACCGGCACCGGCGTGGTCGGCAGCGCGCTCTCGTTGAACAGGGCCAGGAGCGAGTACGTGCTGCTGCCCGGCAGTGAGTCCTCGTCGCTGTTCAACCCGTTGCCGTCGAAGGGAACCTTCTCGATCTGGTCGAACGCGAAGACGCACCCGGCCGCGTACATCGCGATGTTCTCGAAGGGGGAGACGGGCTTCCGGATCCACTACTTCGGCGAGGGCGACCAGACCGAGCCGTGCATCGACGTCGCGAACTACGACTGGTGCCCGCTGCCCTCGGGTGCCTACACCAAGGTCAAGAACAACACCTGGTACCACTTCGTCTTCGTCATCGACAAGCCGAACGCCTACTACTACATCAACGGCAAGCTCGAAGTCGGCAAGACCGACACCAACGCCTGGAAGGCCACCGGCGCCGAGCCGGTGACCATCGGCAACAACGAGAAGGTGCCCGGCGGCAACAGCCGCAAGCGGTCGTTCGACGGCCTGCTCGACGAGGCCCGCGTCCTGTCCGTGCCGAAGGACAAGCACTGGGCGAGGCTCGACTTCGAGTCCCAGAAACCGGGTTCGAAGCTGCTCAAGTGATCTGAGCCGCACCCTGGGATGAAGCACTCCTCATCGAGCGTTGATACTCATGACCTCGACCGACCTCGATGAGGAGTGCCCCTGATGGCTCCCGACCAGCTGACCGTCTACTCGACCGCGTGGTGCGGCTACTGCCGGATCCTCAAGACCCAGCTCGACCGCGAGGGCATCGAGTACGTCGAAATCAACATCGAGGAGACGCCCGGCGCGGCCGACTTCGTGATGAGCGTGAACGGCGGCAACCGCACGGTGCCGACCGTCCACTTCCCGAACGGCAAGGCGCTCACCAACCCGTCGCTGGGCCAGGTGAAAGAGCAGCTCGCCGCCTAGAACTCGTACAGGGACGCTGTGGTCGACTGACCGTCGAGCGTCTCCCGGATGATGTCCGCGTGGCCCGCGTGCTGCGCGGTCTCCCGGATCAGGTGCAGCACGATCCGCCGGATCGACATGGGTTGCGGGTCCGGGTCCCACGGCGCCTGCGGCAGCGGCACGAGTTTGTCCAGCGAAGCGGTGCGTACGGCCTCATCGGTCGCACGCACCGCTTCGTCATAGGACGCGAGCAACGCGTCGAAGTCGTCGCCCGTCCACACGTACTGGCCGCCGTCGAGCATGCCTTCCGGCGTGCCGGGTTGTTCGGTGAGGATGTGGGTCCAGCCGCGCTCACACCAGGTGAGGTGCTTGAGCAACCCACCCAGCGTGAGCTCGCTGACGGTCGTGCGCTTCACCGCTTCGGTGGCGGTGAGACCCCGCACGGTGATGCGGAAAGTGCGGCGCTGATCGTTCAGCTCGTGCAGCAGTTCGTTGAGCTCCATGGTCATGGATTGAAGCTATGCCCGAACTAGGACCGCTCGAGTCCTAGTGAGGCTCGAGTGCTAGCAGGTGAGGTTTCCGCCGGGCGAGACCCCGAGGATGCCGGTGAACTGCTGGTACTTCGCGACGCGGTTCTGCACCTGGCCGGGGCCGCCGCCGTTGCACTCGATGCTGCCGTTGATGCTGCGGATGGTCTCACCGAAACCGCGCTGGTTGACCATGGCGTTGTGCGGGGTCATGGTGCCGGGCCCGGTCTGCGTGTTCCAGTACCAGAGCGCCGCCTTCCACGAGATGGCCGCGTCGGTCGCGACGAGGTCGGGACTGCCCAGCAGGTTGATGCCGAGGTAGTCGCCCGCCGCCTTGTAGTTGAAGTTCCACGACAGCTGGATCGGGCCGCGGCCGTAGTAGTTCCGGTCGCCGGCGGGGCAGCCGTACGGCCGGTTCTCGTCGCAGTAGTCGCCGCTCTGGTTGATCTCCCGGATGTACACGAGGCCACCGGTCTCGTGCGAGGCGTTCGCGAGGAACGCCGCGGCTTCCTGCCTCTGGATGGTGTCGCCGCCCGTCTTCGCGAAGGCGGGGAACGAGCTCATCGCGGTGACGAGACCGCTGTAGGTGTAGAAGCTGTTGCGGGACGGGAACATCTGGTTGAACTGGGCTTCGCTGACGACGAAGTCGCCGCCGCCGCCACCTCCGCCACCCCCGCCGTTGCAGTTGTACGGTTCCCAGTACCAGGTGGAAACCGTCGGGCTGTAGCCGGGATTGTCGTGCTCGGCGATGTAGAAGTTGCCTTCGAACTTGACGATGTTGCCAGTGACGTACCACTGACCTTGGACCCAGTCGGTGTACGTGCAGGTGCCGCCGCCGCCACCTCCACCACCGTCACAGCTGGTCGGCTCCCAGTACCAGGTGGAAACCGTGGGGCTGTAACCGGGATTGTCGTGTTCGGCGATGTAGTAGGCGCCTTCGAACTTCACGATGGAACCGGTCGTGTACCACTGCCCTTGCACCCAGTTGGTGTAGGAGCATGCCTGCGCGGACACCTCTGCCTGCGAGGTCGCGGTGGGCGCGATGACAGCTAATGCCGCCGCCATCACGCCTGCCGCGAGAGCCGCCATGATGCGTTTTCTCAGCAAGGTCACCCACTCCTAGGTCTGCGCGCCCGAGGAATCACGGATGTGAACAACGCTGAGATTGGCACCAATGGTCCAGACCAGTCAAGGGTCTAGACCACCTTGATCAGCAATACAAATTGCTGCCCTGTGCGACACCGATGATCCCGGTGAACGACTGGTACTTCGACACGCGGCTCTGCACCTGGCCGGGGTTGCGGCCGTCGCACTCCAGTGATCCGTTGATGCTGCGGATCGTCTGGCCGAAGCCGCGCGAGTTGACCATGGCGTTGTGCGGGGTCATGGTGCCAGGCCCGTTCTGCGTCATCCAGTACCAGATCGCGGTCCGCCACGAGATGGTCGCGTCGGTGGCCACTCGGTCCGGGTTGACCAGCAGGTTGACGCCGAGGTAGTCGCCGGCCGCCTTGTAGTTGAAGTTCCACGACAACTGGATCGGGCCGCGGCCGAAGTACTTGTTGCCGGCGGGGCAGCCGTAGGGCCGGGTCTCGTCGCAGTAGTCGCCGTTCTGGTTGATCTCGCGGATGTAGTAGAGACCACCGGTCTCGTGGGAGACGTTCGCGAGGAACGCCGCGAGTTCCTGCTTCTTGACGGTGTCACTGCCCTGGTTCGCGAACGAACCGAACGTGGCCATCGCGGATTTCAGGCCGCTGTAGGTGTAGAAGCTGTTGCGGGACGGGAACATCCGGTTGAACTGCGCTTCGGTGACGATGAACGGCGCCGCCGTCGCCGGCTGAACGAGTGTGAAGACACCGATCAGCGCGACGATCAGGGCGGCGGCGCGTGTTCCGATCATGGGGACCAACTCCTCAGAGCTTCGCGCGCCCACTGTGTGTTACCGCTCTCACGGTGGCAGGCGTGGCGCTCCGAGCACAAGAGGTGGTCTATACCTTTTATGGATGTGAACTGATCAGCACGTCAGGTTGCCGCCCGCGGCGACGCTGAAGACGCCGGCTGGGCGCGTCTAGGCCATTAGGAGCCGGAGCCGTAGGGCCGGGTGATGATCTCCAGGGCGTGGCCGTCCGGGTCGTTCCAGTAGACGCCGCGCCCGCCGTCGTTGTGGTTGATCTCCCCAGGCCTGCTGTGGAACGGGTCGGCCCAGTACTCGAGGCCGCGTTCCTGGATGCGGCCGAAGATCTGGTCGAACTCGTCCTCGGCCACCAGGAACGCGTAGTGCTGGCTCGTGATCGGGCCCTGGCTGGTCAGGTAGTCGAGCGAGACGCCGTTCGCGACCTCGACGACGAGGAACGGGCCGAAGCGGGCGGGTGCGGGCAGGCCGAGGATCTCGGTCGCGAACCGCGCCGAGCGTTCCTGGTCGGATGAATGAACGATGGTGTGGTTGAGCTGTACGGGCATGACACCTGCTTACTCCAGGTGCCATGCCCTTGTCCTGTTGTCAGCCGCGAATCGAGAACACCGGCCACGTGCCCGTGTGGTTGGTCTTGCGGGTCTCGTAGTCGATCGTGTTGGCCACCAGGTCGCTCGGCCGGTTCTCCACGAAGTTCGCGTAGAACGTCGTGTCGGCACCGGCCGTGTACGGCACGGTCAGGTCGTGCTTCGGCGTCGCCGTACCGTTGCCCGGCTGCCAGGACTTCACGAGGAGCCGCCTGCGGTCCGCGCTGGCGTAGGAGAAGTCCACGCCGTTGCCGGTCGCGACGAGGTCCTTGAACAGCGACGTCGAGGTGTCGACGGTCGTGGAGGTCCAGGTGTTGTTCGCGAACCGCGCGAGCACGATCCTGGCGCTCGTCCTGGTGTGCACGCCGTACCCCAGCACGAGCGAGCCGTCGCTCAGCGGCACGGTGACCGGGTTCTCCTCCGGAAGTGCTTTGCCCGCGGGTAGATCCGTCGGGCTCGTCGTCACGACCCGCGTCTTGTCGACGTCGGCCGGGTCGATGACGTTGCCGAGCGTGGCGCCACCGGCCGTGGCCAGGGTGCCGCTCGCCGTGTCGAAGTACGCGACGTAGATGTTCTTGCCGCCGCCGTTGTGTCCCAGGGGTCCGCCGTGCATCGACCAGGTCAGGTAGATGCGGCCGCTGCGCTGCGTCACGCCGAACGCGTACACCTCGGCGTACCTGTCGGCCGTGCGGCCGGAGTCGATGATCATCCTCGGGGCCGACCACGTCGCGCCGTTGTCGGTCGACTTGATCATCTTGAACGTGCGGTACGGGTACGACAGGTCCGTGTTGTGGCTGTAGAACAGGTGAATCGTGTTCCCGGTGACGACCGGCTCGGGGTAGGTGTTCTTGTCGGTGCTGATCGTGCGCGCGGTCCACGTGCCGGTGATCGAGCGCGGCGTCGGCGCGGTGTAGAGCTGCATCGACGTCGTGTGCGTGGCCCGGAAGATCGCGAGCCTGCCGTCGCCGAGCTGCGTGAGCACCGGGTAGTCGTGGTAGGCGTTGTCGTGCGTCAGGTTCAGCGTGGCGGCCTTGACCGCCGCGGACCACGTGTTCGTCGCGTGGTCGAACGCTTTGACGTAGATGTCGTGCCTGGTGCCCGAGTACGTCACGAACGTCTTGTTGACCGTCGCGTCGTAGACGCCGGCGCCGTTGGTGCGCAAACAGCCGTACACACTCGTCGTCGTGACGGTGTCGAGGGTGGCTGCGGCGTGAGCCGGTTGACAAAATGCGACAAGAATCAGCAACGCCGCGGCTAATGCGCGCATCGCCGACCTCCATGGGTGTCGGGGCGGCGACGTTCCGACAATACTGCCTCCCATGCGGACACTGGTTGTAGCCGGGCTGTTACTGGGATTAACAGTCCCCGCTCAAGCGGCACAGGCGGATGAGGACCCCTCATCGTTGGTGAATCCCTTCGTGGGCACCCAGAACTTCGGCAACACCTTCCCCGGCGCCTCGGTGCCGTTCGGGATGGTGCAGGTCAGCCCTGATACAGGAGGACAGGGCGGGTACGACTACAAGGCCAATTCCATCTACGGCTTCTCGCAGACGCACCTGTCCGGCGTCGGGTGCGGCGTCATGGGCGAGCTGCCCGTCATGCCCACAGTCGGGTCTGTTGACAACGTTGACATCAACGCTTACAAGTCTCAGTTCAGCCATTCGGACGAAACGGCTCAGCCCGGCTACTACCGCGTCGGGCTGTCGCGCTACGGCGTGAATGCCGAGCTCACGGCCACTCAGCGGACCGGGTGGCAGAGATATACGTTCCCCGCTTCGGCCGCGGCCAACGTCCTGTTCAACACCGGGCGCTCGAACCAGACGGTGCTCGACTCGGAGATCCACGTCGTCGGCGACCGCACCATCGAGGGGCGCGTGCGCAACGGGCGGTTCTGCGCGGGCAAGGACGAGCACACCGTCTACTTCACGGCCACGTTCGACCGGCCGTTCTCGGCGTTCGGGTCGTGGCGTGGGAACGTTCCCACCGCGGGTTCCCGTGACGCGGCCGGCACCGGTGGCAACGGCGCGTGGGTCACGTTCGACGCAACGGCCGACCGCGACGTGGTGGTGAAGCTCGGCCTGTCCTACACCGGGCTGGAAGGCGCTCGGAAGAACCTCGCGGCGGAGGCTCCTTCCCACGACTTCGACGGCGTGGTGGCCGGGGCGAAGGAGACGTGGCGCAAGCAACTCGACGCCGTCCGGGTGTCCGGTGGGCCGCGTGACCGGCAGGTGGCGTTCTACACGGCGCTGTACCACTCGGTGTTGCACCCGAACCTGGCCGGTGACGTCGACGGCAAGTACATGGGCTTCGACGGCAAGGTGCGCACGGCCTCGGGTTACACGCCGTACCAGAACTTCTCCTTGTGGGACACGTACCGGCCGCAGAACCAGCTGCTGCAGATACTGGAACCCAAGGTGGCCCGTGACGTCGCACTGTCCGTCGTGGCCAGTGGGCGGGACGGGGGATGGTTGCCGCGCTGGGCGTTGGCCTCCTCTGAGACCAACATCATGACCGGTGACCCGGTGACGCCGTTCCTGGTCGAGGCCTGGTCGAAGGGCCTGCTGAAGGGGTACGAGGAGGAGACGTACAAGCTGTTGCGCGCCAACGCCTTGTCGTTGCCACCCGCGGAATCGCCGTACAACGGGCGGACCGCGGTCACGTACTACTCGGATCGCGGCTACATCCCGTCCGGGCTGAAGGTCGGCACGGACTGCGCGCACAAGGGCGGCGACAACGACTGCATGCACCCGGCCTCGGCGACCTTGGAGTACTCGGCGGCGGACGCGTCATTGGCGCTGATGGCCCGCGGTCTCGGCAAGGGGCCCGACGCACGGATGTTCGCCGACCGCGGCCAGTGGTACCGCAACCTGTGGGACGCGTCGACCGGCCACTTCCGGCCGCGCACCACCGCCGGTACCTGGCTGACGCCGTACAACCCGGTCGACGCCTCGCACCAGTTCCACGAGGGCGGCGCGTACCAGTACCAGTGGCTCGTCCCGCAGGACCCGGCCGGACTGGTGTCGCTGATGGGCGGCAGGCGCACCACGGAGAAGCGCCTCGACTCGTTCTTCGCCTACGACAAGCTCCTGGTCGACCCGGCCGGCACCGCACGGCACGACTGGATCACCGAGCCGTACGACTACTACGGCAAGCCGACCTACAACCCCAACAACGAACCGGACCTGCTCGCGCCGTACATGTACCTGTGGACGGGCACGCCGTCGAAGACCGCGACGGTCGTGCGTGCGGCGATGACGTTGTTCACCACGGGCCCGGACGGCATGACCGGCAACGACGACCTGGGCACGATGTCGGCCTGGTACGTGTTCTCGTCGCTGGGCATCTACCCGACGTTCAACGGGGCGGACTTCCTCGCCCTGTCGTCACCGCAGTTCCCGTCCGCGACCGTCCGAATCGGACAGTACGGCACGCAGGGCGGCACCCTCACGGTGACGGCGCCCGGAGTCTCGGACAGCAACCGTTACGTGCAGAGCATTTCGTTCGGCGGCCGTGACGTCAGCAAGACCTACCTGAACTGGTCCTCGTTGCAGCGCGGCGGAAAGCTGGCCCACACGGTGTCCTCCAAGCCGTCGTCGTGGGGCACCGGCCGCAGCGACGAGCCGCCGTCGCTCAACGACGGCAACGTCGACTCGCGGCGGGCGCTGTCCGCGTCGCTGCGCAACTCCGAGATCGTCATGCCGACCTCGGACACCGCGCAGTCGCTGACGCTGCAGCTGGACGTCCTCGCGCAGACGCCGAGCGCGACGACCGTGCGGCCGGAGGTCTCCGTGCCGGCCGGGTGGAAGGTGAGCGGCGCCAAACCGTTCGTCATCGTGTCCCGGCATCAGCCGACGCAGAAGACCGTGCCGCTGACGGTCTCGGTGCCGGCGGGTGTGGCCGCGGGCTCGTACGACGTCCTGGTACGAATCGACTCCGTCCTGGTGAAGGCCGTGATCGAGGTCAAACCGGCGGCGCTGTGCGCCTTCTCGTCGTGCTCGGTGGACGTGACCTCCGAACGCAACCACGACGGCACGGCCACCGTCGCCGCTTCGGCCGAGGGCAACTTCGACGGCGGCGGCTGGAGCTACGACGCCGCCCTGCTGCCCGCCGCCGGACCGGTGACGTGGGGCGGGATCACCTACCAGGCGCCGGATCCCTCGGGTACGGCCGCGAACTTCGTCGAGGCTCGCGGGCAGGGACTCCTGTTGCCCACGGGGCAGTTCTCGTGGCTGCACGTCGTGGGGGCCTCGCACAACGGGCCGGTCTCGGCCGCGTTCACCGTCTGGTACACCGACGGCACCTCGGCCGAGATCGCCGCATCGGTGCCGGACTGGGCCGGTGGCGGTCTGCCGGTGCTGGAGATGCCGCACCGGATCAAGGCGGGGCAGGGTGTCGACGGGCCGCCCGTCCGGTTGTTCGGGCAGTCGTTGAAGCTTGATCCGGCCAAGACTGTTCGGTCGGTGACGCTGCCGAATGATCCGCGGGTGGAGCTGTACGCGTTGACCCTCGCCTGATCAATACTGGGGAGCGTGGAGCTCCTCGACAGCAGTCAGCGGTCCAACGTGTGGGCCGACGGCGACCGCATCGTCAAGCAGGTCATCGGCGATGCGGTCGCCTTCGCCCGCGAGATCACCGCGCTGCGGCTCGCCGAGCACACCGGGATGGTGCCGCGCATCCTCGACGTCGACGAGGACGCGCGGACCGTCGTGCTGGAGCGGCTCCGTTCCGATCCCCCGCGCGAGGACTGGGTGATCGACTACGCCCGCGGGCTCGCCCGGCTGCACGCCGCGACCGGGCCGGAGCACGCGGGGGCGCTGCCGCGTCAGCAGATCCCGGACCCCACGCCGTTCCTGAGGTTCGTGCGAGCGCTGGACGTGGAGATCGGGGACGCCGAGGACGAGCTGGCGTTCGAGGACACGGGGAAGTTCGACCTGCTGCACGGCGACCCGTGTCCCGGCAACGACATGTACACCGACGCGGGCGCGCGGTTCGTCGACCTGGAGGGTGCTGCGCTGGGCGACGGGATCAGCGAGCTCGTCTACCTCGGGATGGGGTTCCCGACCTGCGCGACCGTCACGGAAACGCCCCGGGACCTGCGCGAAGCCGCTGAGCAGGCCTACTTCGAGGAACGCGGCTTCTCGGGCGGACTCGAGGAGGCTTGTGTGCGATGGCTGGTGCAGGGCGACACGTTGGTGCAGCGGTTCGACCGTGACGGCACCGACCACCTCGCCAGGGTGGTCGACGAGGACTGGTTCTGGTACAGCACCACGGCGCGCGGCCGGCTGATGTTCCGGGCACGGGTGGTGGCGGCGTTCACCGAGACCCATCCGAAGATGAGCGCGCTCGCCCGGCGGTTGCACGAGCGGATGAGCCGGATCTGGGAGCCGCAGCCGATCGGGACGGTGCGGACGCACGTGTCATGACCAGGCGGACAACCTGAGCTGGGACGTGAACTCGCGCGGATCCCCGGTCACCGGGTCCACAAAGGACAACGTGCGGGCGAGCAGCTGCAGGGGCGAGGAGAAGTCCTCCAGGGGGCGCTCGTGCAGCACCGGGTAGAAGTCGTCGTTCACGATCGGCACCCCGAGCCCGGACATGTGCAGGCGCAGCTGGTGGGTGCGACCGGTCAGCGGCTTCAACCGGTAGCGGCCCAACGCATCGCGTTGCTCCACAAGGGACACGTGCGTCTCGGCGTTGGGTTCGCCGTCCACCTCGAACGCGGTGATGATGCCGCGCTCCTTCATGATCCGCGACCGCACCACCCGCGGCAGCTCCAGCGCGGGCGAGACCGGGGCGATCGCCTCGTACTCCTTCTGCACCAGGCGATCGCGGAACATCGTCTGGTACTTGCCGCGCACCTCGCGGCGCACCACGAACAGGACTAGGCCGGCGGTGACGCGGTCCAGGCGGTGCGCGGGGGAGAGGTCGGGCAGGCCGAGTGAATCGCGCAGGCGGACCAGCGCGGTCTGCATGATGTGCGCGCCGCGCGGGATCGTGGCGAGGAAGTGCGGCTTGTCGGCGATCACGATGTTGTCGTCCTGGTAGACGACGCCCACCTCGAACGGGACGGGCACCTCGATAGGCAGGTCGCGGTGGAACCAGATGTAGCTGTCGGGCTCGTACGGCGCGTCGATGGCCAACGGCCCGGAGATGTTCCAGATCCGTTCCTCGCGCAGCATCTCGTCGATCCGGGCCGGGGCCACGCGCGGCAGGCGGGACACCAGGTGGTCGCGCAGGGACGGCCACGAGCCTTCTGGCAGGCGGAGGCGGGCCGCGTCCAGGCCGTTGCGCTGGGGGAGGGGGGAGGTGGGTTTGCGTCTCATCGCACCTAGCAGTCTAAAGGTTCAGGAAAACCGAACGATATCGCTCGCAAACATTCGCTGTACCGATGAGACCTGGTCAACAAGGCTGTACGCATGGCGGTCTTCCTGGTCCTCGGTTCGGTCATCTCACTGCAGTTCGGCGCGGCGTTCGCGAGTCAGCTCTTCGGGCAGATCGGTGCGCCGGGGGCCACGGCGCTGCGGCTCGGCATCGCGGCGTTGATGCTCGCTGTGGTGGTGCGGCCGAAGTTCCGCCAGGAGACGATCGTGCTCGGGATGACCATGGCGGGCATGAACGGCACGTTCTACCTCGCGCTCGACCGGATTCCGCTCGGTGTGGCGGTCACGATCGAGTTCCTCGGGCCGCTCGGGCTGGCGGCGATCCTGAGCCGCCGGGCCAAGGACTTCGTGTGGGTCGGGCTGGCGCTGGCCGGTGTGCTGATCCTGGGTGTCCGCGAGTACACCGGGGCGAAGCTCGACCTGATCGGTGTCGCGCTCGCGCTGCTCGCGGCCGCGTTCTGGGCCTGCTACGTGCTGGCCGGCCGCAAGCTCGCGACGGAGGGGCTCGGCACCGGCGGGCTCGCGGGCGCGAGCCTCATCGCGGCGGCGCTGACGCTGCCGTACGGCCTGTCCACCGCGGGCACGAAGTTGTTCGACCCCAAAATCCTGCTGCTCGGCTGCCTGGTGGCGCTGCTGGCGTCCGCGATCCCGTACACCCTCGAGATCAAGGCGCTCAAGACGTTGCAGGCCAACACGTTCGGGGTCGCGCTGGCCCTGGAACCCGCGGCGGCCGCGCTCGCCGGTGCGGTGCTGCTCGGTCAGCACCTGAGCGCGGTCTCGTTGGGCGCCATCGCGTTGGTGATCATCGCAGGGGCCGGAGCGGCGCTACAGAAAGCGCCAAAGCCTCGCGAAACGCCTGCACGGCAGGATGCTGACCTCGTCCTGCCCGTGCCGCAGTGAACAGCAGGCGCGACTGGGGCACGGGCAGTTCGTGCAGGTCGGCGGTGACCTCGCGGTCGTACCAGATCAGGTCGGGCAGCAGCGCGACCGCGAGTCCCCGTTCCACGAACCGCAGCTTCACCAGCACGTCGGTCGAGGAGAAGCGGACGTCGGGCTCGAAGCCGTTGTGCCGGCACCAGTTCACGCCGAAGACCCGCTGCGGCATGCCGGCCGGTTCCATGATCCACGGATAGTCGGCGACCTCGGAGGCGGCCAGCCCGCGCGGGACGGCCAGGCGGATCGGGTCGCGGCACACCTCCCGGTATTCCAGGCCGGAGAAGCGGGGTTCCGGCTGATCCGGCCACTCCTCCACGAAGACGAGATCGAACTCCCTGGCGTTCAAACCGGAAAGCGCTTCCGCGGGGTCGAGCACCTGGAACTCGATTCGCAGTGACGGGTGCTCGTCCCGCATGCGGACGAGCGTCGCCGGGATCAACGCCAGCGCCGCGGTCTGGAACGTCGCGACCCGCAGCGTGCCGGTGATCTCGTGCAGCGAGGCGGCGACCTCCGACTCGGCCTGTTCGAGCCTCGCCAGCACCTCTTCGGTGTGCCGCACCAGGATCTCGGCCTGCGGGGTCAGCTTCACCCGCCTGCCGACGGGTTCCAGCAGCGGCACGCCGACCTCGGTCTCCAGCAACGACAGCTGCTGCGACACCGAGGACGGGCTGTAGTTCAGCGCCTGGGCGACGGCGGCGAGCGTGCCCCTTTGGGAAAGTTCCCGCAGCAATCGAAGACGGTGGAGGTCGAACATCGGATCATTATCCGATACAGTGCCGATACCGCCCCCTGAGAAGACGTGCTGTCCTCAGCACGTTTTGAGGAGGTATCGGTATGTCCAAACGACTCCGCACCGTCGCGGGGCTCGCTATGGCGACCGGTCTGCTCGTGGCGGGTTCTCCCGCACTGGCACAGGTGGAAACCGGGCCGTGGACCAGCGAATCACCGTCCTTCACCGTGCAGGAGCGCGGCTGCGGCACGGTCAGCGGTCTCACGTTCCAGCTCACCTGTTCCACCGCGAGCGGTGATCAGCGTGCCGAGCGCCGGTATGCCACTTACACCGGCGGCACGCGTCAGTTCCAGGGCAGCTTCCGGATCACGAGTCTCGGCGGCACCCGCATCAGTCTCAAGCAGACGTTCCGCGAGGCACCCAGCGCGGGACCGTTCTGGATGCTCGCCGTGGAACGCGGCGGACGGCTCTACGCCGTGCACGGTGGTGCGACCATCGCCACCGGCGCGACCGTGGGCGCGACCGTGCGCGTGAACACCGTGCACAACACGGCCACGGAACACCGCACGTACATCAACGGCTCGCGGGCACACACCTATGCGAGCTCGGGTACGAGCTTCTACCACAAGTTCGGCGCGTATCGGACGGCGAGCGGCCAGGGACCGGCGACGGTCGTCTGGAGCGGAATCCAGTTCTGGCGCAAGTGATAGCTCTGCCTTGAACAAACTCACCACCACGTTGGTAGTCCTGCTGTTCTTGGCGGCCTGTGGCCAGGAACAGCAGGACCCCGCGCTGACGTCCGAGCTGACCTCGCCCACCGACGTGACGCTGCACTGGCGTCCGGAGGCGGGGTCGTCCGGGCAGGTCGTCGAGTACGCGAACGCGGCCGACGGCGAGTACGTGATCCTCGAGTTCAGCCCACCGGCCAAGAACTCGTACAGACATCCGGACCTGATCCCGGAAACCCAGTTCTACTACCGGGTCCGGCCGTACACGGGGCCCGCCTCGGCCACTGTGGACGTCGCGTTGCCGCCAGGTGAGGACGTGCCGGAGATCGAGGGGCCGGACTGGACCGCGGCGCGCAAGGACGGCAAGGGCACGCACCCGGTGTCCTCGTCCGAGGCGGCGGCGCGGAACCTGAAGGCGGAGGTGAAGCACGCCAACGGGATCCTGTTCACGTGGGACGACCACGCGTCCGACGAGGACGGGTACCTGATCGAGGTCAAGCCCGCGGGCGCGGCGGACTACCGCGTCGCGGTGCAGCTCGATCCGGACGTCACCTCGTACGGGGTGATCACACTCCCAGACGAGAAGACCGCCACCTATCGGGTGCGGCCCTTCCGGTTCGGGACGGCGTCGAATCTGACGCATCAGAAGACGGGGAAGGTCTGAGCGCCTGTCTGGCACTCCACGTGCTCGCGGCGATGAGTAACGCCGCGAGCACGTAGGGCCACGTCGTGTGTTCGGTGGCGGCCAGCAAAACGTTGGTCGCGGAGAGCAGTCCGAAGACGCCGCTGAGCAGCCACCAGGTCAGTTGATCTTCACGTGGGAGCGAGGTCACGGGGCGGGCTACCCGTTCTCCGGCTCCCTCACACCTTCTTCGCCTTCTTTTTTCTCGCCGCGGCGGCGCATGAACCCGAAGCCGGGGATGCCGATGATCGCCTGGCGCAGGTCGCTCGTGACCTCGAGCAGCTGGTGCACCTCGGGACCGACTTTGTCCAGCGTGGCGAGGATCGGCAGGATGTCGTTGGTCAGGTGCTCGGTCAGCACCGGCAGTTCGTCGACGAGCTTGATCGCGGCCTCGATCTCGTGCGGCGAGAGCTCGTCCACGAACCGCTTCGCGAGCGGCTGCGCCTGCTTGGCGATCGGTTCGTAGATCCCGATCAGCTCGTTCGCCGTGTGCGCGGTGTGGCCGGCGGTCGTGACGACCTGCCCGGCGCGGTCCGCGACGTCGCTCGCGCTCGCCGTGATCGCGCGGACCTCGTCGACGGCCTTCTCCGCGTCCGCGACGACGTGGCTGGTGCGATCGACGAGCACGTCGGCCTTCCGCACGATGCCGTTGATGTCGTCGATCGTGCCGCTGACCTTGCGGACGAGCTGCTCGACCTCGCCGATCAGGCCCAGCACGCGGCCGGGGACCGCTGCCACGGTCGCCGTCGTCTCGATCGCTGTGTCGATGGCGGTGCCGAGCGTCCGCCTGGCCAGTCCCATCCCGGGGATCTCCATACACCCACTCTGCCCTATGTGTTGATCAGTTCGGGGTAGCGCCATTCGTTTTCCGGAACTGTCAGACCCCGTCATTACATTCGTTGATGTCCGCCAGTCGGCTGACCGGGCGATCCGGGAACCGTGCACCGTCCGAAGTTGTCATAGCCGGGGGTTAGCATCCCCGGCGGGCGAGGGAGGCGCGCATGGCTTGGTGGCACCGGATCAGACGCATTATCTCCGGTGGAGGGCGGGAATCGGCGAGTTTCGTCGCGGCGCTGCTGGGTGTGCTGGTGCTCGCGGGCGCCGCACTGGGGCAGGGCATCTCGCGCACTTCTGTGGACGTGTCCGACGGTCTCACCTGGCTGGGTGACGACCAGCGGGGCGAGGTGGTGCAGGTCAACCCGGTGTCGGGCAAGCCGCAGACGCGCCTGCAGATCAGCGGGCCCGACTCGCAGCTGGAGATCGCCCAGGAGGACGGTCGCCTGATCATCCTGAACCGGCGCACCGGCGAGATCACCGTCATCGACCTCGCGACCCTGCTCGCCTCCGGCCGCCGCCAGGCGCCGCCCGGTGCGACCAGCAAGGTGCTGGTGGCGAACGGACTGGTGTTCGTCGTCGACCGCGCGGCGGGCACCGTGCACACGGCGGACCCGATGACGCTGGCCGACATCGGGCAGACGTGGCAGGCGGGTCAGCCGCTCGCGGACGCCGTGGTGGACGAGCGCGGCGTGCTGTGGCTGGTGGATCACGGCGGCACGCTGCGGTCGCTCGACTGGTCCGACGACGAGGAACGGTTCCAGGAGCGGTCGCAGCGCCAGGTCACCGGTGCCGGACCGCGCACCGTGCTCGTGCCGCACGACCAGGGCGTGACGCTGATCGGTCTCGACGGCGGCGTGATCCTGCGTGACGGCACGGGGGAGGACAGGTCGTCGTCGACAGACCGCTCGAACGCCGAGGTGCTCGCCGCGCAGACCGCGCCGGTCGACCTGGTGCCCGCGTCGGTGCCGGAGTCCTCGGTCGTCGTGCTGGTCGTCGCGGGCGAGGTCTTGCGCGTCGACGTCGGTGCGATGGGCTGTCCGAAACCGGGGCGTCCTGCTGTGTACCGCGACAAGGTCTACGTGCCGTGCAAGGGATCGGGCAAGGTCATCATCCTGGACCGCTCCGGCGGCCGCGGTGGTGACGACGTCCGCACGTCCGGTGGGTCCGATCCGGAGCTGGTGTTCGACGACGGCCGGTTGTTCGTGAACGTGCCGGGCTCCTCGACGGGCGTGCTGGTCGACACCGACGGCGCGACGCGGTCGCTGACGATCCGCAGCCCTGAGGTGCCCGTGAAGGACCCGGACCGCTCGCCGCCGCCGTCGGTGCCACCGCCTCCGCCGCCGAACCCGAACGAGCCGACGAAGCCGCCGCGCAACCCCGGCACCAACCCGCCGCCGCCACCGGACGTGCCCGCGCCACCGTCGTCGACGCCGCCTTCTTCTTCTGGTGGCGGTGCACCGGCGGCACCGGCCGGCGTGACGGTGCGGGAGAAGTCGCGCACCGCCTCGGCGCTGGTCGTGACGGTGAGCTGGAACGCGGCCACCTCCACCGACCCGATCGTGGGCTACACCGTGGCGGGCTCCGGCTCGTTCAGCGGCGGCTCGGTCTCGGCTCAGGTGAGTGGCACGTCGACTGATTTGTCGGTGCCGTGCACGGGTTCCACGTTCTGCACGAACGGCAGGCTGGACGTGACGGTGCGGGCGTCGACGGCGGCGACCGCGGGTGCGGCGGGCATGGCGGCGTTCACGGTGACGCCGCCCAACACGCCGCCTCCGAACACGCCTCCGCCCAACACCCCGCCGCCTCCACCCCCTCCGCCTCCGACCACGCCTCCGCCCAACACGCCGCCTCCTCCGCCGCCTCCACCCCCGCCACCGCCGCCGTCCTTGCCGAGCGCGGGTGCCGTGGTGATCACGTCGGTCAGCGGTGTGCGCACCAACCCGACGCGCCGCGTGAACATGGCGCCGCCCGCGGACTGGGCGAGCCACAACGGGCGCTGCGAGGTCGTGAACAAGACGTTCGGGTTCGCCGCCGGCATCCCGTGCAACGCGACCACGGCGTCGATCGACGTGGACGAGGGCAGCAACCAGATCGTCGTGCGCGCCTACGCGGCGACCGGTGGCGGTCAGGTCGAGTCGGCCGGGAGGAACGCGATCTTCACCTACGACGAGTGCGCGGGCAAGCCGAGCTGCATCCCGCGCATGGCCCCCGCCGGCATGGACACCGCGCCTGCGGGTGCGGGTGGTCTGGGGTTGCTGGTGAGCGCTTTCCTGCTGCGCATCGGTGTTCGCAGAGAAGAGGACAAGTGATCGACACCGGAGAGGTCTCGGCGTTCCGCGACCTGCACACCCGGCTGGGTGACGCGGTCGAGAGCGCCGTGCGCGGCAAGCGTGACGTGGTCGACCTGGTGCTGGTGGCGATGTTCGCGGGCGGTCACGTGCTGCTGGAAGACGTGCCAGGCACGGGAAAGACGACGCTGGCGCGCGCTGTGGCGGGTGCGCTCGGCGGCGTGTCCCGGCGTGTGCAGTTCACGCCGGACCTGCTGCCGTCGGACGTGACGGGCACCTCGGTCTACGACCCGCAGACGGGGCAGATCCGGTTCCGGCCGGGTCCGGTGTTCGCGAACATCGTGCTGGCGGACGAGATCAACCGCGCGGCCGCCAAGACGCAGTCCGCGCTGCTGGAGGTCATGGAGGAGCGGACCGTCACGATCGACGGTGTCGGGCACGCGGTGCCGGACCCGTTCCTCGTGGTGGCCACGCAGAACCCGATCGACCTCGACGGCACCTACCGGTTGCCCGAAGCTCAGTTGGACCGCTTCATGCTGCGGACCTCGATCGGCTATCCGTCGCTGGACGACGAGCTGGACGTGCTGCGTCCTGGCAGCGGGGCGGGCCGGATCGCGGATGTCCGCACGGTGACGTCGCCGCGCGAGGTGAGCGCTTTCAGCGGGCGGCTGGCGTTGCTGCACGTGGCGGACCCGATCCTGCACTACGTGTCCGGGCTGGGTGCGGGTACCCGCACCGACGAGCGGCTGCGGCTCGGCACCTCGACGCGTGGCCTGCGGACGCTGGTGCGGTGCGCCCAGGTGTACGCGGCGTCGAAGGGGCGTCATTTCGTGGTGCCGCAGGACGTTCAGGACATCGCGGACGCGGTGCTGGCCCACCGGCTGGTGCTGACCCGGGAGAGCGTGCTGGCGGGCGTGACGACGTCGGAGGTGCTGGCCGACGTGCTCTCGCGGGTGCCGGTGCCCAAGCCCGCGGCGCAATGAGACTGACCCTGCGCGGCACCGGGACTGCGGTGCTGGGCGTGCTGATGCTCGGTGTCGGCCTGTGGTGGCGGTACGCGGGCATGGCGGCGTTCGGCATCGCGCTGTCCGCACTCGTGATCGCCTCGGTCGTGTCGGTGCTGGTCGCATCGCCGTTGTCGACGCATCGGACCGTGCGGCCGCGCACCGTGCCACGGCTGGCGCGGTGCAACGGCCGGCTGGAGCTGTCGGCCACCGGACGGTGGCCGGTCGCGCTGGACGCGGTGGACCTGGTGGCGGGCTCGCCGATGGCGGTGGACGTGCCGCTGCTGAAGCCCGGTGCGGTGGAGGCGGTCGACTACGCGATCCCTACCGAGCGGCGCGGTGTGTTCGACGTCGGGCCGTTGACGTTGCGGCGCAAGGGATTGGCCGGTCTGGCGCAGGCGCGGACCGTGGTCGGTGATGTCGTGCAGGTGCGGGTCGTGCCGCGCGTGCTGCCGGTGCGCGGGCTGCCGTCCGGTGCGCGGCGCGGTCAGGTCGGCGCCGACGAACGCGTGGAGCGCGGCGGCACGGACCTGGTGGGGCTGCGGGAGTACGTGCCGGGCGACGACCTGCGGCGGCTGCACTGGGCGACCTCCGCGCGCACCGGCACGCTGATGATCCGCGAGGACGCCGACCCGGCGCGGCCGCACCTGGCCGTGCTGCTGGACGACAACCGCGCCTCGTACGCCGAGGAGCAGCGGTTCGAGGAGGCGGTCGAGGTCGCGGCCTCGCTGGTCACCTCGGCGCTGGAGCAGGGGCACCCGGTGCGGTTCCTGACGTCGTCCGGTGGCACCGATCTGGAGGAGACACAGGACTCGGCGCCGATCCTGTCGGCGCTGGCGGACCTGGAACTGCGCGACGTCGACGGCCGGCCGACGGTGCCGGTGCGGGATCTCGACGTGGTGGCGGTGATCACCGGTGCGATGGTGCCCGCGCTGGTGCTGGAGGCCGGGCGGGCGGCGTTCGGCACGGTGCTCGTGGTGGAGGAGAAGCGGCCCGTGGGTGCCGCCGGGACGGTGCTGGTGATCAGCGGCGCGAAGGCGGAGGACCTGGTCGACTCGTGGAACGCGGTGGTGGCGCGGTGAGGCGCGGGCGGGTGGACGCGGTTCTGGTGAGGCGGCTTCGACGTGCCTGGAGCGGGGAGGCGGCCCGATGAAGTTCGCCTGGGTGGCCGCCGTCCTCCTCGTCGGCTCGCTGCAGCTGGCGCAGGCGTGGGACGGCGCGATCGTCTACTTCGGACTGGCCGCGTTCGCCGGGTTCCTCGCGCTGTTGCTCAAGAAACTCGTGCCGGCCGGGCTTGCGGGCCTCGCGGTCATGGCACTCGCGATGGCGGGTGGCTTCTTCGCGGCACGTGGCGCGTCCCCGGATCGCGACCCGACGTGGGTGCTGCTGGACACGGTGCCCCGGCTGCTCACCGCCGCCCGCCCCGCTCCTGCCACGCCCGAACTGCTGGTGCCGGGGCTGCTGCTGATCATCGGTGTCTCCACGGTGACGGTGCTGTCGGTGACCAGGCGGGGGACGGCGTTGTTCGTGCCCGCGCTGGGTGTTTCGGTGCTGTACGTGTCGGCCGCGCTGCTCACCACGGGCAAGGCGGACCGCTACGGCCTGGTCGCCCTCGTGCTGGTCGTGCTGCTGGCGCTGGGCTGGCTGATCATCGACCGGCGCGGTCCCGTGGTGCCGCCCGCGGTGCTCGCGGTGTCGCTGGCCGCGCTGACGTTGCTGACGATCGTGTTGCCCACCAACGGTTTCGAGCCGCGCAAGCTGGTCACCCCGCCGATCACCGACGTCGCCATCGCGAACCCGTTGCCGCAGCTCGCCGCGTGGGCCGCGCAGGGGGACGCGGAGCTGTTCCGGATGCGCGGGCCCGAGGTGCCGGTGCGGCTGGTGACGCTGAGCAGGTACTCCGGCGCGTCGTGGGAAGCCGCCAGCACGTACGGGCCGCTCGGTGTGGTGGAGGCGCCGGATCTGCCCATCGGGGGCAGGTCCCAGGACGCGACCGCCGACCTGCGGATCACCGGGTTGCAGGGAGAGTGGCTGCCCGGCGTGGGCAAGCCGCAGGCGGTGTCGCTGAGCACCGCGATGGTCGACCCGGACACGGGTTCCCTGGTGGTCGCGGAAGGCGTGCGGGCCGGGCTGACCTACACCGTGCGCGGCGTGGTGGAGACGCCCGCGGACACCGACCTCGCCGAGGCCTCGGTGCCGTCCGACGCGACGCGGTACACGGCGTTGCCGCGCTTGCCGTTCACGCTCGCCGAGTACGCCAGGCAGGCGACGTCGAGCGCGCGCACGCCGTATGAGAAAGCCGTTGCGCTGGAACAGGTCGTGCGCCTCAACCGCAGACCGGACGCGGAGGCGCCGGTCGGCTCCTCGTACGCGCGGCTGGAGACGTTCCTGTTCGGCGGGGAGGGCGAGGCCGGTGCGGGCGCCGGGACGGCCGAACAGTTCGCGTCGGCCTATGCAGTGCTGGGGCGGGCGGTCGGGCTGCCGACGCGGGTAGTGGTCGGGTTCCAGCCGGTGCCGGAACAGGACGGCGAACGCATCATCCGCGCCGCCGACGCCACCGCCTGGCCGGAGGTGTACTTCAGCGGGTGGGGTTGGGTGGCGTTCGACCCGGTGTCGGGCAACGGAAGCGGGCCCAGCGCCGCCTCGAAGCGCGAGGTGCTCAACCGCCTGGCGTCCACCACCGCGAAGCCGCCGCCCACGTCGCTGGCGTCCGTGCCACCGCTGGTGCAGCCGACGGCCGTGGCACCGGACGCGGTGGCCGCGCCCGCGGCGCCGAAGGGCTTTCCGTTCTGGGTGCTGACACCGGTCCTGCTCGTGATCGCGCTGTACGCGGCGCGGACGACGCGGCGGGTGCGGCTGCGGTCGGCCGGGCCGGTGGGGGCGTGGCATGAGGTGCTGGACGCCCTGCAGTTGGCCGGGCTCGGGCCCAGGCCGAGCCGGACGGTGCCGGATGTCGGGCGGGAGTGGGGCGAGGCCGGGGTGAGGCTGGCCGCGATGGTGGACCAGGCCGCGTTCGCGCCTAAGCCGGGAACGGGTGGGGGTGCGGGAACGGGTGCGGGTGCGGGAACGGGAACGGGAACGGGAACGGGTGCGGGTGCGGGTGCGGGTGCGGCAGGCTCGCCGAACGGCTGGCAGCTCGCCCGCCAGGTCCGCAAGTCGGTGCGGCGCAAGGCTTCCTGGTGGCGCAGGGTGGTGTGGGCGATCGACCCGCGGCCGCTGTTCCGCCGCTGAGCTCGCTGCGCTGTTCCGCCGCCGAGCCCGCTGCGACGCCGCTAATTCTTGTTGGCGCAGACCTTGGCCGAACTGCCGCGTTCACCGCCATAACCAAAGGCTGCGATCTGGAAGCACCGCCGCTGCCCACCGCCGTCCTCGATCACGTACTTCGTGCTGCCCCCGGTCACCCTGGTCACCGCGACCGGCTTGGCGCCGGTCACGTCGATCACCACGAACTCGGCCTGTCCGTCGCTCGGGTCGCTCCACTCCAGCTCGATCGTCTTGCCCTTGTACTCCGCCCGCTTGAGCACAGGCATGAACTTCGGGTCGGCGTTCGGCGGCGGGCCCGCGGCGGTGGACTCCGAGGTCGGTACCGGCAGCGTCGTGGTCACAGGGGACTGGGCCTGCTGATCGCCGGGGCGGTTGAGGAGCAGGCCCGCGAGGACACCGCCCGTCACCGCGACCACGGCCAGCAGCGCCAGCACACCGGCGCGCCTGCTCTTGCGCGCCGGGGCGGTCATGGGTTCGACCGGGGGCAGGTCGACCGTCGGCAGCACCGCCACCGGCCGGGGTGGAACAGGCGCCACGAGGTCGTGCTGCCGGTAGGTCAGGTCCGCGAGCTGACCCCGCCAGGAGTCGTCGGGCTCCGGGACCGGCTCCGGTTCCGGGTCGGGCTCGGGCACGAAACCTCGCGGGCCGAAGCCGGGCGCCTCGGTCGGGCCGTCCGGGATGACCCACGTGCGTTCGCCCAGCATCGCCGTCGAGTCCGGGTCCACAACGGACACTGACGGCGCGGTGCCGGAACTCACCGCCATCAACGCGTCGCGCAGCTCCTGGGCCGAGGCGAAGCGTTCCGCGCGTTCCTTGCGCAGGCAGCGGTTCAGCACGGCGGCCAGTGAGGCGGGCACGTCGAAACGGGTGAGGGAACGGGGTTCGGCCCGGCTGACGCGGCCGACGTAGGAGAGCAGCGTGTCCTCGTCGGGGTTGTCCGAGGCGAACGGCGGTTTGCCCTCGAGCAACGTGAACAGGGTCGAGCCGAGCGACCAGATGTCGTCGGCGAACGACGGGGTGCCGCCCTCCAGCATCTGCGGGGCCGCGTGCCGGTAGCTGACCATCTGCAGTGACGCCGAGTGGCCGGCGTCGGCGCCGCGGGCGATGCCGAAGTCGGCCAGCACGTAGGAGGTCGGGAGCACCAGGACGTTCTGCGGCTTCACGTCGCGGTGCAGGATGCCCTGGCCGTGCGCGAACGCCAGCGCGTCGGCGACCGCGATGCCGGCGGCCACCACGTCCGGTACGGGCAACGGGCCCATGGCGCGCAAACGGTCGTGCAGCGAGCCGCGTTCGTAGTACTCCATGACGATGCACGGGCGGCCATCCGGCAGGGTGCCCGTGTCCAGCACCGTCACGATGTGGGGGTGCTGGCGGCCGAGTTCGACGGTGATCGCCAGCTCGCGGCGGAAACGGGTCACCGTCGCCGGGTCGGTCACCTGGAGGACCTTCACCGCGACGTCGCGGCCCAGCCCGTCCTGGCGGGCGCGGTAGATCGTGCCCTCGCCGCCCTGCGCGATCACGCGGAAAGCGCTGAAGCCCGGTAACGCGATCCCGGGCGCCTGCGCGGCACCCTGCGCGGGTGCCCAGGCCATCAGATCGTCTTCCACCAACGGATCCTATCCCGGCGAGGTCGGCTCACCCGGACGTTCGGCGCAGCCGCGCTCGAGGTTCAGTCGGAGCGCACCTTCACCTGGAATCCCAACGACTGCAGCATTCCGGTGAGCATCACCCTGGTGTTGTCCTCGGCGCGTTTCAGCAGCTCCGACTGCCGTGCCGCCTCGGTGATCTTGGCTTCGCCGGCGAGGTAGAACCGTTGCTGGTCAGGCGTTTCCACGAGCGCCTTGAGATCGTCGATCAGGCCGCGCTCCTGGCTGAAGACGTACGAACGGTCGTGGTGGATGTTCGGCTTGTCCAGTTGCGGCTTCGGCAGCCGCAGCTCGACCGTCTTCCGGTCTTCTGACAGGACCAGCCCGTCCTCGGCGAGCGAACCGAGATCGATGTAGGCGTTGACAGAACCGGCGACCACGAACAGCGTGCGTTGACCGGCCAGTGCGTCGGGTACCCACTTGACGTCCTGCTCGATGTCCAGCACGACCTGGAATTCGCCTGCTGCGGCGTGATACTGGCTGAGGTCGCGCACGGCCTTGAGCATCGCCGGCTGGCTGCGGTCTATCGATTCGTCACCGAATGGCCTGAACTGGTCGAAGATGAACACGGCCGCGCCGAGGAGGATGAAGACGGCAGCGACCAGGGCTCCACGCGTCACCGAACGCTTGTACACCGCGTTGGTGTACCCGTGAGGTAATGCGCTCACTCGGTCCGTATGGGCTAATCGACCCGTGCGGAATCAGACCCGTGCCGATCTGGTTGGCTTTGGACGAGACGGGAACGATTGCTTTGGAGGCGTGCGGTGCTGGACCCGGAGAACCTGTACGAGGTCGACTCGGAGGTGCCGGACCTCACAGGTGCGGTGCTGCTGCACCACTTCGAGGGATTCATGGACGCCGGAGCCGCCGGCCGGCTGCTGGCTGAGCACCTGCTGGAGACCCTCGAAAGCCGTGTCGTCGCCCGCTTCGACATCGACGGCCTGATCGACTACCGGTCCCGCCGGCCGCTGATGACCTACGCGACCGACCACTGGGAGGACTACGCCGCCCCGGAACTGGTCGTGCACCTGCTGTGGGACAGCGCGGGGCACCCGTTCCTGCTGCTCAGCGGTCCCGAGCCGGACCGCGGCTGGGAGACGTTCGTGCTCGCCGTGCGGTCCCTGATCGACCGCTGGGGCGTGCGCCTCACCGTCGGTTTCCACGGCATCCCGATGGGCGTGCCGCACACGCGTCCGCTGAACGTCATCGGCCACGCGACCCGGCCCGAGCTCGTGTCCGAGTACCAGCCGTTCTTCAACCGCGTGCAGGTGCCGGGCAACGTGTCGGGCCTGCTGGAGTTCCGGCTGGGCAAGGCGGGTCAGGACGCGATGGGTTTCGCCGCCCAGGTGCCGCACTACCTCGCGCAGTCGACCTACCCGACCGCCGCCGTCACCCTGCTGGACGCCGTCGCCCGTGCCACCGGGCTGGCGCTGCCCATCGGGTCGCTGGTCGACGCGGCGCAGGCCGCCGACGCCGAGATCCACCGGCAGGTCGCGGAGTCCGAGGAGGTGGCCCAGGTCGTGGAAGCGCTCGAGCGGCAGTACGACGCGTTCATCCAGACTGTGGGCAACACCGACCTCCCCAGCGCGGACGAACTGGGCGCCGAGTTCGAGCGGTTCCTGGCCGAGCAGCAGCGTCCGCCGGACCACCTGTAGGAGTGTGAGAACCGATGGCCACCTGGGACGACGTGCACCGGATCGCCACCTCCATGCCCGATGTGACGGAGCGGGTGCGGGAAGGCGTCGTCGACTGGAGGGTCAAGGACAAGCTCTTCGTGTGGGAACGGCCGCTGCGCAAGACCGACCTGGCGGCGCTGGGCTCCTCCGCCCCTTCCGGGCCCATTCTGGCCGCTCGGGTGCCGGATCTGGGGGCCAAGGAGGCGCTGCTCGCCTCCGACCGGACGGTCTACTTCACCACGCCGCACTTCCACGGGTATCCGGCGATTCTGGTGCGGCTGGAGCACATCGGGCTGGGGGAGCTGGAGGAGTTGATCGTGGAGGCGTGGCACGCGCGGGCGCGGCGGCGGTAGCGGGTGGAGTTCTTCTGCTACCACCGGGATCGGCCCGGTTCGCTGCCGTTGCGCGAGCGGTTGGGCGAGGAGCACTGGTCCTACATGGACCGGTTCGAGCTGATCGCCCGCGGCCCCACCTTCGCCGGTGACGTGGTCACCGGCAGCGTGCACATCGTCGACCTGCCGGACGCCGCGGCGGCGCGTGCCTTCGCGTTCGACGAGCCGAACTACCAGGCCGGCGCGTACCGCGATGTGCTGCTGCGCAGGTGGAACAACGTGCTCGGGCGCACGATGTGGGACTTTCCCGGCGGCCGTGAAGGCGGGGGACACCTGGTGCTCGGGTTCGGGCAGGGGGAGGCCGTCGACCTCGTCCCGGCGCGCACGGACGAGTTGATCACGTACGGCCCGTTGCTGTCCGACGACGGCACGGTCTGGCTGGGTACGGCCGCGCTGGTCAGGTCTGCTGACCCGCGTTCGGTCCTGACCGTCGACCGCTACGACGCGGTCGAGGTCCACAAGTGGGAGTTCGGCGGCCGCCGCTAGTAGCTGACGAACCGGTAGTGCAGGCCTGAGCTGGACTCCTGCCACTCGCCCACGCTGACCGGCTCGCGGTCGACCACCGGTGCGTACGTGTCGCCCTCGACGACCTCGCGGATCTCGGTCACCTCGACCCGGTCCGCGAACGGCAGCGTGGCCGCGTACACCGCGGAACCGCCCATCACCCACAGGTCGCCGGTGACGTCCGCGAGCGCCTTCTCCAGGCTGTCGAACGTCTCGGCGCCGTCCTGCGGCGTGCGGGAAAGGACCAGGTTGCGGCGGTCCGGCAGGGGGCGGAAGCGCGGGGGCAACGACTCCCAGGTGCGGCGGCCCATCAGGACCGCCGAGCCCGAGGTGATCTCCCGGAAGTGCTTCATGTCCTCGGGGATGTGCCACGGGATGGCGTTGTCGCGGCCGATCACGCCGTTCGCGGCCTGGGCCCAGATCAGGCCGATCACACCGCCACCGGAGCCTTGATGCCGGGATGCGGGTCGTAGCCCTCGATCGTGAAGTCCTCGAACCGGTAATCGAAGAGGCTGTCGGCGGGCGCCATCCGCAGCGCCGGGAACGGGCGGACCTCGCGGCTGAGCTGGAGCTCCACCTGCTCGACGTGGTTGTCGTAGATGTGGCAGTCGCCACCGGTCCAGATGAAGTCACCGACGCCGAGACCGGTCTGGGCGGCGACCATGTGGGTCAGCAGGGCGTAGGAGGCGATGTTGAACGGCACGCCCAGGAACAGGTCCGCGCTGCGCTGGTAGAGCTGGCACGAGAGCTTGCCGTCGGCCACGTAGAACTGGAAGAACGCGTGGCACGGCGGCAGTGCCATCTGCGCGATCTCGCCGACGTTCCACGCGGACACGATGATCCGGCGCGAGTCGGGGTTCGAGCGCAGCGTCTTGAGCACCTCGGCGATCTGGTCGACGTGCCCGCCGTCCGGGGTCGGCCAGGAGCGCCACTGGACGCCGTAGACCGGGCCGAGCTCGCCCTCGGGGGAGGCCCACTCGTCCCAGATCGTGACGCCGTTGTCGCGCAGCCACTGCACGTTGCTGTCGCCGCGCAGGAACCACAGCAGTTCGTACGCGATCGACTTGAAGTGGACCTTCTTGGTCGTGATCAGCGGGAAGCCCGCGGCGAGCGGGTAGCGCAGCTGGTGGCCGAAGATCGACCGCGTGCCGGTGCCGGTGCGGTCCTGCTTGTGCACGCCCTCCTTCAGGACGTGGCGGAGCAGGTCTTCGTACTGCGTGTCGGCCATACGGGTGAGCCTACCTAGTGGCGTGGCTCAGAAGGTGGCCGGGGAATTCGCGGTCAGACGGGTGCATCGTGGTGCCGCCTCCACGTCCTCATACTGGATGTATGTGGGCGTGGGGGCGGTGCCGCGAGGCGCCCTGCTGAGCGTGAATTACCCGCACACGTTCTGAGTCACGCCACTAGCTTGAGTTTTAACCGATGGCCGCGGAGTGAGCACCCTAGTTGATCATGAGTGAAGCCCTTGGTTGATCATTCTTCTTGTCTAGG
>NZ_JBITEX010000007.1:0-649653 GCF_044455585.1 Lentzea sp. NPDC051213
ACACCCGGTCCCATTCCGAACCCGGTAGTTAAGCCCTTCTGCGCCGATGGTACTGCACTGGTTACGGTGTGGGAGAGTAGGTCGCCGCCGAACTTTACTTCCCTGAAGGGGCTTGTGATGCGGGGCACAACAACAGTGCTCAGATCACAGGCCCCTTTCAGCGTGTCCATAGTAGGAGGAATTGGTGTCTAGGTTCGGGGATCGTCCCGGCGACCGTCAGCGTGGCCAGGGAGACCGACCGCGCCGTTCCGAGGGTGGCCGTCCGGCAGGCGATCGAAAGTTCAGCAGCAACCGCAGCGACAACAAGAGCGGCAACTTCCAGCGCAACGAAGGCTCCGGCGACCGCCCCCAGGGCGGCGACCGCCGAGACGACCGCGGCAGTTCCGGCTCCGGTGACCGCAACTTCCGCGGTGACCGTCGAGACGACAACAACCGCACCGGCTCTCGTAACGAGGGCTCCGGCAGCCGTGGCGGCTACCGCAACGACCGCTCGGGTGACCGTCCCGGTTCCCGCAGCGAAGGTTCCGGCGATCGCGGTGGTTACCGCGGTCAGGGTTCCAGCGACCGTGGCGGCTATCGCGGCCAGGGCTCTAGTGACCGCGGTGGTTACAAGGGTTCGAGTGACCGTGGTGGCTCCAGCGATCGTGGCGGGTTCCGCTCGGACCGTTCGGGTGACCGTCCCGGTTACCGGGGTCAGGGTTCCAGCGATCGTGGTGGGTACCAGCGTTCCGAGGGTTCCGGCGATCGCGGTGGTTACCGTGGCCAGGGCTCTAGCGACCGTGGTGGCTTCCGCTCCGATCGTTCGGGTGACCGTCCCGGTTACCGCGGCCAGGGTTCCAGCGATCGTGGTGGCTACCAGCGTTCCGAGGCTTCCGGCGATCGCGGTGGTTACCAGCGTTCCGAGGGTTCCGGCGATCGCGGTGGTTACCGCGGCCAGAGCTCCAGCGACCGTGGCGGCAGCCGTGGCCAGGGTTCCAGCGACCGTGGCGGGTACCGCGGCGGCGAGCGCTCGGACCGTGGTGGCTACCAGCGTTCCGAAGGTTCTTCCGACCGTGGCGGCTTCCGGTCCGACCGCGGTGATCGCGGCGGCTCAAGCGACCGCGGCGGCTCAAGCGACCGCGGCGGCTCAAGCGACCGCGGCGGCTTCCGCCGTGATGACCGCTCGAGCGACCGCGGTGGCTACAAGGGTTCGAGCGACCGTGGTGGGTCCAGCGATCGTGGCGGCTTCCGCCGTGACGACCGCTCGGGTGACCGTCCCGGTTACCGCGGCCAGGGCTCGGGCGACCGCGCCGGCAGCCGTTCCGAGGGTTCCGGCGACCGCGGTGGCTACCGCGGTCAGGGCTCCAGTGACCGTGGCGGCTTCCGCAGCGACCGCTCGGGTGAGCGTGGTGGCTACCAGCGTTCCGAGGGTTCCGGCGAGCGCCGCGACTCCCGTAGCGGTGACCGTCCCGGCTACCGCAGCGACCGTTCCGGTGAGCGCGGCGGCTACCAGCGTTCCGAGGGGTCGAGCGATCGTGGCGGTTACCGCTCCGACCGCGGTGGCTCCCGCAGCGAGGGTTCCGGCGATCGCGGTGGCTACCGCGGTCAGGGCTCCAGCGACCGTGGCGGCAGCCGTGGCCAGGGTTCCAGCGACCGTGGCGGCTACCGCCGTGACGACCGCTCGAGCGACCGCGGTGGCAACCGCAGTGACCGTGGCGGTTACCAGCGCGACGACCGTGGGACCTCGCGTCCTGCGAACCCGAGCGACGACCGTCGTGACGAGCGCAGCCGCGAGCGTGCGGCGCGCTTCCAGGAGCGGCAGGCCGAGCAGGAGCCCGCGAACCAGAACGACGTCGACGCCGTCGACCAGGATGCGGCTGCCTCTGACGTGACCGCCGCCGGCGAGGGTGCTGCCCCCGCGCGCGCTGGTTACCGTCTGGGTGACGGCGCCGCGGCGACGCGCGCTGCTGCGGCTCGTGGCGAGGATGACGACGCTGACGCCGCCTCCATTGACGAGCAGAGTGCTGACGCCGCCTCCGCTGACGTGCAGAGTGCTGACGCCGACCACGCTGTTGACGCCGACGACTCCGATAACTCGGACGACGAGCGTGACTCCGACGACGAGCGCGACTCGGACGAGGTCCAGAGCGACACCGCGGACGACAGCCAGGCTGTTGCGGCCGGCGACGAGCCCGACGACGCCCCCGCCCCCCGTGGCGGCCGTCCCGAGCTTCCCGAGGAAGCCGACCTCTCGGCGCTCGACCCCGAGATCCGCGCCGAGCTCCGCAGCCTGCCCAAGGGCCTCGCGGAGATCGTCGGCCGGCACCTGGCCGCGGCCGGGCTGCTGATCGACGAGGAGCCGGAGCTGGCGCTCGAGCACGCCCGGTACGCGCGCAGCAAGGCGGCGCGTGTGGGTGTCGTGCGGGAGGCCGCAGGGCTGACCGCTTACTTCGCGGACGAGTGGGCCGAGGCTCTCAGCGAGCTGCGGGCCGCGCGCCGGATGATGACCGGACCGGGCCACCTCGCGATCATGGCGGACTGCGAGCGGGCGCTCGGCCGGCCGGAGCGGGCCATCGACCTGGCCAAGGACCCGGCGGCCAAGGACCTCAGCCAGGAGGACGAGATCGAGCTGCGGATCGTCGCGGCCGGTGCTCGCCGGGACATGGGGCAGCTCGACGCGGCCGTCGTGTCGTTGCAGGGTCCGGATCTCGATCCGGGGCAGCGCACGCCCTACTCCGCGCGGCTCTTCTACGCTTACGCCGACAACCTGGCCGCGGCCGGTCGGATCGAGGAAGCGGTCAAGTGGTTCCTCAACGCCGCCGAGGCTGACGACGAGGGGGAGACGGACGCCGCCGAGCGCGCGTTCGAGCTGACCCAGGAGGAGACCGCGCAGCAGTGAGCGAGACGTTGGTCGACAGGTACGACGCGTTGCTGATCGATCTCGACGGCACCGTGTACCGAGGGTCCGAAGCCGTGCCTGGTGCCGCCGAGGCGATCGCCGAAGCGAGAAAGCACGGCGTCGGGATCCGGTTCGTCACCAACAACGCATCTCGCTCGCCGCAGGCGGTCGCTGATCACCTCGTCGATCTCGGGTTCGAGACGAGCATCGACGAGGTGAGCACGTCGGCGCAGGCAGGTGCGGCCATGGTCGCCGAACGCCTGCCCAAGCGCTCCAAGGTCCTCGTCCTGGGCACGAAAGCGCTCCAGGCCGAGGTGCTCAAGCGCGGCCTCACGCCGACGGACTCGGCAGAAGGCGCTGTGGCGGTGCTGCAGGGCCTGAGCATGGACCTCGGCTGGCGCGAGCTGGCCGAGGCCGCCGTGGCCATCCGCACCGGCGCGCTGTGGGTGGCGTGCAACGTCGACGCCACCCTGCCCACCGAGCGCGGCCTGTTGCCCGGCAACGGGAGCCTGGTCGCGGCGCTGAAGACCGCCACCGACACCGAGCCGCTGGTCGCCGGCAAGCCCGCCACCCCGCTGCTGCAGCAGGCGGCGAAGGAGCTCGGCGCGAACCGGCCGCTCGTCATCGGCGACAGGCTCGACACGGACATCCTGGGCGCGGTCAACGCGGGGATGGACTCGCTGCTTGTGCTCACGGGTGTATCCACCGAAGAAGAGGCGCAAGCGCTTCCGGAAGAGCTCCGGCCCACGTATGTCGGCGCGGACCTGTCGGTACTCCATCGGCTACCGTAAGACCCGTGAGCTATCCCATGCCCGGACCGCCGCCCAACCCGGCTGACGCCATCGATGGCGCGCTGGCGAGGCTCGACGGGCTTGAGAACGTTCCCCTCGACGAGCACGTGGCGCGGTTCGACGCCGTGCACGCGACGCTCACCGACGCACTGTCGAGCATCGACAAGGTGTGATGCACAGTGCCTCGCAGGGTGCGGCTCGATGCCGAACTCGTGCGCAGGGGGCTCGCCAGGTCCCGTGAGCACGCCAGCCAACTCGTCGCGGACGGCCGCGTCACGGTGCGCGGCACCGTCGCGACGAAGCCCGCGACCGCCGTGGAGACCTCCGACGCGGTCGTCGTGAAGGACCTCTCCAACGACCCGAACTGGGCGTCGCGGGGCGCGCACAAGTTGATCGGCGCGCTGGACGGCTTCAAGATCGATCCTGCGGGCCGGCGTTGCCTGGACGCGGGCGCATCCACTGGCGGTTTCACCGACGTGCTCCTCAGGAAGGGCGCACGTCAGGTCGTCGCCGCGGACGTCGGCAGAGGGCTGCTCGACTGGAAGCTGCAGACCGACGACCGGGTCGTCGTGAAGGACAAGACCAACGTCCGCGCCCTCACACCCGAGGACATCGGCGGAAAAGTTGAACTCGTCGTAGCGGATCTTTCGTTTATCTCGTTGAGGCTTGTGCTTCCCGCACTGGCCGCGTGCCTCGACGAGGAAGGCGACCTGCTGCCGATGGTCAAGCCGCAGTTCGAGGTCGGCAAGGAACGTCTCGGCACCGGTGGTGTCGTGCGTGACCCGGAACTGCGCGTCGAAGCCGTGCTCGACGTGACCAAGGCGGCCGGGGAACTGGGTCTGGCGGTGCGGGGCGTCGTCGCGAGCCCGCTGCCCGGCCCGTCCGGCAACGTCGAGTACTTCCTCTGGCTGCGGCGCGGCGAACCCGCTGACGCCGTGGAGATGGTGCGCTCCGCCGTGGCAGAAGGGCCCCAGAATTGAGTCAGCGGGAAATCCTGCTGGTCGTCCACACCGGTCACCAGAGCAACATCGATCTCGCCCGTCAGGTCGCCGGCCGTCTCGCGGTCGGTGGCGTCACGACGAGGGTGCTCGACGACGAGGCGCGTGACCTCGGTCCGCAGTGCTGCACCAAGGTCGTGCCCTTCGACGACAAGGCGGCGGAGGGCACCGAACTCGTGCTGGTGCTGGGCGGTGACGGCACGCTGCTGCGCGGTGCCGAACTCGCCCGCCCGGCGCGGGTGCCGGTGCTCGGCGTGAACCTCGGCCGCGTCGGCTTCCTCGCCGAGGCGGACTCGGACGCGTTGCACGAGGCCGTCGGCCACGTCCTGGAGCAGGACTACTTCGTGGAAGAGCGGATGACGCTCGACCTCATCGCGAAGGTCAACGGCGAGATCGTCGCGGAGACCTGGGCGCTCAACGAGATCACCGTCGAGAAGCTGATCCGCGAACGCATCCTCGACGTCGTGGTCGAGGTCGACGGCCGGCCGGTGTCGGCTTTCGGCTGCGACGGCGTCATCTGTGCGACGCCGACGGGCTCGACGGCGTACGCGTTCTCCGCGGGCGGACCGGTCGTGTGGCCGGACGTGCAGGCGATCCTGGTGGTGCCGAGCAACGCGCACGCGTTGTTCTCGCGGCCGCTGGTCGTCTCGCCGAAGTCGCACGTGGCGTTCGAGATCGATCCGGCGGGCCACCCGGCCGCGCTGTCCGCGGACGGGCGGCGCACGTTCGAGCTGCCGGCCGGCGCGCGGATCGAGATCGTGGAGGGCGAGGTGCCGCTCAGGGTCGTGCGGCTGCGCCAGGCTCCGTTCACCGATCGGCTGGTCGAGAAGTTCGCCCTGCCGGTGAAGGGATGGCGGGGACCATCGGCAGGTTGATCGCGCCGCTCGGTGCGTCGGCACTGGCTCGCTATGGTGCCCGCGGAGAATTGTCGGACCCGACAAGTAAGGTTCGCCCTGTGCTGGCCGAGATGCGCATCAATGGCCTTGGCGTGATCGACGAGGCCACCCTTGAACTCGACCCCGGATTCACCGTAGTCACCGGTGAGACGGGCGCGGGCAAGACCATGGTCGTGACCGGGTTGCACCTGCTCGGCGGTGGCCGTGCGGAGGCATCGCGGGTGCGTACCGGAGCCGACAAGGCTGTCGTGGAGGGCCGTTTTCAGGCCCCTGCGGGCAGCCCGGCCGCGAAGGTGGCCGAGGAGGTCGGCGGCGAGCCGGACGAGGACGGTTCGCTGATCGCGATCCGCACCGTCGGCTCCGACGGTCGTTCGCGTGCCCACGTCGGCGGCCGCTCCGTGCCGGTCGGCGTGCTGTCCGAGCTGGCCGATCAGCTGATCGCCGTGCACGGCCAGAACGACCAGCTGCGCCTCATGCGCCCGACCGAGCAGCGTGCCGTCCTGGACCGCTTCGCGGCGGACGACGTGGCCGAGCCGCTGCGCGAGTACCAGCGCATCCGCGACGAGTGGCTGCGCGTCTCGTCGGAGCTTCGTGAACGCACCGAGCGTTCACGTGAGCTCGCCCGCGAGGCAGACCTGCTGCGGCACGGCCTGGCCGAGATCGACGCCGTCGACCCGAAGCCGGGCGAGGACGTCGAACTGCACGACGAGGCCCGCCGCCTGGCCGACGCCGACCAGCTGCGCGAGGCCGCGTCCGGTGCCCAGTACGCCGTGTCGGGTTCGCTGGAGGGCGACCCGGACAACCCCGGCGCGCTCGGCCTGATCTCCGAGGCCGCCCGGCGCCTCTCCACCTCCGAGGACCCGCGCCTGCGCGAGATGGAACCGCGTCTGGTCGAGGCCGCGACCCTGCTGGCCGACGTCGGCGCCGAGATCTCCGGCTACCTCGACCACCTCGAGGCCGATCCGGGCAGGCTCGAACAGGTGCTGCAGCGTCAGGCCGAGCTGAAGGCCCTGACCCGGAAGTACGCCGCGGACATCGACGGCGTGATCACCTGGGCGAACGACGCCCGCACCCGCCTGGGCGGCCTCGACACCTCCGAGGAAGCCCTGACCGCGCTGGCCACCCGCCGCGACGAGCTGGCGGTCGAGCTGGCCGGCCTGGCCGAACAGGTCACCGCCGCCCGCGTGGAAGCGGCCGCAGACCTGGGAAAGGCGGTGACCGAGGAGCTGGACGGCCTCGCGATGCCGCACGCCTCGGTCGAACTGGCCGTCCGCCCGCGCCACGCCGAGTCCGGCGACGCGCAGGCGCTGCCCGTCGGCCGCTCGGTGCTGCACGCGGGTGCCTCGGGCGTCGACGAGGTGGAACTGCGCCTGATCTCGCACCCCGGCGCCCCCGCGCTGCCGGTGCACAAGGGCGCGTCCGGCGGCGAACTCTCGCGCGTGATGCTCGCCCTCGAAGTCGTGCTGTCCCACTCCGACCCGGTGCCGACCCTCGTCTTCGACGAGGTGGACGCCGGCGTCGGCGGCCGGGCAGCGGTCGAGGTGGGCCGCCGCCTCGCGCGCCTGGCTCGCTCGCACCAGGTGATCGTCGTGACGCACCTGCCCCAGGTGGCTGCGTTCGCGGACCGGCACCTGGTCGTGGACAAGTCCGCGGACGGCACGTTCACGCGGTCCGCGGTGCGGCGCCTGGACGACACGCAGCGCGTGGTCGAGCTGGCCCGCATGCTGGCGGGCATGGACTCGACCGACACGGGCCGCGCGCACGCCGAGGAGTTGCTGGCGGCGGCCAAGTCGGACAAGTCGTCGGCTCCGGTGGTGCGGCGCCGCAAGAAGAAGGCCTGACTGCGCTAATCCGTCCGCCCTCGTCACCGGCATGCCTTGTATGGCTTGATGGTGGTGAGGGCGGCGGCGTGTCTGGTGCTCCTCCTGGCGTGGGTGCGGCGTGGGTGGCGTGACCGGTGCCCTTCCTGGCCTGGGCGCGGCGGGGGGTGGCGGCGTGCCTGATGTTCCTTCTAACGAGGGTGCGGCGGCGTGTCTGGTGCTCCTTCTAGCGTGGGCGTGGCCGGGAGCGGCGGCGTGACCGGTGCCCCTCCTGGCCTGGGCGTGGCGGGGTTTGCGGGCGTGCGCGGCGGAATGCGGCAACACGATCGAGTGATTGCCGTCCTGATCCAGGCCTGGCGGCGTCTGTACAGATGTCCGGATCTCATGGTCATCTCATCCGCAAATATGGAAGCGCGGGGGTGCGGCAGTGTTTGCTGACAACCGGCCCGGCACGCCAGGCGATGCCCGGCGGTGAGCAGGGAAGTCCGCCACGTCCAGCGCCGCTGTAACCGCCCAGGTTCGGCATGATGGGAACGTGACCGAGTCTCGGTCAGCGGACGCACACGGTGGTGCGGTGGAAGGTGGACTGGCTCAGTGACCACGCGCCGGGTGTTCGGGGCGGTGCTGGTGTTCGTCGCGGCCGGGCTGGCGGTGGCGGCGACGTTCTTGGCCGCCTACTCCGTGCAGGCCGATCTCGCGGGGCGGACGCTGCGGTTCGAGGCCACGTCGTGGGACATCGTCGAGGACGACTTCCGCGGTGCGCTGCAGCTCGCGCCGATCGAGTTCGCGGAGCCTGCTGTGGGGGCGGCGCTGGTGATGGCGTTGTCTGCGGCGCTTGCGTTCTGGCAGCCCGCGGCGCGGGTCGGGACGTTGCTCGGGGCCGGGGTGCTGGTGGGCGCGGCCTGGTCGGCGGTCGGGACTTTGCAGGGAACTGTGAAGCGGCTTGCGGGGCTTGAAGTGCCGGTGCCCCTTGACGTCCAGCAGGGGGACGGGGTCACCCTGCTGATCGTGGCGGCCGGGGTGGCGGTCGTGTCCGCTGTGCTGCACCAGGAGTTGCCGCGGGCCGTCAGGCGTGAGGGTGCCGCGGGCGGTGCGGTGATCCACCAGATCGACGACGAGGCGGACAACACCGAGACGCCGCCGTACGGATTTCCTGTGATTGTGGAGCCGAAGAGTGATTGATCGCCGGAAAGTCGCCATGGTCCTGTTGCTGGTGGGGGCCGGGCTGGCGGCCGTCGCGAGTTTTCAGGACACCTACAAGACCGTCTACCGCGACCGCGACTTCGGGCAGGAACAGACGATCTCCACCACGTTGTGGATCATCACGTCGGACATGCCGGCCAACAACGATCGAACCGCCTACTTCGCGGCCGGCTGGCCGGTGATGATCGCCGTCATCGTCATGGTTCTTTCGGTGGTGCTGATCGCGCGGGACAGGACAGCGCATGTCGGCCGTCCCTTGGCCGTGGGGGCGGCGGGGGCGTTGGCGGGGAGCGTGTTGTTCTACGTTCTTCAGCTCGAGCGGGTGAAAGCGATCTTGGCGGAGTGGGGGTCGGTGGGGAGCCAGTCGCAGGAGCTCAACTACCTCACCGGGAGCTACCTGCTGGTCGGGGCGGCGATCATCGGACTGGTCGGTGCCGCGCTCGCGCAGCAGAGGCAACAAGTGCAGCCGGAAGTAGACGATGACGAAGAAGAAGAGGTGGTCGTGCACCAGCTCGGCAACGACGACGACACACCGCCGTTCGGGATCGCGATGCCGCCCCAAGACGAGTACACGCCGCCCCAAGACGAGCTCATCTCGCCCCACGACGAGCCGATCCCGCTGCACGATGAGCTCATCCCCTTGCACGACGAGCAGCCGCCGCTCGACATCGACCAGCCGCTGCTCCCCACCGACCAGCCGCCCCACCCCGAACAGGAGAAGCGGTGATCGGCAGACCAACCGCCGTGGCCCTGATCGCGGCCGGCGTCGTGCTGACCGCGACCGCGATGGTGCTGCCGTGGTACTCGACCGCGTACGCAGGCAACGTCGAGGTCGTGGTCAGGGCCTGGGGCACAGAGGTCCTGAACAAGCCCGGCGACTGGCCCGCGGGGGATCTGTCGCCCTGGTACGGCATCCCCATCGCGGTCACGGCCGCCCTCCTCGTCGCCGGCATCTGGATCACGAGGGCGGCACTGGCCGGAGCCGCGGCCCAGCTCGGCGCGGTCGGCATCACCGCGGCGCTGGTCGTGTCGGAGCGCGGCCACGCGGTCGAGCAGCAGGGCGACTTCGCGATCGGCTTCGGGCTGCTGTTCCTCGCGATCGGCACGCTGATCGCGCTGACCGGCGCCATCGCACTCCAACGGGAGCCGGCATGAAACTCCCCGGCAGGAAACTCCTGAGCGCGGCACTGCTCGTCATCGCCGCCGCGGCCGCGACCACGGCGACGTTCCTCCCCCTGTCGGAACTTCTGATCCGCCTCGCCCCGGACCAGCCGCAGACGGAGTTCGTCACCACCGGCTGGCGCACCCACTTCGGCGCCACGACCGACGAGCACGGGCCGTTGTTCGCGATTCCGATCATCGCGGCCGCGCTGACCGTCCTCATCGGTGTCCGGTGGCGCAAAGTCGCATTCGCCGGAGCGGCGGCGCTTGCGGGCATCACCGGAATGCTGTTCGTCTATTTGCTGAACGCGATCAGCTTCCACAAAGCGGGCAACATCACCATCGATCCCGGCCTCGAAGCCGGGTTCGGCAACGGGATCTGGGTCCTGCTCGCGGCGGTCGTCGCGGCGTTTGGAGCCGTAGTAGTTCACCCCGACGACTGACCAGCGCAAATCGCCCGGCGTGCCTCACCTGTCGCGTGCGCACCGTGAGTCACTATCGGACGTATGAAGCTTTCCGGGTTGCTGAGCCGCACCAACCACGAACTTCCCGGTGTCACGGGCGTCGCGCGGGTCGATCGGCGTGCCAGTGACCTGGTGCGGCGCGTCAGTCCCGGTGACGTCGCCGTTCTCGATCTCGTCGACCTCGACCGGCGGACCGCGGAGGCCTTCGTCGCCGCCGAGGTCGTCGGTGTCGTGAACGCTTCTCCGTCGATTTCCGGCAGGTTTCCCAACCTGGGGCCGGAACTGCTGATCGAGGCGGGCATTCCGCTGATCGACAACGTCGGCGCCGCCGCGCTGCGGGAGATCAAGGAAGGCACCAAGCTCCGGTTGCACGAAGGCGTCGTCTACGCCGGGGAACGCGAGCTCGCGAAAGGGATCGAGCAGAACGCGGAAAGCATCGCCGACGCCATGATCGAGGCGAAGGCCGGCATGTCCGCGCAGCTGGAGGCCTTCTCCGCCAACACCATCGAGTTCCTGCGCCGGGAACGCGCGCTCGTGCTCGACGGCGTTGGGGTGCCCGAGGTGTACGTGCCGATGCGCGACCGGCAGGTGCTGGTCGTCGCGGGTGGACCGTCGCACGCCGAGCAGTTGCGCAAGCTCCGCAAGTACATCCGCGAGTACCGGCCGGTGCTGATCGGTGTCGACACCGGCGCGGACACGCTGCACGACGCCGGGTACAAGCCGGACATCATCGTCGGCGACCCCGACGGCATCGGCACCGCGTCACTGCGTTCGGCCACCGAGGTGGTCGTGCCCGCGCAGACCGACGGGCACGCGCCCGGCCTGCAGCGGATCCAGGACCTCGGGATCGGCGCGGTGACGTTCCCCGCCTCGGGCAACGCGGAGGACCTCGCGTTGCTGCTCGCCGAGGCGCACGGGGCTTCCCTGGTCGTCACGGTGGGGCTGCGCGCGACGTTGCGCGAGTTCCTCGACCGCGGGCACTCCGGTTCCAACCCCTCCACGTTCCTCACCCGGTTGAAGCTCGGCAGCAAACTCGTCGACGGGGAGGCCGTCGCGACCCTGCACCGCAGCCGGGTTTCGCTGGGCGTGATCGTCCTGCTGGTGTCCGCCGCCATCGTCGCCATGGTGGCGGCGCTGGGGGTGTCCGGCGTCGGTCACGTCTACGTCGACATCGTGGTCGACGGCTGGCAATCCGTCGTCAACTGGTTCAAGGGGTTCTTCTCGTGATCACGCTGCGCTACCACATAGTTTCCATCACCGCGGTGTTTCTGGCGCTCGCGGTGGGGGTCGTGCTGGGGTCGACCGCGATCAGCGGGCGGCTGTTGTCCGGGTTGAGCGACGAGCGGAACTCGTTGGCACAGCAGGTGAACGACCTGCAGAACGACCGCAACGCGTTGAACGCCAAGCTGTCCGAGGCGGACAAGTTCGCCGCGTCGGTCGGGCCGCTCGCGGTGAAGGACCGGCTCACCGACCGCACGGTCGTGCTCGTGACCACTTCGGACGCTCGTCCGTCCGATCGGGACGCGCTCACCGGACTGCTGAAGTCCGCGGGAGCGAGCGTCACCGGCGAGATCCAGCTGACCGACGCGTTCGCCGACCCGTCGCGCGGCGACCAGCTGCGCGACCTCGTGGCCCGGCTGCAGCCCGCGGGGTCGCAGCTGCCGACGGCCGGTGACCCCGGCACCCGCGCCGGTGGCCTCTTCGGCACGTTGCTGCTGCTCAACCCGTCCAACAACCAGCCGCAGGCGACCGCGGACGAGGCGGCCTCGGCGCTGGCCGGGCTCTCCAACGCGGGCTTCGTGAAGGCGACGTCCGGCGTGAAGCCCGCGCAGCTCGCGATCGTGCTGACCGGTGGGGCCGCGATCGGTGACTCCGCCGCCGACCGGGCCTCCACCATCGCCCGGTTCGCCACCCAGCTCGACCGCGCGGGTGCCGGTGCCGTGCTGGCCGGCGCGAACGGATCGGCGAACGGCACCGGCGCGATCGGTGTGGTCCGCGCGGACACCAACGCGACGTCCATCTTGTCCACGGTGGACAACTCCGACACCCCGGCAGGCCAGGTCGTCGTGGTGATGGCGCTGCGCGAACAGCTGGAGGGCCGCTCCGGCCGCTACGGCGTCGCGGGCAACGCCGAGGCGTCTTCGCCGGGCACGGCGGGCTAGTCGGTCCGCCACGGGCCGGGGAGCGTCGTCAGCAGGACGTCGAGTGCTTCCCGGCTGCGGGTCCTCGCCCACAGCCAGTCGCGGTGGTCGTCGCGCAGGATGATGTCCGGGCCCGCGAACCAGCGCGTGCCCGGACCGGTCTGCGGGATCGCGACACGGGTGTACCGGGCTTCCAGCGCGATGACGGCGTCGTCGTCGAGCTCCCGGTCGACGGTCTCGTCGCCGGCGAACAGCGACTCGGAGAGCACCAGCTCCGCGCAGGCGGTGGAGAAGCTCGGCAGCCACGGTTGCCAGCCCACGTTCCCCCAGTGCCGGAACACGGCCTCGGGATCGGTGCCGTCGAGCTTCACACCCCAGGACATGACGCCCTGGTTGTCGGTGCGGAACACGAGCACGTCCCCGTCGAGGCTCAACTCCGACGGCGTGAGCAGCCGGTCCTGGTTGCTCGTCAGGTCCGGACGTCTGCCGAACAACGCGTAGGCCTCGCGAAACGCCAGGGGGAGCCGGACGCCGAGCCGGTCCTCCGCGGCATCGAGATCGGCCTGGTTCCAGCCGTCGGCCGCTTCCAGCGGCTCTGCCCACTCGGCCGCGAAACCCTCGATGAAACGCCACGCCGCTGGACGGCCGTGCACAGCGTTCCCTGCCACGTCGAAGGTCACGTGACCACGATTCCTGATGCCGGGCCGTGCCGGGCGAGTTCGGGGAAACCCCTCACTGCGCCGATCGGGTGATGTGATCTGCCGGGTCGTGGTGCGCTGAGTGACCGTCGGCGTGTTAGCGTTATGGCCCGTGGATAGGGGGATTCGGCCCCCACGATTTTCACGGGAGCCCCGTTGGTGCAGCAGGCACGTACGACCAAGCACGTCTTCGTCACCGGAGGCGTCGCCTCCTCGCTCGGCAAGGGCCTGACGGCCTCCAGCCTGGGCCAGCTGCTCACCTCGCGCGGCCTGCGGGTAACGATGCAGAAGCTCGACCCGTACCTGAACGTGGACCCCGGCACGATGAACCCGTTCCAGCACGGCGAGGTCTTCGTGACCGACGACGGCGCGGAGACGGACCTCGACATCGGGCACTACGAGCGGTTCCTCGCGCGGGATCTGAGCGGCGACGCGAACGTCACCACCGGCCAGGTGTACTCCGAGGTCATCGCCAAGGAGCGCCGCGGTGAGTACCTGGGCGACACGGTCCAGGTCATCCCGCACATCACCGACGAGATCAAGCGCCGCATCCGCGCGATGGCCGAGCCGGACGCCGACGGCGTCACCCCGGACGTGGTCATCACCGAGGTCGGCGGCACCGTCGGTGACATCGAGTCGCTGCCGTTCCTCGAGGCGTGCCGCCAGGTCCGCCACGACGTCGGCCGCGACAACGTCTTCTTCCTGCACGTCAGCCTGGTGCCGTACCTGGCGCCGAGCGGCGAGCTGAAGACCAAGCCGACTCAGCACTCGGTCGCGGCGCTGCGCAACATCGGTATCCAGCCGGACGCGATCGTGTGCCGCGCGGACCGGGAGATCCCGGACGCGCTCAAGCGCAAGATCGGCCTGATGTGCGACGTCGACACGGACGCGGTCGTCGCGGCCGTGGACGCGCCGTCGATCTACGACATCCCGAAGGTGCTGCACTCCGAAGGCCTCGACGCCTACGTCGTGCGCCGCCTCGGCCTGCCGTTCCGCGACGTCGACTGGACGGTGTGGGGCGACCTGCTGGACCGGGTGCACAACCCGTCGGAGACGGTGAAGATCGCGCTGGTCGGCAAGTACGTCGACCTGCCGGACGCCTACCTGTCCGTCACCGAGGCGCTGCGTGCGGGCGGTTTCGCGCACCGCGCCAAGGTCGAGATCAAGTGGGTGCCGTCGGACGAGTGCCAGACCCCGGAGGGCGCGGCACGCGCGCTGTCCGGCATGGACGCCGTGCTGATCCCCGGCGGGTTCGGCGTTCGTGGCATCGAAGGCAAGATCGGCGCGCTCAAGTACACCCGCACGCGCGGTGTGCCGACGCTGGGCCTGTGCCTCGGCCTGCAGTGCATGGTCATCGAGGCCGCGCGCAACCTCGCGGGCATCGAGGACGCGAACTCCAGCGAGTTCGAAGAGGGCGGTGCACCGGTCATCTCGACGATGGCCGACCAGGAGGACGTGGTCTCCGGTCAGCGCGACATGGGCGGCACGATGCGCCTCGGCGCGTACATCGCGAAGCTCACGCCGGGTTCGGTGGTCGCTTCGGCGTACGGCTCGACCGAGGTCTCCGAGCGCCACCGCCACCGTTACGAGGTCAACAACGCCTACCGCGGCAAGCTCACCGACGCGGGCCTGGTCTTTTCCGGGGTGTCGCCGGACGGCCGCCTGGTCGAGTTCGTCGAGCTACCGGCCGACGTGCACCC
Source organism: Lentzea sp. NPDC051213 (assembly GCF_044455585.1). NCBI lineage: Bacteria > Bacillati > Actinomycetota > Actinomycetes > Pseudonocardiales > Pseudonocardiaceae > Lentzea > Lentzea sp. NPDC051213. Next base: position 14,751 of record NZ_JBITEX010000007.1, read on the forward strand.
GTTCTACGCGGCCACGCAGGCGCACCCCGAGCTCAAGTCGCGTCCCACGAAGCCGCACCCGCTGTTCGCGGCGTTCGTGAAGGCCGCGATCGACTACCGGATCGCCGACCGCCTCCCGCTGACGGCCGGAGCGTCCAAGTGACGTCCAGGCACGACTTCCGCACGGTCTCCAGCGAGGACGTGCACGTCGGACGGGTCGTGGCGCTGCGGATCGACGACGTCGAGATGCCCGGCGGCGGCACGGCCAAGCGCGAGATCGTCGAGCACATGGGCGCGGTCGCGGTCGTGGCGCTCGACGCCGCGGGCGAGGTCGTGCTGATCCACCAGTACCGGCACGCGCTCGGCAGGCACCTCTGGGAGCTGCCGGCCGGCCTGCTCGACCACGACGGCGAGGAGCCGGTCATCGGCGCGCGCCGGGAGCTGGCCGAAGAGGTCGGGCTCGACGCGGCGCGCTGGGAGACGCTGGTCGACGTGGCCGCGTCGCCTGGCTTTACCGACGAGGTCGTGCGCGTGTTCCTGGCGCGTGACCTGTCCGATGTGGAGCGTGAGGTGCAGAGCGAGGAGGAGGCGGATCTGGAGATCCACCGCTTCCCGCTCGACGAGGCCGTGCGGATGGTGTTCGCCGGCGAGATCGTGAACGCGTCGGCGGTCGCCGGGCTCATCGCGGCCCGCGAGGTGCTCGAAGGCCGGGCAGAGCCGCGGCCGGCCGATGCGCCGTTCCGCGACAAGCCGACCCGGTTCGCCGCGCGCAAGAAGTAAGTTGGACCGATGAAGACGCTGACGGGTGCCCTCGCACGTTTGAGGGCACCTTTCGGCGTTCTTGCCCTGGGCGGGGCGGGTGCTGTGCTGCTGCTGTTCGTCGACCCGAACCAGCCCGGCAACCTGCTGCCGAAGTGCCCGTTCAACTGGCTGACGGGGCTGAACTGCCCGGCCTGCGGTGTCACGCGCATGGTGCACGCACTGCTGCACGGCGATGTGGTCGCGGCGTGGCACTTCAACGCCGTGTTGCTCGCGTTGGGCGTGCCGCTGGCGGTGTGGCTGTTCGCGCGCTGGACGCGGGACAAGTGGACCGGGGAACGGCGATCCGTGCCGAAGTCGGTCGGTGTCGCCGTTCTGGTGATCGCTGCTGTGTGGGGCGTGGGCCGGAACCTCGCGGGGATTTAGTCCCGCAGCTTGCGGCCCTGCGCGTCCGTGCCGCCGTTGACCAGGATGATGATCCCGTCGATCAACGACCAGATGCCGCAGCCGCCGCAGGTCAGCAGCTGGGCGACGGCGATGCCGACGTGGCCGGTGTAGAAGCGGCCGATGCCCAGGTTGCCCAGGAACAGTTGCAACACGCCCGCGGCGATCTTCGACTTGTCCGACAGCGGCACCCCGGTGATCGGGTCGTAGCCGTACGGGGCGGCCGGGTTCGGGTAGCCCATGCCGGGCGGGGCCATGCCGGGCGGGGCCATGCCGGGCGGCGGTGGCGGCATGTACTGCGGGCCGGTGGGCGGCGGCGGGTAGTACGGCTGGGTGGGCTGCGGCGCGAAACCGGGAGGCGGCGGCGGGACGGCCGTGAACGGCACCGACGGCGGCGCGAGGAACGGCGGGTGCGGCTGCGGCAGGTCGCGGAACAGCTCGGCGAGCTCGAAGTAGGACTGCGCGCCGGACGCGCGGTTCACCCGTTCCTGGTACTCGCCGATGTCGAGCCGCGCCATCGCGAAGTGGTCGTTGAGCGCGGTGATCGCCTCTTCGCGCTGCTGGTTGCCGATGCGCTGCTGCTCTGGCCCGAATGCGTCTGACACGACTGCGCACGTTATCCGATGCAGCAGATCGATATCGGGAATACGCTGCGACGATGCTGGTCGGTGTCCCAAAGGAGATCAAGAACCACGAGTACCGCGTCGCGATCACCACGGCCGGAGTGGTCGAGCTGGTCCGCCGCGGGCACGACGTGGTGATCGAGCACGACGCCGGGGCCGGCTCGTCGTTCCCCGACCACGAGTACACAGCGGCGGGCGCGCGGATCGCGGCCACCGCCGACGAGGTGTGGGCGACAGCGGACCTCGTGCTGAAGGTCAAGGAGCCGATCGAGCCCGAGTACCACCGGATGCGCCGCGACCAGGTGCTGTTCACGTACCTGCATCTGGCGGCCAGTCCCGAGTGCACGAAGGCGATCGCTTCGGCGGGGATCACGGCCATCGCATACGAGACGGTGCAGCTGCCGGACGGGTCGCTGCCGTTGCTGGCGCCGATGAGCGAGATCGCCGGCCGGATGGCGGCCCAGGTCGGCGCGCACTGCCTGGAACGCGCCCAAGGTGGCCGCGGCGTGCTGCTGGGCGGCGCTCCCGGTGTGGCGGCCGGCAAGGTCGCGGTGATCGGCGCTGGCGTGGCGGGGATGAACGCGGCCACGATGGCCGTCGGCATGCAGGCCGAGGTCATCGTGCTGGACAACAACGTCAACCGGTTGCGGCAGATCGACTTCACCTACCGCGGGCACCTGCAGACCATCGCGTCGAACGCCTACGAGGTCGAGAAGGCCTGTCGCTGGGCGGACCTGGTGATCGGCGCGGTGCTCGTGCCGGGCGCGAAGGCACCGAAACTCGTCAGCAACGACCTGGTGTCCCGGATGCGGTCCGGCAGCGTGCTCGTGGACATCGCGGTCGACCAGGGCGGGTGCTTCGAGGACACCCGGCCGACCACGCACGACGCCCCGACCTACCGCGTGCACGACTCTGTGTTCTACTGCGTCGCGAACATGCCCGGTGCCGTGCCGAACACGTCGACGTACGCGCTCACGAACGTGACGCTGCCGTACGTCATCGCGTTGGCGGACAAGGGTTTCTCGCGGGCGATCGCGGAGGACCCGGCACTGGCGAAGGGAGTCAACGCCCTTGACGGCGAGATCGTTCTGGAAGGGCTGGCGTGATAGCGGACTTCGTGGCGAGCTATCTCGACCACCTCGCCGTCGAACGCGGCACCGCCCGCAACACGCTCGACTCCTACACCCGCGACCTGCGCCGCTACACCGAGCACCTGGAGGCGCTCGGGATCACCGAGCTCGGCGCGGTGACCGAGGCGCACGTCAGCGAGTTCCTGGCGGCACTGCGGGAGAGCGGGCTGGCCGCGTCGTCGGCGGCGCGGACTTTGGTGGCCGTGCGGGGATTGCACCGGTTCGCGCACCGCGAGGGCGTGGTGCCGCACGACGCCGCGCGCGCCGTGCATCCGCCGTCGCCGCCGAAGAGGCTGCCGAAAGCATTACCCGTCAACGATGTCCTGACGCTGCTCGACACCGTGGTGAATCTGCGGGACAAGGCGTTGCTGGAATTGCTGTATTCGACGGGCGCCCGGATTTCCGAGGTCGTCGGGCTCGACGTCGATGACATCGATGGCACGGAACGCACCGTGCTGCTGGACGGAAAGGGCGGGAAACAGCGGCTGGTCCCAGTTGGACGGCCGGCGCTGGCGGCGGTGGACGCGTACCTGGTCCGGGCGCGGCCTGCGTTGGCGGCCAAGGGACGTGGCACCCCCGCGCTGTTCTTGAACGCGCGCGGTGGACGGCTCTCGCGGCAGAGCGCGTGGACGGTTTTGAAGACCGCCGCGGAGGAGGCCGGAATCACCGCTGTGGTGTCTCCGCACACGTTGCGACATTCGTTCGCCACCCATCTGCTCGAAGGGGGTGCGGACGTTCGGGTGGTGCAAGAACTCCTCGGGCATGCATCGGTTACGACCACTCAGGTGTACACACTGGTAACCGTTACGACTTTGAGGGAGGTATACGCAACTGCACACCCTCGGGCCACTGGAACATGAGGCTTCCACGGGTACGGTGGGTAGGTGCCGAACTTGGACGAGCCGTCCCCACAGGCCATAGATCTAGCCGCAGTGCTGCACGCGCTGAGCGACCCGACAAGGCTCGCGGTCGTTCGCCAGATCCAGTTGAGCGGAGAGAGGCTGTGCGGGGCTTTCGAGGTCGACGTCGCGAAGTCGACTCTCTCCCAGCACCTGCGCGTGTTGCGCGAAGCGGGCATCACACGCACCCGCTGCCGCGGCAACCAGCGCTGGGTGTCGCTGCGCCGCGATGACCTGGATCTTCTGTTCCCGGGCCTGCTGGACGTGATCCTGACAGCCGCCGATAGGCGAACACGGACGGATGTGCCCGCTTAACTCAGTCTTGACAAACACCGGCGAGGCGCGTTGCCGCTCGCACGGGTGCGGCCTAGGCTGCGCCCGGAGAGACGACTACGAGCAGTGAGGGACGCCAGTCATGTCGACACCGGAGCACGCTTTCGCGCCCCGTGCCGATCTGAGCTTGGCACCGCACGCCGCGCCGGTGGACGACGTCGCTCAGGAGCAGGTCGACGGCATCGGCCCCACAGGCCGCCCGCGCCGCCACTTCCCCGATCCGCCGCCGCTGCTGCACCACGGCCCGGCGAAGATCCTCGCGATCTGCAACCAGAAGGGCGGCGTGGGCAAGACGACGTCGACCATCAACCTGGGCGCGGCGCTGGCGGAGTACGGCAGACGGGTGCTGCTGGTCGACTTCGACCCGCAGGGCGCGCTGTCGGTGGGCCTCGGCGTGCACCCGCACCAGCTCGAGACCACGATCTACAACGTGATCATGGAGGGCGACACCAGCGTCCGCGACGTGATCCGCCAGACCGTGGTCGAGGACATGGACCTGCTGCCGAGCAACATCGACCTCTCGGCCGCAGAGATCCAGCTCGTGTCCGAGGTGGGCCGCGAACACACGCTCGTGCGCACCCTTCGTCCCGTCATCGACCACTACGACTACGTGCTGGTCGACTGCCAGCCCTCGCTCGGCCTGCTCACGGTGAACGCCCTCGCGGCCGCGGACGGAGTGCTGATCCCGCTGGAGTGCGAGTTCTTCTCGCTGCGCGGGGTGGCGCTGCTCATCGACACCATCGAGAAGGTCAAGGAACGGTTGAACCCCAAGCTCAACATCACCGGCATCCTCGCCACGATGTACGACCCGCGCACGCTGCACTCGCGCGAGGTCATGGCACGCGTGGTCGAGGCGTTCGGCGACATCGTGTTCGACGCGGTAATCAACCGCACGGTGCGCTTCCCGGAGACCACCGTCGCCGGTGAGCCGATCACCCGCTGGGCGCCGCGCTCCGCCGGTGCCAACGCGTACCGCGCGCTGGCCCGCGAGGTGATCGCCCGGTGAACCGTCGCCCATCGTTGCCGGGCGCGGCCGAGCTGTTCCGGCTGACCTCTGCACCGGCCATCTCCGAAGAGATCGCTCCTGCCGAGGTCTCCACTTCGGACGTCACGCCGCTGCAGCGGCGCGGCTCCGGCCGGACCAAGCACACCACGAAGATCACGGTGTACGTGTCCGACGAGGAGCTGCTGGCCCTGGAACACGCGCGTCTGGCGTTGCGCGCTGATCACGGGCTGGGCGTCGACCGCGGCCGGGTCGTGCGTGAGGCGATCGCCATCGTGCTGGACGACCTCGAGACGCACGGTGACGCATCGTTGCTGGTACGCAGGTTGCGCGAGCAGTGACCGAGGACCCACCAGCTGAGGTCGCTCCGGACGACGGCAAGTTCAAGGTCAAGCTGACGAACTTCGAGGGGCCGTTCGACCTCCTCCTGCAGCTCATCTCGCAGCACACCCTCGACGTGACCGAGGTGGCCCTGCACACGGTCACCGACGACTTCATCGCGCACATCCGCGGCATGGGCGACTCGTGGGACCTCGACGAGACCACCGAGTTCCTGGTCATCGCCGCCACCCTGCTGGACCTGAAGGCGGCCAGGCTGCTGCCCGCCGGCGACGTCGAGGACGAGGACGACCTCGCGCTGCTGGAGGCCAGAGACCTGCTGTTCGCCCGGCTGCTGCAGTACCGCGCCTACAAGCAGGTAGCGGCGCTGTTCGCCGAGCTGGAGCGGGGCGCGTTCCGGCGGTACCCGCGTTCGGTGTCGCTGGAGCCGCGCTTCGAGGGCCTGCTCCCCGAGGTCATGCTCGGCGTCACGCCGCACAAGTTCGCGCTGATCGCGGCGGCCGCGTTCCGGCCGAAGCAGAAGCGCACGCTGTCGGTCGAGCACATCCACCAGCACCGGGTGTCGATTCGCGAGACCGCGGACCTGCTGCGGACGTTGCTGATCGAGCGGGGCACCACGTCGTTCTCGGACATCGTCGCGGACTGCACCGAGACCATGGAGGTCGTCGCGCGGTTCCTGGCGCTGCTGGAGCTGTACCGGGAGAGGTCGCTCGCCTTCGAGCAGGAGGATCCGCTCGGGCCGCTGCAGGTGATCTGGGTCGGCGGGACGTTGGAGGAAGCGCAGGCGCAGGTGCACGCCGGCGACGAGGATGAGGACTACGGCTGATGAGCGAGCCACTGGTTGGGCCGGACTCGGCCGAGGTTTCGAACCCTGGACCCGCGTTTGACGGGGAGGGGGGTGCGGCGGAGGCTGCCGAAACGGCGGAAAGCGATGCGGACCCCACGGGGGTCCCCCCGGTTTCCAGTCTATCGGGCGGCACCGACGAAAACGGCACGTCAGACGGCGGTCCTGTGGACAACTCGGCGGCTGAACCTGGCGCCGACCCCGCGCCGGAGCCCGAGCTGGAGGCCGCCGAGCCCGAGTCCGCAGCCGAGCCCGAGCCCGAGCCCGAGCCCGAGCCCGAGCCCGAGCCCGACCCCGAGCCGGAACCGGACCCCGAACCCACCGACCTAGCCTCAGCCGAAGACGCCGCCACCCTGGAAGCCCACCTCCTGGCAGCAGCCCCCGAAGAGCCGATCGAAGACAGCGGCCTCCCCGACCTGACCGAAGACCAGGAATTCGACGCAGCCCTCGAATCAGTCCTCCTGGTAGTGGACAGCCCGATCGCCGAAGACCAGCTCAGCACCGCCCTGGAGCAGCCGGTGAAGCGGGTCAAGGAGGCACTACGTAGACTCTCCACCCGGTACACCGAGTCCGGCAGCGGTATCGATCTGCGCAGGGCGGGGGACGGCTGGCGGTTCTACACGCGGGACCGGTACGCCCCGTTCGTGGAGAAGTTGCTGCTCGACGGCCAGCGCGCGAAACTCACCCGTGCGGCTCTGGAGACGCTCGCGGTGATCGCCTACCGGCAGCCTGTCACGCGGGCGCGGATCGGGGCGGTGCGCGGCGTCAACGTGGATGGTGTGATCCGGACCCTGGTCGCGCGGGGGCTCATCGAGGAGACGGGCACCGACAGCGACACGGGTGGGATCCTGTACCGCACGACCGAACTGTTCCTGGAGCGGTTGGGGCTCTCGTCGCTCGCCGACCTGCCGCCAATCGCCCCGCTCCTGCCCGAAGTGGATGCGATCGACGATGTCTGAGAACGAGGGCGTGCGCCTGCAGAAGGTGCTCGCGCAGGCGGGTATCGCCTCGCGCCGTGCTTCCGAGGAGCTGATCGAGCAGGGGCGGGTGCAGGTCGACGGCCAGGTCGTGCGTGAGCAGGGCCGCCGGATCGACCCCGAGACCGCCGTGGTCCACGTCGACGGCCTGCGGGTGCAGATCCGCGAGGACGTCGTCACGATCGCGCTGAACAAGCCGTTCGGGATGCTCAGCACGATGGAGGACGACCTCGGCCGTCCGTGCGTCGGCGACCTGGTGCGCAGCCGCAAGGAGCGCCTGTTCCACGTCGGGCGCCTTGACGCCGAGACCGAGGGGCTGCTGCTGCTCACGAACGACGGCGAGCTCGCGCACCGGCTGATGCACCCGAGCTACAACGTCAAGAAGACCTACCTCGCCGAGGTTCCCGGGCCGGTCGAGAAGGGCCTCAACCGGAAGCTCAAGGCGGGCATCGAGCTCGAGGACGGGCCGGTCAAGGTCGACTCGTTCAAGCTCATCAGCACCGTCCCCGGCAAGGCGCTCGTCGAGATCGTCGTGCACGAGGGCCGCAAGCACATCGTGCGCCGGTTGATGGAGCAGGTCGGCTACCCGGTGCAGTCGCTGGTCCGCGTCGCGGTCGGCGAGGTGCTCCTCGGCAACCAGCGTCCCGGCGCGATGCGCGTGCTCAACCGCCAGGAAGTCGGAAGTCTCTACAAGCTCGTCGGTATGTAAGTAGTGTTGGGCCCCTCCGGCCCCGACAACCGGAGGGGCACCCTGGCGATCCCCCGATCACCACCTGCAACGAGAAACGCTACGGCGATGACGTTGTAAGGGGTCGGCAGTGCGCATTGAACAACACGGTGTAGACAATCGGTCTCAGGGGGAGATCGACATGCCACGCACCGAACGTCCACTGGACAGCGAAGACACGGAACTTGGCCGGTTCGCCGCCGATCTGCGCACACTGCGTGAGAAGGCAGGCAAACCCTCCTATCGCGCGCTGGGTTCACGCGCGCATTACTCGGCCGCCACGCTGTCGGACGCCGCGGGCGGCAAGAAACTCCCCAGCCTCGCGGTCACGCTCGCGTACGTCACGGCGTGCGGTGGCGATCCACAGGAATGGGAACAACGGTGGCGCGACATCGCCGCCCCGCCCGAGCCGACCGGTGAAGCCCCGTACGTCGGGCTCAAGGCGTTCCAGAAAGAGGACGCCGACCGCTTCCACGGCCGCGAGAACCTCACCGCGAAGCTGGTCCAGCTCACCACCGGACGCCGCTTCGTCGGCGTGTTCGGCGCGAGTGGCTCCGGCAAGTCGAGTCTGCTGCGCGCGGGCCTGCTCCCGCGGCTCCCGCAGGCCCTGATCTTCACCCCAGGCGTGAACCCGCTCGACGAGTGCGCCGTCCGGCTCGCCCAGCTGACCGGGCACTCCGCGGTGGTCCTGCGCTCGGAGCTCACCGACCCGGAGGCGCTGGGCCTGCTGGTCAAGCAGCACGACGAGCAGCTCGTCCTGGTGATCGACCAGTTCGAGGAGATCTTCACCCTCTGCGGCCAGGAGCAACGCGACTGGTTCGTCAAGGCGCTGACGAGCGCGCCGCACGTGGTCGTCGGCGTGCGCGCGGACTTCTACGGCCACGTCGGCCGCCACCCGGAACTGGTCGAGGCACTGGAAGGCGCCCAGCTCCTCGTCGGCCCGATGACCACCGACGAGTTGCGCCGCGCCATCACCGAACCCGCCCAGCACGTCGGTGCCACCGTCGAAACGGCCCTGGTCACCCGCCTGGTGGCCGACGTGGCGGGCCAGGCGGCGGCGTTGCCGCTGGTCCAGCACGCGCTGGTCGAAACGTGGCACCGCCGGCGCGGCATGACGCTGTCGCTGGCCGGCTACGAGGAGGCCGGTGGCGTCGAGCACGCCATCGCGCGCACCGCCGAGTCCGTGTACGAGCGGCTCACCGAGGAGCAGCAGCAGATCGCGCGCGGGATCTTCCTGCGCCTGATCGCACTGGGCGAGGGCACCGAGGACACCAAACGCCGCGCCACCCGCGAGGACCTCGACGCCGAGGTCCTCGAACACCTCGCGAACGCCCGCCTGGTCACGCTCACCGAGCAGCACGCCGAGCTCACCCACGAGGCGTTGATCCGCTCCTGGCCCCGGCTGCGCGACTGGATCGCGGAGGACCGCGACGCGCTGCGCGTGCACCACCAGCTCACCGAGGCCGCCGCGGCGTGGGACGGCGACCGTGACCTCCTCTACAAGGGCGTGCGCCTGGCCCAGGCCGGGGAGCTGAACCCGGACTCGCTCACCGAACCCGAACGCGACTTCCTCACCGCGAGCCAGGCGGACGGCCGCCGCCGCACCCGTCGTGCCCGCGCGGTGGTCAGCGTGCTGTCGGTGCTGGTCCTGCTGCTCGCCGGCACGGTGGTGTTCGCGGTCGACAGGGCACGGGAAGCGTCGAGGCGTGAGGGCATCGCCGTCGCGGTGTCTGCCGCGACCCAGGCCAGGTCGCTGATGGAGCTGCATCCGGACCAGGCGGTGCGTCTCGCCCTCGCGGTGCACGCGGTGGCGCCGAGCGAGGAGAACCGGGACCTCCTGCTCACCGCCGATGCCGCGGCTCGCCGCAAGAGGCTGGAAATCTCGCCGTACCGCGGGACGTTCTCGAAGATCACCGGTGGCCGGTTCTACGTGGCGTCCGACGGAAGGGACCCGGCCCAGGTGCTGTGGGATCTGCGTTCGAACGCGTCGCGTCCGCACCTGACCCTGTCCGGCACCCCGGTTTTCGCCAGTGACGACGACCGTCGCCTGGTCGTGAGCAGGGACGGGGCCGACGAACTGCTCGACATCTCCGATCCCGGTCAGCCGCGCAAGCTCGCGGAGGTGCCTGCCGCGCTCAAGCCCAGCGAGGCGGACGGGGGGCTGAACACCTTCGCGGGTCTCGTGCCGACCCACGGGGGCAGCAACGTCCAGCCGACGGTCTGGCGGTACGACGGCTCCGGTGGTGTGCGCGAGATCGTCGTGCCCGGCGACAGGCGCGCGCGAGACCTGAGGCTTTCCCGGGACGGTAGAACGCTCGCGGTGGCGCGGGAAGGCAGCGACGGGGTGGAGCTCTGGCAGCTCGACGGGGATGCGCCGCGTCTGGCCGGCAAAGCCTCGGCGAACCCCTCCGGGAACCCGGTCGGGTTCAGCCCTGACGGCAGGTTCCTCCTGATCGCGACGTGGTGGGACGGGTTCGTCCAGGTGTGGGACGTCTCCGATCCGGCACACCCGATGCGGTGGGCGGACCTGCCCCAGCAGCAGAACGCGGGCCTGAGGTTCGAGTTCTCTCCGGACAGCGGCCGAGTGCTGCTCGCGAACGATCGGAGTGCCCGCGTCTGGGATCTGCGGCACAAGAACTCGGCCGAGCAGGTCGCCGCGTTCGAGAACCTCTCCGACGACATCACGGGGATCGACTTCTGGCCTGCTAGCAACGAGTTCGTCGCGCTGCTCAGAAACGACACCCTCTGGCCGTTGCGCACCGATGCCGACCAGGTCGTGCGGGACATGTGCCTCGGCGGCGCCGCTCTGTCGGACCCGGAGTGGCGGAAGTACTTCCCGGACGTGGACCGCGTGCCGGTCTGCTGAGGTGGGGCAGCCGTGGGTGGCGGATGGATGGGCCACCCACGGCCACACCGGCGCCGGTTCGGGGCGAAAGCACCGGGTCTTCCCCGTTGGTCGACGTTAGGGCGAACGGGTTGTTCACGGTCATGTGTTGGCCGCTGAACAAAGTTCTCTGAACAATGGCGGGATGCCGAGACGGGAACGCCCTCTCGACGAGGGCGAGAGCGGCCTCTTGCAGTTCGCGGCGGAATTGCGCCGGCTGCGGGAGCGCGCGGGCAGCCCCACCTACCGGGAGCTGAGCCGGCGGGCGCACTACTCGGCGGCGGCGCTGTCGGAGGCGGCCGGCGGGCGGAAGCTGCCGAGCCTCGCGGTCACGAAGGCGTACGCCAAGGCCTGTGACGCCGACCCGGACGAGTGGGCGCGGCGGTGGCGCGAGGTCGCCGACACGCAACCGCAGCCGGACAACGACAGTCCGTACGTCGGGCTCGCGATGTTCCAGCCCGACGACGCGCCGAGGTTCTTCGGCCGCGACCGGCTCACCGCGGAGCTGCTGACCACCACAAACCGCTGCACCGGAGTGTTCGGCCCGTCCGGCGTGGGCAAGTCGTCGCTGCTCAGGGCCGGTCTCGTCGCCCACACGAAAGAACCGGTCCTGCTCTTCACCCCCGGCACGAACCCGGTGGAGGAGTGCGCTGTCGCGCTCGCCCGGCTGACGGGAGCGGACGCCGTCGAGCTCGCGGACGAATTGCGCGATCCCGCCGTGCTGCACCGCACGCACCGCACCCTCGTGGTCGTCGACCAGTTCGAGGAGCTGTTCACGTTGTGCCGCAGCGAGGAGCTGCGGCATTGGCTCATCACGGCGTTGACGACGTGCGCCAAGGTCGTCATCGGGGTGCGCGCCGACTACTACGGACACTGCGCCCGGTACCCGGAGCTCGTCGAGGCCCTGCAGGGCGGCCAGATCATGGTCGGTGCGATGACACCGGACGAGCTGCGCCTCGCCATCACCGAGCCCGCCGCGCACGCCGGTGCCAAGGTCGAGACGGCGTTGCTGGCCAGGCTGATGGCGGACGCGGTGGGACAGGCCGCGGTGCTGCCGTTGCTGTCGCACGCGCTCAAGGAGACCTGGCAGCACCGCCGCGGCATGACGCTGACACTGGCGGGTTACGAGGAGGTCGGCGGCCTCGACCACGCCGTCGCCCGCACCGCGCAGGAGGTCTTCGACGGCTTCACCAGGAAGCAGCAGGCGCAGGCGAAACGGATCCTGCTGCGGCTCGTCACCGTCGAGGACACGAAACGCCGCGCACGCAAGGACGAGCTGGAGGCCGACGAGGACGTGCTGCAGGCGCTGGCCGCGGCCCGGCTCGTCGTCATCGACCACGACGGCGTCGAGCTCGCGCACGAGGCGTTGATCCGCGGCTGGCCGACGCTGACCGAGTGGATCGACGAGAACCGCGAGAACATCAAGGCGCACCGCGAGCTCACCGATGCCGCGCAGACCTGGGAGTCCCTCGACCGCGACGCGGGCGCGCTGCTGCGCGGCCGCCGGCTGAAGAACGTGCCCACCGGCCTGGTCCTGAACTCCGCCGAACGCACGTTCCTGGCGGCGAGCCTCGCCGCGGAGGAAGAGGTGACGGTCAGCGCGAGAAGACGCACGCGCAGGCAACACCAACTGCTGGCCGCCCTGGTGGCGCTGCTGGTCGTCGCCGCCAGCACGACCGTCTTCGCCTTGCAGGCCACCAAGAACGCCGCCGAGCAACGCATCAACGCCGCCGTTCTGAAGGCCGCGGGGGAGGCGGCGGCGTTGCGTTCCACGAACGCCGCCCTGGCCCAGCAGATCGCGCTCGCCGCGTACCAGCTCGTGCCGTTGCCTCAGGCGCGCAACGGTTTGCGCCAGGAAGACGTGTCCTCCCAGCGGCTGCGCGCCGCCGACACCGAGGTCACCGCCCTGGTGGTGGGCCCGACGCAGCAACAGGTCGCCACCGGCCACCGCGACGGCAGGGTCCTGCTCACCGCACTGGACGACCTGCCGTCGCCGCGCTCCTCCCACGAGGCCACCAGGCACGCCGGTGCCGTCACCGCGCTGGCGATGGACGCGACGGGCGGCCTGGTCGCGTCCGCGGGCGACGACGGCACCGTCCACGTCGTCGACGTCTCCCTCGGCAGGCCCCGCGAACTGGCCATGATCCCGGCGCACGCCACCACGATCGCCTGGCAGGGCACCACTCTCGTCACCGGTGACGACGGGGTGCTGAGCTTCTGGACGGACCTGGGCTTCGACCGCCCCCGCCTGCTCTCCACCGCCCGGTTGGACTTAGGACCGTTGGCGGGCATGGCTTTCCGCCCCGACGGACACGTGCTCGCCGCCGTGACCGCCGGCCGCGCCGTGCACCTCGTCGACGTGACCGAGCCGCACGACGTCAAACCCCTCGCGCTGACCGAGGAGTTCGCCGGCAGCGCCCAGTTCGCCGGCGAGAACCTCCTCCTGACCACCGGCAGCACGTCCGTGCACCTCTGGGACACCACCGACCCGCGCAACCCGGTGTTGCGCGCGGAGATCCCGTCCGGCGGCGGCACCGTGACGAGCGCCCGGCTGAGTGCCGAACGGCTCGCGGTGGCCACGGACGACGGCCTCGTGCGCGTCTGGAAGCTCGACGACGGCGAACCGGTGGAGCAGGCGCTGCTGCGCGGTCACGCCGGCGCGGTCACGGCGGTCGGCCTCACGCCGAAGGGCGACGAGGTCATCACCGGTGGCGCGGACCGGTCCGTGCGGCTGTGGGAGCTCGACCCGCGCGATCCGGCGGTGCGCATCTGCGAGCAGGCCATTCCGCGGATGACCCGGGAGGAGTGGGACCGGTATTTCGGCGGCCTCGACTTCGCCCCGCCGTGCCGCCCCTGAGAAACGAATTAACTGTGCGGGGTTGGTCGATCACCAAGAGGTCATCCAGAAAAAGAGTGATTGGTGGGGTGTTAGACGGAGGGCGAACCTCTGATGGACAATCCCGCCGGGAGGCGGCATGCCACGAGGGGAAAGACCGCTGGGTCCGGAGGACACCACGCTGCTGCAGTTCGCCGGTGACCTGCGACGACTGCGTGACCGGGCAGGCAAACCGAGCTACCGCGAGCTCGCGCGGCGGGCGAACTACTCGCCGACCGCGCTGTCCGACGCGGCCGGTGGGCGCAAGCTGCCCTCGCTGGCGCTGACCCTCGCCTTCGTCAAGGCGTGCGACGGCGACCCGTCCGGGTGGACCAAGCGCTGGCGTGAGCTCGCGGCCGAGCACGCGTTGCCGCCGCAGCCCAACTCCCCGTACCCCGGCGCCGCCCCCTTCACCGAGCACGACGCCAAGCGGTACTTCGGCCGCGAGCACCTGGTCGAGCAGGTGCTCGAGTCGATCGGCTCCAGGCCGTTCACCGCGGTGTTCGGCGCCTCCGGGGCAGGACGCACGTCGCTGCTCCACGCCGGTCTCAAGCCCGCCCTCGACGACGCCGTGGTGATCACCCCCGGCGAGCACCCGCTCGACGACCTCGCCGCCGTCCTCGCGGAGCTCTTCGAGAACACCACACCCGAACAGCTCGCCAGGGAGTTCGCGGCAGACCCGGACCACCTGCGCCTGCGCATCCGGCAGCACCGGCCGGGCCTCGTCCTGCTCGTCGACGACTTCGAGGAAGCGCTGGGCCAGGACGAGTTCGTCAGCGCGCTCACCCGCTGCCCGCACGTGGTGGTCGCGGTCCGCGCGGACTTCCGGCGGCGTTGCCACGAGCGGCTCGCGAAGGTGTTGTCCGGCAACGAGATCACCATCGAGCCGATGAGCGCGGACCAGTTGCGGCGCGCCATCACCGAGCCAGCCGCGAAGATCGGCGCCACCGTCGAGACGGCCGTGCTGACCCGCCTGGTCGCCGACGCGGCGAACCAGCACGCGCTGCCGTTGGTGCAGCAGGCGTTGGTGGAGACGTGGCGGCGCAAGCGCGGCATGACGTTGTCGCTCGCGGGCTACGAGGAGGCGGGCGGTGTCGAGCAGGTCGCCGCGCAGGCCGCGGACGCGTTCTACGCGGGCCTCGACGAGGCAGACCGGAGGACGGTCCGGCAGGTCTTCCTGAGGCTGGTCTCCGTGCAGCGCAACGGGATCGTGCATCGCCAGGGCCGCAGGCTCGACATCGGGCAGGAGCTCGTCGGCCTGCTCGCCAAAGCCAGGCTGGTGACGCTCACCGAGGACGGCGCCGAACTCGCCCACGACGCGGTGCTGCGCTGGCCGCTGCTCACCGGGTGGGTCGCCGAGGAGGGCGAGAACCTCCAGACGCACCAGCAGCTCGTCACCGCGATCGAGCTGTGGGAGGCGAGCGACCGCGACCCGCAGGCGCTGTACCGGGGTGTCCGCCTGCGCAAGGCCAAGGAGCTCGGCGACTTCCTGACGGTGCCGGAACGCCGGTTCGTCGACATCAGCACCAGGCGCGAGACCCGGCGCTCGACCGCGCTGGTCGCGGTGGCGGCCGTGCTGGTCGCGCTGGTGCCGGGCACGGTCGTCTACGCGCTCACCAACGAGCGGAAGATCACCGAGCTGAACGACTGGCAGCTCGGCGGCAGGGCGGTGGCCGAGTCCGAGGCGATGCTGGAGCAGCGCCTGCCGTACGCGGACAAGTTCGCCCTCGTCGGCTACAAGGTCGCGCCGTCGCCGGAAGCCGAGAAGGTGTTGCGGCTGGCCCGCGCGGTGGCGCGCGGAATCCCGTTCACCGGCACGCCGAAGGACGACGCCGCAGTGGTCGTGGCGCCGCGTGGCGAGATGGCCGCGGTTACCGACGAGGACGGCACGGACCGGATGTGGGACCTCGACGAGGACCGCGCGGTGCCCGGCAAGAAGTTCTTCGACCACCACCGGGTGGTCAAGCTCGCCGAGCGGCGCGCGATCACCAAGGACCAGACGACCGGCCGGGAACACCTGTGGGCCGTCAGCAACGCTCAGGACCTCACCTACCTGGCGCCGCTGCCGGACCGGTTCCGGACCCTCGACTTCAGCGCGAACGGCTCACGGGTCGTCGGCAAGGTCGGCGGCCCTGTCGACATCGGCCCGCCGGCGCCGGGCGCGTCGGAGAGCGCGGTGCTGCTCGACCTCGGCATCCCCGCGCAGCCGCGCACGCTGCCGATGCCGGTGCCCCACCCGGAGGCCGTCGCGCTGAGCCAGGACGGCCGTGAGCTCGCCACCGCCGTCTGGGACGCGGCAGCCGGCATCTCGACCGTCGAGTTCTGGCAGATCGGCGGCACGGTCGAACGTGCGGTGGCGTTGCCGCCCCAGCGGGTCTACGTCCGCGGGCTCACCTACAGCGCCAACGGCCGATGGGTCGCCGTCGAGCACTCGGCCGAGTCGATCGTCGACGTGTGGCAGCGCGTGCCCAGCGGCACGCCGGTGCAGCGGGCGCGGCTCGGCAGCGTGGTGCGCGCCGGCGGCGGCGCCAAGGTCACGTTCGCCGACGACGACCGCGTGGCCGTGGTGCGTGACAACGTCTTCGAGGTCCAGCGCCTCCACCCGTCCGACCGGCCCGCGGAGCGGCTCGCGCACGTCGTGGGGCACGGTCGTTCGGCGCCCGCGGTGTACCGGCCGCAGAACCAGGACTTCCTGGTGCGCGGCGGCGGCAGCGATCCCGAACTGTTGCCGTACGACTTCGACACCGGCCGGATCATCAAGAAGATGTGTGAAAAAGACGGCGCCAGGCTCACCGACTCCGAATGGGTGAAGAGCTTCGGCGAAGTGGAGCGCGTAGAGGTCTGCTGATGCGCCGCACAAGTGTGGGAAACAACCTGGAGTTGAGTCAGCACGCATTGTGATTGCGAGATCCACTCTCTAGGGTGACCGAGTGCGTGCGTTCACAAGGGGACTACTCGGCATCGCCGGGTTTCTCGTGCTCTGGGAACTCTTAGGACGCTCGCCGTTCATCCCCGCAGAGGCGCTCCCGCCACCGTCTGTCGTGGCCGGCGAGCTCGTCACGCAACTGACTTCGCCGGACTTCATCAGTCACGTCGTGGCAACGCTGCTGGCAGTGCTGATCGCCATCGTGATCGCCGTCGCCATCGCGGTGCCGAGTGGACTTGTGCTGGGCAGCGTTCCCGCGGTGCGTCACGCGACTCGGGCGATCGTCGAGTTCCTGCGCCCGATTCCTTCCGTGGCACTGATTCCGCTCGCGCTGGTGATGCTCGGCTTCGGACCGGAAACCAAGATCACGCTGGCCGTGTACGCGGCGTTGTGGCCGATCCTCTTCAACACCATTTACGCACTGGACGAACTGGACCCGCTTCTCGTTGACACCGCAAGGGTTTTCGGAACGGGGCGGGCCGGTGTGCTGTTCCTCGTCGCGCTGCCGAGCGCGTTGCCGTTCGTCCTCACCGGAATCAGGCTCGCGGCGACGACCGCGCTGATCGTGATGGTGAGCGTGGAACTGATGGCGGGCAGTCAGATCGGCATCGGCTACTTCATCATGGAGGCCCGCAGCGGGCCAGGCCGGATGGACCAGGTGCTGGTCGGCACCGTGGTAGCGGGCACGATCGGTGTCCTGCTCAACAACGGCCTCGAGCGCGTCCGCCGGCGTTGGGTGGCCTGGTGACCAAGTTCCTGCAGCGGTGGACCGTGTTCGCCGGGCTCGTCGCGGTGTGGCAGTTGCTCGGCTGGCTTGCCGACGACCCGTTCTTCCCGCCGCCGTCGGAGATTCTGACGTCCGCCTACGAGTGGCTGGTGCTCGAACCCGAGAACTTCACCGGCCACGTCGTCCCGTCGGTGGTGCGGCTGCTGTCCGGCTGGGCGATCGCCAGCGTGATCGGTGTGTCCCTGGGGCTCCTGCTCGGCCGGTCCGACCGGGCCATGGAGTACGCGGGACCGCTGCTGGTCTTCCTGCGCTCGATCCCGCCGCCCGCGCTGGTGCCGGTGTTCCTGCTGCTGTTCAGGGGCGGCACGTCGATGCAGCTCGCGACGATCGTGTTCGGCGTCGTCTGGCCGGTGCTGCTGAACAGCGTGGACGGCGCCCGCTCGGTCGACGTGACCAAAGTGGACACTTCCGCGGTATTCCAGATCCCGCGCTGGCAGTGGGTTCTGGGTGTGGTGCTGCCCGCGGCGTCGCCGAAGATCTTCGCCGGCCTGCGGGTCTCGCTGTCGCTCTCGCTGGTGCTGATGGTCATCTCCGAGCTCGTGGGCACGGACAACGGCATCGGCTCGCAGCTCATGCAGGCACAGCGCTCGTTCGACTACACGCGCATGTGGGCCGGGATCGTCCTGTTGGGCGTTCTCGGCTACGGACTCAACACCGCGCTTCTCGCGGTGGAACGCAGGGCGTTGGCCTGGCAACCGAGGAGTCGGGATGAGCAACATGCTTGAGGTGGCCGACCTGGGCCACACCTACGGCGATCACGAGGCGATCGGCGGCTTGTCGTTCACCGTGCGCGCCGGCGAGCTGGTGTGCGTGGTGGGACCGTCCGGCTGTGGCAAGTCCACACTGCTGCGCACGATCTCCGGACTCGTCGCGCCCTCGCGCGGTGACGTGTCCCTGCACGGCTCGCACCTCGCGGTGGTCTTCCAGGACTACTCGCGCTCGCTGTTCCCGTGGCTCTCGGTGCAGGGCAACGTGGAGTTCCCGTTGCGCTCACTGCCACGTGCCGAGCGCCGTTCCCGTGCCGCCGAGGCGCTGGAGTGGGTCGGCCTCGGTGCTGCTGCCCGCAAGCGACCATGGCAGCTCTCCGGCGGCATGCAGCAGCGCGTGGCGATCGCGCGCGCTCTGGCGTACCGGCCGGCGTTGTTGTTGATGGACGAGCCGTTCGCCTCGGTGGACGCGCAGACCCGGTTCGAGCTGGAGGACCTGTTGTTGCGGGTACGTCGTGAGCACGACACGACCGTTCTTGTGGTCACGCACGACATCGACGAGTCGGTGTACCTGGGCGACCGGATCCTGGTGCTGAGCGGTTCTCCCGCGCGCCTGGTGGCCGACCTGGAGGTGCCGCTGCCCGCTGAGCGCGACCAGGTGACGACGCGGACCGACGAGGGCTTCGTGGCGCTGCGGTCGAAGGTCGCGCGGCTGCTGAACGTCGGCAAGCCCACCATGGACGTGGAGAAGTGGGCGGCGGCTGAGCGCGAGTCGCTGAGCGAGACGGTGTCCACCTGACAGACTTTCCGGTGTGCCCGGCTGGAACCTGTTCCTCGTCGTCGACGCCGAGCCCGTAGAGGTGTCCGGCGGGCGCGACCGGGTGGTGCTGCTCGAGGGCAGGCGCCTGCTTGCGTTGCCGGACAACGGGTATCAGCTGCTCGTGGCGTGGGCCGCCGGTCCGCGCCGGGTGGTGCGCACACCTGCGCCGGTGCATCCCGATCAGGACATCATCGATACGTTCGTGAACTCGTACCTGGTGGACGCCGGCGTGCCGCCGCGGCCGCGCGGGTTCGCCTGGTACCTCGACCTGCCGCCCGGCGTCTCCCCGTCGGACGTCTGGGCCGCGGTCGATCCCGGTGGGGCGCACGGGTCTCCGGTGGATCTGCACCGCGTGCGGGAGGCGATGGAGCGGGGTCTGGCGGGGCTCTACCCGTCGGCCTGATCGACGACGCCAGACCAACGACCCCTGATCAACGACGCAGAACAGCCCCGGACACCCGCCGCGGTCCGGGGCTGTTCTGCGTCGCACGAGGGCCGTGCGAATGGGTGCGTGCCTGACCCCACTGGAGGGAGGGCAAAGGCCAGGCACGACGAGGAGGGTGTGCTGGCGCGGCTAGCGGCAGATCAGAGGTGGATGTCCACGTCGTTGCCGTTGCCGACCCCACCGTCGAGCACGTCGATGTCGCCGACGTTGACGTCGCCGACCACCTGGCCGATCGAGTTGTGGATGTCGCCGACCTGCGCGACGTCCTGGACCACGTTGTCGGTCACGTCGGCGACGTCCGCCACGTCGACGTCGGCAACGTCCTTGACCAGCACGTCGGTGTTCTTGACGAGCACGTCGGTGTCCACGAGGTCCTTGACGAGGACGTCGGTGTCGATGTCCTTCACCAGCACGTCGGCGACGTCCTTGACGTCCGCCACGTCGGTCACCTTGGCGACGACGGAGTTGTCCGAGACGTTCGAGACGACGTCGGTGCCCTTCAGAACGGTGGCGTCGAGGGTGTTCGACACGTCGCCCAGGTCGGAGAAGTCCTTGACCAGCGCGGTGATGGTCGAGGGCGCGGCGACGTCGGTGATCGTGGTGACGCCCTCGACGTTGCCCACGATGGCCGTCAGCTGGTCGGCGGCGGTCAGGTCGCCGGTCTCGGCGAGCAGCTGGTCGATGGCGTCGACGTTCACGACGGACGCGGCGTCGAGCACCAGCGGCAGGATGTCGTGGAGGTCGGCGGCGGTGATGTCGCTCAGACCGGCCGCGTCGAGGGTGCCCTCGGGGTCAGCCTGGAACTCCGCCCTGGCGTCCAGGTCGCCGAGCAGGGTGAGGGTGAAGTCGTGCAGCGTGGTCTGGGTGCCCATGGGGACTCAAGCTCCTGTAGGTGGATCGGGGGATGACGGGTTCAACCGTATGGAGGATCGGCATCCCCCGGCATCGGGTGTTGGCCCCAGATCGTGACGAAATGAGATCCCTAGGGGACGCGTGTCACCCGTTAGGGGTGCGGGGTTCTCACCCGCCAGGGTGGTTCTTCGAAGACAAATCAGCCCCGGACCTGAGTGGTCCGGGGCTGATTTGTCAGTGCGAGGTCAGAGGTGCAGACCCAGATCGTTGAGGTTGCCGACGCCGTGGTCCAGCACGTCGAGGTCGCCGACGTTGAGGTCGCCGAGGACGTTGCCGACCGTGTTGTGGACGTCGCCGACCTGGCCGACGTTCTGCACGACGTTGCCGGTCACGTCCGCCACGTTCGAGACGTCGACGTCCGCGACGTCCTTGACCAGGACGTCGGTGCTCTTCACGAGCACGTCGGTGTCGACGACGTCCTTCACGATGCCGGTGGTGTCGAGGTCCTTGACCAGCACGTCGGCGACGTTCTTCACGTCGGCCACGTCGGTCACCTTGGCGAGGACGTCGTTGCCGCCGACGAGGCCGGTGACGTCGGTGACGCCGGAGAGCGCGTCGGTGCCGCCGACGAGGCCGGTAGCGCCGGAGAGCGCGTCGGTACCGCCGACGAGGCCGGTAACGCCGGTGACGCTCGAGAGCGCGTCAGTGCCGCCGACGAGGCCCGTGACGCCGGTGACGCCGGAGAGCACGTCGGTGCCGCCGACGAGGCCCGTGACGCCGGTGACGCTCGAGAGCGCGTCAGTGCCGCCGACGAGGCCCGTGACGCCGGTGACGCCGGAGAGCACGTCGGTGCCGCCAACGAGGTCGGTAGCGCCGGTGACGCCCGAGAGGAGGTCGGTGCCCTGCAGCACGCCGTCGAGGGTGCCCGACACGTCGCCGAGGTCGGAGAAGTCGCCGACCAGGCCGTTGACGGCCGCGGGGGAGGCGATGTCCGTGACGGAGGTGAGGCCGTCGAGGTCCGCGATGGAGGCGGCGTCGAGCACCAGCGGCAGGATCTCCTCGACGTCACCCGCGGTGAGGTCGCCGAGCCCGCAGGAGCCGAGGACACCCTCGGGGTCGAGCTGGAACGCCTCGAGCGCGGCCGGGTCGTTCAGCAGGCCCAGGGCGAACTCGTGCAGCGTGGCCGGCTGGACCTCGACCGGCGCGGCCGGCGGGGTGGCCTGGGGCTCTGCCTGCTGCGGGGCCTGCTGGGCCTGCTGGGGAGCCTGCGGAGCGGCCTGCGCGCTGTCCTGCTGGATCATGAAAACTCGTGCTCCTGTGATGTCGCGGGGGGATGTCGCACCAACCTATTAAGATCGACACCCCCCAGGCATCGGGTGCAAGCCCTAGCTCGTGGCGGACCGAACTCCCTAGGGGCTCGCGTCACCCGTTAGGGGCCCACGTAGTTCTCGGCGAAGGTCGCGCGGTAGGCGGGCGACTCGGCCAGGTGCTCCAGGCGTGCCTGCGCCAACCGTCCGAAGAACGGTGAGCCGACATCGGTGTGGATCATGTTCACCATCCACTGTGAAAATTCCTGTGCGCGCCAGACCCGGCGCAGGCAGTCCTCCGAGTACGTCTTCAGACCGGTCTCGGATCCGGTGGCGTAGAAGGACATCAGCGCACGTCCGAAGGTCACGGCGTCGTTCATCGCGAGGTTCATGCCCTTGGCCCCGACCGGGCTGATGATGTGGGCTGCGTCACCCAGCAGGTAGAGCCGGCCGTACGACATGGGCTCCACGACGTGGCTGCGCATGTCCAGCACCCGCTTCTCGATGATCTTGCCCTCGGTCAGCGACCACGTGGAATCCTGCAGCGCGAACCGCTTGTGGAGTGCTTCCCACACCTGTTCGTCCGACCAATCGGCGGCATTGGTCCCGACCGGTACCTGGAGGTAGAAACGGGACACCGTCGGCGAACGCAACATGTGTCCGGCAAAACCGTCCTCGTGCAGCGCGTAAATGATGGCTTTAGTCGACGGAGGGGCCTCCGCAAGAATGGCGAGCCACTCAATTCCGTGCTGATGCTTGAATTCCGACAGCACCCCTTCGGGAATGGACGGCCGGCTCACCCCGTGGAACCCGTCGCACCCGGCCACGAAGTCACATGAAATTTCCTCGCGTATGCCATCTGCGCTGGTCCAGGCCACGGAGGGCGTGGACGACGTGATGTCCCGCAACTCGACGTCGCTGACCGAGAACCGGATGTCCCCGCCTGCGTCCACGAATGCGGCGATGAGGTCTTTGACCACTTCCTGCTGGGGGTAGACGTAGTGCTGGCGCCCCTCGTACAGATCGCTGTACGCGACCTGGAACGCCTGGCCGTTCACGCGGAATTCACACGTTCCGTGACGGTCTGCTTCCATCAGCAAACGATCTGCGAGTCCGAGCGACTCCAGCATGGTCACGGAGCGATGTTCCAGGACTCCTGCCCGTGGTCGGGTTTCCACGTGGGCACGACTACCTTTTTCGAGCACAAGGCAGTCGATACCTGACTGCTGGATCAGGTTTGCCAAGGTCAGACCGGCCGGCCCGGCGCCGACGACGGCTACAGCGCGCTTCAACTGGGGTTCTCCTAGCCCTAGACCTGCTGTGCTTAGATGCTCACCGCAGGTAGTGGACTGGAACCTGCTCGTGTCGGTCAACTGGGGTCTTTTGGAGCAGCATCACTACTCTGAGTGGTTGACCGTCGCGACCTCCCCGCAACGACGACACCGCTCCGACAGGAGAGTGCTCCCGATGACTCGAAGAGTCCGCCGTATGGCCGTCCGTGGCGTCGCCCTCGCCACGCTGCTCGCCACCGTGGCGAGCTGTGGACTGCTCGGCGGCAAAGAGCCGGCGCCCCCGGCCGATGCGAACGGCACCGGTCCGGTCGAGAAGGCCAAGATCACCCTGGGGGTCCTGCCGATCCTCGACGTGGCTTCCGTCCACGTGGCGATCAAGAAGAACTACTTCAAGGACGAGGGGCTCGAGGTCGAGCTCAAGACGATCCAGGGTGGTGCTCAGGCGATCCCCGGCCTGATCAACAAAGAGCTGGACATGACCTTCGGCAACTGGGTCTCGTTCTTCGCCGCGCAGTCGAAGGACGCCGCCAAGGCGGTCGACGGCATCAAGCTCATCGCCGATGGCTACCAGGCCAAACCCGACATGTTCCTGATCTTGGCCGCGGGTGACTCCGCCATCAAGAGCCCCAAGGACCTCGCGGGTAAGACCATCGCGATCAACACCTTCAAGAACATCGCCGAACTGACCGCGAAGGCGACTCTGGAAGCCGCGAACGTCGACCCGAAGTCGGTCACGTTCAAGGAGATGCCGTTCCCGGACATGCAGGCGGCTGTCCAGAACAAGACCGTCGACGCGGCCTTCATGGTCGAGCCGTTCATCACGCGCGCCCAGCGCGCCGCCGGTCAGATCAAGGTGCTCGACGCGGCGTCCGGCCCCACCGACGGCATTCCGATCGCGGGCTTCGCGACCAGTGGCAAGTTCGCCCAGGAGAACCCGAAGACGGTGGCCGCGTTCCAGCGCGCGATCGCCAAGGGCCAGGCCGACGCCGCCGACCGTCCCACGGTCGAGCCGCTGCTCGTCGAGTACGCCAAGGTCGACAAGGAAACCGCAGGCCTTGTCCACTTCGGCACCTTCCCGACCACGCTCGACGCGACGCGGCTGCAGCGGATCCCGCAGCTGATGCAGCGGTACGGGCTGCTGGACAAGGAGTTCGACGTCAAGCCGATGCTCATCCAGCCTTCCGGTAGTTGACGAACAGCGCGGGTGGCTGTGATCGCGCCGTGATCACAGCCACCCGCGCTGCGTCGTTTCCTCCGGATGAATTATCGGTCAGGGGCCGTTTAGTGGCCCTGGTCGAAAGTTGTTGATTCTCGAACCAGCTGTTTTGTCGTCCAAACGGCGGTATGAGAACCGACTGTTTTACACCAAGATCCACCAGGTTTGCAGCTATTCACGGGGCGGGGAGTGTTGACGGTGCGCGGTCGTGAGGGCCAGCGAGGCATCGACCGGTTCCGCCTACGCAACTGGCGGTTGCGGAGCAAGCTCGCGGTGGTGTTGCTAGTTCCTGCGTTGAGTACCGCGACTCTTGCGGGCCTGCGCCTGAACAACCAGCTCGACGACGTCGAGCTGTTCGGCGCCGTCCAGCGTGAGCTCTCGGTCAGCCATCAGGCGGCGAAGGTGGAGAACGCGCTTCAGGTCGAGCGCGACTGGGCCGTGCAGTGTGTT
Source organism: Lentzea sp. NPDC051213 (assembly GCF_044455585.1). NCBI lineage: Bacteria > Bacillati > Actinomycetota > Actinomycetes > Pseudonocardiales > Pseudonocardiaceae > Lentzea > Lentzea sp. NPDC051213. The sequence continues at coordinate 39,369 of NZ_JBITEX010000007.1, forward strand.
GCCGCCGGTAGGCAGAACGCGTGCCCTGAGCACGCCGCCCGCACCGGTGCCACCGACACGGAGATCGGGAAGTACCGGGACTCGGGCGCGACGGCCACGTCGCTGAGCGGGCCGCTGCGGGAGTCGTTCGGCAAGTCGCTGCAGTCGCTCGACGGTCTGGCCCCGCTGCGCATCACGTTGCTGAGCACCAAGTACCCGGACATGGCCGTGATCGGTGCGTACAACCAGATCATCGCCTCGCTCAGCCAGGTGCACCGTGCCGCGATCGCCAGCCTGAGCGAGCCGGAGATCGTTCCGCTGGTCGCTGCCGCGCAGGCGCTCTACCTCGCGCAGGAGCAGCTCGGCCAGCAGCACTCGATCCTCACGGCGACCGCGCTGCGCAAGGGTTTCGCGCCCGGTGGTGCGGACGAGCTGCGGTCGGCGCAGTCCCGGCTGGACGCCGCGTTCAACGAGTTCGACGACGTGGTCTCGCCGCAGAACCGGCAGAAGTTCCAGGACATCGTGTCCGGTGCCTCGGTGGACGGCCGCAACCGGCTCGTGAAGCTCGCGCTGGCGCAGGACGCCGACGACAAGCCGGTGACCATCACCGACGCCGAGGTGCTCAAGATCGGCCAGGACACCGCGAACCTCGTGCGCGAGGTGGCCGCGGACATGGAGGGTCAGGCCGACGCGGCGACCACCCGGCTGGCAGGCGAGGCCCGCCAGGCCGCCTGGCGTGACGCCGCACTGGTCGCCGTGTCGCTGCTGATCGCGTTCGGCCTGATGGCGATGGTCGCGCAGTCGATGCTGCGGCCGCTGCGCGTGCTGCGCCGCAGCGCGCTCGACGTCGCCCGCAACCAGCTGCCGGACGCGATTCGCCGAATCCGGTCGCACCGCGACCCCGAGCGTGCCGCCGAAGAGGCGATCGTCCCGGTGCCGCTCAACACGACAGAAGAGGTCGGCCAGGTCGCGCGGGCGTTCGACCTCGTGCAGCGCGAGGCCGTCCGGCTCGCCGTCGAGCAGGTGGCGCTGCGCGCGAACGTCAACGACATGTTCATCAACCTGTCGCGGCGCTCGCAGGCGTTGGTGGAACGCCAGATCAGCGTGATCGACCGGCTGGAGCAGGACGAGCAGGACCCCGACCACCTCGCGTCGTTGTTCGAGCTCGACCACCTCGCCACGCAGATGCGCCGCAACAGCGAGAACCTGCTGGTGCTCTCCGGCACGACCGTCAACCGCCGCGTCACCCGCCCGGTCGCGATCGCCGAGGTGCTCGGTGCCGCGGTGTCCGAGGTGGAGAAGTACGCGCGCGTCCAGATCGCCCCGACGCCGGACATGATGGTGCAGGGCCGCGTGGTCAACGACCTCGCGCACCTCATCGCCGAGCTGCTGGACAACGCGACGGCGTTCTCGAAGCCGACCACCAAGGTCACCGTGCGCACGATCGAGACCCGCAAGGGCGAGATCGCGATCCGCATCCACGACCGCGGCGTCGGCATGCAGGACGCCGACATCGTGGAGGCGAACGCCAAGCTCGCCGAGCCGCCGGAGGTCGACGTCTCGGTGGCCCGCGAGATGGGCCTGTACGTGGTCGGCCAGCTCGCGAAGCGGCACGAGATCCGCGTGACGCTCGGGAACAACGACGACATCGAGGGCGGCGTCACCGCCCAGGTGATCCTGCCGATCACGTTGCTGCACAAGGGCGCGCCGCCCGCACTGCCGTTGCCGAGCGCTGCTCCCGGCGCGACCGCCGTCGAGTCCACCGCGGAAGGCCTCGCGGGCGTGCCGAAGTGGACGCCGGAGTACCCGGTCGCGATGCCGGCCACCGAGTCCGGCGTGGAGGAGCCCTCCGGCCGGCATCGCATCGAGCAGACGTCCGCGGACGGTCTGTTCACCGCGCGGGTGGCGGCGGACGAAACGTCCTCTGAGGACGGTTATTCCTACGAGCCGCCGATCGAGCGTCCCGCGCCCGACCCGGCGACCGAGATCTTCCCGGCGATCCGGGACGAGGACATCTCCGTCGACGACCTGTCGCGGTGGTTCCAGACTCCGGCCGCGGCTGTTCCAGTGCAACCGAGTGCATCCACAGTGGACGTTCCGTCAGCGGAGCCGGAACGTGCGGAAGTAGAAGCAGAAGAAGAACCCGGCACGGTGAACGGCCTGCCCAAGCGGCAGCGTTCGGTGGAGACCGGGAAGACCGAGGCACCAACGGCGGTGCCGCGCGCGGTAGCCGACTACGCCGAGTCCGACTGGGGAGCGGCGGACGACGGCTGGCGCGCCGCCGGCGCGCTGGACAACGACAACGGCGCAGCCGCGCAGACGACGGAGAACGGCCTGCCCAAGCGCGTCCCGAAGGCGCGCCTGGTGCCCGGTTCGCTGCCGAAACCGTCGTCACCGGCACCCCAGCTGGCGACGGCGGGCATCCCCGGCCGGTCCGCCGACCGGCTGCGTCAGCGGTTCGCCACGTACCAGAAGGGTGTCCAGATGGGCCGTGAGTCGCTCTTCGACTCAGGCATCGGAGGCATCCCCGTGATCGCAGAAAGGGAACACCAGTGACGACCGCGACTGAGGAACTGGACAACTTCAGCTGGCTGGTCGAGGACTTCGTCAGCAGGGTCGCCGGTGTGGCGCACGCGATCGTCGTCTCCGCGGACGGTCTGCTGCTCGCTTCGTCGGACCGCCTGCCGCACGACCGTGCCGAACAGCTGGCGGCTGTGTCCTCCGGCCTGGTTTCACTGAACCTCGGCGCGGCGCGTTGCTTCGAGGCAGGTGAGGTGAAGCAGACTGTCGTCGAGATGGAACGAGGCTATCTTTTCCTGATGTCGATCAGCGACGGGTCGTGCCTCGCCGTGCTGGCCGCACCCAACTGCGACATCGGGCTCATCGGTTACGCGATGACCCGCCTGGTGGAGCGGGTCGGTCTCCAGTTGACGCCGGAGATCCGCGCCCAGCTGCACGTTTCCATGCGAGCCTGAGTAGAGAGAAGTTCCCCATGAGCAACGGTGCTCCGGGTCGTCCGGGGTCACCTGGGGTCGACCTGACCGCGATGTCGGCGAAGATCGTCGTCGCGGGCGGGTTCGGCGTCGGCAAAACGACGTTCGTCGGTTCGGTCTCCGAGATCACCCCGCTGACGACCGAGGCCGTCATGACCCAGGCATCGGTCGGCGTCGACGACCTGTCCGCGGTACCGGACAAGGTCACCACGACGGTGGCCATGGACTTCGGCCGCGTGTCGCTCGACAAGGACCTGATCCTGTACCTGTTCGGCACGCCGGGCCAGCACAGGTTCTGGTTCATGTGGGACGACCTGGTGCGGGGCGCGATCGGCGCTGTCGTCATGGTCGACACTCGCCGGATCGACGAGGCGTTCGCGCCCATCGACTTCTTCGAGGACCGCGAACTGCCGTACGTGATCGCGGTGAACTGCTTCGACGGACTGATGCACCACCGGGCCGAAGAGGTGCGGGACGCGCTGACGATCCCGTCGTCCGTGCCGATAATTCCTTGCGACGCGCGGAATCGGCAGTCGACGAAGCAGATCCTGATCGCACTCGTGGAGCACGCGTTACGCCAGCCTTCATTCGCCTGACCGGCGTCCGCGAGTACTACCGGGTTGGTGGTACTCGCGGGCGACGGCCGGATGTGGGTGTACAACGCGGCCAACAGCACCATCAGCCCGGCTTATGACGATTCCCTTTGTCTCCGGCGGATCTGCTCCGCTGACCGGTGCCGGCAACGCAACTCGCTCGTCTGGCGGCGATCTGTTCGTGGCGGAGGACAGCGCCGTTCCTCGTGATTCCCTGTCAGAGCAGCAGAAAGATCTCGGGCTCGACGGCAGTGGGCGGTTTTTCTCCTCGCCCCGCGGCACGTCCGGGAGCAGCAGCGCAGCGATCACCGCCGAAGTCTCTGGACCGTTCCGGTGCTGATTGACACTTGACTCTTCTTGTGCGCCAACGCTGCAGCGATACAGTCGAGGTGCAATTACCCTGCATTGCGAGGAGATTCCTGTGTTCCTGCGCAAAACAATTGCCGTGCTGGCCAGCGTCGCAGCCCTGTCTGTCGGCGTCGCTGGTACCGCTCAAGCGGCCCCGCGCACTCTTACGTACAACTCGAACGCCGTCACCTCCGCTGCCTTGAAGAAGGCCGTCGACGACGGTGCGAACGTGTGGAACACCCAGGTCGCGAACGTCCGCCTGGTCAAGACGACCGGCGCCGCGAACATCACGGTGAGCCAGGACAGCGGATGGCCTCGTGCCTACGTGGCCGGCCTCGGCCGTGGCCGCTGGGTCTTCGGCACTCAGGCGGTCACCGACGGGCACCACGTCGTCCGCATCGCGGCGCACGAGTTCGGGCACCTGCTGAGCCTGCCTGACCGCAGGACCGGTCTGTGCACCGACCTGATGTCCGGCGCCAGCGCCGGCACCAGTTGCAAGAACCCGATTCCGAGCGCCAAGGAGAAGGCCGAGGTCGAGGCTGCCTTCAGTCGCCTCGTCACCGTCGGGCCCAGCACGTTCGTGGATGCTGCCTAGGTAGATCGTGAGTGGTTGTGGTCGCCCCCTGACGGCCACAACCACTCATGACACCACCATGTCCACGCCGAGGGCGCGCAGCTCGTCCGGATCCCCTGGCCCGCCGATCACGTGCACGCCGGCCGACCGCAGCAACGGCACCAGCAGCGCCAACCCCTGCCGCGCCAGCCGTTCGGACGGCGGCTGAGCCAGCCGGACGCCCCAGATCGCGTTCCGGTCCACAGTGGACAGACCGGCGAACCCGCCGCCGAACTCGTGCAGCAGCACGTGCACGCCCATGTCGTGCAGCACTTCGAGGTTTTCCTCGCCGTCCGGCATGGACCGCACGTCCAGCGCCAGGAACAGCGATGAGGCCGGAAACGCGCAGGCCCGCAACGTGGCCCGCACGTGCGTTGCCAGATCCGGGTCCCGCGACTGGTCCTTGGACAGCCGGACCAGCACCGGTTCGCCGCGTGAGCAGGCGTCGTGCAACATCATCTGGCCCACGCGGGCCGCCAGGCCCAGCGCGTCGGCGTAGGCGACGACCTCGGCGTGCCGGGTGACGCCCCACCGCAGCGTCGCCTCGAGAAACGCCTGCCTGCCCGAAACCCACGACACCGGCGAGTACTCCACGGAGATCTCGCCGTTCTCGAAGGCTCCGGGCATCGAAGCGATCCGCGCGAACCTGGCGCGGTCGGCCACGTCCGCCTCGTGGTCGTAGATGCCCCACTGTCTCTTGCCGCCGTGCTCGGCCCGCCGCAACGTCGAATGTGCCCGGCGCAGCACCACCGTCGGATCGACGCCGGGGCCGACGGCGTGCACGAAGCCGATCGACGTCGACACCGCGACGCCCGCGCCCTCCAGGTAGACGGGCTCGGACAGTTCCTCGTCGATCAGCGCGGCCAGTGCGGCGACGTCGGGCGAGCCCTTGATCAGCACCACGAACTCGTCGCCGCCGACCCGTGCCACCACGGCGTCCGGCAGCGCCACCCGCAACCGCCGGGCGACCTCCGTCAGCACCGCGTCACCGGCGCCGTACCCGAGACCGTCGTTCACGATCGTCAGGCTGTCGACGTCCAGGTACCCCAGCGTGTGCGGCTCGCCGGAGGCCAGCGCCGACTCCAGCTTGTCCGTGAACGAGGCCCGGTTCGGCAGCCCGGTCAGCAGGTCCGTCAGCGACTGGTGCCGCAGCCACTCCTGCAGCATCCGCTGCTCGGTCACGTCCTCGATCAGCGCGACGTGGAACTTCGGCAGCCCGTCGGAGCCGCGCAGCACGGACAGCACGACGTTCGCCCACACCGTGTCGCCGTTGTTCCGCGTCAGCTGCCACTCGCGCCGGTTGGTGTCCACAGAGGACGCGAGCATCCGCTTGCACGCCGCCGCAAGCGCGGCCGCGTCCGTCTCGGCGAACAGCTCCTTGGGCATCTCCTCGTGCCCGAGCATCTGCGCCAGCGCGTCGTTCGCCTCCACCACCGCGCCGTGCAGGTCGAAGATCGCGATGCCCACCGTGGTCGACGCGAAGACCTGCGCGAACCTGGCCTCGCTGTCGTGCAGGTCGCGCTGCGCGTCCTCGACGGCCTTCAGCAGCGCGTTCTTGACCTTCTCCTGCTCGGCGAACAGCTGGTCGCGCGTCGCCCGCACGTACCCGGCGGCCAGCCCGCCCAGCACCTCCGCGGGGAACTTCGCCGACAGCACCTCCAGCGTGCGCCGCAACGAGTCCGGCCCGGTGAACCGCTTGCGCACCAGCCACTCGCCGACGCCCTCCGCCGCATCGTGCCCAGCGCGCAGCCGGGCGGCGTGCTCCTCGAGAAGCTGCGTGAGCTTTCGCCGGGACATCGGCGAGTACGCGCTCTCGATCAGAACAGCCGCCCAGCGCTGCGCCAGGGACGAGGTGGCCATCAGGGCTTGAGGCCCACCGCTGCGTAGAGGTTCGCCTTCGACGGATCGGAACCGACGTCCTCGGGCGTCTCCGGCCGCCACTCCGGCGTGAACACGATGCCCGGCTCGACGATCTCCAAGCCTGCCAGCATGTCCGTCACCTGGGCCTTGGTACGAGGCGTGATCGGCTCCGCGGTCTTCGCGAAGATCTCCTTACCGGCCGCCATCGCCGCCGGCATGCTGTCCGCGGTGAAGTGCGACAACGCCAGGTACGAACCGGAAGCCAGCGATTCCACGTAACGGGACAACACGCCCCACGGGTCGTCCGAGTCCGGGATGAACTGCAGGACGCCCACGACCAGCAGGCCGATCGGCTGCGAGAAGTCCAGCGACGCGGAAGCCTGCTGCACCACCTTCTCCGGCTCGCGCAGATCCCCCAGCAACGCGGTCACGTTCGGCTCGCCGGCCAGCATCAGCTCGGCGTGCGTGATCGCGACCGGCTCGAAGTCGACGTACACGACCTTCGAGTCGGGGGCGACCTCGTGCGCCACCTCGTGCACGTTGCCGACCGTCGGGATGCCCGACCCGAGGTCCAGGAACTGCCGGACGCCGAGATCCGCCAGCTCCAGCACGACGCGGCGCAGGTACGCGCGGTTGCGCCGGGCCATGTCCCGCACCGGCAGCACCTTGATCAGGGCCTCGGCTGTAGCGCGGTCGGCTTCGAAGTTGTGCCCGCCGCCGAGCAGGTAGTCGTAGATCCGGGCCGAACTCGGCACGTCTACGTTGACACCTTCCGGAACCCAGCTGACTCGATCGACCACAGCGACACACCTCTCGCGATGCGAATTCTGAGCGTCGATAACCCTACTGGCCGCACATGTAGGCCGAACGAGCGAATTCCAGCATCACTCGAATGGTGAGTCAGAGGATAAACCAATCGGTGCAACCGCTTGCGAACCGGAACTTCACCGGTCCGCGCGGTGCCGAGCCCATCACGAACATCCCCAGTTCATCGACCGCCGCCGTTTCGGCATCACCGTTCGGTGTCACCAGGGTGACCGAGCCGGACGGGGGCATCAGCTGGCCGGTGATCCCCACCGCCGACACCTCCACCTGCAACGACACGCCGTCCGCGTCGAACACCAGCTGACGCGCCGTCGCGGTCGCCCGTGCGCGGGCGAACAGCGTGTCGTCCAGCACGGAGTCGTACGACGTGATCAGCAGCAGTTCCTCGTCGATGTTCCGCCAGGTGAACGCCGCCTTGGCGGCCTCCACGAACTCCGGGGGAACCTCATCCGAAGGTGTGCTCAACGCGTCGCGCAAGGCGTCGAGCAGTACGTCGTCACTGTCCCAGTCGTGCCGCACCCAGCACACCTCCTCTCCTCGCCGGCGCTCCCAGGAACGCTGAGAGCGCTGGGGTTCTGCGCAACTTCTCCAGGCAGCGGATCCGCGTGGGGCCGATGCTGCCGACCGGCATCGCGAGCTCGTCGCTCACGACCTGGTAGCTCGGCGGCGGGTCTGTCATCAGCTTCGTGAGCAACCGCTTGCACTGGTCGGTGAGATCGGCGAACCCGTCCCGCAGCGCCTGCCGCCGCTCTACGGCCAGCAGATCCGACTCCACGTCCGCGTCCGGCTCCGCCGTCTCCAGCGTGTCCGACTCGGTCAACGGGTCGTACAGGTGCGTCCGCTGCTGCACGCGCAGCACGCGAAGACACTCGTTGCGGGTGGTCGTCATGATCCAGCCGGGCAGCGCCTCCGGCTCGCGGAGCCGTCCGATCTGCTCTACGAGCCGCAGCCACAGCGTCTGGTTCACGTCGGCCGCATCCGCGGGGCGCAGCCGGTGCTTGTAGATCACCGACACCACCAGCGGCGTGTAGCGGTCCACGATCTCGTTCCACGCCGACTGATCGCCCTCGGCCGCCGCGCTGACGAGCGCGGCGATCGGGGATCCTGAGGTCACGTCGACTCCTTGCGGTCACAACTTGCGGAGGCCGAGGTTGCTCCCCAGATACAACTATTTGACGAAAACACCGTAGCCGGGATGGAACTCGGCGTCAGCCAGAAGCTTGTCACGAGCCTGAGCTGCGGTGATGCCGTCCGAGGCCATCACGGCGGCGATCCGGCCTGTCACCCAGGGGGCGGAGAACGACGTGCCGGCCCAGTAGGCCCAGAGCGCGAACGGCGTCGCTTCCGTCTCTCCCGGCAGCTGCCACTCGCCCTTCATGTAGGTGGAGGGCCTGTTGCCGACGGCGCAGGCGTCGACCCAGTGGCCGAAGCTCGAGTAGCACGCGGGGATCAGCGTGCCGTCCCGGTTCTGGGCGAGCGCCGCGACGGCCGTGACGCCGCAGAGCGCCGCCGGCCAGCTGGGCCGCTGGTCGCCCCGGTTGCCCGCGGACGCGACCACGACGATGTCGCCCGGCAGGTTCTTGAGCGTGAGCCGCAGGGGCTCGGACGCCGCGTCGTCCTCGGTGTAGCAGCCGAGGGAGAGGTTCAGGATGTTGATCTTCTTCTTGCCCAGCTCCGCGATCTTGCGGCAGAGCGTCTCCTCGTCGCCGAGGCCGTTCGGGTCCAGCGCCACCTCGGGGTCGAACGCGACGCCGGGCGCGGCGCTCTGGATGACACCCGCGACGAACGTGCCGTGCCCGCCCTGCAGCGCGAACAGGTCGCCGCTCGCGTACGCCTTGTCGACGTCGTCGGCCTCCGCCGTGTACCGGTTCTTGAACCACTCGGAGTGGTCGCCCGCGGCGCCCTCGGAGATGCCGGTGTCGACGATGCCGACCCGGATCCCGGCGTGGCGCTCGTCGGCCTTGGGCGCCGAGACCGGGTCCGTCGGCCGCGGCCGGTCGCCGGGGCTGCCCATCACGTTGCCGCCGTGGCCCACGATGATGTGGTGCGGCTGTACCAAAGGCACTCGCTCGTTCGGCCAGTTCCGCTGGTCGCGCAGCAGCCGCACGATGCGAGGAATGTCGTCCGCGTTGTTCGGCAGGATCAACCGCGCGATTCCGGCGAATCCTTCGCCCGGCCGCGCGACGATATTGTTCTGCTTCAGTTTCTCGATCACCCGGTCGCGATCGGCGAGGCCGACCAGCAGCTGCCCGGGCCGATAAAGGAATTCACGCCCGCGTTCGGCGTGGAAGCGGATGTTCTTGTCTTCGGTGATGATCCGCTGAAAAGCCTTTTCGTAAAGCTCAGAACGTTCTGGCGATTTCGACACCACGGCCTCACAAAGCAGCGTTGACGGGCACCCCGACCGAGCTTGATCAAACTACCACACCCGATAAAGTGACGCCGTGACCGACTTTTCTGCGGAGGACGCGCTGGAAGCCAGGCAGCGCAACCCGCGCGAGGCCGTGGAGATGGCTCGCGCGGTGCTCCGCACGACCGAAGATCGTTCGGAATGGGCGATCGCGGAACGGGCGATCGGCCTGGCGCTGCGCGAGCTGAACGACTACAGCGGCTCGATCCGCCACCTCCGCCGCTCGATCGGCATCGCCACCGAGGCCGGCCTGCCCCGGCTGTCCGCTCTGGCCCAGATGAGCCTCGCGTGGGTGCTCGCCTACATCGGCAAGCACCGCGCCGCGCTGCGGGCGCTCGACCTCGCCATGCCGGAGCTCAACGGCGCCGACGCGGTGGTCGCGCTGAAGCAACGCGGCGTCGTCTTCCACTACCTCTGCCACTACGACGAGGCCCAGCGCGACTACACGGCCGCGATCTCGGGTGCCCGGCGGGTGGAGGACAAGCTGACCGAGGCCCGCGCTCTGAACAACCGCGGTCTCGTGCGCGCCTACGTCGGCGACATGCGGGAGGCCTCGGCCGACTTCGATCTCGCGGCGACGTTGCTCGCCGAGCTGGGACAGGACCTCGGCGTCGCGGACGTGCTCTGGAACGCGGGCATCATGGCGACCCGCGGCGGCGACGTCCCCGCGGCGCTGACCCTGTTCGACAAGGCCGACGGCGTCTACCGGAGGCTGGACGTGCCGCGCCCCGCCCTGCTGGTGAACCGGCTGGAGCTGCTGGTCTCCGTGCCGCTGGTGGACGAGGCCCGCGCGGCGGCGGACCGGGCGATCACCGAGCTGAAGGCGTTGAAGAACCCGTTCGCCGTGTCCGAGGCGCTGTACTTCCGCGCCCGCATCGCACTGCTGGACGACGACCTGGACGCGGCGAACTCGTTCGCCGCCGAGGCCCGCCACCGGTTCCGCCGCGAGCACCGCCTGCTGTGGGCCGCCGGCGCGCGTTACCTGGAGCTGCACGCGGCCGTGCTGCGCGGCGACCGCTCCCGGCCGTTGCGGCTGGCGTTGTCGCGCGTCGCCGGTGAGCTGGAGGCGATGGACTGGCGCCTGCCCGCGCTGGAGGCGCGCATCGACGCGGGCAGGGTCGCCGCCGATCTCGGCCACCGCGCCCGCGCGCTCTCCGAGCTCTCCCTGGCCGCCGTCTCCCGGTTGCGCGGCCCTGCCGGTCTGCGCGTGCGTGGCTGGTACGCGGAAGCGTTGCGCCGCAAGCTCTCCGGCGACGTCCGCGGCACGTCGTCGGCGCTGCGCCGCGGCATCGCGCTGCTCGACGAGTACCGGGTGTCCCTGGGGGCGGCCGAACTGCGGGCGATGACCGCCGCGCAGGGCCAGGCGCTGGCGGTGGAGGGCCTGCACCTCGCGATGGCGTCCGGCAACGCGGCCCGCGTGCTGTCGTGGACCGAGAGCTGGCGCGCGGGGGCGTTGCGGATGAAGTCCGTGTCGCCGCCCGACGACCCACGCCTGGAAGACGCTCTCGCGTCGTTGCGCGCGGTCACCTCCGACGTCGAATCCGCTGTGCTGGCCGGGAAACCCGCCGGTGCGTTGCGCGTCAAGCTGGTCCGCGCCGAACAACGCGTCCGCGACCTCACCCGCCAGCTGTCCGGCGGCGTGGCGATGTTCAAGCCACCACCGGTCGCGACGCTGGCCGCGGCGCTGGGTTCGTCCGCGCTGATCGAATTCGTCGAGTACGACAACTCGTTGATGGCGGTGGTGCTGGCGGACGGCCGCGCCTCGCTGCACACGCTGGGGGCGCTGGACGGCGTCGTCCGCGAGATCCGGCTGCTCCGCTTCGCCCTGCACCGCCTGGTGACCCTGCCGCCGCAGCTCCCGAACCTCGCCGTGGCGCGCTCCTCGGCCTCACACGCGGCCTCCTTGCTGACCACGCGGCTTCTGTCGCCGCTGGCCTCCCGCATCGACGGCCGCCCGCTGGTCGTCGTGCCGACCGGTGCGCTGAACGGCCTGCCCTGGGCGGTGCTGGACCGCCAGGTGACCGTCGCGCCGTCGGCCTCGGTCTGGCTGCGGGCGTCGTCGGTTCTCGATGCCTCCGGCGAACCCGTGCTGGCCGCCGGCCCGCGCATGGCCGCGGCCCCCGCCGAGATCAAGGCCATCAGCGCGCACGTGCCGGGCCGCGTTCTCGTTGACGGGGAAGCGACCGTGAGCGCCGTCGCGTCCGCAATGGACGGTGCCTCGCTGGCGCACATCGCGGCGCATGGCTCGTTCCGCGTGGACAACCCGCTGTTCAGCGCCTTGGAGCTGGCGGACGGACCGCTGACCGTTTACGACATCGAGCGGCTGCGCACCCCGCCGACCCTCGTGGTGCTGTCGGCGTGCGACACCGGCCAGTCCGCGGTGCGTCCGGGTGACGAGCTGATGGGCTTCACCGCGGCTCTGCTCGGGCTGGGCACCCGGACGCTGATCGCGCCGGTCGTGCCGGTGCCGACCGACGGGACCGCTCCGGTGATGATCGAGCTGCACCGGAAGCTGGCGGCGGGGATGACGCCCGCGGAGGCGTTGGCCGCGGTGCAGCGAGCCGCGGTCGACGACGCCACTTATGCTGCGGCCGTGGGGTTTGTCTGTTTCGGCGCGGGCTGAGTCACTTCGGCGGTGACTTGTAGAGCGACAGCGCGCTCTCCCCGGAACACCCCAGTTCGCCCGGCTGCACGTGCACCCGCCGCGGGTGCCACGCCGCCACCGTCCCGTTCGCGAGGCGCACCCCGGCCAGGCAGTCGCCGCCACCCTTGGCGACCACGCCGATGTCGCCGTCCCTGACGACGGCGTGGAGGCCCGGCTTGATCCAGGGGAGGCCGGTGGTCTCGTCGACCGGCACCGGTGGCAGCTTCGCGCGCAGTGCCCCGTCGACCTCGTCCGCGGTGGGCGTGGGCGGGAGCTCGGCGAGGATCGTCTTGAAGGCCTCGAGGTAGTTCTCCGGCACGCCGGTGCGCTGGACGGGTGGAGGCGTGATCGGCCTGGCGTCTTCGGGGCAGCGGACGCGTTCGGGGCCGTCGTCCATGACGCCGTAGTAGTTGAAGTCGGCGCGGTAGCACGCGGTGACCGGGTCCTTCTCCCAGAGGCGGAAGGTCGGCGAGGACTCGGAGGTTCCCGGGTCGTAGATGCGGAACACCAGGCTGGCGCGGGCTTTCGCCGCGTCGGTCGTCGGGCTGTCGGTGATCTCGACGATCGCGAAGTACTTCTGGTCGGTGTTGCCTTCCAGTGCGGAGCGGGCGTAGGAGTTGGCGTTCTCGCCGACCGGGTAGCCGATGCGGTCCGCGACCTCCTTGGCCTTCTTGTCGGTGTCGCTGTTGCCGTCCGGGCGCGTGATCACGTACGCCGTCACCCCGGCCGCGAGACCGGCCATTGCCACGCACGCCGTCGCCAGACGTGCGATCCCCCCACGCTTCATGTCGGCGACGCTAGTGGAGCGATCACCGCGAGCGCGCGAGTAGTTGTACTCAGCTCATTCCAGAACGGCGGCGTTTCGCATAGGTTGCTCGGCATGACAACGAGGTCGTGGTGGGGCTGGGGCAACGTCGAGGACGCCGTCACCCCTGATGAACGCCGTGCGCTGGTCGACAGGGTCCGTGCCGTTCTGCCGGACGCGGACCTGACGTTCCACTCGCCGCCGGATCCTGCGTCGCTGGACGTGCCGCCCTCCCGGATCCAGCCGCCCGGCGATCTCTACTCGACCGACGTGATCGACCGGCTCAGCCACGCGCGCGGCCAGGCCTACCGCGACGTCACCCGCAACCTCGCCGGGGACATCGGCTCGCTGCCGGACGCCGTGGCCCGCCCGCGCACCGAGCAGGACGTCGTCGACGTGCTGGACTGGTGCGGCTCGCACGACGTGGCGGTGATTCCCTTTGGCGGCGGCACTTCCGTCGTGGGCAGTGTCGAACCCCGCGACCTCGGCCGCGTGGTGACGCTGGACCTGTCGAGGCTGGACAAGGTGCTGGAGGTCGACGCCACGAGCCGCGCCGCGCGCATCCAGGCGGGTGTGCTGGGGCCGTCGCTGGAGTCGCAGCTCAAGGAGTCCGGGCTGACGTTGCGGCACTTCCCGCAGTCCTTCGAGTTCTCCACCCTCGGCGGCTGGCTCGCGACCCGCGCCGGCGGCCACTACGCCACGCTCTACACGCACATCGACGACCTGACCGAGTCGCTGCGGGTCGTCACGCCGGCCGGGATCTCCGAGTCGCGGCGCCTGCCGGGTTCGGGCGCGGGCCCGTCGCCGGATCGCCTCTTCCTCGGTTCGGAAGGCGCGCTCGGCGTGATCACCGAGGCGTGGATGCGGCTGCAGTCACCGCCAGTCCACCGCGCGGGCGCCTCGGTGCGGTTCGCGTCGTGGGAACGCGCCGTGGAAGCGACCCGGCTGATCGCGCAGTCGGGCCTGAACCCGGCGAACTGCCGGTTGCTCGACCCGGCGGAGGCGTTCCTCAACGCGGGTTCCGCGACCTCCGTGCTGGTCCTGGCCTTCGAGTCGGCCGACCACCCGGTCGACGCGCTGCTGGCCCGCGCGCTGGAGTTGTGCGGCGACGGCGAGGTGGTCGAGGGTGCGGCGCAGCAGTGGCGGAAGTCGTTCCTGCGCATGCCTTACCAGCGTGACGCGATGGCGCAGCACGGGATGATCACCGAGACGTTCGAGACCGCCTGCACCTGGGACCGCTTCTTCGACCTGCACACCGCGGTCGTCGAGGCCGCAACCCGCGTTCTGCAGGAGGTCTGCGGCATCGGCGTCGTCACGTGCCGCTTCACCCACGTCTACCCGGACGGCCCGGCGCCCTACTACGGCATCTACGCGCCAGGCCGGTGGGGCAGTCTCACCGCGCAGTGGGACGAGATCAAGGCCGCCGTGTCCGAGGCGCTGATCGCGGCCGGGGGCACCATCACCCACCACCACGCCGTGGGCCGCGACCACATGCCCTGGTACACGCGCCAACGCCCGGACGTCTTCGGCGCGGCCCTTTCCGGCGCCAAGGCCGCGCTAGACCCTCACGGCCTGCTCAACCCGGGCGTCCTCACGACACGATCGCACGCAGGATGAGCGCCGCGAAGAACACCAGCGTGAACGCCAGGTCCAACCCGAACCCACCGAACCGCACCGGCGGCAACACCCGGCGGACCGGCTCCAGCACGGGCTCGGTGACCGAGTGCGTGACCCGCCGCACCTTGAAGACCCAGTCGCTGCGAGCTTGGAACGTGATGGCCCAGTCCACGATCATCCGGCCGATCATCACGAGGATGAACAGCGTCAGCAGCCAATAGAGCACGAAGCCGATCACGCCGAACAAGGTGGCCTCCTAAATGTCCTGTACGTCCATGAAGCCACACGAATCTGAGAGGCGCCTGGCAACTTGCTGAGACAGTATTCAGCGCGTGGCATACGACGAAGGTTTGGCGCACCGCCTGGGCGAGTCGCTGAGCGGCCTGCCCGGCATCGACGCGAAGAAGATGTTCGGCGGCATCGCGTTCCTCTGGCACGGAAACATGCTGGTAGGAGTGATGGGCGACGACCTCATGGCCCGCGTGGGTCCGGAGGCGCAGGAGGACGCGCTGTCCCAGCCGGGGGCCCGCGTCTTCGACTTCACCGGGCGGCCGATGAAGGGCTGGGTGCTGGTGTCCGGTGAGGCTGTCGCCGAGGACGAGGCCCTGGAGGACTGGATCGGCCGGTGCCGTGAGTTCGTGGAAGAGCTGCCGGCGAAGTGAGCCCGGAGGATCGCGTCCGGGAGGCGTTGGCGGGGTACGGGCCGCTTCGCGAGGTGGAGGTGCCCGGCGGCCTGGTGTTCGAGTGGGACGGCGACCCGCTGGCCCGTGTCGTGGACGGCGAGATCGCCGTGCGCGCCCAGGACGGCTGGGCTGCGCCGGCTGGTGATCTCCAGGACGCGGTGAACCGTGCGGCCGGGATCGTGCTCGCGGAGTGCGTCGCCGGCTGGCACGAGCAGCTCCGCGCGGGTGGCGAGGAGGCGAACCGTGCCATGCTCGCGCTCACCCAGCACGAGCCGGATCGCGAGGCACTGCAACGACTCCTGCTCGCCCGCACCGGCAGCACCGACTTCTGGTTGCGTCAGCTCGCCTTCACCTGTCTCGGCCACGTCAGCAGGTTTGATCGCGCGGTGCTCCCCGAGGTGGTGTCGAGGCTGGAGGAGCTGCTCGAAGTTCCTGAGGTCGCCGAGCTGGCCAAGTTGACGTTGGAGGAAATCGAGATCTTCACCCACCCGTTCCGGCTGTTCCGGCGAGTCATTCCCTGGGTGATCTTCGTGCCGCCCGGCGACGAGGAGGTGCGCAGGCAGCTGGCGCTGGTCGAGGCCGAGGGAGGACTGGTGCAGCGCGTCGACGCCCGCTCTGCCGGCGAGGTTTCCGCCGAGACAGAGCGGGACGTCGTGATCGTCGTCGAAAGCGCGGAGCAGATGCCTTCCCTTCTCGCGTTCGTGCTCAAGCGCTGCGACGAGGCATACGACCGGACGCACATCGAAGAGGAAGACGACGTCTTCCTGCAGGATCCCGATGCGTGCTCAGTACATTTCGTCCTGGAGTTCGATGGCGACATGAGCGCCCTCGTGCCACAGCTGCAGCACGAGGATCTGACGGTCCACCACGAACCGCCGTACGTGCAGATCTGGTGAACCTCAGAACCGCACCAACGGACCACCCGTGAAGAACTCGTAGACGAAGTTCACGAAGAAGAACCCGAAGAACACGACGTTCAACCCCAAGATCACGTAGTGCCACCACCGAGGCCGAGCCGGCCGCGGCAGCCGCGAGTTCAGGTACATCAACGCGAACGGGAACATCAGCGCCCCGAGGTTCGACATGTTCGCCGAGATCTGCACCAGCTCCACCGGCAGCGCCAGGTGGATCGCGCCCGCGATGACCACGAGCACCACCAGCATGAACGGGTAGTAGAACCGCCGCGGGTCGTCCTCGATCCGTTTGCGCAGCCGCGGCGACACGGCGTGCATGGCATCGGTGAAGTTGCGCACCAGCGCCTCGAAGATGCCGAGTTGCGTGGAGAACAGCACGAGCACACCGACGACCAGCATCAGGTAGAACATGCCCTGCCCGTACAGGATCCCGAGCTGGGACGCGGAGAACGTCGGCACGTTCGCCGCGGTCGGCTGCTCGCCGGTCACCGCCACGATGTGGGCCATCAGCACGGTCGGCAGCAGCATGCCGAGCATCGCGCCGACGAAGAACACCGCCCACTGGTCGATCAGCAGCAGCCGGTACCAGCGCCGCCACAGGGACGCGTTCGCCGGGGTGTCCACAAAGGTCACGCCGACCGGTTTCAGCTCCTGCTTGCCGCCGCGCAGCCCCGAGATGAACCCGACCCGGTGGCCCATGCCGTAGCCCTTGTCGCGGTAGTGGTTCATCGCGTACCAGTTCAGCCCGGACGCCAGCGCGGTGAACCCGGCCAGGCCGCCCAGTTGCGTCGCCGTGATCCCGGACGGTGGCGCGGCCGGGGTCAGGAGGCCGCGCACGCCTTCCGCCCACACCGAGAACGGCACGATCGCCAGCGTCACGATGATCAGGACCAGCAGCAGGGCGCCGACCAGCACCCAGTTCGTGAGTTCCAGCGCCCGTGAGACCTTGCGGGCGCCCGCGGTGATCAGGAAGACCACCACCAGCAGGCCGATCGCCAGCAGCCGCACGTACTCGATCTCGTCCGGCCGGTGCACCCGGCCGGTGATCAGCGCGAAGAGTCCCTGTCCGGCGCCCGCCGCCCAGCCGCCGAAGATGAACGCGAAGTAGAAGAGCAGGAGCGAGACCGGCACCCAGAACTTCCAGCCCGGTGGCACGCGGCCCCAGCCGACGATCGGGACTTCGCCGGTCGCGACGACGTAGCGGGCGATCTCCACGTTGTAGAACGTCTGCAGCAGCGCGGACACCGTGATCACCCAGCCGATGCCGACGAAGCCGAACTTGCCGACCGCCTGCGGGCCGAGCAGCCATTCGCCGCTGCCGATCGAGATGCCGAGCGCGATCAGGCTCGGGCCGATGACGAACTGGACCACCTGCAGCGGCCCCAGCTTGCGAACTTTGAAGACTTCCTCGGGTTCGGGCAGGTCCGCCGTGTCCAGCGGTGGCCTGCTCACTCCGATTTGCATCGACGACACTGTCGACCTCCCGACACGTCGGGGATTGGAGCCCTCCACTCTTCCGAGGTGCCGGGGAGCAGGTCAACCAACGGTTGTACGCCGAACGGCTCACTCGGGGTGTCGCGACGACAACCGACTTTCGGACGTGTTGAGTTGGAGATCAACTACGTAGCGTGCCCTGCGGATTCCGAGAGAGGAAACAATCGTGCGAAGAGTTCTGGTGGGCGCAACAGCGCTCGCACTCGCGACCGCGGGCCTGGTCACACCGGCCGCCGCGACGCCGCCCGAGCAGCCCGACCTACAGGTCCAGCAGCAGAGCGACGAGCAGCCGCACGAGCTGGAGCTCAAGCGCCGCGCGCTCAAGCAGCAGGCGCTCGCCGAGGTGCTGACCGGCGAGGTCGCCACCGAGAAGCGCGGTACCAGCACCGTCGCGAAGGTCGGCAAGAAGCAGAGCAAGGACCAGTACGTCGAGCTCAAGCGGGAGAAGACCGACAAGATCTTCGTGATCCTGGCGGAGTTCGGCAACGAGCGGCACCCCGACTTCCCCGACCGCGACACGAACCCGAACACGCCGGGTCCGCAGCGGTTCGACGGACCGGTGCGCAACCAGATCCCCGAGCCGAACCGGGCCGTCGACAACACGACGGTCTGGCGTCCCGACTTCAGCCGCCAGTACTTCCAGGACCTGTACTTCTCGCGGAAGAAGGACGCGAACTCCGTCGCGAACTTCTACGACAAGCAGTCGTCCGGGCGCTACACGGTCGCCGGCACCGTCACCGAGTGGGTGAAGGTGCGCTACAACGAGGCGCGCTACGGCCGCAGCAACGGCTACCCGTGCAACGACAACATCTGCAACAACTCGCGTGAACTGATCAAGGACGCGGTCGACCAGTGGGTCGCCGACCAGCAGGCCGCCGGCAAGACCCCCGCGCAGATCAAGGCCGAGCTGGCCCAGTTCGACGAGTGGGACCGCTACGACTACGACGCCGACGGCGAGTTCAACGAGGCCGACGGTTACATCGACCACTTCCAGATCGTGCACGCCGGCGGTGACCAGGCCGACGGCGACCCGTGGCAGGGCGAGGACGCGCTCTGGAGCCACCGCGGCTACGCGTTCAAGAACTACAAGAACGGGCCGGGCACCAACAAGCTCGGCGGCGCGCAGATCGGCGACACCGGCCTCTGGGTCGGCGACTACACCGTGCAGCCCGAGAACGGCGGCATCGGCGTGTTCGCGCACGAGTTCGGGCACGACCTCGGCCTGCCCGACCACTACGACACCGCGGGCGGCGGCAACGGCGTCAACTGGTGGTCGATCATGGGTCAGAGCCGGGCGAACGCCCCCGGCGAGGCGACCGGTGAGCGGGCCAACGAGTTCTCCGCGTGGGACAAGCTGCAGCTCGGCTGGCTCGACTACGAGGTCGCGGTGGCCGGTCAGGAGCGCGTGTTCGAGCTCGGGCCGCACGAGTACAACACCGCGAAGGCCCAGGGCCTCGTCGTCGTGCTGCCCGACATCTCCAAGTCGTTCGACTACGGCGCGCCCTTCGCGGGCGCCAAGATGTGGTGGAGCGAGAAGGGCAACGACCTCGACCACTCCATGACCGCCCCCGTGGACCTGCGCGGCAAGACCACGGCGTCGCTGTCGTTGAAGGCGCGCTACGACATCGAGGTGGACTACGACTACCTCTACGTCGAAGCGTCCAATGAGGACGGCAGCTGGACGCAGCTCGACGGCACCGCGAACGGCGCACCGTTCCAGCGCGACTCGGCTGACGCGCCCGCGATCAGCGCCTCGTCCGGTGGCCAGTGGGTCGACGTGACCGTGCCGCTGAACGCGTACGCCGGCAAGAACACCAAGCTGCGCCTGGCCTACCGCACCGACGGTGCCCTCGCGCCGCAGGGGTTCTTCGCCGACGAGATCACCGTGACGGCCGACGGCGCCCCGGTGCTGACGGACGGCGGCGAGACCGCCGGCCAGTGGACCACGCGCGGGTTCCGCACGACCGGGGGCAAGGAGACGAAGGCGTTCGACCAGTTCTACGTCGCGTCGAACCGCACCTACGAGTCGTACGGCAAGTACAACAAGACCGGTCCGTACCGCTTCAGCTTCCCGGACAAGCCCGATCTCGTGGAGCACTTCCCGTACCAGGACGGGCTCCTGGTCTCGCTGTGGAACACCTCGTTCCTGGACAACAACGTGAGCGAGCACCCCGGTGAGGGCCTGATCCTGCCGATCGACGCCAACCCGGCCCCGCTGTACAACCTCGAGGGCCAGCGCTGGGCGCCGACGATCGGCGGCTACGACGCGCCGTTCTCGCTGCAGAAGTCGGACTCCTTCACGTTGCACGTCAACGGCAAGGCGTCCTACATCCGCGGTGCCGCGGCCCAGCCGGTGTTCGACGACACCAAGCAGTTCTGGTACGCGGAGCAGCCCAACGCGGGTGTGAAGCTGCCCGCGGCCGGCGTCGGCCTGCGGGTCGTGCGCCAGTCCGGCACGTCGATGACGGTGAAGTTGTACAAGACGAAGTAGCTTGGGCGGTATGACCGCTGCTTCCGACATGCTGGCCGTCGCCGTCGAAGAGGCGCGGATGGGACTCGCCGAAGGCGGAATCCCCATCGGCGCGGCACTCTTCGACGGCGACGGCCGTTTGCTCGGCCGGGGCCACAACCGGCGCGTGCAGGACGGCGACGCCTCGATGCACGCGGAGACCTCGGCCTTCCGCAACGCCGGCCGCCAGCGCAGCTACCGCGGCACCACCATGGTGACCACGCTGTCGCCCTGCTGGTACTGCAGCGGCCTGGTGCGCCAGTTCGGCATCTCGCACGTGCTGATCGGCGAGGCCACCACGTTCTACGGCGGCCACGACTGGCTGGCCGAGCACGGGGTCGGCATCACCATCGTGGACGACGCCAAGTGCATCGAGATGATGACGGACTTCATCGCCGCCAAGCCCGAGCTGTGGTTCGAGGACATCGGCCAGGATTGACCAACCCCGAGTCGTGTTTGGCGCGAAAAGCACGCTCGGGCCATCTAGCGGCACCAACGTCCCGTTCGCGCCATACGCTCCTCCGACACGAACGTGACGTTCAGGCCATCTAGCGGCCCGAACGTGCTTTTCGCGCCAAACCGCACTGGAGCACGCTCCAGGTCGTAGCGTGGCAGGCATGGCTGTAGTGCTGATCACCGGCGCCAACAAGGGGCTGGGCCTCGAAACCGCTCGGCAGCTCGTCGCCGCCGGCCACACGGTTCACGCCGGCACCCGCTCGGTCGCGCGCGGGTCGGCCGCCGAAGAGGTGGGTGCCCTGCCGGTCCAGCTCGACGTCACCGCCGACGCCTCGGTCGCCGCGGCGGCAGCGAGCATCGGGTCGCTGGACGTGCTGGTCAACAACGCCGGCATCGGCCCGGAATGGACACCTTCCGGCGTCATCGGGCCTGGCGAGGTGACCGCCGACCTCATGCGGCAGACCTTCGAGACGAACGTGTTCGGCATGGTCCGCGTGCTGCACGCGTTTCTGCCGCTGCTCCAACGGTCGCCGAACCCGGTCGTGGTCAACGTCAGCAGCCGCCTGGCCTCGCTGTCGTCGGCCGCGACGCCCGGCGCCCCCGGCAGCGGCTACCCCGGCGTCGCGTACCCGGCGTCGAAGGCCGCGGTGAACATGGTCACGGTGCAGTACGCGAAGGCGTTCCCGCGGATGCGGATCAACGCCGTCGAGCCCGGCTTCACCGCGACGGACCTGAACGGCGGGACCGGCAGGCAGACCGTCGAGCAGGGCGCCGAGATCATCGTGCGGATGGCGCAGGTGGGCCAGGACGGACCGACCGGAGGCTACTTCGACGCCTCCGGTGCCCTGCCCTGGTGAAGCCCTCGGTCAGGACGAGTAGCGCTGCACGGCCTCGCTCACCGACGACAGGATCGTGAAGACGGAATCGAGGCCCGTCGCCTCTATCGGGCGCAGGGCGGCGCGGCTGTCCGCGACCACCACGAACTCGACACCGGCACGAGAAGCACGTTGCTGGCCGAGCACGAGCGCCTCCAGCCCGGCGGAGCCCAGGAACTTCACGCCGCCCAGGTCCACGACGACCGCTCGGTTCGCCTCCACCACGTGGAGGTCGAGGGGCTCGGTCAGCTCGCTGCTGCTCGTGGTGTCGAGCTCGCCGGAAACGTGCAGCACTACGACGTCAGGCGCGACGGGGTCGACGGTCACAGACGCCAGTGCGGCGGGGTCGGGCACGCTGTCTCCTTTCGTCAGGCAGATCAGCACCCCACGTTAACGCGGCTCGAAACCGGCATCCAACGACCCCTCAGCGAGGTGCGGCCGGCCAGCAACGACTCGTGGACGTGCTGGGTCAGGCGTGCGTGCAGTTCATGGCACACGGTGAAGCCGAGCCGGATGTCGTCGGGCGGGCACTGCACGGGCAGCAGCTGCGCGAACGGGTCACCGCCGATCGTGTCGACCGCGGTGAGGAAGCCGACCAGGGCACCGACGAGTCGCTGGTGCAGGCCGAACAGGCTCAGGGCGTTCGCCAGCGCCAGGGTGGGCGCAGGCATCTCGTCGACGCTCGTGCCGCAGTCCAGGTCGCGCAACGTCACGGTGAACAGCACCGAGTGCGTCCGCTCGGACCGCGAGCCGTACAGGTCGCCCTGGATGTCGCGCAGCGCCTCGCGCATCTCCCGGCGCGGCCGCCAGAACGCGTGGTGCTGGCGGAGCTCGGTCAGCCCCTCTGCGGCCAGCGGGGCGGGCTGGGTGGACTCGGTCAGCGACCGCAGGCCCTCCTCCCAGCGGGCCTCCAGTGCCGCGTGGAACTGCGCCAGCGCCGGGTGGTCCTCCCACGCCGGGTGCACGTCGTCGAACCCGCGCATGCCCAGCTCGTAGCAGATCCACAACGACAGCTGCAGGTCGTCGTCGAGATAGGTCTCCCTGGTGCCGCCGCTGACGAGCAGAGCGGGTCGCGGCAGCGGGTCCACACGCAGTGCCGCGACTAGTGCGGCGCTCATGTGGCCGCGGGGAGCGGGGAGGCGCATCAGGTTTCCTCACGCGTTCGGGCGATCAGCATGTCCACAAGGGACTCGGGGTCCGGGCAGCGTCGTTGCCGGGCCGCACCGCAGCCGTTGTGGCGCAACCAGTCCATCTGGCGTTCCACAGTAGACAGAGTGCCGCGATCGCGCAGCGCGACCGCGATGTGCTCCAGCAGCTGTTCTGCTCGGTCGAACGCGGGGGAGAGTTTTCCGGTGTGTGGATCGGCGGCCAGTCCGTCGACCCCGTCGCGCGACGCCCGCCAATATGCCGCTCGCAGCACGGAATCGTCCACCCTCTGTTCGGAGGGTTCGGACACGACGAGACCCAGGACCAGTTCCGCGAGGAAGACCACTTCCGTTGCCAGTTGCGGAATGTCCGCGACGCGCACCTCGACCGTCGGATGCTCCGCGGAAGGACGCACGTCCCAGTACACCATCGCCCTGTCCAGCAACGCTTCGGTCGCGATGATGGCGTCGACGGTCTGGTCGTAGTGCTCTGGCCCGTCCCAGTGGGGAGGTGGCCCGCTCACCGGCCACCGCGACCACACCATCGACCGCCAGCTCGCGTACCCGGTCTCCTCTCCCTGATAGATGGGGGAGTTCGCACTCAACGCGAGCAGGGTCGGCAGCCACGCCCGCAGCTTGTTGGATGCCCGAAGCGCCTCCGCCTTGTCGGGGACACCCACGTGAACATGCAGTCCGCACGCACCTTGCCCGATGACGAGTCTTCGGTGGGAGTACTCGATCCGGTGATATCTGGGGTCATCCGTTCCGGGAGGGGGACCGGCCTCGCCGAGCGGCGGCATCCCGGTGGCGACCAACCGGCACCCGGACCGGTCCGCGGCGTCGACGAGGACCCGCCTGCCGAGCCGGACCTGCTCGTCCAGTTCCTCGAAGCTGTGCGTGACGCCGGTGGCGATCTCGATCTGGAACGGCGTGAGCTCACCTTGCACGTCCAGGTCACCGGGTGCGACCGCGTTCTGCTTGACCTGCGGTGCGCGGCTCACCGGCCGCCTGGTGCCAGGGTCCACCAGAAGGAACTCTTGTTCGACCCCAACCGTGTAGTGGTTCATCGGCGGGCGGGTACCCGGATGTCGTGCTGATCAACCGCGGAGTTGCCGCATGAGACTGCGCCGCAGCGACCCGGCAGGACCGGGCTGGACCCGCCGCCGGCACGGCGGCGGTTTCCGCTACCTGGACGCCGCCGGCGAACCGTTGCCCGCGGACGCTGTCGCGCGGATAAAAGCCCTGGTCATACCGCCTGCGTGGCAGGACGTCTGGATCTCGCCCCACCCGAACGGCCACATCCAGGCCGTCGGCGTGGACGACGCGGGCCGCCGCCAGTACCTCTACCACCCGCGGTGGCGCAGCGACCGGGACGCCGAGAAGTTCGACCGCGTGCTGCGACTCGCGCCGAAGCTGCGCCGGTTCCGCCAGCAGGTCGCGACCGACATGAAGAAGCGCGGCCGTCTCCGTCGGCAGGCCATCGCCCTGTCCGTGCTCGACCTCGGGTGCTTCCGGGTCGGCCACGAGGAGTACACCGAGGACAACGGCACGCACGGCGTCGCGACGCTGCTGTGCGGCCAGTTGATCGTGCGCGGGGACCGGGTGCGGTTCCGCTTCCCGGCCAAGAGCGGCGTCGAGGTGGACGAGGAGGTCACCGACCCGGCGCTGGCCCGTGCCGTTCGACCGTTGTTGCGCGGCAAGCAGGTGGACGCGCGCCTCTTCGGTGACCTCACCGCGGACGACCTGAACGAACGGTTCCGCGAACTGGTCGGCGACGAGTTCAGCGTGAAGGACCTGCGGACCTGGCACGCCACGGTGCTGGCCGCCCAGGCGTTCGCCGCCCGGTCGGAGCCGTCGAAAAGGCCGTCGAAAAAGGCGATCAGCGCGGTGATGAAAGAGGTCGCCTCGCAACTGGGCAACACGGCGGCCGTGACGCGGAAGTCCTACGTCGACCCGCGCCTCGTCGAGGCTTTCGAACGGGGTGAGGTGATCGGGCGCGGAGATCCCGAGCGCGCGGTCCTCAGATTGCTGCGGGAGTGACGGGAGTCAGGGCGTCCGGAGCGCGGCCGTCCGGTCGCATTGACGGCACCAGGCCGCACCCTGCGCCGCGGCCAGCGCCGCGAACCCGGCCAGCAGGTGCAGCGCGTTGCTCCCGGGGTTCACGTTCAGGAAGTTGACGACCTGGTCGTCGTACCGGGCGAGTCCGAGGCCGAACAGCACCAGGAACAGCACCGCCACCAGCAGCCCGGTTCCGCTCAGCGCCTTCAGCCGGGGAGCCGACAGCGCCAGTGCGGCACCGAACACGAGGTGGATGGTGTTCTGCAGCGGATTCACCCGCAGCAGCAGAATCGCGGTGTCGGACTCGCCGGCGAAAGACGAGAAGCCGGTCACGAAGAACCCGGCCACGCCCCAGAGCACGAGCAGGGCGCCAGTGCTGATCGCCAGCTTCTGGGGCCACCGCAACCGGTTCATGCGGTCAGTATCGCGAAAAACGGACATTCCCGCTCGTCCATTTCACTCGTCGGCCAGCAGATCGTTGCGCAGCTGCTCGAGGGACTTGGTGAGCAGGCGCGAGACGTGCATCTGGGAGATCCCGACGCGGCGCGCGATCTCCGTCTGGGTCAGCCGGCCGAAGAACCGCAGCACCACGATCGTCCGTTCGCGGCGGGGAAGCCCCCGCAGCATCGGCTGGAGCGCTTCGTGGATCTCGACGCCCTCGAGGGCCGGGTCGTCGACCAGCGAACCCTCGAGGGCGTCCAGCGGCGCGAAGGCGACGTTCTTCTCCACGCGCAGGCCCTCGTAGACGTCGGAGATCGGCACCGCGAGGTGCCGGGCGATCTCGGAGGGAGTGGGAGATCGCCCGGTCTTGTGCGACAACTCGGCGGTGGCCCCGTCGATCGAGTCGCACAGCTCCTTGAGGCGCCTCGGTACCCGCACCGCCCAGCACTGGTCGCGGAAGTGGCGGCGCACCTCTCCGGTGATCGTGGGCACGGCGTAGGACAGGAAGTCCGTCTGCCGGGTCACGTCGTACCGGTCGATGGCGTTGATCAGTCCGACCGCTGCCACCTGGGCGAGGTCTTCCATCGGCTCGCCGCGTTCGCTGAAGCGGCGGGCGATGTGCCGGGCGAGTGGGAGGTACTCGCGCACCAAGCGGTCCCGCAGCGCGTAGTAGCGCGCTGTTTCACGCGAGGTGCGGGCGAGCGTTTCGAAGGCCGCCTGCTGATCTGGGGTCAACGCGCACCCAGGTCAGCCCTGGGGCGGTGGCGTCACGTCGCCCCGCCACGCACCGGTCGCCGCACCGCGGTTCTCGATGAACTCCTTGAACCGCTTGAGGTCGCCTTCGATGCGGTGACCGACGACCCCCAAAGCGGCCCCGGCCTTCTCGGCGAGGGTCTCGGGGTCGTACTCCATCTGGAGATGCACCCGCGTCGTGTCGTTGTCCAGCCGGTGGAACGTCACCACGCCACCCTGCGGCGGCCCGTCGACCGTGGTCCACGCGACCCGCTCGTCGGCGTGCTGCTCGGTGATCTCGGCGTCGAACTCGCGGACGACCCCGCCGATCTTCGTGGTCCAGTGGGTCCTGGTCGGCGTGACCTGGTCGATCTTCTCCACGCCGTCCATGAACGCCGGGAAGGACTCGAACTGGGTCCACTGGTTGTAGGCCGTGCTCACGGGCACGTGGACGTCCACCGACTTCTCAATGGTGGTCACGAAACCTCCTCATCATCGGTTGTCGTCACCACCTGATTACCCAGATCACTCGCCGTTACACATCGCTTACCGGTCCACACTGGACGGTCACGCACCGTGCTGGACCAATCGCCATCTGCGCATCACGAAACCGCCCACAGTAGTCAAAACGCCTGTGATCCAGGTCATAATGATCGGCATTCCTGGGCC
Organism: Lentzea sp. NPDC051213; assembly: GCF_044455585.1. Taxonomy (NCBI): domain Bacteria; kingdom Bacillati; phylum Actinomycetota; class Actinomycetes; order Pseudonocardiales; family Pseudonocardiaceae; genus Lentzea; species Lentzea sp. NPDC051213. Next base: position 66,032 of record NZ_JBITEX010000007.1, read on the forward strand.
TAGGAGGCGCCGGTGCTCGAGGCGAACAACCTTGAGGTTGTCTACGACGACGTGATGCTGGTGCTCCGCGGCGTGAGCCTCAGGGTGCCCAAGGGCAAGATCGTCGCCCTGCTCGGAGCCAACGGAGCTGGGAAAACGACCCTGATGAGGGCGTTCAGCGGACTCCTCGACGTGCACGACGGGAAGGTCACCAAGGGCTCGATCACGCTCGATGGTGAACCGATTCACAAGCTGTCGCCGGCGAGGATCGCCGACCGGGGCATCAAGCAGGCGCTCGAGGGCCGCCGGATCCTCGCCGAGCTGACCGTCGAGGAGAACCTCAAGGTCGGCGGCCACGCCCGGCCCAAGACCCTCAAGAGCAACCTCGACCGCTGCTACGAGCTGTTCCCCCGCCTGCTCGAGCGGCGAAGACAGAGCGCCGGCTACCTGTCCGGCGGTGAGCAGCAGATGCTCTCGATCGGCAGGGCGCTCATGTCGGAACCGGAGTACCTGCTGCTGGACGAGCCCAGCCTCGGCCTCGCGCCGTTGCTCGTGCAGCAGATCCGCGACCTGGTCGTGAAGATCAACGAACAGGGCACCACGGTCCTGCTGGTCGAGCAGAACGCCAGCATGGCGCTCTCCATCGCCGACCACGGGTACGTGCTGGAGACCGGCAAGGTCGTCATGGACAAGCCGGCCGAAGCACTCATGGCCGACGACGACATCCGCGAGTTCTACCTCGGCCTCGGCACCTCCTCGTTCCGTGCGGTCAAGCACTACAAGCGCAGGAAGCGGTGGCTGTCATGAGCGTGCTGGAAGTCGGCAACGTCCGGCTCGCGTTCGACGGGGTGGTCGCCGTCGACGGGGTGTCGTTCACCGTCGAGGAGGGCGAGCTCTTCGCCATCATCGGCCCGAACGGCGCCGGCAAGACGTCCATCTTCAACGTCCTGTCCGGCGTGTACCGGCCGCAGCAGGGCGCCGTGCGGTTCCACGACCAGGACATCATCGGCATGCGCCCGCACCGCATCGCCGCCAGGGGCATGGCCCGCACGTTCCAGAACATCGAGCTGTTCTCGCACCTCACGGTCGTCGACAACCTCATGCTCGGCCGCCACAACCACATGAGGTACGGCGCGCTCTCGGCGTTCCTCTGGCTCGGCAAGGCGCGAAACGAGGAGCTGAAGAACCGGGCCGCGGTCGAGGACGTCATCGACTTCCTGGAACTGGAGCAGTGGCGCCGCTACCCGGTCGGCCTGCTGCCCTACGGCGTGCAGAAGCGCGTCGAACTGGGCAGGGCGCTCGCGATGGAACCGAAGCTGCTCCTGCTCGACGAGCCGGTCGCCGGCATGAACGTCGAGGAGACCGAGGACATGGCCCGGTTCATCCTCGACGTCCGCGAGGAGCTGAACATCGCGATGATCATGGTGGAGCACGACATGGGCCTGGTGATGGACCTCGCCGACCGCGTGATGGTGATGGACTTCGGCCGTCCGATCCGCACCGGCACCCCCGCCGAAGTGCAGGCAGACCCCGACGTCATCCGCGCTTACCTCGGTGAGCAGCACAAGAGCGTGACGTCATGACCACGACCGTCGTCACGCGGGTGAAGAACAGAGCAGTCAACACCCCCGATCAGATCGCGTTGCGCGCCAAGGACTTCGGCATCTGGCAGGAGGTCAACTGGGCCTGCTACTGGGCCAATGTCGAACTGGTCGGGCATGCGCTGCTCGCCCTCGGCCTGCAGCCGGGTGAACGGGTGGCGATCCACTCGGAGAACCGCCGCGAGTGGCTCTACGCCGACCTCGGCACGGTCGCGGCGCGCGGCGTCACGGTCGGGCTGTACCCGACGAACCCGGCCTCGGAGGTCGCGTACCTGCTGTCGCACTCCGGCGCGCGCATCCTCATCGCCGAGGACCAGGAACAGGTCGACAAGGCGTTGCTGGTGCTCGAGGACACCCCGGACCTGGAGTGGATCGTCTACCTGGAACCGCGCGGCATCAAGGGCCGCTACGACAACCAGAAGCTCCTCTCCTGGGACGACTTCCTGGCACTGGGCGCGCGGCACCGGGACGCGTTCGGCGACGAACTGGCCGAGCGGATGGCGCAGACCGAGCCCGACGACGTGATGACGTTGATCTACACGTCCGGAACCACGGGTCCGCCGAAAGGCGCGATGCTCACCGTGTCGAACGTCGAGTTCGCCGTCACGGTCCTGGTGGAGGGCGGTGGCTTCACTTCGCCGCCACCGTCCTCCACCGATGTCACGCTGTCGTACCTGCCGCTGTGCCACGTCGCCGAGCGGATCTTCACCACCTGGTTCAGCGCGGCGAGCGGCGTGCAGGTGCACTTCGCCGAGTCCATCGAGACGGTGCAGGCGAACCTGCGCGAGGTGCAGCCGACGATCCTGTTCGGCGTCCCGCGCATCTGGGAGAAGGTGCTGGCGGGCGTCACGATCGGCGTGTCCAGCGCTTCCTGGCTGAAGCGGACGACCACGAGGTTCTGGCTCAGGAGAGCCGAGACCATCGGCGAAACGCTCGTGCGGACCGGCGGCACGCACACCGCGCAAAGCAGGCTGATCTACGCGCTGGGCTGGCTGTTCTGCTTCCGTGCGCTGAAGGCCAGGATCGGCATGCGGCACGTCCGTTACGCCGCGTCGGGTGCCGCGCCGATCGCGCCGGACGTGCTGAAGTTCTTCATGGGCATCGGGGTGCCGATGCACGAGGTTTACGGCATGACCGAGAACACCGCCGTGGCAACGGGAAACCGGCCGGGCAAGGTCAAGGTCGGCACGGTCGGCGAGCCGCAGCCCGGCATCGAGCTGCGGATCGACGAGGAGACCGGCGAGATCCTCACCAGGCACGGCGGCACGTTCGCGGGCTACTGGAGTGATCCCGAGGCCACGCAACGGGTCGTGCAGGACGGCTGGCTGCACACCGGCGACGTCGGCGAGTGGGTCGACGGCACGCACGTGAAGATCACCGACCGGATGAAGGACATCATCATCACCGCGGGCGGCAAGAACATCGCGCCGTCGGAGCTGGAGAACGCGCTCAAGACCTCCCCGTACATCAAGGAGGCCGTGGTGATCGGCGACCAGCGGGCGTACCTCGTGGCGTTGATCGGCATCGAGCTGGACACGGTCGGGCACTGGGCGCAGCAGCGCAAGATCACCTACACCACCTACCGGGACCTGTCGGAGAAGGCCGAGGTGCTGGAGCTGGTGCAGAAGATCGTGACGGACGTGAACTCGCGGTTCGCGAACGTCGAGCAGATCAAGAAGTTCCGCATGTTCCCCAAGGAGCTCGACCACGAGGACGGCGAACTGACCGCGACGCAGAAGGTGAAGAGATCGGCGCTGGGCAAGATGTTCGACGACCTCGTCGAGTCCATGTACGGGGGAGCGCAGCATGGATGAGTTCCTGCAGTCGTTGATCCGCGGCCTCGGCACCGGGTCGATCTACTCGTTGCTCGCGCTCGGCTTCGTGATCATCTACAAGTCGACGCAGGTGATCAGCTTCGCGCAGCCCGCGTTCATGCTGGCCGGTGCGGTGCTGGTCTCGTACCTCTCACCCGCGGTGTCGTTCTTCGGCGCGGTCGTGGTGGCGGCGGCCGTGATCGCCGTGCTGGCGCTGGGCGTGGAACGCACGGTGCTGCGGCCGATGGTCGGCAAACCGGTGTTCGTCGTCGCGATCATCACCATCGGCGTGGACGTCGTGGTCAGGGTCGTGACGAACGCCTTCATCGGCCTCGACGTGCGCCAGGTCGGTGATCCGTGGGGCCTCACGACGATGTCGTTCTTGGGCGCCGAGGTGCAGCAGCGATACCTGGTGATGATCGGGACCACCGCGGTCGTCACGGTCGCGCTGTTCGCGTTCTTCCGCTACTCGCGGATCGGGCTCGCCATGCGGGCGGTCGCGTACGACCAGGAAGTCGCGCTGGCACAAGGCATCTCGGTCGGTTCGGTGTTCGCGCTGTCGTGGGCGTTGGCCGGTGGTCTCGCCGCGCTGGCCGGTGTGTTCGTGGCGACCGGCGCGGGCGTCGACCAGCAGCTGTGGATCGTGGCGCTGAAAGCGTTGCCCGCGATCATCCTCGGCGGGCTGGACTCGCTCGGCGGCGCGGTCGTCGGCGGGCTCGCGGTCGGTGTCGTCGAGTCGCTTTTCGGTACCTACCAGGGTGATTTCGCGCCGTGGCTCGGGCCCAACTTCGGGCTGGTCGCGCCGTACGCGTTGATGCTGCTGGTTCTTCTGGTCAGACCGTACGGACTATTCGGCAAGAAGGAGGTGGAACGGCTGTGAAGGGTCGTCCTGAGCTGTACACCTCATACGGGCAGGACATGGCGTTCCTGAACACGCGGCCGAAACGCGCGTGGACAGGTGGCCTAGTCGTGCTCGCGCTGGTGGTCCCGTTCCTCATCACCGACGACCTGCTGCAGTTGCTCGCGACCGGGTTCGTGGCCGCGATCGGTGCGATCGGGCTGAACATCGTCACGGGGTACGCGGGCCAGGTCTCGCTGGGGCACGCGTTCTTCCTCGCGATCGGTGCGTACACGGGTGCGGCGCTCTCGGGGCCGGAGGCCGGCCGGGTGATCGGGTTCGGTATCACGTCACTGCCGATCTGGCTGCTGGCCTCGGGTCTGGTGGCCGCGTTCTTCGGTGTGCTGGTGGCACCGGTCGCGGTCCGGCTGCGGGGCCTGTACCTCGCGATCGTCACGCTGGGGCTGGTCTTCCTGGGAGAGCACGTGTTCCGGGAGTGGACCTCGCTGACCGGCGGTCCCGGTGTCGGGCGGCCGGCGGCGATCCCGGAGCTGTTCGGGGTGCGGCTGGACCGCGACAGCGCGTTCTTCACCGCGGCGCAGCAGCTCTACCTGCTGATGTTCGTGCTGCTGGTGATCTTCGGTGTGCTGGCGAGGAACCTGGTGCGCTCTCGGGTGGGGCGGGCGTTCGCCGCCGTGCGCGACCGCGACCTGGCCGCGTCGGTCATCGGCGTGGACCTGACGAAGTACAAGGTGCTCGCGTTCGCGGTGTCCTCGTTCTACGCGGGTGTCGCGGGCGCGTTGTTGTTCGTGGTGAACGGGTTCTTCGATCCTGGCTCGTTCAGCCTTCTGCTGTCAGTGCAGTACATCGCGATGGTGCTCATCGGCGGCGCGGGCACCATCTCCGGAGCGATCATGGGCGCGCTCTTCATCACACTGCTGCCACGCATCACCAGGGAACTGCCCGCGGTGCTGCCGTTCATCAGTGGTGACGCCACCGGTGTGATCACGGTGTTCCAGCTGGAGGCCGTGCTCTACGGAGTGCTCATCATCGTGTTCCTCATCGTCGAGCCACGCGGGTTGTTCGGCATCTGGGTGCGCGTCCGCAACTACTGGCGCACCTGGCCGTTCTCGTACTGAGGAGAATCCCATGTCTGGTAAGCGATTGGCCGCTCTCTTCGTCGGCCTGTTGGCGATCGCCTCGTGCCGGGGCGGGGACGGCGCCGCGCCGCAGGAGGGCGCGGGTGGTGTCAAGGTCGACTTCGGCGTGACGAAGGAGGCGTGCCCGCAGGCCATCGACAAGACCAAGGGCTGCATCTACCTGGGCACGATCTCGGACCTGACCGAGGGTCCGTTCAAGACGCTGGCCGTGCCGATCACGGACGCGCAGAAGGCGTTCTGGAAGCGAGTCAACGACCGCGGCGGCATCGGCGGCTACGAGGTCGACGTCACGAAGTACGTCAAGGACAACAAGTACAACCCGCAGATCCACAACCAGGTCTACCAGGAGATCAAGGGCAACATCCTGGCTCTGACGCAGACCTTGGGCTCACCCACGACCGTCGCGATCCTGCCGGACCTCGAGAACACCCAGATGGTGTCCGTGCCGGCGTCGTGGACCTCGTTGTGGGGCTTCGAGGAGGTCGTGCTCGAGTCGGGCGCGAACTACTGCGTCGAGTCGATGAACTCGGTCGACTACGCCGTGGAGAAGCTCGGCGTGAAGTCCGTGATGGCCGTGCACCTCGCCGGTGACTACGGCGACGACGCGGCCGCGGGAGCGAAGATCGCCGCCGAGAAGCGCGGGCTGACGTTCGAGAACGTGACGACGCAGTCCGGCCAGGACAACCAGGGCGGCGCGATCGACGCCGTGGTGTCGAAGAAGCCCGACCTGGTGGTGCTGACCACCGGTCCGACCGACGCGGCCGTCATCGTCGGCCAGGCTGCCGCCCGCGGTTACAAGGGCAAGTTCATCGGCACCTCGCCGACGTGGAACCCCGGCCTGCTGAAGTCGCCGGCCGCGGCCGCGATCAAGGCCCTGTACCTGCAGTCGGCGCCGTGGAAGGCGTGGGCGACCGAGTCCGTCGGCCACACCGCGATGCGTGCCGCGCTGCCCGGCGTCACGCCGAACGACGGCTACACCGCCGGTTGGGTGTGGGCGTACCCGCTCAAGGCCGCGCTCGACAAGGCGGTCGCGAACAAGGACCTGACGCGCGCCGGACTGCTCGCGTCCGTGCGGCAACTCAGTTCGGTGGACTACGAGGGCATGCTTCCTTCGGGTGCAGGCAATTTCTCCGCTTCGCCCCAGGACGCACTGTTCCGTCAGACACTCATCTACCGGCCCGATGACGCCGCTCCGACCGGAACGACGCTGGTGGAGGAGTTCTTCACCGGTTCGACGGCGAAGGATTTCAAGTTCGAGAAGCCCTGTTACCAGTGAACCGAACGGGTGACGGGCGGCGCTGAGACCCGCGCTCTCTGGCTAGTCTCGCAGGTGAGCTGGTGTAGGAGGGTGTAGCGGTGTTGACGTGCGTCGAGGTTCGCCGTGCCGCCGGAGGCCTCCGATTGTTCGTTCGTCCCCCGGCCGCGTTGCGCTGGAGCGCGCGGCTGGGGTACGAGCGGGTGACGGAGCTGCTGACGGCGATTCGTCAGGCGGAGTCGTGCACGGTGCCGGACGTGGCACTGCGGTACGTGCCCGATCAGCGCACCGGGGAGGCCGTGCTCGCGTGCGCCACCGGGACCGTGGTTCTGGACGCTGACGACGTGTCCGCGTTGCACGACACGCTGCGCGCCCACATGCCCGACCGGATGAGGCCCCTGCCGGTGTAGCTGCCCGTAGGGGCAGCCGATCGTGTCCTCGAGGACGTCGGCGCGCTGGTCGTTCCCGGACGCGGGCCGCGCGATCGTGGACGGTGTGATCCACGAGGTTGACGAGGCTTTGCGCCGCCTGGTCCGCGACGAGGCGCTGCGCGGTTCCGATCTGGACGTCGCGTTCGACGCGCCGACCAAGGACTGGGCGGCGCGGCGCAACGCGCCCACCGTCAACATCTACCTCTACGACATCCGTGAGGACATCCGGCGGCGTCAGCGCGGGCTGCTCAACGAGTACGACGCGCAGGGACAGATCGCGGCACGGCATCTGCCGCCGCGGCACATGAAGCTGTCGTACCTGGTCACGGCGTGGACGCAGCGGCCGGAGGACGAGCACCGGCTGCTGTCGGACCTGCTTCGGGGATTCATGAGGTACGAGGCCGTGCCGCCGGGCCTGCTCAGCGGCACGATCGAGGAACTCGCGCTGCCCGTGCCGATGACCGTGGCGCTGCCGCCGCCGGAGGACCGGGCGTTCGCGGACGTGTGGAGTGCGCTGGGCGGTGAGCTGAAGCCGTCGCTGGACGTGGTGGTGTCGGCGCCGATGTCGTCCGGGCGCCAGTTCGCGGCCGGTCCGCCCGCACGGGAGGGCGTGCAGCTGCACACCGGCGACGACAGGGTGCGGCACAACGTCGACGCCGACGGGGTGTCGATGCGCCGGGCGGCGCCATGATCTTCGAGCGGATGGCGGGGCTGGAGCGGCGGATCCGGGTGGCGGTGGCCGCGCGCCGGGCGACGGATCCGAACCCCGACGACCCGTTTCGCGGGCTCTACCTGTCGGACGAGGTCATCGAGGCGTTGCTGGACAGCGGGAGGGAGCCGTTCGAGCCGTTCACCGAGACGTCGGCGGACGGCAGGCTCGGCAGGCTCGCCCGCAAGGCCCAACTGTCCGAAATGGACGTCGAGCTGCTCCTCGTGGCGCTCGCGCCGGACATCGACAGCAGGTTCGAGCAGTTCTACGGGTATCTGAACGACGACGTGACGCGGCGCAGGGCGACCGTCGGGCTGGCATTGCGGCTGTGCGGGCTCGCGGAGGCCTCGTCGCAGGGCCGGTCGCGGCTCGATCACGGCAGCCCGCTGGTGCGTTGCGGCCTCGTCACCGTGGAGGATCCGGAACGGCCGTTGCTCAGCAGGTCGTTGCGAGTGCCGGACCGGGTCGGCGCTCACCTGCTCGGTGACGACCGGCCCGATCCGTCGCTCACCGATTTCGTGACGCTGCCAGGGGATCCGGTGCCGATGCCGGGAGCCGACCGGCTGGCGCGGGGGATCGAACGCGGGGTGCGGCTCGTCTACCTGCGCGAACATCCCGGTGGTGGCGCGGCGGAACTGGCGGTGACGGCACTGGCGCAGGCGGGTTTCCCGGCGCTGCTGGTGGACGCGGCACGGCTGACCGACGCGCTCGCGGTGACCAGGGAGGCGTTGCTTCGCGGCGCGGGAATCGTCGTCGGGCCGGTGGACTCGGGCTTCACGCTGGATCCGTTGCTGCACGACGAGATCCCGGTGATCGCGTACGGAACCGGGGCGTGGGAGCCGCGCTGGACGCGGATGCCGCCGTTGCAGCACGACGCGGTGCAGGTGCCTTTCGACGTGCGGGTGGGTTTGTGGCGCTCGGAGCTCGACGGCAAGCTGGCGCACGGGATCGACCCCGCCGAGGTGACGGCGCACTTCGTGCTCGGGCCCACCCAGATCAGCAGGGCGGCGAGCGCGGCCACGGTCTCGGCGCTGGCAGACGACGGCCTGATCGACGTCGCGCACCTCAGGGCCGGCGCGCGCAGCCAGAACGCCGGTGGCCTGCAACGCCTGGCACGCCGGATCGAACCGGCGGTGGCGTGGCCGGACCTGGTGCTGCCCACGCCCATCACGGCGCTGCTGCACGAACTGGCCGCCAGGGCGAAGCACCGCGACCGCGTGATCGACGAGTGGCGCATGCGGCCCGGCGGCGGCAGGGGTCGTGGCGTGACGGCGTTGTTCGCGGGCGATTCGGGCACCGGCAAGACGATGTCGGCCGAGGTGATCGCCGCCTCGCTCGGCCTCGACCTCTACACGGTGAACCTGGCGACGGTCGTGGACAAGTACGTCGGCGAGACCGAGAAGAACCTGGAGCGGATCTTCGTGGAGGCGGCCGGGGTGAACGGCGTGCTGTTGTTCGACGAGGCCGACGCGATCTTCGGCAAGCGGTCGGAGGTCCGGGACGCGCACGACCGGTACGCGAACATCGAGAGTGCATACCTGTTGCAGCGCATGGAATCGTTCGACGGCATCGCGGTGCTGGCCACGAACCTGCGGGCGAACCTGGACGACGCCTTCACCCGCCGCATCGACGTGATCGTGGACTTTCCCCTGCCCGACGCGGATCTGCGCCGCGGGCTGTGGGACCGCTGCCTGGGCACCGCGGTGCCGCGATCGTCCGATGTGGACCTCGACTTCATGGCGGCGTCGTTCGAGCTGGCGGGCGGGCACATCCGGTCGGCGGCGGTGACCGCGGCCTACCTGGCCGCCGCGGCCGGGCACGTCGTAGGCATGGTCGAGCTGATCGGTGCCGTCGCGCGCGAGTATCGCAAGCTGGGCCGGCTGGTGGGGGAACGCGAGTTCGGCCGGTATCTCGACCTCGCCACCGAACGGCTGGTCGGCTGACATGAAAGGAGGTTGTGATGCGAGGGCATGAACACGAGCTCGAGACTTCCGACCGCCCCAAGGGTGATCGGCTCCCGCACGAGGAGACCGACCTGATGGGGCGCGCGGCCGTCGCCGGTCGTCCCGACGTGCTCGGGCCTGCGGGCATGCTCGGCCTGCAACGGGCGGTGGGCAACGCGGGCGTCGGCGCTGTGGTGGAGGAGGAACGCTCACCCGTGCACAACGTCATCACGTCCGGCGGGGCGCCGTTGGACACCGGGGTGCGCGAGGACATGGAAGGCCGGTTCGGCCAGGACTTCTCCGACGTGCGGGTGCACACCGGGTCTGAGGCGCACGAGTCGGCGAAGTCGGTGAACGCGCAGGCTTACACCGTCGGGTCGAACATCGTGTTCCAGAGCGACAAGTACAACCCCGGTTCAGACTCCGGCAAGCACATGCTGGCGCACGAGCTGACGCACGTGGTGCAGCAGCGGTCCGGGCCGGTCGAGGGCACCTCCGTTGGCGGCGGTGTGAAGGTCAGTGATCCGTCGGACCGGTTCGAGCGGGAGGCTGTCTCCACCGCGGACCGGGTCATGTCCGCGCCCGCGCCTGCTGTGCAGCGCTGTGAAGACCACGGCAGTCATGGTGACCACGGTGAAGCTGCTGTGCAGCGGGAGGAAGCGCCCGCGGAGGAGGAAGAGACCGCGCAGACGTTCGTGCAGCGGGCCGAGGAAGAGGAAGAAGCCGCCTCCGAGTGAGCCGTCAGCTGATCGGTGCCGGCGAGCCGGCCTCGGGGACCAGGACCGCGGGGGTGCCGGAACCGTCGGCGGGCACGGCCCAGACGTCGTTCAGGCCGTCGTCGCGCTGGATCCCGTAGCCGACGGTGCTGTCGTCGAGCCACGCCGGCTGGTCGTCGACGCTGCGGGTCTCGGCGAGCGGGGTGATCCTGCGCGTGGCCAGGTCGAGCACGGAGATCCGCCAGCCCTGCTGCGGGTCGCCGTTGACGGCGGCCTTGTAGGCGATGCGGGTGCCGTCGGGGGAGAGCGACGGGCATTCGACGTTGTCGATGTCCGTCGAGCGGACTTTGCGGGCCGCGAAGTCGCCCTCCATGAGATAGCGATGGCTGCCGGTGGACATGGTGGCGTAGAAGCGGTTGTCGTCCGCGGTGAACGTGACTCCCCAGAAGTTCGCGTCCACGGGCAGCTGGGGCAGGCCCTCGACGGTGAACTCCTCGAGCGACTCCACCTGCGTTCCGCTCTTGGTGTCCAGGATGCCCGTGCTCGTGGAGAACCCGTTGGCGGCGTAGGAATGCCCGTCGACGAACAGCGTCCACCCCACCATCCGGCCGCTGGCGGACACCCGCGTGCGGTTCGGGAACCCGGTCAGCGGGACCGTGCGCAGTTCCTTCAACTGGCTGTCCAGCACGGCCAGTTCGCCTGCTTTCAGCGCGCCGACCGGCCGCAGGCAGGAGATGGTGCCCGCGGCGGAGTAGACGCGGTCGCAGCGCTGCTCGGTGACCTCCCGCGAGCCGGCCGGATCGGTGCGGGACACGGTGGAGAGCTTGCCGTTGCTGAGCACCATCAGCCGCGGGCCGGTACCCGTGGGGACGGAGTGCGCGGCCTCGCCCGCAGGCGTGCCGGACAACACGGTGTAGGTGATCGCGACGCCGGCCAGCAACGCGGCGGCGATGACGGTGATCAGCAGGCGGTTCTTCATGCTTTGCGACGTCCCAGCAGTGCGGCGGTGCTGATCAGGGCCAGCACCACCGCGACCGCGGCGATCCTGGTGGCGGCTTCGGGGCTCCAGAACTGCCAGGCGACGCCGAACAGCACGGACGAGCCGAGATAGGCGATCGCCTGTCCACTTTGGATCAGCGCGATGCCGGTGGTGCGCAGTCGTTCCGGCAGGACCGGGCCTGCCAGCGCCATCAGCACGCCGTCCGTGGCCGCGTAGAAGACGCCGTAGAGCACCACGACGGCGACCAGCAACGGCCAGCCGCCGATCGGGCCGTGCAGGAGCAGGTAGACGACGGTCAGCGCGCAGTAGCCGCCCAGCATCACCTTGAGCCTGCCGACGCGGTCGGCGAGCGCGCCCAGCGGTGCGGCGAGCAGCAGGTAGACCAGGCTCGTACCGACGGCGAGCAGCGGGAACCAGCCGAAGGCCAGCCCTTCCCGCTTCTGCAGCAACAGGTACACGAACCCGTCGCCGATGGTGACCAGGCCGAGCAGCGCCGCGGCGAACACGATCTTCCGGACGGCCGGGTCCTTGAGCAGGCCGAGCTTCAGCGGTTCCTTGCGCTGGACGGGTTCTGGCCGGTCCCGCACGTAGAGGACCAGGACCAGCACACCGAACACGGCGATGCAGAAGCTGGTGACGAACACGGCGTCGAACGATTGGGCGCTCGCCGCGAGAACGGCCATCGCGACCAGTGGCCCGGCGAAGGCGCCGATGCCGTCCATCGCCCGGTGCACGCCGAACGCCCGTCCCAGGTCACCGCTGGGTGTGGACAACGTGATCAGCGCGTCCCGCGGCGCGGTGCGCAGACCTTTGCCCGCGCGGTCCGCGGTGATCACGAACCCGAGCGCGGTCAGCGAGTTGCCCGCGGCCAGCAGTCCGAGCTTGGCCACGGCGGAGATCCCGTAGCCGAAGCCCGCGACGGTCTTGCGCCGGTTGGTCCGGTCGGCGAGGTAGCCGCCGGCGAGCCGCAGCAAGGTGGTGGCGCCGGTGTAGACGCCGTCGATCAGCCCGTACGCCGCCGGGCTGAGCTGGAGGCCGATGACCAGGTACAGCGGCAGGATCGCAGCCACCATCTCCGACGAGACGTCGGTGATCAGGCTGACGGTGCCGAGCGCGAAGACGTTGCCGCTCAGCCCCTTCCAGGTCGCTGACTTGGGTCGGTCGATCGTTGAAAGGTACAACTCGGCCTCCAGCCAGGCGAGCGCGTCAGTGGCAGTTGGTGGTGCCGCTGTCGGTGTAGGTCTTGCCCGCCTCGGGGACGAACTGCCAGTCGAAGCTGTTGTTGTGCAGCGTCAGCTTCAGCACGCCGCGGGTGCCGGTGTTGCGCGCCTCGCTGTTCGGCTTGATCGTGCCGAAGCCGTAGGCTCCCGCGCCGCCCATGCCCGCGACGAACGTCCGGATGCCGCGTGCGTTGTCCAGCCCGCCGGTGGGGTTCTGCGGGGCGAACCGCTCGTACTGGTGGTTGTGCCCGAAGAGCACCAGGTCCGCGTTGGCGTCGTACAGCGCCTGGAACAACGGCCTGGTGGCCGTCGAAGGTGCGTGGTTGGCGCCGCTGGTGAACAGCGGGTGGTGCCAGTACGCCGCGGTGCACGGCTTCGTGCTCGCCGCGAGGTCGTTGCGCAGCCACTGCTCCTGCGCGCTGCCCGCGGACATGCTGATGTTGGAGTTCAGCGACACGATGTGCCAGTTGCCGATGTCGTAGGAGTAGTAACCCTGCCCCGACGGACCGGCCTGCGCCCCGAAGTAGTTGTAGTACCCGGTGGCGCCACTGGTGTTGTAGTCGTGGTTGCCCGGCGACGGCCGCGTGCGCGCCTTGTGCCGGCCCCAGGTGGGTTGGTAGTAGGAGTTGAACTCCGACGCGGTGCCGTTCGGGTAGACGTTGTCGCCGGTGGTCCAGACGGTGCCCTGGATGTTGTCCAGCAACGCGGCGGTGGCCGTGTCACCGGAACCCGAGTCGGCGATGTCGCCGGCGCCGACCCACACGGGGTCACCGGGCGGCGGCGTCGTGCCGCTGGTGACCACGAGCTGCGGCGCGGTGGCGCCGGACTCGCGCGAGTCGTAGTCGGCGCCGTCCGAACTGCTGGACGTGACACCGATGCTGAAGGTGCCGTTGCCGGTGACGTAGCTGGTCACATCGATCTCGTACCAGGCGTTGCGGGCCACGGCCCCGAGCGAGCCGAGCGTGGCGCCGTCGACGGCGGGCTGGTTGTTCCAGGTGACACCGGTCTCGGTCCAGCTGACGTTGGACATCGACCGGAACGTGCCGCCGTTCGGGCTTTCGGCGCCGGCGACGTCGTCGGTGTGGATGCGCAGCTTGACGCTGCTGACGGTGCCGCTGATTCCGGAGACGGCGAACTTGAGGAACGACCGCTTGACCGACGAGTTGTCGATGCCGAGCTGGCCGGCGGTGCCGTAGTTCGTTCCGGTGGCGGCGTTGTCGACGTAGGTGTCGGCGGTGGGGGTGAACGTGGTGGTGGCAGCCTGAGCTGCGGTGGAGGCGGTGAGTGTGGCCGCCGTGACGATGACGGTGGACAGCACGGCCAGTGGAGCCCTGCGACGTGACATGCCTGTCCTTGTGGTGGTGGGCGGACATGGGCCGTCGTGCAGGCTAGGCGCGCGGAGCATCGCTCTCCAATGATCGTTCGGCGGCAGTTCGATGAACGGTCGGAAAACCCCACCCGGGGGTGACTGCCCTTTCGGGCAGCCACCGGCTCCCTCCAGCACCGTCGCGGGGTCGTGTCGGGTTCGCCGTGATCGCCGCAGCATGTGTCGTACAGGGTTCCGTACGACATGGGAGGCCGTCGATGCCCACCTATCTCTCGCCGGGCGTGTACGTCGAGGAGGTGGAGGCAGGTGCTCGTCCGATCGAGGGCGTGGGCACCGCCGTCGCCGCGTTCGTCGGCTTCGCGGCCAAGGGGGACTACAACACCCCGACGCTGGTGTCGAACTGGGCGCAGTACACCGAGAAGTTCGGCGACTTCGCCGAGGGCTGCTACCTGCCTCTGGCCGTCTACGGCTACTTCCTCAACGGTGGCACCAACTGTTACGTCGTCCGCGTGGGCGGCACGAAGTCCCAGGCCGCGCTGCCCGCCGGCCCGCAGGCTCAGCTGGGCGGTTACAAGGTCTCGGCTCGTGAGCTCGGTGCGGGGACGCTCTCCGTCGAGGTCGGCGACCCGGCGGGGGAGAACCAGCCGGACGACCGCTTCTCGTTGCTGGTCAAGGACAACGGCAAGGTGGTCGAGACGCACCAGGTCTCCGCCAAGCGCGGCAAGGAGCACGTCGTCACCGTCGTGAACGCGGCGTCCAAGCTGATCACCGTGGCGGAGGTCGCCGGGGCTGCGGCAACTCGTCCGGACAAGGCGTCCGTGGCGCTGCGCGAGGCGCCGACGCCGCCGCCCGTGCCGCGCAAGGTCGTCCCGGACGACTACGTGGGCGACGTCGCCGACCGCACCGGTTTCGGTGGCCTGGAAGCCATCGACGAGGTCACGATGGTCTCGGTGCCCGACCTGATGAGCTCCTACCAGCGCGGGCTGATCACGCTGGAGGCCGTGAAGACCGTGCAGGCGGCCATGATCGCGCACTGCGAGCTCATGGGCGACCGCATGGCGATCCTCGACCCGCCGCCGGACCTCTCACCAGACGAGGTGAAGAACTGGAAGCAGGTCGAAGCGGGCTACGACTCGAAGTACGCGACGCTCTACTACCCGTGGATCAAGGTCTACGATCCGTCCACTTCGGACAACATCTACGTGCCGCCGTCGGGCCACATGGCCGGCGTGTGGGCGCGCACCGACGCCACCCGTGGCGTGCACAAGGCGCCGGCGAACGAGACCGTGCGCGGCGCCGTGGAGTTGCAGACCCAGCTGACCAAGGCCGAGCAGGAGCTGCTGAACCCGATCGGCGTGAACTGCATCCGTTCCTTCACGGGGCGGGGAATCCGCGTGTGGGGTGCGCGGACTCTCTCTTCCGACCCGGCGTGGCGCTACCTGAACGTCCGGCGGCTCTTCAACTACCTCGAAGAGTCCATTCTGGACGGTACCCAGTGGGTCGTCTTCGAACCGAACGACGACGCCCTGTGGGCACGCATCCGGCGCACCATCGCGGCCTTCCTGGTCATGGAATGGCGCAAGGGCGCCCTGTTCGGGCTGACGCCCGACGAGGCGTTCTACGTCAAGTGCGACCGCGAGACCAACCCGGCGGAGGGCATCGACCTCGGCCAGGTCGTCTGCGAGGTAGGCATCGCGCCGGTGAAGCCCGCGGAGTTCGTCATCTTCCGGCTAGCCCAGCTGCAGGGCGGCACCAGTCTGGTCAACGAGTAAAGGCGGTTCATCGACATGGCACTCCCCGATCTGGACGCGTCGGTAGGCCACTCGTTCGGCCTCGAGGTCGACGGCATCACGATCAAGCAGATCTCCGAGGTGACCGGCCTGAAGATGGAACAGGACGTCATCGAGCTCAAGCAGAACATGGCCGACGGCAAGTACGTCGTGAAGAAGCTGCCCGGCCGCATCAAGGCGGGCGAGGTCGTCTTCACCCGAGGCCTGACCGGCGACAACTCGTTCGAGAAGTGGGTGAAGGACTCCCGCTTCGGCAAGATGGGCAGCGCCCGCAAGAACGGCGTGGTCGTCGTCTACGACTACGAGGGCCAGGCCATCAAGCGCTACAAGATCGTGCGCTGCTGGCCGAAGTCGCTGGAGATCGGCACCTTGAAGGCCGGCGACACCTCCGTGCTGACCGAGAAGCTCACGGTCACCTACGAGGAGATGGACGTCGAGTGAAACGTTCTGCTGCTGCTGTCTCCATGCAGACCGAGTTCGCGTTCGAGCTGCCCCGCGGCTACGTCGACGACTCGGGCACCGTGCACAAGTCAGGCGTGATGCGGCTGGCAACGGCCCGCGACGAGCTGATCCCGTTGCGGGACGACAGGGTCCGCGAGAACTCGGCGTTCCTGACGGTCGTGCTGCTGGGCCGCGTCGTGGTCCGGATCGGCTCGGTGACCGACGTGCACGCAGGGATCATCGAGAACCTGTTTGCCTCGGATCTGGCTTTCCTGCAGGACATGTACCGCCGCATCAACAGCGAGGGGCACACGCGTTCCGCGGTGGCGTGCCCCTCCTGCGGTCACGGGTTCGAGGTCGACATCTCGGGTGGGCGCCTGGGGGAATCGTGACGTACGCGCCGGACCGGCTCTATTCGGAGGTCGCGTACGTCGCCTACCACTTCCACTGGTCGCTTGACTCCATTTTGGACATGGAGCATTTCGAGCGGGCTCGGTATGTGGAGGAGATCGGTCGCATCAACACGCGGATTTCTGCTGGTTCTGGTTCGGGGTTGGGTTCTGGGTTCGGTTCAGGTTTCGGTTCTGGGTTCGGTTCGGGGAGGTGAGTTCGTTTTGTGGCCCTTTCGACGGCGTCATGCCGATCCTTTGCCCGTTGTCCGGGCCGACTGGCGGGCTCTGCCGCCTATCCAGCGGGTTGTCGCGCCGCATCCGCTGATCAATCCGGTGTCGGGGTTCTCGTCGCGGTTGGCCGCCTGGCAGAACCCGTCTTTTCTTGCGCCCCTTGCGCATGCGGTGGGGCCGGCTGAACCTTCTGGGGCGATCTCGGACGTGGCCGCGCCTGCTGCTGACTCTGCTGGGTCTTCTGGGTCTTCTGGATGGAAGTCGGTGTGGCAGGCGACTCCTGAACCGGTGGTTTCGCGCAGCGTTGAGCCAGTCCAGCCGCTCCCGGTCCAGCCGCTCCCGGTTCAGCCGCTTCCGGTCCCGGCGCCAGCGCCTGAGGTCGTGCCTGTCAGCTCGCCACCAGCGAGTGAGCCGACTCCTGCTGTGCAGCGTTCCGTGCCGGAGGAACAGCCTTCCCCGGCGCCGGTTGCCCGGCCGAGGAGGTTGGGGCTGGGCGAGCCGATCTCCCCGTTGTTGCAGCGATCCGCCGAGCCCGGCGGCTCCACGCCACCTCCTGGTCTCGGCCTGCCTGTCGTCCGGCAAGCCGCCGAGCCCGACCCGGCGCAGTCGGCCCCCGCTTCGGCCCCGGTAGAGGGCTCAGGTGAGGGTGATCCCGGCGAGCCGGCGCCGATCGCGGGCTTCGCCGAGCCGGTACCGATCCTGGATCTGGCCGAGCCGGTCGCGGGCGATGACAGCTCGTCCGGGAGCGTCGGCGAGTCACCGGCCGATGTCGTTCAGCGCTCCGCTGACCTCGGCGGAAACGCGCTGCCGCTGGTGCAGCGATCGGCCGCGGACCAGGCCAAGGCGGCGGGACCGCCGGCGGTTCAGCGGGTTGTCGGTGCCGCAGCCGATACCTCGGCGGCAGCACCTGCCGTCAAGCAGTCCCACCCGCCAACGGAATCGTCCGGGCCCGCCGCACAGCGGCTTGTCGGCGATGCACCCGGCCTGCCGGTCGTGGCGCGACCTGATGCCGCCTCCGCGGAACCGACCGTGGCTGGCTTTGGTGAGCCGGTTGCGCAGCGGCTGGTTGGTGACGGGCCGAGCCTTCCTGTCGTGGCACGCCTCGAGTCAGGTGGTGCCTCGGCCGCGCCGCAGGCAACCACTTTCCAGCCCGTCACCATCACGCAGCCCGCTGCCTCCGGCCAGGCCGCTACGACCGGCCAGGCCGCCACCATCGCCGAGCGCGCGATCTCTGCTCAGGCTGCCATCACCGCCCAGCGCGCTATCGCCGGCGAGTCCGCTGCTACCGGCCAGGCTGCCACCGTCGCCGAGCGCCCGATCACTGCTCAGGCTGCCATCAGCGCCCAGCGCGCCATTACCGGCCAACCAGCCGCTACCGGCCAAGCCGCCACCACCATCCAGCCCGCTCCAGCCCTCGGAATGGCCGGTTCCGAACACGGCGCCGCCACCTTCGAGTCGGCCAGTTCCGACAACACCACGCTCGGGCTGACGGGCATCGACTCCGGGCTCGGGGCGACCGGCGGCACGACGTTCGCGTTGACGAAGGCCGGCTTCGGCGAACCCGTTGCGCAGCGCCTGGTCGGTTCGGCTCCGCCGATGGTCCAGCGGACCGCCGACTTCGGGCCAGCGCTTCCCGGCGTCAGCCAGGCACTTCCCTCCAGCGCCGACCGAACCAGCGAACCCGGCCCCGGCAACGCCCCCGCACTCGGCCTCGGCAGCGTGACCGGCCTCGGCAGCCAATCGGTGGCCCAGCGGACCTACGCCCCCCAAGCCCCGCCGGCCGCACCGCACCGCTCACCCGTGCCACAACTCTCAGCGCCGCCACAGCACGCACCCCTGCTCCAACGCGCAGCCCTGCTCCGACCCTCACCGCCGCCACAACTCTCAGCGCTGCCGCACCACTCACCCCTGCTCCAACCCTCACCCCTGCTGCAACGCACAGCCCAGCCCTCAGCCACGCCAGACCCCCCACCCCTACCGGTGGTGGTGGCGGCCAGAACACCCGACCCCACCCCGCCCCCCACCCCAGAACCCGCAGCCCACCCCCAGCCACCCCAGGTGATCCAGCGAGCCGAAGCCCCCCAACCCGACCCACAACCACAAGCCCCAGCCCAGAGCCAATCCCCAGAAGAGCTGCTCAGAAAACTGTACGACCCGCTGCTACGCCGGCTCAAGGCCGATCTGTGGCTAGACCGTGAGCGTCGCGGGGCGCTCACCGACCTGTGAGGACATGCGATGACCGCACCAGAGGAAGCCGTTGCCGTCTGCTTCAGCGTGCAGGTGGACAAGGACGACCTGGGGTCGTTCAACAGCTGTGAGGGGCTCGGGTGCGAGTTCGTCATCGAGCAGCGGGAAGAGGGCGGCAACAACGGGATGGTGTGGCAGCTGCCCACGCGCATCAAGTTCCCCAACGTGAAGCTCACGCGGCCGGTCACCAGGGACAGCCAGAAGATCACGAACTGGATCGCGGGCATGGCGGCGGGTGTGAAGCGCCGAACTGCGGTCATCGAGGCGAAGACCTTGGAGGGCAAGACGATTGCCAGTTGGTCGTTGGCCGAGGTGATCCCGGTTCGGTGGACGGGGCCGCAGCTCAGTGCGGAGCAGACGAAGGTCGCCACCGAGACGCTTGAGTTGGCGCACCACGGATTTCTGGACGCGCGATGACCGTCACGTTCACGTCGGCCGGGTCGGCGACCACGTCCAAGAAGATGGAGCACGCGTCCCTCACCGTGCACGAGCCGCCCAAGCCGGGCGGGCTGCAGAAGCCGGGGGCTCAGCTCACGGAGATCAAGTTCCAGTTCAACCCCAAGGAGCTCACGCTCGCCAAGAACGCCAAGTGGCAGCGGCAGACCCAGCCCAACGCGGCGAAGGCGGGCGTGCCCGAGTTCAAGGGGGCCGAGCCGGCCAAGCTCACGCTGGAGATCTTCCTCGACTCCACGGACACCATGGGCGACGCGACCATCAAGAAGGTCGAGCAGCTGTTCAACCTGACCGTGCCCACAAAGGACTCGCGGCAGAACGGCAAGGGCAGTCCGCCGTGGGTCATCTTCAAGTGGGGCACTACGACTGGCTTCCCTAGCTACGTCTCCAGCGTCACGGCCAAGTACACGCTCTTCACCCCGGGCGGTATGCCGGTCAGGGCGGTCTGCACGGTCAACCTGGAGGAGGTCAGCGGCGAACCCGGCGGTCAGAACCCGACCAGTGGCGCGCTGGCCGCGCGGGACGCGCGCACGCTCACGGCCGGTGACTCCCTGCAGAGCCTGGCTTACCAGGCTTACGGCAACCCGGAGTTGTGGCGCCACATCGCCGAGGCCAACGACATCGACGACCCGATGCGGCTCAAGCCCGGCACGACCGTCCTCGTTCCGGCGTTGGAGGAGATCCAGCATGGCTAACGAGAGCTTCGCCAACAACCTCGTCGTCGAGGTCGACGGGCAGCCGTTGCCCGCGGACGTCAAGCTGCTGCTGACGTACGCCTACGTCGACGACAGCCGGAACCTGCCGGACATGTTCGTGCTCAGGTTCCGCGACCCCGGCCATGTCGTGCTCACGAAAGGCCGGTTCGTCATCGGTGCCAAGGCGGCGCTCAAGGTGCAGACGGCGGATCCCGGCGCGGCCAAACCGCTGATGAGCGGTGAGATCACGGCGGTCGGCGTCGAGTTGGACGCCCAAGGGACGTTCACCGAGGTACGAGGCTACGACGAGGCGCATCGGCTGTTCCGCGGCAAGCGGGTCGCGGTCTACCCGAACATGACCGTCGGCGACGTCGTCCGCAAGGTCGCCGAACGTGCGCACATCAAGGTCGGCGACATCGACAACGTGCCTGGGTTCGGCGGACGGCCGGACACCCAGCTCAGCCAGGACAACGTCAGCGACTGGGAGTTCCTGAGCCGCCTCGCGCGGACGGTGGGCGCGCAGATCGCGGTCAAGGACGGCAAGCTCGACTTCAAGCTGCCCGAGCCGCCGACGAGCGCGCCGAAACCCAACGCCAAAGCCAAGTCGAACCCGCTCGTGCTCGAGATGCACAGCACGCTGGTGGCGCTGCGCGCCGGCATCACCACCGCGGGCCAGGTGCCCGAGGTTCAGGTCAGGGGCTGGGACTTCGAGAACAAGCAGGAGGTCCTGGCGACGGCGATCCCGAGCACCGCGGGCATCGACGTGCCGCAGGCCAAGCCGGCCGAACTGGCGGCGAAGTTCAAGGCGCCGCCGCACCTGGAAGCCGGTCTGCCGTACCGCACGCACGCCGAAGCCAAGACGGCGGCGGAGGCGCTGGCCGCCCAGCTCGGTGGCTCCTGCGCCGAACTCACCGGCGTGGCAAGGGGAAACCCGGAGCTCAAGGCCGGTACGGCGGTGGCGCTGGCCAACGTCGGCGAGCCGTTCCAGGGCCGCTACACGCTGACCAGCACGCGGCACCTGTTCGCCGAACACACCGGCTACACCACGGAGTTCACCGTCTCGGGCAAGCAGGAACGGTCGCTCTACGGGCTCGTCCACAGCACGAAGGACAAGCCGCTCAACGGACTTGTCCCCGCGGTCGTCACGAACGCCAAGGATCCGCTGCAGATCGGCCGCGTCCAGGTCAGGTTCCCGTGGCTCTCGCCGGACCTCACCAGCGTCTGGGCGAGGACGGTGCAACAAGGGGCCGGCCCGAACCGCGGCACGGTGATCCTGCCCGAGGTCGGCGACGAGGTGCTGGTCGGTTTCGAGCACGGCGACTTCGACGCGCCGTACGTGCTCGGCGGCCTCTACAACGGCAAGGACAAGCCGCCGAAGCTCGGCAAGCCACCGGTCGACGGTGCCAGCGGCGAGATCGCGGCCAGGGGGTTCGTGAGCCGCAAGGGGCACAAGGTCGAGTTCGTCGAGGACGACGGCATCGTGATCTCCAGCGGTGACGGGAAGTTCGTCGTCAAGCTCGACCAGAAGTCGCAGAACGTCGAGATCACCAGCGGCAAGACCATCAACGTCAAGGCGCAGAACGGGATCACCGTCGACGCGGGCACCGGCCCGCTGGAGCTCAAGGGGCAGAAGGTGACCGTCAAGGCGCAGACCGAGCTCAAGGCGGAAGGCGCGCAGGTCAAGATCGCGGGCCAGGCGCAGACCGAGGTCACGTCCGGCGGTGTGCTCACCGTCAAGGGCTCGATCGTCAAGATCAACTGAGGAACGAGAACCATGCCACCCGCAGCGAGAATGGGCGATCTGACCGGGCATCCCGGCGTCGTCACCGGCCCCGGTGTGCCGACCGTGCTCATCGGCGGCAAGCCGGCGGCGGTGGTCGGGGACCTGCACACGTGCTCGTTCCCGCCGCCCGCCGTGCACCCGCCGACGCCGATCATCCCGCCGTGCTGCCCGACCGTGCTGATCGGTGGCAAGCCCGCGGCCCGCGTGGGCGACATGTCCGGCTGTGGCGCGCCGATCCTGCCGCCCGGCTGCCCGACCGTCCTGATCGGAGGGTGAGGAAGTGGACTTCATCGGCAGGGGCGTCAGCTTTCCCGTCCGCACCGACGCGACGGGGTCGGTGGCGCTCGTCGACGGCGACCGCGAGATCGTGGAGAGCATCCGGCTGATCCTCGCGACCGCACCGGGGGAACGCCCGATGCGGCCCGAGTTCGGCTGCGCGATCCACGACCTCGTGTTCGCGCCCGCCGACTCCTCGACCGCCGGGCAGATCGCCTACGAGGTGCGGTTGTCGCTGGAGCGCTGGGAACCGCGCATCGACCTCGTGGACGTGGTCGTCGACTTCGCGGAGGCCGACAACGGCACCTTGCTGATCGACATCCGCTACACCCTCCGCGACGCCAACGATCCGCGCAACCTCGTCTTCCCGTTCTACGTCATTCCGCCCCATGAGGACGGTGCGTGATGCCGCTTCCGTTGCCGAACCTGGACGACAGGCGCTTCCAGCAGCTAGTGGACGAGGCCAAGCGCCGCGTCCAGCAGCACTGTCCTGAGTGGACGGACCACAACGTGTCCGACCCCGGTGTCACGCTGATCGAGGCCTTCGCGCACATGGTCGACGAGCTGATGTACCGGGTCAACCGCGTGCCGCAGCTGCACTACCTGAAGTTCCTCGACCTGATCGGCGTGGAGCTGTTCGCGCCGACCGCCGCACGCGTGGACGTCACCTACTGGCTCTCCGCGCCGCAGCCCGCGCCCGTCGAGGTCCCGAAGGGCAACCAGGTCGCGACCCAGCGCAAGGGCGTCGAGGACCCCGTCGTCTT
Organism: Lentzea sp. NPDC051213; assembly: GCF_044455585.1. Lineage (NCBI taxonomy): Bacteria > Bacillati > Actinomycetota > Actinomycetes > Pseudonocardiales > Pseudonocardiaceae > Lentzea > Lentzea sp. NPDC051213. The sequence continues at coordinate 89,097 of NZ_JBITEX010000007.1, forward strand.
CACGGTCGACCACCCGCTCACCATCGTGCCCTGCGAGCTCGCCCACCTGGCCACGGCCGCCGCGAACGGCCAGCCCGTCGACCGCACCGACGACCTCAAGGCCGCCAAGGAACCGTACGCGTTCAGCGAGCAGCCCGAACAGGGTGACGCCGTGCTGTTCGGGCTGTCCGCCGCGGTGCCGGGCTGCGCGGTGCTGCTCAGGTTCGACTGCGAGCCGATGGGCTCCGGCATCAACCCGGCCGACCCGCCGTGGGTGTGGGAGGCCTGGACGAGCGAGGGCTGGACGGCCTGCGAGGTCGACAACTTCACCAACGGCGGCTTCAACTCCGCCGGCGACGTCGTGGTGCACGTCCCGCCGGGCCACACCACGTCGATCCTCGTGCGGCAACGCGCGGGCTGGCTTCGGTGCCGCGCCGCCGAACTGTGGCAGGGCCAGCCGTTCTACCAGCGCTCGCCGCGGATTCGCGACGTCACCGCCGCCACCATCGGCGGCACGACCGAGGCCGTGCACGCGGACGTGGTCCAGGGCGAGACCCTCGGCGTCTCGGAAGGCGTTGCCGGGCAAGGGTTCCCGCTCGCCCGCACGCCGGTCGTCGCGGCCGGGCCGATCACCGTCGAGGTGGCGGCCGCGGACGGTTGGGAGGAGTGGACCGAGGTTCCCACGTTCGTCGAGTCGGGCCCGGACGACCGGCACTTCCTGCTCGACAACATCGAGGGCCAGATCATGTTCGGCCCGGCGGTCCGCCAGCAGGACGGGACCCTGCGGCACTACGGCGCGGTGCCCGCGAAGTCGGCGGCGATCCGCGTGCCCGAGTACCGCACGGGCGGTGGGCTCAGGGGCAACGTCGCACGCAACCTCGTGACCGTACAACGGGATCCGGTGCCGTTCGTGAGCACCGTGACGAACCGCAAGCCTGGCCGCGGCGGTGTCGCCGGTGAGTCGGTCGAGGACGCCGCGCTGAGGGGCCCGCTGTCGCTCAGGACGCGAGACCGCGCGGTGACCGCGGAGGACTACGAGATCCTCGCGCGGGAAGCCGCTCCGGAGGTCGCCCGCGTCCGTTGCGCGCCGGGGGACGACGGCGTGCGCGTGCTGGTCGTCCCGGCCGTTCCGGAGCACGAGGAACCGAACTTCGCCGCCTTCCAGGTCGACCAGGAGACCCTCGAACGCATCGCCGCTCACCTCGACGCGCGCCGGTGCGTCGGCGCGCGGGTGAGCGTCGAACCGCCGTTCTACCAGGGCATCACGGTCGTCGCGGACCTCAAGGCCCGCACCGGCACGCCGACCGAGGCGGTGCGCGCCAGGGCGATGGACGCGCTGGGCGACTACCTCGACCCGATCCGCGGTGGCGCGGACGGTGACGGGTGGCCGTTCGGCCGGCCGGTGCACTCGGGTGAGGTCTACGCGGTGCTGCAACGGATTCCGGGCGTCGAGCTGGTCGAGGACGTGCGGCTGTTCGCGGCGAACCTGCTCAGCGGGGAACGCGGTCAGGCGGTGCAGCGGGTGGACCTGCCAGCGAACGGTTTGGCCTTCTCCTTCGGCCACCAGGTCCGCGTGGCGAGGAGTTGAGCATGCGCAGGGTGATCAGGCCGCAGGGCCGAAGGGGGACGGGGAACTGGAATGCGTACGGCGATTGATGACCTCACTTCACCGCATCCGCTCGGCGAGCGCATGCCCGCCGTGTACGTCGACGACGACTTCACCCAGCGCTTCACCCAGGCGCTGGACGAGGTCCTCGCACCCGTCTTCACCGTGCTCGACTGCTTCGCCGCATACCTCGACCCGCGCATCGCGCCCGCGGACTTCGTCGACTGGCTCGCCGGCTGGGTCGCGCTCGACCTCGACGAGAACTGGTCCGCGACGCAACGCCGCGAGCTCGTCGCCCGCGCGGTCCGGCTGCACCGGTTCCGGGGCACCAGAAAGGGCCTGGCCGAGCACGTCTGGCTGCTCACCGGTGGCCGCGTCGACATCGCGGACAGCGGGGGAGTCGCCGTGTCGGCACGGCCGGGCGGGCCGATTCCCGGAAGTTCCCCCGCGCACGTGCTGATCCGCATCAGGGTGACGAACCCGGAGGCGGTCGACCGGGCGCGGATCACCGCGGCGGTGCGCCGGATGGTGCCCGCCCACGTCGCCACGACCATCGAGGTGACCACATGAGCGCACCGAGCAATCACCTGATCGTCTGTCAGACCTGCGGGGAGCACAACGCGCCGAACGCCGAGTTCTGCGGCAACTGCGGTGACTTCCTGAAGTGGACCGGCGCCCAGGTGCAGGCTGGCCCGGTCCGCCCGGACGCCCGGCCGGCGCCCCAGCAGACCCACCGTCCACAACGGACCCTCAAACGCCAGCCCCAGCCCGGCGACCTGATCTGCGGCCAGTGCGGCTCCGGCAACGTGCCGACGAGGAAGTTCTGCGGTGTCTGCGGCTACTCCCTCATCGACGCGGTGACGCAGAAGCAGCCCTGGTGGAAGCGCTGGCTGCCGAGGAAAGGTCCGAAGGTCAGGGAACGCGGCAGCCGCCCGCGCCGGGTCAGCAGGTTCGCGAAGGTCCGGCACGTCGTGGGCAGGGCGTTCCGGTGGGTGCTCGCGCTCGCGGTGCTGCTCTTCGGCCTGCTGTACGGGTTTTCCCAGCCGTTCCGCACGAACGTCAACACACGGGTGATCGACGCCAAGGACACTGTGGCCGGCAAGCTCTTCGAGGACTGGGTGCCGATCAGGCAGAGCTCGATCTCCGCCTCGCAGGAGCAGCCGGAGCACCCGGCGGGGTTCGCCATGGACCTCGACACAGGATCCTTCTGGGCCGCCAAAACCGATCCGAAGACGGCGGCGCTGACCATCCAGTTCGACCGCACGACCGACCTGCGCCGGTTGATCATCCACAGCGGTGATCCCAAGAAGTTCCTGGGTTCCGCGCGGCCGCAGCGCCTGACGCTGGTGTTCGACACCGGCGAGACCGACGACATCACGCTGACCGACACGCGGGAGAAGCAGGAACACGGGATCAAGAACGGCAACGGCGTCAAGCAGGTCCAGATCCTCGTCGCGGGCGTCTACCCGTCCACCGAGAGCACCGACACGGTGATCAGCGAGATCGAACTGTTCGAGAGGGAGGTGAAATGAAGCGTTCACTCACGTTGCTGATCGTCGCGTTGCTGGTGCTACCGGTGCCGACGATCAACGCCCAACCGGCTCCAGAGCCGGCGCCCTACCAGATCGGCTTCACCAGCGCCGAGGACGTGCACACCGTCGACAGCAACGGAAACGCGCGCACCAACCTCACGAACAACCCGCGCCCGCAGAGCGATCCGGCGTTCTCGCTGGACGGCACCAGGCTCGCCTACACCGACGACGGCCGCGTCATGATCGCCAACGCCGACGGGACGAACGCGAGGAGGCTCAACGCGGAACCGTTGCGGCAGATCCAGCCCGCGTGGTCCCCGGACGGCACCATGATGGCGGTCGTGACGCTGTTCCCGAACGGGGACGGCGCGCGCCCGGTCGTGCAGATCTACCGCGTCGCGGACGGCGTGCGCGTCGGCGAGATCACCGTGCCGCAGCACCTGGTCGGCGAGGACACCCAGCCGGACTGGTCCCCGGACGGCAAGACCATCGCGATCACCCGCCGCGCGCACAACTACACCCCGCCGCCACCGCCGATCACCCAGCCCGCCGTCGACCGTCCCGCGCGCCAGGGCAGCACGTTCTCGCTGGAGCAGGTCGTGAGCACCCCGCGCATCCCGCCGAAGCCGGACGTCGTGCTGCTGATCGACATCAGCGGCTCGATGGAGGACGAGCTCGAGGGCGTCAAGGAACAGCTGAGGAAGATCATCGGGCAGGTGCGCGCGGTGCAGCCGGAGACGCGGTTCGGCGTGGCCAGCTACGCCGGCTGGGAGAACACCGGCAAGGTCTTCACCGTGCACGTCCCGCTCACCGAGGACGTGGGCAACGGCGTCGACAAGATCGAGCTGATCCGCAACCAGGAATCGCACGAGGTGTGGGCGCACGCGCTGATCAGGACCGCCACCGACGCCTTCCAGTTCCGCCCCGACTCGAGCCGCGTCGTCGTGGTCATCGGGGATGAGCCGAGCACCGAGTACGAGCCGGAGGAGTCCGACACGATCGCCAACGCCATCACGGCGTTGAAGCGCGCCAACGTCCGGTTCGTCGGCGTCGACAGCGGTACCGACCGGTACGGCCTCGACTCCGGCGGGCAGGCCACCAAGATCAAAGAAGAGACCAAGGGCGCGCTGAAGCAGTACGTGAAGAACGGCGAAGAGGAGATCAGCAAGGCGATCCTGGACGGAATCAAGGACCTCCCGGTCACCGTCACCCCGGTTCCGGTGTGCGACAACGGACTCACGCTGGAGCTCACGCCGAACGCGCCGGTCGAGGTGCCGAGCGGGCACCCGGTGAAGTTCGCCGAGAAGTTCACGGTCTCCCCGAACGCGGTACCGGGCAGCACGTTGCGTTGCACCATCGAGTTCCGGCTCAACAACGAGACCGAACCCCGGCCGGGCCACGTCCAGACCGTCACCGTGCGGGTCACCGACCTGGTGCGGCCGCTGGTGACCGTGGACGACGTCACCGCGCAGGCCGGGAACGGCACCAGCGTGCCGGTCGAGTACCGGGCCACGGCGACCGACAGCCAGGGGCGGTCGCTCACCCCGGTCTGCACGCCCGCGTCCGGCACGAGCTTCCCGATCGGTGTCACGACGGTGACCTGCACCGCGACCGACCAGCAGGGCAACACCGGCAGCGACACCGCGGTGATCACGGTCGTCGCCGCGAACCCGAAAGGCACGCGGATCTGGCTCGTCACCCCGGACGGCGCCACCCAGACCGACCTGTCCGCGCGCGTCGGTGAACCGTGCGTCGGAACCGACGACGAACTGCCCGCGTGGTCACCGGACGGCAAACAGCTCGCCTACAGCCAGGACGACCGGATCTGCGTCGTCGCCGCGGATGGCACAGGCGCCCGCAGGGTCGCCGAGAACGGCAGCCCGGTCATCCGGCCGCGCCACCCGGCGTGGTTGCCCGACGGCTCGCGAATCGTGTTCCAGGCCGGCGATCTGGAGCTTCCGCCGGACCTGTGGACGGTGGCCGCACAGGGCGGTCAACCGGCGCTGCTCACCCGCAACGCGAGCCAGCCTGCCATCCGCCGGCTGCCGAAGATCTCGGTGACCGTGACCGCCACTCCCGCCGAGGTCCCGTTCAACGGCGCCACGACGATCGAGGCCGCTGTCACGAACACCGGCTTCGCGCCGGCACCCGCCACTCTCACCGTGACGCTGCCGCCTGGCCTGCAGGGCAACCCGATCGGTGGCGACCTCGGTCCCATCGCGCCGGGGGAGCGCAAGACCGCGACCGGCCAGGTCACCGGTGTCACCGCGGGCGAGCACGTCGTGACCGCCGCGGTCGGAGCGACCAGCGCCCAGGCGACCGTCAAAGTGCTGGAGCGCACCGGTTCGCTGTCGCTCGCGGTGTCGGCGGTCCCGCAGCCCGCGTTCGTCGGCGGTGACGCCGTGACCGTGCTCTTCAAGCTGCTCAACAGTTCCGGCTCGACCATGACCGACGTGCGGGTCGTCGGGTCCGCGTTCGGCTGCCAGCCGGAGTGCGCGGTCGGCACGATCGGGCCCGACGGGCAGGCCGAGGTGACGTTCACGATCCCCGCCACCGCGGCGGTCGACCGGGAGCTCGTCGGCGTCGTCATCGCCACCGGGCCGGACGAGAACGCGCTGGACAACGTGGCCGCCACCCAGATCGTGATCAAGCAGCCGACGCTGACGCTCGACCAGCAGGCGGGCGATCTCGGCGGTGTGGTCCTGGTGCAGGGCAAGGACTTCCCGCAGGGTGCCAAGCTCAGACTCACCTGGACCGCCGGCATCTCCGAGACACCGGGCGAGGTCGTGGCCACCGACGGGTCGTTCTCCGCGCAGATGCTGGTCTTCGACAACGACACCGAGGGGATCCGCCAGGCCCTCGCCGCTCCGGTCGAAGGCCCCAGGTTCGGCGAGGTCAAGTCACCCGACTTCCTCGCGCTGGCAAGGACTGTACAACCGGCTGACTTCGTCGGGCGCGGCTGACTTCCCCAACGGGCAGGAATGCGCGCACCCGGCCACGCCTCCACCGCCGCTGTGCGGTGACGGGAATCGAAGGAGACTGCTAGTCATGGGAGCAACAGCGACACTGTCCACTTCGGACCTGTCAGTCGCACCGGGCGGGGACGTCACCTGCCAGGTCGTGGTGCGCAACGCGGGCGAGCTGGTGGACCAGTTCACGATCGACGTCGTCGGCGATGCCGCGCCGTGGAGTCAGGCCGAACCGGCGGCCGTGAACCTCAACCCCGGCGAGTCCGCACCGGTGCTGATCAGGTTCGCGCCGCCGCGCGAGTCTGGGGTTTACGCGGGGCCGGTGCCGTTCGGCATCAGGGTCATCTCGCGCGAGGACCCGAACGGCTCGGTCGTCGAAGAGGGCGTCGTCGTAGTCGGTGCCTTCACCGACGTGGCCGCGGAACTGGTGCCCGCCAAGGCGGAGGGCGCCAGGAAGGCCAAGTTCGAGGTCGCGGTGGACAACGTGGGCAACGCGCCCGCGCTGCTGCGGCTGCGGGCGATCGACCCCGAGGACGAGCTGGACTTCCAGCTCGAGCGCACGGAGGTCGCGCTCCCGCCGGGCACCACGGCGTTCGTCCGCATGCAGGCGAAGCCGCGCAAGAAGTTCCTGCGCGGCGAGCCGCAGCGGCGGCCGTTCCAGGTCGAGATCACGCCGGAGCAGGGCGAACCGCTGGTAGCCCAGGGCACCATGGTGCAGCGCCCGTTGCTGCCGAAGTGGTTGCTACCGGTCCTGATCGCGCTGCTGGTGCTCGCGGGAGCACTGGTCGCGCTCTGGTACGCCGTGCTGCGGCCCGCCGTGACGTCCGCGGCCCGCGAGGCGATGCGGCAGGAGAGCGCGGAGATCAAGCAGAAGGCCGATGACGCGGCCAGCGCCGCCGGTGCGGCCAAGGAACAGGCCAAGGAGGCGGGCGCGAACGCGGGACAGGCCCTGGACGCACTGGGCATCAAGCCGGGCGATACCTCGGCGACGCCGACGCTGCCCAAGCCCGCCGCGAAGGGCGAGCCGCTGATCATCAGGCTGGACGCCACCGCGCAGATCGTCGCGAACGCCAGCGCGTTCACCGAGTTCACCTTCACCCACTCGGATCCGGAGAAGAAGACGTTGTACATGACGGATCTGTTCTGGGAGAACTCGAAGGCCGACTCGGGCACCGCCCAGGTCGTCCGGGACGTGAACGGGACGCGCACCACGATCCGGGTGGTCGGGCTCGGGAACGTCCGGGACCGCGACGAGCACTTCCTGGAGCCGCTGCGGATCCGGCCGGGCGAGAAGATCGTGCTTCGGGTGAGCTGCCAGAACCCGCAACCGAAGGGCGCTTGCACGCCCTCGGTCGTCCTCAACGGACGCGCGGAGTGAAGTCGGTTCCGGCCTTCGCCCTAGATGAGCCCTTCACGCAGGGCGAAGGCCACCGCGTGGGCGCGGTTGCGCAGCTGGAACCACCTCAGGCTCGACTCTCATCGGACGGGACTTCGATACAGGGCCTATATGAGCCCTTCACGCAGGGCGAAGGCCACCGCGTGTGCCCGGTTGCGCAGCTGGAACCGGTTGGTGATGTCGTGCAGGATCGACTTCACGGTGCGCTGCGAGTAGCACAGCCGCTCCGCGATCTCGCTGGTCTCCAGGCCGTCGGCGATCATGCGCAGCACCTCGGTCTCCCGGCTGGACATGCCGGCGAGGTTGAGCCCGTTGGGGCGCAACACGTTGCGCTGCAGCTGCGACACCCGGCCGAGCAGCCGGCCGAGCAGATCCGCGGGCAGCGAGCCCTCCCCGGCGTGCGCCGCGCGGATCAGCCGGACCAGCGTGTCCGGGGTGGCCTCGGAGCGGCGCAGCACGGCGGACACCCCGCTGCCGACGACGTCGAGCAGTTCGGAGTCGGCCACGTCCCCCGCGACGAGCACGATGCCGGGGTTCGGCTGGCACTGCAGCTTTCTCAGCAGTTGCAGGACGTTCTCGTCGAGACGTTCCGCGACGACGAGGGCGACGCAGCTCTCCGCGGTCTCCGGCTCGACGAGCCGGATCTCCGGGCGCGAGCGCAGCGCGACGATGACTCCGGCGCGGGTGATCGAATCCGTGGCGTGCAGAACTACGGTGACGGGTTCGGCGTTCATCAGCTCCCCTTCTGATTTCAGCCCATGAATCAACAACTGCCATCATCCTGCCCTGGCTGTCCCGGCCGGTATGGGCAACTATCCCGACCTGTCCCGAAAGAGGTTTAGCGCGAGCCCCAGCCGGCTTCGCGTGCCTTGTGCACGGCCTGTGCGCGATCTGCGACCTGCAACTTGCGGAGGATGTTGGACACGTGGTTGCGCACGGTTTTGGTGCTCAGGAACAACTCCCTGGCGATCGCGGCGTTGCCCTTGCCCGCGGCCATCAGGTTCGCGACCTCGCGTTCGCGCCCGGTCAGCTCCGGGAACGTGCTCGGACGTGGTGCGGTGGCGAAGAAATCGAGCAACCGCGTAGCCACGGCACGGCTGAAGATCGCTTCGCCGGCACCGACCGCGCGGACGGCGTCCACGATCTGCTGCGGCCGCGAGGACTTCACCAGATAGCCACGCGCGCCCGCGCGCATCGCCGCGAAGACCGACTCGTCGTCGTCGAACATGGTCAGCACGAGCACGCGTGCGGACGGCCGCGCGGCCACGATCCGGCGCGTCGCCTCGATCCCGCCGAGGTCCGGCATGTTGAGGTCCATCACGATCACGTCGGGCTGCAGCCGCCCGGCCAGTTCGACGGCGGCGGTGCCACCGGAGGCCTCGTCCACGACGTCGATGCCGTTGTCGATCAGGGCGGCCATCACGCCGCGGCGGAAGAGCGGGTGGTCGTCGACGACCAGCGCGCGCAGGCTCATGAGACGGGTATGGCCGCGGCGAGTCTGGTACCGCCGTCGGCTCCGGGCTCGACGCGACAGGTCCCGCCGAGATCGCCGGCGCGCTGCCGCATGGACGCCAGGCCGACACCGCCAGAGACCTCTGCAGCGGGGCCGACGCCGTCGTCGACCACCTCGACGCGCAGTTCGGCGTCGAACCACAGCCGCACCTGGCACGTCCGCGCGTCGGCGTGCGTCACCACGTTCGTCAGCGCCTCGCGGATGATCCGGTACGCCGCCACGCTCACCGCGTCGGGCAGTGGCGGGAGCTCGCCGAGCACCACGACGTCGATCGTGACGTGCAGCCTGGACCGCAGCGAGGTGACGAACCGCTCGACCGCCCCGGCCAGGCCGAACCTGGTCACCGAGGCAGGGCTGTCGTTCGCGACCAGCGCCTTGATGTCGTCGATCGCCGAGTGCATCTCGTCCTCGAGCAACGCGAGCAGCCTGGCCGCGCCGGCCGGGTCGGCGGTGAGCAGCCGCCGCGCCGAACGCAGCCCGAGGGCCACCGCCGCCAGCGACGGGCCGACGCCGTCGTGGAGGTCGCGCAGCACCGTGCGACGCGCCTCCGCCGCACTCCTGGCGCACGTTTCCGCAGGCAGGATGAATTGGCGGCGCATGCTCCCCTCCCTCCCCGATGATGAGGTCGTCAGCACGTCCACGCCCGTTTCCGGCGTTTCCGATCGTGTGACGACATGTCCCCTGAACGGCCCATTCGACGTCGATGTGGCCGTGGGTGACGATTCCTTTGCTCTCCGATGGAAGCGCTGGCGACCGTGATACAGCCAGATGGAAAAACCAAATGGCCCGGTGAGCGGTACGGATGTATTTGTAGGCCGAACGGCCCCTCCTAACCGGTATGGGAGTCGAGGTCCACGACCCTCGCTGGCTCGCCTTCGTGCCGGGAGCCGAGCTCGTGGTCGGGCTGGACGATGTGGGTGCGTGCGCGGCCGCCGGGCACCGGGTCACGGTGCTGATCGACCTCGTGCCGGACACCGTGCCGGCGCTGAGGGCGATGGCGGCCGAGGCCGTCGGCGAGGGCGCGCGCAAGGTCCGCGTGCGGCCGCACGGGGTGGACCGCGTCGATCTCGTCTACGCGGCCGTGGAGCTGAACCGGATCGCCGAGGACGACGCCGTCGAGGTGCAGTTCGACGTCACCTCGGCCGCGCTGCTGCGGGCGGACCCCGCGGCGTTCGTCCGGGTCGATCCGCTCGTGGTGAAGGCGGACGGGACAGTCGTGCCGATCTGCGCCGGGCTGGAGCGGTTCGCGCTGGGGGAGCTGGGGGACCTGGGGACGATCGACGCGCTGGTCAGGACGTGGGACCAGGAGCCGGTCAGGGACCTGTGCCGGGTCGCGCTGGGCCGCGCGCTCGCCGACACCGGGCCGCTGGTGTCCTGGTACGAGCACCTCACCCGGACAGCAGCCGCGCTGCCGGCCGGGTGTTGATCACCTGGTCCGCCGGGACACCGCACTCCTCCGCCCGCGCGCAGCCGTAGTTCAGCCAGTCCAGCTGGCCGGGCGCGTGCGCGTCGCTGTCGATCGAGAACGTGCAGCCGGCGTCGACCGCGAGGCTCAGCAGCCGGCGCGGGGGATCGAGCCGCTCCGGCCGTGAGTTGATCTCCACCGCGGTGCCGTGCTCGGCGCAGGCCTCGAAGACCCGTGCCGCGTCGAACTGCGACTCCGGGCGACCCTTGCCCACGACCAGCCGGCCGGTGCAGTGGCCGAGGATGTCGACGTGCGGGTTCGCCACCGCGTTGACCATGCGCCGGGTCATCTCGGCGCGCGGCATCTTCAGTTTCGAGTGGACGCTCGCGACCACGACGTCCAGCCGGGCCAGCAGGTCCTCGTCCTGGTCGAGCGAGCCGTCGTCGAGGATGTCGACCTCGATCCCGGTCAGGACCAGGAACGGCGCGAGCTCCACGTTCAGCTCGGCGACCACCTCGAGCTGCTTCTCCAGCCGTTCCCTGGACAGTCCATTCGCGACGGTCAGGCGCGGCGAGTGGTCGGTCAGCACCATGAACTCGTGGCCGAGGTCCCTGGCCGCCTCCGCCATGTCCCTGATCGGGCTGCCGCCGTCGGACCAGTCGGAATGGACGTGGCAGTCGCCTTTCAGCTTCGCGCGCAGCTCCTCGCCGCCGGTGATGTCGACGTGGCGCAGTTTCGCCAGGTACTGCGGTTCGCGGTTCGCGAGCGCGTCCAGCACGACGCCGGCGGTGGACTTGCCGACGCCCTTCAGATCGGTGAGCGTGCCGAGTTTCGCGCGTTTCGCGACGTCGTCCGGGTCCAGGTCGGCGAGAACGGCGGCCGCGTGGCGGAAGGCCTGGACGCGGTAGGTCGGCTCGCCGGCCCGTTCGAGGTGGAATGCCACCTGCTTCAACGCCTTGACCGGATCCATACCTCTTCCTACCCCATCCACCCCGGGTGTGCCTCTGTTTGCAAACCTGATCCGATCCACCAAGATGTTCGCCATGTCCCCACGTCCGGCCGGTGCCGCACCGGCGAACGGAGCCGGCTCGCGCCGCAAGCGGAGCAAGGGCGACCTGACGTCGCAGGCCATTCTGGACACCGCGGAACTGCTGCTCGAGACGAAGTCGCTCGGCGACATCGCGGTCGACGAACTGGCCTCGGGCGCCGGAATCTCCAGATCCACCTTCTACTTCCACTTCGAATCACGCGAAGCGGTGCTGTACGCGTTGTCCGAACGGGTCGCGGAAGGCCTCTACGAGTCCGCGGCGCTGTGGCTGCGGCGCGGCAGCGAACCACCGGAGGACTCGATCCGGCGGGCGATCTCCGGCACCGTCGCGTTGTGGCGGGCGCACGGCCCGGTCCTGCGCGCGGCGGTGCGTGCCCGCGACACGAGCGAGCTCGTGCGCGGGTTCTGGTCGGATGTGGCGCGCAAGTTCGTCGACTCGGCCGCACAGCAGATCGAGATCGAACGGGACGCCGGTATCGCGGTGCAGGGGCCGCCCAACGCGCGTGCGCTCGCCACCGTGCTCGTCTCGATGAACGAGTCCATGTGTTACAGCCTCTCGCTCTCGCGGAAGTCGGCCGCGAAGGACCGCGAGGTGGTCGAAACGCTGACTGCGGTGTGGCTGCGGGCCGTGTACGGGGTTCCCCAGTAGATAAGCGTTGCCAGTTGCTCGCTCGACGCGGTGTCGAATAATTTCGCCACCATGTCGAGCAACCCGTTTTCGCTGGTCGGGCACGTCGCGCTGGTCACCGGCGGCACCCGTGGCATCGGTCTGGAATCGGTGCGTGCGCTGGCCCGCGCGGGGGCGAGCGTCGCCGTGGTCGCGCGCACCGCCGAGACCACCAAGGAGGTCGCGGCGGCCATCGAGCGCGAGTTCGAGGTCGAGGCGCTGCCCGTCGTCGCCGACATCGGCCACGACGACGAGATCCCCGGCATCGTCTCGGCGGTGGCCGACCGGTTCGGCCGGATCGACGTGCTGGTCAACAACGCGGGCGCGGCGCCGCCGTTCGGTCCGCTGATCGACGTGTCCGCCAAGGCGTTCGACAAGATCATGGCCGTCAACGTGCGCGCGCCGCTGGCGCTGACCCGTGCCGCTGTCGCCGCGGGGCTGGGCTCGGGCGGCGGTTCGGTCGTCAACATCGTCTCCGCGGCCGGGCTGAAGGCCGAGCCGTACCTGGGGCTCTACTCCGCGGCGAAGGCGGCGATGATCAGTGCCACTCGGACACTCGCCCGTGAGCTCGGCCCGGCCGGGATCCGGGTGAACGCGGTGGCGCCCGGCGTGATCCGGACCGAATTTTCGGCCGCCATCGTCGGCAACGAGGGAATGCACGCGTCGGTGGTCGCGAAGACCGCCCTGGGACGCGTGGGGGAAGCGTCGGAAGTCGCAGGTGCCGTGGCGTACCTGGCTTCCGCGGCCGCTGCCTACACCACAGGTTCGATCATCGTAGTTGATGGAGGTACGGTCGCATGATGGAGCTGGTGCCGTTGGGAACCATGACGGCTACCCTGCGAAAGCCTTACCTGCTCCCGAAAACGCCAGCCGGTGACCGTTTGATCTACGAGGTCGGGGCCGCGAAGTTCGAGGGCGAGCGCTTGCGCGGCGAGATGCACGGCACGTCGTCGGCCGACTGGCTGACCATCGGGCCGAACGGCATCGCGACGCTGGATGTGCGCTCTGTACTGCGAACTCACGACGACGCGTACGTGTATCTGTACTACTCAGGGCGGGTTGACGTCTCGAATGGCTTCAACGCGCCGTTGTACGCGGCCCCTCTCTTCGAGACCGGTGACGACCGCTATCGCTGGCTGAACAGCATCCAGGCCGTCTCGAAAGGTGTGATCGACGGTCAGGTCCTGACCTACGAGGTGTGCGAAGTGCGGTGAATTTCACCAGACCTTCGGGGGTTCCGATGGGGTCTGCGACTGAGGAAGCGTCTGTCGCAGACCAACACATCGGAGGGGTACGCGTGAGGAAGCGTTGGGGCGCGACGGCTTTGGTCGCTCCGCTGTTCATGTCCCTGGTGGGAGCGGCGCAGGCGCAGGCCGGGCCGCTGGACGAGTACTACACCCAGACCGTCGCGTGGGCCGAGTGCCCGGCCGGCTGGGTGAACCCGTCGACGGGCATCGAGTGCGCCACGGTCATCGTGCCGATGGACTACAAGAACCCGGGCAACGGCAATCTGGAAATCGCGATCTCGCGCCGCAAAGCCACGGATCCGGCCAAGCGCAGAGGCGTGCTGCTGACGAACCCCGGTGGCCCCGGCGGTTCCGGCCTGGGCGCCGTGCACTGGTTCAACGGCCAGACCGACGTGCTGAAGATCTACGACGTCATCGGCATGGACCCGCGCGGTGTCGGCCGTTCCACGCAGCTGCGGTGCATCAGCACCCCGTCGGACGACGAGTTCCCCTCGCGCCCCACGGACTCGCAGCTCGCGAACTGGACCGACTACGCACGGGCCGTCGAGGCCAACTGCGAGCGCGGCGGCGGTGAGATGCGCCGGTTCGTGTCGACGATGAACACCGCCCGCGACATGGACGTCATCCGCGGCGCATTGGGGGAGAAGAAGGTCTCCTTCGTCGGCTACTCGTACGGCACGCAGCTCGGCGCCGTTTTCGGCTCGCTGTTCCCGAAGTCGCTCGACCGCAGCGTGCTGGACTCGGCCCTCGACCCGCTGAAGACGTGGCACGAGCAGGACGTCGACGTCGTGGACGCGATCGTCGACAACCTGAAGAAGTGGACCGAGTGGACGGCCGCGCGCAACAGCACCTACGGCCTGGGCACCACGGCCGCCGCGGTGCGCGGCGAGCTGGACAAGATCGCCGAGAAGCTGAAGGCCGGCCCATACGGCGGCTACCAGGAGGTCTCGTCCTTCGACTACGCCGTCGGCGCCACCCGCTACCGCCGTTCGTGGGCCGCGTTCTCCCGCCACATCGCCTCCATCAAGGCGGGTGCCGCGGACGCCGGTGAGGCTTCGGCGATCGTCGCCGCGCTGAAGAAGGGCGACATCGAGCCGACCTCGGCCGGCACCTACCAGGCCGTCACGTGCGAGTGGGACTGGTTCACCGACGTCAACACCTACTACAACGACATGAAGCGCTGGCGGGACACCAACCCCTACGGTGGCACCGTCGACTACATGGCGCCGACCAACTGCACGTTCCGCGCGTTCAAGCGCCCGGAGAAGATCCCGGCCATCACCCGCAAGTACCCGGCCGGTCTCGTCGTCAACTCCGACGGTGACACCCAGACCCCGCTGGCCAACGGCCGGGTCATGGCCGAGCACCTGAACGTGCCGCTGATCAGCGTGTCCAACGACGGTCAGCACGGCCACTACGCGTTGCGCCGCAACGCATGCGTCGACGCGCTGGTCAACAAGTACCTGGTGTCCGGCATCCTGCCGGCCTCGCGGGTGACCTGTGCGGGCACGGACATCGCGGAGACGGTGCCGCCGGGCGCGGCCGCGTCGCTGTCGGCTCAGTCGTCGGCTCGACCGCTGAGCGACATCCTGGGTGAGATCGCTGCGGAGACGAAGCCTTACTAGCCTGCTGGTTTGGCGCGAAAAGCACGTTGGTGCCGCTAGATGGCCCGAACGTGCTTTTCGCGCCGAAAACGACTTCGGGTGGAATGCTGGGCGCTGTGACGATCACGGTGCGGGCGGCGCTGCCGGGTGACGTGGCCTCGCTCGTCGAGCTGCGGCTGGCGAACGCGCGGGCGCACGTCGAGCTCGACCCGGCCTCGTTCCGGGTGCCCGTAGCCGATGCCGTGCGCCGGTACTTCGAGCACCTCCTGGACGGCTCGACCGTGCTGATCCTCGTCGCGGAGGTGGACGGGGAGGTCGCCGGGATGACCGAGATCGTTCCTGTGCCGCTGCCGCCCGAGCACCAGATCCTGATCGCCGAACCGACCGCTGATGTCCACACCGTTGTGCTCGAACGGTTTCGTGGCCAGGGCATCGGGCGGATCCTGGTGGAGGAGGCCGAGCGCGCCGCGCGGACGTGGGGCGTCAAAGCGCTCAACGCCGTGATCCTGACCCGCAACCGCGATGCCCTGCGCTTCTACGACTCGGCCGGTTATGGGCCGCGGGGAACGTTGCTGCGCAAAGAGCTTTAACGCTGTTGCATCGCGTCCAGCACGCGGGCCAGCTCCAGCCGTGACGACACGTGCAGCTTTGCGTAGATCCGCGAGAGGTAGACCTCGATCGTCCGCGGGCTGTAGTGCAGCGCGGCCGCGATGTCCCTGTTCCGCATCCCCTGCTGCACCAGCCGTGCCACGTTCTCCTCGGCTTCGGTGAGCAGTCCCGGTGCCTTCGAGCGGGCGCGTGGCACCTTGGCGCCCAGCGTCCGCAAGCGATTGCCTGCCTGACGCCGCAACCCGTGCGCGCCAAGCCGTTGGAAGCTCGTGTAGGCCTCGACGAGCACCGGCACCTCATCCGCCGACACCTCGCCCAGGGCGAGCTGCGCGCGAGCCTTCTCGAACTCCAGGCCGCCCAATGCCGCTTCGGACACCGCCTCCCGCAACAACTCCACGTCCTGCCGCACCACGCCGGTCACCCGCCGGATCGTGGTGCGCGACCACGGCGACACACGCGTGGACGATACGGAAGTCAAACGGTCCAACGCCTCCAGGGCCACGTCCTGGCGGCCCCGTTCGAGGTCGAGCTCGATCATCCGCGCGACCAGCACGCAGGAGTACGCGGCCTCCAGGCGAGTGCCGACGGCGCCGCTCAGCAGTGCGTAAGCCTCGTCGACCTCGCCGCGCGCGACCAGGTACTCGGCGAGCGCGGCGGCGTACAGCTTGGAGATGTTGACCGACTGCGGCGCCGGCAGCGCGGCGAGGCGGGCCGCGACGTCCAGCTCACCGCGCCACGTTCGGATCGAGAGCTCGATCGCCTGCAGGACACCCAGCGCCTGATCGGCCTGCGCGGCCTCGACGTCCGCCGTCCAGCGGCCGATGCCGTCCAGGGCCGCGTCCCAGTGGCCGCCCAGCCAGTCCAGGGCCACGCGGGAGGCGGCGCGTTCGGCGCGGAAGCCGTGCGAGCCCACCTGGTCGACCAGTTCCTCGGCGCGGCGCACCCGCCAGGAGGCGTCGTGGACCAGGCCGGCCAGCGCGGTGATCGAGGCGCAGACCGAGAGCGCCTGCAGTTCCAGCATCGGCTGGCCGTCGCTGCACGCCAGGGCCCGGTTCGCGTACTCGACCGTGCGGTCGTGCTGGAAGAGCAGCGACGTGAGCATCGCCAGGTGCTCGAAGACGATCACGCCCTCGGCCGGTGAGCTGATCGGCAACGCCTCGATGCGCGCGACTTCGGAGACGGCGTCGTCGTGGCGGTTGTTGTAGACCAGCAGAACGGCGCGTTGGGCTTCCAAAGAAGCGGGAACCGAACCGCGGGCGACCTCGACATCGGCCAGTTCCATGGCTTCCGCCGTGCGGCCGACCGTGAAGAGCGAGGAGATCACGGCCGTGGCGACGCGCGCGCGTTCGGGGCCGCCGGCCAACGACTCCAGCGCGGCCAGGCCGGGTTCGATCGCCAGCGCCGGACGGGAGGCGCGGGCCAGCACCCGGCACTGCAACGCCAGCAGCTCGGAGCGCTCAGGAGCGTTGCGCGGCAACAACCGCAGCGCCCGGCCGCACAGGGCGGCGGCGGTCTCCGGAGCGGACGAACGGGCCAGCGCGGCCGCCTCGGCCAGCACGGACACCGCCACCCGGTCGCCGGGCGCGGCCGACTCGGCGAGGTGCCACGCGAGCTGCAGCAGGTCCACGGGCAGGCCCTGCGCGCGATCGTCCAGCAGTCGTGCGGAGATCAGCGAGTGCAGGTGACGCCGTTGCGCCGGCCCGACCTCGTGGTAGAGCGCTTCCCCGACCAGCGCGTGCGAGAAGCGGTACCCGCGGTCGTCGTCGTGGACGACGATCTGCGCGCGCAGCAACTCGTCAAAGGCCGCGACGACCGTGCTCTCCGGCAGCGAGGCGACCCGTGCCAGCAACGAGATCTGGTCCAGGCGCACCCGGCGGAACACCGCGACGGCGCGCGCGACCAGCCGGGTGTCGTTCTCCAGCGGTGCGACGCGGCGCAGCACGGCCTCACGCCGGGTCAGGCGGATGGCGTCGGGGGAGACGGCGAGGCGGGCGCGGTTGCCGTCGACCGTCACCAGATCGAGTTCTCTCAGTGAGCGCGCGATCTCGGTGACGAAGAAGGGGTTGCCGTCGGATCGTTGCTGGACCTCGCGGGCAAGGCCCTCGTCGACCGGTGTCTGCAGCACCGATTCGACGATGCGCGCGACGTCCGCGCCGGAGAGCGGGGCGAGGTCGAGGCGCATAACCTCCGCGTGCTGCTCGACGCGGTCCAGCAGGCTTTCACCGGCCGCCGACCGACTCGCGGTGATCAGCACGAGAGGCGCCGCCGACACACGGCGCAGCACCAGGCTCAGCAGGGCGAGGGAGTCGTCGTCGACGTGGTCGAGGTCGTCGATCAGCAACGCGGCAGGTCGCGTCGCCGTCAGCTCGGTGAGCAGCCGCACGACCCGGTCGCAGGCGCGGCCGAACCACGCGCCGGAGTCCTCGGCCACCGAGATCTCCAGCGCCGCCAACGCATCCGAGCGGATCTTGTCCAGCGGCGGCGGCACCGCGGCCGACCGGATCGCGGCTACGACCGCGCCGTACGGGATGCGCTTGCCGAGCACGTCGGACGCCGAGGTCAGCACGCCGCAGTGGCGTTCCCGCAGCCGGCGGGCGATCTCCGCGAGCAGCGAGGTCTTGCCGATGCCCGGTTCCCCGCCGACCCGGACCACGACGAGTCCGGTCGCGGGCGCCTGATCGACGAGGTCGAGCACGGCGCGCAGTTCCGGTTCCCTGCCCCGGAGTTCGAATCCGGGGACGGCGCGGAGCGGAGTGTCGACGATGACGGCCTCCCGGCGAGCTTCGGCAGAGCACCGCTGAGTCTTCCATGTGGGTGTCGCAGAACGGCAAGTGCGGCGTTCCGTACCGGATCAGTCACTCTCAGTAGGACGGTTGCTCCGTGCGGGGCTCAACGCGTTAGCCGCTAAGTGTTCCCTACTGATACGTGGTTTCTCTCAGTGATGGCCTTGGGGCAACCGCTGCTTCCCCCCTTTGAGGAGGGTCAATGTCGATCCAGGGAACCTGCGCTCCACAGTTCGCCGGGGTGCGCACCGAGTTCGAACGCAACTTCGCCGAGCGCGGCGAAGTCGGCGCCTCCGTGCACGTGACCCTCGACGGCGAGCCCGTCGTCGACCTCTGGGGCGGTGCCGCCGACCCCGTCACCGGCCGGCCCTGGTCCGAAGAGACCATCGTCCACGTCTGGTCGTGCACCAAGGCCGCGACCGCGCTCTGCGCGCACATCCTCGCCTCGCGCGGCATGCTCGACCTGAACGCCCCGGTCGCGAAGTACTGGCCCGAGTACGGCGTCGAGGGCAAGGACACCACGCTCGTCCGGCACGTCCTCGCCCACCAGGCCGGCCTGCCCGCGGTCACCGAGTGGCTGCCCGCCGGGGCCTTCTACGACTGGGACCTGGTCACGGCCAAGCTCGCCGCCCAGAAACCGCTGTGGGAACCGGGCACGAGGCACGGCTACCACGGCCTGACGTTCGGCTTCCTGGTCGGCGAGATCGTCCGCCGCGTCACGGGTGTGTCCCTCGGCCAGTTCTTCGAGAAGGAGGTCTCCGGCCCGCTCGGCCTCGACTTCTGGATGGGCCTGCCGGAAGATCTCGAGCCCCACGTCGCCCCCACGATCCCGGTCGACCCGACGCAGCCGGGGATCCTGCTGCCGTCGCTGTTCATCACCGCGATGACGCAGCCAGAGTCGGTGCCCGGCCTGATGCTGCTCAACAACGGCGGCTACATGGCACCCGGCGAGTCCGACTCGCGCGCCGCGCACGCCGCCGAGATGGGCGCGATCGGCGGCATCTCCAACGCCCGCGGCCTCGCCGGCCTGTACCGCCCGCTCGCGCTGGGCGGCGCGTACAACGGCGTCCGGCTCGTGGACGAGGCCCAGCTCCCGCAGATGTCCACCGCCGTCGTGTCCGGGCTCGACGCCGTCGTCGGCGTGCCGTCGCGGTTCGCGCTCGGGTTCCAGAAGCAGATCGACAACACCTACCTGCCGCCCAACGACGCCGAGGGCCTGCTCATGTCCGAGGAGGCGTTCGGGCACAACGGGATGGGCGGCTCGCTCGGGTTCGCCGACCCGAAGGCGCGGATCTCGTTCGGGTACGCGATGAACAAGCAGGGGCCCGGGCTCGGGGCCAACGTGCGCGGGCAGTCCCTTGTGGACGCCGTCTACCGCTCGCTGGGCTACCGGAACACCGGCGGCGGCAGCTGGTTCTGAGCACCGGGCCGCGGCTCCAAGTGCACGCGGGGAGCTTTCGTGCGCTTGGAGCGCACGCGGGGGCCCCGCGTGGCGGCGGGGTGTGAGGCGAGGGCGTGGCTAGACGGGCGGGCCGAAGCGGCCGAGCCGTTTGCGCACGCCTTCCTGCTGGTACCGCGCAACGGTCTCGGCCAGCTGCTCGCACGCACGCTCGATGGCCTGCCTGGCCTCGTTCCGCTCGCTCGTGATGGCGCTGAGGATCAGCCCGGTCAGCGCCACCGACCCGTTGAACGCCTGCAGCACGATCATCGTCGTCAGCAGGCTGGCTTGGGAGAACTGGCCGCTGGCCGCGGACATCACGGCGGCCACCGAGATGATCGCGGCGCACGGGGCGGCGATGGCGTGCTGGAACCGCAGCGCCGCCCAGATCAGCATCGGGAACACGAGGAACAGCAGCCGCAGCTGCGAGGTCGTGACGTAGGAGGCGAGGATCGCCGTGACGACCAGGATCGCCCCCGCCTCTGCGAGCCGCCGGGGCGAGGCGCCCCACTGGCGGGGCAGGGTGAGCAGCAGCGGGGTGAACACCAGCACGCCCATCGCGTCGCCGGTCCACCACACCGCCATCACGGCCGGCAGGTCGTGCCACGGGATGTCGCCGCCGATCTTCAACGCCGCCGTGCCGACCGCCGCGCTGATCAGCATCGCGCCCAGCGCACCGGCGAACACGAGCAGCATCGCGTCCTTCAGGCGGTCCAGCTCCTGCCGGAACCCGAAGCGGGTCAGCAGGTACCAGGCGGCGAGCGGGGCGAGCGTGTTCCCGACGGTGATCATCGCGACCGCGCCCGCATCGGAGTCCAAAGCGACGTTCGCGCCGAACGCGCCGATGGCGATGCCCGGCCAGATCTTGCGGCCTGACATCAGCAGCGCCGCCACGGAGATCCCCGTGGGCAGCCACAACGGGGTGACCTGGCCTTTCACCAGTGCCAGGACCAGGCCCACCTTCGCCGTCGCGTAGTAGGCGATCGCTACCGCGACGATCGTGATGCAGGTGCGGAGAGCGGCGTTCACCGGCACAGCCTGCACCCGAGCACACCACATCGCCATACCTCGCCACGTGGCGTACCCACCTGGACTCGCACCGTTGGTACAGACGTGTTCACCTGCGCCGATCCTTAGTTGTCGTGGAAGCCGCACTACAGCAGGCCGCGCTGTGAACGTGAGATGGACTACATGCGCACAGCCGAGGCGGTCGACGAGATCCGGGTCGAGGACGGCGGGCGGCGCGTGGTGGTGGTCGCCGGCCGCCTGCACCTGCCGGTCTCCGCGGGTGTCACCGACGAGCAGGCGCTGGCACTGGCCAGAGCAGGCACAACGGCGTGGCACCTGCTCCGCACGTGCGCGCATCTCAGGCCGGACGAGTCGATCGTCGTGCACGAGGCCGCGAGCGAGGTCGGCGCGATCGCGGTCCAACTGGCCAGGAGCTTCGCCGCGGGCCGGGTCATCGCCACCGACTCGAGCCAGGCCCGCCGGCGCCGGGCGCTGAAGCTCGGTGCGGATGTCGCGATTGAATCCATTCAGGACGGACTGGCCGAACGCCTGATCGAGGCGAACGAGGGCAAACAGGTCGACGTCGTACTCGATCCAGGTGGCACGCTCAAGGCCTCGCTCGACGCGCTCGCGCCGTTCGGCCGGATCGTCTGCTATGGCGCTGACCAGGACGAATCCGTCAAGCTGACCGGTCTGCTCGGTGGTTCCCAGGCGGTCATCGGGTTCCGCTTCGAGCACACCCTCGAACGGCCGGACATGATCGCCAGGGCTGTCAGTGAGCTGTTCGGGTTGACCTCGGCTGGGCGATTGCGCCCGGTGGCAGGCGACTAGTACCCGTTGGAAGTAAGCCGGATAAGGGGACTCATGAGGACCGTATTCACGACCTGCCCGCTCTGCGAAGCGACGTGCGGGCTGGAGCTGACGGTCGAGGGCGACCGCATCACGAAGGTGCGCGGCGACCGTGAGGACGACTTCAGCAAGGGCTTCATCTGCCCCAAGGGCGCCTCCCTCGGCACGCTCGACGCCGATCCGGACCGCCTGAGCACGCCGCTGATCAAGAGCGACGGCGAGTTCCACGAGGCCACCTGGGACGAGGCCTTCCGCTACATCGACGAACGGCTGAAGGACTTCCCCGACCGCGACACGATCGCGATGTACCTGGGCAACCCGGTCGTCCACTCGCTCGCCGGCGGCCTCTACGCCGGGCCGCTGCGCAAGGCGCTGGGCAGCCGCAACGTCTTCACCGCCAGCACCGTCGACCAGATGCCCAAGCACGTCCAGGTCGGCCACATGTACGGCAGCATCTTCTCGATCCCGGTGCCCGACATCGACCGCACCGACTTCATGCTGGTGCTGGGCGCGGACCCGTTCTCGTCCAACGGCAGCCTGTGGACGGTCCCGGACGCGCCGGGCCGCTTCAAGGCCCTGCAGAAGCGCGGCGGCCGGTTCGTGGTCGTCGACCCGCGGCGCAGCCGCACCGCCCAGGCCGCCGACCAGCACGTCGTGATCCGCCCCGGCACGGACGTCTTCCTGCTGCTGTCGTTGATCCACGAGCTGTTCGCGCAGGACCTGGTCGATCTCAAGGACCTCGCCGCGCACGTCACCGAGCACTCGGGGATCCGCGAGCACGTCGCCGCGTTCACCCCCGAGGCCGTCGCCGAACGGACCGGCATCGACGCGCAGACCATCCGCGACCTCGCCCGGCAGGTCGCTCAGGCCGATCGTGCCGCCGTCTACGGCCGCATCGGCACCACGACCGTCGAGTTCGGCACGATCGCGAGCTGGGCGGTGGACACGCTCAACATCCTCACCGGCAACCTGGACCGGCCGGGCGGCGTGATGTGGCCGCTGCCCGCGCACAGCAAGCGCGGGCCGGGCCGCGGCCAGGGCTTCGGCATCGGCCGCTGGCACAGCCGGGTCAAGGGCCACCCCGAGGTGATGGGGGAGTACCCGGCAGTCACGATGGTCGACGAGATCGAGACGCCCGGTGAGGGCCAGGTGCGGGCGTTGTTCACGATCGGCGGCAACCCCGCCCTGTCGTTGCCGAACTCGACCAGGGTCAGCGACGCACTGTCCTCGTTGGACTTCATGGTGAGCGTCGACCCGTACCTCAACGAGACGACCCGGCACGCGGACGTCATCCTGCCGACGCCGCCACCGTCGCGGCGGGACCACTACGACATCGCCTTCCTCAACAACTCCGTGCGCAACGTCGCGAAGTACTCGCGCGCGGCGATCCCGTTGGAGGAAGGCAGGGTCGACGAGACGGACATCTTCTTCCGGCTCGCCACGATCTTCAGCGGCCTCGGGCCGGAGGCCGACCTCGACGCGCTGGCCGCAATGCAACTCAAGGGCCTCAAGGACAAGCTCGGCGTCGACTTCGAACCCGAGGGCGAGACCCGCGAGGAACGGCTGCTGGACCTCAAGCTCCGCACCGGCCCGTACGGGGTGTCGCTGAGGCAGCTCCTCGACAACCCGCACGGCATCGACCTCGGCCCGCTGACCTCGCGACTGCCGGAGGTCCTGCGCACCCCGTCCGGGAAGATCGAGCTGACCCCGCAACCGATCGTGGACGACCTGCCCAGGGTCAGGGACTCGCTGACGGCCAGGGAGACCGAGCTCGTGCTGGTCGGCCGGAGGCACCTGCGCACCAACAACTCCTGGATGCACAACGTGCCCGCGCTGGTGAAGGGCAAGCCGTTGTGCACGCTGCTGGTGAACCCCGGCGACGCGGCGCGGATCGGCCTCGTCGACGGCGCGACCGCCCAGGTCACCTCGCGCGTCGGCAAGATCGAGGTGCAGGTCGAGGTCACCGGCGACATCGCGCCCGGCGTGGTGTCGATGCCGCACGGCTGGGGCCACGACCAGCCCGGCACACAGCTCAGCGTCGCTCGTGAGCACGCCGGCGTGAACGTCAACCTCCTCACCGACGACCTCCGCATCGACCCGCTCTCGGGCACCGCCGTCCTGAACGGCACCCGCGTGCAGGTCGTGCCTGCCTGAAAATCTCGTCCCCCCGACGCGTAGGAGCCGCCATGACCGCCGGTGTCACCATCCCCAGCGCGGTGCAGACCATCCGCCGGATAGCCGACCTGCCGTTCCTGGCGGAGCAGGCGTACGGCGACGCGGCGGCGTGGCGGTTCAAGCAGAACGGGGAGTGGCGCACGCAGACCTTCGCCGAGGTCTCCGAACAGGTGCTCGATCTGGCGTCCGGGTTCGTCCACGCTGGACTGAAGGCCGGCGAGCGGGTCTGCGTGCTGGCGAACACCCGTCCGGAGTGGACGGCGGTGGAGCTGGCGGTGCTCGCGGCGGGCGGCATCGTCGTGCCGATCTACCCGTCGAGCACGGCGGAGGAGATCGCCTGGGTGGTCGGCGACTCGGGTGCGTCGATCGTGGTGGCCGAGAACGAGTCGCAGTGCGTCAAGGTCGATGTCGTCCGCTCCGAACTTCCTGAAGTGCGAACAGTCTTCACGATCGACCCCGCCGGTGACCGCCCGACGGTGGCCGAGCTGCAGGACACCGGCCGCACCTCGCCGCTGGCCGACGAGCTGGATTCCCGTCGTCACGCGATCAAGCCCGAGGACCCGAGCCTGATCATCTACACCTCCGGCACCACCGGCCCGCCGAAGGGCTGCATCCTGACCAACGCGAACTGGGTCGCGTTGTGCCGGGTCGCGGAGGAAGCCCGCATCGAGGCGATGACCGGCACCGTCTACCTGTTCCTGCCGCTGGCACACGTCTTCGCCCAGATCGTCATGTTCGGCACCATGTACCGCGGCGGCGAGCTCGCGTACTTCGGCGGTGACATGCAGGCGATCGTGCCGGAGCTGGCCGAGGTCCGGCCGACGTTCCTGCCGTCCGTGCCGCGCATCTTCGAGAAGATCTACACGTTCGTCACGTCCGCGGTGCCGCCGGAGCAGCTCTCCCAGGCCGTGACGCTGGGCCTGGAGGTCCGGCGCCGGCGTGCCGTCGGCGAACCGGTGCCGAAGGAGATGGCGGCGGCGTTCGAGCAGGTCGACGCGTTGTTCGCCAAGGTGCGGGCGGTGTTCGGCGGGAAGCTCGTGCAGGCGCTGTCCGGCGCCGCACCGATCTCCCGCGAGGTCCTGCAGTTCTTCCACGCGGCCGGGGTGCCGGTGCTGGAGGGCTACGGCATGACCGAGTCGACCGCGGTCGGCACGATCAACACGATGGAGAAGTTCAAGCTCGGCTCGGTCGGCGCGAGCGGCGTGGCGGGCCTGGAGATGACCGTGGCCGAGGACGGCGAACTGCTGATGCGCGGCCCGCACGTCTTCGCCGGCTACTGGCGCAATCCCGAGGCGACCGCCGCCACGATCCAGGACGGCTGGCTGCACACCGGCGACCTCGGCGAGATCGACGCGGACGGTTTCGTGTCGATCACGGGCCGCAAGAAGGACATCATCATCACCGCGGGCGGCAAGAACATCGCGCCGGCGAACGTGGAGAACGTCCTGCGCCAGTCCCGGTGGATCTCGCACGCGGTCATGTTCGGGGACCTCAAGCCCTACTGTGTGGTGCTGATCACACTCGATGCCGACGAGATCGGGCCGTGGGCGGCCGCGAAAGGGTTGCCCTCTGACATCGAATCGTTGGTGGGTCACCCGGACGTGCGTGCTCTCGTGCAGGAAGTGGTCGACGAGGCGAACACGCACTTCGCGAGCGTTTCGCAGGTGAAGAAGTTCGTTCTGCTGGCCAGGGACCTGTCACAGGAGGACGGCGAGCTCACTCCGACGTTGAAGGTGAAGCGCAACGTGGTGCATCGTCTTCACGCTGGGTTGTACGAAGGCCTCTACGAGTAACCCGTACGTACGAGAAATCCAAAAACAGGTACATCCACCCTGGCGGTTTCTGTCCGGTCAGGGCAGAGTGGGACACCAGCGGCGTTTGGCCCCCTCCCCCCTCGGGTCAGCCGCTTTGCGGCCCCGGCGTACGGCACACTCCCCCCAGGTGCCCTTGCCGGGGCCGCCTTGCTTTTGTGCCATGAGGGTGACCTTCATGGACCTCAGGTCCATGAAGGTCACCCTCATGGCTATTTGCGAGGCGGTGTCGTGGTCCCGCGCACGATCAGTTGCGTCTCCGCCACGATCTGCGGCACCTCGGTGTTGTCCGAGTCGAGCCAGTCCAGCAACAGGTTCACGGCCGTGCGCCCGGCCTGGGCAACGGGCATTGCCACCGTTGTCAGCGCGGGCGAGCACAGCGCCGCGTACGTCAGATCGTCGAACCCGGTCACCGACACGTCGCCCGGCACCGAGATCCCGCGGTCCCGCAGCCGCGCCAGCACGCCCAGCGCCATGATGTCGTTGTAGGCGATGATCGCGGTCGTGTCGGCGGCCACGGCCAGATCAGCCGCCTGCAACCCGCCCTCGTAGCGCGGCGCGAACGGCCCGAGATCGACCAGGTCCACCTTGTGCTGGGCCACCGCCGACAGCAGGCCGCGGCGACGCTCCTGGTTGGACCACGACGTGCGGGGGCCGTTGAGATAAGCGATCCGGTGGTGTCCCAACGCGACGAGGTGGTCGACGATCGCGTGCATTCCACCCGCCGAGTCCATCAACGCGGCCGGCACGCCCGGCAGCCGCCGGTTCAGCAGCACCAGCGACGTCGCGCTCGCCACCTCGTAGACCTGCGAGTCCTCCAGGCCGGGCGCGCACAGCACGACGCCGTCGACCTGCTTGGCCATCGCGTGCACGAGCTTCGCCTCGGCGACCGGGTCCTCGTCGCTGTCCGCCACGAACACCGCGTAGTCGGCCTGCATCGCTCGCGCCTGCACGGCCTTGAGCACGCCCGTGAAGAACGGGTTGTCGAGGTCGGGCACGACGATGCCGATGTTGCCGGTCTTGCCCGTGATCAGGCCGCGGGCCGCCCTGTTGGGCTGGTACCCGAGCTCGGTTGCGGCAGCCAGCACGCGTGATCTGGTCTCCGGGCGCACGAGCTCCGGAGACGTCAGCGCACGCGAAACGGTGGCGACCGATACGTGCGCCCTGCGAGCCACGTCGCGGATGGTGACTGCCACTTGTACCTCACCCTCAACTGCCGGTTGAAACAATCATGACGGGTCAGGCGCTAGGACGGTTCTTTGAGTCTGGTGACCAGCTGGGTCGGGTTCACGAACCGTAGTGCGATCACCAGCAGCAGGAGCATCGACCCGGTGTAGATGACCGCCATCGAGTCGACCATCTGCTGTGGCCGGATGCCCGCCGACGACATCGCCTCGTACAGCGACACGACCAGCGTCTGGCTGGTAGGGCCCGCGGTGAGGAACGTCAGTTCGAACATGCCCACCGTGCGTACCAGCACCAGGATCGACGCCGCCAGAATGCCTGGTACGAGCAGTGGCGCGAGCACCCGCGTGAAGATGGCGAAGGTGTTCGCGCCGCACATCCGGGCCGCCGACTCGATCTTGGTGTCGATCTGCTCGATGAACGGCGTCATGGTCAGCACGACGAACGGCACGGCCGGGACCAGGTTCGCCGCGATCACCCCGAACATGCTGCCCGCCAGCTGGAACTTGTAGAGCACGGTCGCGAGCGGGATGCCGTAGGTCATCGGTGGCATGAGGATCGGCAGCAAGAAGAGAATGTTGAGCAGCTTCTTGCCGGGGAAGTTGCGGCGCGCCAGTGCGTAGGCCGTAGGAACTCCGATTAGGACGGAGATGGCGACGACCGCGATCGCGACCTGGAACGTCACGATCAGCACGTCCAGCAACCGGTAGTCGCGCCACGCCTCGCCGTACCACTTGCCCGTGTAGCCGTCCGGCAGCCACGTGCCGAACCACGTCTCGGCGAACGAGTTGGTGACCACGGCGCCGACGATGCCCACGAGGTTGAGCATGAAGAAGATCAACGCGCCCCAGGTCAGCCACACGACCGGGCGAGCAGTGAGTTTCATCCCTTGCCTCCCGTCGCGCCGCGGTAGAGGGTCGTGCGCCAGATCAGCACCAGGCCGATGACGATGAGCATCACCAGCGCCATCAGCATCGCGATCGCCGAGCCCATCGCGAAGTCGTTGTCCCGCAACGCCGTCTCGTACGCGGCGATCGACATCACGTGGGTCTCACCGGCCGGGTTGCCGACCATCACCGCGCTGGGGAACACGGAGAACGCGAGCACGAACGACAGGCAGAACGTGACCGCGAGCCCCGGTGCCAGCAGCGGCATGGTGATCGTGCGGAAGCGCTGGCGCCGGGACGCTCCCAGCGTGGCCGCCGCCTGCTCCAGCGTCGGGTCGATGCCGGAGAGGTAGGACAGCGTCAGCAGGAACGCGAACGGGAAGCCGGTGATGATCAGGCTGAACAGCACGCCCCAGTAGTTGTGGGTGAGCCGCGCCGGTTCGTCCGCGCCGAGCGCCGTCCAGATGCGGTTGAACCAGCCCGTGGGGCCGAAGAACGCGAGCAGTCCCTCCGCCGTCAGCACGGTGCCGAGGGTGATCGGGACGACCAGCAGGGTGGTGAGCGCTTGCTTGCCGCGGAACCGGCCGCGCATCCGGAACGCGATCGGGATGGACGCCAGCACGTTGAACAGCGCCGCCGGCAGCCCGAGCCGCAGCGTGATCCAGATCGTTTCGGCCAGGTACTCGTCGGAGAAGAACGTGATGTAGTTCTGGAACGGGTTGCCGCCGCCCTTGGGCTGGAACGAGAGCTGCAAGCCGTACAGGAACGGGTAGACGAACAGCAGCACCACGAACACCGCGCCCGGCACCAGCAGCCACAGCACGCGGTCGACGCCCTTCTCGGCGAGCCGGTTCCGCAGCGATGCCTTTTCCAGAACGGCCGTCACGAGAACACCAGCACACGTTCGACAGGCACCTTCAACCAGATGATGTCGCCGGGAGCCAGCCGCGAGTTGGTGCGGACGTGCAGCTGTTCACCGTTGCGGAGCCGGGCCTCTACGGCTTGCTCACGGCCGTGGTACTCGACGATCTCGACGACGGCTTCGAGCGTGTTCTCCCCGGCTTCCGCGACGACCGTGAAGTCCTCCGGCCGCACCGCCGCGACGGCCGTGTCGCCGAGACTCTCCCGTTTGACGCCAACGAGTTCAAAACCAGCTTCGGTGCGGACGGTCGCGCGTTCGTCGTCCTGAGACGTCACGGTCACCGTGATCATGTTGCGGTAGCCCATGAATCCCGCCACGTACCGGTTGACCGGGTGCGCGTAGACCTCCTCCGGTGAGCCGATCTGCTGCACCTCGCCCAGCCGCAGCACGACCAGGCGGTCGGCGAGAGCCAGCGCCTCCTCCTGGTCGTGCGTGACGTAGACGGTGGTGAGCCCGAGCGACTGGTGCAGCCGGCGGATCTCCGTGCGCATCTCCAGCCGCAACGCCGCGTCCAGGTTGGACAGTGGCTCGTCCATCAGCACCAGCGGCGGTTCCAGCACGATCGCGCGGGCGATCGCCACGCGTTGCTGCTGGCCGCCGCTCAGCTGCGCCGGGAACTTGTGCTGGTGGTCCTCGAGCTGGACGAGGCGGACCGCCCGGTCCACCCGGTGGTTGAGCTCCGCCCTGCCCACCTTGCGCATGGACAGGCCGAAGCCGATGTTGCGGCGCACCGACATGTGCGGGAACAGCGCGTAGTTCTGGAACACCATGCCGAACCCGCGCTTCTCCGGCGGCAGGTCGTCGATCCTCTTGCCGTCCACCGTGATCCGCCCGCCGGTGAGCGGCAGCAGGCCGGCGAGACAGTTGAGCGCCGTCGACTTGCCGCACCCGGACGGCCCGAGCAGGGCGACGAACTCGCCGCCCTTGATCGTCAGATCCATGCCCCTGAGCGCCACGGTGTCGCCGAACGCGCGCTGCACGTGGTCCAGGTGCAGCTCGGCAAAACGTTGTCCCGTCACTTTTTGCCGATCTCCCGGTCCCAGCGCTGGAACGCCTTCACCTGCTGCGCCGCCGGGAGTGACTGCTCCTTCGGGTTCTCCTCGATGAGCTTGTCGTACTCGGCCCTGCCGAACTTCGCGATCGCGTCCTTCGACTCCTGCGGCGCCATGTCGAGCGTGACGCCCTTGACCGCGGGGCCGGGGTAGAAGTAGCCCTTGTCGTAGGCCTTCGCCTGCTGCTGGGGCTCCAGCATGAACTTGATCAGTGCGAGGTTCGCCGACAGCACATCGGCCGACACCCCCTTGGGGATCACGGCGTAGTGCGCGTCGGTCACCCAGTGGAAGTCCTTGAACGTCGCGATCTTCATGCCCGCCGGCACCGAGCCGAGCACGCGCGGGTTGATGTCCCAGCCGGTCGTCGAGGCGACCACGTGAGACGTGCCGTTCGCGAGGTTCTTCATGACGTCTGTGGTGCCGCCGGGGTAGTTGTCGACGTACTGCCCGAGGTCCTTCAGGTAGGCCCAGGTCTTCTCCCAGCCGTTCTCCGGGTCCTTCGGGTCCTTGTCGCCCAGCAGGTACGGCAGTCCCATGAGGAACGTCCTACCGGGACCGGAGTTCGCCGGCCGCGCGTACTGGAACTTGCCGGGGTTCGCCTTGGCCCACGCCAGCAGTTCGGCAGGAGAGGTCGGAGGGCTGGGCACCTTCGCCGGGTCGTACTCCAGCAGCGGACCCGCCGGGTAGTAGGTGACGGCGACGCCCTGACCCTGCGCGAGCTTCTGCATCTCCCACGCGGGCGGCAGGTAGGTCTTTTCGAGATCCGGGAGCTTCGGCGAATATTCGGGGAGCAGGGTGTGGACGAGCTTCTGCTCGATCACGCTGGCCAGTCCGTCGGTGCCGGTGAGCACCAGGTGGGTCTGCGAGGTGCCCGAGTTCTGCTCGGCCTTGAGCTTGCCAGGCATGTCCGGCGCGGTGGCCTTGGTGGCGTTCACTTTTGAGACGTAGTCAGGATGACTCTTGACGAACTCGTCGATCATGCCTTGAGTGAGCTGCAGGTTGCCGGCCACGTCGAGCACGTTCAGCTCGACGGGTTTCGACGGCTTGTCCGGGACCGTGGAGGGGGCGTCCTGCGCCTGAGGGGCCTGCGGCGCACCACACGCCGTGACCACCAGCAGAGCGGGGACGACGAGCTGCAACTTCCTTGTCCAGCGCATCTAGTGGCTCCCTA
Organism: Lentzea sp. NPDC051213; assembly: GCF_044455585.1. NCBI lineage: Bacteria > Bacillati > Actinomycetota > Actinomycetes > Pseudonocardiales > Pseudonocardiaceae > Lentzea > Lentzea sp. NPDC051213. The sequence continues at coordinate 119,953 of NZ_JBITEX010000007.1, forward strand.
ACTGACTCTGGACCTAGCGCTCGAAAACGTTTACGGTTTTTCTGTAACGGTCGAATGCCTACACCTGATCTCGTCAGCGAGTCAACAGGTAGATGAGCACTCCTCCGATGACTGGCCCGCCGCCTGGTCGAACGCACTGCCGCCGCACATCCCATCCCCCGACGAAAGTGGGAGGCTCCTGTGGCACCCCGTTCACGGCGGTTGCCGGCGAGAACCGGCATCCTGGCCATTGCGCTCGCAGTGGCGGTGACCTCGCTCGTTTCCGCGGCGCCTCAGGCGGTCGCCGCGGATGTCTTGCTGTCCCAAGGCAAGCCCACGACCGAGTCGGCTTCCGGTGGCGCGAACTACGTGTCCAAGAACGCCGTCGACGGCAATTCGGCGACGCGCTGGGCCAGCAAGTCGAACACCGATCCGGCGTGGATCCGCGTCGACCTCGGCGCGTCCGCGAACATCAGCCGGGTCCGGCTGCAGTGGGACCTCTCGTGCGCCAAGGCGTACCGGGTCGAGACCTCTGAGAACGACTCGAGCTGGACGTCGATCTACACGACCGCAGACGGCAAGGGCGGCGTCGAGGACCTGACGGTCACCGGGCGGGGCCGTTATGTCCGCATGTTCGGCACGACGCGGTGCCGCACCGGCACGTCGTTCGGCTACTCCCTGCAGGAGTTCCAGGTCTTCGGCAACAGCGGCCCGATCGACGGCGAGCCGCCGTCGGCACCGGCGAACCTCGTCGCCTCCGACATCAAGCCGGACTCCGCGAAGCTGACGTGGCAGGCCTCGACGGACAACATCGCGGTCACCTCGTACGAGATCTACAACCTCGGCCAGTTCGTGAAGTCCGTGCCCGCCACGCCGACCTCCACCACCATGGAGGGCCTGAAGCCGAACACCACCTACGGCTTCTACGTCAACGCGAAGGACGCGGCGGGCAACATCTCGCAGGCGTCCAACACGGCGGAGTTCAAGACCCCGCCGGCGCAGGACGACCCGATCCCGCCGACCGCGCCTAAGAACCTGCGCTCGACCGGCGTCACCGCCAACTCGGTGTCGCTGGCCTGGGACGCGGCGACCGACAACGTCGGCGTGACCCGCTACGAGATCTACACCGGAGCGACGAAGGTCGGTGACTCGACCGGCACGTCCGTCACGATCGGCGGGCGCAGCGCCAACACCGAGTACACCTTCACCGTCAAGGCTTTCGACGCCGTCGGCAACGCCGGCCCCGCGTCCAACGCCGTGACCGTGAAGACCCGCTCCGGTGGTGACCAGGTCGGTGCCGTCACGCAGATCGCGACGGACAACGACGTGCCGTGGGGCCTCACGTTCCTGCCCAACGGCGACGGCATCTACTCGCGCCGCGACGCGCAGGACATCGTGAAGATCACGCCGTCCGGCCAGAAGACCACGCTGGGCAAGGTTCCCGGTGTCTCCGGCACCAACGGCGAGGGCGGCCTGCTCGGCATCGAGCTGTCACCGACGTTCGCGGCCGACGGCCTGATCTACGTCTACCACACGGCTTCCGGCGACAACCGGATCGTGCGCGCGAAGATCGAGGGCAACTCGCTGACCGGCTGGCAGACCCTGCTGACCGGCATCCCGCGCAACAAGTTCCACAACGGCGGCCGCCTGCGCTTCGGTGCGGACGGCAAGCTCTACGCGGGCACCGGTGACGGCCAGAACGGCGACAACGCCCAGAACAAGCAGAACCTGGGCGGCAAGGTGCTGCGCCTGAACGCGGACGGCTCCGCACCGGCGGACAACCCGTTCTTCGGCGAAGGCGGCAACGCGCGGTACGTCTGGACCTACGGCCACCGCAACGTCCAGGGCCTCGCAGTGGACTCGCAGGGCCGCATGTGGCAGGCAGAGCTCGGCAACTCCAACATGGACGAGATCAACCTGCTGCAGAAGGGCGGCAACTTCGGCTGGCCGTCCTGCGAGGGCACCTCGGGTTCGTGCGGTGGCTTCGTCGCGCCGAAGAAGACGTTCTCGACCAGCTCGGCGTCCCCGTCGGGTCTCGCGATCGTCAACGACGTGCTGTTCCTCGCCGCCCTGCGCGGCGAGCGCCTGTACCGCATGCAGATCACCGGCTCGTCGGTCGGCACGACCACGTCGCACTTCCAGGGCACCTACGGCCGGCTGCGGACGCCGGAACCCGCCCCGGACGGTTCGCTGTGGGTCACCACGTCCAACGGTGACAAGGACTCCACCGCGGGCAACAGCAACACGAAGCTGCTCAGGGTCGCGCTGAACTAGCGGCTCAGGCAAAACGGAAGACCCCCGGACGATGCCGTCCGGGGGTCTTCCCACTTCAACATATAGCGCACCGGGGGTCTTGCGGCAAGACCCCGCCCGTGCCGCACACTCTCCGGCCTGAGCTGAATTCGGCGAAAACCTGGGGAGTCGCGAAGTGCGTGTTCTGTTGGCAGGGTGGGGTTCGCGCGGAGACGTCGAACCGCTGATCGCGCTCGCGGTGGCGGTGCGGGCGGCGGGCGCGGAGGCAGTGGTGTGCGTGCGGCCGGACGAGGAGTTCGAGCACAGGCTGGCCCAGTTCGAGGTGCCGTTCGTCCCGTTCGGACAGTCGGTGCGCGACCTGGTGACCGGCGGGCGAGCGGACCCGCCCACCGTCGCGGCCGCGCTGGTCGCCGAGTGGTTCGGCCCGGTCGCTCGCGCGGCGGAGGGATGTGACGTGCTGGTGGCGACCGGCCTGATGCCCGCGGGCGCGCGGACGGTGGCCGAGCACCTGGGCCTGCGCTACGTGCTCGCGGCGTTCCACGACATCTCGCTGCCGTCGCCGCACCGCGCGCCGTCGGGCTGGCCGGGCAAGCCGTTCCCGCCGGGGGAGACCGACAACCGGGTGCTGTGGCGCATCGACGCGGAGAACGTGCAGGCGATGTACGGCGCGCCCCTCAACACCCACCGGGCGGCGCTAGGCCTGCCGCCGGTGGACAACGTCCGCGATCACGTCTACACCGGCACGCTGCTGCTGGCGGCGGATCCGGTGCTCTGGCCGGCGCCGGAACTGACGAACCTCGACGTCACCCAGACCGGTGCGTGGATCGTGCCGGACTCCCGGCCGCTCGAGGCCGGCCTGGTGGCGTTCCTGGAGGCGGGCGAGCCACCGGTGTACGTCGGCTTCGGCAGCATGCCGATGCACACCTCCCGCGACATCGCCCAGGTAGCCGTCGACGCGGTCCGCGCGCAGGGACGCCGGGTGCTTCTCTCGCGTGGCTGGGCCGACCTGGCCCAGATCGACTCCGGCGACGACTGCTTCCTCGTCGGCGAGGTCAACCAGCAGGCGCTGTTCGGCCGGGTCGCCGCGGTCGTGCACCACGGCGGCGGGGGCACCACGACGACCGCGGCCCGCGCCGGTGCGCCTCAGGTGGTGGTGCCGCAGATCGTGGACCAGCCGTACTGGGCGCGCCGGGTCGCGGAGCTGGGCATCGGTGCGGCACACGACGGTCCGACGCCTACGTTCGAGTCGCTGTCCACCGCGCTCAAGACGGCGCTGGCTTCCGAGGTGCGCGACCGTGCTGCCGCGGTGGCGGCCGCTGTTCGCACCGACGGGGCGGCGGTGGCTGCGAAGGTGCTGGAGCAACTCCCTCGGCCGCAGACGAGTAAGTCCTGAGTCCGGGCGTGCGGGTGTCTGTTCAGACCGCCAACATGTCGGTTGCGATCAGCCGGTCCAGCTGAGCGGGTCTCTGTTGCGTTGGTGGGCGGCCGGGTTGCGTTGGCGGGTGGCGGTTGCGTTGGGGCGGCACGGCTTCGCCTTTCGCCGACCCGGCACATGCCCTCCTTCGTCGGGCGTGTGCCGGACCGAATTTCTGTGGTCGGCTTGCGTAGGTGGTTGCGGGGCGTGGTCCCGTGGCGTGCGTTGGCGTCTGGTGCGTGCGTGGTTCATAGGTGCGTGTTGCGTTGTCTAGAGAGAACGGTGCGCACGGTGCCATATGCCGTCTGACCTGGGGTTTCACCCGATCGTGCAATAGAATTCGAACACGTGTTCATGCCACAATGGACGCATGACCACATCAGCGTTGGGGCTTGCTTCCCCGCTTGAGCTCCTCGACGAGCTCAAGCGGAAAGTCCGTGCGCTGCAACAACTCCAGCACCAGGTGTTGACTATCGTCGGCGCGCTCGAACAGCAGGGTGCGGCGGAAACGTTGGGGTACAAGGATCTCGTCGAAGTCTTCAAGCACGTGCTTCGCTGGGATCCGAAGACCACCCGCCGCAAGCTCAAGCAAGCCCAAGCGCTCTGCCCCACGGTTACACCCACCGGTTCGACAATCGAGCCAGCACTACCGGGTGTTGCGGCTGCGATGGCGGCGGGCGAGTTGTCTGAAGACCATGTCGACGTGCTTGCCGAAGCCATGGCGGGGTTGCCCGCGGCGGCGGAGACCCATGTCGTGGAGTACGCGCGGCAGCACGAACCCCGCTCCGCCAAAGCGTTCTGCAAGGAGCTGGCCTACCGGCTCGACCAGGACGGGCCCGAGCCCGCCGAACCCGAACCGGTGCAGCCACGCAACGTGCTGCGGCGCAAGTGGCAGGGCGGCCGGTACCAGTTGTTCGCCGATCTCGATGCGGAGACCGGCGCGAAGCTGGACGCGTTGATCGACCCGCTGGCCAAACCCGAACCCGAGGATCTGCGGTTCGCGCCGGAACGGGAAGGTGACGCGTTCTGTGACGTCGTCGACCTCGCCCTGCGCGCCGAACGGCACCCCGGCTTCCGCAAGCACTGCCACGGCGGCGAACGCGTCCAGCTCACCGTCACGGTCAACTACGACGAACTCCGCAAAGGCATCGGCGCCGCCCGGTTGGACAACGGCAAACGCCTCCCGATGCGGCAGGTCCGCAAGATCGCCTGCGACGCCGGCGTCATCCCGATGCTGCTCGGCTCCCGCTCCCAGATCCACGACGTTGGCCGGAAGACCCGGGCCATCAACGCCGGACTACGCCGCATCCTCGTCGCCAGAGACAGAGGCTGCGCGCATCCCGGCTGCACCAGACCACCCAGTCACTGCGAAGCACACCACATCAAGTCATGGGCCGAGGGAGGCGAGACCAACGCCAAAAACCTCGTGCTCCTGTGCCGCAGACACCACGACCTGCTCCACCACTCCGACTGGCAAGTCCAGATGATCGGCGGAGTGCCCATGTTCCGGCCGCCCGCCTTCATCGACCCCCAGCGAAGACCACGTGAAACCCACTCCACGCCGCATGAGCGGACAGCCGGGAGGACGTGCTCGCTCTGACCGCCGCGATCGGGCACAACCGCGCCAACGGCCGGCCCGTCACCGATCCCTGGTCGCCTACGGCCACTGATCAGTCAGGACCTACTCGGACTAGTGGGCGTTGGGCTCCGGGTTCGTGCCCGGCCGTGACAGGAACTCGAAGTCGCAGCCTTCGTTCGCCTGCGTGATGTGCTCGTAGTAGAGGGCGCCGTACCCGCGTTCGAACTTCGGCGGTGGCGCGGTCCACGCGGTCTTGCGCCGCGCCATCTCCTCGTCGGAGATCTCGACGCGCAGCACCCGTGCCTCGACGTCCAGCGTCACGAGGTCGCCGTCGCGCACCAACGCCAGCGGCCCGCCGACGTGGGCTTCCGGTGCGACGTGCAGAACGCATGCGCCGTAAGAAGTTCCGCTCATGCGCGCGTCCGACACGCGCACCATGTCGCGGACGCCTTCCCGCAGCAGCTTGTCCGGGATCGGCAGCATCCCGTACTCCGGCATGCCGGGCCCGCCCTTCGGACCCCCGCCGGCCAGCACGATCACCGAATCCTTCGTGACCTCCAGCGAAGGTGAGTTGATGCGCGCCTGCAGGTCCTTGTAACCGTGGAAGACCACGGCGGGCCCGGTGTGCTGCCACAACGCCTGATCGGCCGCCACGTACTTGATCACCGCGCCGTCCGGCGCCAGGTTGCCGCGCAGCACCGCCAGCCCGCCCTCGGGCGAGATCGGGTCGTCCACCGCCCGGATCACCGCTGCGTCGTACACCTCGGCGCCTTCGAGGTCCTCGCCGAACGTCCGCCCGGTGACCGTGATCCGCTTCAGGTGCAACGAATCCCGCAGCTGGGACAACAACCCGCGCAGCCCGCCCGCGTAGTAGAAGTCCTCCATCAGGTGTTTGCCGGCGGGCTGGACCGAGGCCAGCACGGGGACTTCCCGTGAGAGCCGGTCGAAGTCGTCCAGCGACAACGGGATCTGCGAACGGCCGGCCATCGCGATCAGGTGGATGTACGAGTTCGTCGAGCCGCCCAACGCCAGCACGGTCCGGATCGCGTCCTCGTAGGCCTCCGGCGACAGCACATCGTTGATGGTCAAGCCTTCCCGGACCATCTCGACGACCCGCATGCCGGACGCGGCCGCCATCCGGTGGTGCGCCGAGTCGACGGCCGGAATCGACGACGCGCCAGGCAACGTGAGGCCCAGCGCCTCGGCGGCGGCGGTCATCGTGGAGGCCGTGCCCATCGTCATGCACGTGCCGGGGGAACGGGCCAGCCCGGACTGGATCTCCGACCAGTCCGCGTCGCTGATCGTCCCGGCGCGCTTCTCGTCCCAGAACCGCCACATGTCGGTGCCGGACGCGAGCTTCTGGCCGCGCCAGTTGCCGCGCAGCATCGGCCCGGCGGGCACGAACACCGCGGGCAGACCTGCCGAAGCCGCGCCCATCAGCAACGCCGGTGTGGTCTTGTCACAGCCACCCATCAGCACCGCGCCGTCGACCGGGTACGAGCGGAGGATCTCCTCCGTCTCCATCGACAGCATGTTGCGGTACAGCATAGGCGTCGGCTTCTGATAGGTCTCCGACAACGTGGAAACGGGGAACTCCAGCGGATAGCCGCCTGCTTCCCAGACACCGCGCTCGACCTGCTTGGCCCGCTCGCGCAGGTGCATGTGGCACGGGTTGATGCCGCTCCACGTGTTCAGGATCGCGATCACGGGCTTGCCGAGGTGCTCGGACGGGTTCAGTCCTAGCTGGCGCATGCGGGCGTTGTGCGAGAACGCCCGCAGCCCTTCGCCTTCGAACCACTCGGCGCTCCGGAGCTTCACAGCAGGCTCCACGAGTTGAGCAGCACACCCACCGCCGACCTGTCGGCCTCACTCAGAACGCTGGCAGGCGGGCGCACGTCCCGGCGGCACAACCCCAGCTGTGCCAAGGCTTCCTTCACCACGGACACGTTGTTCGCCGACTCGTTCGCGGCCCGCAGCTCCTCGAACCTCCGGATGAACTCCCAGAACTCCATCGCCGCACCGAACTCGCCGGCCTTCAGGGCGTTGAACATCTGCACCGACAGCTGCGGCGCGACGTTCGCCAGCCCCGAGGTGAAACCCGTTGCCCCGACGGCGAAGTAGCCGGGCGCGGACAGTTCGGCGAGCCCCGCGACCCAGGTCAGCCGGTCGAGCCCGGCATCACGGGCGACGGAGGCGAACCGGACCGGGTCCGGCACCGCGTACTTCACGCCGACGACGTTCGGGCACGCGTCCGCCAGGGCCGCGATCTGCGCGCCGCCGATCCGCGGGTTCCGCACGTACAGGATCACGCTCAACTCGGGCACCGAGGCGGCGATTGCTCGGTGGTAGCCGACCCAGCCGTCCAGCGACACGTACGGGTGCACCGGCTGGTGGATCATGATGCCCTGAGCGCCGGCCCGATCAGCGAACTTCGCGGCATCGATCGCGCTGTGGAGATCGTGCCCGACGCCGGCGACGATCGCGGCCCGGTCGCCGACGGCGTCCACCGTGATCTGCAGCGCCCGCTCGGTCTCCGCGGCGGACAGCGTGTAGAACTCGCTGGTGTTGCCGTTGGGCGTGACGACCGAGACGCCGCCCTCGACCATCCGGTCCACGATCGCGGCGTAGTTCTTCTCGTCGATCCCGCCGTCCGCGTCGAACGGCGTGACGGTGATCGCCACGACGGAGGCGAGCCGCTCGGAGAGGTCATCGAACGCCATCGGGAAACTCCTCGACTACTCGGTCGGCGAACGTCTGGATGTGGCGGCGGAGGAGCTCGAAGGCGAGGTCGACCTTGCCCTGCACGGCGGCGGCGAGGATCGCGCGGTGCTCGGCGGCCTCGTCGTCCCAGGTGGGGCAGATGCCCCAGCCCGCGACGGTGATCAGTGCGGCCTGGTCGCGCAGGCCGTCCAGGATCTGGATCATCAACGGGTTGCCGCATCCGGCGTAGAGCGCCCGGTGGAAGCGGCGGTTGGCGAGCGAGCGCCGGGCCAGGTCGCCGACGTCCTCCAGCGCGAGCGCGGCCTCGTCGAACGAGGCCCCGAGCAGGACCGAGCGCCGCAGCGCCTCGGGCTCCATAAGCATCCGCACGTCGTAGACGGAGGCGGCCATCCCGGCGTCGACCGTGCGGACCGCGGCACCTTTGTACGGGCTCATCACGACGAGCCCCGATCCGGCAAGCGTCTTGAGCGCCTCGCGCACCGGAGTCTTCGAGACGTTGAGCGCGGCGGCGAGATCTGTTTCCACGAGCGCCTGACCGGGCTTCAGTTTTCCGTTGAGAATCGCTTCTTTGATCGATTCCAGAACAAAGTCCGTTCGGGACGCGGGAGGCGCTTCCGTCCGGTCATACATCATATACGAGACCCTAGGAGCCGCTGATGGCCCAGGTCAACCGTCTTGTGTGGGCTGCGCAACGTACCTGTATCTGAGTTGAACCAACTCCCTCTTGGGCTCGTTTTGAAGGTGTCGGTCGCCGCAACTGCGCGGGACTGGAGAAGGAGAAATGAGTGAGTCGTTCCGCGTAAACCGTGTCCATTGCCGCGTCCGCCAGCGCATGGCACCGAACTTCCTGGACACCAACGAGTTGAACGAGATCGACACATGCTGATGGAAGAAGAACTGCCACCGGAGGCCGCGTTCGACGGCCCTCCGCCGGACGCGGACCACCTGCTGCAGCGCACGCTGGGCACGGTCCGCTCCGAGAGACGCGCGGCCGTGCGTCGCCGAGGGCGCACCACGGCCCTGACATCGACTTTCCTGGTCGCCGCCGTGCTCGCCGGGGGCGTCTGGCTGGGCCAGGGAATGGGGCAGGCCGGCGAGGTCCTGCAGGGTACTTCGGCCGCTGGGGCGCACATGGCCGTGCAGGTCACCGACACCGAGGGCGGACTGCGGCTCGTCGCGACCGTCGACGGCGTGCAGGACGGGGAAGCCTGCTGGCTGGTCGTGCACACGAAGGACGGACGAAGCTTCACCGCCGGCTCCTGGCGAGCCCACGCCGGTGAGGTGACGCTGGCCGGGTCCGCGATGGTGCGGGCCGAGGACGTGGCCGGGGTCAGCGTCGTGAACCACGATCGCCAGCCGCTGGTGACCGCGGGCCAGTGAACAGAGCAGGAGGTCCGGGCCGCTTCAGGAGAGCAGCCCGGGCCTTTTGAGCGTTCAGACCTAAGTTCTAGGTAGCGAAGACCTGCGAGTCGTCGGCGAACGCCTTGACCTCGATGGCGTTGCCCGAAGGGTCGCGGAAGAACATCGTCCACTGCTCGCCGGGCTCCCCGGCGAACCTGCGGTAGGGCGCGATCACGAACTCGGTACCCGCCGCCTGCAGCTTGTCCGCGAGCAACAGGAACGCCTCTACGGTGAGCAGCACGCCGAAGTGCGGCACCGGCACGTCGTGGCCGTCGACGGGGTTGTGCACGTCCTCGGGCCGCGGGCCCTCCACGAGGTGCGTCACGAACTGGTGGCCGTACAGGTTCCAGTCGATCCAGCGGTCGCTCGAGCGGCCCTCCGGACACCCCAGCACGCCTCCGTAGAACGCGCGCGCCTGCGCCAGATCAGTGACGGGCACTGCCAGGTGGAAGCGGGGGATGGTCGGTTGAATGGCTGTCATGTGACGACGTTCCTTCCACTCGACGGACGAATTTGACCCTGCCGTTACGGGAATGTCAACATTCGGACATGTCCACCCCGCCGGTTCGGCCCGTCGCTCGCAAGGGCGTCGCGGGTGAGGCCGCTGACCGGATCAGGGACGCGATCCTCAGCGGTGAACTACCCGCCGGTACCGCTCTGAAGGAAGTCGAACTCGCAGCTCAGCTCGCCGTCAGCCGCGGTTCCGTGCGTGAGGGACTGGTGGTGCTGGAGGGCGAGGGGCTCGTCGTGTCCGAGTGGCACCGCGGCACGTGGGTGCGCTCGCTCGCGCCGGAGGACGTCGACGAGCTGTTCACGTTGAGGACGGCGCTGGACGTTCTCGCGATGCGAACGGCTGCGGCGAGAGGCAAGTCGTTTGACACCATTGACTCGGTGGTCGGCGAAATGCGGCACGCGCGCACGGACGCCGAACGGGTCGCGCTGGACATGCAGTTCCACGACGCCGTGTACGCGGCGACGGGGCATAGGCGGCTGATCGAGGCCTGGCAGGCGATCCGCAGCCAGATCCACCTGTTCCTGCTCGCGCGGATCGTCGGGGACGCCACCTACCAGGACATCGTCGTGCCGGAGCACGCGAACCTGGCGGCGATCCTGCGCTCCGGCGACGTCGAGCGGGCCGGGCAGGCGGCCGAGGAGCACCTGCGCGGTTCCTACACGAAACTCGTCCAGCGGCGCGAAGAGTCGCCGTGATAGTGCCTTTCAGGTGAACTTCGTGCCGCAAAATTGCCCCTTTGGGTCAGATAATCAACCGAACTGAGACGGTGGCCTGTCCCTGATCACCTCCGCTTGGCAAGCTGTGTGCGTGGCCCTGAGCAGACCGAAGACCCTCGCAGTGGCGGCGGTCGCGGTACTCGCGCTGGTGGCCTCCGTCGCCGTGATGTGCCGCGGAACGTCGAACGCGGACCAGTACGTGAGCGACCTCGACCAGGTGCTGAACGAGCCCGAGACGCCCAGCGTCCTCATCGACTGCGGCACCAACGCCGACCGGCACCTCAACGCGGACAACCCCGTGGTCTCGCCGGGCATCCCGTTCGGGGCGCATCACACGCACGAGTACGTGGGCAACAAGTCGGCCGACGCCATGTCGACCAACGCCTCTCTCGCGGCCGCGCCCAGCACGTGCGAGAAGAACGACCTCTCCAGCTACTACTGGCCGGTGCTGCGCCTGACCGACGGCGCGGGCCACGACGCGCACGCCGACGGCGGCGGTCTGCACGGCAACACCGGTGAGGTGCTCCGGCCGAAGAGCGTGGAGATCCGGTACGAGGGCAACCCGGTGAGCGCCGTGCTGCCGATGCCGCGGTTCCTGCGCCTGATCACCGGCGATCCGATGGCGTTCACGAACGGCTACGGCGAGAAGGTCAGGGCCCAGTGGGGTTGTGCGGACCGGCCGGGCCGCTACACGACGAAGTACCCGCTCTGCGGGAACGCGACGACGTTGCGCGGCTACGAGTTCGCCAGTTGCTGGGACGGCAGCAACACCGACAGCGCGTCACACCGCACCCACGTGGTCTTCCCGCTGGCAAGTGGCGGCTGTCCGGCGAAGACGTTCCCGATTCCGCGGCTGCGTGTCACCATCGGCTACGACATCCCGGCCGGCCGTCCCTTCGCGATCGACAGCTTCCCCGAGGAGCTGCGCGACCCGGCGACCGACCACGCGATGTTCATCAACGTCATGCCGGAGGTCTTGATGACCGAGTTGGTCGGGCACCTCAACCGCTCCCGCTAACATGCCCCGATTCTTTCGTTGAAATCTCGTTGAACCGAAGCCCCGGTCCGCTCGTGTGTTGGCTGAGGTCTTGAACAGGACGCCCGCACGAGAGTTCGCGGGCGGGGAGGAGTGGGTGGATGGCGGCTTTGTTCTCCCGCAAACGGGAGACCGCGGCCGACGAGGCACTGATCCGATCGCTCTACGAGGAGCACGGTCGGGCGCTGCTGGCGTACGCGACGCGGTTGACCGGCGATCGGGCCGCTGCCGAGGACGTGGTCCAGGAGACCCTGGTTCGTGCGTGGCGCCACCCCGACGCCCTCGTGAACGGCAAGGGATCGGTGCGCGGTTGGCTGTTGACCGTGGCACGCAACATCGTCACGGACCGGGTGCGCGCCAAAGCCGCGCGTCCGCAGGAAGTGGCCGAGTCTCCGGCGACGCCTCCGATCGAGCGCGACCACGCTGACCAGGTGGTCGACTCGGTGGTGGTGCTGGAGGCACTGGACCAGTTGTCCTCGGACCACCGCGACGTGCTGATGGAGATCTACTTCCGCGGTCGCAGTGTGACGGAGGCGGCAGAGGCGCTCGGGGTACCACCGGGCACGGTTAAATCAAGATCGTATTACGCGTTGCGAGCCCTGAGGGAGACGTTCGTCGGTCAACAGGTCGCACTGAAGGGGGTGGCCGGATGACCACGCAGCACGACCCGCAGCTGCTCGGTGCCTACGTTCTAGGAGCACTGGACGAGCAGGAGGTGCGCTCCGTGGACGAACATTTGGCGTCCTGCCAGGACTGCACGCGTGAACTCGAGGATCTCCGTGCGATGGAGGCCTACCTCGGCGAAGTACCGCCGGAGGCCATGCTCGACGGACCGCCGGAAGGCGGAGATTTGTTGTTGCAGCGCACCTTGCGCCAGGTGCGTTCCGAACGGGGCGGCGTCGTGCGCCGTCGTCAGTTCGCTCTTGGTGCCGCGGCGGCCGTGGTGGCCGCGGTGGTGCTGGGCGCCGGAGTCTTCGTCGGCAAGGCCACGTCGCCGGACGCGGTCGTGGCCACTCCCACGCCGACGGTGGCACCGGACCCGGCCGGTACCAAACTCGCGACCTTCACCGACCCGGTGACCAAGGCGTCGATGACCGTCAAGGTCGTCCCCGCCGCGGGCTGGGTGCGCACGAACATGTCGATCAACGGCATCCCCGAAGGGGAGAAGTGCCGGATCTTCGTCGTGTCGAAGGACGGCAGCCGCCAGGAGGCGGGTTCCTGGGTGGTGTCCAAGAAGGGCGCCACCGAGGGCACGAACCTGGACGGCTCCGCACTCGTCGACCCCAAGGACGTCAAGTCCGTGGTCGTCGAGAACTTCGCGGGCAAGAAGTTCGTCGAGGTACCGGTCCAGGCGTGACCGAGGGGAGAAGGGCCGCTTCCGCACCGGAAGCGGCCCTTCTGCTCGTCACGGCTTGAGCACGACTTTTCCCACCGTGGCGCGGGATTCCAGCGCCTCGTGCGCCTTCGTGGCGTCTTTGAGCGCGAACGCCGGGTTGACCAGCGGCACGAACCGCCCGCTCGCGAGCCCCGCCATCGACTCGTCCTCGAGGACGCGCAGACCGCGCCGCATCAACCCCGGCCCGAGTGCGACAGTGGCGGTGAGGCTGTTGGCGAACAACGCTTCCGTGCTGATCTTCGTCATGGTCCCGGAGGACCAGCCGTAGATGATCTGCCGCCCGCCGGCGCCGAGCGTTCTCAGTGCGGTCTCACCGACCTCGCCCCCGACGCCGTCGAGCACCACGGTCATGTCCTTGATCCCGTCCGCCCACCCCGGCAGGGTGTAGTCGATGGCGGCATCTGCCCCGTTGTCCATGACGTGGTCGAGCTTCTCCCCACTGGCCAGCCCGACGACCTGCGCCCCCACGTTGCGCGCCTCCTGCACGAAGAGCGCGCCCATGCCACCCGCCGCGGACGTCACCAGCACCACGTCGTCCTTGGTGAGCTTGGCCGCGCCGAGCACACCGACCACCGTTCGCCCGGTGCCGATCATCGCCACCGCCGCCTCGAACGACACGTCGTCCGTCAACGCGTGCAACGCGGTCACGTTGGCGACGGCCTGCTCCGCGTAGCCGCCGTTGGCCTGCCCGAGGTGCGCGACGACCCGGCGTCCGAGCCAGTCGGGCGAGACGTCGTCGCCGAGCGCGGTGACGACACCGGCGACCTCACGGCCCGGCGTCATCGGGAAGCCGACCGGGCCGAACCCGCCCTTGCGGATCGTCGTGTCGACGAGGTGGACGCCTGCGGCGGCGACGGTGACGCGCACCTGGCCCACCGCCGGTTCCGGGTCGGGCACCTCTTCGAAGAGCAGCCGTTCCGCCGGACCGAACTCGTACTGCCTGATCGCGAACATGTGTGCGGACGCTATGAGCTCCACTTAACTGGAGGTCAAGGGTTACCGGGGAGCGAGGGCTGATTGTTCACCGCGGCCGACGGCGTCGACGTGGGCGGCGATGTTGAAGGCGTCGCTGAGGGTGGCTCCGCCGTCGAGTTGCCCGATCACCCGCTGCTCGGCGTTCTTGACGGCCAGCGCGGCGTCCAGGAGCGCGCCGGCCCGGCCGGGGTCGACGACGACGAGGCCTTCGTCGTCGGCGAGGACCAGGTCGCCCGGGTTGACGGTGACTCCGCCGCACGTCACTGGAACCTGCAGTTCTCCGAGCTTCGACGCGGTGCCGGCGAGCGGCGTGACGAACCGGCTGTAGACGGGTAGCGGGCAGCCGGACACGTAGGACATGTCCCGGTAGCCGCCGTCCACGACGATGCCGCCGAGGGACCGCACCAGGGCCCCGCGCGCGAACAGCTCCCCGCCGAGAGCGATCTCGCGGGCTCCGCCGTCCACCACGATCACGGCGCCCGGCTCGGCGGACTCGACGGCCCTGAGCACGGCGAGGAAGTCGTCCCGGCAGCGGACGGTGAACGCGGGCCCGAAGATCCGCGGGTTCGCGGACCGCGGGCGGATCGCGCTGTGCAGGACTCGCGTGGACTTGTCCGCGTCGCAGATGGCGGTCGTGTCGACGGCGAGAAACCGCTCGAGCAACTCCTCGTGCACTGGCATGGGTTCGACCATAGTGGTGGCACTTCGCCGTCGAGTACACGGACAAGGCCTGCCCGGCCGCGTATTCGCTGATGGCGCCCGCCCGCCCCGACCTCTACTCGCAGAAGAAGTGGCAGAAGGGCGATCTCTGCCGGTAGCCGTGGTCTCTTCCGACGCTGAAGCGGGAATGCACGATCGTCCCATTCGATCACGCTCATCGGGCAGGAAGCCGGGGTGCGAATTGACCGGCTATTCCCCTCTGCCTAGCGTGTGAAGGTGATGGCCATCGCGTTCGAACAGCGGAAAGTCTGCCATCTTCTGCATGATCGCGCCCATTCCCAGTCGGAAGGTGCCAGCCATGAGCGCAGCCATTGCCCAAATTCCGGGAACTGCGACGGTCCTGCTTTCGGGCCGGGAATTGGCGATGCTTCGTGCCGTCCAAGCCGGACGCGCCACGATCTCCCACAGCCAGGAGCCGGATCTGTTCATCGACGGCGTCTC
Organism: Lentzea sp. NPDC051213; assembly: GCF_044455585.1. Lineage (NCBI taxonomy): Bacteria > Bacillati > Actinomycetota > Actinomycetes > Pseudonocardiales > Pseudonocardiaceae > Lentzea > Lentzea sp. NPDC051213. The sequence goes on from NZ_JBITEX010000007.1 coordinate 135,098, forward strand.
CTGTGGTGACCAGTTCACCGCGCACCTGCTGGCTCACCGCGGCCTCATCCGGCCCGAACGGCCGGGATCGCGCGGGGAACTGCGGCCGGCTGAACTCACGCCCGCAGGTCAGATCGTGCTGGCAGACGCGGGATGAACAACGGGCCATCACAAGCCCCGGCCTGACTGACTGACAGACGTCGCTCGGCGGCACCCGCGCGGTGCCGCCCACGTTCCAGGCGCACCGCACCGCGCCGCCGCGACCACACTCGGTCTCGAGCGGTCAGCCTTCCCGCACTTGCTGGACCAGGCTCTCCATCTCGACATCGGTGACCGTCCCGACGTGCGAGTAAATCCATTCCTTGTCCCGGATCACCACCAGCGTGGGCACCGAGTTGATGTCGAAGTCGTCCGCGAGTTCCGGCTCGTCCTCGATGTCGACCTTGGCGAACACGATGTCCTGGTAACTCTTGGCGGCGTCGTCGTAGATGTGATCGAAAGCGTCGCAGGCGCCGCAATGGCTGGCCCGGAAGTCGATCAGGACGATGGATTCGCCGGTCAGCACTTCGGCAACATTCGCTGACGTAAGGACAACGACACTCATCAGTACACCGCCTTGGGTCCGTTCCCGTAGATCCAGATTTGTGGTGACGAGTCCTCTTCGCAAGCGCCGACGTCACCGGCTTTTCGGTAGTAACCGGGCCCGCGTGACGACACCGCAGAACTCACATCGTCTCGGCGTCGTCCGCTGCCGGTTACTCAGCGAGCAGTTGCTAGCTCGGCGTGCAGTTGAGCGACACGTCACCGTTCGGCTGCGCGATCAGCGCGGTCGTTCCGGCCGAGGCAGCCTGGCCGGTGCCCGCGTTCTGCTGCACCGCCCAGCCGGTCAACTTGATCTGTACTACGGCCTTGTCCGGTTGCTGAGCCTGACCTGCCTGCTGCGGCTCGTTGGAGCAGACCAGCACCTGCTGGCCCTTCTGGTCGGCCTTGCTGTCCGCATCCGTTCCCGCAGACCCATCGGTGCTGAAGAGGCGGAGCACGCCGTCGACGATGGTGTAGTTGACCTTCACCGTCCCGGACTTCGTCGTGCCGGACCCGGACACACCGTCGGCCGCGATCGTGACGGCGTTGCCGGCCTCCGCTGACTGCCTGTTCCCCTGAGCCGCATCCGAGATCTGCTGCGCATGGGGTCCGGGAGAACCGGCGGCAAGCGGTTGTGGAGCCTGGATGATCCGCGCCGCCTGGGTGCCGGCGGGACTGTCGTTCGCTTGACTCACTCCGACGACCGCGAGTGCGCCGAGAGCGGCGCCCGCAGTCACCAGCATCTTTTTCAGCTGCATGACCCTTCCTCTCAATCTTCTTTTGTGTTCGGCCGGATATTTCTCAACGGCCGACAACCTTGAGCGCCTGCCTGACGTTGCTGGGGCGGGAGTCGACATCGTGATAGGTCTCTGGGTCCTGTGCGTTGAGGCTTTCCGCGTAGTGGAGGAAGGCGGAGGGGCTGTTGAGTCCGGCCACTCCCATGAGCTGACCGTCGCGGAAGTACCCGGTCACCGAACGACCTGGACCCGAGTCCGCACCCAGCGTCCGCCGCTCGGTTCCCAGTACCGGCATGCCCGCCGCCTGGATCCGGCTCCCGTGTTGCTCGGACCAGAACCGGGGGATCGGCATGAACGGCACCGCGGTGGCGCGCCCGGCGAGCAGGTTCTGCGCGGCGACGCGCCCCATCTCGGTCGCGTTGATCCAGTGCTCGACGCGGCGAGCCTCGGTGTCGTACCGGAGGTTGGGCCACTGCGCGACGTCGCCGGCCGCCACCACGTCCTCGACACCTTCCACGTGGCACGTCGGGCCGCAGACGACACCGTCCCGGATCGGAATGCCGCTGCCCCGCAGCCAGGTGACCGACGGCACGCTGCCCACCGCGACCACGACGCAGCACGCGGCGATGGCATCTCCGTTGGACAGTCTGACGCCGACCGAGGAGCCGCCCAGTGCCCACTTGGTGACCGTCGCGCCCAGTGCAAGCTCGACGCCGTTCTCCCGGTGCAGCTCGGTGATCTCCCCGGCCAGTTCGGGCCCGAGAACCTTGCCCATCAAGGTCTTGCCGCGCACGACCAGAATGACCTCGCGGTTCAGCGAGACGAGCGTCGAGGCGATCTCGCACCCGGTGAAGCCCGACCCGATGACGACCACCGGACCCTTGTTGCTGGCGAGATTGCGTTGCAGTGCAACGGAATCGGAGACCCGGCGCATGCTGACGACGCGAGGGTGCCCGTGTTGCCCGTCGCTGAGCCGCCGCGGGTCCACGCCGGTTGCGATGATCAATCCGTCGTAGCGCATCTCTTCCGCGCCGGGAAGGTGCACGATCCGGCGGCGTGGCTGCAGGTGGGTCACCGTGGTGCCCAGCCGCCAGATGACGTCGAGGCTGTCGTAGGTCGAGATCTCCAAGTCGGCCTGGGTCATCGCGCCCTGCAGGAACTGCTTCGACAGGGCGGGCCGGTGGTAGGGCTTGTGCTCTTCCGACCCGATGAGCACGATCTCGCCGTCGAAGTTGAGCTCCCGCAACCGTTCTGCGGCACGCAGCCCGGCCAGCCCGGCCCCGACGATGACGACCCGCTCGCCCGCGCTCACAGTTCGGCCTTCCGGGTCTGCGTCGCCCGAGCCTGGCGTTGATCAGCGACCATCTGGATCGCCTGCGTCGGGCACGCCCGGACGGCCGACCGCACGTCCTGGTTGTGCAGCACCTCGGGGTGCTGCTTGTACTGCAGCCTGCCGTCCTCGAGAAGCTGGAAGACGGCAGGGGCTTCCGCGTGGCAAAAGCCGTAGCGATGGCAACGGACGTTGTCCACGCTCAGCTCGAGCGCCGTGTTCTTGCCGATCTTCTTCTTCTGCACCACAGTGGACTCGGCGTCCAGCAACCCCACGAGGACGAACACCTGTGGCGGCAGAACTCGCAGCACGCACAAGGTGATGGCCGGAGCCGCCGCGGTGATTCCGGCGATCCACACCACCGCGACGTGCCCGTTGGCGTAGGCGCCCAGCCAGGAGTGAATCGCCCCCAACGCGACCGCGGCGTAGGCGAGCTGGTGGAACCTCAGCCAGTTGATGTAGCGGAAGAACCGGTGCATACCCGCGGTGAGAGCGATCGCCAGCATGAGTTCCAGGCTCACGATGCCGAATCCGTGCCGGATGAGGCCGTTGTCCACGAACGGCAGCACCGTCTGAGGCCACGTGAGGACCGTGCCGTCGAGGAATTGGAACGACACCCCGTGGATCACCCCCGTCGCCAAGGTGAACGACGCGAGAATCATGTGTCCGCCGCGCAACGCCTGGTGGCCGGTCAGTCGGCGGACCCAGCCGGTCGCGGTGAGAATTCCCCAGCACACGGTCAACATCATGAAGACGTAGGTGAGGCGTGCTGAGAATGCGGCGATGGCACGCACACCGAGATCGTGATCGTTGGTTACATTGGGAATCTGGGCCAGGTAACCGGCGATGCTCACGGTAACTCTCCCGCTCTTGTGGACTAGGCGTTCTGCGGCCGATTGCTCTGGGGTTTGTTGCTGTAGGAGCCGGTCACCCGCACCATCCCCAGCGTGCCGACCGAGACCAGGCCCGCGATGGCGATACCGAGGATGACGGCGCCGGTCGACAGCGTGTTCTCGCTCGTCGCGGCTGCCGGGCCGGTGTTGGGCACGAGCAGCGACGACGAGTCGACGAGGCCGGTGCTCTCCAGCAGCTGCATGTGCCTGCCCGTGTAATCCATCGCTGTTTGCGCGTAGGCACGGATGACATCGTTCTGCGTGCTCGACCGGACCTTGGCGACGGTGATGTACGAGGACCCGTGCGCCGCGCGTGCGAGATTCGCGTACAGCGAGTCCGCCTGGTCCGGTGGCGCGGAGAGAATCTGCGAGACCCAACCCTGCTGCTGCGGCGTGGCCTGATCCGGCAGGCCGATGGACAGTTCCGCAGCCACCTTGAGAGTCAATGCGTCGAGCTCGTGATGCTCATGTGCGAGTTGCTGAGCGGGAGCCTTGACCTTGGGATTGGTCGTGCGGTTGACCATCTGCGTGCTGATCGGGCCTTCCCAGAGCCCGGCCTGACGCACCTTCATGAGAAGTTCGCGGTCCGCGGCGGTGAGCGGACCGGAGGGAAGAGAGGCGTCCACTACCTGTTCCCTGCCGGCGGTGTCCGCGACCGCGATGGGCAGGAAGGCCAGTCCCAGAATTCCAATGAGCACGAACGTCGCTGTTCCACGGACAGACATGTTCTTCATGGTTTTCTTCTTTGCCTCGGGCGGAGTGCCTCATAACACTGCTTGGCCAGTAGTCAATGGCCTGGCTTCCACAGCGGCAAGTGCCCGCTAGCCGGTCCGCACGGCAGGACATGACCGGGTTGCACCATCGTGCATGAAGGCTTGGCTTTGGTGCAGGCCTGGAGAAGTCTCAGCTGCGAAGGCGAGGACGGGCACCAGCCGGTCGCAAGGTCCGAGTATGGGGACGCTAGGACGGGACAATGGGCGCGAACGACGCGAGTGCAGCGACAGAATCTCCGGAGAGCGGCCGTTTTTTCAGCCAGCCGGCACCCGCCGAGCCTGGCAATTCTGAGCCGGGCAAGGACAGCGGTGCCACGCAGTCGCCCGGTGCAGCAGACGCCCCGCAGCCTTCGCCTGACGTGAGCACTTCGCCGACCGCACCGGATCCCGCGGTGACCGTTCAGAACAAGCCGATCGAGAGCAAGCCGGTCGAGAGCAAGTCGGCCGAGAACAGGCCGGTCGAGAGCAAGCTGGCCGAGAGCAAGTCGGCCGAGAGCAAGCCGGTCGAGAGCAAGCCGAGCCTCGTAGAACTGCCTGCCCGGCCGCAACATCAGGACGACCGTGTCGTACCGAGAAGCCGGCGCAAGACGAAGGCGATCGCCGCGGCCTGCCTGGCGGTCGGGCTCGTCGTCGGTGGCATCGGTGGCTACGCGCTCGTGTCCCGCACGGTCGGCGCCGCGGAATTGCCCTTCTGGGGCCCCAAAACCTCGCAGCCGGCCGCGCCGGACGGTCCTGCCGGCGGCACGATCGAGTCAGCCGCCGCCACGGCCAGCGAGAGCGTCATCGTGCTCCGGGCCACCGGGCCCGGAGGCAGTTCGGTCGAAGGATCCGGCATGGTGATCGGCGCCGACGGCCTGATCCTGACCAACAACCACGTCGTCGAGGTGGCCGTGAAGGGAGCGGGGACGATCTCCGCGACCACCCCCACCGGCCAGACCGCGGCGGCGACCATCGTCGCCCGCGACCCTGCCGCGGACATCGCCGTCGTGCGTGCCAGCGGCCTCAGTGGACTCGTTCCGGTCCGCTTCGCGAAGTCGGACGATCTCCGGGTGGGGCAGACGGTTCTGGCGATCGGCGCGCCGTTCGCCCTCACCAGCACTGTGACATCGGGAATCGTGAGCGCGCTGAGGCGGCCGGTGCGCGCGGGCAGCGCGGGTGGTGCCGAAACGGTGATGAGCGCGATCCAGACCGATGCCGCACTCAACCCGGGCAACTCCGGTGGACCGCTGGTCAACCTGGCAGGCGAGATCGTGGGCATCAACTCGGCGATCTACACGCCGCCTGTTCCGGCGGGCACGGTCGCCAAGGCCGAGCCGAGCGGCATCGGCATCGGGTTCGCGATACCCATCGACCAGGCCAAGCGCATCGCCGACGAGTTGGTCCGAAGTGGAACGTCCACTCAGGCGGTGCTGGGCGCCTCGGCGAGCGACACGTCATCGGGCACGGTGCGGATCGAGGAAGTCCTGCCCGGTGGCCCGGCCGACGCGGCCGGCCTTCGGACCGGTGACGTCGTGACGCGGTTCGGCAACGAACTGATCGGCGGAGCCAACGCACTGCTGGCGGCGGTGCGCAGCCGCCCGGCGGGTGACTCGGTCCAGCTCACCCTCGGGGACAAGCGGGTGATCACCGTTGTGCTCGGCGCAAAAGTGACTCGAGCGGGTGTGTGATGGCCGGCCAATCAGCACAGCCCACCGCTAGCACCGCACCGGTGCGGCATCGACCTCGGCGGCGAATGGAGCAATGGTGATGTCATCTGGGCCCTCGCTTCCATCGGACGAACCACCGCGCCCCCGCAAGGCGCCCTTCGGCGGCTGGGCGGACTACGGGCTGTGGGCGCAACACGACTTCGCCGACCGAAGTCAGTTCGAGGACGCCGAAACCCCGGCGGCAGGCCCCCGCCCCGCTACCGGCAAGCGCCGTCCGATCAGGTTGCCCGCCTCGGGGCCCGGGCACTCGCACGACATGCGCTCGCGGCGTGATCCCTGCCAGGTCCTTCCTGCGGGCGTCGACGAGACCGGTCCGTCCACACAGGACGATGCCCGGCAGCCCGACTGGGCGGTGGTCCGGCCGTACGTGCGCTCCGGTGGGCGGGCATCGGTCGCCGATGAGCTCGCGGTCGAGACCATGATCTCCTCGACCGCGTTCTCCGGGGACGAGCGCACGAACGAACGGATCACCGAGGAGCATCGGCGGATTCGGAAGATGTGCCGAGTCCCGCAGTCGGTCGCCGAGGTGGCCACCCAGATCAACGCCCCGCTCGGGGTGGCGCAGGTGCTCATCAAGGACGCTTGCGAGCTCGGGCTGCTCAAGGTGCACCGCGCTCCGCTCCTCAGTCCGAGCGGGCGGCCCACTCGCGAGGTGCTGAGCAGGATCCAGGCCGGCCTGCGGAAGTTGGCGTGACATGGGTGACGACCACGGTCGCGAATGGCGCGACATGCGTGCGACGGACGTCCATCAGGACTCTGCCGCGGTGGATCCCGAGCCGGTGGGCAAGCGGGGGCCGAGCGTCGCGGGAAAGCTGGCGACCGTTTTTGTGCTGCTCTACGCGGCCATCGCCGGACTGTCGGTCACGGTGTACCTCGATGCCGAGCGGGAGGTAGCCGCCGCGCGAAGCGGAGTTCAGGTCGCCTCGTCGCTGTCGGCCGCGTCGAAGGTGCTGGAGCGGCTCGAGAACGAACGGATCGAAAGCCTCGCCGCCATCACCTCCGGGCGCGACAACGGCGCTTCCGCACTGCCCGATGCGAGGAAGAGCACCGACCAGGCGATCGCGGCGCTGAAGGCTTCGGCATCTCCTTGGCAGGTCATGTCGAGCAGGCTCGAAGAGCTCCCACGACTCCGGACGCGGGTCGACGGGCGTGACGTGACCGCGGATCAGGTGCGCGCCGGGTACACGAATGTGATCCAAGCCGGGCTCGACGAGGCCGCGGCCACTCCGTCGGAGTCCTCTCCCGCCGGTTTCGCCCACCTGCTGGCGGCACGTGAGCAGGTCGCCTTGCTGCAAGCCGACACCGCTCTCGCGCTCCTGGCTCCCCGAACGCCTGGTATCGGCGAAAGCATCGCCTCTGACGTCGTACTGACGACGACGGCTTTCCGCAGGCTCCAGGTCACCGCCTCCAGCGCTTCGTCCACGCCCGTGGAGTTGATCAGTGGCAGCGTGGCGTACACCGACGCGCTGCGGATCGCCGGCGAAGTCAGCAGGCAGGCGCAAGGCGTTGCGCTGCCTGCGTTCGCGGACTGGCGAACCCTCTCGGACACGGTGCTGAAGCAACTGGACGCCATCACGGCGGCCACGGGTGACGAAGTCCGCGGCCTCGCCGAGCAGACTGTCAGTCAGGCGGAGGAAAACCGGATTCGCACCGCGGTGCTGCTTGGCGGTCTTCTGCTCGCCGCCGTCGTTCCGTTCATCGTCATTCGCCGGATCGCCCGCAGGGCGCGGGCCCTGCGAGACGTGACCCAGTCCATTGTGGACGATGGCCTCGACCAGGCGGACCTCGATCATCCACCCGCCCGGTTGACCATGGCCGCGCGCGTGGACGACGAGATCGGGCAGGTGGCCCGGCTGGTGCAGCAGCTCCGTCTCGAGGCGATCCACCTGGCGTACGACCAGCAGGTCATCCGCCGGGGCAACGTCAACGTCCTGGCCAATCTGTCCCGCCGTTGCCAGAGCCTGGTCGGCAGGCAGCTGAGCATCATCGAGCGGTGGGAGAACGAGACCTCGGACTCGGCCGACCTGGAGAACCTCTTCAAGCTCGACCACCTCGCCACCCGGATGCGCCGGATCAACGACAACCTGCTGCTGCTCTCCGGCGGAGACACGCGGCAGGTTCACCAGAAGCCCACCTCGTTGTCCGACGTGCTGCAGGCAGCCATCTCCGAGATCGAGCAGTACAAGCGGGTTTCGGTGCGGCGGCACCCGACGGTGAAGATCAAGGGCGGCCTGGCCGCCGACCTGAGGCGGATGCTCGCCGAGCTGCTCGAGAACGCGGCCGCGTTCTCGTCGCCCGACACCCGCGTGCTGGTGACCTGCCGGATGCTCGAGGACCGGAGTCTGTCGATTTCCGTGCTGGACTCCGGAATCGGGATGACCGACGAGGTCGCGGCAGGGGCCAACGCCCGGTTGTCCGCGGTGGGTTCGATCGACCTCGTCGGCGCCCAGCGGCTGGGCCTGTTCGTGGTCGGCAGGCTTGCGGGCAAACACGGCCTGCCGATCACCCTGCACGCCGGAACCGACATCACCGGGGTCCGCGCGATGATCACGGTTCCACCCACGCAGTTGCTCGACATCGAATCCGTTCCGGATGAGCACGACGTTGTACTGGCCGAAGAGTCCGCGCCGCTGTCCCATCGGAGTGAGGACGTCGAACCTCGCCCGCAGACCCGTCCGGTACGCGACATCGGTCTCACCAGCCGGCCGCGACGTGCGCGCACAGCCCCGAGGTCCGGCGACGGGCTCACCACGAGCCCGTTCTTCCAGCGCAGCCCGCGGGCGAACGCCGCAGAGAATCACGACCTGCCGGAGTCCACCGAACAGGTCGTCAGCTGGACGCCGGAGTCCGATCCTGAATTCGAGCCCGGTTGGTTCAAGTCGGGCAGGCGAGGCCAGAACGGAAGTTCCGGCACAGGCGCGGCGAAATCGTGGAGCTCCGTGGCCGACAGCGACTGGAAGATCGTCGACACGGTGTTCAACCTGGAACCGGAAGAATACGACGAGAACGGGCTGCCACAACGGCGCCAGGGTGCGCGTCTGATCTCAGGTGGTATCGGGGATGCGGGCGACGCGATGTTTCCCCGCGGGCGGACCGTCACTCCGGAAGAGACCAGGGATCGCCTTCGCGGTTTCCGGCAGGGGCTCGCCCGCCAGTCCGAATCATTCCAAGCACCGGAACCACGTCGCCCTGTGCCGGAACCCTCCTCGGAATGGACGATGCTGAGCGACAACGGCTGGGAACGGGCGCAACAGGTTTCGCAGAAGCCGGCGACGACATTCACCGACGACGGACTGCCTCAGCGGGTGAACGGGCAGAACCTGCTACCCGGCAGCGCCAGAACCACATTGCCCTCCACTCCGTCGGCGCCACGTGACCCCGAACGGATCCGAAACCGTGCCGGCAGTTTCCGGAACGGAGTGCTCAGAGCTCGAAGCCAGGATTGATTCGAGAGAACCGAACCCGAGAAGGGCAGCGCGATCATGAGTCAGAGGACGTACGACGAGACCGATCTCGGCTGGCTGATCAACGACTTCGTCGGCCGCGTGCCGGGAGTCGCCCACGGCGTCACCGTGTCAGCGGACGGGCTCCTGCTGACCGCGTCCGACGAACTCCCGGACGACCGTGCCGATCAACTCGCCGCGGTCGCCTGCGGGCTGATCAGCCTCACCGAAGGCGCCGCGAGGTGCTTCGAAGCCGGCGAAGTGAACGACACCATCGTGGAGATGGAAGGGGGGACCCTGGTGCTCATGTCGATCAGCGACGGGTCGAGCCTCGCCGTGCTGGCCGAGCCGAACTGCGACATCGGTCAGATCGCCTACGAGATGGCCAGCCTGGTCAGCCGAGTCGGCGCGGTGCTGACGCCCGAGGTCCGCGACACCCTGCGTGGCCGGATGAGCGGTCTCAAGACCGGGGGCGCGCTGTGAACATGAACTCCGCATCGGTGCTGAACGAAGAGCACGCTCCTCGGCCGCACGCCCGCAATTCAGCCGAAACTTCGGTGATCTCGTCGAAGATCCTCGTTTCCGGGGGCTTCGGGGTGGGCAAGACGACCTTTGTCGGCGCGGTCTCGGACATCAAACCGCTGACCACCGAAGCAGTGATGACCACGGCGAGTCTCGGTACCGACATGACCGACAAGACCCCCAACAAATTCACGACGACCGTGGCCATGGACTTCGGCCGGGTGTCCCTCGCCGATGACCTGATGCTCTACCTCTTCGGCACGCCGGGCCAGGAGCGTTTCTGGTTCATGTGGGACCGGCTGGTCTACGGCGCGATCGGCGCCATTGTGCTCGCGGACACTCGCCGGCTCGCCGATTCGTTCGCGCCGATCGACTTCTTCGAGGACCGGAAAGTGCCCTACATCGTGGGCGTCAATCTGTTCGACGGCGTGCAGCACCACAAGGTGAGGGCAGTCCGGTCGGCGATGTCCCTGTCGCCTTCCGTTCCGCTGGTCTGTTGTGACGCCCGTGACCGCGCATCGGTCAGGCTGGCATTGCTCTCGTTGGTCGACTACGTGATGAAAGAATGGTCAGACGAGTGAGCACCCGCCGAGCTTGCCCTCCGAGAAACACGGATCGGGGTACCTAACGTGCGCACCGTACAACTGCTCCGGCGGCATCGGACGAACCACATCTTCATCCGCGGCACGGGGCAGAGCTGCCCCCTTCGGATTCTGCCTTCGACCACGCGCATCGTGGCCGTGTACATCCCTGGCTCGCGCTGGTCCCTGCGTCGGGGCGCCAGGTCCCCGCAGGCCGTCTCGGTGAGCGCGCAGGCGATCTTCCTGGCCAACGTCGGTGGCGACCGCGCGGCTGCGATCGACGCAGCCGTGCGGGTGCTCCGCGGTGAGGAGGGGCCGCTCAACTTCGACTCGCTGTGGCAGGCGACCCTGGCGCTGATCTACTCAGGACAGGCGACGGTCGCCACCGATCTCTACCTCGACGTCGTGCGCAACGCCGAGTGGGTCCGGTGCGAGCCGCGAGCGAACACGCTCGACATGTTGCTGGCTCGGCTTCGCTCACTCGTCGGCCGTTACGAGGAAGCCTCCCAGTTGCTGAGGTCCATGCTCACAGGCACGCTGTCCAACTCGATGCGGCCGATGGCGGTGGCCTGGCTGACCGAGGCACTGGTCAAGAACGGGAACCTCGCCGAAGCCGACGAACTGTTGCGCCAGAACGGATTCGACGAGGCAATCGACGACATTCCGGACCGGGCACTGGTTCTGGCCGCGCGTGGTGACCTCCGGTTCGCCCAGCACCGCTACCGGGCCGCTCTGGACGACTACCTGACGAGCGGGCGCTGTCTCGACGTGCTCCACGTGACCAATCCCGCGGTGGTGCCCTGGCGTTCGCGTGCCGCGTTCGCGGCCGCCAGACTCGGACACACCCGCGTCGCCGGACGGCTCGCCGTGCGGAATCTGGAACTCGCCCGGCGGTGGGGAAGTCCCAGCACGGTCGGACAGGCGTTGGGCCTGCAGGGGCACCTCGCTGAGGGCGCCGACGGTGACAGGCTGTACGAGGAAGCGATCTCGTTGATCGAGATCGCGCAGGACAACGGTGAGCTCGCCCGGATGCTGATCGACTTCGCTGATCTCCTGCAGGAGCGCGGTCGTACCAGCGAAAGTCAAGCGCGACTGACCCACGCCCGGCGCATCGCCGGGAGGTTGAACAACACCGTGCTCATCGATGAAATCGACCAGGCCGAGCAGCGGCTCGCCGCCGGCGCCACCCCGAAGCTGACCCGGCAGGAAGCCAAGATCGCCAGGCTGGCCGCCGCCGGGTACAGCAACAAGCAGATCGCCGAGCAGTTGTTCGTGACCATCCGCACCGTCGAGTTCCACCTCACCGCGACCTACCGCAAGTTCGACGTCGTCGGCCGCAAGCAGCTGGCGGCACTGGCACACCGGCTCTGAAGCCACGGCGTCACTCGAAGTCGGCGGTGATGCTGTGGAGATCTCGGCGGCCGGTGATGCCGCGCTTGCGATAGACAGCCGAGAGGTGGAACTCCACCGTGCGGAGGGCCAGGAAGAGCTGCTCGGCGATCTCGCGGTTGCCGTAACCCGCACGGGCGAGAGCGGCGACCTTCGCTTCCTGCTTGGTCAGCAGGCTTTCCTTCCTGGGCAGGCCGGTGCGCTGCAACGCGAAGTCCACCCGCTGCGCCCAGTGGTCGTTCCCGGTCGCCCGGGCATGTTGTGCGGCAAGCAGAAAGCGCTCCCGCGCCGCCCCGAAGTCTTCTTCGTCGCACCGCCGGCGCCCGAGTTCGTAGGCCGTGCGAATGATCTCGTTGCGAGCACCGGCCACCTCGAACAGGTCGATGGCCTCCGCGAGTTCGTTGTCTCCCAAGCCTCCGCCGAGCACCAGACCCAGCGCGCGCAGAGCCTCACCGACAGCGCGCGGGGCGCCCCACATCCGCGCTGCCGTCAGTTCCTCCCGGGCAAGGGCCTGGGCGAGGTCCCGGTGCTGGACGGCGAAGGCCGACACCGCCGCGCGTGACCGCCAGGGGAGCACCGCCGGATTGCGAACACCGCTCGCGGACAGCTCGCGGCCGCAGGCGAGGTAGTCCCTCACCGCGCGCTGAGCCTGCCCCGAAGTCGACTGCACGGCCGCCCTCGCGGCGTACAGGAAGGCGCGGCCGGGTAGGTCCTCGTCCACGGTTGCGGCGCAATCATGTTGCAGCAACAGGAGATTGGCCTCTCGTGCCGCGCCGTACTGGAGCAGCTCCTCCACTCCCCACGCCATCGCAAGGCCCACCAGTGAGCCGTGCAGACCGCCGGACAGCATCAAGCCGATGCTGTCGCGGGCGGATGGCGGTTCCCCGGCGAGGAAGCTGATCCGTGAGCGCAGCAGTTGCAGCATCTGCCGGCCGGCGTCCGACCGCTGCCACTCCTGCCTCCGTGTCAGTGTGAGGCAATAGGACTGCGCATCAACAAGGTTGCCCGCGTAGACCAGGGTGAGCACCGAGGTCCACAGATGTCCGGTGTCCACTCCGCACCGGTCGCCGATCATGTCCTGGTGTGCGGCCTGCGCGGCGGCGGTCCGCATCGTGCCGCGATGCGCGAGCTCGAGTGCTTGGGGCGCAGTACAAGCAGATCTGCGCGGCGCCGAGAGTGCGTTGGTGCGGATGACGTCAGATCACACCCGATCGACACGCGTGTGCCACCGCCTGCGTGCGGTTGCGCAGGTTCAGGCGCTTGGTCACCGCCGACACGACCCCCTTCACCGTCCTCTCGGAACAGGACAGCTTCTCCGCGATCTCCGGGGTCTCGGTCCCCTCGGCCAGCATCCGGAGCACTTCGATCTCCCGAGCGGTGAAGCCGAGTCCGTTCGGCCCGTGTGGACCAGAGACCTGCCGCTGCAGGCGTTCGAGATGCCTGAGCAGACCGCCCAGCAGGTCGTTCGGCACGACCGCGCCGCCCGACGCCGAGACCATGACGGCGTGGTGCAGCCTCTCCGCTGTCACCGACCGGCGGCGGAGCACCGCGGCGACGCCCATGTCGACTGCGACGAGGAGATCGTTCTGGTCGATGTCGTTGACCACGAGCACGATGGGCTTGTCCCCGCCGAACGAGTCCTCGCGCAGGTGCCACAGCCTCGCGGAGGTCACCCGGTCGATCGCCGAGACGAGCACGTCGGCCCCGCCGCCGTTCACCTCCTGGACCGCGATGTCGGAGTAGCCCTGCAAGTAATTCGTCACCCCGACTGCGATGATCGGGTCGTTTGCGACGACCGCTACCTGCACACACTCCATGTCATCCTCCGTACCGTCGTACCCCGGCGTGCTGACTCGGCGGGCACTGGCCGGTTTCACAAGGTCAACTCACGTTGCCTGGCCGACGTTAGCCTGCCTGCGGAAGGGGAAACCTGCGGTGCAACGAAACCTGCGGTGCAACCACAGATTGCCCAAGAACTCCGCGATTGACTCGAATGGGTGAGTCCGTCCAGAAGGGACCGTCGTGGCTTGATCAAGAAGCAACGGGATCAAGCCGCGACCGGCTGACCGCCCGCGGTGACCTGCGCGGTCAAATGGCGCCGACGCGAACGGCGTAGGCCACCGCGTGTGGTCGGTTCCGCAGGTTCATGCGCATGCTGATCCCGGAGATGATGGTCTTGACCGTGCGCTCCGAGTAGAACAGCCGATCCGCGATCTCCTGGGTGTCCAGCCCGTCGGCCAGCAACCGGAGCACCTCGATCTCCCGCCGTTCGAACCCGCGGGTCTGCTGCTGCTCCGCCACGGTGAGGTGCCGGAGCCCGCCTGCGTGCGACGGGATGGTCTCCGCGAAGCGGACCCGATCCTGCTTGCCGCCTGCCGCGGCCGCCGCGATCCACCCCGCCAGTTCCTCGCGTGTCATGACCGACCGATCCATGATGCGGACGACACCGATCCGCGCGGCCACCGCGATGACCTCCCTGCTCAGGACGCCGGCGATCACGATGACCGGAACGCCGGGGCTCCGCTGTGCGCCCACCTTCATGAGCGCGGCGACCTCGGCAGGCGAGTCTCCTACGACGAGCACCACCTCGGCGCCGTCGCTCGCACACCACGGCGCCACCACGAACTCGGGGTTCGGCCGGAGGTAGGCGGCCAGCCCGGAGAAGCTCAGCTGGTCGGAAGCGTGGACCGCGACCCGCACTTGACGCATCGAGACCTCCTCAGTCGGTGTCATCCGGGCACGCCAAATACGCCGCCGGATGGCATTTACCAGGGACTTTTAACAAAATTTTGCAAAGATTTTGGCAAGTCTTTACCAGGACGCCCTTACGTTGCGGCGCCTTGAAATGGCTGGTTGCTGATACTGCTAATCGGTCCGGCACCGGCTCGATGATCTCGGGCCTGTGGTCCTCGTTACTTCGTCTATGGAGAACGTAGCAGCGGCGGAGCTTCTTTGGAAGCGTTCCAGTCTAGCTTTTTGGAATAGTTCCAGTTTTCGGCTTCTGTACCGATTCACCCAGGCGTAACAGCAACCGCCAACGCTCGATCTGCCGGTGTGTCGCTGGCCCGTTCTGCTGGTTTGGCTGACAACGACACGGGATGTGCTCGCCTCGGTCAGGGGAGAATTCGTTGAACATTCATTCATCCCGCGTGCGGCGACCCCATCGTGAAAGTTCCAGATGTCCAAGAGGGCAGAGGGTGCTCGTGTCCCCGCCATCGCTGAGTGGCCGGTCCACCATGAGGTCGAAGTCCGGGCGCCACTCCAGAAGAGATGAGAAGGCGATGACTCTTGATGACGAAGTGCTGACCCTCTTCGACCAGATCGTGCACCGCAATCCGGCCGAGATCGAGTTCCACCAAGCAGTGCTCGAAGTCCTCACCGCCATCCGGCCCGCGTTGCGCCGTGATCGGAGCCTGTGCGACGCCGGCCTGCTCGAGCGACTCTGTGAACCTGAACGCCAGACCATGTTCCGCGTCGTCTGGACGGACGACAGGGGGAAGGCGCAGGTCAACCGCGGGTTCCGGGTCGGGTTCAGCTCGGCGCTCGGGCCGTACAAGGGTGGCCTGCGCTTCCACCGGAACGTCACCCTCGGCGTGGTCAAGTTCCTCGCCTTCGAGCAGATCTTCAAGAACGCTCTCACCGGCCTCGGTCTCGGTGCCGGAAAAGGCGGATCGGACTTCGATCCGGCAGGCCGCTCCGATGGTGAGATCATGCGCTTCTGTCAAGCTTTCATGACCGAACTCCATCGTCACATCGGACCGTGCACGGACATTCCGGCGGGCGATGTCGGTGTCGGAGGCCGGGAGCTCGGATATCTGTTCGGTCAGTACAAGAGAATCACCAACCGCTTCGATGCGGGCGTGCTCACCGGAAAGGGTCTTCTGATCGGTGGCAGTCACGTCCGGCCGGAAGCGACGGGATACGGAGCCATCTATTTCCTCGAGTCCATGCTCGAAGCTCGTGGCGAGAAGATCGAGGGCAAGCGCGCGGTTGTCTCCGGTTCGGGGAACGTCGCCTACTACGCGATGGAAAAACTGCAGCAACTCGGTGCGACCGTGGTCGCGTGCTCGGATTCAGGGGGCTATCTGCACGACCCCGCCGGAATCCGCCTCGACCTGCTGCACGAACTGAAGTTCGTACGCCGCCGAAGGTTGAGCACCTACGTGGAGTCCGTGGCCGGGGCGGCATTCATGCCCTTTGAAAAGCCTTGGGACGTCCCTTGCGATCTCGTGGTGCCCTCGGCCACGCAGAACGAGCTGGACGGGGTCGGGGCCAAGTCGCTGGTCAGGAACGGTGTGGTCGCCGTCGTCGAAGGCGCGAACATGCCCTGCACGCCGGATGCCGTCCAGACCTTCCGCGACGCAGGGGTCCCGGTGGCTCCCGGCAAGGCCGCGAACGCGGGCGGCGTCGCGACGTCGGCCTTCGAGATGCAGCAGAACGCGGCACGCGACCAGTGGCAGGCCGTGGACGTCGACCGGCGGCTCCGGGGCACCATGCGGACGATCCACGACACGTGCCTGGCCACGGCCGACGACCACGACCTGCCGGGCGACTACGGTGCCGGCGCGAACATCGCGGCCTTCCACACCGTCGCCGCAGCGATGAACGCGCTCGGCCTGATCTGATCTTCGTCGCAGGTGGCGGCCCCGGCCGGGTCGGCCGGTGCCGCAACCACAGATCCAAAACTGGATTGCCTCAAGTTCTTGACTCTTTCCGCTAACGCTGCTTGCATATCACTTATGGCAAACTCAGCCGAGGCCGATCAAGATCTGCTTCGCCAGCAGCTCAAGGCTTGGGGACTGCGGGTGACCGCCCCGAGGCTGTCGGTGCTGGGGTACGTGCAGCAGCACCCCCACGCGACAGCGGCCGAGGTCGCCGAGGGTGTGCGCAACCAGCTCGGGACGGTCTCGACCCAGGCGATCTACGACGTGCTGAACGCCTGGACCGCCGCCGACCACGTGCGGCGGACCGAATTTGCCGGACACCCCGCCCGTTTCGAGACCCGCATCGGCGACAACCACCATCACGCGGTCTGCCGCAAATGCGGGCGGACCGAGGACGTCGACTGCGCGGTCAACTACACGCCGTGCCTCACGCCTTCGCATGATTGGGGCTTCGATCTCGACGAAGCCGAGGTCATCTACTGGGGCGTGTGCCCTGAATGCCGCAAAGCAGAGCAGAACGCGCCATCGGAATCTGCTTGAGTGCTGCCCCGGCGATGCCAACAGGCATGCCGAGTCAGGTTCACCACCCGATCACCAGCCACCGCCGAGCCGAACAGAGCAAGCACGATCCCCCCATTGCCTCGAATGAGCCTCGCAGCACATGAGGGTAGACCGTGACCTGTTGAACATGCCTCAGTCGCCCGGAATATGAGGCCAGGCGTGCAAGGCGTCGTTTCACTATCGGGCATCCTTCGCCGCGTGCGGCGGTGCTGCCCTGCCTCCAGCAATACGCTGCCCACGAAGAACAACTCAGCGGCAGCGCCCGTGCACCGAAGACATGCGGTTCGCGAGCCGTCTTGCCAGCGGTCAAGGAATTGTCGTCATCCGCCGTCGGCGGAACATGGAGGCTCAAATCATGAGTGACGGACAACAACTTTCTCCCGGTGACGTCGCGCCCGACTTCAGCCTGCTCGACAGCACGCGCAACAAGGTTGCCCTGTCCGACTTCCGCGGGCAGCACGTGATCATCTACTTCTACCCGGCCGCGGGGACTCCTGGCTGCACCACGCAGGCGTGCGACTTCAGGGACAAGCTCAACGAGCTGAACCTCGCCGGGTACCAGGTCCTGGGCATCTCCCCGGACACGCCGGAGCGGCTGGCCGTGTTCGCGGAGCAGAAGGAGGTGACCTTCCCGCTGCTGGCCGATCCTGAGAAGACCGTGCTCATGGCGTGGGCGGCGTTCGGCGAGAGGACGGTCTACGGCCGCGTCGTCCAAAGCGTCATCCGCTCCACCTTCGTGGTCGACCCCGAGGGCACCATCGCCCTGGCCAAGTACAAGGTCCGGGCCACCGGGCACGTGGCGAGGCTGATCAAGGAAATCGGCATCGCCGCCTGATCTGACCAGCGGAAACGCCGACTTCCGAGCTTCTAGTGGGCGATCATCACGTGCTTGACGCGCGTGTAGTCCTCCAGGCCGTGCATCGACAGGTCCTTGCCGTAGCCGGACGCGCCGAACCCGCCGTGCGGCATCTCGGACGCCACCAGACCGTGGGTGTTGACCCACACGATGCCGAAGTCGAGCCGCGTCGTCAGTGCCGTGGCTCGGCCTGTGTCGCGGGTCCAGATCGACGACGCCAGCCCCTGCGGCACACCGTTGGCCAGGGAGATCGCTTCGTCGTCGGAACCGAACGACTGCACGGTGATCACCGGCGCGAACGCTTCCTCCTGCACCAGCTCGTCGTCCTGCGACAGTCCGGAGATGACGGTCGGCTCCAGGTAGAACCCGGTCGAGCCGTGCTGCTTGCCGCCGCAGTGGACGGTCGCACTCGACGGCAGCCGTGAGATCAGCCCGAGCACGCTGGCGAGCTGGTTCTCGCTGTTCAACGGTCCGAAGTCGGTGCCGGGCACGGAGGCGGAGGCCGCCTTGACCAGTGCCGCGACGAACTCGTCGTGGACAGCCGAGTGCACGAGCACGCGCGTGGCGGCCGTGCAGTCCTGGCCGGCGTTGTAGAACGCGGCTCCCACGATTCCCTCGGCCGCCGCGGCCACGTCCACGTCGTCGAACACCAGGACGGGCGCGTTGCCGCCGAGTTCGAGGTGCGTGCGCTTGACCGTGAGGGCCGCGCTGCGGGCGACCTCGATGCCGGCACGGGTGGAACCGGTGATCGACACCATCGCCGGCACCGGGTGCTCGACCAGAAGGCGGCCGGTGTCGCGGTCACCCAGCACGACGTTGAACACGCCCGCGGGCAGCACCTCGGCGGCGAGGGTGGCCAGCAGGACCGTGGAGGACGGCGTGGTGTCGGCGGGCTTCAGCACGACGGTGTTGCCTGCGGCGAGGGCCGGTGCGATCTTCCAGACCGCCATCATCAGCGGGTAGTTCCACGGCGTGATCTGCGCGATCACGCCTACCGGCTCGCGGCGCTGGTACGAGGTGTGGCCGGGGATGTACTCGCCCGCGGCGGCGGTGCCCAGGGCGCGGGCGGCACCGGCGAAGAACCGGATCTGGTCCGCGCACTGCGGGATCTCCTCGTCGAGGACGACCGAGCGGATCTTGCCGGTCTCCCGGATCTCGGCGTCGGCGACTTCACCCGCGTGAGCCTCCAGCAGGTCCGCGAGCTTGAGCAGAGCCTGCTGCCGTTCGCCGGGAGTGGTGCGGGACCACGCGGGGAAAGCCGCCGCGGCGGCCTGGACCGCCGCGTCGACCTCGTCCGCACGAGACACCGCGGCGGAACCGAACTCCAGGCCGGTGGCCGGGTCGACCAGCGGCGAGGTGTCCGCGGCGGCAGCAGGGCCGCCGTTGATGAAGTTCGCGACGATCACGTCTGCTCCAGGTGCGTGGGGGCGAACATGCGCAACACCGCGGGCAGCACGACCACGTGCGGGCCGTCCCCGGCGAACGCCTTGGCGAGATCTTCGCGCAGCGACTCAGGCGTGCTGCGGGTGGCGGGCACGCCGAACGCCTCTGCGAGCGCCACGAAGTCCGGGCGGGCCAGCTCGGTCGCGGTGGCCTGGCCGAACGTGTCGGTCATGTACTCGCGCAGGATGCCGTAGCCGCCGTCGTCGACGATCAGCCACACGACCCGTGCGCCGTGCTGGGCGGCGACGGCCAGCTCCGAGATGCCGTACATGGCGCCGCCGTCACCGGACACGGCCAGCACCGGCCCGTCCACGGCCGCGGCGACTCCCAGCGCGGCGGGGAAGCCGTAGCCGAGGCCGCCGGCGCCCTGGGCCGAGAACTGCGTGCCACCACGCGGATCCCACGCCGACCAGGCCCAGTAGGCGAGGATCGTCATGTCCCAGCAGGTAGGCGTGCCATCGGGAACCGCCGACCGCAAAGCAGCGAGCACCTGCCACTCCAGGTCCAGTTCCTGCGCGGCCAGCCGTTCCCCGACCCGCTCCAGCAGGCCGCGCACGCGTTCTTCGGCGACACCGTCCGCAGCCCGGGCGGTCACCCCGGAAGTCAGGGCGCGCAAGGCGTGCCGCGCGTCGGCGTGGATGCCGAGAGCGGGGTAGTTCGACTCCAGCTTGCCCAGATCGGCCTCGATCTGGATCACCGAACCGCTCGGCCGGAACGTCCGGTAGTTGCTGGACAGCTCGCCCAGCCCGGATCCGACGACCAGCAGCACATCCGCGTCGGCCAGGAACTCGGTGGTGTGCCAGTCCTCCAGCCACGACTGCGCGGAAAGCGGGTGCTCCCAGGGGAAGTTGCCCTTGCCACCGAACGTCGTCACCACCGGTGCGCGCAGCTTCTCGGCCAGCTCCAGCAATTCGTCACAAGCCCGTGCCGCACCGCCGCCGGCCAGGATCACCGGCCGGGCAGCGCCGTCGAGCAGGCGAACGGCCTCGTCGACGAGTTCCGCCCGCGGGTACAGCTCACGCGGCGACCAGGAGATCGAGGTGACGGGCGGGACGGCGGCGGGCCCGAGGAGCACGTCCTGCGGTATCTCCACCCACACCGGCCCGAAAGGCGCGGTCAGCGCGATCTCCCACGCCTCGGCGAGCGCCGACGGGATCTGCGAGGCGTGCCGCACCACGCGGGCGTGCTTCACGACGTCGCGGAACGAGGCCAGCTGGTCGGTCAGCTCGTGCAGGTACCCGCCCCGCACACCACCGAGGCCGGCGGAGGGGATCTGCGACGAGATGCCCAGCACGGGCGCCGACGCGGCAGCCGATTCCTGAAGTCCGGCAAGGGTTTGCAGCGCGCCGGGCCCGGTCGACACCAGCAGCGGCGTCACCGAGCCGGTGATCCGCGCGTGGCCGTCGGCGGCGAACGCGGCGTTGACCTCGGTGCGGCTGCCCACGTAGCGCAGGTCGGAGCGGCGCAGGGCGTCGAAGAGCCCGAGCGCGTGCTGGCCGGGAATGCCGAACACGGTGTGGGCGCCGAGCGCTTCGAGCGTCTCGACGACGACGTCACCGCCGTTGCGGGAACTCACTGACCCTCCTTCAGCGCCAGCAGACTCACCAGGTCGTAAGCCACGTGCGAGGCTGCCACGGAAGTGATGTCCGCGTGGTCGTAGGCGGGTGCCACCTCGACGACGTCCGCCCCCACCAGGTTCAGCCCCCGCAACCCGCGCACGATCTCCAGCAGCTCACGCGAGGTCATGCCACCGGCCTCGGGCGTGCCGGTGCCGGGCGCGTGCGCCGGGTCCAGCACGTCGATGTCGATCGACACGTACAACGGCCGGTCGCCGATCCGCTGCCGCAACGCGTCCACGGTCTCGTCCACGCCCCGCCGCATCACGTCCGACGACGTCACGATGCCGAACCCGAGCCGCCGGTCGTCCTCGAGATCTTTCTTGCCGTACAACGGTCCTCGCGTGCCGACGTGCGAGATCGCCTCCGTGTCGAGGATGCCGTCCTCGACCGCGCGGCGGAACGGCGTCCCGTGCGTGTAGGGCTCACCGAAGTAGGTGTCCCAGGTGTCGAGGTGCGCGTCGAAGTGCAGCAGCGCAACGGGTCCGTGGATCCGCGACACCGCCCGCAGCAACGGCAGTGCGATCGTGTGGTCGCCGCCGATGGTCACCAGCTTCGTGCCGTCGCGCTGCAGATCGGACGCGGCGCCCTCGATCGTCTCGATGGCCTCGCCGATGTGGAACGGGTTGACCGCGATGTCCCCGCCGTCCGCGACCTGGATGCGGTCGAACGGCGCCACGTCCAGCCCCGGGTTGTACGGCCGCAGCAGCCGCGAGGCCTCCCGCACGGCCGAGGGCGCGAACCGCGCACCCGGCCGGTACGAGACACCCGTGTCGAACGGGACTCCCACCACCGCGACGTCCGCGTGCGCCACCTGGTCGAGGCGCGGCAGCCGGGCGAAGGTCGCCGGCCCCGCGTAGCGCGGGACCTTCGAGGAGTCGACGGGGCCGATCATGCGTTCACCAGTTCCGTTTCTTCGTCGGTGCCTTCGCCTGCCACCCGGCGGTCCCAGTTCGCGAGCACGGCCGCGTCCGTGGCCGGGGTGGCGAGGCTGACCACGATGTACGTCACGAACGACGCACCAAGGCTGTAGTAGATGGCTTCGTTCGCGTACACGTCCACGAACACCATGAACCCGATCGCCGTCAGCGACCCGATCGCCATCGACGCCATCGCGCCGAGCCGGGTGCCGCGCTTCCACACCAGACCGCCGATGATCGCGACCAGCAGCCCGCCGACGAGGATGTTGTAGGCGACGGTCAACGCGGCCACGACATCGTTGAGCGCCACCGCGATGGCGATCGCGACGACACCGATCACGAGCGTGAACATCCGGTTGTTGTGGACGTCCGAGTCGGTCTTGCGGCGCCAGATGTCGTTGGACGCCACCGTGGCGCAGGCGATGAGGGCACCGGACGAGGTCGACATCATCGCGGCCAGCGCGGCAGCGAGCACGAGCCCGCGCACGCCGGTCGGCAGCAGGTTCTCCACGATCGTCGCGAACGCCTCGTCCTTGTTCGCGATGTCCGGGTAGAGCGCCTTGCCCGCGAGGCCGATCAACGCACCGGCGACCGCGTAGACGAGGCAGTAGAGGCCGGAGGTGATGCCGCCCCAGGTCGCGACCTTCGGCGACTTCGCGGTGAACACGCGCTGCCAGATGTCCTGGCCGATCAGCAGGCCGAACACGTAGATCAGCAGGTAGGTGATGATCGTGCCGGTGCCGATGTTGCCGACCTCGAACATCGCCGGGTCGTTGAGGCGCTCCTGGATGCCGTCGAAGCCGCCGGCGGAGATCAGGCTGATCGGCAGCAGCAGGAACAGGATGCCGATCGTCTTCACGACGAACTGCACGATGTCGGTGAGCGTGATCGACCACATGCCGCCGAGAACGCTGTACAGCACCACGATGCTGCCGCCGATGATCACGCCGACGGACTTCGGCAGTCCGAAGAGGACGTTGAAGATGGTGGAGTACGCGATCGTGGACGTGACGGTGAGCATCAGCGTGTACGCCGCCATCACCAGGCCGGAGATCATGCTGGAGTTGCCGCCGTACCGGAGATCCAGCATCTGCGAGACGGTGTAGACCTTCAACTTGACGATCCGGCGCGCGAAAAGCGCGCTGAGCAACAGGATGCCGAGGCCGATGGCGAACACCATCCAGGCGCCGGAGATGCCGAACTTGTAGCCGAGCCCGACACCGCCGATGGTCGACGCGCCGCCGAGCACGACGGCCGACATGGTGCCGGAGTACATCGTGAAGCCGAGCCTGCGTCCGGCGACCAGGTACTCGCTCTTGCTGGTGGCGCGGCGCATGCCCCACCAGCCCATGCCGATCATGCCGAGCACGTAGGCGGCGATCACCGCGTAGTCGAGAGCCACTGTCGGACCTCCTTGGGTTGCAGGTCACAGTAGGAACGCGCACTGGCGCTGGTAAGTGGTTGTTCTGCACAATCGTCGGACCATGGTTGTGCAAACCGTCCCACTGCGGGATCTCGTCGCGCGAGTCGATCTCGGGCTGAACGTCCTGTGTGGAGCCGACGCGCTGGACCGGCCGATCCGCTGGGCGCACGTGTCCGAGTTGGAGGACCCGACGCCCTACCTGGTCGGTGAGGAGCTGCTGCTCACGGCCGGCGTGCGGTTCCCGTCCGACGTGCCCGCGTACGTGGCCGGACTGGTCACCTCCGGCGTCTCCGCGATCGGGTTCGGTGTCGAGCCCGAGTTCCCCACGGTGCCGTTGTCGCTGGTGGAGGCCTGTTCGGAGCAGGGGATGCCCTTGCTGGAGGTGCCGCCCTCGACGCCGTTCCTCGCGGTGTCGCAGGCGCTGGGCGCGTTGCTCGCGGAGATCGCTGTGCGGGAGCAGCGGATGCTCGCGGACAGCCAGCGCGCCCTGACCCGAGCCGCCACCCGCGTCCGGCCCGTCGAGTCGGTGCTGACCACGCTGGCCGTGGTGCTGAACTGCCGCGCCGATCTTGTCGACGTGTCGAGTGCGCCCGAGGACGTCGCCTCGCTCGTGGCCCGGGTCGCGTCCGGTACGGGACCTCGTTCGGCCTCCGCCCAGGTGGGTGAGGACCAGGTGACGCTGGACCCGGTCGAGGCCGCGGTTCTGGTGGTGCGCCGGTCGGCCGCGCTGTCTCCTGCCGAACGGGCTGTCGTCGCGGTGGCGCTGGCGTTGCTCGGGCTGTTGCGGCGGGATGTGGAGAGCGAACGGGGGCAGATCGCCCGGCTTGCGGCTTCGGCGTTGCTGCGGTCGCGGGTGTCCGGGCTGGCGGCTGTGCTGGGGCCTGGGCCGTACCGGGTGGTGGCGGGGGAGTCGCGGGCTGACTACGACGTGCTGGCTCAGCGGTACGGGCCGCTGGTGTCGAAGGTGGAGGGCGGGTTTCTGGCGCTGGTGCTGGCGGGGTTCGAGGTGTCGGGGCCGGTCGGGGTGTCGGCAGAGGTCTCCGAGCCCGCCTCCGCCCCAGGGCCCGCCGCAGCGCCGACCTCTGCGCCGACCTCAGCACCGGCCTCTCCGACCAGGTCCGCGATCGACGACGCGGCGGCCGAAGCCCAAGCACTGCTGGCGCGTGCACTGGCCACCGGCGAGCCCGCGTTCCCGGCGTCCGATCTGTCCGCTCTCGTCGACCCCGTAGCGGCCCGCGCCTATGCCCGCCGAGAGCTCGCCGGCCTCCTCAACCGCCCCGAACTGATCGAGACGCTGCGGGCCTGGCTCGGCCAGCACGGCAGCTGGGACCGGGCCGCGGCAGTACTCGGCGTGCACCGCAACAGCGTTCGGCACCGAATTTCTCACGCCGAACGCCTGCTCGGTCATGATCTTGGGACGGCCGACGCGCGGGCCTCGCTGTGGCTCGCGCTGACCTGGCTCGATTAATTCCTTTGCATGACTGCCACGCACTCGGTCATCATTGTTCCATGATTACCGCAGAGGAATGGGCAGGAGCGCCCTCAAGGCTCTGAACAGGCAGTTCTTTTCTTCTAATCTCTGCGAGCATTTGTGTATCAATGCTCGTTCTAGGCGTGTTCGTCCAGTGGTCAGGACGTCGGATTCTCACTCCGGAAACACGGGTTCGATCCCCGTACGCGCTACGTGGCCCGGTCTCCGTGGGGTGGACTGGGCCCGCCCTCCTCGGGGTCAATGTCAGACGGACCCAAAGAATCTTCGAAAACTTCGCCCGAATGGTCTAGGCGCCAGTTACGCTCTGCGAATGGCTGCGGTCCCCGCCTTCGCACGCTACGAGGTCGACGTACGTCGGCCGAACGCCGCGCGGATCCACGACTTCTACCTCGGTGGCGCGCACAACTACGCGCCCGATCGGGCATTCGCCAAGCAGGCCGTCCGGATCGACCCGGAGCTGCCGCTCGTGACCAGGGCGCACCGGGTGTTCCTGCGCCAGGCCGTGCGCCACTGCTGGGCCGCGGGTGTCCGCCAGTTCCTCGACCTCGGTTCGGGCATCCCGACGTGCGGTGCGACGCACCAGACGTTGCCGGATGCCAGGGTCGTGTACGTCGACTCGGACCCGGTGACCGTGGCGTTCGGGCGCGGGCTGTTGCGCGGCGAACCGCGGGCCTGCGCGGTGGAGGCCGATCTGCGCCGTCCCGACCAGGTGCTGAGGCATCCGGGCGTGCTGTCCCACCTCGATCTGCGTGAGCCCTACGCGGTGCTGATGGTGGACGTCCTGCGCTACGTCGACGACGTGACCGGGCCCGGCCGGGTGGTGCGCCGGTACCGGCACGCGTTGCCCGCCGGCGGGTTCCTGGTGGTGTCGCACCCGACGCCGGTCGAGCAGCTCATGGAAGGTCTGTCGATCGAGCCGCCGTACGTCGTGCCGGGGGCCTACGCGGGAATCGGGCGCAAGCCGCAGGCGACGCCGGGCCGTATCTGACCGTTCCGCGGCACCTCCTAGGGAACATGCGGGAAGCCATCCTGTTGCTGTACAAGGACAAGCCGCAGACCGCCCGCGACCGGACTCAGGTGTTGCGACGGACGTGCCGGTTGGCGCACCCGAGTTCTCCTTGAAGGGCAACAGAACCGGACCGCGCACCTCCGCCGAAGGTCAGATGAGGGAAGCCACCCGAGGGGATTTACCCGATGAATCCGACCGATCCACCCACCAGCACCGAACTCTGGGCCGTGCTGCACGTCGACGAGTTCGCGTACCGCCTCGTCAAGCCGTGGAACCTGGACGTGCTCGCGGCCGCCCTGCGCAACGCCGCCGCACGCGGCACCCAGATCGAGGTCCGCGCCTACACCGAGCTCAACGCGGAGGTCACCGTGCTGGTGAACCCGTCGCGGGCACGCGTGGTGCACGTGGCCAAGAGCAACGTCGTCGTGGCCCGCAACGGCATGCCCGTGGTGTCCGCGAACGGTTTGATGGAGGTCAGGACGGGGTAGTCAGCGGGGCGACAAGTACCGAGCCTGGAGGGCGTCATGACCCACCGCGTCACAGTCAAGGTCGCCGGTCTGCAACCGGTGCAGTTGCTGGCTGCGCTGGCCGGTATCGCGTTCATCGTGTTCGGCGTCGTGGGCTTCGTCCGCACCGGCGTGGGCGACTGGTCCGTCCACGCGTTCGTGCTCGGGTTCTCGGTGAACCCGTTGCACAACCTGGTGCACGTGGTCGTCGGCGTGCTCGGTCTGCTCATGGCACTCGGGTCGGGCCTCGCCCGGCTGTACGGGTGGCTGCTGTTCCTCGGCTACGGCGTCACCTTCGTGTGGGGCCTGATGATCACCGGGATCGTCGCGCAGAACCCGGTGTCCGAGTTCGGCAACCCGTTGGCGCTCAACACGAACGACAACTGGCTGCACCTCGGCCTCGCGGTCTTCGGCCTGCTGCTCGCAGTGCTGCCCGCGCGCCGCAAGCTGATCGAGGAGGAGGAGCCGGTGCTGCCGGAGCAGCGCTCGGCGGCCTTCCGGGACGACCGCGACGGACCGATCACCAAGGAGCAGGAGCCGATCACCAAGGAGCAGGCGGTCATCGACCCGAAGACCGACAAGGTGAGCAAGGCCGACCTGAAGGACAAGATCAAGCACTGAGGTACCCCCCGGACGCCCCCTGTCCGGTGACAGGCGCGTCGTGCGAGCCCACATGCGGCTCTCACGGCGCGTCTGTTTCGATGTCGCGATGCCGGAACTGCTGACCGACGAAGTCCTGATCACCTGGGGCACCGCGCTGGCCGCGTTCCTGGCCGTCGCGGTGGGAGGGATCTGGCGGCTCACCCGCAACGTCATCACCATCGCCCACGAAGGCGGCCACGCCCTGCTCGCGGTTCTGACCGGCCGCCGCCTCAGCGGCATCAAGTTGCACTCCGACACCAGCGGCCTCACCGTCTCGCGCGGCAAGCCCCGCGGCCCCGGCATGGTGTTCACCGCCCTCGCCGGTTACATCGCGCCCTCGCTGCTCGGCTTCGGCGCCGCCCTGCTGATCACCAACGAGCACATCCAGCTCATGCTCTGGATCAGCATCGGCTTCCTCGCGGCCATGCTCATCATGATCCGCAACGCCTTCGGCATCCTCTCGATCATCGTCACCGGCGGGATCTTCCTGTTCGTGTCCTTCTACGCCTCGCTCGAGGTCAGGGACGCCGCCGCGTACGTGTTCGCCTGGTTCCTGCTGCTCGGCGGCGTGCGTCCGGTGTGGGAACTGCAGGTCAAGCGGTGGCGCCGGCAGGCCCAGCGCAGCGACGCCGACCAGCTCGCCTGGCTCACCGGCGTGCCCGCGCTCGGCTGGGTGACGTTCTTCGGTGTGGTGAGCCTCGCGGCACTCGTGGGCGGCGGTGCGCTGTTGCTCGGTCGTTGGTGAAATACTGGGACTCTTCAGTCGAACTTCAGGAAGGTGGGTTCAGTGCTGCGTGGGGATGTCGGGCTCGAACTGGGCCAGCGGGTCGCGCGGGCGTTGCGCGCCGCTCTGGACGTGGACATCACCGCCGACGAAGCGCTGATCCGACCGTCCAACCGAGACGGTGCCGACTACCAGTGCAACGTGGCGATGAGCCTCGCGAAGAAGGTCGGCAAGAACCCGCGCGAGGTCGCCGCCCTGATCGTCGAGCACCTGGACGCGGCCGACGCGATCGAGACGCCGGAGATCGCCGGCCCCGGCTTCATCAACCTGAAGCTGCGCCGCGAGTGGCTCGAGGCGCAGACCGCGCACCTGCTGGGCGACGACCGCCTCGGCGTGCCGCGCACCGGGGAACCGCAGCGCATCGCGATCGACTACAGCAGCCCGAACGTCGCCAAGGAGATGCACGTCGGCCACCTGCGCTCGACGATCATCGGTGACGCGTTCTCCCGCCTGCTCACGTTCGCGGGCCACGAGGTCATCCCGCACAACCACCTCGGTGACTGGGGCACGCCGTTCGGCATGCTCATCGAGCACCTCACCGACGAGGGCCAGGGCACGGATCACAAGATCAGCGACCTGAACGCGTTCTACCAGCAGGCAAGGCAGAAGTTCGACAACGAGCCGGGCTTCGCCGACCGCGCGCGCCGCCGGGTGGTGCTGCTGCAGGGCGGTGACGAGGCCACGCTGGCCCTGTGGCACGAGCTGGTGGCCGAGTCGCAGCGGCACTTCAACCAGGTCTACGAGCTGCTCGGCATCGGCCTGAGCGCCGAGGACAACTACGGCGAGAGCTTCTACAACCCGTACCTCGCGGACACGATCACCGAGCTGCAGCAGAAGGGTCTCATCGAGACCAGCGACGGCGCGCTGTGCGTGTTCCCGCCCGGCTTCACCAACCGCGAGGGCGACCGCCTCCCGCTCATCGTCCGCAAGAGCGACGGCGGCTACGGCTACGCCACCACGGACTTCGCGACCGCCCGCTACTGGGTGCGCGACCGCAAGGTCGACCGGCTGATCTACGTGGTCGGCACCCCGCAGGCCCAGCACTTCCAGATGATCTTCGCGACGTCGAAGCAGGCAGGCTGGCTCGACGACGCGCACACCGCCGTGCACACCGGCTTCGGCACGATCCTCGGCTCGGACGGCAAGACCATCCGCACCCGCGCGGGCGGCACCCTCAAGCTCATCGACCTGCTGGACGAGGCGATCGAGAACGCCTACAAGGTGATGCCCGAAACGTCCGAAGTGGAGGGTGCCGAGAAGGACGCGCTCGCCCGCACAATCGGCCTCGGCGCGGTGAAGTACGCGGACCTCTCCAACGACCGCGAAAAGGACTACGTCTTCACCTGGGAGAAGATGCTCGCCACCACCGGCGACACGTCCGTGTACATCCAGTACGCGAACGCCCGCATCCTCTCGATCGGCCGCAAGGTGGGCCGCACGGCGCCGGCGGATGCCCCGCTGGTCCTGCAGGAGCAGGCCGAACGCGACCTCGCCCTGAAGCTGCTCCAGCTGCCCACCGCGATCCAGGCCGCGATCGACGAGCTGGCCCCGCACAAGGTGACGAACTACCTGTTCGAGACGGCCACGGCGTTCTCCACGTTCTACAACAACTGCCCGGTCGCGACGGCGGAGACGCAGGAGCTCCAGGACTCGCGCCTGCACCTGCTCACGCTCACGTCACGCGTGCTCACCCTGGGGCTGTCCCTGCTGGGCATTGGGGCACCCGACCGGCTGTAGGCCACCAACAGGTTTATCCCTGGTCCGCCCACGGGTACGCAGTGATCGCAACTCTTCCGCCCAGCAAGGGAGTCGCGATGACCTGCACGACCCGTCTGCCCAAGCCGGTCACCGACGTGTGGGACTGGCAGATGGAAGGTCTGTGCCGCGGCCAGAACAGCGCGGTCTTCTTCCACCCGGACAACGAACGCGGCTACGCCCGCGTGGCCAGGGAGGAGAAGGCGAAGGCGATCTGCGCGCACTGCCCGGTGCTGGAGATGTGCCGCACCCACGCGCTGGAGGCCCAGGAGCCGTACGGCGTCTGGGGCGGCATGGGGGAGGACGAACGCCGCCAGATCGTCGCGTCGGCCCGCCGCCGGGTCCGCGTCGTCGCCTCGGCGTGAGCCTTGCCAGTGATCCTTCGCCAGTGAGCCTTGCCAGTGAGCTTTTGCGTGTCGCCGCGCCACTGACGCGTGTGCCACCTGCTCGTGGCAGACGCCGGATGCGGTAGCCGGCGGTCAGAACCGCCGGCTACCGCTCCGTTCACTCCTCGAGCACATCCCGCAACTGCCGCAACGTCTTCGCGAGCAACCGCGACACGTGCATCTGCGAGATCCCGACCTTCTGGGCGATCTGCGTCTGGGTCATGTTCCCGAAGAACCGCATGATCACGATCTTGCGCTCGCGCTCGGGCAGCTGCTGCAGCAACGGGTGCAGGGCCTCCCGCTGCTCGATCATCGAGATCTCCGGATCTTCCTCGCCGATCGTGCTGCCCAGCGAGATCGACGAGTCTTCCGACATCAGCATGTCGTCCAAAGACGCGCTCTGGTAAGCGTTTCCGGCCGCGAGTCCTTCGTGGATCTCGTCGCGCGACAGTCCCAGGTGCTCGGCGAGTTCCGACGGCGTGGGCGCTCGCCCGAGCGACTGCGACAGCCGCGAGGTGCCGGCGTTGATCGCGAGATGCAGCTCCTTCAACCGCCGCGGCATCCGCACCGACCAGCTGGAGTCCCGGAAGTACTTCCGGACCTCGCCCATGATCGTGGGCACGGCGAACGACAGGAAGTCGGAGCCGCGATCCGGGTCGAACCTGTCGACCGCGTTGATCAGCCCGACCGTCGCGACCTGCACCAGGTCCTCGTGCGGTTCGCCGCGGTGCCCGAATCTGCGCGCGATGTGCTGGGCGACCGGCAGGTGTTCGGTCACCAACCGGTCGCGCAACGTCTCCCGCGCGGGCCCGGCAGGCGTCACGGCGAGCTCGGCGAAGAGCGGGGCCAGGTGGTCGTAGTCACCGCCCTTGGAGGTTTTCGTCGCCGCTTCTGGCTTGGTCACGCATCCACCGCCCCTGCCGAGGACTTCACCAGGCGGATGTGGACCGTGAACCCTTCGGCCTCGTCCACCGAGGTCTCCACCGAGTCCACGAGCGCGGTCAGCACCCGCCAGCCGAAGCTGTGCTCGTCGGGGCCCGCCGCGGACTTGGCGTTGATCTGCGCGCTGACTCTGACCGCACCACCGCCGTCCACCGCGAAGTGGCAGCTGAGCACCGCGTCGTGGGCCGCGAGCGTGATCAGCGTCGAGCACGTCTCGTCGACGGCGAGCTTGAGGTCCTCGATCGAGTCGAGGTCGAAGTCCTGGCGCATCGCGATGTCCGCCGCGACGGCACGCACGATGGACAGCTGAGTCGGATCAGCGGCCATCCGCAGTTCGACACCTGACAATTGCGTCACACCCACCTCGTAGTCCGTTCTGCTGAAGGCCGGCACATCACTGCCGTACCCGAATCGATTTCGTTTCACACGTGTATTACCGCCGCCCCCAGGGAAATCACCTGCTGGAGGCAAGCGACCCGGGGAGCAGCCCAGAGAGGATGGGGCACAGTGCTCATGCACGAGGACTTCCTGGCCTTCCGCTTCCCCGCGGACGCACACGAGGTGGCCGCCGCACGCCAGCAGCTGCGGTTGTGGCTGCGCTGCAGCGGTTTCGGGGAGGACGAGGTGAGCGACCTCGTCCTGGCGGTCAGCGAGGCGGTCAACAACTCCGTGGAACACGCCTACCCCGGCCCGGCACGCGGCACCGTCGAGGTCCGGGCGAAGGCCGGAACCGACGGCAGTGTCCAGGTCGACGTGATCGACCACGGCCAGTGGCGCGTGCCGCCGCCCGCGCTCACCACGCGCGGCAGGGGACTTCTGCTCATGCGGGAAAGCGTGGACGAAGTCGAGATCCTCCGCTCGGCGGCGGGCACGACCGTGCGCCTCACCCGAACCCGGGCAGCGGTTCCGGTGGCCGCCGATCGGACGCCTTCGTGCGAGGTGCACGTGCACGAGACCTCCTCTGGCGTCCTGGCAGTGGTGGAGGGTGAGGCGCCCGCCTCCGCCGGTCCGTCGCTGCGCCGCATCCTGTCGACGGGCGCCCGAGGCGGCACCGTGCCGCTGACGGTCGACCTCAGCTCGCTGGGAGTGGAGACCGATGGCGTCGTGGACGCGCTGTTCGCCGTCGCGGCGGCGCTCAACTCCGCCGGCAACCGTCTCACCGTGATCGCGCCACGGGGATCGGCCGCCCGCAAGGCAGTCGAGACGTCGGGGTTGCGTTCGGTAGTGGACGTGGCTTAGGCCAGCGCCGAGTCGACCGACTCGTGCAAGTTGAACACCTCGCCGAGGCCAGTGGCCTCCAACGGCCGCGTCACGGCGCGAGCCTTCGCGACGACCTTGAGAGCCGCGTTCTGCTGTTGCGCCAGCCGGGCCGCCTCGACGAGCACGGCCAGTCCGGCGGAACCGAGGAAGGTCACGCCTGTCATGTCGACCACGAAGGTCGAACCGTCCGACAGGCCGGGCATCACCGCGTCGCGCAGCGAAGGCGCGGACACCATGTCGACCTCGCCGGACACGGCGAGCACCGTGACACCGTCCGCCGGCTGACTGGCCGACAGCTCGATCGTCTGCTCCGCACGCGGGTCCTGCACAGTCACTGACGTTCTCCCTTTCGTACGACGAGAGAGCCGCCCTCGCAGCGGTCCCATCACGGCTGCTGGCTCAACCGCTGCGGCCTCACCGTACGGGAGAGGCCGCTACCCAGGACAGGTCGCACTCCTCATACCCCTGCGGTGCACGTCTCAAACGTGTGGAGGTCACACCTTCACGGCCGCCCAGAGCTGCCGCGCGGTGTCGTAGGCGATCTTCGGCGGGAACTTCACGTCGTCCGCCTTGTCCTCCAGTTCGCCGCCGACGACCAGCACGAGCGCGGTCGCCAGGTCCCGCAGTTTCACGTTCGCGTGCTGGCTCGCCCGCACCAGCAGTTCGAACGCGTCGCCGGGCGCGCTCTGCCGCGCGCCCATCAGCAACCCCTTCGCCTGCTCGATGTAGCGCCGGTGCTGCACCATCCGCACCATCTCGTCGGCGCGCATCACCTCGCCCGCGCAGAACTCGACGACGGCGGCCGCGGTCGCGACGAGCGGCTCTATCTCCTCGATCGCCTGGAGATCCGCCATCTGCGGCGGGTGGTCGAGGTACACGGTCAGCACGACCGGCCCGCTGTCGCCCCAGCTGCCCGGCACGGCGACCACGTGCCGGTCACCGACGCGGCCGGACACCTGCCGCTCGTCGCGAGAGGCCTCGACGAGCGGTCCCTCGCCGCTGTCGAGTTGTGCCTGGTCCAGCTCCGCGGCGATCCCGGCGGACCGCAGTTGGACCGCGTCCGGCCACACGCTCAGCCCGACGCCCTCGCACCCCGGCAGCTGCCCGCACAGGTGGTCCATCAAGCGGGAGATCAGTTCTGCACCGAATTTCACCTGGTCCACGTGCTGAGGTTAGGCCCGGCCGATGCACAAGACGAGACGTGCGGTCATCGGCGTGCGACGAACGGTTGCGCAGGCAACGAACCGTTCATCCGTCCCGCTTCGGGCCCGAACAGCTCGGCGCGCCGTTCGATCCAGTTAACGCTTAGGACCCAAACATGACACGTGTTCTGAACCACAGTCGGACAGAATTCGTTTCC
This sequence comes from Lentzea sp. NPDC051213, assembly GCF_044455585.1. Classification (NCBI taxonomy): domain Bacteria; kingdom Bacillati; phylum Actinomycetota; class Actinomycetes; order Pseudonocardiales; family Pseudonocardiaceae; genus Lentzea; species Lentzea sp. NPDC051213. The sequence continues at coordinate 168,652 of NZ_JBITEX010000007.1, forward strand.
AGGGATAACGCCGGAGCCCCGGTGCACGACATCCCTGATGTCACGGAGGGATTGAAATGAGAACCGCCATGGAGACCCAGCCTCAGCAGTCCGCAGAGATGGACACTGCGCTGCCGACCACGCCGTGCAGCGTGGTCTGGAGCCGGGGCCACGCCTACGTGCTCGAGGGTCTCCGCGCTCGCTGGGTCGGCCGGGACGACCGAGGCCGCCCGCACACGATCTCCGGCGCCGAGATGCAGCGCCGAGGCTGGACGCTTTTCAAAACAGCCTGAGCCACACCCCTGCAAAAGGCTCCGCAGAACGCAGAACTCCGCACCACCCGCAACCAGACGCACCGCGTGCCGTGACGCCATCCGGCAGCCCGTGCGCAGTCACTCGTTTAGAGTGCGGGTGTGCGTGATCCGGCTGATCGCCTGCTGACGATTCCGAACCTGCTCAGCGTGTTGCGGCTGGCCGGTGTTCCGCTCTTCCTGTACCTGTTGCTCGGACCCCGCGAAGACGGCTGGGCGCTGCTCGTCCTCGTCTTCGCGGGCTTCTCCGACTGGCTCGACGGCAAGCTCGCCCGCTGGCTCGACCAGACCTCGCGCCTGGGCACGCTGCTCGATCCTGCCGCCGACCGCCTGTACGTGTTCGCCACGCTGCTGGCGTTCGTGATCAGGGACATCGTTCCCCTCTGGGTCGCCCTCGTGCTGGTGGGGCGAGAGGTCGTCGTCGGCATCTGCCTGCTGGTCCTGCGCGGCCGGGGCTGGGGCCCGTTCGAGGTCACCTACCTCGGCAAGGCCGCGACCTTCAACCTGCTGTACGCCTTCCCCCTGCTGCTGCTCGCGCAGGGCGACTCGGCGTGGGCGCAGGCCGCCCTGCCGTTCGCCTACGCGTTCACGGCCTGGGGCGGGGCCCTCTACCTGTGGTCGGCATTTCTGTACGTCTACCAGTTCTTCCTGGCCCTGCGGGTCACTCCCGAAAAGGCCGCGTGAAAAGATCACCCCATACAGGTTCAGCACGAGGAGCGCAGTCAGTTGATTCCCGAGGAGCTTCGTTACACCGAGGAGCACGAGTGGATCGCCAGCACAGGCGAGAACACCGTGCGCGTCGGCATCACCGACTACGCCCAGGAACAGCTCGGTGACGTCGTCTTCGTCCAGCTGCCCGAGGTGGGCCACACCGTCGCGGCCGGTGACACCTTCGGCGAGGTCGAGTCCACGAAGAGCGTGTCCGACCTCTACTCGCCGCTCGACGGCGAGGTGGTCGCCATCAACGACGCTTTGGTGCAGTCGCCCGACGCCGTGAACACCGATCCGTACGGCGAGGGCTGGATGGTCGAGCTGCGGCTGAACGACCCGGAAGCGGTGGAAGGGCTGCTGGACGCGGACGCGTACAAGGCGTTGGTGGAGAAGGAGTGACGTCGATCTTTCGCCGGATCTTCGGCCGGAAGGGGAGCCGCTCCTCGGGTGGCGACCCGAACGCGATAGGTTTTACCGGAAATGACGGATCCAGCAGCAGGAGGAGAGCTCAGGTGAGCACGAACGACGGCCCAGGCGTTCCGCCGGAGCAGTCCCCGGAGCGGACCTCCGTCTTCCGGGCGGACTTCCTCCAAGAAGTCGAAGGCGCGGAGGCGCCCGCTCAGGAGCCGGCAGTTGCCGGTGTCGACGCCCTTCCCGCCGGATCCGCGCTGCTCGTGGTGAAGCGCGGCCCGAACGCCGGTTCCCGGTTCCTGCTGGACCGCGACACGACGAGCGCGGGGCGCCACCCCGACAGCGACATCTTCCTGGACGACGTGACGGTCTCGCGCCGCCACGCCGAGTTCCGCAGGGAGAGCGGCGAGTTCGTCGTCATCGACGTCGGCAGCCTCAACGGCACCTACGTGAACCGTGAGCCGGTCGACCAGGCCGTCCTCGCGAACGGTGACGAGGTCCAGATCGGCAAGTTCCGTCTCGTCTTCCTGACGGGTCCTGGCTCCGCGGGAGCCTGACACGTGACGGCCGGGCGGCCACAACGTGGGGTATTGAGCATCGGGGCGGTGCTCGCGCAGCTCCGCCCCGAGTTCCCCGAGGTCACCATCTCCAAGATCCGCTTCCTGGAAGCGGAGGGGCTGGTCCGCCCGGCACGCACCGCCTCCGGCTACCGCCAGTTCAGCGTGGCGGACGTCGAGAGGCTGCGGTTCGTGCTGTCCGCACAACGCGACAGGTACCTGCCGCTCAAGGTGATCCGCGAGCAGCTCGATGCTGTCGTCGCCGACTCCACTTCGGTGTCGCGGGTCGATCTGCTGACCCAGACCGGAATCGGCGCAGAGCAGCTGTCCCAGCTGGAACGCGACGGTCTGCTGCGTCCCGGCCCCGGTGGCCGGTTCACCACCGAGGACATCACCGCGCTCCGCACGATCCGGACGATGATCGGACTCGGCGTCGAGCGCGAGCACCTGCGCGCGGTTCGCGCGGCAGCGGATCACGAGGTGGTCGTGCTGAAATCTTTCTCAGATCCCGAGACGGTCCGGGAATTGGCTGACCTGTTCACCTCGTTGCACACGTTGTTGGTGAGGGCGGGTTTGCGCCAGTCCGGTTGAGTCTGGTTGATCACGATCTGCCCGCAACGATTGAGCACACGGCCCGCTTGGCGGGTAGCGTCGAACACGTACGCCGGGGGATGCTCGGGTGTGATCCGGGTACTCCCCGAACGGGATAGAGGGAGGCGAGGCCCGATGAGCGAGATGCGCGTCGTCGGCGTGCGGGTGGAGCTGCCCCAGAACCAGCCGATCCTTCTGCTTCGCGAAACCGAGGGTGAGCGGTACCTGCCGATCTGGATCGGGTCCGTCGAGGCCACGGCCATCGCGCTCGAACAACAGGGTGTTCGCCCGGCCCGCCCGCTGACTCACGACCTGCTCAAGGACGTCATCGGGGCATTGGGCCGCAACCTCGAACAGGTGCGGATCACCGACCTGCAGGAGGGCACGTTCTTCGCCGAGCTCGTCTTCGACGGCGACGTGCGGGTGTCCGCGCGGCCCTCGGACTCGGTGGCGCTCGCGTTGCGCGTCGGCGTGCCGATCCACGCGGAGGAGTCCGTGCTGGCCGAGGCGGGTCTCATCATCCCGGACGAGCAGGAGGACGAGGTGGAGAAGTTCCGCGAGTTCCTCGACTCGGTCTCGCCCGAAGACTTCAGGGGCGCCGACACCTGATTTGCAGCGTGTCGCTGTCTGTCTCGTTTGGAACCGTTGTAGCCCGGTGGCTTGTCCCTCGATCGGACTACACATCGTGCGTTTTGGCCGCTAAACAATCACTAAACGTCACTTGAACGTCCTGGTTCGGGTGACGGTGTGACTCTCCACCACAGGTTGAGGGTCGACGCTATCCGCGCGTCGCGTTGACCTGCCCCCACACCGGTCTTACCGTCGAACTCGAGTGGACGTCGCCGGTCCGCGCGAGCTGATCCGGCGGCTTGACGGCCTCGACTTTCGTGGCCGTTCCGAGGGGAGGCAGGCGTGGTCGAGGAAGCGCCCTTGCGGGCCGAATCCGGGCTGCAGGGTGAACTGTTCCCGGACTCCTCGCTGCCGGACGAGCTCGTCGGCTACCGGGGGCCCGCGGCGTGCCAGATCGCGGGCATCACGTACCGGCAGCTCGACTACTGGGCCAGGACCGGACTCGTCGCGCCGACGATAAGGACCGCACACGGGTCGGGCAGCCAGCGGCTGTACTCGTTCAAGGACATCCTGGTTCTGAAGGTCGTCAAGCGACTGCTGGACACCGGCGTCTCGCTGCAGAACATCCGGGTCGCGGTCGACCACCTGCGCCGCCGCGGCGTTCAGGACCTCGCGAAGATCACCCTGTTCTCCGACGGCACGACCGTCTACGAGTGCACCTCGCCGGAAGAGGTCGTCGACCTGCTTCAAGGCGGTCAGGGCGTGTTCGGCATCGCGGTCAGCGGTGCGATGCGGGAGATCAGCGGCACCATCCACGAGTTCCCGGCCGAACGTGCGGACGGCGTCGAGATCGCCCCTATGACCGAGGACGAGCTGACCCGCCGGCGCCGGGAGCGCGCCACCGGCTGAGACCTTGGTCGCGTCCCTGAGGACTGATCAGGGCACCTGCGGGTATTCTTCGCGGGTAGTCGCTGAACTCAGGCGGGAGAGACCGGGTTTCGAACCCGGCGCCGAAGGAGCAAGTTCCTCCCCGGGAACCTCTCAGGCATCCAGGACCGCCCGAGCGAGACGCCTCTGGAAAGTGGACCTCTTGGTCCCGCCGACGGTGAAAGCCTTACCTCCGGGTTCGGTGAACCTCTCAGGCGCCCTTCGGGGTACGGACAGAGCGGGGAGGGCACCAGGACACGTGTGCCCTCAGGCCCCCGGAGGCGTTTGATGACGCAGGACCGCATCCCTCTCGCCGCTCTCGAGCACGGCACCCCGTTCGCCGACCGCCACGTCGGTCCGCGCCCCGCCGAACTCGCGCGCATTCTCGACGTGATCGGCGTCGGGTCGCTGGAGGAGCTGGCGCAGCGCGCGGTGCCTTCGTCCATTCACGAGCGTTCGCTGGTGCTGGACCTGCCGGCGCCGGCCACCGAGACCGAGGCGCTGGCCGAGCTGCGTGAACTGGCTTCGCAGAACCGGCCGATGACGCAGATGATCGGCCTCGGCTACTACGACACCGTGACGCCGGGCGTGATCCTGCGCAACGTGCTGGAGTCGCCCGCCTGGTACACCGCGTACACGCCGTACCAGCCGGAGATCTCGCAGGGCCGCCTCGAGGCGCTGCTGAACTTCCAGACCATGGTCGGCGACCTGACCGGCCTGCCGGTCGCGAACGCGTCCATGCTGGACGAGTCGACCGCCGCCGCCGAGGCGATGACGCTGGTGCGCCGCGGCGGTCGCTCCAAGTCGAACAAGTTCGTCATCGACGCTGACACGCTGCCGCAGACGCTGGCCGTGATCGAGACCCGCGCCGAGCCGCTGGGCATCGAGATCGTCGTCGCGGACCTGTCGCAGGGCATCGAGGGCCTCGGCCTGGGCGGCGACTTCTTCGGCGTTCTCCTGTCCTACCCCGGTGCCTCCGGTGTCGTGCGCGACCAGGCCGCGTTGATCGAGGAGATCCACGCCGCCGGTGCGCAGGCCGTCGTCGTCGCCGACCTGCTCGCGCTGACGCTGCTGCGCGCGCCGGGCGAGATCGGTGCGGACGTCGCCATCGGCACCACGCAGCGCTTCGGCGTGCCGATCGGCTTCGGCGGCCCGCACGCCGGTTACATGGCCGTCCGGTCCGGTTTGGAGCGTCAGCTGCCCGGCCGCCTGGTCGGTGTCTCCGTCGACGCCGACGGTTCCCTGGCCTACCGCCTGGCTCTGCAGACGCGTGAGCAGCACATCCGCCGCGAGAAGGCCACGTCGAACATCTGCACCGCGCAGGTGCTGCTGGCCGTGATCGCGTCCATGTACGCCGTCTACCACGGTCCGGACGGCCTGCGGTCGATCGCGACCCGCGTGCACCGCCTGGCCACCGTGCTCGCCACGGGCCTGTGCGAGGCCGGTCTCGACGTCGTGCACGGCGAGTTCTTCGACACCGTCCAGGTGCGTGTTGAAGGCCAGGCCGCTGCGGTCGTCGCGAAGGCGCGCGAGGCCGGCATCAACCTGCGCCAGGTCGACGCCGACGTCGTCGCAATCGCTTGCGACGAGAAGACCACGCGCGCGCACCTCGTCGCGGTGTGGGAAGCCTTCGGTGTCACCAAGGCCGATGTGGACGCCATCGACGCCGACACTGCCGACGGCATCCCGGCCGACCTGCGCCGCACGTCCGACTACCTGACCCACCCGGTCTTCCACTCGCACCGCTCGGAGACCGCGCTGCTGCGCTACCTGCGTGCGTTGTCGGACAAGGACGTCGCGCTCGACCGCAGCATGATCCCGCTCGGTTCCTGCACGATGAAGCTGAACGCGACCGCGGAGATGGAATCCATCACCTGGCCGGAGTTCTCGACGCTGCACCCGTTCGCGCCTGTCGAGGACGCTGCCGGTCTGCTTCGCATCGTCTCGGATCTCGAGGCCTGGCTCGCCGAGGTCACCGGCTACGACGCGGTCTCCTTGCAGCCCAACGCCGGTTCGCAGGGTGAGTTCGCCGGTCTGCTGGCGATCCGCGCCTACCACCGCGCGAACGGCAACGCCGCCCGCGACGTCTGCCTGATCCCGTCCTCCGCGCACGGCACCAACGCCGCCTCCGCCGTCATGGCCGGCATGCGCGTCGTCGTCGTGAAGTGCGACGACAAGGGCAACATCGACATGGGCCACCTGCGTTCCACGGTCGCCGAGCACGCCGACGACCTCGCCGCGATCATGATCACGTACCCGTCGACGCACGGCGTGTACGAGGACACCGTCACCGAGGTCTGCGGCCTGGTCCACGACGCGGGCGGCCAGGTGTACGTCGACGGCGCGAACCTCAACGCCCTGATCGGCCTGGCCCGCTACGGCAAGTTCGGTTCGGACGTCTCGCACCTGAACCTGCACAAGACGTTCTGCATCCCGCACGGCGGCGGCGGCCCCGGCGTAGGCCCGATCGGCGTCCGCTCGCACCTCGCCCCGTTCCTGCCGAACCACCCGCTGCAGCCCACCGCCGGCCCCGCCACGGGCGTCGGCCCGATCAGCGCGGCTCCCTGGGGCTCCGCGTCGATCCTGCCGATCTCGTGGGCCTACGTGCGGATGATGGGCGGCGACGGCCTGCGCCGCGCGACCCTGACCGCCGTGGCGGCCGCGAACTACGTGGCCCGCCGCCTGGACGAGCACTACCCGGTCCTCTACACCGGCGAGGGCGGCTTCGTGGCCCACGAGTGCATCCTCGACCTGCGCCCGTTGACGAAGGCCACCGGCGTGACGGTGGACGACGTGGCCAAGCGCCTCGCGGACTACGGCCTGCACGCCCCGACGATGTCGTTCCCGGTCGCCGGCACCCTCATGGTCGAGCCGACCGAGTCCGAGGACCTCGCCGAGATCGACAGGTTCATCGACGCCATGATCGCCATCAAGCGCGAGATCGACCGCGTGGGCGCCGGCGAGTGGCCCGTCGAGGACAACCCGCTGCGCAACGCCCCGCACACCGCGGCCTGCGTGACGGTCGGCGAGTGGAACCACCCGTACACCCGCGAGGAGGCCGTCTACCCGGCCGGTACCGGTGCGCCGAAGATCTGGCCGCCGGTCCGTCGCATCGACGGCGCGAAGGGCGACCGCAACCTGGTCTGCTCCTGCCCGCCGCTCTCCGCGTACGGCAGCTGATCGCTCCTGTTTGACCGAGAAGGGTGACATGGTCGCTTCGGCCGTGTCACCCTTCGTCTGTCCGGGTGCCTGGGGGGCGCCAAAGGGGACAGGCAGTGCGCAAACGATCGTGGGTTCTTGCTGTCTCGGTGCTGAGCACCGTGGTGATGGCCCTGGGTGCCGCGCCGGCGTCGGCCGCGGTGGTGGCGAACAGCTTCAAGAACTTCGGGGACAAGAGGTGTCTGGACTACCGCTCCGATGTGGGCTTGTACATCAACAAGTGCAACGGCGGTGACTACCAGAAGTGGATCTGGAACAACCACAACGCCGCGACGCCGATCAAGCACGTCGCCACCGGCAGGTGCCTGTCGCTGACCTGGCGCCTGGGCACGGAGCCGTGCTTCGCGGGTGAGCCGCAGCAGTGGTGGTGGGTCACGCCGCGCAGTGGCGGGCAGATCCCGTTCATCAAGAGCGACTACAACGACATGTGCCTGAGTGCGACCGATGACGACGGCGCCTTGAGCGTCAAGATGGTGCATTGCACGACCGGTGAGAGCAAGCAGCGCTGGCGCATCGTTCAGTGAGGTCCGGCGGGCCTGGCCCAGGTCAGGCCCGCTGTCACACCCCCGCCGGGCACCCCGGATCGCCGCAGTCCTGGTCCTCAGCGAGCTCCGGCTTGCTCAGATCGTGCTCGAAAGCGAAGTGGAAGCACTCGAAGTGCATCCGCTCGAACAGCTCGAAGTCTTCCTGGCTGAGCTCGACCGGCTCGCCACACCGCTGGCACGTCTTCTCGTCGGACACCGCCAGATGGTCTCATCCGCGCCGGGCGAACAGGATCGCCTGGGGCGCCTCGGTCTCCGGATCGTGCAGCCACCGGGCCTCCAGCGTGAACCCGGCGTCACGCAGCCAGGCCACGACCTGGTCCGGTTGCCGCAGGTGCACGTGCACCCGCATCGGATGCCCGCCGTAGCCCTGCTCCTTCACCCGTGTCCCGTCGCCGACGTGGAATCCCAGCAGCAGCAACCCTCCCGGTCGCAACGCCCGGTGGAAGTGCGAGAAGACGGTGGGCACCTCGGCGTCGGGGACGTGGATAAGCGACCACCAGGCGATCAGCCCGGCCATCGAGCCGTCGGCGAGGAACGGCTCCGTCATCGAGCCCACCTCGAACCACAGGCCGGGGTGGGAGCGCCGGGCCAGTTCGATCATCGCGGGGGAGAGGTCGAAGCCGGAGACGTCCACGCCGAGCGAGTGCAGGTGCGCGGTGACCACGCCGGGTCCGCAGCCCACGTCCGCGACCGGGCCGTCGACCTGCTCCGCGAACAACCCGAGTGCCGCGCGCAGAACCGGCTTCTCGGCCAGGCCCCTGCGGGCGTAGCCGGCGTAGCTCACCGCGACTGTGTCGTAGGACTTCCGCGTGTCGGCCAGCCAGTCGCCCATGATCGACCAAGTTACTCGGTGAACAGTTCCGCCCGAGCCGTCCGAACAGGGCAAGCAAAGGGCGCTTCCACCCACGCGAGGTGGATGAAAGCGCCCGATCCGCTCCGGGCGAACAGGAACGCCCGGCGACGTTCACTCAGGTCAGGGCTTGGCCGCGTCCACCAGGGTGACCTGGAGCGGGAGGTTCGACGGCAGCTCGGCGGCCGTCACGGTGACGGAGTGCCTGCCCTTGGTCAACGAGACGCACTGCGAGTACCCGTGGGTGTAGAACGTTCCCGGCTGGGGAGCGACGGAGACGTCCGTCAGCCCACGTCCGTCCACAGAGGACTTGATCTTTGCGGTCGTCTCCGGGTAGCTGACGCCGAACTCGAGCTTCCAGCGCCCGGTCTGGGGCACGGCGACGGAGAACGTCTCCGTGGCGCCCTCGTTGACCCATCCGACGGCGACCTCGGAGGCCACTGTCACGCTGGGAGCGGCCGCTGCCTGTGCCGCCATCCCTGTGGTCAGTGAGCCGAGTCCGATCATGACCGCGGCAACGGACGCCTGAAGGCTCAGCCGCGTGCGACGTGTGAGTTCCATGGTTCTCCTCTTTGTCGTTGGCCACAAAGAGATGCGGCCGCCGACATCTTCTCGGCAGCCGCATGACAACGTCAGACTTGAGATCAACACCGACACTTTTGCGCAAGGCTTTACGTACGTTCGGACATGGCGCTAGGCGCGTTCGGGCAAGGATTTCACTCGGTGAACGGCTCTGGCCGATGCCGTCCGAACAGGGCGAGCGCGGCGATCCAGGTGTCCGGATCACCCTCCCAGTCCAGCGCCTTGATCTGGTCCGCCGACCGCCGTCCGCCGATCGCCCGCATCAGCTCGAACGACGTCGTCCGCAGCGTCCCGGCGGGATCGCCGTGCCCGAGCACGCGATCCCCGTGCTCCAGCGTGATCCGCAGCGCGGGCACCTCGTTCTCCCGCATCCGCTGGTCCAGGTGCTGCAACGGCTTGGTCAGCGCGGCCCGCACCGCCACCGAGTCGCGATCGCCGGGAACCCCCAGCGCCGCGCGGAGATCGTGCTCGTGCGCGATCACCTCGGAGACCAGCACCGGGCCGGTCGGCGTGTCGAACAGGTCCGCGGCCAGCTTGAGGTTCGTGTCCCACTCGGCGAAGGCGTCGGCCAGCGAGTTGTCCCTGCGGTCGCGCACCTGCCGTTCGCCCCACTCGCCGGACTCGACGCCGTCGAACCGGCGGTCCACGAAGTCGCGCAGGCCGCCGGCCAGGTGCGCCACCACGTCCTTGACGGACCATCCCGGCGTCGCCGCGACGGGTGTCTGCGGATCGCGATCCTGCACCAGTTCGGTGATCCGCTGCTTGGCGGCTTCGTAGATGGGGGCGTTGGTCATGGTCAGACCTCGTACTCCAGGGTGTAGGTGCCGCTGCCATCCTCCGCCCAGTCGACCGTCGCCGCACCTCGCGCCCCCGCGAACCGGCCGGTGCCGTCCACGATCTCGATCACGGCCTCGACCGACGTCCGGTACGCGCCGACGTGCCGCAGCACCAGCGTGCCCTCGTCGGCCACGATCTCCTCCAGCGCGGTCGTCCAGCACACGTCGTCCGCGTAGGACATGAGGTATCGGCAGCTGCCCGTACCGGTGACGTCGCCCGCGTACGAGAACTGGACGTGCGCCTCGGTGAGCTTGCGGCCCTCGACCTCCTTGTAGGGGCGGCCGTCCCAGGTCTTCTCGTCCCAGCTCTTCACTTCGATGGTTCCGGTTGCCTTCATGCGGTCCACTCTGCTGGCAGATCCTGACAGTTCGTGTCATGTTTAGAAGGTGAAGTCCAGCCGGCTCATCCAGGTGCTGCTGCTCCTCCAGGCGAGGGGCCGGATGACGGCGGACGAACTGGCCGCGGAACTCGAGGTCTCGCCGCGCACGATCTACCGCGACATCGACGCTCTCTCGGCGGCGGGTATCCCGGTCTACGCCGACCGCGGCCCCACCGGCGGCTACCAGCTGGTCGACGGCTACCGCACCCGCCTGACCGGCCTGACCGGTGCCGAGGCCCAGTCGCTCTTCCTCGCCGGCCTGCCCGGCCCCGCCGAGGAGCTCGGCCTCAAGGAGGTCGCCGCTGCGGCCCAGCTCAAGCTGCTCGCCGCGCTCCCGACCGAGCTGCGCGCCCGCGCCGAGCAGATCCGCCAGCGCTTCCACCTCGACACCCCGACGTGGTTCCGCGGCGACGAACCCACCGAGCACCTCGCCACGATCGCCGACGCCGTCTGGGAACAGCGTCGCGTGCGGATGACCTATCTGCGGTGGGGCAACCAGACCGTGGACCGCGAGGTCGACCCGTACGGGCTCGTGCTGAAGGCGGGCACCTGGTACTTCGTCGGCAGCGGCCGCACCTACCGCGTCTCCCGGGTCCAGTCGCTCCAGGCCACTTCGGACACGTTCGACCGGCCGGACGGTTTCGACCTGGCGCGGTACTGGGCCGAGTGGTCCGAGGAGTTCGAGGCCCGCATGTACGGCGAGCGCATCGCGGTCCGCATGACGCGAGCAGGCCTCGACAAGTCCCAGTACCTGCTCAGCGGCTACCAGGCGCGGGTGATCAGGGAGGCAGCACCGGAACCGGGGCAGGAGTTCGGTTTTCCGACCGAGTCCACCCGTCATGCCGTCGCTGACCTGCTCAAATTCGGTGCGGACGTGGAAGTGTTGGCACCGAACGAGTTGAGACACGAAATCATCGACACGATCAAGGCGATGCACGACGTCTACAACGATGCGAAGCTACCCGCATGGTTCCGCTGACCTCTTTGAACAACGGAGTACGGATCCCTCAACTCGGCTTCGGCGTCTTCCAGGTGCCGGAGGACCAGGTGGCCGGCGCGGTCACGACCGCGATCGAAGCGGGCTACCGCAGCATCGACACGGCGGCCGCCTACCGCAACGAGTCCGGTGTGGGCGACGCGATCGCGGGCGTCCCCGACCTGTTCATCACGACCAAGCTGTGGAACTCCGACCAGGGCTACGACTCGACGCTGCGCGCGTTCGACGAGAGCATGCGTCGCCTGCGCCGCGACGTGCTGGACCTCTACCTCATCCACTGGCCGACGCCGTCGCGCGACCTGTACGCCGAGAGCTGGCGGGCGTTGGAACAGCTCTACGCCGACGGCCGCGTCCGCGCGATCGGTGTCTCGAACTTCCACACAGCACACCTGCAGCGCCTCTTCGACGAGTTCCCGACCACCCCGGCGGTGAACCAGATCGAGCTGCACCCGTTGCTGCAGCAGGAAGAGATGCGCAAGGTCCACGTCACCCACCGCATCGTCACCGAGGCGTGGTCGCCGCTGGCCCAGGGCGCGCTGCTCGGCAAGCCCGACATCACCGCCCTCGCCGACAAGTACGGCAAGACCCCGGCCCAGATCGTGCTGCGCTGGCACGTCCAGCTCGGCAACGTCGTGATCCCCAAGTCCGTCACGCCGTACCGGATCAAGGAGAACATCGACATCTTCGACTTCGAGCTGGCCCAGGACGACATGACCGTCATCGCCGAGCTGGACAACGGCACCCGCACCGGCCCCGACCCGGACCAGTTCAACGTCGCTTGAGCACGTCCTCGACCAACTCCGCCGCCCTGGCCGCGCCACCTGCCGTTTTCAGCTGCCGGCCCAGCTCTTCGGCACGTTTCCGGTGGCGCGGCTCTCCCAGCACCTGATCCACGGCTTTTTTGAGGTACTTCGGCTTCTTCCGGACGATCCCGGCACCCGCGCGCTCGACGCGGTGTGCCACCTGCGGCTTGTCCAGCGCACCCGGCACCACGACCATCGGCACACCGGCCTCGACCGCCGCGAGCACCCCGCCCCACCCGCCGTTGGTGATCATCACGGCGGTCCGCGGCAGCAACAGGTCGTGGGGGATGAACTCCGCCGCACGCACGTTGTCCGGCAACGTCCCCAACGTGTCCGTGGGCGCGCCCCCGGTCGTGCACACCACCAGCACGTCGTGCCCGGCCAGTTCCTCGATCGCGGGCTTCAGCAGATCGTCCGCGCCGGTCTCCAGCGTCCCCTGTGTCACGTGCACGACGGTCCTGCCGTCGAGGTCCGGCCACCACTCGGGCAGGGCCTCGGGCTTCTTGGTCGCGGTGATCAACCGCCCGACGAACCGCACCTGCTCCGGCAGGTCCTTTGTGGTCTCCAGCGCGGAGACCCCTTGCGCCAGAACGAGTTCCGGCGAGTAGAACGCCTCCAGTGCCCCGGACCTGGGTCCGAGCCCGGCCTCCGCGCGCATGCGGTTGAACATCGGACCGGCGAGCACTGCCGAGACCGCCTTGACCAGCGCGCGGCTCGCGACCAGCGGCGTCACCGCGACCGTGACCCACGGCAGCTGCTTTCGTTCGGCGGCCATCGCGGCCCCGAACGCCAGATGATCGGTGACGACCAGGTCGAACTCCGCCTCCAGGACGTCGCGCGCCTGGGCCGCGCCCGTGCCGACGAGCACGTCGCGAACGTTTGCGAAGTTGGCCTTGAGGCCCTTGCCGTCGCCGACGCTCGGGAATGCCCTGCCCAGCTCGGCGTCGTCGAAGTCCGGCGCGTGCTGCCACGGCAACCACTCCGCGCCCTCGAACCGGTGCCGGTATTTGGCGCCGGTGTAGGCGACCACGTCGTGGCCGCGCTTGACCAGTTCTGCTGAGACCGCTGCCAGTGCGCCTACGTGGCCGGCGAACGGCAACGACGCCACCAAGATCCGTGCTTCCCCCATGGAGGGGCAACGAGCTTGGGCTGTTTAGGGTTCCCCTGCATCCGTGGTGTCCGTGGCTGCGCACCCGTGCCAGCGCACCCGTGCCAGCGCACCCGTGGCGACGCACCCGTGCCAGCGCACCCGCGGCCGCGCGCCCGTGCCAGCGCACCCGTGGCGACGCACCACACACACGGCGCCTGCTGGGTTCCCCCAATTTCAATTCTAGGGAGCGGGTCTGACAGCGTCAGGCGCTCGCCGACAATAGTCAGGCGTTCGTCGACACCGGTCAGGCGTTCGTCGACAGCGCCTGGCCGAGCGCCGCCTCGACCCCGTCCACGTTCTCCACGACCGACACCGACCCACCGGTGGTCTGCGCGATGTCCGTCAGCGCCGCCTTGTCGACCTCACCGCCGATCGCGATGAAGCTGACCGCAAGGTCCTTCCCGTGCAGCTGCGACTTCAGCGCCGCCAGGTCGATCCCGCCGTCCGAGGTGCCGTCGGTGATCACCACGACCCGGTTCACCCGCCCGGCCACGAACCCGTCGTGTGCCGCCCCGTAGCAGGCCGCCAGCGCGCTGTAGAGCTGTGAGCCGTCCGCGGTCTTCAGCGAGTCGATCGCCTTGCGCAGCGCCTCGCGCTTGTCCGCCACTGGCCCGGTCCCGACCAGCTGCTTGTGGGGCTTCGACCCGTCGAGGTCCCGCGCGAACTCCCACAGCCCGAACGACCCGGACACCGACCGGTCGACCTGACCGCGCAGCGCGGCCTTCACCTTGTCCAGCCGGGGTTTCATCGACGTCGACACGTCGGCGAGCACCGTCACGACCTGCCCGCCGCGGTCCGCGGAGGCCCACGCCGACGAGATCTGCTGCGTCGTGGTCGCGTCCGCCGCGACCAGGTTCTCCGCCACCGGAGCCCACGCGACGCCGGGCGAGGGGGACGGGCGGTCCTGAGTGGACTCGACGCGCAAACCGCCGCGCGCCAGGATCTTCTGTCGTTCGGGGTCCGTCATGAACTCGCGGAACGACTGCGCCGCACGCACTTCCGCCTCGCCGACCTCCGCGCCGCTCAACGCGACGTACGGGAAGTCCGCGACCGGCGCCGGGCCGGCGGGCAGCACGCCCACGAGTGGCTTCGAGGGGGCTTCCTTGCCCGTGTTGTGCTTGTAGAGGTCCACTTCGGACACCGGCGTGACGCTGAAGCCCGCCGCGTTCACCGTCGCGCTGTCGCCGAGCCTGCGCAACGCCTCACGCGTCGTCGGCGGCACCTCCGGCGGCACCGTGGCGGCGAGCTTCGACAGCAGCGCCTTCGACGCGTCCGAACCCAGCGACTCCGGCGTCACGGGACCCTTGCCGCCGGCCAGCGCCGACTGGATCGCCAGCGCGGTCGCCGTGTTCGCGGACGGGTCGGGCATCGCGACGCTGAACCGGCCCCACGACTGGCCGAACTTGCTCCAGTCCGTGACCTCCGGCATGTCCGACCAGCGGAACTCCTTGAGCACGGGCGCGGCGGCCTCCGGCGCGGCCAGCAGAATCGGCGAGGAGCCGACGGACTTCGGCGCCGAGCCGACCAGCTTCGCGTTGAGCGCGGTCAGCCGGTTCGCCCACAACGTCGAGTCGGGCAGCCACGCGTGCGGCCGCTTGCCGAGCTTCGACTCGTCCCACGTCCCGCTCAACCCGTCCAGCACCGCGGACGAGTCCAGGGAAGTCACTTCGATGGCGATGCAGTGGTCGTACACAACGGGCCGTGTGGCGCTGTACGCGCGCGCGACCTCCGCAACGGCTTCGGCAACGCTCGGCGTCGCGGCGACGCGCAGCACCGACTCGCCCTCGCTGCAGTCCTGGGCCTGCGCCTGAGCACGCCGGTCGAGTACGCCCGCGGCCCACGACCAGGCGAGCCAGCCGAGACCGATCAGCACGACGACGACCACTACGGTGACAGGCCATTTGGCGACGTTGCGCCGCACTTTCGCCCGCAGCGCGCGGTGTCGAGACATCGAATCCTCACTACTACTCAGCGGCCCCCGACGACCGCCAATCACGCTAACAGGTGAACTTCGTCAGCGAAGTGAAGTCACATTAAGTATCGACTGGCACACCATCATGATCCGTTCGCGTAACGGTCGGGCCCGCTCGGCGAACGCCGCCTGCCGCCGCACGTACTCGGACCGCCCCTCGGGCGTCTCGATCGGCACCGGCTCGTAGCCCAGCCCCGCGAGGTCGTACGGTGAGGCCTGCATGTCGAGTTCCCGCACGTCAGCGGCCAGTTCGAAGCAGTCGGCGACCAGCTCGGACGGCGTCGCGGGCTCCAGCTTGTACGCCCACTTGAACAAATCCATGTTCGCGTGAAGGCACCCCGGCTGCTCGTTCAGGAGCTGCTCGTCACGGGTCGGCTGCAGAGCGTTGCGCGGCCGCGCGGGCTGCGTGAAGAACCGGAAAGCGTCGAAGTGCCCGCACTGAATCCGGCTCGACTCGACCACCTGGTCGGTCCCTGAGCTGCCCAAACGCAACGGCCAGGCGTTGTGCCGGACCTCCTCGGGCTGCTGCCGGTAGACCATCGCCCATTCGTGGAGCCCGAAACAGCCCAGCCGCGCCGGTCGTGAGAGCGTGGCCGCGAGCAGCGACTGCACGAACTCCAGCGTCTTCGCCCGCTGCCCGACGAAGCTCTCCACGTCCAGCGTGACGCCGTCGTCAGTGGCCCGGTAGTGCGGAAACTCCAGGTACTCGGCCGCGTCCTCGAGGATGACGCCCGGCCCCGGATGCCACCGTTCGAGCCGCACGGGCCGATGGCTGTAGTACGTGAAAAGGAAGTCCATGACCGGGTGCTTCTCTTTGCGAAGCTTCCGCTCCTGATGAGGCCCGGTGAACCGGCGCATGCGCGCGAGGTGCGAGTCGCGCAATTGGTGCCATTCGGCTCGGGTCAGGACCTCCACGGGCGATTACCGTACGCGCATGGTGAAGAGCAATGCCTCCACGGTCGACCAGTACCTCGGAGAACTGCCTGATGAGCGGCGTGCCGAGGTCGAAGCTGTGCGCGACGTCATCCTCGCCAACCTCCCCGACGGCTACGTCGAGGCCATGGACTGGGGACTGATCACGTACGCGGTGCCGATGGAGGTCAGCGGCCCGACCTACAACAAGAAGCCGCTCCTCTACGTCGCCCTGGGCGCCCAGAAGAACTACTTCTCCGTCTACCTCACCACGGTGATGGAGGAGTTCGAGGAGTCGTTCCGCGCCAGGTGGGCGGGCACCGGCAAGAAGCTCGACATGGGCAAGGCCTGCGTGCGCTTCAAGCGGGCCTCGGACCTGGCCCTGGACATCATCGGAGACGAGGTGGCGCGCCTGTCGGTGCCAGAGTTCCTCGACTGGCACGCCGAGAACCGCGCTAAAGGGGCGGCACGAGCCCGTTGAACGTCCGCGCGCCGCCGCAATGCGGGCACTCCCGCCCGTTGTCGACGGTCCGCGGCGCGCCACCGATGAGCGCGAGTGTGGGCGCCGCGATGTAACTCGCGCCCCCGCACAGGTGACAGACCGTGCGCGGCTCGGGCGTGACGGCGAAGAGGTCGTCCGGGTCTTCCTCGTCCTCGAACTCGTCGTCCTCGGCGAACTCGTCCTCGTCGTCGTCACTCATGGCGATCAACCTACTCGGTCAACCAGGCCGGGACGCACGCGCGCGCTCGACCCAATGCGGCTAAAGGCCACGAGCCGGGCCGCCAACTCTGCCTTCACAGCGCTACCGGCGTGCCTTCGGACCGCGTGAGCGACTCCGCCGTCGCCTCCTCCCCGCAATGCGCACACACGACGCGCGCTTCCAGCACGTGGCCGCACGAGTGCTCCCACACGAGTGGCAACGGCGCCTCTGTCACGTAACTGTCGCCCCACTCCTTGAGCATCAGCAGCAGGTTGTGCAGCGCGCGCCCGGAGTCCGTCAGCAGGTACTCGTGCCGCGGCGGGTGGTCGGAGTACTGGCGCTTCTCCAGCACACCGGCGGCGACCAGCTTCTTCAGCCGTGCGGCGAGCACGTCGCGGGAGGCGCCGGTGTTCGCGGCGATCTGGTCGAAGCGGGTGTTGCCGAAGAAGACCTCGCGCAACGCCAGCAGTGACCAGCGTTCGCCTACGACCTCCAGCGTGTTCGCGATGGAGCAGGTTCGAGCGGTCATGTGACCATCCTAGCAGTGGGTTGGCAAATCCAACTTACCTCGCTAACGTAGGTTGGGAAATCCAACTTAGGAGGTAGCGATGGACTTCAGCGGCGCAGTGGTGCTGGTGACGGGTGCCAACCGGGGTCTTGGCCGCGAGTTCGCCCGCGAGCTGGTGAAGCGCGGAGCGAAGGTCTACGCCGGCGCGCGCAATCCGGCGTCCGTTGTGGACGAAGGAGTCATTCCGGTTCGGTTGGACGTAACCGACGATGCGTCCGTCGCGGCGGCGGCGAAGGAACTCGGTGACGTGTCGATCGTCATCAACAACGCCGGCGTGCTCGTCGCGGGCGAGGATGTTGACAGCATCAAGGCAGAATTCGAGGTCAACTTCTACGGGCTCGTTCGCACGACCGACGCGTTCGCACCCATTCTGAAAACCAATGGCGGCGGCGTGCTCGTCAACGTGCTGAGCATCCTCTCGTTCGTCGGCCGGGCGGCATGGCGCGGTTACGCGGCTTCCAAGGCGGCGGGCTGGTCGTTGACCAAGTCGACGCGGGAAGCGTTGCAGGAACAGGGAACTCACGTCATTGCGGTACACGCCGGTTTCATCGACACCGACATGACGACGGGCGTCGACGCACCGAAGATCACGACCGAGTCCGTCGTTTCCCAAGTGCTGCAAGCGATTCAGAATGGTGATGACGAAGTGCTCGCTGATGAGCGAACCCGTTCGGTGAAAGCTCAACTGGCCTTTTGAGACAGTCGCTCTGCATATCCGAGCAGAACTCGGAACTAGGTGTTGCCCCTGAGCGCCCGGCGTAGGTTCCGCCGCATCCAACCGTTGCGGGAGCGTTCTCATTGTGCGCGTCCGCTTGGGGCGCTTAGGGGAACAGCGATGCTCAACAGACGAGGTGTGCTCGCCGCCGGGGGAATCGCCGCAGGTGTGTTCGGCGTGCCGAAGCTGCTCGTACCGGCCGAGGGGCATGAGAACTCGACGCACGGTAAGCACCCGGTCACGTATCAAGAGTCGAAATCCTTTTCAGGCCCCAAACCGGTGGTCGTGCCGTGGGCACGGCCGATGCCCGTGCCGCCCGTGCTGCGCCCGCTGGTGTCCACGCCGAAGCAGGAGATCTACGAGCTCTCGATCGACGACACGACCGCCGAGATCCTGCCCGGCCTGCAGTCGCCGGTGCTGGGTTTCGGCGGCCAGTTCATCGGCCCGACGATCAGGGCCAAGACGGGTCGCAAGACGCTGATCATGTTCCGCAACAACCTCAAGGAGGGCGCCAACGTCCACCTCCACGGCGGTCACGTGCCGCCAGAGCACGATGGTCACCCGAAGGACATCATTGCGCCCGGCCGCACCCGCCTCTACCTCTACCCGAACACCCAGCAGGGCACGACCCTCTGGTACCACGACCACAGCCACGGCACGGAGGCCCAGCACGTCTACTTAGGACTGCACGGCACCTACATCATCGAGGACGACTCCGAGCGCGGGCTTGGGCTGCCCACCGGCGCCTACGACGTTCCGATCATGCTGCGCGACATCCACTTCGACGACAGCGGCAACATCGTGGTCTTCGACGACCCGGCGAAGCGCACCACCGTGCTGGCCAACGGCATTCCGAAGCCCTACTTCGAGGTCGCCGCCCGCAAGTACCGCTTCCGGCTGGTCAACACGGCGAACCAGCGCCTCTTCAAGCTCAAGCTCACCGGCGACAAGTTCACCCACATCGGCTCCGACGGCGGCCTTTTCGGCGAGTCGAAGGTGGCGGCGGAGCTGACCCTGTCCTCAGCCGAGCGCGCCGACGTCGTCATCGACTTCTCGAAGTACCCGGTCGGCTCGAAGGTCGTCCTGACCGACGACGTGGCGGGCGAGATCCTGCGCTTCGACGTCGTCCGCCGCGCCTCCGACTCGAGCCGCGTGCCCGCCGTCCTGCGCCCGCTTCCCGCGCTGCCACTCTCCACAGTGGACCGCGAGATCGACCTGGCGTTCCTCTTCAAACCCAACCAGCGCCCCGACGGCCTCATCAACGGCAAGGTCTTCGACATGGACCGCGTCGACATCACCGTCAAACGCGGCGCCACCGAGACCTGGCTCATCAAGAGCTCCGACCCCGTCGGCGTCAAGCACAACTTCCACCTGCACCTGGTCCAGTTCCGCGTGCTGGAGCGCAACGGCGGCCCGCCCCTGCCCAGTGACCTGGGCCTCAAGGACACCGTCCCGATCATGGGCGGGGAGACGGTGAAGTTGCAGGCGACCTTCACCGGCTACACCGGCCGCTACGTCTACCACTGCCACTTCCTCGAACACTCGTGGATCGGGATGATGGCGCAGATGGAGATCGTGCCCTAGAAGGTGGTGCGGGGTCTGGCTCTCAGGCCCCGTACTTCACCGCGTACCGCAGGTGCGTGACCGAGGTGCTCTCGATGATCGAGAGCGGTCCCTCCAGCTCGTAACCCTTGCCGGGCGCGAAGAACGGCGTGCCTCCGCCGAGGATCACCGGCACGAGGTCGAGCAGGATCTCGTCCACCAGGCCGGCGTCGATGGCCTGGCGGGCGATCTCGCCGGAGTTCAGGCCGACGCCCTTGCCGCCCGCCTTCGCCTTGGCGATCTCGATCGCCTTCTCGATGCCTTCGCTGCAGAACGTGAAGTGCTCGTTGTCCTCCAACGGCCGGTGCGTCAACACGACCGTGTGCACGCCCATCGGGTGCTGCCCGTCCCAGCCGTTGGTGAAGTCGTAGAGCTTGCGCCCCACCACCAACGCGCCGGTCGCCTGGATCATCCCGCCGAAGTAGGCGGCGCTGGCGGGCGTGAGATGGGACGTCATCGTGCCCGTCGGCATCGTGAACTTCACGTCGCCCGCCTCGTACCAGCGGAACAGCTTGTCGAAGCCGGAGAAGTCCGGACCGGAGACGTAGCCGTCGATCGAGGTGCTCGCGCCCGTGTAGACCTTGCCCATTTTCGGTGCCTCCCTGTGTGCGTCCGTCACCTGTAGGTCGAACCGGCGACGCGGATTTCGACAGGCCCCAGGAGTCACATACCGGCTCAGCCGATGGGCTCGGGCAGCCTCGTCACCTCGTAGGCGCACTCGATGATGTCGCCGGTGGCCGGGTCACGCAGCTCGACGCGCCACTTCGACGCGAACTGCTCCACGCCGTGGTGCATCGGGATGGTGCCGGACAGCAGCACGGTGCCGGGCTTGAGCAGGCCGAGGTCGCGCAGCCGGTCCACCCAGTACTGCGGGGTGAGGAGCTCGGCCAGGGTGCCGCGCTGGATCTCCACACCGTCGGCCCACGCGGTCAGCTCGATCTCGTCGATCCGCTCGGCCACGTCCGACAGCCGCCACGCCTTGCGACCCAGCACGTCCGGGCCCGCGTTCTTGCTCCACGCGACGCCGTGCACCTCCAGCGCGCGGTCGGTGTGGTCGCACGCGACGGTCAGCAGGACGTCTGTACCGGTCACGACCAGCGCCCATTCGGCTTCACCGGACGTCCGGCCGTGCTGGGCGGGCACGGTCGACGTCTGCTGCGCGAGGTACGGCGAGACCGGGTAGAGGCTCGGCGTCACGGACGGCGCCGGTACGCCCAGTTCGGCGAGTTCGCGCACGTGAGCGGCCACGTCGTCCTGGCTGCGACCGGCGTAGCCGCCGTTCAGCAAGGTCGTCACGGCCACCTCGGCGACGGTGCCGTCGGGGAGGTCGAAAGCCAGTGTGCAATCGGTAGACATGCGGTACTCCTTGCGCATACGAGTTGTATACAGGCAGTATTACCGCATGCCGACAGACACAGCAAGGACAGGTGCATCACCGGGCGTGCCCCGTTCGGCCCTGGTACGGGCCTTTGTGGCATCGCTCTCCGGTACCGCGCTCGAGTGGTACGACTTCGCGATTTACAACGTCGCCGCCGCCGTGGTGCTCGGCCCGTTGTTCTTCCCCAGCTCCGAACCGCTCACCGCGACGCTGCTCGCGTTCTCGACGTACGCGGTCGGCTACCTGTCGCGGCCGCTCGGCGGGTTCCTGTTCGGCCGGCTCGGCGACAAGATCGGGCGCAAACGCGTGCTCGTCACGACGTTGCTGATCACGGGTATCGCGACGCTGCTCATCGGTCTGTTGCCGACGCACGCCGCGATCGGTCCCGCGGCCGGTGTGCTGCTCGTGGTGCTGCGGTTCGCGCAGGGCGTCGGGCTCGGCGGTGAGTGGGGCGGCGCCGTGCTGCTGTCCAGCGAGTACGGCAATCCGAAGCAACGAGGTTTCTGGGCGTCGGCCGCTCAGATCGGCCCGCCCGCCGGCAACCTGATGGCGAACGGTGTGCTCGCGCTGCTCGGTGTGGCGTTGTCCGACGAGGCGTTCATGTCGTGGGGCTGGCGCGTCGCGTTCCTGCTGTCCGCGGTGCTCGTGATCTTCGGCCTGTGGATCCGGGTGAAGCTGGAGGAGACCCCGGTCTTCAAGGCGATCGAGGAGCGCGGCGACCGCCCGGTCGCGCCGATCAGCGAGGTGTTCCGCACGCAGACCCGGCCGCTGGTCGCCGCGGTGCTCAGCCGTGTCGGTCCGGACGTGTTGTACGCGCTGCACACCGTGTTCGTGCTGACCTACCTCACGACGGTCCTGAAGCTGCCGCGCAACGTCGGCCTCATCGCGGTGCTGATCGCCTCCGGGTTCCAGCTGTTCCTGATGCCGCTGGCCGGCTGGGTGTCCGACCGGGTGAACCGGCGCGGTCTCTACGCGACGGCCGCGGTGTGCGGCGCGGTGTGGCCGTTCGCGCTGTTCCCGCTGATCGACACCGGTTCACGGGTGCTGATCGTGCTCGGAGTCGTTGTGGGACTTGCGTTCCACGCGTTCATGTACGGGCCGCAGGCGGCGTTCATCTCGGAGCAGTTCACCGAACGCCTGCGCTACACGGGCAGCTCGCTCGCCTACACGCTGGCCGGCGTGATCGGCGGCGCGGTGGCGCCGCTGCTGTTCACCGCGCTGCTGGCCGCGTTCGACACGTGGGTGATCGTCGGCCTCTACGTCAGCCTGGCGTGCGTCGTGACGCTGATCGGTCTGCGCCTGGGCCGCGATCCGGAACCGGAGGATCAGCCGCTGAGCAAGACCTTCAGCGTGGTGTCCAAGTGAGCGGTGATCGCCGCGGTGGCCGCGCCGACGTCCCCGGACTCGAGCGCGGCCACGATCGCGTTGTGCTCGTCGATGACGGCTTGCTGCCGGCCGTGCACCCGGTACAGCGCGACCACACCCGCGCGCACCTGCCGTGCGCGCAACCCCTCGTAGGTCTTCGTCAACAGCTCGTTGCCCGTCGCCGCGACCAACAGCGCGTGGAACTGCCGGTCGACGTCGATGAACTGCCGCGCGTCCTCGACCAGCCACCGCTGCTCTTCGATCAGCTCCTGCATACGCCGCAACGGCACCGTGCCCTCGGACATCGTGCGTTCGGCGGCATACCGCTCAACGACGCCACGCAGCTCCATCAGCTCAGTGATCTGCCGCGACGACAACGGCGCGACGTACGCACCCTTCTTCGGTACGAGCTGCACGAGGTCTTCGGCCGCAAGCAGCAGCAACGCCTCACGAATCGGCGTGCGGGAGACGCCGATCTGGTTGGCGATGTCCTGCTCGCTGATGAACCGCCCCTGCATCTCGGGGTCGGCGAGGATCGTGTCCTTGAGGAACTCGTACGCCTTTTCCCTGCCAGACAAGCTGTCTGCGCCCTGCATACAACATGTATACCAGAGGAGGATCATGCGTATCGCGCTGTGTCAGATCAGCTCCACCGCTGACCCGCAGGAAAATCTCGCCCTGCTCCGCGCCCAGGTGGCAACCGCGGCCGCCGAGGGCGCGCGAATCGTACAGTTCCCGGAAGCCACCCAGTGCCGCTTCGGCGTCCCCCTGACCCCGATGGCCGAACCGCTCGACGGCCCGTGGGCCACCGCGGTCCGCGAGATCGCCGACGAACACGATGTCGTCGTAGTAGCCGGCATGTTCACCCCGGGCGAGGCGGGCCGGGTCACGAACACGACCCTCGTCACCGGCGCCGGCCTGCACCTCGGCTACGCCAAGATCCACCTCTTCGACGCCTTCGGCTTCCGCGAGTCCGACTCGGTGACCCCCGGCGACAAGCCGGTGACCTTCGAGGTGGACGGCACCACCCTCGGCCTGGCCACGTGCTACGACGTGCGCTTCCCCGAACTCTTCCGCGCCCTCGCCGACACCGCCCCGGTCATCCTGCTCGGCGCCTCCTGGGGCGCGGGCCCCGGCAAGGCCGACCAGTGGGACCTCCTGGTCCGCGCCCGAGCCCTGGACGCGACCTCCTGGGTCCTGGCCTGCGGCCAAGCCGACCCCGACGCCGACTACGGTTCCGCCCCAACAGGAATCGGCCGCAGCGCCGTGGTGGACCCGCTCGGCACCGTCCGCGCGCGGCTGGGCGGGGCACCGGGCATGCTGCTGTCCGATGTGGACGTTGCAGCGGTCGAGGAGGCCCGCCGCACGTTGCCCGTGCTGGCGAACCGGAGGTTGTGATGCGCGAAGAACACGAGTTCTTCCCGGTCGACTCGGTCGAGTGGCGCCCGGCGGCCCCCGGCGTCACCGAACGAGTCCTCAGCCGTGACCCGGACACCTCGACCCTGACCCGAATCGCCCGCTGGGCACCGGGCCTGGAGACGTCAGAGGTGATCCGCCACGACTACCACGAGGAGGTCTACCTGCTGGAAGGCGACCTGACCGACCTGACCCTCGGCCAGACCTTCCACGCAGGGCACTTCGCCAGCCGCCGGCCCGGAATGCCCCACGGTCCATATCGGACAGACAGCGGTTGCGTCATGCTGGAGATCCGCACCGCGCCTCGTCCAGCAGGTGCGTGACCCTTCCGATCGAGGTGCCGGCCTGCCCGTGGTCAGGTCTGCTGCGGCCGGCTCATTCCCACGTCGAACACCGCAGGCCGACGGCGGGACGCGTTGCGGTACACGTGCCACGCGATCACCAGGTCCTGCATCGGCAACCCGGCCGGGCTGTACACGGTGACCTGATCGGCGCTGGTCCGCCCGGGGTGCTCGCCGCGCAACACCTCGCCGATCGCGGCGTCCGCGGGAACGTGCGCGAGTTCCGGATCGTCGACCACGACCAGCGCGCCTGCCAGCAGCGCGGGTGCCAGCTCGACCTTGCCGGGCTCGTCGGCGCCGAGGCTCGTGACGTGGGTGCCGGGCGGAACCTGGTGCAACACCGGCGTCCTCGACCAGGTGGCCATCAGGACGATCGCTCCGGTGCCGGAAGGGCCAGCGGCCGACGTTGTGATGCCGAGGCCCTCCGCCCACGCCGAGAACCGCTCCTCCGCCGCGGGGTCCGTGTCCCGGATCTGGACGGAGTCGATCGGCCGGAGTGCGGCCAGCGCCTCCAGCTGGGCGCGGCCCTGGGCTCCGGCGCCGATCACCGTCACGTGGCGGGCGCCGGGGTCGGCCAGCAGATGGGCTCCCAGGGCACCGCCGAGGCCGGTGCGCAGCGCGGTGAGCCGGGCGCTGTCGATCAGCGCCAGCAGGTCGCCGGTCGCCAGGTCGTGCAGGCAGATCACGCCGGTGATGGCGGGGGAGCGGTTCGGGTTCTTGGCATGCACCTTCACCGTGTACGCGGGGATGGTCGGGGCGAGGCCCGGCAGCAGCACCATGGCCGTGATGTCCGGGGTCACCTGCGCGCGCACCCGCTGGCCCGACCCCGTCGGACCGGCCCGCAACGCCGCCGTCAGTTCGTCGGCCAGGCGAGGCAGATCGATCACGACGTCGTCCGCTCCGAGCACGATCGTCATGTCACATCCCGTTCCACGGTCCGGCACTGTAGCCAAACAGGCATGGCCGGACCGGAGGGATCATGCCAAGGTCGCACCACGGCCAGCGCTTTGATCATCGACTTCGGCGGCGTCCTCAGCACCCCCTTCGACGACTCCGCACGCGCGTTCTGCCTACGCGAAGGCCTAGAACCAGACGCCCTGCGCACAACACTTCAGGCCAACGCACAACTGGTCCAAGACGTGGAAAGCGGCAAAGCCACCCAGCAAGGCTTCAACAACGTCATCGCCGCAGCAGAGTCGCCGTGCTGACGAACTCCCTGGGCACTGGAACCGGCCAGCGCCCTGGGCATGACCACCGTGCACGCGACGAGCCCGGAGGTCACGATCAAGGCGCTGGCCGAGTACTTCTAGACCCAGCGCACGTGCGTGCCGTCCCGCACCGTGCCCACGTACTCCTCCAACAGGTCCTCCAGCGCGACCACGCCGAGCAGCGAACCATCGGCGCCCACGGCCCTGGCCAGGTGCGACTGGGCCCGGCGCAACGCCGCCAGAGCCTCGTCCAGCCGGGCGTCGGCGGGCACCTCTGGCAACCCACGCACCCGGTCGCGCGGTACCAAAGTTGCCGCGCCCTCCAGGTCCAGCACGTCCTTGACGTGCAGATACCCGATCAGGCCGGTGGGCGACAGGACCGGGAACCGCGAGAAGCCGGTGGTCGCGACAGCCGCCTCCATCTCACCCACGGTCGGTGAGGCGGACACGGTCGTCAGCCGATCCAACGGCACCAGGACGTCGGCCACCGTGCGCGCGGTGGAGGACAACGTCTGTGCCAGGCGGCGGTGCTCGGAGTCCTCCAGCAAACCCTCGGAGCGGGACTGGCCGATCAGCAGGGCCAGCTCGTCCGGGGTGTAGGCGGACTCGAGCTCGTCCACCTGCTCGACGCCGAACCGGCGCAGCACCCAGCGGCCGACGGCGGTGAACAACGCCAACACGGGCGCGATCATGCGTGAGAACCCGTAGTGCACCGGCACCAGCCACACGGCGGCCCGTTCGGGGCCGGCGATGGCCAGGTTCTTCGGCACCATCTCGCCGAGGATCGTGTGCAGGGCTACGACGATGACCAACGCCACCGCGAACGCCACGCCGTGCACCACGGCCAACGGCAGGCCCACGGCGCTGAGGGGGCCCTCCAGCACTCCTGCCAACGCGGGTTCGGCGATCGCGCCCAGGCCCAGTGAGCACAGGGTGATGCCCAGCTGGGCACCCGCGATCAGCAGTGGCAGCTCCTGCGAGGCCTTGATCGCTGTGCGGGCTCGCGCGGAACCCTTGTCCGCCAAGGCTTCCAGGCGGTCCCGGCGTGCGGTGATCACCGCGAACTCGGCACCGACGAAGAAGGCGTTGCCAGCCAACAGCAAAGCTACGACCAGGAAGTTCATGAGGTCGACACCACCCGCAGCTCGGCCACGCGGTGCCGGTCCATCCGCATGACGGTCACCCGCCAGCCGTCCACCCGGATCTCGTCGCCGACGTCGGGAATCCGTCCCAGTCTGGCGAGCACCAGGCCGGCCAGCGTTTCGTAGTCGCCCTCCGGCATGTGGAACCCGGTCGCCTCGGCCACCTCGTCGTCGCGCAGGAGGCCGGACACGAGCCAGCTGTCCTTGCCGAGCGAACGGACGGGTGCCGCCTCGCCGCGGTCGTGCTCGTCGCGCACGTCGCCGACGATCTCTTCGACCACGTCCTCGAGCGTGACCAGGCCGGCTGTGCCGCCGTATTCGTCCACGACCAGCGCCGACTGCAGGCCGGAGGCTCGCAGCCGGTCGAGCAGCGCGTCGCCCTCGAGGGTTTCCGGCACGGAGTAGACCGGCCGCGTCAACGCCGACAGCGGGGTCGAGGCGCGCAGGGTCGACGGCACCGCGAAGGCCTGCTTCACGTGCACCATCCCGCGCACCTCGTCCAGCGACCCGTCGTGCACCGGGAAGCGCGAGAACCCGGTGTTGCGGGCCTTCATGACCAGGTCGGCGACCGTCGCGTCGGCTCGCAGCGCCTCGACCCGCACGCGCGGCGTCATCAGCTCGCCGGCGGTGCGGTCGCCGAACCGCAGCGAGCGGTCCAGCAGCACCGCGGTGCTCTGGTCCAGCGTGCCGTGTTCGGCCGACGTCCGGACCAGGGCGCCGAGCTCCTCCGGCGAACGGGCGGACGCCAGCTCCTCGACCGGTTCGACGCCGAAGCGCCGGACCAGCCAGTTCGCCGAGTCGTTCATCCCGTTGATCAGCCAGCGGAACACGTTCGAGAACCCGGCCTGGAGCCCGACCACCAGCCGGGCGGTTTCCAGCGGCTTCGCGATCGCCAGGTTCTTCGGCACCAGCTCGCCGAACACCATCGACAACGCCGTGGCGATCGCCAGCGCCAGGGCCAGCGACAGGCCACCGGCCACCGTCGGCGGCACGCCCAGCCCGGTCAGGCCGGGCTCGATCAGCGAGGCGATCGCGGGCTCAGCGATGTAGCCGGTGATCAGCGTGGTCAGCGTGATGGCGAGCTGGGCGCCGGAGAGCTGGAACGAGAGAGAGCGGTGCGCACGGTCGATGACCCGCGCCTTCGTGTCGCCCACCTCGGCGACGTGGCGCTCGACGGTGCTGCGTTCCAGCGCGGTCAGCGAGAACTCCGCCGCCACCGCGATGAAGGTGCCCGCGGTCAGCGCCACGACGGCGAGCAGACCGAGCACGCTCAACAGGATTCCGGTCACCTACGCGCTCCAGAAGAACGGGTGACCGGGTTGGTATGCCAGCCGGGGCCAGTACCCACGGGGACGGCTCAACTCCTCTAACTCAACTTGGACAGCAAGATGAGTCTAATTGTGAGCAGTGCTGGCCCGGAGCACCACCTCGCCGGCAACCCGGACGGTGCGTGCCTCGTCACCACCCGCGTCCAGCACGAGACCTGCGGCGATCTCGCCCATGTGCTCCAGCGGCAACCGCACGGTCGACAGCGCCGGCACCGTGTCGCGCAGGGTCGGGATGTCGTCGAACCCGGCGATGGACATGTCCTCCGGCACCCGCACACCACGCTCGCGCAGCGCCGCCATCGCGCCCATCGCCATCACGTCGGTCACGGCGAACACGCAGGTGGTGCGCGTTTTCGAGCCCAGCAGCTCCATCGCGGCCGCATACCCGCCGTCACGGGTGAACGCCCCGTTGATCACCACGGGCGGTGCGATCCCGGCGTCGGCGAGACCCGCCTTGAACCCGGCCAGCCGGTCGCGGGCGACCACCAGTTCGGAAGGTCCACCCAGAACGGCGAACTTCTTGTGCCCGAGTTCGGCCAGTGCGCGGGCCAGCGCCCGGGCTCCCGCCCGGTTGCCCGGGACGACCGTGTCGGTGCCGAGCTTCGCCTGCGACACGCACGCGACACGCCCACCCTGCTCGGTGAACGCGTCGATCTCCGCGGCCAGCCGGGCCTGCGAGGCGCGGTCGGTCGTGCGCGAACCGGCCAGCACGACCGCGCGGGCCCGATGCGCGCGCAGCGTGGAGAGCAGCTCCACCTCACGCTCCGGCCGGCGCCCGGTCGTCCCGAGCACGACGACGAGCCCGGCCTCCTCTGCCACCCGCGTCACGCCCGCGGCGATGCACGAGAAGTACGGGTCGGTGATGTCGTGGACCACCAGCCCGACGAGCGAGCTCGAGTTGCGGGCGAGTGCCTGCGCGGAGGCGTTCGGCACGTAGCCGAGCTGCTCGGCGGTGCGCAGGACGCGGTCGCTCAGGTCCTCGCTCACCTGCCGCGTGCTGCCGTTGAGCACGCGAGAGGCGGTCGCCAGCGACACTCCCGCCTGCTTCGCCACCTCGGCGAGCGTCACCTGTCGCGCGGACACGACCACCTCCGTCAACGTGCATGTGAGCGCTGAGACTAACTCGCGAGGAGGTTGACGGCCGTCAAGCACCGCGATTAGCGTGGCGGGAAAGCGCTTTCCTGCGCTGTTTCCAGGGTTGTTCACAGACCTGATTCCAGGGAGGTGCGATGGCGGTTCGGACCATCGGGGTCGCGGTCAACGGCGTCACCGGGCGGATGGGATACCGCCAGCACCTGGTCCGTTCCCTGCTGCCGTTGCGCGACGAGGGCGTGCGGTTGCCGGACGGCACGGTGCTGAAGGTGGAGCCGGTCCTGGTGGGCCGCAACGCCGACAAGCTCAAGGAGATCGCCGAACGCCACGACCTCGCGCGCTGGACCACCGACCTCGACGCGGCGCTGGCCGACCCGGCGGTGGAGATCTACTTCGACTCGCAGGTCACGTCCAAGCACGTCGAGTCGATCACCAAGGCCCTGGAGGCCGGCAAGCACGTCTACACCGAGAAGCCGGTCAGCGAGACCGTCGAGGAGGCGCTGCAGCTCGCGCGGCTCGCCGACGAGAGGGGCCTCAGGCACGGCGTCGTGGCCGACAAGCTCTACCTGCCCGGCATCCGCAAGCTGAAGCGGCTGATCGACGGCGGCTTCTTCGGCCGGATCCTGAGCGTGCGCGGCGAGTTCGGCTACTGGGTCTTCGAGGGCGACTGGCAGGCCGCGCAGCGCCCGAGCTGGAACTACCGGCTCGCGGACGGCGGCGGCATCGTCTCGGACATGTTCTGCCACTGGAGCTACCTGCTGCACAACCTCTTCGGCCGGGTCGAGGCGGTCACCGCGAAGGCCGTGACGCACATTCCAGCCCGCTGGGACGAGCAGGGCACCGAGTACGCGGCGACCGCGGACGACGCGGCGTACGGAATCTTCGAGATCGCGGGTGGTGTCATCGCCCAGATCAACTCGTCCTGGTGCGTCCGGGTGCGCCGCGACGAGCTCGTCGAGTTCCAAGTAGACGGCACCGAGGGGAGTGCGGTCGCGGGGCTGCGCGATTGTTTCGTGCAGCCCCGCGCCGTCACGCCGAAACCGGTCTGGAACCCGGATCTCCCCGTCACGCACCCGTTCCGCGACCAGTGGCAGCAGGTGCCGGACAACGAGGAGTTCGGCAACGGCTTCAAGGTGCAGTGGGAGGAGTTCCTGCGGCACGTCTACCAGGGCACACCGTTCCCGCACGACTTCCGCGCCGGGGCCAGGGGAGTCTCGCTCGCGGCGGCCGGGCTGCTGTCCTCTTCGGAGGGTCGCCGGGTGGAGATCCCTGATGTCTGAACGTGTTGTGTTCGCCGCGGCCCACGTCGTGGCGAAGGACGAGCGCACGGTCGACTGGGATGCCACGCTCGCGTTCCGGCACCACCTCTGGTCGCACGGGCTGGGTGTCGCGGAGGCGATGGACACCGCGCAGCGCGGCATGGGCCTCGACTGGCCCACCGCGGCCGAGCTGATCCGCCGCAGCGCCGGGGAGAAGGCCGGGCGGATCTGCGCGGGTGTCGCCACCGACCACCTGACCGGTGAGGTGGGCCTCGACGACGTGGTGAAGGCCTACTCCGAGCAGCTCGACGTCGTGCAGGAGGCGGGCGCACAGCCGGTGCTCATGTGCTCGCGGCAGCTCGCGGCGGTCGCGAAGAGCCCGGAGGACTACGCCGAGGTCTACGGCACGCTGCTCGACCGCGTCAGCGAACCGGTGGTCCTGCACTGGCTCGGCACGGCGTTCGACCCGGCGCTGCGGGGCTACTGGGGTGCCACCGACACCGCCGCCGCCACGGACAACTTCCTGGCGATCATCGCCGAGCGCCCGGACAAGGTCGACGGGGTGAAGGTGTCGCTGCTCGACGCCGACCACGAGATCGACCTGCGGCGCCGGCTCCCGGCCGGCGTGCGCTGCTACACCGGTGACGACTTCAACTACCCGGAGCTGATCGCGGGCGACTCGGAGGGCCACAGCGACGCGTTGCTCGGCATCTTCGACCCGATCGCGCCGGTGGCCGCGAAGGCGTTGAAGAAGCTCGCCGAGGGCGACATCGACGGGTTTCACCGGATCATCGGGCCAACGGTCCCGTTGTCGCGTCACCTGTTCAGCGTGCCGACCTACTACTACAAGACCGGAGTGGTGTTCCTGGCGTGGCTCGCGGGCCACCAGGAACGGTTCGTGCTGCTCGACGGCCTGCAATCCGCGCGCAGCGTCGAGCACCTGGCCGAGGCGAAGCGGCTCGCGGAGATCGCCGGCGTGCTCGACCCGGAGTTCGCGGAGAGGCGGTGGCAGCAGTGGCTCGCCTCTCGCTGAACCAGGCCACCATCAAGCGCGCGACCGTCGTCGAGGCGGTCGAAGGCTGTGCCCGCCACGGCATCGAGTCGATCGGCCTGTGGCGCGAACCGGTCGCGGACCACGGCCTGGAACGCACCGCGAAGCTCGTCGCGGACGCGGGTCTGCGCGTGTCGTCGTTGTGCCGCGGCGGGTTCCTGACGGCGGTCGACAACCGGGCGGCGCTGGACGACAACCGCCGCGCGATCGACGAAGCGGCGGCGTTGCGGACCGGCACGCTGGTGATGGTCGTCGGGGGAGTCGCGGGCGACAAGGATCTGGTCGGCGCACGTCAACGCGTCGCGGACGCCATCGCGGAGTTGTCGGTGTACGCGGGGGAAGCGGGCGTGACGCTGGCTCTGGAACCCATGCACCCGGTGTTCTGTGCCGACCGCGGCGTGCTGTCGACGCTCGCGCAGGCCCTGGATCTCGCCGAGAAACACCGGTCGGTGGGCGTCGTCGTCGATGCCCTGCACGTCTGGTGGGACCCGGATCTCGACGCGCAGATCGCTCGCGCGGGTTCGCTCATCGCGTCGTACCAGGTGTGCGACTGGCTCACGCCGGTGCCGGCGGACGTGTTGCTGGGCCGCGGTTATCCCGGCGATGGCGACATCAATCTGGACCGTCTGACCAGGCATGTTGCCGCGACGGGCTACTCAGGTGACATCGAGGTGGAGATCTTCAACGCCGGCATTTGGGCGGCGGAATTCGATGAGGTGATCAAAGAGGTTTCGCGGCGGTACCACTCCATTGTGGAACCGGCGCTCTAGCGAACAACTGTGTGACCAACGCGGGAAGCCGGTCGTCGACGGCGGCGACGACCGACCCCGGCGTTGGTACGTGTATATCTGAGAACCGGAGCCCGGTGGTCCCGTTTTCAGATAAATCTCAGGAATCAGCCGCCGTTGACGAACCTGTAAACCTTTGCAAGGTGTTTCGGCTTCGTGGTCGTGATCTTGATGACGGCGTCGAACATGGACCGGCCGAGCTCCGCGCGGGCCGCGACGGCCGGGTGCGTGGTGCTGAAGTCGGCGTCGTTGAGCGCCTTGTCACCGTCGAACTGACCGGAGGCGAACATCGAGTAGATGAGGATCGCCCGGTTGTCCTCGCTGAACATGATCCCGGCCTCGTTGCGGCCGTCCTCGAACCAGCCGGCCTTCGTCGCGACGCGCAGCCGCTCGTTGGTCGTCAGCTTGAGCCGCACGCCGTCGGTGAAGCTCGCCGTCGCGCGCAGGATGTTCAGCAGGTACGCCGTCGACGCCGCGGACAGCAGCTGGCCGTCGACCAGCTTCTGCAGCAGCGTGTGCATCTCGCGCGCCGTCGTGGTGCCGAGGAAGAACCGGTTCGGGTTCGCGACCGGCACGACCTGCGTGTGCACGAAGCCCTTGTCCTTGAGGATCTGGTTGATCTCCAGGGCCGGCGCGACCAGGCCGCACAGGCGGACCGCGGTGTTGTCCGAGACGGTGAGCAGGTTCGCCAGCGCGTGGCCGACCGTCACCTTGCTCGGGTACGCGCCGTCGAGCGCGAAGATGCCGTCGGTGTCCTGGATGACGATCGCCGCGGTGACCTCGACCTGGTCGGTGAGTTTGATCAGCCCGCGGTCGACCTTGTCCAGCACGGCGACGGCGACGGCGACCTTGTTGACGCTGTAGGCCTCGACGACCTTGTCAGCGGTCTCGTCGACGGCGGCTTTGGTGTTGCCGTCGAGGTCGGCGACCGTGATCAGCGACGACCAGCTGCCGCGCGCCTTGCGGACCTGCCTGCGGTAGACCTGCGCCACGCGCTTGCGTGACCTGTCGGCGGTGGTCGGAGAGCGTTCGATCTCGACCTCCGCCTCTTCCTGAGCGTGGGCGGCACCGTTGGAGCCGAGCACGGCCGTCGCGGCCGCGACGGTTCCCAGCCCGAACACGGACCTGCGGTTCAAAGTCATGCGCAACATCAAAACAGGCGGCACTGACATCTCTCTGACTAGGGTTCCGTTACATGGAAAACGTCTTCGTGGTGACCGGTGCCTCCCGCGGTATCGGGGCAGCGACCGCAGCGCTCGCCCTCGATGCGGGGTATCGAGTCGTGAGGGCTTCGCGCTCGGCCGAAGAATCTGTCGGAGACCGCGGGTGGGACGCGAAATGTGACGTTTCCTCATGGGATTCCGTGCAGGACCTGATGACCCGAGTGGAATCCCGCTGGGGTCGCATCGACGTGGTTTTCGCGAACGCCGGCGTCTCGGTCGACACTTCGTTCACCACTTCTTCGGGCGCCAAGCCGTCGGAATGGACGGACATGGTCGTGACGAACGTGTGCGGCCCGGCGTTCACGGCGCGCGCGGCGATGCCCGCTTTGGTCCGGTCCGGTGGGCATCTGGTGCTGACCGGGTCGGCGGCCGGGCGCGGGGTCCGGCCGGGGAATCTGTACTCGGCGACGAAGTGGGCGGTGACCGGGCTGGCGCAGGCTATTCGGGCCGAGGCTGTGGGGACCGGGGTGCGGGTCACGGTGGTGCAGCCTGGGCTCGTCGACACGGACGCCATCCCGGCGTCCCGGGCCGACGATCCCAAGCTGGCGCCGGAGGACGTGGGCAGGGCGGTGCTTTACGCCGTCTCGCAACCGTCCACGGTGGACGTGAACGAGATCCTGATCCGGCCCACCGGTCAGGCCGCTCACCGCTGAGCCTCAGGTGGTGACCGCGGGCTTCGCGGGCACGATGTTGTGCCAGAGGTTGAACGCGTTGCCGGGGTCGAACTCAGCCTTGATCGCGGCGAGCCGGTCGTAGTTCTCCCGGCCGTAACCGGCCACGACGCGGTCGGCGCCCTCGTCGCCGATGAAGTTGAGGTAGACCGCGCCCGTGGTCCACGGCGCGAGCACGTCACGCAGGTGGTGCGCCCAGTCCCGC
The DNA here is from genome assembly GCF_044455585.1 of Lentzea sp. NPDC051213. NCBI lineage: Bacteria > Bacillati > Actinomycetota > Actinomycetes > Pseudonocardiales > Pseudonocardiaceae > Lentzea > Lentzea sp. NPDC051213. Next base: position 203,008 of record NZ_JBITEX010000007.1, read on the forward strand.
GCCCGCTGGTCGTCCGCGGGGTCCTCCCACAGTCCCAGCGGGTGCGCGATCCAGGGCGTGTCGCGGTTGGCCATCGGCCACTCGGCCGCGTTGCGGGCGACCGCGCCGCCCCACGGGAGCAAGGCGTGCTGGGAGGGCGACGGGCTGATCATCTTTTCGGCGGCGGCGCAGAACTCGTGCACAGCCTCGTCCGGCAACGACCGCAGGTACTCGGCGGACCAGTAGTTCCGGAAGCCGGGCGGATCGTCCAACATGGACTGGAGGTCGGCGTAGGGGATGTCGGTCAGCACAAGTGCGCGCGGTTCCAGCGCCGCCAGCGGGGCGATCAGGCTCTCCAGTTCCGCGGCGTTGCCCATGTACGTGACGAGAACGCCGCAGCAGAGCTTGCCGACGAGCTCGGCGGGCACGAAGTCCTCCGGCGGCCCGGTCAGGTAGATGGCGCCGCCGCCCGTCTCGTCCGGCGCGGTGTCGACGAAGTCGCGGTAGGCGCGGGTCGCGGCTTCGCCGTCCTCGGCGGGCCACAGCATGAGCGCGAAGGAGAACTCCGGCAGCGGGTGCAGCCGGAACGTGAACGACGTGGCCACCCCGAAGTTGCCGCCACCGCCGTGCAACGCCCAGAACAGGTCGGGGTGCTCGGTCTCGCTAGCGGTCACCATCCTGCCGTCGGCGAGCACGAGGTCGACGGCGAGCAGGTTGTCGCACGCCAGCCCGCACTTGCGCTCGAGCCAGCCGGACCCGCCGCCGAGGGTCAGCCCGGCGACGCCCGTGGTGGAGACCCTGCCTCCGGTCGTGGCGGCGCCGAAGGGTTGCGCGGCCCGGTCGAACGCGCTCCACGTGGCTCCGCCGCCCACCACGGCGCTGCGCGCGTCGGGCGAGATCGAGACGGCGTTCATCCGGCGCATGTCCAGCACCAGGCCGTCCTGCACGAGGCTCGCGCCCGCCACGCTGTGGCCGCCGCTGCGCACCGCCACCGGCATCCCGGCACGCTGGGCGAAAGCGAGTGCTTCGCGTACGTCGGCGGTGTTCTCGCATTGGGCGATCACCGCCGGTCTCGTCTCGACGGCGCTGTTGAACACGGCTCGCGCGCCCTCGTACGCCTCGTCGTGCGGGGTGAGCAGGGTTCCGGAGAACGCGTCGTGCAGGCTCCCTAGGTCTGTCATGGCTGAACCTCCCTGAGTGCTGAGTTCACTCAGGTTCCGCCTCCCGCGGCCTACCCGCGCGTCCAGTAAGAATCCCCTAAGAACCGGTCACCCCGCGTTCCCCGGTGACTCCGTTCAGCTCCCGCTGAGCACCTCTGAACACCGCTGAAGCAGCGCGCGCAACTGCGTGCGCTCCTCCGCGCTGAACGCGTCCGCCAGCTTCTGCTCCACCGCGACCGCGCCCTTGTCCGCCTCGCGGAACGTCGCGTAGCCGCTCTCGGTCAGCCGGTTCTCCAGCACGTTGCGCTGCCACTGGTGCGGCGTCCGCTCGACGAGCCCCATCGCGACCAGGTTCTGCAGGATCGTCGTCATCGTCTGCGGTGTGACCAGGCACAACCGCGCCAGCTCCGCAGCGGGCGCGCCGGGGTGGTCGCTCAGCGCCAGCAGCGCCGCGTACTGCGGCACGGTCAGGCCCGCCGGCTTCACCGCCGCCGACTTGGCGGCCATCAGGTCCTGCTCGGCGCGCTTGATGTCGCCACCGATCCGATCGCCGCTGCGCATCCGCCCATCGTAGGAGTGTGGTAAGACTATTGATAGTTATCAGGACTCTGATAACTATCAGGGCTCTAACTGGAGGGAAGCCATGCGCATCGCGTTGGCCATCATGGCCGCGTTGTTGCTGGTCACGGGCACGGCGCAAGCCGCGCCGAAGCACATCTCGGCGAGCGCGCCGTCCCTGCACCCCGAGGGCGTGCAGTGGGATCCGACCCGCGGCCAGTTCCTGGTCGGGTCACTGCGGCACGGCACGGTGTCGCTGGTCAGCCGCGACGGCAAGGTCCGGCCGCTGGTCACCGGCACGAAGATGGTGTCCACGCTGGGCATCCAGGTCGACCGCGGCCGGCTGCTCGTCGCCTACGCGGACATCGGGTTCGGCGAGAAGAAGGATCCCGGCCAGTCCGGGCTGGGGATCTTCGACCTGCGCACCGGCCGGACGCTGCAGTTGGTCGACATTCCCAACGGTGCCAACGACATCGCGGTCGACCCGCAGGGCAACGCCTACGTCACCGGCACTATGGGCGACACCATCTGGAAGGTCGACCGGGCGGGGGTCGTGACGCCGTTCGCACGCGACCCGCGGCTGGGTGGGGCGGCGTTCGGGAACAACGGAATCGTCTGGGATCCAAGGGGATTCCTCGTTACCGGGCACTACACGAACGGCACGTTGTTCAAGGTCACGCGTGATCGCGTGGAGGAGTTGCCCGTGCCCAAGTTGCCTGGGGCGGATGGGCTTGTGTTGACGCCTCGGGGGCTGGTGGTCGTCACGAACAACCTTGCTGCGCCTGGGAAGAATGCGGTGACCACTGTGGACACTCGGACTTGGCGGGTTACGGGGCAGCGTGATTGGGGGACCACTCCTACTACGGCTGCGCGTACGCCCTATGGCACGTATGTGTTGAGCGGGTACATCGATGTGCTGGCTGGGGGTGGGACTTCGGACGAGTTCAGGCTCGACCGCTAGCGCGCGGACAGGCGCAGCCGGTGTTGCTCGCGGTCGATCTCGATGACGACGACCGCGAGCTCCTCGCCGACTTGCGTGGGTTCTGCGGTGAAGTCGTCCTTGTGGACGAATCCGTTGATGCCGTCCGCGACCTCGACGAAGACGCCGAACGGGACGAGCTTCGTCACGCGGCCGCGAAGTTCCTGCCCGACGGTGACGTCATCGGCGAACGCCTGGAAGGGGTCCGGCTGCGTTGCCCGCAACGGCAGCCGGGCCTCCATGTTCCACGTGTCGTATTGAAGGAACTCGGCGGTCACGCGTTGCCCGATCTCCACTGCCTCGGACGTGCTCGAGATCCAGCGCCAGGACAGTTCAGGAGGCGAGATGAACCCGACACCGGGAAAGGACGGGTGGTCAGGACCGTCGTCGAGCTTCACGAACACGCCGAACTGCTCGATCGCCGCGACCGTGCCGGACAACAGCCGCCCCCGCTCCAGCGAAGCCAGGAACGCGTCGAGTTCCGGGTGCTCGTGCGGGTTCACGCGCCACCGACGAACTCGACCAGCAGCCGGTTCACCTCGTCCGGCCGCTCCAGATAACCGATGTGCCCGCACCGGTCGACCTCCGCGTACCGGGCCCCGGGGATCGCGTCCGCCACCTCGCGCGACAGGTGGGGTGGCAGGACGCGGTCGTCGGCGAACCCGATCACCAAAGTAGGCACGGTGATCGCGCGGTAGGCCTCGATGCGCGGGGTGAAGTCGCTGAGGTTCAGCTGGGCTCGTTCGCCGGGGCCGATCGACGAGCCCGCGAACTCGTACATCTGCAGCCAGTCCTGGGCCACGATCGGGTCCGCCAGGGTCGCCGCCGACACGTTCCTGATCAGCGAGGCCGCCGCGTAGAACGACGGGGGCACCTCGACGCCCTTGTCGTGCAGCTCCTTCATGCCGCGCGTCCACGCTTGCTGCACGGGTTCGGGGCGTCCGGCGGTTGCCATCAGCACGGTGCTGCGCACCAGCGAAGGGTGCGCCAGCGCTAGTTCCTGGGTGATCCGGGCGCCCAGGGACGTGCCGATGACGTGTGCGGGGCCGCCCAGGTGGGAGATCAGCGCCGCCGTGTCGGCCACCATGTCGTCCATGGTGAAGCCGGAGGCGCACTCGGACGACGGTTTGATGCCCCGGTTGTCGAAGAACGCCACCCGGTAGCCGGCCTTGACCAGCGCGGGCACCTGGTAGGTGCGCCAGACGCGGCCGGGGCTGCCGGTGCCCATCACGAGCACGACCAGCGGGCCGGAGCCCTCGGTCTGGACGTTCAGCGAGATGCCGTTGAGCGGGACGAGGGCCATTCCGAAGATCCTAGAAGCGGCACAACCCGCGGATCTCCTCGGCGTGAGAGGGATAACGCGCGCACAGGTCGTCCGCGTGCCCGAACGAGACGATCTCGTCGGTGTAGGGCGGCACCACCACCGTGCCGACCAACGACCACTCGCCGGCGGGCGCGCTGCCCTGCCACACGCCCGCGGGCACGACGACCTGCGGATTCAAACCAGACAACAGGGGTGTGGTCACGGAACCGTCCGGGTGCAGCAGCAGCATCTGCAACGGCGAACCGGCGTGGAAGTTGTAGATCTCGAGGTGCGTCAGCACGTGCATGCCCGAGAAGTCGGGCTTGCGCAGCAGGTACGCGATCGCGGACACCTCGGCGGAACGGTGGGTCTGCGCGAAGTACCCGCCCTCGACGGGGAGTTCCTGCATGCCCAGCGAGGAAATCAGCTGCTCAGCGTTCAACTTCTCAGGGGTCACGTCATCTCCGGAAGCGGTGAACCATGCACGACGACCATGCCCTTGCCGAGCCGCTTCGCCGTGTACATCGCGGCGTCCGCGGCACCCAGCACGTCGTCCGCGGTGACGGACGGATCGTACGAAAGCCGTTGCGCCACGCCGATGCTGGCGTGCACGCGATGCACGCGGCCGTGCACCTCGTGCGGGTGCGACAACGCCAGCAGCAGCCGCGAACCGATCTCGTCGGCCTCGCCGCCGTCCACCAGCACGCCGAACTCGTCGCCGCCCAACCGCGCCACGGTGTCCTCCGCGCGCACGCAACCCACCAGCCGTGCGGCGACGTTGCGCAGGACGATGTCGCCCTCGGCGTGGCCGTGGTTGTCGTTGACGGCCTTGAACCCGTCCACGTCGATGAACAGCAGGACCAACGGCCGTGCGCGATCCTGCACCGCCAGTGCTCGATCTAGCCGATCGCGGAACAACGAACGGTTCGCCACCCCGGTCAACGGGTCGTGCGTCGCCTCGTGCCGTAGCTGCTCGCGAGAGACGCGGAGCTGGTCCATCAGCCGGACGTTGTCCATCATCGTCAGCAGCTGCCGCACGATCACGAGACACACGACCAGAAGCCCGACGTAGATCTCCACCGGGTTGAGGCGTCCGCCGGTCGCGGTGTTCCACATGATGAAGAGGCCGGTGATCGCGAGCGGCAGGTACGGCACCAGCAGGTGCAGCAGGTCGGCCATGCGCATGCGGCCGGACGACGGTTCGAGGTTGCGGGTCGGCGCCAGCGCGCTGAGGAGGAAGAACGCCGGGCACAGCATGAACCCGATGTCCGCGGTCGCCGGGATCGCCGTGACGCCCGTCGAGATGTAGTACGCGAACACCCAGCCCGACGACGACTGCGCGATACCGGCCAGTGCCACGAACAGCATCGGCCACTGACGCACGGACTGATGCGTCCACGACATCACCACGATCGCCACGAGCAGCACGAGGTACGTGGCGGGATGTGCGACGACGGTGGCGAAACCGGGACCTTCGGTCGCCCACGCGCGGGTCAGTGACTCCAGCGCGGACACCCACGTCAGCACGAACAGCGAGCCGATCACGATCAGTCCGTCGAGCACGACGACCGTACGGCTGCGGTAGTTCGGCAGCAGGTCGTCGGCACGGCGCGCCGACTGCGCCTTCGCGATGAGCGCGGCCAGGCAGAGGACGGGCACGAGCGTGAACCCGAGCGGCGCGATCGTGCTCGTCGGCAGCTGCACGCCCAGGATCTGCTGACCCCAGATCCACGCCGACAACCCGATGGTCAGGCTCGTCATGGCCGCCGTCATCCAGCGGTTTCGCTGACGTGCGTACGCGATCAACGCCGCGATGGCGAACACGAGCTGCACGATCTTGTCGATTGCCACGCCGATATCGCGGGGTGCGGCGAGGGCGGTGAGGATGGTGACGGTCATGAAGACGCCGACGCACCCAGCCACGAGCCAGAACCGCTTCACCGCATCTCCCGTGATCGAAACCCGACCACCGTAGTAACGGCGACCTCGACTTGTCGAACCGTGTCGGTGCAAGTACCGCTTCGGGGTTGCGGATATGGTTCGAACGAGTGTTCGTTCTTCTGGATCCGGGGAGCTGTTGTGCGGGTGTTCGGGGTCGACCCCGGTCTGACCAGGTGCGGCTTCGGCGTCGTGGACGGCGGGCCTGGCAGGACCGTGCGCATCGTCGCCGTCGACGTCCTGCGCACGCCCGTCGAGGCCGATCTGGCCGTGCGGCTCCACCAGCTGTACCAGGGCGTCTGCGAGTGGCTGGACCGCTACGAGCCGAACGTCGTCGCGATCGAACGGGTCTTCGCGCAGCACAACGTCAGCACCGCGATGGGGGTCGCACAGGCGTCGGGTGTGGTGGCTTTGGCTGCGGCGCAACGGAATCTGCCGGTCGAGTTCCACACACCGTCCGAGGTGAAGGCGGCGGTCACCGGGTCGGGCCGCGCGGACAAGGCGCAGGTGACCGCGATGGTGACCAAGCTGCTCGGGCTGAAGGTCGCGCCGAAGCCGGCGGACGCGGCGGACGCGCTGGCACTGGCGATCTGCCACCACTGGCGCGCGCCGATGCGCGACCGGATGCAGGAGGCGCAGGCGCGGGCTGCTGAGCTCGCTCGCGTCCACAAGGCCCGGTTGGCCGAGGCGGCGCGGCGGAGCGGGTCGTGATGGCTACGTTTCGCGTCGTGGGGGATGCGATGCCGCGAAGGTCGGCTGGTGGCCCGGCTGCCTGGGGCTGCACGGTGGGGCGGGCCGTGATGGCCACGTCTCGCGTCGTGGGGGATGCGATGCCGCGAGGTCGGCTGGTGGCCCGGCTGCCCGGGCTGCACGGGTGGGGCGGGTCGTGATGGCCTCGTTTCGCGCCGTAGGGGAAGCGATACCGCGCAGGTCGGCTGGTGGGCTGCACGGCCCCGCTGCCCAGGGCTTCGCGGCGGAGCGGATCATGATGGCTTCAGCGCGTGCCGAAACTGTCGGTGTCGGCTGGGAGAATGAAAACAAGGGGTCCCCTTCGCGAGGGGACGCCTGCGCGAGCGTGAACCCCGGAGGAACCAGGTGATCTCGTCACTGCGCGGCCAGGTGCAGCACGTCGGCCTCGACCACGCCGTAGTCGAGGTGGGCGGCGTCGGCTTCGCCGTCCAGGCCACGCCCACCACGCTCGCGAGCCTGCGCCGCGGCGAGGAGACCCAGCTCGCCACCACCCTCGTCGTCCGCGAGGACTCGCTGACCCTCTTCGGGTTCGCCGACGCCGACGCCCGCGAGCTCTTCAGCCTTTTGCAGACGGTCAGCGGCATCGGGCCGAGGCTCGCCCTCGCCACCCTCGCGGTGCTGGAACCGGACAAGCTCCGCCACGCCCTCGCCGAAGGCAACATCACGGTGCTGACCCAGGTCCCCGGCATCGGCAAGAAGGGCGCGGAGCGCCTCATCATCGAGCTGCGCGACAAGGTCGGCGCCCTGCCCGCGCCCACGACGCCGGCGCACAGCCAGACGCGTGACCACGTCGTCGAAGCGCTGCTCGGGCTCGGCTTCCCGGCGAAGTCGGCGGAAGCGACGGTCGACGGTGTGCTCGCCGCCAACCCGGACCAGTCCACCAGCGCCGTTCTGCGCCGTGCGCTCGCGACCCTGGGGCGCAAGTGAACGAGGACGAGCTCAGCCCCTTCGCCGTGCCGGCCGAGCGCGACGTCGAGACCACGCTGCGGCCGCGTGACCTGCACGAGTTCGTGGGTCAGCAGCGGGTGCGGGAGCAGCTCGAACTCGTCCTGCAAGGCGCCATGCGTCGTGGCACGGCCCCGGATCACGTCCTGCTCAGCGGCCCTCCCGGCCTGGGCAAGACGAGCCTCGCCATGATCATCGCCAAGGAGCTCAACGCGGCCATCCGCATCACCAGCGGCCCCGCCCTGGAGCGGGCGGGCGACCTCGCGGCGATGCTGTCGAACCTGGTCGAGGGCGACGTGCTGTTCATCGACGAGATCCACCGCATGGCCCGGCCTGCGGAGGAGATGCTGTACCTCGCGATGGAGGACTTCCGCGTCGACGTGGTCGTCGGCAAGGGGCCCGGCGCGACCAGCATCCCGCTCGACATCGCGCCGTTCACGCTGGTGGGCGCCACGACCAGGTCCGGCTCGCTCACCGGGCCGCTGCGCGACCGCTTCGGCTTCACCGGCCACATGGAGTTCTACAGCGCCGAAGAGCTCGACCTGATCGTGCGGCGCAGCGCCAAGATCCTCGGCGTCGACCTGCACGACGACGGCGCCATCGAGATCGCCGGTCGCTCACGGGGGACGCCTCGCATCGCGAACCGGCTGCTGCGCAGGGTCCGCGACTTCGCCGAGGTCAGGGCCGACGGCAGGGTCACGGAAGAGATCGCCAAGCAGGCGCTGGAGGTCTACGACGTCGACCAGCTGGGCCTGGACCGGCTCGACCGGGCGGTGCTGACCGCGCTGGTCAAGAGCTTCAACGGGGGTCCGGTCGGGGTGTCCACGCTCGCGGTCGCTGTCGGTGAGGAACCGACCACCGTGGAAGAGGTGTGCGAACCGTATTTGGTGCGGGCTGGCATGCTGGCCAGGACACCGCGGGGCCGAGTGGCGACGCCGGCCGCGTGGTACCACCTGGGGCTGGAACCGCCCGCCGGTGATCAACTGTGGTGACCTGGCACAATCGGTGAAAGCACCTGGACATATCGGACGTGCCTCGATGCATGTCCACTTGATCGGAGAATGATGGGCAGCCTTGGCAATTTGATGTTCCCGTTGCTTCTGGTTCTGCTGGCGGTGCCGCTGTTCCTCAGCGCGCGCAAGCAGAAGCGAGCAATGGCCGAGCAGAAGAACCTGCAGGACTCGCTCGCCCCCGGCGACAAGGTGATGACGACGTCGGGCCTGTACGGCACCGTCGCCGACGCGAGCCACGACACCACCATCGACATCGAGATCTCCGAGGGTGTCGTGACGCGCTGGCTGCGGGCGGCCATTCGCGAGAAGGTCGCCGACACGGACGAAGCCGTTGTCGAGAAGACCGACGACGACGCCGAGGACGAGGCGCCGGCCACCACCGCACAGGTCGCCGAGCCCCTGGACCACAGCGCCAAGAAGTAACGACATAAGCTCGCACTCCTGGAGTTGGCAACTGTGAACACCGCCGACTCCAGGTAGTGACGCGCAGCTCACGCGGCGCGCGTTACGCTGCGCGCTCGGAAACCATCGCTACTAGGAGACGGACGGATCGTGGCACCTCCGGCCGGGCAAATTCGCCCTGCGAAGTATCTGGCGAGTTTTGTCCTCATCGTGGTCGCTCTTTACGCCCTGGTGTTCTTGACCGGGAACGGTTCGGCCAAACCCAAGCTCGGTATCGACCTCCAGGGCGGCACCATCGTCACGCTGACCGCGCGTCAGGAAGACGGTGCCCAGCCGAGCGAGGACGCGCTGAACCGCGCACGTGACCTCATCGAGGTCCGCGTCAACGGTCTCGGTGTGTCCGGTGCCGAGGTCGTGCGAGACGGCAACAACCTGACGATCACCGTGCCCGGCGCGGACAGCGAAGGTGCGAAGGGCCTCGGCCAGACCGCACGCCTCGCGTTCCGCAAGGTGCTCGGCAACCCGGTCCCCGCCGCCGCCCCGCCGACCGCTCCGGCGCCGTCGTCGAGCACGCCGCCCTCGGGCAGCACCGCTCCGTCGACGCCGAGCCAGACCGCGGGCGCCCCGTCGTCGAGCAACGCCCCGAACGGCCGCCCCGCGCCGAACCTGCAGGCGCAGCCGTCGAGCGCTCCGCCGCCGTCGAGCACCGCGCCGTCCAGCACCGCGCCGAGCACGCCGTCCGCTCCCTCCAACGTCGACCCCAAGGTCGCGAAGGAGATCCAGGAGGCGAAGGCGCTGCGCCAGGCCTCGGAGCAGCAGATCCTGCAGCAGGCGGCGATCATGCTCGACTGCTCGCAGCCGGACCCGCTGCGTGGCAACGACGACCTGGACAAGCCGCTCGTCACCTGTGACGAGAAGGGCGAGTTCAAGTACATCCTCGGCCCGGTGAACCCGTCCCCTGCGGACACGACGACCAAGCCGGACGACTACAGCATGTACTCACGCCTGACCGGTGAGGACATCAGCAACGCCGCCGCGAACGCGAACCCGAACGGCACCGGCTACGTCGTCAACCTCGACTTCAAGTCCGAGGGTGGCACGAAGTGGTCGAAGTTCACCGCGGCCAACGTCCAGCAGGCCGTCGCGGTCGTGCTCGACGGTGAGGTCATGTCCGCGCCGACCATCCAGTCGGCCATCGCGGGCGGCTCGACCGAGATCAGCGGCAAGTTCACGCTGAAGGAGGCGCAGGCCCTCGCGAACACCCTGAAGTACGGCGCGCTGCCGCTGTCCTTCGACGCCTCCGAGGCGCAGACGATCTCCCCGACGCTCGGCCTGCAGTCGCTCAAGGCCGGTCTGATCGCCGGTGGCATCGGCCTCGCGCTGGTGTTCGTCTACTGCATGTTCTACTACCGCCTGCTCGGCATCATGACGATCCTGTCGCTGGGTCTGTCCGGCGTGATCGTCTACGGCGTGCTGGTGCTGCTCGGCCGCTGGATCGGCTTCACCCTCGACCTCGCGGGTATCGCCGGTTTCATCGTCGCCATCGGTATCACGGCGGACTCGTTCATCGTCTTCTTCGAACGTCTGAAAGACGAAGTGCGTGAAGGCCGCTCGTTCCGCTCGGCCGTGCCGCGCGCGTGGGTCCGTTCCCGCCGCACGATCCTCTCTGCCGACGCGGTCTCGTTCATCGCCGCCGCCGTGCTGTACGTGATCGCGGTCGGCCAGGTGAAGGGCTTCGCGTTCACCCTGGGCATGTCGACCGTCCTCGACCTCGTGGTCGTGTTCCTCGTGACGCACCCGCTGGTCGCGATGGCGTCGAAGTCCAAGTTCCTGTCCAACCCGAACCTGTCCGGCCTGGGTGGTGCCGCGCGCGAAGGCGCCACGCACCGCGCGGGCACGCCGGGCAAGACCACCGCCGTGAAGGAGGCCTGACATGAGCAACGTGTTCACGCGCCTCTACGTCGGCAACGGCGCTTTCGACATCGTCGGCAAGCGCACCCGCTGGTACATCACGTCCGGCATCATCCTGCTGGTCTGCATCGGCTCGATGGTCTTCAACGGCTTCAACCTTGGCATCGACTTCAAGGGCGGCACCAAGATCTCGATGCCGTCGGTGTCGGTCAGCGGCCAGACCATCACGACGGGCACCGTCGAGGACGTGTTCTCGAAGGCCCTGCCCGGCAAGAAGCCGAACGCCGTGCAGGCCGTCGGTTCCGGTGCCAGCGCGAGCATCCAGATCAAGTCGCCCGCGCTGACCATCGCCGAGGTCGCGACCCTCAAGACCGCGCTCGCGCAGGGCACCAACCCGAACGGCGGTCAGGGAGCGATCTCCGACTCCGCGGTCTCGGCGTCCTGGGGCGGTGAGATCAGCCTCAAGGCGCTGTGGGCCCTGTTCTGGTTCTTCGTCGTGGTGACGCTGTTCCTGGTGTTCTACTTCGAGTGGCACATGGCCGTCGGCGCGCTCGTCGCCGTGTTCCACGACGTCATCATCACCGCGGGCGTGTACTCGCTCATCGGGTTCGAGGTGACGCCCGCGACGGTCATCGGTCTGCTCACCATCCTCGGCTTCTCCCTGTACGACACGGTCGTCGTGTTCGACAAGGTCAAGGAGAACACCCGAGGCCTGCTGGGCCTGACCCGCCGCACCTACGGCGAGGCCGCGAACCTGGCGCTGAACCAGACCCTGATGCGCTCGATCAACACGTCGCTGATCGCGCTGCTGCCGGTCATCGGCCTGCTGGTCGTCGGCGTCGGCATCCTGGGCGTCGGCACGCTGCAGGACCTGGCGCTGGTGCAGCTCGTCGGTATGTTCATCGGCGCGCTGTCCTCGATCTTCATCGCCACCCCGGTGCTGGTGGACCTGAAGATGCGCGACCCGAAGTACAAGGCACAGGCCAAGCGCGTGGCCACCCGCCGCAGCAAGGCCGCCTCGCCGACCGCTCAGGTCGCCGAGGGCATCGAGTCGGTGGACGAGGACCAGCTGTCCGCGGACCTGCGCCAGGAGGCCGCGTACGCCGCGGCTGCCTCGGTGCCGACCCGCACGGCCAAGGCCGCCGACGCCCGCCGTGGCCGCCCGACCGGAAAGCGTCAGCGTTGAAGTTGGATCGTGCTCTGGGACTGATGCGTGAGGTCCCCGACTTCCCCCAGCCAGGGGTCGTCTTCCGGGACCTCACGCCCGTCCTCGCCGACCCGGACGCCTTGCGCGCCGTGGTCGACGCCTTGCAGGACAAGATCGACGACAGCACCCAGGTGATCGCCGCCATCGAGTCGCGCGGCTTTCTCCTGGGTGCTGCTCTCGGTTACGGCTGGCGCTACGGCGTCGTGCCGCTGCGCAAGCCCGGCAAGCTCCCCGTGGTCGCCGACTCGGTGTCGTACTCGCTCGAGTACGGGGAGGCCTCTCTCGAGCTTCCTGCCGACGCCATCCAGCCCGGCCAACGGGTCGTGGTGGTGGACGACGTGCTCGCCACCGGTGGCACGGCCGAAGCCGCCTGCACGCTCGTGGAGCGGGCCGGCGGCATCGTGACCGGTGTGTCCGTGGTGCTGGAGATCGCCGCGCTGGGCGGACGCTCGCGGCTCGCGGGCCGCGAGGTCAGCGCACTTCTCGCCGTCTGAGCTGAGTTCAGTCGGTGCAGACCGTGCCCGGTGCGGGCAGGACGCGCTCGGTCAGGTACCGGTTGGTGGCGTCACGGACGCACTGCGAGGCGAGGAACATGCTGTAGTCGTCGCCGTCGCGGGTGAGCACCACACTGCCGGGCAGTTGAGCGGCGAACGCGAAGCCCGCGGCGTAGGGGGCCAGCGCCTGGTGGGTCGACTGGGTCACCAACGTCTTGGGGCCGCCCGCGACCGGACCGCCGGCGTCGACCGGATTGGCGGGGACGGGCCAGCCAAGGCATCCGGCGAACGCCTTCCACGACCGCACCGCGCCGCCCAGATGCGGCGACTTCTGGGCCACGAGCCGTTGCAGGCCAGCAAATTCCTCGTACGTGGTCGTCGAACGCGGAGTGTCCAGGCAGGCGGGCGCGAGAGCCTGTACCGGGTCGAGCTGCGTGCCGTCGGGGGTGCGGGTGAAGTAGGCGGCGTCGCCGGCCTGTGCCTTGACGATCGCCTCACCCAGCTCAGGCCAGGTGACGGACGAGAGGTTCAGGTAGTCCTGGGTAGCCAGCCGGATGTCTTCACCGGTGAGCGAGCGTGCACCGTCTCCACCGACCGCGATGGGCGTGCGGTCGGCGCGAGCGATGAGGGCGTCGTACTCGGCGGCGACGTCACGGCCGCGCAACGCGCAGTCCGCCGAGCTGGCGCACCACGCGGCGAAGCGGTTGAACGACTCCTCGGCAGCGTCCATCTCCTGCACGATTCGCGAGATCTGTGAGCCGGTGTCGTCCACCGCCGTGTCGACGACCATGGTGCGCAATCGGTTGGGGAACAGTGCGGCGTAAGTGCGTCCGAGCAAGGCGCTGTAGCGGGTTCCGTACCAGTCGAGCTGCTTCGCACCCAGCCCGATACGAGCTGCTTCGAAGTCCCGCGCGGTGCTGGTCATGTCGACCTTGGTGACAAGGGAACCGTTGCGGCGCAAGCAATCCTGACCGAGCGAGCGGTTGTGCGCGACGAGCGCGTCGAACGCCGCACGGTCGCGGGGGAAGTAGCTGATCCCGGCGGGTTTGACCGGTTGCGTGCAGCGGATGGGGGTGCTGTGCCCGATGCCGCGCGGATCGAGCGCGACGATGTCGAACTTCTTGGTCAGATCGCCTGCGAAGCTGGGAAAGTCGATGCTCATCGCCAGCCGCAGCTGCTCGATCGTCGACGCACCCGGCCCGACGTTGAGCATGAACGTGCCCTGACGCCGTTCATCGGCCGGCCGTTTCACCATCGCCAGACTGAGCTGTCCGGCGCGCGGATTGGCCCAGTCGATCGGTACCTGCATCGTGCCGCACTGCATTCTCTGGAACTCGGCGTCGGTGCAGTTCTTCCAGGTGATCCGGTTCGCCGAGCCCTGCTGGTCGGCTTGGCCTGCCGAGGTGGAGGACAGCACCGCCACGACGGCCAGTCCTACCGCGATGCCTTTCCTTACAAGTGACATGGCTGATCTCCTTGCGCTGCTCGCCTGTGGTCGACGCAGCGAGAGTTCCACCGCCGCGGCCGTGGCCGCGTCGGTGAGAACTACGTAGGTCGACTGGCTGCGCAACGCTCGGGAGCTCGCGCCTTGTCAGTAGCGCGACAGCAACATCATGTACAGGTTCGAGAGCCCGCCCACGATCACGTAGAGCACGAACCACACCGCCAGGTAGATCGGCAGTGTGAGCGGGATCAGCACCCACTGCTGAACGCGGACCTTCATCAGGACCAGCCAGGTGACGGTCGTGGTGATCACCCAGAACACCCCGCCGATCAGCAGCGCGGGCACCAGGTTTCCCCAGCCGGACTGGGTTTTCAGCGTGATGGCGACGAACGCCGCGATGAGTGCGGCGTACCAGATCGATGCGCCTGCCGCGCAGTGCAGGAACGGCGTGCCTTTCCTGACCTGCTGCATGGGCGGTGGCGCGAACGGGCTCGGTTGCATGTGGTCCCCCCAGACCTGTCGATCACTCACAACGAGTGACCAAGCATGTCAGGCGGGCAGCGGTGGCGCTACGAATGCGGCACCGATTGTGACCAGCACCAACGTCACCAGCGAGGCGGGGGCCGTCACGACGGCTATCTCCCACAGTTTTGGTCTGGTGGCGCGGCGTAGCAGGAGCCAGGACAGGGTCGTCGCCATTGCCCACGCCACTGCTGAGCCGGTCAGGGCTCGTGGGTCGAAGTGGCTTGGGTCGTCCAGGGCGAGGTAGGCCATCGTGCCCAGCCAGACGAGGCTCAGGGCTGCGCATTGCACGAGGGTTCTCACTGCGCCGATTCTAGTGGCCTTACGGCTTCGCCGGGCCGGCACATGGCGTGTGCCGGAACGAATTTCTGTGATTGCGTCGCGTAGGTGGTTGCGTATCTAGAGAGAAGAACACGCACGAGCCATATGACATGGCGGGCTTGACCTGCGGGTTCACCTGATCGTGTGGTGCTGTTTGGTAATTCGATCTTCGCGACCGTAATAGGCTCGTGATGTGGAAGTCATCGAGTTTCTGGACGCACTCTCGTATCACGATAAACAGATCACCTATCACCAAGCGCAGCTCATGCGTGCCCTCGCCGATTACGCCATCGCGTGTGAGGGTGAAGAATTCATTGATGCGGAGATCGCCGCTGCGATGCGGTGGACCTCACGCTGGACCGCGGATCAGGTGGCGATGGCCCCGGACCTGGCTTCGAAGTTGACTGCCACGTTGGATGCCTTGGAGAAGGGTGAGATCGACTTCTACAAGGCCCGCGTGCTCTACGACAAAACGATGCCGCTGACCGCTGATTTGGCGGCGCAGGTCGAGGAGCGGGTGCTGGCGAAGGCGCCGGATCTGACCAGTGCGCAGATGCGTCAGCTCACCAACCGCGTGGTGATGCGGGTCGATCCGGAGGGGCAGAGGGAGCGTGCCGAGCAGCGCAAAGCCCAGCGCTGCATGGGAATCGACGCGCTCGAGGACGATGTGGCGCGGGTGTGGGCGTTCCTGCCCGCGCACCTGGCCACGGCCTGCTATGCCCGTGTTGATGCGATCGCTCGTCAGGTGAAGACGCCGTCTGATCCTCGGACGCTGGACCAGATCCGTGCGGATGTGTTCGCGGATCTGTTGCTGGCGACGCCGGACGGGGCCAGCGCGGTCAAGGTCGAGCTGTACGTGGCTATCTCGGCGGCGACGGTGATGGGCCTGGCCGAACAGCCCGGTGAACTCGCCGGGTACGGCGCCCGATCACCGCCGACCTGGCGCGTGAGCTGGCTGGGGATTCGACGTGGCGGCGGCTGTTGACTGAGCCGGTGACCGGGGCGGCGTTGGAGTTCGGCACCAGCACCTATCGGCCGCCGGCTGCGCTGCGCAGGTTCATCTGGGCGCGGGATCGGACGTGTCGTTGTCCGGGGTGCATGTGCCCGGCCCAGAAGTCCGAACTGGACCACACCGAACCGTTTCCGCTTGGCGACACGTCAGAGGCCAACATGGGCCCGTTCTGCAAGAGACACCATCGGGTCAAGCACCGCACCGCCTGGGAAGTCACCCAGCCGACACCCGGGACGTTCTGCTTCCGCAGCCCGGCGGGGAAGACCTACCGACGCGACCCCGAACCAGTCCTCGGCGACCTACCGCCGTTCTAGAGCGTTTTCACCCGAATGAGGCCCTTGGTTGGACCGTGGCCAATCCTTAGCGTCCAGCGCATGACTGCGATCACCTCCACCGCGTACAGCCGGGATCTCGGCGATCAGCTGCGCCGGCTGCGCGAGAAGTTCACCAGCATGAACGGTGCTTCTTTCGCCGAACATCTCGGCTGGGACCCGAGCAAGGTGTCGACGATCGAGCGGGGGAGGGCGCGGGCGAGCGAGATCGACCTCGTGCAGTACCTGATGGCGTGCGGCCGGGACGCCAACTTCTTCGAGGAGTTCCGCAGTCACTACCGCTACGCCTTCGACCCGTACGTGGTGCAGGTGCCCGACAACCTGCGCACGCTGGCGATGACGGAGGCGACGGCGAACAAGATCACGACCTACGACGTTCACACGATTCCGGGCCTCATCCAGACGCCGGAGTACGTGCGAGGGCTGTTCGTCGAAGGCGGCCAGGTGGCGCCGGAGAACATTGAAAAGGGTGTTCGGCTGCGGATGGAACGACAGGCGGTCATGAAGCGGCACAACCGTCCTGAGTGTCACTTCTACGTGCACGAGCTCGCACTGCAGTTGCGAGTCGGTGACGATCGGCTCATGGAAGAGCAGTACCTGCGCATGCTCTTCAAGACGCACGTCCTGCGGATCGTGCCGATGTCGGCAGGAAGTGCCCCGATCAGGCACTCGGCTCGGATGCTCTTCAGCTTCGAGAAGATGGTGCCGGTGGCGTACAGCGAGACCGACTTGGCGCAGGTGTTCTCGCACAATGGCGCCGCAATTGCGCAGAGCAGGGAGTTCTTCAAGTGGTTGGATGCCGTTGCCTTGGATGAGGGACAATCGCGGAGCTTGCTGGCGAACTACGCCAGCGGACTGCGAAGGGGCCTTCATGTTCCGCGAGCGGAGTTGGCGTAAGAGCACCTACAGCAACGACACGATCGAGAGCGCGTGCGTTGAGGTGTCGCTTGCCCAAGACGCTCTCGTGCGTGATTCGAAGGCCACCGACGGTGACGTCCTGGCGTTCTCGATCTCCGCCTGGCAGGCGTTCGTGGCACGCGTAGCCTGATCGGCTCAGCGGAAGTTCGCCTCGCGTTCACCGTGTGAGCTGCACCGCTCGTCGCGCCATCGGAAGTTTCGTCAGGGTAAACGCGTTATCCTCGGTACTCGCGAGACCCGAGGAGCGTGGGGTTGAGTCAAGACACCGAACCCGCTGCGACGGTTGTTCAACCGTCGGCGACCCGGCGTGTGCGCGCCCGCCTTGCGCGGCGCATCACCGCCCAACGTGCGGCCCCGGTGAAGCAGGTCCTCGAACCTCTCGCCGCCGTGCACCGTGACCTCCATCCCAAGGCCGATCTGGCGCTTCTGCAGCACGCATACGACGTCGCCGAGGAGAAGCACCGCCCGCAGCGCCGCAAGTCCGGCGATCCCTACATCACCCACCCGCTCGCCGTGGCGACGATCCTCGCCGAGCTGGGCATGGACACCACGACGCTGGTGGCCGCGCTGCTGCACGACACCGTGGAAGACACCGACTACTCGCTGGGCCAGCTCAAGGACGACTTCGGCGAGGAAGTAGCCCGCCTCGTCGACGGCGTCACGAAGCTGGACAAGGTCAAGCTGGGGGCAGCGGCCGAGGCTGAGACCATCCGCAAGATGGTCATCGCGATGGCGAAGGACCCGCGGGTCCTGGTCATCAAGCTCGCCGACCGGCTGCACAACATGCGCACCATGCGGTTCCTGCCGCCGGAGAAGCAGGCTCGCAAGGCCAGGGAAACGCTCGAAGTGCTCGCGCCGCTGGCCCACCGGCTGGGCATGGCGACCGTGAAGTGGGAGCTGGAGGATCTCGCGTTCGCGATCCTGCAGCCGAAGAAGTACGACGAGATCGTGCGGCTGGTCGCGAAGCGGGCCCCGAGTCGCGACACGTACCTGCGGTCCGTGGTCGACGAGCTGAACTCCCAGCTCGAGGGCGCGCGCATCGTCGCGAAGGTCGAGGGCCGGCCGAAGCACTACTACTCGATCAACCAGAAGATGATCGTCCGCGGTCGCGACTTCGACGACATCCACGACCTGGTGGGCGTGCGGATCCTCGTGGACGAGGTTCGTGACTGCTACGCGGCCATGGGCGTCGTGCACGCGGCCTGGCAGCCCATGCCGGGCCGGTTCAAGGACTACATCGCCCAGCCGCGGTTCGGCGTGTACCAGTCGCTGCACACGACCGTGATCGGCCCGGACGGCAAGCCTCTCGAGGTGCAGATCCGCACGCAGGAGATGCACCAGCGGGCCGAGTACGGCATCGCGGCGCACTGGCGCTACAAGGAGACCAAGGGCACGCACAACGGCAAGTCCGTCGAGATCGACGAGATGGCGTGGATGCGCCAGCTCCTCGACTGGCAGCGGGAAGCCGCGGACCCCGGCGAGTTCCTCGAAGGCCTGCGCTGGGACCTCGCCGCGCGCGAGATCTTCGTGTTCACGCCGAAGGGTGACGTGGAGACGTTGCCGACGGGCTCCACGCCGGTCGACTTCGCCTACTCCGTGCACACCGAGGTCGGTCACCGCTGCATCGGTGCCCGCGTGAACGGCCGGCTCGTCGCACTGGAGCGCAAGCTCGAGAACGGCGAGGTCGTCGAGATCTTCACCTCCAAGGCGGAGGGTGCGGGCCCGTCCCGCGACTGGCTGAGCTTCGTCGCGTCACCGCGTGCCAAGGCGAAGATCAAGCAGTGGTTCGCCAAGGAGCGCAAGGAAGAGGCGATCGAGCAGGGCAAGGACGCGATCACCAAGGAGGTCCGCCGCGTCGGACTTCCGATCCAGCGCCTCGTCTCGGTCGACTCGATGCAGGCTCTCGCCAAGGAACTGCACTACCCGGACATGAGCGCGCTGTACGCGGCCGTCGGCGAGGGGCACACCTCGGCCCGGCACGTCGTGCAACGCCTCGTGGCCCAGCTCGGCGGGGTGGACCACGCCGAGGAGGAGCTGGCCGACCGCGCCACCCCGTCCACGGTCACCCGGCGCCGCCCCACCGGCGACGCGGGCGTGATCGTCAAGGACGCGGGCGACGTCTGGGTGAAGCTCGCCCGTTGCTGCACTCCGGTGCCAGGCGACGACATCCTCGGGTTCGTGACGCGGGGCGGCGGCGTGTCCGTGCACCGCACCGACTGCACGAACGCGGACGAGCTGCTGAAGTCGCCGGAACGCCTGCTCGACGTCGAGTGGGCACCGTCCGCGTCGAGTGTCTTCCTGGTCGCCATCCAGGTGGAGGCGCTCGATCGGCACCGGCTGCTCTCGGACGTCACGAAGGTGCTGGCCGACGAGCGCGTGAACATCCTGTCCGCGTCGGTCACGACGTCGCGGGACCGGGTGGCGGTGTCGCGCTTCTCGTTCGAGATGGGCGACCCGAAGCACCTCGGGCACGTGCTGAAGGCGGTCCGCAGCGTGGAGGGCGTCTACGACGTCTACCGCGTGACGTCCGCTTCCTGATCACAGGCTGATCGAACCGAGCACCGCCGACTCCCGCACGTAGCCGAACGTGCGGGAGTCGTTGCTCGAGGGGTTGTCGCCGCGCACGAGCAGGTGACCAGGGGGAACCACGCCATCGGCCACGGCGGCGCGGAAGTCCTCGGGCACCGGCTCGCCGGCGCGAGCGGCCACCCGTTTGATCATCAGATCGACGAACTCCGCCTGGAACCGGAACACGACGACCGACCCCGTGCGGTACCGGCCGCCCAGCCGGGCGAGCACCCGCGTGTCCGGCCGCAACGCCGGCATCATGCTGTCGCCGCGCACGGTCACCAGCAGATAGTGGCTGCGCAACCACCACACGGCCGCGACGGCCACGATCGGCAGCAGCAACAACATCCACTTCACGGCAGAGCCACCCGTTCGTCCTGGTAGCTGCTCGCCTGCAGGCTGAACAGCCGCGCGTACTCGCCGTCCGAGGTCATCAGCTCGTCGTGCGTGCCCTGCTCCGTGATCACGCCGCCGTTCAGCAGGATGATCCGGTCCGCGTCGCGCAACGCGTTGAGGCGGTGCGAGATCAGCAGGCTCGTCCGGCCGCCGCGCAACGTCCGCAACGTCGTGCTGAGCTGGTGCTCGGCGTCGGCGTCCAGGCCGGAGCTGGGTTCGTCCAAGATCATGAAGTCCGCGTCGCCGCGCATCAGCGACCGGGCGATCGCGAGCCGTTGCCATTGCCCGCCGGAGAAGTTCACGCCGCTGGAGAAGCCTCCGCCGGCCGCGAACGCCTCGAAGTCCACAAAGGATTGGCTGAGCAGGGTCTGGTAACCCTGGGGCAGCGAGCGGATCTTCTCGTCGATCTCCGAGATCTGGGCGACCTGTTCGATCCTGGGCTGGTCGGTCAGACCGCGCAGGTCGCCGACGCCGATGTTCTCGGCGGCGGTGAGGTCGTAGTTCATGAAGTCCTGGAAGACCGCGGCGGTGCGCCGGCGCAACGTCGCGGCGCTCAGCTCGCGGATGTCCGTGCCGTCCCAGTGGATCGAGCCGCGCACCGGGTCGTACATGCGGCACAACAGCTTCACGAGCGTGCTCTTGCCCGCGCCGTTCGCGCCGACCAGCCCGACCGCCGCGCCCGCGGGAATCGTGCAGGTGACGCCTTGCAACACCCACGGCGAGTTCTCGTCGTAGCGGAACCACACGTCGCGCAGCTCGATACCCCGCTGCAGCGCGGGAGTCTCGGCCGTGCCGTCCACTATGTCCTGTCCGTCCTGGCTCAGGTCGACGAAGTGCCGGAACAGCTTCAGCGACTCGACGACCTGACCGAACTGGATGATCAGCATCGTGAAGGCGCCCTGCAGGGACGCGACCGCCGCGATGAACAGCGACACGTCACCGATGGACACCGTGCCGCGCACCGCACTCGCGACGACAACGGCGGTGCCGACCGCCGCGATCACCGCGTTCAGGAGGCTGAAACCCGACTCCACGAACAGGTTCTTGCGCCGCACCGCGAGCTCGGCGCCGGACGAGGTGGCGAGCGCCTCGCGGGACCGTGCGCGGAAGAGGTCGCCCAGCCCGAACAGCCGGATCTCCTTGGCCGCCTGGCTCTCGGTGATGAGCGACCGGTAGTAGGACTGCCTGCGGACGGTGTTCATCATCGTCTCGACCGTCGCAGCGTGCCGTTTCGAGATCGCCAGTTGTGCGAAGAACGCGGGAACCGCGGCGACCACGAGCAGGACACCCATGAACGGCCAGACGGCCATCATCGCGCCGACGAAACCCGCGACCGTCACGACCTTGCGCACCAGTTCGATGCCGAACTCCGTGAGCACGGACGGCGCGCCCTGAGCGCCCTGAGCGGCGAGGCGCAGCCGGTCGTGGAACACCGGGTTCTCGAAGTTCCGCAGGCCGATCAGGTCGTTCACCGAGCGGTTCAGCTCGTCCTCGACGTGCAGGTTCACCGAGCGCTGCACGCGGGCGCCCACGTACGTGCCCGCGTAGGTGAGCACGGCCGCGCAACTGCCGACCAGCGCCGTGCCGAGCGCCAGCGCCACCGCGAGCCGTTCGTCGGCCGCACGACCGCGGGCGATCTCGTCGATCAGCAGTTTGCCGAGCCACGCCGCCACCGGGACGGCCGCGCCGCCGAGCGCCGCGATGACGACGAGCAGCACCGTGCCCGCTCGGGCGGCCTGCCAGGTGAGTCGCAGCCCGGCGACGGCGGCGTGGCCCATCAGTTCGCCACCGGCTCGAGCACGTCCGCGAGCTGAGAGCCGCTGTTGACGACCAGGCCACTTTGCAGGCGTGCGACGGTGGGGTAGCTCGACACGCCGAACGCACTGGTCACGGCGGTGCTCTCGCCGTCGGCGACGATGCTGACCCCGTCCACCCCCGCCACGGCGGCCCTGGTGGCGTCGTCCAGTTCCTCGACCACGACGAGCAGCAGCGGGTCGCCGAGTCGCGGCGCCATCTCCCTGATCGAGGCGACCAGGTCGCGGCACGGTGCGCAGGACGGCGACACGAACGCCACCACGGTCGAGGTCAGGCTTTCCTCGGTGAGGGTCGCACCGGTCGTGGTCGTGGTCTCGAACCGGCGCACCATGGTGCCGACGTTCATCGTCTGCGGGACGAACTGCGGTTGCTGCGGCTGGTCGCGCAGCTTCCGGATCACCGCGAACAGCAGCACGAGGTTGAGCACGGTGAGCGTGACGCAGACCGCCACGGCGGCAGTCAGTACGGCGAGCATGTCTTCCCCCGGTCAGTGGTGGTGGTTGTGGGCGGGCTGGGCGCCATGCCCGCCGCCGAAGAGGAATCGCAGGTCGTCCCAGTGGGCCAGGGCGACCGCGCCGAGCACCGCGGCACTCACGGCCGCGAAGAGCAGACCGAGGTGCGGTGTGGCCGTGGCGTTGGCGGGGGTGAGCCCGGCCAGCGCGACCACGACGAGCACGCCGTTGCGGATCATGTGCTTGCGCCCCATCAGGCCGCCGTCCGCGCCGAAGCAGCGGCAGCGCACCTCGCGGCCGGTCGCCTTCGCGGCCGCGACGGCCGCGGTGAACGCCACGAGCATCATCGCGGCGAGCCCGAGCCCGAGCCGCGGTGCGACGGCCAGCAGCACCACCGTGACGGCCTCGACGGTGATCACGGAGGCGGCGAGCGCGGACCGCACGCGCGTGGAGCGCAGGCCGAAGCTGCCCAGCGACTCGGCGAAGGCGGTCAGTTCCGCGCGGCCGCGCAGCTTGCCGACGACGGCGAGCAGGAACACCAGCCCGACCACCACTCGGCAGCAGATTTCCAGGTACAGCACGAGAATCCCCCGCTGGGTCAGGCCGGGGCCGCCGCGCGGACGGCCCCGGTTTCCGGCTCTAACGTCAGCAGGAGCGGCTGGTCCGGACCGTCCAGCAGTTGTTGCCGTTGATCACACAGCCGCAGTTGCACGTGTAGAAGGCCGAACACCAGAGCTCGACCACGCGGCTGTTCTCACAGCGCGTGCCGACGAGCCGGTTGGCGCACGGGCCGGGGCACACGGTGCAGGCGCCGGCTTCTTCCTTCTTGAGCAACGAACCCAGCAGACGGTCGCCGAGCAGGCTGATCGTCTTGGTCATGTCGGTCATCTCCCTCGTGCGTCGAGGAGGCGACGCAGGAAGGCACGGCGAACAACACCGTTTCCCCAAATGAACGGCGTTCCGTGATCCCCCTATGTACCCCCATGCGCTGCACAACTTAGGTTGGATTTGTAGCTCTGCAACCGAGATGTGCAACTGAGGCGGTACTTGACAGCGACGGCTCTGCCGCCCTCGGCGAAACGACAGCGGACTCTGACATCGTTACGTGCGCAGGGAAGACGCAGGAGCCCCCGGCCTCGTCGGGCCGGGGGCTCCTGCGTTGCGATCATGCCGGGACGCGACCCGGACCTCAGTTGCACAGGTCCGGTGGCCCCGCCGCCTACTTGACGATCGTGGCGGACTCGATCTTGACTTCGTTGTTCGGCTTGCCGCCACCGGGCGACGGGTCCATCGAGCCGTCGTCACCGGCGCGCGCGATGTCGTCGATGATCTTCAGGCCGGCCTCGCCGATGCTGCCGAACACCGTGTAGTCGGGGGAGAGCTCGGCGCTGCCGTAGACGATGAAGAACTGGCTGCCGTTCGTGCCCTTCTTCGGGTCCGTCTTGTCCGGGCCCGCGTTCGCCATCGCGAGGTAGCCGCGGCCGTAGGTCAGCTCCGGCCACACCTCGTTGTCGAACTTGTAGCCGGGGGAGCCGGAACCGGTGCCGCTCGGGTCACCGCACTGCAGCATCTGCAGGCCCTTGGTGGACAGGCGGTGGCACGGCGAGCCGTTGAAGTAGCCCTGCTCGACCAGGCTCGCGAAGCTGTTCGCGGCACACGGGGCAAGTGCGCGGTCCAGCGTGATCGGCACGTCGCCCTGGTTCGTCTTCAGGGTGACGTTGACGGTGCCGGTGGCGGGGATGTCGGCGCCGTTGGGCGCGTTGACCTGCTTCGCGGGCGGCGTCGAGTCGTCCTTGCGGTACTCGCAGGCGACCTTCTCCGCGAGCGGCGTCGGCCGTTTGGCCAGCGGCTTGATCTCGGTCGGGATGTCGACCTTGGGAGGCTCCGACTTGGGGGTCTCCGAGGCGGAGGCGTCACCGTCGGCGAAGTCGTGCGTAGCGAGGAACCACACGCCAGCTCCGACGAGCGCAACAACGACGACCGTCGAGACGACGGCGAGGATGCGACGCTTCTTGGCCCGCTCCTGGCGGTAGACCATTTGACGCTCAAGCTTGCGCTTGGCTGCCGCGCGTCGCTGCTCGTTGGTGGGCACGTGCTCCCTCCCCAGGGACTCATGCGTAAAGGGCGGACGGCTCGGCAGTCTAGGGCCTGCGCATATGGGCTTTGTGTGGTGGTTAGGCTAGCCATGACCAGGGAGGTAATTTTCGTGCTCGTGATCGGGTTCCCCACCGGTGCCCTCCAGGCGAACTGCTACGTCCTGGCGGCCGGTGAGGGTGAGCCCTGCGTGATCATCGACCCCGGTCAGGACGCTGAGGAGCCGATCGAGCAGGCACTGCGGCAGTACCGGCTGGCACCGGTCGCCGTCCTGCTCACGCACGGTCACTTCGACCACACGTTCTCCGTCACCCCGGTCTGCGACGGCAACGACATCCCCGCGTACATCCACCCGGACGACGTGGCGATGCTGTCCGACCCGCTCAAGGGCGTCAGCCGCGAGTCGGCCGCGTTCTTCGGCGGCAACCTGGAGATGCGCGAGCCGAATGAGGTCCGCTCACTGGACGACGGCGCCGAGCTCGACATCGCCGGGCTGAAGATCACCGTCGACCACACGCCGGGCCATACCGGCGGGTCGGTGATGTTCCGCTCCGGCGCGCAGGAAGGGGGTCGCCTGGTGATCTCGGGTGACACGCTCTTCGCCGGTTCCATCGGACGCACCGACCTGCCTGGCGGTGACCACTCGCGCATGCTGTCGTCTCTGCAGGACAAGGTCCTGACCTTGCCCGACGACATGGTGGTGCTGCCCGGCCACGGCCCGTCGACGACCATTGGCCGAGAGCGCGTGACGAACCCTTACCTGGTTCAGTTGCGGGACGCTCCGGCCGCCCCGCACCGAGGACTCTGAGAAACGTGTTTTCCGCTCCCAAAGGCGTTCCCGACTACATCCCGCCGACGTCCGCCGCGTTCACGCACGTCAGGTCCTCCCTGACCCGTGCGGCCGAGCTCGCCGGCTACGGCTACATCGAGCTGCCCGTCTTCGAGGACACCGCGCTGTTCGCGCGTGGCGTCGGCGAGTCGACCGACGTCGTGTCGAAGGAGATGTACACCTTCCTCGACCGCGGCGACCGGTCCATCACGCTGCGCCCGGAGGGCACCGCGGGCGTCATGCGGGCCGTGATCGAGCACAGCCTCGACCGCGGCGCGCTGCCGGTGAAGCTCTACTACGCGGGCCAGTTCTTCCGCGCCGAGGCCCCGCAGGCCGGCCGGTACCGGCAGTTCCACCAGGTCGGCATCGAGGCGATCGGCGTCGACGACCCCGCGCTGGACGCCGAGGTCATCGCGGTCGGTGACGCCGGGTTCCGCGCGCTGGGCCTGACCGGCTACCGCCTGGAGATCACCTCGCTCGGCGACGCGAACTGCCGCCCGGCCTACCGGGAGCTGCTGCAGGCGTTCCTGGCGAAGCTGCCGCTGGACGAGGCGACCCGCCAGCGCGCCGAGCTGAACCCGCTGCGGGTGCTCGACGACAAGCGGCCCAAGGTGCGCGCGCTGGTCGCCGAGGCGCCGCTCATGGTGGATCACCTGTGCGACGACTGCCGCGCGCACTACGAGGCGGTCAAGGGGTACTTGACCGAGCTGGGCGTGAAGTTCGTCGAGAATCCGCGCATGGTCCGCGGCCTCGACTACTACACGAAGACGACGTTCGAGTTCGTCCACGACGGCCTCGGCGCGCAGTCCGGCATCGGCGGCGGCGGCCGCTACGACGGCCTGATGGCGCAGCTCGGCGGCCAGGAGCTCTCCGGCGTCGGCTTCGGCCTGGGCGTCGACCGCGCACTGCTCGCGGCGCAGGCCGAGGGCGTGCTGCCGGAGTTCAGCCGCGTCGACGTGATCGGCGTGCCGCTGGGCGAGGCCGCGCGGTCCCGGCTGGTGGCGATCGCCGGCGAGCTGCGGGCCGCGGGCGTCCGGACGGACCTCGTGTACGGCGGCAAGTCGATGAAGGCCGGTTTCAAGGCGGCCGACAAGTCCGGTGCCCGGCTCGCGCTCGTGCTGGGTGAGCGGGACCTGGAGGCCGGGACCATCGGTGTGAAGACCCTGGCCACGGGCGAGCAGGTCACCGTGGCGCTGAGCGACGTGGTCGAGGCGGTGCGGAAAGCCCTGTGAGCTCCGACGAGAAGCTTCCCCTCGACCTGCTGGACAAGGCGACGGTGCGCAAGCGCGCCCGCATGGTCGCGATCGGCGGCCTGATGGTGGCGCTGGCGTTCGGAGCCATCGTCGGGTTCATCGGCGGCCGGTTCGCCGGGATCATCGCGTTCGTGGTGGTCGGGCTGCCGGTCGTGCTGCTGGCGTTGTCCGAGGCACGCCGCACGGTGTGGCTGGAAGGCACGTCGGTGCACGTCCGGGCGTTCGGCACCCGGACGGTGAACCTGACCACGGCCGAGGGGCTGGATCTGCTCGTCACCGACCTGCGCGGGGCCCGGACCGTGGGGCTGTTCGTGCGGGGCGGCAAGAAGGCCATCAACATCGCGTTGTCGATGTACTCCGGCGTCGGCGGGCGTGAGCTGGGGATCTACCAGCTGCGCCGGCTGGCGGACACGCTGGCCGGGCGTGGGGACACGCCTGGGCTGGTGTTCTCGGAGCTGCTGGTCGCGCAGTTGCGAGCCGAGGCGCGGGGGTTGGCGCCGGCGGAGCGGCCACTGTACCGGCTGGGGTCGCTGGCTCCGGCCGGGCGGATGGCGCAGAAACTCCATCCGGACGCGGTCTCGAAGTTCGTGACCTCTCTGGACTGAGCCGCGGTCAGCTGTCCGCGCGGCGGAACGCCTCGGCCACGTCCAGGGCCACTCGAGCCGCCCGCAGCGCGGCTTCGGTCTGCTTGGTCTTCTTGTCCACCGTCATCTCCTCGTCCCCGAGGTCGCTGACGCACTTGAGCATCGCCCCGTCCACGAACTCCTTGGCACGGAACGCTTCCCAGATCGTGTGCAGCACACCGTGCGCCTCGGTCTCCACGCCGCCGATGTCGGCGGACAGGCCGAGCAGCTCGGCTCGGAGCGCGGATTCCCGCCAGGCGATCACCTTCTCGCCGCTCGCGAAGTCCTTCACGCGCAGTTCGTGCCCGCCCAAAGACGCGTCGAGCCGGCCCCTGGTCTCGAGCCTGGTGACGAGCCGCAGGATCTGCGGGTCGGTCTTGTGCACCTGCGGTCGCAGACCTCCACCCTCCGGCCGGACCTTCTCCGGGCCGTAGTCGAACACCGCCCGCGCGAGCAGCACGTCGCCCAGCGCCACCCCGTGCTCACCGAACCCGCCGCACACCCCGACCAGGAACACCAGGTCCGGCTGGAACCTCGACAGCAGGTCGCGCGTCACCGCCGCCGCGGGCTGGCCGCCCTGGTCGGTGGCCTGCGTGGTGACCACCCGCACCGGTGGCCGGCCCGCGGCAGTCAGCTCGAAGACGTCGTAGTAGCGGCCTTCGTGCTGCAACTCGGTCGTGGCGACACCGCGCTCCTCGAGCACCTGGAACAGCGCCTTGGTCTCCACGGGCACCGCCGTGAGGAGGGCGACGTGGAACTCCTCTGCGGACTTGGGTGCGGTCACTTCGAACCTCGACCTCCGTTGTTCGCGGAACCCGGCGAGCACCGCCTCGGGGTTGCTGGTGAACGACTCGACATCCGCCTGCACGCGCCGCCGCTCCTCCAGCAGCTCCCGTTCGACGGCCAGCGATCCCTCGAAGTGCGGGTTCCCCGGGACACGATCACCGACGAGCTCCACGATGCGGGCGAACACCCGTTCCGCGACGGGCAGGGGGAGCAGACGCAGCTGGATGAGCGGAGGGGAGACCGTCGCCCAGTGCGTGCCCTCGTGCAGGAGCAGCCGGACAACGCCGGGAAGCAGGGATTCGGTGTAGGCCGGGTCGTCGGCCGCGGCGCGCACGACGGCCGCTGCCGCGACACCGCACACGCCCGCGTCGGTGTCCCTGAGCCGCCCGTCCGGCCGCGGGTGCTCGGGGGCGATGACGTACCTGATCAGGTCCGCCCCCGCCTGGCCTGCCCTGGCCAGCCCTTCGAGCGCGGTCGTGCGGTTCGAGTACGCCCCGTCGTCGTGGATCACGCGGACCAGCCAGTTCTTCGACTCCGGCGTGATCGGCCGTCGGGCCACCAGGTCGACAATGGCTCCGCGAAGCGCACGTCCGTGCCGGTCCTTGGCGCTGGATTTCAGCCGGTCGGCGATCTCCATGATCCAGGCCTCGTCGCCGGTGTCGAGGTGGGCGAGGGCGCCCACGGCGGCGCGCCGGGTCTGGTAGGTCTGCCTCGGGTCGCGGATGCAGGCCCGCAGCACTTCTGCGGCCGCCGGGTCGCCCACGTGCCCGAGGGCGTTGGCGCCTGCCCCTCTGGAGCGGCTGTTGGGATCGCTGGTGAGGGCCGTGACGAGTGCGGGGACGGCCTGCGGGTCGCCGATGCGGCCGAGGGCGTAGGACGCGGCCGACCTGGTGAAGCTGTTGGTGTCGCCGGTGAGGGCCGTGACGAGTGCGGGGACGGCCTGCGGGTCGCCGATGCGCCCGAGAGCGTTGGCTGCGGCCGTCCTGCAGTGCTCGTCGGCGTCGTCGGCGAGGGTCGCCGTCAGCGCGGGGACGGCTTGCGGGTCGCCGATGCGGCCGAGGGCGATCGCGGTCGGGGAGCGCACGGTGGCGTTGGTGTCGGCGAGGGCGGTGATGAGAACCGGCACCGCTCGGGGGTCGTGGTTGCGGCCAAGGGCGGTCGCGGCCGCGCTGCGGACGCTGGCCTCGGTGTCGTTGAGGACCGTGATGAGGGCGGGGACGGCCTGGGGGTCGCTGGTGCGGCCGAGGGCGGTCACCGCCGCGCCGCGGACGTTCGCGTCGGTGTCGGTGATGGCGCTGGTGAGTGCTTCGAGGGCGTGGGGGTCGCCGATGAGACCGAGCGCGGTGGCGGCGGCGCCGCGGACGTTGGATTCGCCGTCGGTGATGGCACTGGTGAGTGCTTCGAGGGCGAACGGATCGCCGATCAGGCCGAGGGCGGTGGCGGCGGCGCCGCGGATGCTGGTTTCGGGGTCGGCGAGGACGGTGATCAACGCGGGGACGGCTTGCGGGTCGCCGATGCGGCCGAGGGCGGTGGCACCGGCGCCGCGGATGCTGGTCTCGGGGTCGGCCAGGACGGTGATCAACGCGGGGACGGCTTGCGCGTCGCCGATGCGACCGAGCGCCGTGGCGGCAGCGCCGCGGACGTTGGTCTCGGGGTCGGCGAGGACGGTGATCAGTGCGGGGACGGCTTGCGCGTCGCCGATGAGGCCCAGGGCGTTGGCGGCGGCGCCGCGGACGTTGGTCTCGGGGTCGGCGAGGACCGCGGTGAGGGCGGGGACGGCCAGGGAACTGCCGATGAGGCCGAGCGCGTTGGCGGCGGTGCCGCGGACGTTGGTTCCGGTGTCGGCGAGTACGGCGATGAGGGCGGGGACCGCCAGGCGACTGCCGATGAGGCCGAGGGCGTTGGCGGCCGAGCCCCTGGAGCTGACGTCGCGGTCGATCTCGGTGGCGCGCTGGAGCGCGGGGATGGCCCGGTGCGAGCCGATCCGCCCGAGCGCGGTCGCGGAGGCACCGCGGACCGCCGCGTCCTCGTCTTCGAGCATCGCCGTCACCAGGCCGTCGACGTCCTCCTCGCCGCCGTTGGAGCCCAGCCAGTTCGCGCTCCGGCGGCGCTCGAGTGGATCGGTCTTCTCCCGCAGCCACGTGTGCCGCATCGCGGCGAGGGTCTCGTTGCGGTCGGTTCGCTTCGGCGCCGGCTGCTTCTTGTTGCGCTCGTTGGCTCTGCGCAGCCGCTGGAGGAACTGGGCGTCCAGCGACCCGCTCCACAACGCCGTGAAGATGTCGTCCGCCAGTTCGGGGTCCTTGGCGTTGAGCGCCCGCAGCAGACCGCGCTGGAGTCCGTCGCGCAGCATCGTCGACGGCAGGCCGGCCAGCGCCCCTGCCACGCGGTCACGCGTCTGGCGGCCCAGGACGAGGCAACGGCCGACCTGCCGCCACAGCACCCCGCGCACCTCGTCGCTCAGCACGCCTCGGTTGGACAGGAGAACGTCCACCAGCAACTCGGGAGCCAGCGGCTTGGCGTGGTCGGCGATGAGGTCGAGCACGGCCTTCTCCGGCTCCGGCTGCAGGCCCACCCAGTCGCCCAGGCACTGGTCCATGTACGCGGGGTCGAGCGCGACGGGTGGCGGGCTCGTGCTCTGCCACGCCAGGGCGAGGCCGAAGTCCACGAAGGCCGGGTGGATCAGGCTGTACTGACCGTCCGTCGCGTCACCGATCGGCTCCACCATCTGCGTGTCGAGGAACGCTTTCACCGCGTGGGTCACTTCGTCCCCGTCGTCCCACACCCGGCCGAGCAGCACCTCCACGTCCCTCGCGAGGAAGTCCGCGTTGCCCTTGCCGGTGGTGATCGCGGCCAGTGCCGCCGCGCACAGCGCCGCCTCCATGCTGAGCCCGCGCTTCGCCGCGTCCCGCTCCGCTCTGCCGAACCTGCCCTCGCTGCCCGGCCGCACCACGGTCTCCCGCAACAGGTCCGCGCGGCTGCGCGGGATCTTGCGGTCCTGGACGGACCGCGTGCCGAGCAACCAGTCGGTCAGCAGCGACAGCATGAACGGGTTGGACGCGATCGCCAGCATCTCGCTCGACTTGATCTCGGCCAGCGCGTCGGTCGCGGATCCGTCGCGCATCCCCAGGTAGGCCTCGATGTCCTGCTCGCCCAGCGGCTCGATGGACATGGTCTCGACGTCGCGCTGAATCGTCCGGTCCAGGTCGTCGACCTCGTGGCGGGACGTCGCGAGCACCGTGAAGTCGTGCGCCCCCGCCACCAGTTGCCAGATGAACTTCCACTCGGGGGAGCCCTCGAACTCGCGCTCCAATTCGTTCACCGCGTCGACCAGGAAGATGACGCGCTTCTGCTTGACGTGCGCTTTCCACAACTTCTCGTCGATGTCCGCCGGGCGCAATGTCCTGGCGAATTCCTTGACCGTCAGGCCGCGCACGTCCTGGTTCCTGATTGTGCGGTTGTCGACGAGGACGCAGGGCGTCTCGCGGTCGAGGAGCGCGATCGCGTACTGCAGCACGGCGGTGCTCTTGCCGGTGCCCGCGCCGCCGATCAGCAGCCACGTCTTGGGTTTGGGCTCGGACTTGGACCGGCGCATCGACAACTGGTCCAGCAACGCGTCGAACCGAACGCGCTCCGCGGAATCGTCCGCTGAATTGCGGACGCGGAAAGTGGGGCGCAGATAGTGTTCGACGGTTCTGCCTGCCAACCTGGCGCGCATTGCGCTGTACGGCGAACCGCTCATTCGTCCCTCGTGTCCGTTCCACCCCGACGAACGTGACCCAAGTTACCACGCGTGAACGCGCGGAAATCGGGCTTCGCCGCATGTGGTGCCGCCTCGTCGACAGAGCGGGTGATCATGGCGGAGGATGTGCCGGTCGAGGAGGGGGAGGCATGGCGGAAGGTGACATCAGCGTCGCGAAGCTGCTGACGCTGGAGTACGAGCGCTTGAAGGAAGAGCAGAAGACCCGCATCGGATTCCGCGACAACCTCGTCTACGCGACCCTGGCGTCGATGGCCGCGGTGGTGGCGGCGACGTTGAGCGCGCGCGGGCAGGCGAACCTGGCGTTGCTGCTGCCTCCCGTCGCGCTGCTGCTCGGCTGGACCTACCTGGTCAACGACGAGAAGATCTCGGCGGCCGGCCGCTACATCCGCACCGAGCTCACGCCCCGGCTGGCCGCGCTGCTGCCGCCGGGCACGCCGGTGTTCGGCTGGGAGTCGTTCCACCGGGGCGATCGGCGCCGGCGCACGCGCAAGGTCCTGCAGCTCGCCGTGGATCTCGGGATGTTCTGCCTGGCGCCCGTGGCGGCCCTGGTCGTGTACTGGGCCTCGGGCCCGCGGACCGTCGTCTACATGACCGTCTCCGTCGTGGAGGCGCTGGCCGTCGCCGGGCTGGCCGTGCATCTGGTGCTGTACGCGGATCTCACCAGTCACCGGGACGACGCGGAATCAGGTACCCCAGAGGCCTGACGGCGGCGACGGCGAGAGGGTCGCTGTCACGTCGGTCGTCACGGCCGCCCCACCGATGAACTTCGTCAGCCCCGTGCCGTGTTCGACGCGGCCGGGGAACGGATCTCCGGCCGTGGCCCGCGTCAGTTGCTGCATCGGCAGCCCGTTGTGGCTGGCGAAGATCACGAAGTTGCCGAACCGGCGGCCGCGGAACACGCCCGGCTCGGCCAGCACGCAGACGTGCTCGAACACCGCCCGCACGGTCGCGCTCTGGGCGCGGGCGAACTGCAGGCCGTTGCCGTCGCCGATGTTCGCCGCGTAGATCCCGTCGTCCGCCAGCGCGTCGGACGCCTGCCGCACGTACTCGACCGAGGTCAGGTGCGCGGGGG
This sequence comes from Lentzea sp. NPDC051213, assembly GCF_044455585.1. Lineage (NCBI taxonomy): Bacteria > Bacillati > Actinomycetota > Actinomycetes > Pseudonocardiales > Pseudonocardiaceae > Lentzea > Lentzea sp. NPDC051213. Next base: position 235,844 of record NZ_JBITEX010000007.1, read on the forward strand.
TGCGGGCGCCGGCGAAGCAGTCGCTGACGACCAGGTCGAACGAACCGGGGCGGGCGCGGGCCAGCACGGCGCGCGCGTCACCTGTGGTGATCTTCACTCGCGGGGGTGGCGGCAGCTCGCGGCGGATGAACGCGATCAGGCCCGCGTCGATCTCGGCCACCTGCTGAGACGCCCGTGGGAGCGTTTCCGCCACATAACGCGCTAGCGTGAGCCCGCCACCACCAAGGTGCAGAACACGGGACGGTGCGGTGAGATCCACGATGTGAGCCAGACGCCGGACGTACTCGAACTCCAGGTAGGACGGGTCGTCCAGGTCCACATGCGACTGTGGGGTTCCGTTGACCCGCAACGTCCACGAGCGACGGCCCCCGATGTCGGGAACCAGTTCCGCGCTGCCGGAGTCGATCGACTCGGTGATCGCCTCGGTATCGGGCCGTTGTCTTCCCACTCGTTTATTGTCTCACCGGCCGTGTCGCTCCTGAGGAGGACCTAAGTGCAGGTTATCGCCAACATCCTGATCGCCCTCGTGGCGCTCATTCACCTCTACATCGTGGTGCTGGAGATGTTCCTCTGGACGACACCGCGCGGCCAGAAGGCGTTCGATCTCACGCCCGAGTTCGCCGAGGAGTCGAAGGCGCTCGCGGCGAACCAGGGCCTCTACAACGGCTTTCTCGCCGCCGGTCTGATCTACGCGGTGATCCGCCAGGACTTCGGCGCGAGCGTGCTGTTCACCGTGTTCGTGATCGTCGCCGGCATCTACGGCACGTTCACGGCGAGTCGGAAGATCTTCTTCGTGCAGGTCGTGCCGGGTTCGCTGGCGCTGCTCTTCGTGCTGCTGGCCGGGTAGCTCCCGGACGTTCCCACGGCCCCTTGCCGGGGTCGTAGCCGGTGTAGAGGTCGCCCTCGAACCGTGTGGGCCGCGGCGGCTCTGGCTTCGCGCGCTTCACGGTCTTGGGCTCGGGTTCAAGTTCCTCGGGCTCGGGCCCCGCGTGGGCGACCTCTTGGCGTACCGCGATGATCGCGGCCAGCGCGGTCGTCACGGGGATGGCCGCGACCAGGCCGATGCTGCCGACCAGCGTGCGCACGATCTCCTGCGCGATCTGCTGCGCGGTCAGGATCTCGCCCATCGACCGCCCGGCCAGCGAGATGGCCAGCAGCAGGGGCAGAGCCGCACCCGCGTACGCCATCACGAGCGTGTTCACCACGGACGACATGTGGTCGCGCCCGATCCGCGACCCCGCCGCGAACAGTTCGCGCCACGTCAGCTTCTCGTTCGCGCGCCGCAGTTCCCAGACCGCGCTGGTCTGCGTGACGGTCACGTCGTCGAGCACGCCGAGCGCGCCGATGAGCGTGCCCGCGAGCAGCAGCCCCCGGGTGTCGATGTCGGTGCCGAGCACGGTGACGAGGTTGATCGTGTCCTCGTCCAGCCCGGTCAGCTTCGCGGCCGCCGAGAACAACGCGCCCAGCACGCCGATCAGCGCGAGGCTGACCAGCGTTCCCAGCACCGCTGTCGACGTTCTCGCGGACACGCCGTGCGTCAGGTAGAGCACCACGAACATGATCAGCCCGGCGCCCACCACCGCCACGAGCAACGGGTTCTGGCCCGCGAGGATCGACGGCAGCACGAACAGCACCAGCACCACGAAGCTCAGCAGCAACGCGCCCAGCGCCGCGAGGCCCTGCCACCGGCCCAGCAGCAGCACGGCGGCGGCGAAGACCAGTCCGAGCAGCAGGAGCGACCAGCCGCGCTGGAAGTCGACGATCTGGTACGACTCGGCGGCCTGCGGCTGGCTGCCCGAATAGGACAGCACGACCTCGTCGCCGACCTGGTAGCGCGGCGATCCCGGCCCCTTGACGCTCGGGATCGCGATGCTCTGCCCGTTCGCGTCACCCTCGGTCATCCGCACGGTCACCGCGGTGCACTTCTCGCCGCAGACGTCGTCCTGCACGCCCGTGACGACCGCGTTCACCGGCTTCTGGTTCAGGCCGACCTCCGCGCCGGTGCGCTGGTCGTGCCCGAACGGGTACAACAGCGCCGCACCGACCACAGTGGCCAGCACCAACGGCACCAGCAGCCACATCAGCAACGTGCGCACGCGCTGCGAAGCGGGTTCTTCCTCTTGCGCGTGCCTATGCCCGTGACCGTGACCCACGCGTGACATCCTGCCTCATCACACGTTCGATCTCCGTCACGGCCGTCGCGTACCTGTTCCCGGTGAGCTTGAGCCACGGGACGCCGCGGCGTGCCAGCTCGCGTTCGAACAGCCCGGTCATCCACTCCCGCAGGTGCTCGCCGTCGCGCCAGCCGTCCTGTTCGAACGGAACGCCCACGTGGTCGGTCAGCAGGTACAGGTGCGGTGCGGTGCCCAGGAAGATGTCCGGCCGGAAACCGAGGTAGCGCTCGCCCCAGACCGTCGCGGCGAACGCGTCGTTGTCCGCGATGACGAGCGGCGCGGTCTCGGCGTTGATGCGGCGTTCTTGTTCGCGCGCCACGTCTTCGAAGTCGCCCACCGTCCACACCAGACTGTCCACGGTGGCGTCTTCGTTGAACGCCTTTGCTGCGGTGAGCTTGTGTTCGGTGTGTTCGCGGCCGTACTCGGGAATCCACGGCGCCTTGAAGTGCTCGGCGAGCTGCTTCGAGAGCGTTGTCGTGCCGGTGCTCTCGGCTCCGATCAGGACGACTTTGCGGCCCAGCCCGCGTTGCGTCGCAGGGGCGAGGTGGTGCCAGTTCGCGACGGGGTCGTCCCGCACGGCGGTGCCCGAGACGGGGTGCGCGAGGCGGTCCAGGTCGACCAGGACGTGCTGGGCGTTGAGGCGTCGCCCCAGTTCCTCGCCGTACTTCTCGCTGGAGAACACGACGTCGACCGGCGCCTTGCCGGGTTCGCCGTCGGCGATGGCGCGCCGGGCGAGCACCGCCTTGGTCAGCTCGACGTGCAGGCTCCAGATCTCGTCGGACTCGAAGTCCATCGGGTGGTCGTCGAGATCGCCGGCGATCCTGATGCTCGGGTCCGGGTGCGTCTCGGCGAGCCAGCGGACCCGGTGTTCGAGCGGGATCAGCTCGGCCGACGACGCGAGCACCGTCACCGTCGTGCGTTCGCTGCGCGCGGCCGCCGTTTCGATGAGGTGGTGGTGCCCGTTGTGCGGTGGGTAGAACTTGCCGAGCACCAGCGCGTGGCCGAACTCCTTCACACGCGCACCTCGTCCTTGATCCACGACCGCAGCCCGATCACGCAGAGCACCATGAACCCCACGTACAACACCGCCGTCAGATACAGCTCCTTGTACGCGTAGAGCGGCACGTAGATCACGTCCGCGGCGATCCACAGCCACCAGCACTCGATCTTCTTGCGCGCCTGGCCCCAGGTGGCGAGCAGCGACAGCACGGTCGTGACCGCGTCCCAGAACGGCACGGTCGACTCGGTGAACGTGATCAGGACCCAGTGCAGCAGCCCGGTGCCGAGCACGCCGGCGACCGCGAGCCAGATCCACTGGGTCGTCGTCGTGCGGCTGACGTGCAGCTTCGTGTGCTGGTCGCCGCCGCGCAGCCACGCCCACCAGCCGTAGACCGCCAGCACGATGTAGACGGCCTGCAGGCCGGAGTCCGCGAACAGCCCGCTACGCCAGAACAGCACGAGGAACGCGATGTTGTTGGCGATCCCGATGGGCCAGTTCCAGGGGTTTTGCCGCGCGACCAGCCACACGCACAGTGCGCCGGTGATGAAGCCTGCAACCTCAACGAGTGACACGTGCTCTCCTTGACCGCCGTTCGAACATGTGTTCGAATCGGTGGGTGCGATGGGACGGACAGAAACTCGAGGCAGAGCCGCAGCAGGCGCTACCGGGGCTACCGGGACTGGTGCGCAGCGTACGAACTCCTGAGTTCGCGGACGTGGTGTTCCACGAGGTCCGCGCCAAATCCGTGCTCAACGGAGTACCGGGGTCGTCGCTGCCCTTCTCGTGGACCGTGAACCCGTATCGGGGCTGCTCACACGCCTGCACCTACTGCATGGCAGGGGACACCCCGATCCTCATGGCGAACGGCCGCACCAAGCCGTTGGCCGACCTTCGAGCCGGTGACGAGATCTACGGCACCGAGCTCGTCGGCAACTACCGCCGCTACAAGCTCACGACCGTTCTCGCGCAGTGGGAAACACGCAAGGTCGCCCACCGGCTGACGCTGGAGGACGGCACGTCGCTGGTCGCGTCCGGCGATCACCGGTTCCTGACCGACCGCGGCTGGAAGCACGTGACGGGCGAGACCGCCGGCACGGGCCGCCGCCCGCACCTCACCACCGGCAACAAACTCATGGGCACGGGGGCTTTCGTCGAGCAGCCCACCGTGAGCGACGACTACCGCCGCGGCTACCTGCGCGGCATGGTCGACGACGAGTTCGAGTTCCGCATCCCCCTGGCCGACATAGAGGCCATGGACCGCACACAGGAGTATCTCGACTACTTCGGTGTGCGAGAAGGGAGGGGATTTCTGCACCAAGTGCGCGAGCTCGCGCACTGGCAGATAGCCCCGAACCCCGACTGGCTCAAGGGTTTCCTGGCCGGTGCGTTCGACTACCTGGGGACCTGTTCGCGCAGCATCCTGCGGATGTCGACGCGCAACGCGACCGTCGTCGAGGCGATCTGCCTGGCGTTGAAGCACTTCGACTTCGACTTCGCGATCGAGGAACTGCGTCGCCGGCGTGGCGTGCGGGTGGTGCGGCTGCGGGGAGGTCTGCGGGAGAACCTGCGTTTCTTCCACCTGGTCGACCCGGCGATCACACGCAAGCGGGACATCGACGGCGTGGCGATCAAGTCGCAGCAGCCGCTGGGTGTCGTCTCCGTCGAGCCGCTCGAGGAGATGACGCTGTACGACATCACCACGGGCACCGGCGACTTCATCGCCAACGGAGTGGTGTCCCACAACTGCTTCGCCCGCAAGACACACTCCTATTTGGACCTCGACACCGGCCACGACTTCGACAGCCAGCTGATCGTCAAGGTCAACGCGGGGGAGGTGCTGTCACGCCAGCTGCGTTCCTCGAAGTGGAAGCAGGAGCACGTCGCGCTGGGCACCAACACCGACCCGTACCAGCGGGCGGAGGGGCGATATGCCCTGATGCCGGGGATCATCGAGGCCCTGACCGCCTCCCGCACACCCTTCTCGATCCTGACGAAGGGCACGCTGCTGGCCCGCGACCTGCCGCTGCTCTCCGCGGCGTCCGAGGTCGTGCCGGTCGGGATCGCGGTGTCGCTGGCGTTGATGGACCGCGACCTGCATCGGTCGCTGGAACCAGGAACCCCGACGCCAGCGGCCCGGCTGGACCTGGTGCGCAAGGTCCGGGAAGCCGGGTTGCCGTGCGGTGTGTTCGTGGCTCCGGTGTTGCCGGAGCTGACGGATTCCGTTGAACAGCTGGACTTCCTGCTGGAGCAGATCGCGGCCGCCGGAGCGACCGGTGTGACGGTGCTGCCGTTGCACCTGCGCCCAGGTGCTCGCGAGTGGTTCGCCACGTGGCTCAAGCGCGAACATCCGGATCTCGTCGAGACCTACCGGTACCTGTACGGCGCGGGGTCCTATGTGGACAAGCGGTACCGCCGCCGGCTGACGGCGCGGGTGGTGCCGTTGATCGAGAAGCACGGCCTGGCACCGCGCGGCCGTTCCACCGACGCGGTCACGGGCGTGCCCGGTGACGACGAAGGTGTGTGGCCCGACGGCAGCCTGCCGGTCGGCGTACCGGCGCCGCGCGTGGATCAGGAACAGCTCACCCTGCTGTGATCTTCGCGAGTTCTGGCTCGGAAAAGTGGAGGACCTCGTAGACACCCTCTTCCCCAGGGTGCTCCTCCCACAGTTCGAAGCGCACGACTTCCCACGTGCGCGGATCAACGCCCACGGCCGCTGAGTGCAGGCCGGGCTTGCTTTCTATCTCGATCTTGCCGACGACGTCGACGGGGTTCGCCTCTGGTGCGAGCCTGGTGATGTGACGCGTCGCGTACTTCGCCGTGGCAGCGTCGCCGCGCAGGAACGCCACACCGGGCCAGTGCTGGACCACGGGCCGCCCGAAGCCGGCGAGGATGTTCTGGAACCCGCCGCCCCGGTAGAGGAACTCGGCCATCGCAGCCGTGGTGTTCCACACGTAGAACGGCGCGCCCCCGGCAGCGTGGTGCGGCTGCCGAGGGCGGGGTTGTGCAAGCTAGGCCCAGCCGCCCTGGATCATCGTCTGGAACTTCCACTCGTTGCCGACCTTCACCAGCAGGTCGCCGTATCGCACGGTCACCCCGTTGATCGTCCCGTCGGTGATCACGAAGGCGAGGTTGTCGTTGATGAAGTGCGGCGTGCGGACCGACTCCATCTGCACGTCCCCGCCCAGCTGCGCCCCCATCTCCTTGATGAACCGCTCCCGGTCCCACGACGCCGCCGAGCCGTCGGTGACCGTGTTGATCGGGAACAGCGACATGTCGGCCATCTTCTCGACGTCATCCGCGACCGCGAGCGCGTCCCAGCGCGCGAACCACTCCAGCACCTCGTCGTACGACATACCGTACATCGTACGGACCAAGTCGCGATTCGTCGAGCCGAGCCTTCGGGGGTGGGGTCAGGCGGGCAGCTGACCCACTGCCGCGGTGGTGTCTTCGCTGGTCACGAGCCTGGCCTGGAGGCCGGCCGCCGTGAAGGCCGTCAGTGCTTCGGGTGCCTGCCGCTCGCTCGTCTCGCTCAGCAGGTGCCCGCCCGGGCGCAGCCAGCGCACTGCCTGCGCGGCCACCCGGCGCATGACTTCGAGGCCGTCCGTGCCGCCGTCCAACGCGACCCGCGCCTCGTAGTCGCGCGCTTCGGCCGGCATGAACTGGATGTCGCCGGTCGGCACGTACGGCACGTTGGCGACCACGACGTCGATGCGGCCTTGTAGTTCGTGCGGCAGGGCGTCGAACAGATCGCCTTCGAAGACGTTCGTGAGGTTCTTACGCGCGCACTTCGTCGCCACCGGGTCGATGTCCGCCGCGTACACCGCGGCCTCCGGAAGCCTGCGTTGCAGCACCGCGCCCACCGCGCCAGATCCGCAGCACATGTCGACGGCGATGTCCGGCTTGAGCTCGGTCGCGAGATCGACGAGCAGCTCGGTGCGGTGACGCGGCACGAACACGCCCGGTTCGACGGTGATCCGCTGCCCGCAGAACTCGGCCCAGCCCACGACGTGCTCCAGCGGCAGGCCGCTGACCCGTTGTGCGACCAGGTCGGCGAGGTGCCGCTCATCGGCTGCGGCCTCGCGCAGCAGGTCGGCCTCCACCTCGGCGAACACACAACCGGCGGCCCTGAGTTGATCGACGATGCTCATCGCCTGTGGACGCTAACAGGCGATACTTACAAGCAGGCTTGACTGTTTGTTTGTGGGCCGCGACACTCGGAGGCGTGGAGACGAGGCAGCGGCAGGCCGACCGCACCCGCGAGACCAAGCGGAAGCTGATGGAGGCAACGGTCGAGTGCCTGGTGGAGCGCGGCTGGTCCGGCACGACGACCACCGAGGTGGCCGAGCGGGCCGGGGTGTCGCGGGGGGCTCAGCTGCACCACTTCCGGACCCGCGGTGAGCTGGTGGCCGCCGCCGTCGAGCACGTGGGTGCGGAGAGCGTCGAGGTGCTCAAGCGGCGTGCGGAGAGCGCGGAGAAGACCACGCACGCGGTGGTCGAGCTGATCGCGGACTTCCACGCCAGCGATCTGTTCACCGCGGCGCTGGAGTTGTGGGTCGCCGCGCGGACGGATCCGGAGCTGCGGGAGCAGGTGCTGGAGCTGCAGGCGCGGCTCGGTCGTGAGGTGTACGGGCTGGCGTTGGAGTTGCTCGACGTCGACGACACCGAACCGGGCGTGAAGGACGCCGTGCAGGCGACCCTGGATCTCGTGCGCGGGCTGGCGCTGGCCAACCAGCTCGCTGACGACGCGAAGCGCCGGGCGCACGTTGTGCGTTATTGGGCGCGGATGTTGGAGGAGCAGCTGTGATCACGGAACTGCTGGCCGATCTCGACGCCGAGTCGCGGGAGCTCGACGAGCTGGTCGCCGGTGCCGGTGACTGGTCGCTGCCCACGCCTGCCGAGGGGTGGACCATCGGGCACCAGATCGGCCATCTCATGTGGACGGACCGGGCCGCGGTCCTCGCCATGACCGATCCCGAGGCGTTCCAGGCGCAGCCGCTGACCGGGGACGTGGTCGACCGGACCGCGGCCGAGGCGGCGGTGCTGCCGGACCTGCTGGAGTTGTGGCGGGACAGCCGCAAGGCCGTGCAGGAACACCTCAGGCAGGCCAGCGGCAAGATCGTGTGGTTCGGGCCGCCGATGAGTCCCGCGTCGATGGCCACCGCGCGGTTGATGGAGACGTGGGCGCACGGGCAGGACGTCGCGGACGCGCTCGGCGTCGAGAGGGTGCCTACCAAGCGGATTCGGCACGTGTGTCACATCGGGGTGCGGACTATCGGGTTCGCGTTCCTGCTCAACGGGCTGGCCGTGCCGGACACGGAGATCCGGGTCGAGCTGACCGGGCCTGACGGCGAGGTGTGGACGTGGGGGCCGGAGGGGGCGGAGGAGCGGATCACCGGGCCGGCGCTGGACTTCGCGTTCCTGGTGACGCAGCGGCGCAACCGCAAGGAGCTCGCGATCGAGGCCACCGGTGACACGGCCGAGCGGTGGGTGCCGATCGCGCAGGCCTTCGCGGGGCCTCCCGGAGGTGGCCGGTGATCAGGATCGGCAACGCGTCCGGGTTCTACGGGGATCGGTTGTCCGCCATGCGGGAGCAGCTCGAGGGCGGGCACCTCGACGTGCTGACCGGCGACTACCTCGCCGAGTTGACCATGCTGATCCTCGGCCGCGACCGGATGAAGGACCAGAACCTCGGGTATGCCAAGACTTTCCTCCGTCAGATGGAGGACTGCCTGGCCCTCGCGCTCGACAAGGGCGTCAAGATCGTCACCAACGCCGGCGGGCTCAACCCCGAAGGGCTGGCACGCAAGCTCGGCGCGAAGGTCGGGTACGTCACGGGCGATGATCTCAAGGAACGGTTCCCGGAAGCGTTGACCGCCAACGCCTACCTGGGGGCGTGGGAGATCGCGGAGTGCCTCAACCAGGGCGCGCAGGTCGTGGTCACCGGGCGCGTGACGGACGCGAGTCTGGTCGTCGGGCCCGCCGCGGCGCACCACAACTGGGCGCGCACGGACTGGGACAGGCTCGCCGGTGCCACGGTCGCCGGGCACGTGCTGGAGTGCGGAACGCAGGCCACGGGCGGGAACTACTCGTTCTTCACCGAGATCGACGCGACCAGGCCGGGGTTTCCGATCGCGGAGATCCACGAGGACGGGTCGAGCCTGATCACCAAGCACGACGGCACGGGTGGGGCGGTGACGATCGACACCGTTACGGCGCAACTGTTGTACGAGATCGGGGCGCCGGAATACCTGGGGCCGGACGTCACGACGCACTTCGACACGATCAAGCTCGAAGAGCACGAGCGCGGCGTCAGGATCAGCGGCACCAAGGGCAGTCCGCCGCCGGAGACGCTCAAGGTGTGCCTGAACACGTTGGGCGGCTTCCGGAACGCCACGACGTTCGTCCTCACCGGACTCGACGTCGAAGCCAAGGCGGAACTCGTGCAGAAGCAACTTCACGACGCCATCGGTGACGAAGGCCTGACGTGGACGCTGGCGAGGACCGACCACCAGGACGCCGACACCGAGGAACGCGCCAGCGCGCTGCTGCACGTGGCGATCAAGACCGCGGATCCCAAGCGCGCCAAGGCGTTCTCCAGGGCCGCGATCGAGCTGGCGCTGGCGAGCTATCCCGGTTTCCACGTGACGGCACCGCCCGGCGATGGCACGCCGTTCGGGGAGTACAGGGCGGCTTACGTGTCAAGGGAAGACGTCAGCGCGAAGGCGGTGCTGCTGTGAAGAGGCCGCTGGGAACCATTGCCGGAGCACGTAGTGGCGACAAGGGCGGGGACGCGAACCTCGGTGTGTGGGTGCGGACCGACGAAGCCTACGAGTGGCTCAACGGCTTCCTGACGACCGAGAAGCTCAAGGAACTGCTGCCGGAAGCACAAGAGGTCAGCAGGTACGAGCTGAAGAACCTCAGGGCGCTCAACTTCGTGCTGCACGGACTGCTGGGCGACGGCGTCGCCAGCAGCACGCGGTTCGACCCGCAGGCGAAGGCGCTGGGCGAGTGGTTGCGCAGCAGGGAAGTCGAGATCCCGGAGGAGCTCCTGTGATCACGAAGGATCTGTACGAGCGGACAGAGCTCAGGCAGCTCGTCCGCGACTTCACGCGCAAGGAGATCGCGCCGCACCTCGGCCAGTGGGAACGCGACGGCGAGGTTCCGCGTGAGCTGCACAAGAAAGCCGCGGAACTCGACCTGCTCGGCATCGGGTTCGAGCACGGCGACCTGATCGACTCGGTCGTGCTGGCCGAGGAGATCATCCAGAACGGCGGCTCGTCCGGCCTGATGGCGGCGCTGTTCACGCTCGGCATCGCCATCCCGCACATCTGGCAGACGGGGAACGAGGACCTGATCGACCGGTTCGCGAAGCCGGCCATCCGGGGCGAGAAGATCGGCAGCCTGGCCGTCACCGAGCCCGGCGCCGGATCGGATGTCGCGGCCATCAGGACCACGGCTGTCAGAGACGGCGACCACTACGTCGTCAACGGCGAGAAGACGTTCATCACCTCGGGCTACCGGGCGGACTTCGTCACGACCGCGGTGCGGACCGGTGAGAAGGGCTACAAGGGCATCTCGCTGCTCGTCATCGAGGACGGGTTCACCCGCCGCAAGCTCGACAAGATGGGCTGGCACTGCTCGGACACCGCGGAACTGCATTTCGACAACGTCCGGGTGCCCGCGAAGAACCTGGTGGGCGAGGAGAACCAGGGGTTCGCGCAGATCATGCGGCAGTTCCAGGTCGAGCGCGTCACGATGGCGGTCGAGGCCTACGCGACGGCGCAACGCGCGCTCGACCTCACCGTCGAGTGGACCAGGAACCGCGAGACGTTCGGCAAGCCGTTGATCAAGAACCAGGTGGTGAGCCACAAGCTCACCGAGATGGCGCAACGGACCGACCTCGCGCGGACCTACGTACGAGAAGTGGCGGCACGCATCGACCGGGGCGAGGACTGCGTCACGGAAGTCTGCTTCGCCAAGAACGCCGCGGTCGACGCGTGCTCGGCGGTGGTCGACGCGGCGGTGCAGTTGCACGGCGGCATGGGGTACATGCGCGAGTCCGAAGTGGAGCGTCACTACCGGGACGCCCGCATCCTCGGCATCGGGGGCGGGGCGAGTGAAGTGATGACCGAGCTCGCGGCACGACGATTGGGGTTCGCCTGATGGGCAACAGGGAGGCGCTGCTCGCGAAGATCGCGCAGCTGGACGCCGAGCACGCCAAAGCGCTCGCGGGAGGTGGGCCCAAATACGTCGAGCGGCACCACAAGCGCGGGAAGCTCCTCGCCCGTGAACGGGTCGAGCTGCTCATCGACGAGGACAGCCCGTTCCTGGAGCTGTCGCCGCTGGCCGCGTGGGGTACGGACTTCCCGGTCGGGGCGTCGGTGGTCACCGGCATCGGGAGGATCGAGGGCGTCGAGTGCGTGATCGTCGCGAACGACCCGACCGTGCGCGGCGGCTCGAGCAACCCGTACACCCTGCGGAAGTCGCTGCGGGCCAACGACATCGCGTTGCAGAACCGGCTGCCGCTGGTCAGCCTGGTCGAGTCGGGTGGAGCGGACCTGCCGACGCAGAGCGAGATCTTCATCCCCGGCGGCCGGGCGTTCCGCGACCTCACCCGGTTGAGCGCGGCCGGAATCCCCACGATCACGGCGGTGTTCGGCAACGCGACGGCCGGCGGTGCGTACGTGCCGGGCATGTCGGACTACGTGATCATGATCAAGGACCGGTCGAAGGTGTTCCTCGGCGGTCCGCCGCTGGTCAAGATGGCGACCGGTGAGGACGCGGACGACGAGTCGCTGGGCGGTGCCACGATGCACGGCGCCACGTCCGGCCTCGCGGACTTCGTCGCGGAGGACGAGACCGACGCGATCAGGCTCGCGCGACGGGTCGTCGCCAGGCTGAACTGGCGCAAACTCGGTCCGCAGCCACAAGAGATCGAAGAACCGAAGTTCGACGCCGACAGCATCCTGGACATCGTGTCCGAGGACCAGCGCGTGCCGTTCGACCCCAGGGACGTCATCGCCCGGCTCGTCGACGGGTCGCATTTCGACGAGTTCAAACCGTTGTACGGCAACAGCCTCGTCACCGGGTGGGCGCGGATCCACGGCTACCCGGTCGGCATCCTCGCCAACGCGCGCGGCGTGCTGTTCAGCGAGGAGTCGCAGAAGGCCACGCAGTTCATCCAGCTCGCGAACCAGAGCGACACCCCGCTGGTCTTCCTGCAGAACACCACCGGCTACATGGTCGGCGCGCAGTACGAGCAGGGCGGCATCGTCAAGCACGGCTCGATGATGATCAACGCGGTGTCCAACAGCCGCGTACCGCACCTGACGATCACGATGGGCGCCTCGTACGGTGCGGGCAACTACGGCATGTGCGGCCGGGCGTACGACCCGCGGTTCCTGTTCACCTGGCCGAACGCCAAGTCAGCCGTGATGGGGCCCGCGCAGCTAGCTGGTGTGCTGTCGATCGTCGGGCGGCAAGCGGCCATGGCGAAGGGGCAGGAGTACAACGAGGAGCACGACGCCGCCATGCGCAAGATGGTGGAGGCGCAGATCGAGGAGCAGTCGCTCGCGCCGTTCCTGTCCGGGAAGCTCTACGACGACGGCGTGATCGACCCCCGCGATACCAGGACCGTGCTCGCCCTCTGCCTCTCCGCTGTCCACAGCGGACCGATCAAGGGCGCCGACGGCTTCGGCGTCTTCCGGATGTGATGAACCAGTGATCACCACTCTGCTGATCGCCAACCGCGGCGAGATCGCCCGCCGGATCATCCGCACCTGCAAGACGCTGGGGATCCGCACGGTCGCTGTCTTCTCGGACCCGGACGCCGACGCTCCGCACGTCGGGGAAGCCGACTTCGCGGTGAGGCTCCCGGGTGCCTCGCCCGCCGAGACCTACCTGCGTGCCGACCTGCTCGTCGAAGCGGCGGTCAAGGCGGGAGCGAACGCTCTGCACCCCGGCTACGGCTTCCTGTCCGAGAACGCCGACTTCGCGCTCGCCGTCGGCGCGGCCGGCCTCATCTGGGTCGGGCCGGCACCGGATGCCATCGAGGCGATGGGATCCAAGATCGCGGCCAAGAAGCGGATGGCGGCCGCGGGCGTGCCGGTGCTGCCTGAGCTCGACCCGGAGACCGTCACCGAGTTCCCGGTGCTGATCAAGGCTTCCGCGGGCGGTGGCGGACGGGGCATGCGCGTCGTCCGCGAGAAGACCGAGTTCGCGGACGCCTTGGCCAGCGCCAGAAGAGAAGCCGAGTCGGCGTTCGGCGACGCGACGGTGTTCTGCGAGCCGCTGCTGGAGCACGCGCGGCACGTCGAGGTCCAGATCCTCGCCGACATGCACGGCACGGTGTGGGCGCTGGGCGAACGCGAGTGCTCGATCCAGCGCAGGCACCAGAAGATCGTCGAGGAGTCGCCGAGCCCGGCGGTCGGCGACGAGGTCCGCAAGCGCTTGTTCGCCGCCGCGGTCGCCGCCGCCGAGTCGATCGACTACGTCGGCGCGGGCACTGTCGAGTTCATGCTGAAGGGCGAGGACTTCCACTTCCTGGAGGTCAACACCCGGCTGCAGGTCGAACACCCGGTCACCGAGCTGGTGTACGGCGTCGACCTGGTCGAGTGGCAGCTCAGGATCGCCGAGGCCGCCGCACTGCCGGTGGAGCCGCCGCAACCGCGTGGCCACGCCATCGAGGTCCGTCTCTACGCCGAGGACCCCGAGCACGACTGGCGGCCGGTGAGCGGCACCCTGCACCGGTTCGAGGTTCCCGGCGACGTGCGGCTCGACAGCGGTGTCGAGGACGGCTCTGTCGTGTCCGTGCACTACGACCCCATGCTGGCCAAGGTGATCGCGCACGCACCGACGCGCGTGGCCGCCGCCCGCAAGCTCTCCACCGCGCTGGCGAGCTCGAAGATCCACGGCCTGGTCACCAACCGGGCGTTGCTCGTCGAGATCCTGCGCCACGACGCCTTCCTCGCCGGGGACACGCACACCGGGTTCCTGACCGAGCACGAGTTCGGGCGAATCGTTGATCCGCAACCGTTTGCGCTGGCCGCCGCACTCGCTCAGGCCGCGACCCGCGGGATAAGGCACCTGCCGTTGGGCTGGCGCAACGTGCGGTCGCAGCAGCCGAAGGCGAAGTTCCTGGTCGGCGAGGAGCTCGTCGAGGTCGAGTACGACCCCGCGCAGGCCACTCCCGATGTGGTCACGCTGGACCTGAACGGCGTGCGCACGCCGTTTCACGTTGCCCGCTACGGCGATCTGGTCGAGGTCGACTCACCGCACGGCTCGGTGTCGTTGAGGGTCGTGCCGCGGTTCCCCGAACCGGAGACCAGGCTCGCGCCGGGCGCGACCGTCGCGCCGATGCCCGGCACGGTCGTCAGGGTCAGCGTGAACCAGGGCGACCAGGTCGAGGCGGGACAAGAACTCCTGGTGCTGGAAGCCATGAAGATGGAACACCGCGTGCTCGCCACCAATGCGGGCACCGTCACCGAACTCCTCGTCGAAAAGGCGCAGCAGGTCAACGCTGGAGACGTCCTGGCAGTAGTGGAGGAACAGTGAACTTCGTCGAGTCCGAAGAGCGGATCGCGCTGCGCAAGGCCGTCAGCGAGTTCGGCGCCAAGTTCGGCTACGAGTACTTCATCGCCAAGGCCAGGTCGGGGGAGAAGACCACCGAGCTGTGGGACGAAGCCGGTAAGCTCGGCTACCTCGGCGTGGCAGTGCCCGAGGAGTACGGCGGCGGTGGCGGCGGCATCGGCGACCTCGCGGCGGTGTGCGAGGAGCTGGCCGCGGCGGGCTGTCCGTTGCTGCTCATGGTGGTCTCGCCGGCGATCTGCGCCACGGTGATCGCCCGGTTCGGCACGGAGGAGCAGAAGTCCCAGTGGCTGCCCGGTTTCGCGGACGGCACGCTGAAGATGGCGTTCGCGATCACCGAGCCGGACGCGGGTTCCAACGCGCACCAGTTGAAGACGCACGTCCGCCGTGACGGCGACGACTGGATCCTCAACGGCAGCAAGACGTTCATCTCCGGCATCGACGAGGTGGACGCGGTGCTGGTGGTCGCGATCCAGAAGACCGGGCCGGTGCTCGTGGTCGTTCCCACGAACGCCGAGGGCTTCACCTGGCACCAGATCGAGATGGACCTGGTCGCGCCGGAGAAGCAGTTCACGCTGTTCTTCGACGACGTCCGGCTGCCCGCGGACGCCGTGGTGGGCTCACCGGACCAGGGGCTGCTGCAGGTCTTCGCCGGGCTCAACCCCGAACGGATCATGGGCGCGAGCATGGCGACCGGTTCCGCACGCCTGGCCGTCGGCAAGGCCGTCACCTACGCCCAGCAGCGCAAGGTCTGGGACAGCCCGATCGGGGCGCACCAGGGCCTCTCGCACCCGCTGGCGCGGATTTCCATCGAGATCGAGCTGGCCAGGCTGATGACGCAGAAGGCGGCCGCGCTCTACGACGCGGGCCGCGACAAGGACGCCGGCGAGGCGGCGAACATGGCCAAGTACGCGGCGGGCGAGGCGATCGCGGCGGCGGTGGACCAGGCGATCCAGACCCACGGCGGCAACGGGCTGACCGCGGAGTTCGGGCTGGCGGCGATGCTCGGCATGTCCCGGCTGTCCCGCATCGCGCCCGTGTCGCGGGAGATGGTCCTCAACTTCGTCGCGCAGAACTCGCTGAAACTGCCTCGCTCGTACTGACAGACTGCCCCGCATGGGGACCTTCAAGACATTCGACGGCGTCGGCCTCGCGTACCACGGCGAGGCCGGCGATCCGCTGATCTGCCTGCCGGGCGGGCCGATGCAGGCGTCGTCCTACCTGGGCGGCCTGCCGCTCGGGAACACCGTGAAGCTCGACCTGCGCGGCACTGGTGAGTCCGAGGTGGCGCCGAGGGAGACCTATCGGGTGGATCGGCAGGTCGACGACGTCGAGGCGCTGCGCCGGCACCTCGGCCTCGACACGATCAGGCTGCTCGGCCACAGCGCGGGCGGCACCCTGGCGATTCTTTACGCGACGCGATTTCCGCAGCACGTCAAGGAACTCGTGCTCGTCGCGCCGAGTCCGCGGGTCGTCGGCATCGACGTCACCGACGCCGATCGCCGGGCCGTCGCCGAACAACGGGCAGGGGAACCCTGGTTCGAGGAGGCGTTCGCGGCGTTCGAGGACATCTGGGCCGGCAACATGACAGGGGAGAACTTCCAGAAGATCGCGCCGTTCTTCTACGGCCGCTGGGACGACGCCGCGCGGGCGCTCGACGACCACCCGACCAACGACGAGGCCGCGCGGGAGTACTACAGCGAGGGGGCGTTCGACCCCGAGCAGATCCGGAAGGCCCTCCACATCCTCGACGTGCCAACACTTTTCATCGCCGGTGAGTTCGACGTGTCGCTACCGCCGAACCGCGCGCGGGAGTACGTGGAGCTGATCCCGGCAGCCGAGTTCGTCCTGCAGCCCGGCGCCGGTCACTTCCCCTGGCTCGACGACCCCGTGGCGTTCGCCGGCGCGGTCCAGCGCATCCCGTAGAGGCCGGGCCCGAAGTCGAGGGCGGCGGCGTGCGCGTAACCCCAGGCGTCGACCGGGGCCGGGCGTGCGCCGCCGAACATTTCCGTTCCCGCCTGGCCGGACGCGAATTGCTCGCAGGAAGCGGGTGGGGAGGCGGCCGGGAATTTGATCTCCAGCACGTAGTCGTGCACGCGTTCGGCGAACCGGCGGAAATGCGTGTGCTCGACCGTCGGATGTGGATAGATCAATTCGTACTCGATCGCGACCGAGTCACCGGGAGAGATCGGTTCGTCGAACAACAACTCCGCCACGAGCACGCCGTTGGTCCGCTCGCGGGCGATCCGGCCGACCCGGCACGAGCGCACCGCGGTCAGCGCGGGCTGCGCCGAACCCGTTTCCTGGCACAGGATCCAGCGGTCCACGTTGGACGACGTCGCCTGCATGACCTGACGTGACCGGACCCCGCGCACGCCGCCGCACGGCGCCACGTCCACCCGGTCCGTCTGCGCGGTCAGCACCAGCCCGGAGCCGTCCCACGGCGCCCGTGCCGACAGCTCCCGCCTGCGGGAACGGCCACGCGGCCGCGGTGGTCCGAGCAGCCGGGACAGCGCCGTCTCCGGCAGTCCGAGCACGTCTTCCAGGTGAGCGAGCGCCATGAGCGACTCCGGGCGTTCGGGTCTGCGGCGACCGGACTGCCAGTAGCTCAGCGCCGTCACGCTGATCGGGGCGCCCCGCACGCGCAGGCGGTGCTGCAGCCGTTCCAGACTGAGACCGCGCACCTGGATCGCCAGCCGCAACGCGTCCGCGAACGGGCCCGTCACGAGAAGATCGGCGAGCTCCTCGCGCGGTGGGTAAATCGTCAGCATCACCCCTCCGTTTCGTGGGGTCAAGGTCGAGAGGCTATCGGCAGCAAAGGGAACGCGGTACAGCCGATCGGCGGTTTTGCGCCCGTTGGAAACTCGGCAAGTTCAGATCTCGGGTCTATTACGCCGCCAATAGTCTCGATTGGGTTCCTGATCACCCCTGCGACGAACAGGACGACGCAATGCGCAAGACAGCAACCCTGCTGGGATCGGCGGTCATGGTGGCCGCGTTCGCCGCTCCCGCGACCGCCGCCGTCGGTGAGATCACCTCGTCCGCCGGCGAGAACATCGCCGGCAGCTTCATCGTGAAGCTCAAGGACGACCGCGTCACCGCGAGCGCGCAGACCCTCGGCTCGCGGTTCGGCGGCCAGGTCGGATTCGTGTACGACACAGTCTTCAAGGGCTTCTCGGTCAAGATGACAGACACCCAGGCGCGCAGATTAGCCGCTGACTCCTCGGTCGAGTACGTGGAACGCGACCAGGTCGTCAGCATCCAGGCCACCCAGGTCAACCCGCCGTCGTGGGGTCTGGACCGCATCGACCAGCGCAACCTGCCGCTCGACCAGCGCTACACGTACAACAGGAACGGTGCGGGCGTGAACGCCTACATCATCGACACCGGTGTCCGGATCTCGCACCGCGACTTCGGCGGCCGGGCCCGCAACGGCCGTGACTTCGTGGACAACGACGCCGTCGCGCAGGACGGCAACGGCCACGGCACGCACGTCGCCGGCACCGTCGCGGGCACGCTGCACGGTGTCGCGAAGGGCGCCACGATCCACGCCGTCCGCGTGCTGAACAACCAGGGCTCCGGCACCATCGCCGGTGTCATCGCGGGCGTCAACTGGGTGGCCGCCAACCACGTCAAGCCGGCCGTGGCGAACATGTCGCTCGGCGGTGGCGCCAACACCTCGCTCGACAACGCCGTCTCGGGCGCGATCCTGCGCGGCGTGACGTTCGCGGTCGCCGCGGGCAACGCGAACACCAACGCCGCCAACACCTCGCCCGCACGCGTGGGGTCGGCGCTGACGGTCGGCTCGACCGACCGAACGGACGCGCGGTCGTCGTTCTCCAACTTCGGCCCGGTCGTCGACGTCTTCGCGCCCGGCGGTGGCATCACGTCCGCGTGGAACACCAGTGACACGGCCACGAACACGATCTCGGGCACCTCGATGGCGGCGCCGCACGTCGCCGGTGTCGCGGCACGATTCCTGCAGGGCGGCGCCACCGTGACGCCCGCGCAGGTCGCGGCCGCGATCACCTCCAACGCCACCAACGGCAAGGTCACCAACCCCGGTCCCAGCACCACGTCCAGGCTCCTGCACTGGCCGACGACCGGCTGATCAACCCCGATGTGCGGCCCCGGTTCCCTGCGAGCCGGGGCCGTTTCCTTCCCCAATTTTTGGGCAGACGAAAGGAAGTTCGCAAGTGAGAGCCCTGCTGACAGTCGCCGCCCTGGCGGCAGCGGTCGTGGTCGCCCCGGCGTCCGCGGCCACATCGTCCTACATCGTCGTGCTTCGCGAGGGAACCGTGTCGTCGTTCAGCGGCGCGGTGGAGCACCGGTACACCGACGTTCTCAACGGGTTCAGCGCCCGGCTGACCTCGAAGCAGCTGCGCGAGGTGAAGGCAGACCCGAACGTGTCCTATGTGGAACGTGACGGGATCGCCCACGCCAACGGCACCCAGCTCAACCCGCCCTGGGGGCTGGACCGGATCGACCAGCGCGCCCTGCCGCTGGACCAGCGGTACGAGTACACGAGCACCGGCGCCGGCGTGAACATCTACGTGATCGACACCGGCATCCGGGTCTCGCACACGGACTTCGGCGGCCGCGCGAGGAACGGCTGGGACACCGTCGACAACGACGCGATCGCCCAGGACGACAACGGTCACGGCACGCACGTCGCGGGCATCGCCGCCGGTACCCGGTACGGCGCGGCCAAGCGCGCGACCGTCTGGGGCGTCCGGGTGCTGAACGGCCAGGGGTCCGGCACGATCTCCGGCGTGATCGCGGGCGTCGACTGGGTGACCCGCAACGCGGTGAAGCCCGCGGTGGCGAACATGTCGTTGGGCGGCACCGCTTCCGCGGCGCTGGACGACGCTGTTCGGCGTTCGATCGCGTCCGGCGTCTCGTACACGGTCGCGGCGGGCGGCAGCAACACCGACCCCTCGAACTCCTCTCCGCAACGGGTTTCCCAGGCGATCTGCGTGGGCGCATTGACGCAGACCGACACCAAGGCGTCGTCGTCGAACTTCGGCCCGCTGGTCGACATCTACGCGCCGGGCGTCAGCATTCCCTCTGCCTGGAACACCACCGACACGGCTGTTCAGACTTTGAGCGGAACCTCGATGGCCGCACCGCACGCGGCCGGTGTCGCCGCCAGGTACCTGCAGTTCAACCGTGCCGCCACGCCCGCGCAGGTGGAGCGCGCACTGGTTACCACCGGCACTCCGGGAACGCCACCCGTCACTCGTATCCTTTACTGGCCGCCTTCTCTGTGAAAGGTGAATTGACAGGTAATGCAAGCGCGTCTTAATCCTTGGACGCCCTTGGCAGGAACCGGATCTCTCCATAGCGTCGAAAGCGTTCGTTCCCCTGCAAAGAACGGAATGCTCATCATGACGCGAAAGATCCGGTTCCTGGCCGGTGCCGGCGCGGCGACCCTCGCCATGTCGGTTCTGATGGTCCCCTCGGCGTCCGCGGCCGAAGGCGAAGTGCTGTCGCTCAACGCGCCCGAGAAGATCGCCGGCAGCTTCATCGTGAAGCTGAAGGAAGGCAAGGCCAACTCGCACGCCCTCGCATCGCGTTTCGGCGCCAAGGTGGAGCGCGACTACACCAGCTTCGGCGGCTTCAACGTGAAGCTGACCGAGAAGCAGGCCAAGCGCCTCGCCGCCGACCCGTCCGTCGAGTTCGTCGAGGCGGACCAGGTCGTGCACGCGCAGGCCACGCAGCCGAACCCGCCGTCGTGGGGTCTCGACCGCATCGACCAGCGCAACCTGCCGCTCAACCAGTCGTACAGCTACACCTCGACCGGCTCGGGCGTGACCGCGTACGTCATCGACACCGGCGTGCGCATCAGCCACTCCACGTTCGGTGGCCGCGCCACCAACGGCCGTGACTTCGTTGACAACGATGCCGTCGCGCAGGACGGCAACGGTCACGGCACGCACGTCGCCGGCACCATCGCGGGCTCACAGTACGGCGTCGCGAAGGCCGCTCGGATCGTCGCCGTCCGCGTGCTCGACAACAACGGCTCCGGCACCCTCGCGGGCGTCGCGGCCGGCATCGACTGGGTGGGTACCAACGCGGTCAAGCCGGCCGTCGCGAACCTCTCGCTCGGCGGCGGCGCCAACGCCACCCTCGACACGGCCGTGCGCAACGCCATCGCCAAGGGCGTCACGTTCGCCGTGGCGGCGGGCAACTCCAACGCCAACGCGTCCACGACCTCCCCGGCCCGCGTGGCCGAGGCGATCACCGTGGGCGCCACCGAGCGCACCGACGCCCGCGCGTCGTACTCGAACTACGGTGCGGTGCTGGACATCTTCGGGCCGGGCTCGGCCATCACGTCGGCCTGGAACACCAACGACACCGCCACCAACACGATTTCGGGCACCTCGATGGCCACCCCGCACGTCGCTGGGGCCGCGGCTCGTTACCTCTCTACCAACCGCACGGCCACGCCTGCCCAGGTTGCTTCGTACCTGGTCTCGCAGTCGACGCCGTCCAAGGTGACCAACCCCGGTACCGGGTCGCCGAACCGTCTGCTTTACCTCGCGCCTACTGCGTGAGTCAGCTCTTTGTTCGGAAAGGCCGCGGCGTGTGCCGTGGCCTTTCCTATTGTTGGGTCCATGTTGAAGGGCCTTGAAGCCGTTGCGTGGCACGAGATCGACCACGCTTACGGCATCGCGCTGGACACCCCGGGTCATCTCAGGGCACTGCTGTCCGATGATCCGGAAGTGGTCGCCCAGGCCGTGGCGGACCTGGACAAGACCGTTTACGAGTTGGGTGGGTTCGTGTGCCCGGCGGCTACGGCCGTTCTGCCGTTCCTCGTCGAGGTCCTGCCCGCGTTGTCGGACGAACCCCGGGCCGCGGTGCTCGACCTGATCAAGCGGCTCGCTGACGACGGGGAGAACGCGGAGCAGGTCGACCCCGGCTGGCCTGGCGCGTGGGCGGTCGCGAAGCCTCAGCTAGAGGACCTTCTCCGCGATT
Organism: Lentzea sp. NPDC051213; assembly: GCF_044455585.1. NCBI lineage: Bacteria > Bacillati > Actinomycetota > Actinomycetes > Pseudonocardiales > Pseudonocardiaceae > Lentzea > Lentzea sp. NPDC051213. The sequence continues at coordinate 257,582 of NZ_JBITEX010000007.1, forward strand.
GAGAGCGACACGAGATAGAGGACGACAGTGAGCCCGGCACCGATCCACGGCGCGTAGGCGCGGGGCTGCTGCAACGCGCGGAACCACGTCGCGAACGTCGCGGACAGCCCGATCACGATCGTGCCGACCAAGGTGATCATGAGTGGGGCATGGCACGCGCCAGTGCACGGCGTGGTCGGTGTGAACCCGAGGATGCCGATGAACAGCACGCCGACGGCCACCACGAACATCACGAGCATCCCCACCAGGGCCACCACGATCCGCATGCCAGAACGTTAGTGGCGTGGCTCAGAAGGTGGGCGGGTAATTCACGCTCAGCAGGGCGCCTCGCGGCACCGCCCCCACGCCCCCATACGGTCCAGTATGAGGACGTGGGGGCGGCACCACGATGCACCCGTCTGACCGCGAATTACCCGGCAACCTTCTGAGCCACGCCACTGGCCAAGGGAGATCGTCTTCGCCCCCGAAAGCCCTGCGTGAAAATGTGTCGGTGGGTCCGGCTAGCCTTGACGCCAAAGCTGACTTCATCTACAAGGAGCCACCACCGTGTTGCGCACGCACGAGGCCGGGTCACTCCGGGCCGAGCACGCCGGGCAGTCCGTCACCCTCACCGGGTGGGTCGCTCGCCGGCGTGATCACGGCGGTGTCATCTTCATCGACCTCCGCGACGCGTCCGGTGTGGCCCAGGTCGTGTTCCGCGAAGGCGAGATGGCCGAGCGCGCGCACAAGCTGCGCAGCGAGTACGTCATCAAGGTCGTCGGTGACGTCAGCAAGCGCCCGGAAGGCAGCGAGAACCCCGACCTCAGCACCGGTGCGATCGAGGTCTACGTGACCGAGCTCGAGGTGCTGAACGAGGCGGCGCCGCTGCCGTTCCAGGTCGAGGGCGACGGTGAGATCGGCGAGGAGGCCCGTCTCAAGCACCGCTACCTCGACCTGCGCCGCAACGGGCCGGCCAAGGCCATCCGGCTGCGCAGCGAGGTCAGCCGGATCGCCCGCGAGGTGCTGCACGGCGAGAAGTTCGTCGAGGTCGAGACGCCGACGCTGACCCGGTCCACGCCCGAGGGCGCGCGTGACTTCCTGGTGCCGGCGCGGCTGCGTCCCGGCTCCTGGTACGCGCTGCCGCAGTCGCCGCAGCTGTTCAAGCAGCTGCTGATGGTCGGTGGCCTGGAGCGCTACTACCAGATCGCGCGCTGCTACCGGGACGAGGACTTCCGCGCCGACCGCCAGCCGGAGTTCACCCAGCTCGACGTCGAGATGAGCTTCGTCGAGCAGGACGACGTCATCGCGCTCACCGAGAAGCTCCTCTCCACCATCTGGAAGGAGCTCGCGGACGTCGAGCTGCCGCTGCCGTTCCGCCGCATCTCCTACGCGGACGCGATGTCGAAGTACGGCTCGGACAAGCCGGACCTGCGCTTCGAGCTCGAGCTCACCGAGCTGACCGAGTACTTCAAGGACACGACGTTCCGCGTGTTCCAGGCGCCGTACGTCGGTGCCGTCGTCATGCCGGGCGGTGCGTCGCAGCCGCGTCGCACGCTCGACGCGTGGCAGGAGTTCGCCAAGCAGCGCGGCCACAAGGGCCTCGCCTACGTGCTGGTCCAGGAGGACGGCACGCTGGGCGGCCCGGTCGCCAAGAACCTCACCGACGCCGAGCGCGACGGGCTGGCCAAGGCCGTCGGCGCCAACGCCGGCGACTGCATCTTCTTCGGTGCGGGCGAGGCTCGTGACGCGCGCGCCCTGCTGGGTGCGGCCCGCGTCGAGATCGCGCACCGGGTCGGCCTGATCGACGAGAACGCCTGGGCGTTCGCGTGGGTCGTCGACTTCCCGATGTTCGAGTCCGTCGAGAAGCTCGCGGCGGGCGACGTCGCGGTCGGCGGCGGCAAGTGGACCGCGCTGCACCACGCGTTCACCTCGCCGACGCCGGAGTGGATCGACAACTTCGAGGAAGACCCGGGCAACGCCCTGGCCTACGCCTACGACGTGATCCTCAACGGCAACGAGCTCGGCGGTGGCTCGATTCGTATCCACCGCGCGGACGTGCAGCAGCGCGCGTTCAACGTGATGGGCATCGGCGCCGAGGAGGCGCAGGAGAAGTTCGGCTTCCTGCTCGACGCGTTCAAGTACGGCGCGCCGCCGCACGGCGGCATCGCGCTCGGCTGGGACCGTCTGTGCATGCTGCTCGCGGGCGTCGACTCGATCCGCGAGGTCATCGCGTTCCCGAAGAGCGGTGGCGGCTACGACCCGCTGACCGCGGCTCCGGCGCCGATCACGGTGCAGCAGCGCAAGGAAGCCGGCGTCGACGCGAAGCCCCAGGAAAAGGCCTGACGATCTTTTTCGCGCGCGGGGGCAACCCACCTGGTGCCCCCGCGCGTCCCAGAACATGAGACCGGTTCGCCCGATCGAGGGCCTACTTGATCGGTATTGAGGTGTGCGGCGCGATCCGTGGCATTGATCCGCGCGTAGTGGGCAACGGAAGGTGTTTGCACACGTCCACACCTCTGAGGGGTGTTACGGGAACTGGGCGAGCCGTTATCAACGAGTGGTGGTGGTCGCAGCCTGTGCGGATTAGCGTCGGTCGGGCTCACGGACATGGGGAGTAGGGTCGGAGGGGATGAGCGTGGAGATCACCGCGGGCCCTCCCGAGACGACTTCACCAGAGATTGCTGAAGCTGTCGGGGCGGCCGAGCGGGTACTGACCAGGCGACTGGGCGCACAGGTGCGCCTCGCGGACCCCGAGCCTCTCGGGGGTACCGGTCGTTCCGTCGTGATCCGCGTGAGGGTTGCCGCCTCACCGTTCTCCATGCCCCGCACGCTGGTCGTGAAGCGCTATCCGGCCGGTACGGGCGACCGTGATCCGTGGGCGCACGAGGCGGTCAGCCACCAGCTGCTGACGGCACTGCCCGCGGAGGAACGCGCCACGCCGGAACTGTTCGCGCACGACGCGGCGTCGCGTCTCGTCGTGCTGGAAGACCTGGGCCGTGCGCCGCGTCTGTCCGAGAAGCTGCACGCGAAGGACGCGCGCGCCGCGGAACGCGGGCTGCTGTCGTGGGCACACGCCATGGGCCGCCTGCACGCCACGACAGCGGGCCGTGACGCGGACTTCGACGCCTTGATGCGGCGGGCCGGGGCGCAGTGCTGCCAGGACCCGATCGCCGTCGACGTGCACGCGGCCATCGCCGGGTTACCGGGACTGCTCGAGTCCACGTTGGGCATTGAGACGTCGCCGCACGCCACCGACTTCGCGGCCGATGCCGCACGAGCGTTCAGCACCTCGCGCCGGCGTGCGTTCAGCCCGTCGACGTCCTGTCCGGACAACCACCTGGTCACCTCGCGCGGTGTGCGGTTCGTCGACTTCGAGGGCGGCTGCGTCCGCGACATCGTGTTCGACGCCGCGGCACTGCGCGTGCCGTTCCCGTCCTGCTGGTGCGGCTGGGGCCTGCCGCCGGGCATGTCCGAGGCGATGGTCGCCGCGTGGCGGGCCGAGGTCGGTTCGGTGTGGCCGGAGATGGACGACGACGCGGTGCTCTTACCGCGTCTGCTGGAGGCGCAGCTGCTGTGGGTGTGGCTCGCGACGTGGCGAGCGCTCTCCAAGCCCATGCCCAACGTTGTCAACGCGCCGCCGCGCAGCGTCGTGCTCGCGGGCCGGTGGGTGCGGCTGCGGTCGGACGCGCTGATCCTGGGCGAGAAGACGGTCGCGTCCCACGCGGACGCGGTGATCGGCGCGCTGGCCGACCGCTACGGCGCCGAGGTGCTCGAACTCCCGCTTTACCCAGCATTTCGCTGAACCGTTCCCGCACGGTCATTCCTGGATCACCGGGCCAGCTGATCCTGATCTGCGTGCTGGTGTTACTCGGTGACTCGACAGCGGTCGGAATCGGTGACCTCGTTCCCGGCGGCTGGCGCGGCTTCGGCCCCATCCTCTCGTCCGCGTTCGAGGACAACGGCTATCGCAACTACGCCGCTTCCGGCGCGCGGCTGGCCGATGTCAGACGTGTTCAGCTCCCGCAGGCCCTGCGGGACAAGCCCACCGCCGCCGTGGTCATCGCGGGCGTCAACGACACGCTGCGGTCGGACTTCTCCGTGCGGAAGATGCACGAGGACCTCGACACCGTCTGCCGCGAGCTGACCGCCGCGGGCGCGTCCGTCGTCACCGTGCGGTTCCACGACCAGGGCCGCGTGTTCAAGCTGCCCGGCAGGTTGCGACGGGTGCTGAAGGAGCGCATCGACGAGTTCAACCGCGTGATCGACGTGGTGGTGGCGCGGCACGGCGTGCGCTGCGTCGACCTCCACACGATGCCGGGCGCGTACGAGCTGGAGACGTGGGCGGTCGACCGGCTGCACCCGTCCGAGCGCGGCCACCGCCTGCTGGCCAAGGCGTTCGCCACCGAGTTGCGTGCGGTCGGGCATTCGGTCGACGAGGTCAGCCTGGAGTGCTCCGGTGGCCGCGAACTGACGGTGTGGCACCACATCGCGTGGCTGCTGCTGAAGGGGATTCCGTGGCTGTGGCGGCGGGGCGCCGACCTGCTGCCGCTGATGTGGGAGCCGTCAGGAGATCCGCAGCGAGACGGTGAACGTGGTCTTGCCTGGGACGCTCTGCACGGACACCTCGCCATCGTGCGCGCCGACGACGGCGGCCACGATGGACAGCCCCAGCCCCGTGCTGCCGGCGGCGCGTGACCGCGAGTTGTCACCGCGGGCGAACCGCTCGAACACCTCCAGCCCTTCGGGGATGCCCGGTCCGTCGTCGGTGACGGTGAGATCGACGCGTCCATTGTGGACTATGACACCGGTCGTGACCGTGGTGCCGGGCGGGGTGTGCGTGCGGGCGTTGGACAGCAGGTTGCCGAGAACCTGGTGCAGCCTTTGCTCGTCGCCGGGCAAGGTCACGGGCTCCTCCGGCAGTTCGATCCGCCAGCCGTGGTCCGGCGCGGAGATCCGCGCGTCCCCGACCACGTCGAGCACCAGCCTGGACAGGTCGACCTCGGCGCGTTCCAGCGGGCGGCCGTCGTCGAGCCTGGCCAGCAGCAACATGTCCTCGACCAGTGACGTCATCCGGACGGCCTCGGACTCGACCCGGCTCATCGCGTGCGCGATCTGCGGTGGCACGGCCTCTTCGGAGCGGCGGGTCAGCTCGGCGTACCCGCGGATGGCGGCCAGGGGCGTGCGCAGCTCGTGGGAGGCGTCGGCGACGAACCTGCGGACGCGGGTTTCGCTGTCGTGCCTGGCTTTCAGGGCGTCGCCGATGTGACCGAGCATGCGGTTGAGCGCGAGGCCCACCTTGCCGACCTCGGTGTCCGGGTCGGTGTCCGGCACGCGATCGGCCAGCGCGACGTCACCCTCGTGCAGCGGGAGTTCGGAGACGCGGGCAGCCGTGTCGGCGACCCGGTCGAGCGGAACGAGACTCCGGCGGATGATCCGCCGGCCGATGAGTGCCGCCACCGCGACGCCGGCCGCGGTGATGGCGACGAGCAGCCAGAACATCCGCCACATGACCTGGGTGACCGGTCCGGACGGCAGGCCCTTGATCCGCTCCTGGTCGACGCTGACGCGGAAGAAGCCCTGCGGGCCCATGTCCACCGAGTGGTTGCCCTGCCCGAGATCCGCCAGCACCGCGAGCTGCTTGTCGCTCAGCGGGCGGGTCTTCGTGTACGGCAGCTCGATCGTGCCCTCGACCTTGCCGTCCGCGATGCGCGCGTTGATGCCCGGTGCCCGCTGGCCGACCGGTGGCTGCACCAGCTGGTCGATCTGGCGGTCGAGGTCGTGGGTGAGGAACCCGTGCAGCGCCAGCAGCGCGACCCCGCCGGTGAGCACGGACAGCGCCAGCAGCACGGCGATCTGGCCGGTGATCAGCTTGGCGCGCAGGGTCTTAGGTCGCAGGTTTGAGGACATAACCCGCGCCTCGCATGGTGTGGATCATCGGTGCGCGTCCGGCGTCGATCTTCTTGCGCAGGTACGAGATGTACAGCTCGACGATGTTCGCCTGGCCGCCGAAGTCGTAGCTCCAGACGCGGTCGAGGATCTGGGCCTTGCTCAGCACCCGCTTCGGGTTGCTCATCAGGTAGCGCAGCAGGTCGAACTCCGTCGCGGTGAGCGAGATCTGCTCACCGCCACGCGACACCTCGCGAGTGTCTTCGTTGAGTGCGAGATCGCCGACGACGAGGCGTGCGCCCGCGTCCTCCTCCGTGACGCCGGTGCGCCGCATGAGTGCACGCAGGCGCAGCACGACCTCCTCAAGAGAGAAGGGCTTCGTCACGTAGTCGTCGCCGCCCGCGGTGAGGCCGGCGATGCGGTCTTCCACGGCGTCCCGCGCGGTCAGGAACAGCACGGGCAGCTTCGGCTGTTCCGCGCGCATGCGGCGGAGCACCTCGTAGCCGTCGAAGTCGGGCAGCATCACGTCCAGCACGACCGCGTCCGGCCGGAACTCGCGCGCGGTGCGGACGGCGCTGGTTCCGTCGAGGGCGGAGCGGACGTCCCACTTCTCCATGCGCAGAGCCATCGTCATCAGCTCGGCCAGAGTGGACTCGTCGTCCACCACGAGCACCCGCACCGGCTGCCCGTCAGGCCTGCGGAGTTCGGCTTTCATCGCGCACATGGCTCCCATCGTGACCGCTGATCCTGTGTACCAGCTGTGCGCGCTGTCCACCGTTCGGACGAGCGGCGGTTACGTCAAGTGTGAGCGGCTATGTTCAAGTTTGGGACCCGACGACAGCCGGAGGTGAGCGTCCTGCGCACGTTCACGCTGACTGTGATGGGCACCACTGACCTGCACGGCAATCTCTTCAACTGGGACTACTACCGGGACCGCGAGTTCGACGACTTCGCGCACAACGACATCGGCCTGGCCAAGATCTCGACCTTGGTGACGTCCATCCGTTCGGCCGTGGGCCGGCATCGGACGTTGCTGCTGGACGCCGGCGACACCATCCAGGGCACACCGCTCGCGTACTACTACGCGAAGGTCGAGCCGATCACCCGTGCGCACGTGCACCCGATGGCGGCGGCGATGAACGCCATCGGCTACACGGCCGCCGCGCTGGGCAACCACGAGTTCAACTACGGGCTCGAGGTGCTGCGGATGTTCGAGCGGCAGCTGGACTTCCCGCTGCTCGCGGCCAACGCGCTGGACGTCAGCACCGGCATGCCCGCGTTTCCGCCGTACGTGATCAAGACGGTGTGGCGCACGGGCGGTCCGCCGTTGCGGGTGGGCATCCTGGGGCTGACCAATCCCGGCATCGCGGTGTGGGACAGGGCCTACGTCGAGGGCGTGCTGACCTTTCCCGGCCTCGTCGAGCAGGCGTTGCACTGGGTGCCGGAGCTGCGCAACCAGTCCGATCTCGTCGTGGTGGTGGCGCATTCGGGCGCGGACCTGTCGTCGTCGCTGGGCGACCAGGTGCCGTTCCCGGAGAACTGCGCCGAACTGCTGGCCGAGACCGTGCCGGGCATCGACGCCGTGCTGGTCGGGCACGCGCACGTGGAGATCGCCGAGCGGATCGTGACGAACAAGGTCACCGGGCGGCCGGTGCTGCTGACCGAGCCGTTGTACTGGGGCAAGCGACTGTCGCTGATGGAGTTCGACCTGGAGTACGACCAGCGCTGGCAGCTCGTGGCGTCGCGGTCCTCGGTGCTGAGCACGGCCTCGGTGGACGAGGACCCGCGGATCGTGCGGCTGCTGCGGCACGACCACGAGAAGGTCGTCACGTACGTCAACGGCCGGATCGGCACGTGCCTCGGGGCGATGTCGGCGTCGAGGTCGCGGTTCGAGGACACGCCCGCGCTGGGGTTCATCAACCACGTGCAGGCGTTGGAGGTGAAGAAGTCCACGTCGCTGCCGGTGGTGTCGTTGTGCGCGCCGTTCAACCGCGGCGCGGCGATTCCGTCCGGGGAAGTGTCCATCCGGGACGTCGCCGGGCTCTACATCTTCGACAACACGCTGGTGGGCGTGCGGCTGACCGGGGCGCAGCTGCGCGACTTCCTGGAGGAGTCGGCGCGGTACTTCCTGCAGGTGTCCTCGGCAGGCCCGTTCACCGCGGCCGAGGTGTCCGCGGACGTGCCGGACTACAACTTCGACATCGCCTACGGCCTCGACGCGCCGCTGACCTACGACATCGACATCGCGCAGCCCGTGGGTTCGCGGATCGTGGGGCTCGCCTACGACGGCGTGCCGGTGCCGGACTCGTTCGAGTTCGCGGTGGCCGTGAACAACTACCGCCAGGCAGGCGGTGGCGACTTCCCGCACATCGCCACGGCGCCGGTGCTGCACAACCAGCAGCAGGAGATCCGCCAGCTCCTGATCGAGTGGGTCAGGTCCGCCGGCGTGCTGGATCCCGCCGCTTTCGTGCGCTCCGACTGGCGCCTGGTGGCGTCCGGCGAACCCGTGGTGATCACCACGAACGAGTGAATTCGGGCGTGTTGTCCTGGGCGTTTTACGCCAGGCGGTGGCATGTGGTCGGCCAGATGAGATAGGTCAGGCCCGTGCAGTTACCGCAGCGCGTCGTAGTCGGCGCTCTCGTAGTACCGGCGCTGCTTGCCTCAGTGGGCATGGCCGTGCGCCCGACCCCGGAGATCGCCCCCGGCCACCTCGTGTTCGCCGTGCGCGATCTGGAGATCGTGCTGGCCGGCACCGCGGGCTCCGCCGTCGAGCGCCAGGAGGTCGTGGACGCCGTGCGCGTGCTGACCGCCTCCCACCGCATCACCGACATGATCACCCCCCACGCGGGCGAACGCATGCCGGTCTCCTCCGTCGTGGCCGCCTCGCTGCTGGCCGCCGTGCTGGACCAGGGCGTCACGGACTTCACCGGCGTCGTCCACAAAGGACACCTCACCGCCTCGGCCCGCGTCGCGGACCCCGAGCGCGCGGGCGCGCTGAGCGACGCCCTGCGCGCCGCCGTCCCCGGACTGCGGGTCGACGAGGACTTCACGACTACGGACTAGGAGCGTTCGTTGCTCGGGTTCTTCATCCAGATGTTCCTGCTGTGCGCGGGCGCGTTCCTCGCGGGCGTCCTGCTGACCTGGCTCACCATGCGCTCGCGCACCGGGGATGCCGTTGCGCCTGTTGCCGTCCGGCCTTTGTCGATCATGGAGGAGCCGGTGGTGGTGCCTCCCGCGATCAAGGCGAACTCGCGGACGATGATGTTCCACACGCCGGAGTCGCCCTACTACCGGCGGATGAAGGGAGACGCGTTCTTCCACTCGCCGGAGGATGCTCGGCGGGCCGGGTACACGATGTGGACGCCTCGGCCTCGGGTGCCTGTCGCGTCCCTGCCCTAGCTGTTGCTGTTGGCTTTGTGGAGCCAGGTGTCGAGTTCCAGGTAGTCGGCGTCGGTCAGGCCGTGGCGCGGGTTGACGCGGTGCAGCAGGGCCTTCGCGCCGTGGTTCTTGTGGACCCAGTCCCGGTCCTTGTCGGTGAGTTCGTCGTCGACCCAGATGAACGGTCTGCCCGCTGCGTGGGCTACGAGGCCGCGGGTCTTCCAGTGCAGGCCTTCCCGTGCGTCCTGGTCTTCGGTGGACGGGTCGTCCGGCCAGGTGGCGACGGGCAGCCTCGGCAGGCCGAGCAGGGGTGCGAGGAGCTCGTTCGCGTCGTCCATCCAGGTCGTGGCCCAGACGAGCTCGCACGGCAGGGCGGCGAGCCACGGGCCGTGCAGCGGGTCGAGGCGGGACAGCAGCGGGTTGTCGTGCTGGGGGCCGCGGTGGGCGATGCCGTCGCCGAACGGGAGCAGCGGGCCGTCGACGTCGAGGAAGAGGAGCGGGAGCGCGACCACCGCGTCACCGTACCCACGCCCACCTCGTAGGCTCTGCCACGTGATTCCCGACGTGCTCGAACCGGGCCTGGACGTCCTCTTCTGCGGCATCAACCCGGGACTGCTGTCGGAGGCGACCGGCCACCACTTCGCCCGGCCGGGAAACCGGTTCTGGCCCGCCCTGCATTTGTCCGGTTTCACGCCGCGCCAGTTCGCGCCCGCCGAGCAGCGGGAGCTCCTCGAACTCGGGCTCGGCATCACGAACGTCGTCGCCCGGCCGTCGGCCAAGGCCGACGAATTAACAATTGACGAACTCAAAGCAGGCGGCGTCATCCTCACCGAAAAGGTCGAGCGCTATTCACCGAAGGTTCTCGCGGTGCTGGGTGTGACGGTGTACCGGGCGGCCTTCAATCGCAAGAAGGCGCAGGTCGGGCCGCAGCAGGACACTGTGGGAGGCGCCAGGGTGTGGGTGCTGCCCAATCCGAGCGGGTTGAACGCGCACTGGCAGCTGCCCGCGCTGGCCGAGGAGTTCGCGAGGCTCAAAGCAAGCGTCTGAACTGGAACAAAAGTTCACATTCATACCCACAGAAAGTGGGCTGGACGGAGTGGAGCCTGGTCTGGTTGCATCCAGATCTGCGTCCATTCGAGTGGCCTTCACCCGGAAGTGGAACCACGTACGCCGGGCTGCGTCAGAATTTGGCAATGCCGCGCACAAATCGGTGAATCTTCAACACTGGTGGGGGCACAGTGGAGGTCAGGATTCTCGGGCCGGTCGAGCCTTCAGTGCCGCCGAAGCCCGCGCAGATCCTAGCTGTCTTGGCCGTCGAATGCGGGAAGATCGTGCCCGTCGAACGGCTCATCGATCTCATTTGGGGTGAGGAGCCTCCGCCGCAGGCCCGCAAGTCGCTGCAGGTGCACATCTCCAGCCTGCGCCGGACCGGGCTGCCGGTCGAGCACCGGGCCGCGGGGTACGTGCTCAACGCCGATCCCGAGAGCGTCGACCTCCACGCGTTCCGCAAGCGTGTCGCGCAGGCCGCCGACGAGGCCGATCTCAAGGTCAGGGCCGAGACGTTGAACGAGGCGTTGCAGCTCTGGCGCGGCACTCCGGTGGTGTTCGCGCAGACTCTTGACGTGCAACGGCTCGCGGCCGCGGAGCAGTGGGTCGACGCCGAGCTCGCGCTGGGGCGGCACGCCGAGCTCATCGACCGGCTCGGCTCGTTCGTCGCCGAGTACCCGCTGGCGGAACGGCTTCGCGGTCAGCTGATGACGGCGCTGGCCAGGGCCGGGCGGCGGGCCGATGCCATGCGGGTGTTCCGGGAGACGCGCAAGGTGCTCGTCGACGAGCTGGGGGTGGAGCCCGGCGAGCAGCTTCAGCAGCTGTACCGGGACGTGCTGGAGGGTGCGCGCGACAGCCGGCGCAACTACCTGCCGCGCGACGCCGGCGACTTCACCGGGCGCGACAAGGAACTGAGCAGGTTGCTCGACAGCGACGGTGGCGTGTGGTGGATCGAGGGGCCGGCGGGCGTGGGCAAGTCGGCGTTGGCCGTGCACGCGGCGCATCGGCTCGCGGACCGGTACCCGGACGGGCAGCTGTTCGTGGACCTGCACACGCCGTCCGGGGCGCTGGACGCGTTGCTGCGCGCGATGGACGTGCCGAGCGAGCGGATTCCCGAGTCGCCGGAGGAACGGGCGGCGCTGTGGCGGGCGACGGTCGGCGGGCGGCGGGTGGTGATCGTGCTGGACGGCGTCACCAGCGTGGCTCAGGTCCGGCCGCTGCTGCCGGGCAGTCCCGGGTGCCTGACACTGATCACGAGCCGCAGCCGGTTGTGCGGGCTCGAAGGTGTGCGGCGCATTCCGCTGGACGTGTTGAGCAGCGACGAGGCCGTCACGCTGCTCAAGCGCATCCTCGGTGATGACCGGGTCGCCACGGAACCGGACCAGGCCAACGAGGTGGCGCGGCTGTGCGGCTATCTGCCGCTCGCGGTGCGGATCACCGGCGCGCGGCTGGCCGGGCGTGCGCACTGGCCGGTGTCCAAGCTGGTGCGCCGCCTCTCCGACGAACGTTCGAGGCTCGACGAGCTGGTCGCCGATGACCTCGCCGTGCGGTCCAGCCTGGAGCTGACGTACCGGGCGCTGGACGACAACGTCCGGGCCGCGTACCGGATCTTCGGGTTCCTCGGGCTGCCCGAGGTGCCGAGCTACCTGTGGATGCACCTGCTCGACGAGGACGTGCTCGACCAGCTCGTCGACGCGCGGCTGCTCGACGTCATCGGCAGCGCGCGGTACCGGATGCACGAGCTGGTGCGGCTGCACGCCCGTGAACTGGCCGAAGCCGAAGACCCGCAACAGGATCGCGAAGATCTGGTGCGCCGCGCCGTGGTCGCCGCGCTGTCCACTGTGGACGGCCTGACCGAGCAGCTGTTCCTGGCCGTGCCGCGCATGCAGGACTCGCTGGGGATCGTCACGACGGCGGCGCGCCCCGCAGACAAGGACGCCTGGTTCGCCCGCGAGGAGTCGTTGCTGGTCAAGCTCGTGGAACGGGCGGCGGAGCTCGGCCTCGCGGAGATCGCGTCGCAGCTCGCCGAGGTGCTGGTGTTCGCCTGGTTCGGGCTCAGAAACCGGTACGAGGCCTGGGAACGAACACACACAGCGGCGCTGGAAGCCGTGTGGCGGACCGGAGATCTGCGGCTGGAGGCGGTGCTGCGGTGCAGCCTCGGCCAGATGCACTACAAGCGCGACAACCTGGCCGACGCGCGGGCGTGGTTCGAGACGGCCAAGACGTTGTTCGTGAACCTGGGCGACAAGCACGGCGAGGCCGTCTCGATGAACGGCATCGGCATGGTCTGCCGCGACCTCGGCGAGTACCCGTGCGCGCTGGAGGCGCTCGGCCGGGCCCGCGAGCTGCTCGAGGCGACAGACCCGGAGGGTGTCGCGCACGCACTCTATGGAATTGGCTCTGTGGAACGAGAACTCGGCGACGACGAGGGCGCTCTGGCCACCCTCGGCCTGGCCGAGGCCGCCTACCGCGAGGCGAGGAGCAGAAGGGGCGAGGCCCTGGCGGCGCGCGGTATCGGTCTCGTGCACCGCGCCCGCGGCGAGCTGGACCTCGCTGAGGAGCACATCGTGCGCGCCCACGAGATGGTCGCGGGCACCGGCGACGAGCTGCTCGGCTGCTACACCGCCCAGGCGTGGGCGAAAGTGTTGCTGCGCAAGGGTTCTTTCGATCCGGCGGAGAAGCTGCTGCACGCCGCGCTGTACGGCTGCCGCGACGTCGGCGACCGGTTCGGCGAGGCGTTGGTGTGGCGCACGCTGGGGGAGTGGCGGCTCGCGTCCGGCGACTACTCCGGCGCGCTGGTCGTGCTGACCGACGCGCTGGCGTCGTGGACCGACCTGGGCCTGCCGCTGTGGCGGGCGCGCACCCTGCGCGACCTCGGCGCGGTCCACGCCTGCCGGGGGGATGGGCCAGGCGCGGACCGCTGCTGGGACGAGGCCGCCGGACTGTTCGCCCGGCTGGGCACCCGTGAGTCGGGGGAGGTGCTCCAGTGGCCGGCTCAATGGCCTTCGGTGGGCGGCCTCGCGATCAGCTGATCAGCCGCTGATCTTGTTGTACTTCCACGGCGCGTAACCACCGCTCTTCAGCGTCGCGAGCGTCACGGTCTCGTGGTCCATGTCGGTCGAGGTGCTGCCCTCCTCGTAGATCCACACGGAGGTGTGCGCGGTGTTGGCCCACTTCTCGAACAGCTTCACGTGGCCGTTGCGCAGGATCATGTCGCCCGGCTTGAGGTTCGCCCACGCGATCTTCGTGGCGACCTCGTCCAAAGTGGACGTGGTGCGGCTGGTGGTCAGCTTCCACGCCATGGAGACGAAGCCGGAGCAGTCCGTGCGGTACTGCTTGCCGTGGTTGACGTCCCACGCGTAGGCGGTCTGGCTGTACGGAACCTTGCGGTCCCACCAGTTCTTGGCCCGGCTGATGACCTCGGTGCGGGTGATCGTGCCGCCGTAACTCGCGGCCGCCGCGTCGACCTGCTGGATACCGACGGGCTCCTGCTCGCTGCCCTCCGGTGCGGCCTGAGCGATGCCCGTGATGCCGGACAGCAGCCCGAGCGAGAGTGCGGTCGCCGCGACGGCGTGGCGAATGCGCATCGTTGTAACTCCGATCGACTTGGTGTTGACGACCGGGACAGTTCACGACCGCGCCAAAGATCGGCCAAAGGCCGGTTTAGGCGTCTCTTTACCGCTCCTTCCTAGCTTCTGCGCGCACCTTGCTTCGGGCATAAGGAGAGAGAGCATGTTCGTTCGCACGATCGCAGCTGTGATCGCGATGTTCGCCGCTCTGCTGATGGGCGCGTCGGTCGCGTCTGCGGCCCCGGCCAAGTACACCCACGCGCAGGCGACCGCGCAGCTGCGCGCGGCCGGCATCACCTGGTCCTCCAGCGGCGGTTGCAGCGACCGCAACCGCCCGAACTGCACGTCGTTCGAGCAGGTGAACCAGGCGACCATCGCGGGAGCCAAGACTTTCAAGAGCGCCTCCGGCTGCGCGCTGAACATCTCGGGCGGCACCGAGACCGGCCACGCGTCGGGCGAGTACTCGCACTGGAACGGCTACAAGCTGGACTACTCGCTGTCCACCTGCGTGTCCAACTACATCACCCGGACGTTCACTTCCATCGGCGGCAACAAGTGGAGGTCGGGCTCGGGCAACATCTACTTCCGCGAGTCGAACCACTGGGACGTGACGTACTACAACTGCGGCGGTTGCTGAACTGAGGCTGCGGCCGGTAGTACTGGACGGGTGACCACACTCGGCGCTGTCTACCGGCCCCAGCTCCCGCCCGAGAACCTGCGTTCCGTCGTGCTCGCCGCCGAGGAGTCCGGTTTGGACTCGTTGTGGCTGTGGGAGGACTGCTTCCTGGAGAGCGGCATCGCGTGCGCCTCCGCCGCGCTTGCCTGGACCTCGCGGCTGAAGGTCGGCGTCGGACTGCTGCCGGTCCCGCTGCGCAACGTCGCGCTGACCGCGATGGAGGCCGCGACGCTCGAGCGGCTGTTCCCCGGCCGCGTGACGATCGGCGTCGGGCACGGGCTGCAGTCGTGGATGGGCCAGGTCGGCGCACGAGTGTCGTCGCCGCTGACCTTGCTGCGCGAGTACACCGACGCGTTGCGGGCGTTGCTGTCGGGCGAGCGCGTCACCTGTTCCGGCCGGTACGTGTCCCTGGACGCGGTGGCCCTGGACTGGCCGCCCGCCGCGCCGATGCCGATCTACGTGGGCGGGCTGGGCCCGCGCACTCTTGATCTCGCCGGTGAGATCGGCGACGGCACGATCCTGGACGCGTCAGCCGGTCTCGCGCGGGTGCGCGAGACGCGTGCGTCGCGCAAGCACCCCATCGTCGTCTACGTGGAGACGGACTCGCGCGACCGTGCGTTCGTCACAGACCTGGTGGCATCGGTGGCCGATGCGGGCGCTACCAGCGTGATCCTGCAGCAGTCGGCAACGTGCGAAGACCCCGAAGGATTCGTTCGATTTGTGGGTTCACTCGATGGAGTGAGTGCCTAGCGCGACAGATAACGACGGATACCTCCTTGCGATGGAACGGTCGTAGGCCTTTCGTCCTGTTCGGGGAGGTAAGCATGCTCGGGCGCAAGAACCGCCGGATTGCTGAGCTGGAGCGGGCCGTGGAGGGCCTGCAGGAGCTGCTCGCCCGAATCGGTGACGCCCGAACAGCGCAAACCGTGGCGCTGGAGGAGGTCGACCGCGCCGGCGCCGAACTGGTGGCACTGCGGCACCGGATCAAGAACGCGCGCGCCGAGCTCCAGCCGTTGAAGGAAGAACTGACCTTCCAGCGGGCCGGCGTCTTCCGGACCGAGCACTCCGTGGACCACCAGGCGCAGATCGAGCTGGTGCACGACGAGATGAAGACGCTGATCAAGAACGGCACCGCGGTCGAGGGTGGCGGAGAGGTCACCTACAACGGGTCCGAGGCCACCGGCCAGCGGCTCGTCGAGGACTGGTCGGCGCTGATGCTCCGCTCGTACAACTGCGAGGCCGAGAACTGCCTGCGCATGCTGAGGGCCGGTGGCCTGGACGCGGCCCGCCGGCGGCTGGATCGCGCGACGTCGGCGATCGAGCGGCTGAGCGGGACGTTCTCCCTCCGGATCTCGCCGCGCTACCAGGCGTTGCGGATGTACGAGCTGGAGCTCACCGCCGACCACCTGCAGCGCAAGGCGGACAGTCGCCGGACGCGGCGGATTGCGTCGTGATCTGAGGGGTACCTCCTCAGCGTGGCTGAGGTTTCGCTGGACATCGACGCGTCCATCGCCGACGTGTGGAACGTGCTCGCCGACGGCTGGTCCTACGCGGGCTGGGTGGTGGGCGCGTCCCACATCCGCGCCGTCGACACCGGCTGGCCGAAACCCGGCACGCGGATCCACCACAGCGTGGGCCCGTGGCCGTTGGTCATCCAGGACACCACCGAGGTGGTTCGCTGCGAGGCGCCGGGCCTGCTCGAACTGGACGCCAGGCTGTGGCCGGTGGGGGCCGCGCGGATCGCGTTCACGCTCCGGGCCAGGTCAGAAGCGGTGACCGCGTTGCGGATGACGGAGACCGTGGTGCGCGGTCCTTCGGCGTACCTGCCGCAGTTCGCCCAGGACCTGCTGCTCATTCCACGCAACAGGGAATCGTTGCAACGCCTTGCCGCGCTGGCCGGCGGTCGAGCCTGAACCACCCTTTCACTAGGTAACTAGTGAAAGGGTGTAGGGTGTCCTCATGCGACAGAAGGAAGACGCGCCGGTCGTGGCGGAGGACCTGGGGAAGAAGTACTCGCGGGGCTGGGCCCTGCAGGACTGCCGGCTCGACATCCCGGCAGGCCGAATTGTGGCGCTCGTCGGGCCGAACGGCGCCGGCAAGAGCACGCTGATGGGCATGATCACCGGGCTGCTCCGGCCCACGTCGGGCCGGATCGCGGTGTTCGGCGACGAGCCGAACGGGCGCGGCATCCACCGCTCGGTGTCGTTCCTGACTCAGCAGAAGCCGCTGTACCCGCAGTTCACGGTGGCCGAGACGTTGCGGTACGGCAAGCACGCCAATCCTGGCTGGGATCAGGCGTACGCCGAGGCGCTGGTGCAGCGCGCGCAGGTGCCGTTCACGGCGAAAGTCGGCACCTTGTCAGGTGGTCAGCGCACGCGGGTCGCGCTCGCGCTGGCGCTGGGGAAGCGGCCCCGGTTGCTGATGCTGGACGAGCCGCTCGCCGACCTCGATCCGCTCGCGCGGGAGGCCGTGCTGCGCACGCTCGTGGAGGAATGCCGCACCCAGGGCATCACGGTGCTGTTGTCCTCGCACGTGCTCGCCGAGCTGGAGAACGTGTGCGACCACCTGGTGCTGCTGACCGACGGCCGGGTCCGGCTCGCCGGTGACACCGTCGACCTGCTGCGCGAGCACGTCGTCCTGGTCGGCCAGCCCGGCCTGCCGTGCCCTGCCGCGCCTGGTTCGATCATCGACGCGCAGTCGGTCAACGGGATGCAGGCGGTACTCGTGCCCGCCCATGCCGCCGGTGCTCAGCTCGGCTGGCAACCGCATCGGCCGCGGCTCGGTCAGCTCGCACTCGCTTACATGCGCGGCAACGGTTCTTCGGAGGTGGCGGCATGACCTGGATCGTGTGGCGTCAGCAGCGCCCGGTGTTCATCACGCTCCTCGTGGCGCTCGTCGCCGGTGTGGCGGCCGTGTTGTTGTGGCGCGCCGGGATGATCGCGGACATCGCCGCTCGTGGCATCGCCGGCTGCGTGACCGGTGGCGTGGAAGGCTGTGGTGGCCGGACCGCGATGGAGTTCCAGAACGCCTGGTTCGACAAGATGCACATCGCGCAGGGGCTGGTGCTCGCACTGCCCGCGCTGGTCGGCGTCTTCATCGGCGCGCCGCTGTTCGCGCGCGAGTTCGAGCAGGGCACGCACGCGCTGGCGTTCACCCAGTCGGTGAGCCGGACCCGTTGGCTCGCGACGAAGTTCGTCGTCGCAGCTGTCCCCGCGCTCGTCGTTGTAGTGGTGCTGCAGGTCGTCGTGCACAGCTGGCTGGACGCGGCGGGGAAGCTCGGGCCGCTGGCGTCCGGGCCGTTCTACTTCACCACCTTCGAGGCCGCCGGGGTGTCGCCGATCGCGTACACGCTGTTCGCCTACACGTTCGGCATGTTCGCCGGGGCGTTGTTCAAGCGGACGCTCGTGGCGATGTCGTTGACGCTCGGCGTTTTCGTCGTGCTTCGCTTCGTGCTCAACGGAACGCGGGAGTTCCTGCTCACGCCGGAGCGGGTGGTGTCGGCCGACCCGACGAAGCCGGCGGTCGCCGACCGCGGCCCGCTCGTCGTCGAGTCGGGCTTCCTGGACTCGTCGGGTGGCGTGGTGACCGACGCGGTGCCGAAGATGAACTGCGGTTCGCGGGGCAACGAGCCCGTGGTGACGGACCTGGTGGCCTGCTACCAGCAGAACGGGCTCGCGAAGTCGTACGCGGACGTGATCCCGGCTGCTCAGGCGAGCACGCTGCACCTGGCCGAAGCGTCGATCTTCGCCGGGCTGGCGGTGCTGTTCGTCCTCGGCTCGGTGTGGGCCGTGCGCAGGCAGATGTGACCGGAGGCGGCGGGGCGAGGGCCGGTGGACACCTATGCTGAGCGGCGTGATCGAGTTTCGCATCGATCGGCACTCCGGGGTGTCCACCTACCTCCAGATCGCCGCGCAGGTCAAGCAGGCGATGCGGATGGGGTTGCTGGGGCCGGGAGACAAGTTGCCGACGGCACGTGAGGTGGTCGAGGCCACCAGGGTCAACCCCAACACCGTGCTGAAGGCGTACCGCGAACTCGAGCACGAGGGTCTCGTGGAAGGCAGGCGGGGCATGGGCACGTTCATCACGGCCTCGCTCGCGACCGACGCGGCGAAGGCGGGCGCGCCGTTGCGCGAGGACCTCGAGCAGTGGATGGGCAGGGCCGTGGACGAGGGACTGTCGGCCGTCGAGGTCGACGCGATCTACACGGACGTGCGGGAGACGCACTACCCTGCGTCCATTGTGGACATGAAGTGAGTGGGGCAGCATGAACCGGAGCCCGGTCAGGGTCGAGGGCGTGGCGAAGCACTTCGGCCGGGTGAAAGCCTTGGACGGTTGCACCTTCACGGTGCCGGAGGGCAGCGTGACCGGGCTGGTCGGGCCGAACGGCGCCGGCAAGAGCACGTTGCTGTCGTTGATCGCGGGTCTGGCGAAGCCCACCCGCGGTGAGATCAGCGTGTACGGCACGCCGGTGCGCGGCCGGATGCATCCCGATGTCGCGTTGCTGACCCAGCGCCGTCCGCTCTACGAGCAGTTCACCGTGCGCGAGATGATGAGGTCCGGCGCGGCGATGAACGACCGCTGGTCGGCGGAGCGCGCGGACGAGGTGCTCGACCTGCTGGCGGGCGTGGACAAGGACGCGAAGGTGCGCACGTTGTCCGCCGGTGCGCGCACCCAGGTCGCGATCGCGCTGGCGCTGGGCCGGTTGCCCAAGGTGCTGCTGCTCGACGAGCCGCTGTCCGACCTGGACCCGCTGGCGCGCGACGAGACGTTGCGGATCGTCATGACCGAGGTCGCGGAACGGGGCACCACGGTGCTGCTGTCGTCGCACCTGCTCACCGATCTCGGGGACGTCTGCGACCACCTGCTGCTCCTCGACGAAGGCCGGGTGCAGGTGACGGGGGACATCGACGAGATCCTCGCCGAGCACCAGGTGGTCGTCGGGCCGGTCGGCGGTCTCCCGGCGGAGGGCGTCGTCGTCGACTCCTCGCAGACGGCCCGGCTCACCACCGCTCTGGTGCGCGGCGGCACCGTGCCCGAGGGCTGGCAGGCGACGCAGCCCGACCTGGAGTCGTTGGTGCTCGGCTACCTGCGGGCGTCACGCACCCGCAAGCTCACGCGCCAGTAGCTCAGTAGAGCGCGCGGTGGGCGCCCTGGATCAGCGCCCGGTACAGCTCACCGGCCGCGCCCCAGCGCGCCAGCGCCGCCCGAGCCGCGTTGGCCCCGGCCGCCCCGTGCACACCGCCGCCCGGCCACGCCGACGACCCCGCGAGGTACAGCCGGTCGAACGGCGTGTCCGCGCGGCCGAGACCGGGCACCGGCCGGAACACCAGCTGCTGGTGGATCGCCGCCGTGCCACCGTTGACAGAGCCGATGTCCGCGGGACCGAGCACCGACCGCTTGATGATCCGGGAGCGGAAACCAGGTGCGCGTTCCTCGATCATCAGCTCCAGGCGGTCGGCCCGGCGCTTCAGCCGGTCCGGGGTCCAGCCTCCGTGCAGCGGCACGTGGGTGTACGCCCAGGCCGCTTCCGTTCCGGCGGGGGAACGTGACGGGTCGGTCGTCGTCATCTGGCCCATGACCATGAACGGCGTGCGCGGCACCTTGCCGCACGCCAGCTCGTGTGCGACACCGGCCAGCCCGTTCACGTCGCCACCGAGGTGCACCGTGCCCGCCTGCGCGGCTTCGGGGTTGCTCCACGGGATGGGGCCGGACAACGCCCAGTCGACCTTGATCGTGTCGCCGTCCCACTGGAACTTCTTCAGGTCCTCGGCGAGCTTGCCGGGCAGCGCGTTGCCACCGATCAGGTCCAGGTAGAGATTCGGTGCGGGCACGTCTGCCAGAACAGCACGCCGTGCGCGCACAACAGATCCATCTGCCAACCGCACGCCAACGGCGACACCGCGCGCGTGCAGCACCTCGGTCACCCGTGCATTGGTCTCGATGTGTCCACCGAACCGGCGGACGAGGGAAGCGGCCAGCTCGGCGGCACCACCGCGTGGCACCGGGTTGCCGATCTCCTGCCCGAGCATCGACAGCAGCCAGCCGAAGCCGGCGCCACCGGCCTGGTCCGGGCCGAGGTCCGTGTGCATCGTGTTGCCCGATAACAACACTCGGGCGCCCTCGCCGGCGAAGAGCTCCTCGCCGAGGCGGCGTGCGGGCAGGGTCAGCATCCGCGTCAGCCGCAGCGCGCCGCCAAGGCCTGCCGTGCGCAGCAACGACAATCCGCCGCGCACCGGCGGGAACGGGCGCAGCAACGACTCCAGCACAGCGGATCGCACGGTCTGGAAGCGCGCGAACTCCGCCTGCCACGCCTCGGCGTCAGCGTGCGCGAACGAGCCCACCGACTTCGCGGTGATGTTCACATCGCGTGACAACAGCGCCACACGGTCGTCTTGCAGAACGTGTGCCAGCACGGCTGGTGCGTGCTGCCACTGCACGTCGAGGTTCAACGCGCCCAGGACAGGCGAGCCGAGCCCGAGCGGGTAGAACGCGCTGTAGAGGTCGTTGGTGAAGCCCGGCGCGGTGATCTCGGCCGACGCGACGGCGCCGCCGGGCACGGCGCGCTGCTCGAGCACCAGCACGTCCCAGCCCGCGTCCGCCAGCAGGTTCGCCGCGACCAGGCCGTTCGGGCCAGAGCCGATGACGACCGCGTCAACGTCGTTCACACGCGCCTCCTGAGGTCGGGAATGCCCCAAACCTTGGCAGAAAAAACGAGCGGAACGTGTATCTCATTTCGTTCGGTACCGAAGAGCTAGCACACTGCGTAGTCGAGCGGTAGTCACATGAACCTAACGATCCTGTGTCACGTACCACATAGAGAGGAATTATGTGAGGCCTCAACGAATACTGAGCTACCGCTTAGTATGCCCAGCTTCGTTTGGTTAAGGACTTCTGCATGCCCCTCCGCCGCCGCGTACTACCCACCGCCTTAGCGCTCGCCGTCCTCGTGGCCGGCTGTGGCGCCGGGGATGAAAAGCCCAAGGTGAGGACTGGGCCGGGAGTCACGGACGACACGATCTCGCTCGGCATCCTCACCGACATGACGGGGCCGTACAAGGCATCCGCGTTGACGCGGATGAAGGGTTACGAGCTGTACTTGAAGCAGGTCAACGACCGCGGGGGCATCTGCGGTCGCAAGGTCGAGCTCAAGACGAAGGACCACGCGTACGACGTCCAGAAGGCGCTCGACGCCTACTTCGACCTGGAACCGCAGATCCTCGGGCTCCTGGAGCTCGCGGGCACCCCGATGACCGCGGCGATCGAGCCCGACATCATGCAGACCCGCACGCTGACCGCGCCCGTCGCGTGGTCCGCGTCGCTGCTCGGCAACCCGCACATGATGGTCGTGGGTACCACCTATGACCTCGACGTCATCAACGGACTTGATCACTACAAGCGTCGTGGTGTGATCAAGGACGGCGACACCGTCGGCCACGTCTACGTCCAGGGCAGCTACGGCGACAACGCGGTGGAGGGCAGCCGGTTCGTCGGCCAGCAGTGGAACATGAAGATCGCCGAGCAGCCGATCGGCGAGACCACGGCAGATCTGGCCCAGCAGATCGGCGCCCTGAAGGCCGCCGGCGCGAAGGCCGTCATGCTGAGCACCACCCCCGCCCAGACCGCCGCCGCGGTGGGCGTCGCCGCGGCGATGAAGTGGGAGGTGCCGTTCATGTCCAACGTGGTCGGCTACGACTCCGCGATCCTCGACTCGCCCGTCGGCCCCGCGGTGCAGAAGCAGCTGTCCGTGGTGACGTCGGTGTCGCCTTTCAGCGGCACCCAGACCGGCCCGCGTGAGGTGGCGGCGGCGTTCAACAAGGCGTACCCCAACGACAAGCCCGCGATCTACGTCGACCACGGGTACACCGTCGCGATGGTGTTCCTCGCGGTCGTCGAGAAGGCCTGCAAGAACGGCGACCTCACCCGTGATGGTGTGCTCAAGGCGTTCCACGACACCAACGGGCTGGACACCAGGGGTCTGACCGCGCCGCTGCACTACTCGCTGGTGGGGCGGCCTTCTGCCACGCAGTCGTACATCACCAAGGTGGACGCTTCGGCTCCCGGTGGTCTCACGACGGTCGAGGAGCTCTTCGAGTCCGAGCTCGTGAAGGCCAAGGGCACGCGCGCCAAGTAGTCCGGCAAAAGAGGGTTCGCAGGTTTCCGGCCTGCGAACCCTTTTTTGATCAGGTGATCGTCAGGACCAAGGTGGATTGCATCCCGTCGAGCTTTCCCAGCCCCGCTGTGCACAGCAGGAGATCGGTGGCCGGGGCCGTGATTTGCTGCACCACGGTTTTGCCCGCGAATCGGCCGGCGGTGACGGAGCCGGTGAAGGTGACCGTGTAGACGGCGCCGACGACGTTCACGACCCGATTGACCGAAACGGTGCTGGACGTGCCGTCGTTCCAGATGATCGTCTCTGTCCCGGAACTGGTGGTGAGGAGATCCAGGCACGTCCGGCTGCGGACGGAGGTGATGCTCTGGTATCCCGTCAGACCGGGCGCGGAGAGCGACACGCACGGGCCGTACCGGGTCGTGTTGACGCCGGTGCTCTCCTTCGGTTCCAGCTCCACCGGTGGGGTGTAGGTCGCGGTGTGGCTGCCGACGCAGCTGATGTCCAGTACCTCGGCCGACGCCGAAGCGGCAGGGGTCAGGGGCAGTGCGGCTGCCGCAAGGGCGAGCACGCCGAGGAGCGTGGTGATCCGATTTCTGATCATGGCAGGGTTTCCTTTCATGACGCGACTTCGGGATCCTTCCCAATTGACGCGCGGATGGTCGCACCCGCTGTCAATGCACGCCACTGCAAACCGCAAAAGCAACCCAATCGGGCGTGCTCGGAACACTCTTGGTAGCAAATAGCCGAGTAGGCCTCATAAATGGCCGTCCGCGCAACCGGAAGAGCTCACCGAATCAATGCGATCAAGTTATCATTTGATGCTCCGTCGTTCACGGCCTGTCCCGAAGGGATACGCGTGGAAGTCTCTTCTTTGCGCACTTCGACTGCCTTGGACACCGCGGACCGTCTCAACGCCGTGCTCGGCGACGATTCATTGACGGTCGAGAGTGTCGCTCGTATTTCGCGCGCGGTCGCGAACGCGTCTGTCGCGGTCGATCCGGTGGCAAGGCAAGCCATGCGGGAGTCTGTCGTCGTCCGCAACGACATGATCGCCACGCGGCGGCCCGTCTACGGAGTGACCACCGGCTTCGGTGACAGCGCCCAGTTCCACCTGAGTCCCGCGAAGGCGGCCGAGCTGCAGCGGAACATGGTGAAGTACCACCTCACCGGCACGGGACCGATCGCGGCGGCCGACGCGGTGCGGGCGACGATGCTGGTGCGGGCCAACTGTCTGGCGAGGGGCTTCTCCGGGGTCCGCCCCGAGGTGGTCGATCTGCTCGTCGCCTGTCTGCTCAACGACATCACGCCGCTCATCCCCGAGCGCGGCTCGGTGGGCGCGAGCGGTGACCTGGTTCCGTTGTGCTACCTGGCCGACATGCTCACCGGCGGCGGAGACGTCCTGCACGACGGCGCCAGAGTGACCGCGCGGGAGGCTTTTCGCGCGTGTGGGCTGGAACCGGTGGTGCTGCAGCCGAAGGAAGGTCTCGCGCTGATCAACGGCACCTCCTTCATGTCGGGCATCGGCACACTCGCCGCCCACGACGCCAGGGAGCTCGCCTGGGCGGCGGACGTGTGCACGGCTCTCGCCGTCGAGGCACTGATCGGCAACCGTGACCACTTCCACCCCCTGATCCACCGGCAGAAGCCCCACCCGGGACAGCTCGTCTCCGCCAGGCGCATCCGGGCACTGCTGTCCGGATCGGGCCTGTGCCTGGGCAACGCCGAGGCGCTGCAAGCCCGCCCCGACGTCGACGACCAGGGCCTGATCGAGCTGGGCAAGCCGGTTCAGGACCGGTATTCGGTGCGGTGCGCGCCCCACGTCGTCGGTGTCCTGCTCGACACGCTGGAGTGGATCGACCGCTGGCTGAACGTGGAGATCAACTCGACCAACGACAATCCGCTCTTCGACCCGGCGTCGGGCGAGGTGTACAACGGCGGCAACTTCTACGGCGGCCACGTCGGTCAGGCCATGGACGCGCTCAAGGTCGCGGTCGCGAGCGTGGGGGACCTGCTCGATCGCCAGCTCGCCCTGCTGGTCGACTCGAAGTTCAGCAACGGTCTACCGCCCAATCTCGCCCCGTCGCCGCGGTTCGGCGGCGACGAGGCCGGGCTGCACCACGGGTTCAAGGGCGCGCAGATCACGTCGTCGGCCTTGGCCGCGGAGGCGCTGAAGCTGACGAATCCGGCCACCGCGTTCTCGCGGTCGACCGAGGCCCACAACCAGGACAAGGTCAGCATGGGCACCATCGCGGCCCGTGACGCCCGCACCACCGTGGAACTCGGGCAACAGATCGTGGCGATCCATCTGCTGGCGGTGTGCCAGGCGGCCGACCTGCGTGGACCGCATCTGCTCGGCCGGGGCACGCGGGCCGCTTTCGACCTCGTTCGTGCGCGCGTGCCGTTCCTGGACCGGGACCGCCGGCTGGACCACGACATCGCCGCGGTGGTGGAACTGATCAAGTCCGGCACGGTGAGAGACGCGGTAGAACCACTCCTGAGCGAGGCGTCATGATCGCGACCACCAAGCTGATGAGCCGCGAGTTCATGCGCGATCCTTACCCCGCGTTGCGGCAGATTCAGCGCGAGCGCGCGGCCGTACCGGTGGAGAACGGCGGCTTCCGGATGTGGGTCGTGACCCGCTACGCCGACGCCCGGCGGATACTCGCCGACCCCACGCTCCAGCGGGATCTCGTCAAGCACCGCCGGGCGATCGTCGCGCAGAACCTGGTGGACGACGAGCGACGACCGAAGCTGCCTCGAGAGCTGCGCCGCAGCATGCTCGACCAGGACGGCGCGGACCATCTGCGGCTGCGCCGCCTCGTGAGCGCGTTCTTCAGCCCGCAACGGCTCGCCGCGCTCCGCCCGGCAATCGCGGCGGAAGCCGGCGACCTGCTGGACGCACTCCCGACGAACGTGCCCGTCGACGTGATCTCGAACTACGCACGTCCACTTGCGGCCACGTGCCTGGGCGATCTGCTCGGCGTTCCGCCGGATGCGCGGCGGGAGTTCCCGGACTGGGAAACGGCCATCCTCACCGCACCGTCCAGACAGGAGGTGGAGCAGGCGGGACGGAGCCTGGCGTCGTTCGCCGGGGTGATGATCGAGGAGAAACGGGCCCGCCCCCGAGACGACCTGTTCAGCGAGCTGGTCCAGGACGCCGAGCGCGGCGTGATGGACCACGACGAGCTGATCTCGATGATCACGCTGCTGCTGATCGCGGGTATGGAGCCGACGAGCGCCGTCGGCAGTGGCGTGCTGACCCTGCTCGACCACCCCGGTCAGCTGGCCGCGGTGCTGGCCAGGCCGGACGGCTTTCCGGAGTGCGTCGAAGAGGTCCTGAGGTTCGAGACGCCCTTCCGCATGCTCACCCCCCGCTACCTCGACCATCCCCTGGAGCTCGACGGGGTGACGATCCCGGCGGGTGAGCTCATCCTGGTGTCCACCGGCGCCGCCAACCGGGACCCCGACCGGTTCGACGACCCCGACGAGTTCAGGGCCGATCGCTGCCCACGCGGCCACCTGGGATTCAGCCACGGTGCCCACCGCTGCCTGGGAGCGCAGCTCGGCAGGCTGGAGACCACCATCGCCCTGGAGGCGCTGTTCACCCGCTTCCCCCGGACACGGTCGGCGGGCGCGTCCGACGGGGCTCGCTGGCGTCCGGGCATGTTCATGCGGCGGCTGGACTCCCTGCCGGTGGTGCTGGCGTGAGCGGTCGGGTCGTCCGGGTCACCCAGCCCGACGGGCTTCTGGTCTGGATGGTCCGCGGCTACGACTCGGTTCGAGCGCTGCTCAACGACCCCTCGTTGTCGAGCGACACCAGAGCCGCCGGCTCCAAGGGTCTCCTGTCGGATCTTCCGCCGGATCTCCGCGAGGTGCTGGCACTGGACCTGTTCAGCAACGATCCGCCCACGCACACCGAGCTGCGGCGACTGCTGACGCCTGCGTTCACCGCGCACCAGGCCCGAGAACTTCGCCCGATGATGAGAGAAGTGGCGCACGAGCTGCTGGACGCGTGCGAAGGGCGGCCGGTGGTCGATCTGGTGGCCGACTACGCCGATCGACTTCCCACCGCGGTGCTGTGCACTCTCATCGGGATACCCCGCGAGGACGGCCCCATGATCCGCCACTGGGCGGACACGTTCGTGTCGCAACCGGTCGAGCCAGGCGGTGTGCGGCCGCAGATGATCACCGCGCTGATCACGTACGCCAGGGCGCTGGTGAAACGCAGACGAGCAGGGCAGGACAGCGGGGATCTGCTCTCCCGCCTCCTCAGGTCCGGGTTGGACGACGACCACATCGTCGCCCTGGTGCTCGACCTGGTGATCGCCGGTCAGACCGCGCCCGCCCAGTTGATCGCCAAGAGCATGCGCCTGCTGCTGGCTTCCCCCGCCCAGCTCGCTCTGGTCCGCGCTGATCCGTCGTTGCTGCCCGGCGCGATCGACGAGTGCCTGCGACTGGATCCGCCGCTCAAGATCTCCATCTTCCGCCGGGCCACGCGGCCGCTGATGGTGGAGGGCGTGCACATCCAGGCCGGCGAGATCGTGTCCTTCTCCTTCCAGGACGCGAATCGTGACGACACCTGCTTCGCCGACCCCGAACGCTTCGACGTGCGTCGAACGGACAACCAGCATCTCGGGTTCGGCTACGGAATCCACCGCTGTGTGGGCGCGAACCTGGGGAAGGTGGCGACCGAGACCGCGATCGAGGTCCTGCTCGAACGGTTTCCCGTCATCGAACTGGTGG
This sequence comes from Lentzea sp. NPDC051213, assembly GCF_044455585.1. NCBI lineage: Bacteria > Bacillati > Actinomycetota > Actinomycetes > Pseudonocardiales > Pseudonocardiaceae > Lentzea > Lentzea sp. NPDC051213. The sequence continues at coordinate 284,970 of NZ_JBITEX010000007.1, forward strand.
GATCTCCCGAGGATCTCCCCTGGAAGGAGACCGCGATCATGCACAAACTGGTGGCGCTGCCACTGCGTCTCGCCCGCCGGCCCGTCACCGCGACGCGCTGAGGATCACGGGGGCGTTGATGAAGTTGTTCCGCAGGTCCTTGTCGACGTCGGTGTTGTTGTCCGGTGCGCGCATGAAGATCGCCTGGAACGACACCCGGAATCCGCCTGGGACGCCTTCCGCCATGACCAACGGCAGTTGAACGGCCACCTCGGTGCTGTCCAGCCCCGGGGGAATGATGCAGGTGGCCACCTCGGGCACGGTGGGATCCGGATTGGACAGGATCTTGGTGCAACCGGCCGGCAGGCCATCGCCGAAGTTCACGTAGAACGGCGTGATGTAGGTGAGCCGCATGTCTCCCTTCGTCACGGAGCCACGGTTTCCCACGCGCAGAGTGTTCATCCGGCCGTGGTTCGGACTGAGTTCCGGGCTGTCAGGCCACATGTAGGTGTTGATCTCGTTTTCGCCGGTGACGTCCTCGCCCGACGCCGGGCTTTCGCTCACGTTGATGCCGTACGGGGAGTCGTTGTTGCTCAGCGACGATTCCCGGTCGGGTGATTCCGGTACCGGAGTGGCGATCGCGCGCCCGACCACGAAGGCGACCGGCACCCTGGACGTGATGAGCAGCGGGAATTCGATCGTTCTGCGTGCTTGTGGCTCCAGCTTTTCCGTGATGCGGCAGTCCGCGATGTTCGGGATGTCCGGGTCCGGGTTCGCTATCAGCAGCGTGCACCCGTCCGGCAGCGCGTTCGCATCGGCGTTGACGAACAGCGGGGTGACCACCTTCAGCGTGACGTCGCCGGACGTGGCGGAACTGCCTTCGTTCGTCACCGTGAAAGAAATCTTGACGGCGTCATTGGCGTGGCCGGAGGTGTTGGTGGTGGTGACGGAGAGATCTACCGGGTTGTTCGCAGCGAAAGCAGAACCAGCACTCGACGGTGTCAACATGACAGCGACAACGACAGCGCACGTGGCCGAGCCAGCGATTTTGATCATCGTCAGAACCTTCCGCTGCGCGATTCGATCAGATCGACCGTAATCGCCGGAAGAACCGCGGCCACCCGGCTCACACCAACGTGGAGGATGAAGCCTCGGTCGTGTGAAGGTGGAGCCCGAGGTGATTCCTCGGGCTCCACGTCACCGTCCGCTTACTTGCCGAACCCCGCCTTGCGCAGTGCGTCGGCCATCGAGCCGCTCGCCGGAGGCGCCGAGGGCTGCCGGCGATCCTGCTGCCCACCGCCGCGCTGCGGCCGGCGATCCCGGCCGCCACCGCCACCGCCACCGCCGTGCTGCTTGGGAGCGGGCTTACCCGGCTCGTCGGTGAGGCGCAGCGTCAGCCCGATGCGCTTGCGCGCCTCGTCGACCTCCAGCACCTTCACGCGCACCACGTCACCGGACTTCACGACGTCGCGCGGGTCCTTCACGTAGGTGTTGGACAGGGCCGAGATGTGCACGAGGCCGTCCTGGTGCACGCCGATGTCCACGAACGCGCCGAACGCGGCCACGTTCGTCACGACGCCCTCCAGCACCATGCCGGGCTTGAGGTCGGCGATCTTCTCGACACCGTCGGCGAAGGTCGCGGTCTTGAACGCCGGACGCGGGTCGCGGCCCGGCTTCTCCAGCTCCTTCAGGATGTCCGTGACGGTCGGCAGACCGAACTGCTCGTCGACGAACTTCTCCGGCCGCAGCTTCGTGAGCACCGCGGTGTTGCCGATCAGCTCGGCGCCAGCCTCGGTCTGCATCCTGCGCACCACCGGGTACGCCTCGGGGTGCACCGACGACGCGTCCAGCGGCTCGTCGCCGCCGCGGATCTTGAGGAAGCCCGCGCACTGCTCGAACGCCTTCGGGCCGAGCCGTGCCACGTCCTTGAGCGCCTTGCGGGTCTTGAACGGGCCGTTGGCGTCGCGGTGCAGCACGATGTTCTCCGCGAGCCCGGCGGTGATGCCGGAGACGCGGGTCAGCAGCGGCACCGAGGCGGTGTTCAGGTCGACGCCGACCGCGTTCACGCAGTCCTCGACCACCGCGTCGAGCGACCGCGACAGCTTCGACTCGGCCAGGTCGTGCTGGTACTGGCCGACACCGATGGACTTCGGGTCGATCTTCACCAGCTCGGCCAGCGGGTCCTGCAGACGCCGTGCGATCGACACCGCGCCGCGGATCGACACGTCGAGACCCGGCAGCTCCGACGACGCGTAGGCCGACGCCGAGTAGACCGAGGCGCCCGCCTCGGACACCACGATCTTGGTGAGGTTGAGCTCCGGGTGGCGCTTGATCAGGTCAGCGGCCAGCTTGTCCGTCTCGCGCGACGCCGTGCCGTTGCCGATCGCGATCAGGTCGACGTTGTGCTGCTTGGCCCACACCGCGAGCTTCGCGATCGACTCGTCCCACCGGTTCGCGGGCACGTGCGGCTGGATGACGCCGTGCGCGACGACCTTGCCGGTGGCGTCGACGATCGCGACCTTCACGCCCGTGCGGAAGCCGGGGTCGAGGCCCATCGTCGCGCGCGTGCCGGCCGGGGCGGCCAGCAGCAGGTCGCGCAGGTTCGAGGCGAACACCTTCACGGCCTCGTCCTCGGCGAACTGGCGCAGGCGGCCACGCAGGTCGATGCCCAGGTGCACGAGGATCCGCGTCCGCCAGGCCCAGCGCACCGTGTCGGTGAGCCACTTGTCGCCGGGACGGCCCTGGTCGTCGATGCCGAAGCGCGAGGCGATGCGCACCTCGAACGACGAGGGACCCTCCTCGTTCGGCGCCTCCGGCTCCAGGACGAGGTCGAGGACCTCCTCCTTCTCGCCGCGGAACAGCGCCAGGATGCGGTGCGACGGCAGCTTCGAGAACGGCTCGTCGAACGTGAAGTAGTCGGAGAACTTGGCGCCCTCGGTCTCCTTGCCCTCGCGGACCTTGGAGACGACGCGGCCGCGCGTCCACATCTGCTCGCGCAGCTCGCCGATCAGGTCGCCGTCCTCGCCGAACCGCTCGACCAGGATGGCCCGCGCGCCCTGCAGCGCCGCCGCGGCGTCCGCGACCTCCTTGGTGGGGTCGACGAACTTCGCGGCCTCTTCCTGGGGGTTCAGCATCGGGTCGCCGAGCAGCGCGTCGGCCAGCGGTTCGAGACCGGCCTCTTTCGCGATCTGGGCCTTCGTGCGGCGCTTCTGCTTGTACGGCAGGTAGAGGTCCTCAAGCCGCGCCTTCGAGTCGGCGGCGAGGATCTGCGCTTCCAGGGCGTCGTTGAGCTTGCCCTGTTCACGGATCGAGTTGAGGACGGCCGCGCGGCGCTCCTCCAGCTCGCGCAGGTAGCCGAGGCGTTCCTCGAGCGTGCGCAGCTGGGCGTCGTCGAGACCGCCGGTCGCCTCCTTGCGGTAGCGGGCGACGAACGGGACGGTCGCGCCACCGTCGAGGAGTTCGACAGCAGAGCTGACCTGGCCCGTGGCCACGCCGAGCTCGTCAGCGATCTTCTGGTGGATGAGCGTTGTCACAACGCGCCATTGTGCCCGCTGCCCGATTCGGCGTGGCACTGTGGCCTCGTGTCCATCGCCGAGATAGTCCCGTCGCTGCTGGCGGGCCTGGACGTTCCGGGTGCCGACAACACCCTCGGGCTGCCGCAGGCCCGGCGTGTCTGCCTGCTGCTGGTCGACGGCCTGGGCCACGAACTGCTGCGCGAGCACGGCGAGCACGCACCGTTCCTGTCCTCGCTGGCAGACCGCTCGATCGACGCAGGCTTCCCGTCGACGACGGCCACGAGCCTCGCCTCGATCGGCACCGGCCTGCTCTCCGGCGAGCACGGCATAGTCGGCTTCACGTTCGAGGTGGCGGACGAGGTCCTCAACGCCCTGACCTGGTCCCGCGCCGGCGATCACCGCCACGACCTGCGCAAGACGCTGGTCCCCGAGGTCGTGCAGCCACACCCGACCGTGTTCGAGCGCGCGGCGGCGGCCGGCGTGGCGGTCAGCGCGGTCGCCCCGCGCGACCAGCGCGGCAGCGGCCTGACCCGAGCGGTCCTGCGAGGCTCCTGGTTCCGCGGCGTCGCGGGCTTCGGCGACCTCGCCCTGGCCGCGGTAGCGGCACTCACGCCGGACCGCGCGTTCTGCTACGCCTACCACGCGGATCTCGACACCATCGGGCACTTCTACGGGCCCGGTTCCGACGAGTGGTTGCTCCAGCTGTCGTTCGTGGACTCGCTGGCCTCGCACATCGCCGCGCGGATGCCACCCGATTCGCTGCTGGTGGTCACGGCCGACCACGGGATGATCACCGGTGGTGAGCGGATCGACTTCGACACCGAACCCTTGCTGTGGCAGGGAGTTCGGGTGATCGCCGGTGAGCCTCGGGTGCGGTATCTGCACACCGAGAGCGATGAGGTGCTGGACGTGTGGCGGGAGTTTCTCGGGGCTCGTGCTGATGTGTTGTCGCGGGAGGAAGCCGTCTCGGCTGGGTGGTTCGGGCCGATCAGTCCGCTGGCTCATGATCGGATCGGGGACGTGGTCGTGGCCATGAAGGGGTCGGCTGTGCTTGTTCGGGGGCAGGCTGAGCCCTTGTTCAGCTCGTTGAAGGGGTTTCACGGGGCTCGGACTCGGGCGGAGCTGGCGATTCCGTTGCTCTGCTCAGTGGCTTCAGTGTAGGTCGAAGGGTTTGCTCGCCCTCCCGGTGAAGCCAGCTGTTTCCGGTGGCGCGCCTTAAGATCACCGGACGTGACGATCGAACTGCCAGGACCCATCGGCTTCGTGCTGGGCGGCGGCGGAAGCCTCGGCGCCTCGCAGGTCGGCATGCTGCGCGCCCTGCGCGAACACGGCGTGCGCCCGGACCTCGTCGTCGGCACCTCCGTCGGCTCGGTGAACGGCTCCCTGCTCGCCCTGGACCCGGACAAGGCCGCCGAACGCCTGGCCGTGCTGTGGGAGGGCATGACGCGCCAGCGCGTGTTCCCCGGCGGCCCGATCGCGCAGCTGAGGTCGCTGCGCACCAACAAGACCTACCTGTTCCCGAACGACGGCCTGGCCTCCGTGCTGGCCGGCGGCCTCGACGGCTGCGCGGACTTCGCGAGCCTGGCCCTGCCGTTCGGCGCGGTGTCGGTGGACTGCGTGACCGGGGAGGCGGTCAACATCACCGAGGGCGAGCTGATCCCCGCGATCCTCGCCAGCGCGGCCATTCCCGGGGTGTACCCGCCGGTCCGCATCGGCGAGCACGTGCTGTACGACGGCGGCGTGCTGGCCAACGTGCCGATCCGGCAGGCGCTGGCGATGGGCGCGAAGTCGTTGGTGGTGCTGGACTGCGCGTTCCCCGGCCACCTGCCCACGGTGCCGGAGACGCTGGCCGAGACCCTCCTGTTCTGGGCGACCCTCGGCATGCGCAACCAGGCGGTGCTGGAGGTCGAGCTCGCCTCGCAGCACGCGCCCGTGCTGTACCTGCCGGGGCCGCCCGTGCAGGCCGTGACGCCGCTCGACTTCTCGCACACCGCCGAGCTGGTCGAGACCTCGTACCAGGCTTCTGCCTCCTTCCTGACGTCGCTGGAGATCGCCGGTGCCGGGCTGTACGGGCATCCGTCGCACGGCTGAGCCCTCTCCTGCTTCACGCGGGACGACCGTTAGACATCGGCTCATTTGGAGCCTTTATCGATTCGGAAACCCGTGTAACGTCATCACACCTCCGATGACCTCTTGAAGAGCGGCCACCACCTGGCGTAAACCTTTGCGCGGTAACACCGAGCACGTCTTCCTCCCGCCGCAGGAGGCGTCCACCAGGAGGCTGGCTCGTGCGCAAAACGTTGCGTCGTCTCGGCGTGTTGATGACCGCCGCTCTACTCGTTGTCGGCGTGAGCTCTCCGGCGCACGCCGAGGTGCTGCATCCGCGGCAGGACTGGCTGCGGGCCTCCACCGCGGGGTTGTTCCTGCACTGGGGAATGCGGACGAACCCGGGCTACACCAATTGCGGTGCATGGGAAGCGGCCGTCACCAACGGTGGGTGGTCCGCGAAGTACTGGGTCGACGAGGCGAAGAAGTTGCACGCGCAGTACCTGGTGCTGGCGTCGTTCCACAGCAGGCTCGGCTACGCGAAGGCCTGGCCCTCCAGCATTCCCGGCACCTGCTCGACGAAGCGCGACTTCCTCGGCGAGCTGATCGAGGCCGCCGAGGCCGAGGGCTTGAAGGTCATCAACTACATGACGGACGACCCGCAGTGGCACAACGAGGGCGGTACCGAGTGGACCGACTCGGCCGCGTACTCGAAGTACAAGGGCAAGAACGTCAACCTGACGACGCGCGACGGGTTCGGGGAGTACAGCTACGACCTGTTCGTCGAGGTGATGCAGCGGTATCCGAAGCTCGCCGGGTTCTGGATCGACAACGACAACGCCTACTGGGAGCGCAACGGGCTGTACGAGCGGATTCGGCGTGATCGGCCGCATTACGTCCTCAGCAACAACAACGAGGACACGGCGATCATGGACACGATCAGCAACGAGCAGAAGACCGGCATGACGCCGAGTTACGACTACCCGCAGGCGGTCTACACGGCGGCGCCGCGGTTGATCGAGGCGTGCTTCAAGCTGCCCAGCTCCGGCGCGTGGTGGTACAGCGGCAGCAACTCGGCCGTCGACTACAAGTTGACGCTGGGCCGGCTGATCACCAACGCGGGCAGTGACGTCAAGGCGTTGATGGCCGAGACCGCGATGGTCAACGGCAAGTTCCCGTCGAACCAGGCGACCTTCAACAACTTCACGAACACCTACCTGAACGAGATCTGGGAGTCGATCGGCGGCACGTACGGTGGCGGCTACCTCAACGGTGGCCTCAAGCCCGGGTTCTGGAACGACGGCGCGCACGGCGTCACGACGGTGTCCAAGACCAACCCGAACCAGCACTACGTGCACGTGATCACCAGGCCGTCCGGCAGCACTTTGAAGGTGCGGGACAACGGTTACAAGGTGTCGCGCGTGACGAACCTGCGCACCGGCGCCGCGGTGCAGTGGACTCAGTCGGGTGGCACGATCACCCTCAGCGGGATCTCGAACTGGGATCAGTACGACACGGTGTTCAAGGTCGAGACGGCCGGGCGCGAGGGCATCATTCCCGCGTCGTCGTACACGATGAGCGCGTCCGCTTCCGGAAGTGGCCACCCGGCCTCGCACGCGGCCGATGGCAACTACCAGACCTATTGGGACGCAACGGGTGCGGGCACCGTGTCGCTGCGGTTCGACCTCGGTTCGGCGAAGAAGGTCTCGTACGTCGCGCTGAACCAGCGAGAGGACTCGACCACGCATCCCGCCTCGGGTTCCGCGCGGGTCAAGAACTACAACGTCTTCACGTCCAACGACGGTTCCAATTGGACGAACGTGAAGTCCGGGTCGCTCGCCAACCACCGCGGTGTGCAGTTCATCGACCTGCCGGCGGGGACGACCGCGCGCCACATCCGCGTGGAGAAGACGTCCACGCAGGGGAAGGCGCAGCTGCGGATCGACGAGGCGTGGCTCGGGTCGGGGTATCCGGGCGCGGGCGCGCCGCCGGTCGAGAACCGGTACGAGGCCGAGAGCGGGACGCTGACCCAGGGGGTCGTCGAGTCGAACCACGCGGGGTTCTCCGGCAGCGGGTTCGTCAACTATGACAACGTCGCGGGCTCCGCGGTCGAGTTCAAGGTCTCCAGTGACGTCGCCGGGCCGCGGCAGGTGACGCTGCGGTTCGCCAACGGCACGGCGGTGAACCGGCCGCTGGACATCTCGGTCAACGGGTCGCCGGCGGTGGACGAGCAGGCGTTCGCGGGCACCGGGGCGTGGACCACCTGGCAGACCGTGACGGTCACGCTGAACCTTCTGGCCGGGGAGAACACGGTTCGCGCGGCGGCGACCACGGGCAACGGCGGGCCGAACCTGGACTATCTGGAGATCTAGAGGTCGCCGACGACGAGCTGCTGAACCACGCCGCGCTGGAGGCGGGCAACGACTGAGGTAGCGGCCCGTACCGTGAGCCCATGCAGGGCGGGAGCATAACCGCGGTGTGGGTGGCCAGCACGACCCAGCTCTGCCACGACAGCACCGCGCCGGGACCATTCGCCCTCCGTTGATCTCGTTGTCCGGTTACCTTCTGCACCGGCGCGAGGAGGGGATCGTGGAGTTTCGGCTGCTTGGCCCGGTCGAGGCGTGGGTGGGCAACGCACGGGTTCCGCTCGGCGGAACGAAGCCGCGCACCCTGCTGGCCGCGCTGCTGCTCGAGCACGACCGTGTCGTGCCTGCGACCCGGCTGGTCGACCTCATCTGGGGTGACGCTCCACCGGAGACCGCGCGGGCCCTGATCCAGACGTATGTGTCCGTGCTGCGGCGGTCGTTCGCGCGCTTCGGCGTCCTGGATCTCATCGCCACCCGGTCGCCCGGCTACGTCGTCCGGATACCACCGGACGCGCTCGATCGCGATCTTTTCGAACGCCGGCTCGCCGCGGGGCTCGAGCACATGGCGAACGGTGACCCCGAGGAGGCGATCGACCTGCTGCGCGCGGCATCCGCGTTGTGGCGTGGCCCCGCTCTGGCCGGACTCGAACACTGCCTGCTCGCCGGTGAGGCGAACCGGCTGAACGAACTGCGGCTGACCGTACTGGTGGAGCGCATCGAGGCCGAGTTGTCCCTGGGACGACTGGATCATCTGGTGGCCGAGCTGACCGGGCTGATCGACCGGCACCCCACCCACGAACGGTTGCGCGGGCAGCTCATGGTGGCACTGAGCTGGCTCGGCAGACAGGCCGACGCGCTCGCCGTCTACCACGACGCCCGTGCGGTGCTCGCCGACGAGCTCGGCGTGGAGCCCGGTGCCGAGCTCACCGCCGTGCACCAGTCGATCCTGTGCGGAGACCTGCCGCGAGCCCGGCCCAAGGCGCCGTCCGTCCCGGCGCAGCTGCCGCAGGTTCCCGCCGACTTCACCGGGCGGCGTGCGGAGATCGAGGCACTGACACGCGCCGCACCGCAGGGCTGCCTGGTCATCGCGGGACGCGCGGGCAGCGGCAAGTCCACCCTCGCCGTCCGGGTGGCACACCAGCTCGCGGAGTCCTATCCGGACGGACAGCTGCACGCCGCGTTGCGGGGGATGAGCGATGTGCCCGTCGCGCCGGGCGAGGTACTGGGGCGATTCCTGCGTGCACTCGGTGTCGATGCTGCCAAGGTGCCGGAGTACGACGACGAACGCGGTGAGCTCTACCGGACGATGCTGGCCGGGCGCCGGTTGGTGATCGTGCTGGACGACGCGCGGGACGAGCGGCATGTCCGGGAGTTGCTGCCGGGTACCGCGAACTGCGTCGTCGTCATCACGTCACGCGAGTGCCTCGCGGGCCTGCCCGGCGTGTCGCTCACCGAGCTGGACGTCCTCGATCCGGCCGAGGCCGTCGAGCTGCTGGGCCGGGTGGTCGGTCAGGAACGGATCCGCGCCGACCGTGAGTCGGCGATCCGGATCGTCGAGCACTGTGGCCGGCTACCACTCGCGATTCGCATCGCAGGTGCCCGGCTGTCGTCGAGGAAACGCCTGCCGCCGAGCTGGCTCGCCGACCGCCTTGCCGACGAAAGCCACCGACTCAACGAGTTGTCGCCGGGTGATCTGGGTGTGCGGGCCAGCATCGGCCTCAGCTATGACCGGCTGGATGACCGGAACCGGACGGCGCTGCGCAGGCTCGGCTACTTCGGTGTGCCCGACTTCGCCCCGTGGCTCGTCGCCTGGCTGACGGGGATGCCGGACGCGGACGTGGAGCCGCTCGTCGACGCCCAGCTGGTGGAGTTCGTCGGTGTCGATCGGCTCGGCAACCTGCGCTACCGCCTGCACGACCTGGTCCGGCTGTATGCCCGTGAACGGGCCGAACAGGAGGAGTCCCGCGCCGACCTTGACGGCGCGGTCGCCATGGCGCTCGGCGGCTGGTTGTCCATGATCAGGCGCCACGCGGCCATGACGCCACCGGACGACATCTCGAGCTACCGCACGTTGGTCGACCTGCCGGAGGTGGCCACTCCGACCCCGACCGACCCCTGGGCGTGGTTCGAAGCGGAGCAACCGGCACTGGTCGCCGGGGTCGAGCGCGCAGCCGCGTTGGGCCTGCACGACCTGGCCTGCGCGTTCGGCGGCGAGCAGTACTCTGTGGTGCTCGGCGGCGCCAACCGGTTCCAGCTGCGCGGACGGATCATCGAAGCCGGGCTGGAGGCCGCGCGCCGGGTAGGCGATCTGCGCAGCGAGGCCGCCATGCTCACCGACAAAGGGCAACTGCGGTACATGCAAGACCGTTTCGCGGACGCCCGCCTGCTCTACCGCGAGGCGTTGAGCAAGTTCCGCGATCTCGGCGACCGGCGGGGGCAGGCCGTGACGCTCGCCGGCTTGGGCGCCGCCTGCCGGGAACCAGGTCGCCTGACCGAGGCCGTGCACTTCCTCGACCAGGCCGTCGTGTCACTGACCCAACTGCGCGACGACACCGGTGTCGGGTACGCGGCGCGGCTTGCGGGCTCAGCGCGGCTGGAGTTGGGCGACTACGACGGTGCGTGGTCGAACCTCGACAACGCGCTCGCGGCGTATCGGCGGGCGGGTAGCCGTCGAGGCGAAGGTTTGACCTTGCGGACGCTCGCGCTGTGGCACCGAGCCCTCGGCGAGTTCGAGCGGTCGGCCGAGCTGTGCGTGGAGTCCAGGGCGATCTTCCGCGAGCTGGGTGACGAGTTCCTCGAGGCGTACGCGGTGCGGGCGCTGGCCAAGGCCCACGTTCGTCTCGGCCGCCACGACGAAGCCCTCGCTCCACTCGAGTGGGCGCTGTCGGTCTGCCGCATGATGCACGACCGCTGGGGACAGGCTGCGACCCTGCGGGGACTCGGTGAACTGCACCTCGCTGCCGGACAGCTGGACCTCGCGGAGGCTTGTCTCAACGCGGCGATGGAGGGGTGGGCCACGATGGAAGCGCCGTTGTCGGCGGCGCGCACCGAACGTGATCTCGCACAGGTCTACGCCGCCCGAGGGGACGCGGAACGGGCCGCGACGGTTCTTCGGCGTGCCCTGAAGGTGTTCCACGACCACGGCGCGCGGGAGTACGACGAGCTCAGGGCGGCCCTGTAACACCGAGTAGAGCGGCTTACAGAAAAGTTCCAGCAGGTCCGCTGACCCTTCCCGGTGTCAGAACCACAGCGTCATCACCGGAGGAACCCGTGAAGACTCTCGACATCGGCCGGCGGACGTCCCGCACGCTCACCGTTCTCGTCGTCGCCGCACTCGGCCTGGCCACCGCCACGATCTCGACTGTGGTCGCCCCGGCGACCGCTCATGCCTCCACCGCGGGCGGCCAGATCACCAGATCGGAAGTGTTGCAACGCGCTCGGCACTGGTACGCCCAGGATCCAGCCCGCTACGACGGACCTGACACCAGCCAGTGGCTCGCCGACATCGAGGGCGATCACACGTACCGGCGGGACTGCTCCGGCTTGGTGTCCATGGCTTTGCACCTGACGTCGAGCCCCAGCTCGTTCAGCCTCGCCACCTCGACCTACGGCGTGCCCATCAACTGGCAGGACCTGAGGCCGGGCGACTACCTCACGGTCGACGACGGCGTCGTCGGCGACTGGCAGGACGGCCACGTGGTCCTGTTCGAGGGATGGGCGCCCGCGTACCCGAAGTTCGACTACTACGGGTTCGGTGGAACCGACGGTCAGCGCAACAGCCTGCGGCACCGCATCGGTGACTTCTCCGGCGCGGCCGTGACCACGGCCTACGGCGACGACGGGAAGAACGGCGCCGGCGTGCTCGACGGTCACGCGACGAGCAAGTACAAGGCGTTCCGGTACAAGAACATCGTCGAGGACGCCGTGACTTCCGCGCCCACCTCGTCGGCCGCGGTGCGCACACCCGGCGGGGCTATCGAGGTCTTCGCTCGAGGCGCTGACAACCATCTCGTCGAGTTCTGGGAGAACCCCGGCAGCCCGTGGCAGTCGTCCGACATGGGGGGCGACTTCACCGGCACCCCGGTGACCTTCACCAACCCCGCCACCGGTGCGATCGAGGTGTTCGCGCGTTCCGGCAGCGGCGACCTCGTGCACAAGTGGTACGACACCGCCGGATGGCACGCCGAGACCGTCGGCGGTCCCATCACGGGGAACCCCAGCGCGTTCTACGAGCCGCACACCGGATCCATCGAGGTCTTCGCCACGCACGGCACCACCAACCACCTGATGGAGTTCTGGAAGCGCCCGCAGGCCGCGTGGCAGTGGTCTGACAAGGGTGGCTTCGTGGTCGGTTCCCCGCTCGCGTTCGCCCTGCCCGGCGGCGGCATCCAGGTCGTCGTGCGAGGCAGCGACAACGGTCTGTGGGAACAGAGCTACACGCCGACGGGCGGCTGGGACGGGTTCGGTGGACTGGGCGGCTCGATCGCGTCGAGCCCGACCGGGTTCCGCCATCCGGACACCGGTGCCATCGAGGTCTACGCCCGCGCGTCGGACGGGAGCCTGTCCGAGTTCTGGAAGAACGTCGGCAGCGAGTGGAAGTCCACGACCCTGGGCGGGGCGATCACCGGCACCCCGCTCGCGTTCGCCACGCGCAGCGGCGGCATCGAGATCTTCGCCCGCTCGTCGAACGGCACGCTGGCCGAGTTCTACTACAGCGCCGCCAACGGATGGCGGAACGGGAGTCTGGGCGGTGCCATCAGCGGCAGCCCGGTCGGCTACCTCTACGACCCGGCGACCGACCGGATCGACGCCTTCGCACACGGCGCCAACGGCCACCTCACGCAGTTCAAGTACACGCCGAGCGCGGGCTGGAGCACCAGCGACCGCGGCGGCTCACTCGCGCTCGACGGCTGATGTCCGGTGAGTCCATGGTCGACCTGCGCGCCATCGACGCGTTGCGCGTGCAACCCGGTCCGGCCGCGGTTCTGGTGAGGGTGGGCGTGGTGGACCGGCTGATCACGGCGCAGACGTTGCTCCCCCCGGAGCTCCGGCTGCTGATCGGCAGGCCCGCCTGCCCACCCGGCAGTCTTCCGCACCTCACGGGTGAAGCCGTCGACCTGAGCCTGTGCCGAGTGGACGGCTCGGAGCCGCTCGTTTCGGCCGCCAGCCACCGGCTGCTGCTCGGTGAGGTGCTCGGTGCGGTCGACCTGGTGACTCACACCGAGTGGTGGCACTGGTCCTTGTCGTCGAAGTGAGGGAACCGGAAGAGGCCGTCGACATGACGGCCTCCTCTGCGTTTGTGCTTCGATGTGTGCATCCCGGAATGTCCCGATGGACAGCCTGAACTGCATCTCAACGTTGATCCTCGCGGGTGGGGTCACGTCGCAGAGGTGGCTCCACTCCTAGATGACTGATTCCGTGAAGTTTGGTCCGTGGCCGTAGGCGACCAGTGACCGCTTACTGGTGATGCCGGTGGTCCAGTTGTGCCAGATGCCCGCGGCCGTGGCGAGCAGGACAAGGTTCACTCGGTCGAGTGAGGCTGCGCGCGACACTGGTGCCAACACCAACCGGGCGGGCGGACACGAAGAGGTATGACAACCGAAGACCCTGACGACCGCGCGCTGTGGTCGCAGGCCGCTGGGGGCGGTCCGCGCGCCTTCGGGGTGCTGTTCGACCGGCACGCCAAGGCGGTCTACAACCACTGTTTCCGGCTGACGGCGTCCTGGGCCGAGGCGGAGGACCACCTGCAGGCCACGTTTCTGCTGGCCTGGCGCAAGCGTGGCGAGGTGCGGCTGGAGCGCGAGTCGGCGTTGCCGTGGTTGCTCACCGTGGCGACGAACGTGGTGCGCAACGACCAGCGGTCCGTGCTGCGCCGGCTGAGGAACCTGCGGCGGGTCGGCGAGGAGCGGGCTGTGCCTGATCACGCTGATCAGGTGGCTGAGCGGCTGGACGACCAGCGGCGGATGAAGGAGTTGCTCGGGGCGGTGGCGAAGCTGCCTCGCAACGAACGGGAGGCGCTCGCCCTCTGCGTGTGGTCGGAGGTGTCGTACGCCGATGCGGCTGCGGTGCTCGGGATCACCGAGGGCAGCGTGCGGGCTCGGGTCAGCAAGGCGAAGTCCAGGCTCCAGCAGCAGCACCGCGAGCTCGTGCACACCGGGGAGGACCGATGACCAGCATGCTTCCGCCCACCCGCGACCTGCCGCCCGGCCGCCAGGCACGCATCCGCGCCGAGCTCGAGAGCGAGGTCGCCGGTCGGCGGTCGCTGCGGTTCGTCGTGCCTGTGCTCGCCGGGGTGGCTGCGGTGGCCGCCGTGGTCACGAGTGTCGTGATGCTCAGGCCGGCCCCGGCACCGGGGCCGACGCCGGCCGTCCACATCACCTCCGCGCCGCCGACGTCGGGCTTCGGGGTTCCGCCCGAGGCGGTCGCGGCCTTCGAGGAGGGTTGCGCGCAGTCGGCCGGTGTTGGGAAGGCGAAGATGCGCCAGTTGCTGAACGAGGAGACCGACTGGGCGTTGCTCTACACCGAACGTGAGGCGCTGACCTGCAGTCTTGGGGTGGGAGGCCACAAGTACAACGCGGGGTTCGGGCAGGCCGCGATCAAGTGGCTGCCGGGGCACTTCTCGATCGACTATTCCGGTGCCAGCGCCGGTGGTGCGGCGGACGGGCAGCCTGATGTGCCCGGTTTTCGGACGGTTGTCGGGCGCGTCAGTGAGAGAGTCGCGAAGGTGACGGTCACGGCTGACGACAGGACCGTCGAGGCCAAGGTCGCGAACGGCACGTATGCCGCTCGGATGTACTACCCGTCCAGCTGGGTGATCCAGAGCAGCGACATGAGGCCCACGATCGTGCGGGCCTACGACGCGGCGGGCACGTTGCTCGGCGACAACGCGGGGCCGATCGAGGTCTGCTACTACGACCCGCAGAGCCTTGAGGTCGTCTACGGCACGCGGACTCGGCCGTACAAGGAGTGTCAGGCCGCTACGCCCTGGCGGTGACGGGGGCTACCGACCGGTTGGTCTTACCGACATACTGGTTGGTATGACGACGGTGGCGAACTTCGGCGGCACGAGTCAGTACGTGGATCTCGACGGGCCCGTGCACTGGGTCGACTTCGGTGGGCCGGAGGACGGTCCGCGGGTCGTTCTCGTGCACGGGCTCGGCGGATCGCACCTGAACTGGGCGCTGCTGGCGCCGTTGCTCGCGAAGAAGGCGCGCGTCGTCGCCGTCGACCTCGCGGGACACGGGCTGACGATGCCCGAGGGCCGCAAGACCACCGTCCAGGCCAACACCGGGCTCCTGGGCCGGTTCATCAAGCAGGTCGTCGGCGAGCCGGTGATCCTGGTCGGCAACTCGATGGGCGGCCTGATCTCGCTGTTCCACACCGCCTACAACCCGGACGTGGTCACAGGGCTGGTGCTGGTCGACCCGGCGCTGCCGATGGTGCTCGGGACGCGGCCGGACCCGACGATGCTCAGCACGTTCTTCCTGTACTCGGTGCCGGGCCTCGGCGAGCGCTTCCTGGCCAAGTCGAAGACCGCTCCCGCCCGCAGGCAGGTCGAACGGGTGCTGGAACTGGTCTGCGCGGACCCCGGGGTCATCCCCGAAGAGCTCAAGCAGGCGAGCGAGCACCTGATCGGCGAGCGGGCCAAGGTCGACGGGCTGGACGCGGCGTTCCTGGCGGCCGCGCGCAGCGTCGTGTTCACGACGTCGAAGCGCGGCGCCTACTTCGCCGCGATGGGCAAGATCCGCGTCCCGGTGTTCCTGATGAGCGGCGACCGGGACCGGCTGGTCAACGTCGCCGCCGCCCGGTACGTGGCCAGGAAGCACCCGCACTGGCGTTACGACGAGTACGCGGGCATCGGTCACGTGCCCCAGATGGAGATCCCCGAGGTCGTGTCCGAGCGGGTCTTGGCCTGGATGGACGCCAACCGCTTGAGCACGTCCGCGAGCTGACTGAGCGTGAGCCGCTCCCTCAGCACGGGAGCGGCTCCGGTCAGCACGAAGTGGTCGTCGAACTGTTCGACGCCGGTCAGCCGGATGCCGCGCGGCAGCTCCGGCACCGCGAAGACGCGCGCCGGCAGCCATTTGTGCAGGCGCACGTGCAGCTCCGAGCCGACCAACCGGACGGTCAGCGGAAACCAACTGACCGGTTGCAACTCCGGGATGTCGGCGTGTGCCACCTCCACGCGGAACTCCACCGGTGACGACACCAGGGTCGCGGGCGGATTCACGTGCACGTCGCGGCACACGACGGTCGCGCGGCGAGCCCGCCAGCGCGACCAGCGCACGTCCTCCAGCTCGATGCGGACGTCGTCGACCTGGCCGAGCGCCACACCGAGGGCGCCCAGCCGTGCGTCGAGTCCTACTACGGTCAGGTGCAGGTCGTGTTCACCTGCTTGAACCGTCAGATCGTGTCTCAGGCCGTGGTCTCCGGCTTCACTCCGTTCGTCGCCGCCTTCGCGGTCGACTTCACGGCCCTCGGCTTGGGAGCAGGCTTGGCCGCGACTGGCTTGGCAGCAGGCTTGGCCACCGCGGGCTTTGTAGCAGGCTTGGCCGCGGCAAGTGCAGCGGCTTCTGCCTTCTCGGTGGCTTCAGCGGCCAGTGCGACCATCTCGTCGAAACCGGCGCGGATGCCGTCGGCGAGCAGCTGGACGTCCGGCACGCCGTCGAAGTCCGCGTTGATGCCGAACGTGAACTTGTCCAGGTAGGAGAAGATGCCGACGGTGATCCGGATCGTCGAGGCGACCGGCACGTACGGGAACATCTCCACCAGCGGGCGGCCGAGCATGTAGAGCGGGATGCGCGGGCCGGGCACGTTCGTGGTGACGGTCTGCAAGATCTGCTGCGGGAACCGCATCGCGGTCCGCGAGCCCAGCGCCATCAACGTCGGCGCGGCGAAGTTCGAGAGGTTCGTGATCACGTCCGCACCGGCGGCCTGACGCGAGCTCTTCAGGTCGTCCATCTGCGCGCGGATCGACGCCAGGCGCTCGACCGGGTTCGCCTCGCCCACGGGCAGGTTCACCAGCACGGCGCTGACGCGGTTGTTCAGCTCGTTGTGCTGGTCGGCCTTGCGCATCGACACGGGCACCATGGTCCGCACGACCATGCCCTCGGTCAGCTCGCCGCGCTTCTCCAGCAGATCCCGGAAACCACGCGTGATGGCCGTGAGGATGACGTCGTTCACAGTGCCGCCGGCGACCGTCCGGATCTGTTTGATCTCAGCCAGGTTCGCGCGCGCCCACACCCAACGGCGGTGTGGCCCGATAGGACCGTTCAACGACGTGGCGGCGCGCGTGACGAGACGGCGCGCGGTGCTGGGCAGGCTGCTGAGCACGGTCTTGCCGAAATCCACGATCTCGTTGAACGACCGCAGGTTCCGCGCGAGAGCAGGCAACGCGGAGAGGTGCTGCACCGGCGTCACCACGGCGTCGCGCACACCGTCGACCACGAGGTCGAGCGTCGAAGGAGTCGGCGTGGCCTTCCACTCCTTCGGCTCCGGCAGCGCGGTCTCCTTCTTGAAGTCCAGCAGGAGCTGCAGCATGTCCGTTCCGGACACTCCGTCGATCATGCAGTGGTGCACCTTGGAGATGATGGCCCAGCGGCCACCCTCCAGGCCCTCCACGAGCCAGGCCTCCCACAGCGGCTTCTTGTCGTCGAGCTTCTGCGCGAAGATCCGGCCCGCGAGGTTGCGCAGCTGGTCCTCACCACCCGGCGTCGGCACCGCTGTGTGCCGCACGTGGTAGAGGATGTTGAAGTGGTCGTCGTCGACCCAGACCGGGCGGCCGACGTGGAACGGCAGGGCTTTCACCTTCTGCCGGTAGCGGGGGACCTGGTCCAGCCGCGACACGAAGAGGCGGATCACGTCGCCGTACGACGGGGCCGGCCCGTCGAAAACCAGCACGGAACCGACGTGCATGGGCACGTTCTCGTCCTCGATGAAGTAGAAGCCTGCGTCCAAAGAGCTCATCCGATCCACTCGAAAAATGGTAGAGGACGCGAGCTTCTGAATCGACGTCCATGCAGGTGAGAGGCACTGCACACGTGTGAGGTTGCCAACGTGTTACCTGGAGGTGGCGAATCGAGACTCGAAAGTACTGGCGAAAAGATCGTTCACGAAACATCATGGACTCACTGGGCAACGTGGCCCAGGGCGCCGGCTCGGGGTTGTCGACGTGTGGGGAGGCTCCTATGTCTGCCGTACCTTCAGACGAAGTCTTCGATGTTCCTGTGTCTCCCCTGCACCTGGTCAGAGGATCTGCGCCGGGTCTGTTCTGGTACCTCACCGAACCCACCCGCTGCGCGCTCGACGTCAGCGAGTTCGTCGCCACCCGTTCGATGCTGCGCGGTGCGCCATCGGGTGACGGTCACCCCGTCCTCGTGTTCCCCGGTCTCGGAGCCACCGACTCGTCCACGGTCATGCTGCGCCGGTTTCTGTCCGGTTTGGGCTATCAGGTGCACCCGTGGGGACTGGGCCGCAACATCGGACCTACCCGCCGCTCCGTCGACGGCATGCACGCGCTGGTGAAGAAGGCGTCCGACGAGTGCGGGCCGGTCTCCATCGTCGGCTGGTCGCTCGGCGGGATCTTCGCGCGCGAGATGGCGCGCGACCACCCGCACCGGGTGCGTCAGGTGATCACGCTCGGGTCGCCGTACAACATGAGCGATCCCGTGCAGTCACGGGCGATGCCGGCCTTCTCGTTGTTCTCGCGGCTGCACATCCCGCGCGAGGAGTTCCCGCCGCTGGAGTCGACGCGGCCACCGATCCCGGTGCCCGCCACGTCGATCTACTCCAAGACGGACGGGATCGTCTCGTGGGAGTCGTGCGTCGAGGAACCGGGACACCGCAGGGAAAACGTCCAGGTGTCGTCCTCGCACCTGGGATACGGGTTCAACTCCACCGTGCTGTGGGTGGTGGCTGACCGGCTGGCGCAGGCGGAGGGTACGTGGGCACCCTTCGCCGCGCCGCCCGGAATGGCCCGCATGTACCCGCGGGCCGCGTAGGCCTACTGCTGAGCCTTACTGGGTCATCGGCTTGCCGTTCGCGGTGACGTTGGTGAACTTCAGGCCGTCCACGTTGTTGACGGTGTTGGTGGTGGAGCTGACGGTGAACTTGGAGTCCCGCAGCTCCAGCCCCTTCACGTGCTCCTGCGCGAGCCCGGACACGTCGAGGACCTTGGAAGCCTTGCTGCTGCTGCAGTTCGAGACGTAGAACGGCCCGAACTTCGGCACGTGGCTGCCGGTCTGCGAGTTGTAGGTCGTCGTCACGTAGATGAACGCGCGCCCGAACACGCCGGACACGCTGTCCAGGTTGATGTTCTGCGAGAAGCCGCCGCGTTTGGTGTTCGACTTGACGTAGAGGGCGAATTTGGTGGCGTTCACGCAGTCGAGCTTGTAGCCGTAGACGTTGCGGATGCCGCCGGTCTGCTCGGACCCGCACGTGATGGCGCCCCAGTTGCCGTTCATGCGGCAGTTGACGACGACGAGGTTCTGGCACGGCACGTTGATCCGCCGGCCGTCCTCGTCGCGGCCCGACTTGATGGCCACGTTGTCGTCGTGGGCGCCGAGATCGCTGTTGGAGATCACCACGTGGTCGCACGACTCCGGGTCGCACGCGTCGGTGTTGTTAGCGGCCGTTGACGGGTCGGTGTGCACGTCGTCGACCGTGACGTTCTTGCAGAGCGTGGGGTGGATCTGCCAGAACTTGGGGTTCTTCAGCGTGACGCCCTGGATGAGCACGGTGTCGCACGAGTAGGGCTCGATGAACGTCGAGCGCATGTTCTTGCCGGAACCGGGAACCACCCGCTTCTCCGGCGGGGTTCCCTTGGCCACCAGCGACTCCAGGTACGAGCGGTCGCTGCCCTTGTTCCAGCTCCCGGTGGCGCCCGCGTCGAGCGTGCCCTTGCCGGTGATCGCGATGTTGGTCTGCTTGTACGCGTAGACCATGGGGGAGCGGTTCATGCACTCGATGCCCTCGTAGCGCGTGAGCACGACCGGGAACTTCGAGCCGTCACTGGAGAACTTGAGCAGCACGCCGTCTTCGAGGTGGAAGTCGACGTTGCTCAGCAAGTGGATCGCGCCGGTGATGTAGGTGCCTTTCGGCACGATCACGTGGCCGCCGCCGGCCGCGTTGCAGGCGGCGATGGCCTTCTTGAAGGCTTCGGTGTTGTCGGTCTTGTTGTCACCCTTGGCGCCATAGGCCGTCGCGTCGAAGTTCTTGTCGGGGAACGACGGGAGCTTCGTGTTGCGGACGATCTCGTTCGCGGCGGGCCAGGGCAGGGTGGGGACCGCGGCTGTGAGCGTGACTGCGAGTGCGGTGGGTGCCAGCGCAGGCGTGGCGACCGCGGCCACGACGGTTGACTTGATCAGCAGTCGACGGGTGATCCTGCCGTCCATTCGACGTCCCTCTTCCACGGTGAAGGCAACGTGATCGGCGGCGGCGTTACAGAAAGACTGTAAACGTTTGCGGCCCGCTCGTCGAGGTCGTCAGCTGTAGATCGTCACCGTCAGACGAGGGTTCGTCCGGAAGTCGATCGGCTCGTACGACACCCGCGCCAGCGGCATCGACCCGGCCGCCGCGGTCAGCGTCGTCTCGATCTCGTGGCGCTCGTCCTCGGTCAGGTACGGCCAGAACGAGCTGTGCCAGATCACCGTGTACGTGCCGCGTTCCTCTGGCGGCACGAGGTTCTCCCGCAGCCAGCGCCCGGCGGGGGAGCGGTCGACCTTCACGCCGACCTTGGCCGCCAGTTCGACGGCGTCGTCGAGGTCCCAGCGCAACGCGTCGTGCTCGGGCGGGATGAACGAGTGCAGGATCATCGCGTGCTTCGGGTCGGCGGGGTCGCGGGGCTGCAGGTCGCAGCCGGCCCTGCCGACGATCTCCAGGTCGGGCGGGCGCGGCCCGGCGGCGGCCAGGCGCACGGAGGAGTCCTTGTCGCCCCACTCCCAGCCGAGGCCGAACCAGCGGTAGTGGTCCAGGATCAGGTTCAGGCCCGCGCAGGCACCGAGTTCGAGGAGCCGGACCTTGGGCGCGCCGATCATCGTGAGGCCCCGCAACAGGAATCCCGCCGTCTTCGGCTGGTGCTGCTGCACCGTGCGGTCCAGTGCCGCGAGGATCTCGCCGGCGTTCTCGACGATTGCGCGGCGGGCCGCCAGCCACGCGAGCAACGCGGTCGAGTCGGACTCGCCGGCCATCGCGGCGGCGTGCGCGCTGGCGAAGCGCTGGCTCAGTTCCGGTGCTTTTCCCGACAGCATCAGCAGTCGCACGCCGGCGAGCGCCTGGATGCCGAAGAGGGGACTGTGCACGGCACTGTGCGAGCAGAGCAGGTCGGCCACCGGGCCGCCGCGGTCGAGTTCACTGGCGAGTTCCGAGAGGATGCGCGCGGAGACCGGTGCGCTGGTCCGCAACCGCACTGCGAACGTCCGCAGAGTGGCAGCACCGATGCTGGCGGCGGTCACACACCCCTCCCTTCTTCGGCAAGGGACTTTACAAGCACGTGAACGCATTCTTCCCATATGAGACCGGGCGTGCCGCCAGAACGCGGTCGGTATCGTGCGGCCTGTGAGCGAGTTCCTGGAGCTGTCCGCGGCCGGTCCGGTCGCCACGTTGACGATCAACCGCCCGGCCAAGCGCAACGCGATGAGCTACGAGATGTGGTCGGCGCTGCCGGGCATCATGGCGAGCGTTTCCGCTGATGAAACCGTGCGGGTACTGGTTATCCGGGGTGGGGACCAGTTCTCCGCCGGTGCCGACATCGCCGAGTTCTCGACCTTGCGGCGCGGTGCTGCCGGCGCCGCGCACTACGGCGAGGCGGTACACAACGGGGAGCGCGCGATTGTCCAGCTGGACAAGCCGACGATTGCCGCGATTTCCGGTTTCTGTGTCGGCGGTGGGTGCGAGATCGCCCTGGCTTGCGACATTCGGGTGGCATCTTTGGATGCACGATTCGGGATCACGCCCGCGAAACTCGGCATCGTTTACAACTTCACGTCCACCAAGCAGCTCGTGGACGCGGTCGGTCCCGCGTGGGCGAAGCAGATCCTGTTCTCGGCCGATTTGATCGATGCCGCGACGGCGCTGCGGATCGGGCTCGTGAACGAGGTGGTGGACTCGCTTGACGCGCGCGTCAAGGAATTGTCCGAACAGATCGCGGCTCGGGCGCAGGTCAGCGTGCGGGGAGCGAAGAAGATCATCAACTCGATCACCGACGGTGGGCACGAGGACGACTTCGTCCGGGAGCTGTACGCGGAGGCCGCGTCCAGTGCCGACTACGCCGAGGGCGTGTCGGCGTTCCTGGAGAAGCGGCCGCCGAGGTTCTGATGACTTCTCCGATGCCGCAGCCGTCTTCGCGTGAGCCGCTGCAACCGATGCCGCGCAAGGTGATCGCTCTCGTCGCAGCCGGGATCGCGCTCGTCACCATCGGGCTGGTCCTGGCGTTGTGGTGGTGGGGCACGGCCGGGTTGACGGGCAAGGAACTGGTGACCGCTCGGCTGGACGCACTGCGGACCGGGCTGAGCATCGGCATCGGCGGTGGCGGCGTCTTCGCGCTGTACCTGGCGTGGCGGCGTCAGCACGCCACCGAGGTCGGCCTGGTGCAGAAGGAACGCGATCAGGCCGACGTGACGCGTGCCTACGAGCTCCAGCGCGATGTCGCCGCCGCCACCGAGAGGGATGCCGCCGACCGGCGGGTCACCGATCTCTACACCAAGGCGAGCGAGCAGCTCGGGTCCGACAAGGCGCCGGTCCGGCTGGCCGGGATCTACGCGTTGGAGCGGCTGGCGCAGGACAACCCCGAGCAACGCCAGACGATCGTCAACCTGCTGTGCGCCTACCTGCGGATGCCCTACCTACCGCCCGGCGACGACGCCGATGCCGACCACCGCGAGCGGGTGCAGGAGGGGCAGGTCCGTCGCACCGCCCAGCAGGTCCTCGCGTCCCACCTGCGGCCCGATGCCGGCGTGAAGTTCTGGGCCGAGGCGCTGAACGTGAACCTCGGCGGGGCCACCTTGCTGGAGGCGGACTTTCACGGTTGCCGCTTCGGTGAGGCCGACTTCGGCAAGGCTGTGTTCGTCGGCGACACGAAGTTCTGGAATGCCGAGTTCTCCACGCGGGCCGGCTTCTCCGAGGCCACCTTCCACGGCGTCGGCTTCATGGAAGCCGAATTCGGTGACGTCGCGGACTTCCAGGAAGCCAAGTTCCGCGCGGCTGTGCGTGATCCGTTCGATGTCGCGCATCACCAGCCCTACAGCTACGCGCTTCCTGGCGACTCTTTCGCCGCCACCACGTTCAACGCAGGTGGGAACTTCGAGGGAGCGGTGTTCGACGCCGGAGTCGACTTCAGCGAGGCCACCGGTCAGTCGCTGCAGTTCGGCGGGGCCGGCTTCAGGGGTGTCTCCTGGTTCAAGGACACCGAGAACCACGCGTTGTGCGAGAAGAACTCCGCTGCCTACGTTCCGGCCATCGCCACGATCGACGCCGCCTCCGAGCACTCGATCTGGCCTGAGTACTGGGTGATCTCGGAGGACGGCGTGATCGGAGAACGGCTGGGCTAGAACCAGCCGCTTCTAGAACCAGCCGCTTCTAGAACACTTCCGCGGCGATCGTGGTGTCCGGGCCGTGGCCCGTGTGCACCACGGTCTCGCGGGGTAGCTCGAAAAGCTTCTCCCTGATGGACCTCTCGATCGTCGGCCGATCCGAGAACGACCGCCCGGTCGCACCCGGCCCGCCCTGGAACAACGTGTCGCCGGTGAACACGGCACCCAGTGACGGCACGTAGAAGCACACGGCCCCGGGCGAGTGCCCTGGCGTGTGCAGCACGTGGATCTCCTCGCCGGCCACCGTGAGAATCTGGCCGTCTTCCAAGACCTGGTGCGGGATCACGCCGGTGTGCGTCAGGCTCCACACGACGTGGTCGTCCTGGTGCAGGGCGAGAGGTGCACCCGTGGCGTGCGCGAGATCCGGTGCCACGCGGACGTGGTCGTCGTGCGCGTGCGTGAGCAGGATCGCCACGACGCGGCGGCCATCCACGACTTTGAGGATCGCGTCGACGTCGTGCGGCGCATCGATGACGACGCATTCGGACGAGTCGCCGATGACCCAGACGTTGTTGTCGACGTCGAAGGTCTCGCCGTCCAGCGAGAACGTGCCGGACGTGATGGTGTGGCCGACGCGGAGCATCAGAACACCACGACCGATCGCAGCACGTCGCCGTGGTGCATCTTCTCGAAGGCGGCCTCCACGCCGTCCAGCGCGATCTCCTCGCTGACGAACGCGTCCAGGTCGAAGCGGCCCTGCTGGTACAGGTCGACGAGCATCGGGAAGTCACGTGTGGGCAGGCAGTCGCCGTACCACGAGGACTTCAGCGAGCCGCCGCGCGAGAAGAAGTCGATCATCGGCATCTCGAGCGTCATGTCGGGCGTCGGGACGCCCACGAGCACCACGGTGCCGGCCAGGTCGCGGGCGTAGAAGGCCTGCTTCCACGTCTCCGGGCGGCCGACCGCGTCGATCACGACGTCCGCGCCGAACGAGTCGGTCAGGCGCTGGATCTCGGTGACCACGTCGTCGACGTCGCGGACGTTGATGGTGTGCGTAGCGCCGAAACCCTTGGCCCACTCCAGCTTCCGCGGGTCGGTGTCGACGGCGATGATCTTCGCGGCGCCGGCGATGCGGGCGCCCGCGATGGCGCCGTCACCTACACCGCCGCAGCCGATCACGGCCACCGAGTCGCCGCGGGTGACGCCGCCCGTGTTGATGGCCGCGCCCACACCCGCCATGACGCCGCAGCCCAGCAGGCCGACGGCCGCCGCGCGGGCGGACGGATCGACCTTTGTGCACTGTCCTGAGTGGACAAGGGTCTTCTCCGCGAACGCGCCGATGCCCAGCGCGGGGGACAGCTTGGTGCCGTCCGTCAGCGTCATGGGCTGCGAGGCGTTGAAGGTCGAGAAGCAGTACCAGGGCTTGCCGCGGCGACACGCACGGCAGGTGCCGCAGACGGCCCGCCAGTTCAGCACGACGAAGTCGCCGGGCTCCAGGTCGGTGACGCCGGCACCGACCGATTCCACGACTCCCGCGGCCTCGTGGCCCAGCAGGAACGGGAACTCGTCGTTGATGCCGCCCTCGCGGTAGTGCAGGTCCGTGTGGCAGACGCCGCAGGCCTGGACCTTCACCACGGCCTCGCCGGGACCGGGGTCGGGCACCAGCACCGAGGTCAGCTCGACGGGTAGACCTTTGCCACGGGCGACGATGCCCTTGACCTCTTGCGCCACGCTGTGACTCCGATCGTCGGTCAGTTGATCAACGTCTCGCCTTCGAACAACCCGAGTTCTTCCCGGTAGAACTCAATCCCTACACCGTTGGGGTCGCGGATGTACAGGCTGTCCTCGACGCCCCGGTCGGGGCCCAGGTACTCGATGCCCGCCTCGTCCAGCTTCGCCTTGATCTCGTCGAACCGCTCGGGGGAGGTGGACAGCGCCAGGTGCTGCACCGCGCCGATGGTCTCGGAGAACGCCGGGTGGTCGTGGCCGGGGAAGTCGAAGAACCCCAGCAGGTTCTTGCTGCCCAGGTCGAAGAAGAAGTGGCTGGAGCCCTTGTAGTCGCGGTTCTCCACGAGCTCCACCAGCGGGAAGCCGAGGAACTCCTGGTAGAAGCGGATGGTCTCCTCGACGTCCTTGCAGATCAACGCGATGTGGTGGACGCCCCTGGTGGGTGAGCCACCGCGGTCCGCAAGCGGTCGTACGTACTGTTTGCGCAGCTCATCGCGTTTGGCCCTGATCGCGTCGAGCTCGGCACCTTCTGGCTGTGGCATGCGACGTAGAATAGTTGAGCTTTCAAACTTCCGCAGGGGCCAGCGCGGTTTCAGCCGGTGACGCCCTCGAACTCGACCGCGCGTTCCTCGTGCAGCAGCGCGGCCTGCAGGTACGCGACGCTGGTCTCGCGGTCCAGCCGGGTGTCGCACTCGAAGCGCGCCCGGGAAAGATCACCCGGTTGGCGCGCGTAGACCCGCAGCGACGCCACGTCGGGCAGCCCGAACCCGTCGTCGACGCCCCACTGCGCGAGGTTCTCGGCGCTCATCAGCTCGGCGGCGTCGTCCAGCGACGGCGCGGAGAAGAACAGCCGCCCGTGCACGTAGACCCCGCGGGCTCCGCTCGGCGCGATGATCGTGACCGGGCTGCCCGTGCGGCAGGCGAGGAAGTGGAACGCGATGCCGCCGCCGCGCGAGCCGATCACGGTGGCCGCGGTCAGGCCGCTCCACGTCACCGGGCGCTTCGCGAACGCCTCGGCCTGGCCGAGCAGGAACTCGCGGTAGGTCTGCTGGTTGAGGTCCTGCAGGTAGTTCCACATCCGGAAGACGTGGTGGTAGCCGAGCTTGCCGGCGAGCTCCAGCGCGGCGCGGAACGCGAGCCGCCCGGCGTAGGTGTGCTCGTCGCACGGCGGGATCCGTCCGGCGCAGAACAGGTATTCGCCGTCGTGGGCGTAGGCGATCGCCTTGTGCTCGCCGGATTCCACGGTGCGCGAGCTCGTCCAGACCTCCGTGAACCCGTGCCGTTCGTCGTCGGTCAGGTGCACTGTCAGTTCCGGGTGCCCGTCGCGGAGCACGGGGTTGAACGACGTGCCGGAGAACCGCACCGCCCCCAGCCGGGAGCGGGCCGGGTCGTCCGGCACGGCGCAGAGCGGCTCGAACCTCGAGGACAGCGCACCAGCCCGCAGCTGACGAGTCATCACAGGCCCTTTCGCAGGCGACCGAGTCAGGTTAGGTCGCCATGCGATTGGTGTGTACCTCTGCGTCTCGTTTGGCCCGTTCGTCCCGGACCGTCCCGCGTGGACTCAATCCTCTTCGTCGCCGGGCCATTTCCCGGTGAGCTTCTGGAAACCCTTGGCGCCGCCGCGGTCGATCGCGGCCTTCACCAGGCCGAAGATGGCCCCCTGCAACGCCGCTGCCAGCAACACCTCGCGCCAGCTGCGGTTGCGCATGGTGGCGCTCGGCGCTTCTTGGTCGTTCCCGACGACTTTCCACACCTGGCCGAAGATCGCCGTGGCGACGAGTCCTCCCAGCGCGCCGAGCAACATTCCCAGTGGGCGGTAAAGGAACTTCATGCGTTCCTCCTGGAAAGCTTCCAGATCAGGAAGACCAGCGCGATGAGCACCGCGCCGATGGCGGCGGGATGCCGGCGCGCCTTCTCGACCTGGCCGGCCACGGGTTCGGGCAGCGAGGCGACCGCGGCGTTGGTGGCCTCGGTCATCTTCACGACGGTCTCGTGCGCCTGCTCCTTCACCCGTCCGGGCACATCAGCCTTGTGCGCCAACGCTTCCACGGTCTCGCCGAGCTCGCGGCGAGTGCGTTCCACGTCCTTTTGCAGCTGTTCCTTGGGGTCGCTCATCGGTGCGCACTCTCCTTGATGGTCGCGATGTCCTGCTGGACGTTGTCCATCGCCTGCCTGGGTACCGGCGGGGTGGCCTGCTTGACCTGTCCGCGGCCCACGAGCGCGAAGATGCCCGCGAACAGCAGAAGGGCGGCCGCGACGATCAACGCGGCCGCCCACGGCGGTAGTACCAGTGCCAGCAACAGGATCAGGCCCGCGACCACGCTGAGTCCGCCCCACCACGCGAACACGCCGGCCGCGCCGAACATCCCGGCGCCGACACCGGCGTGCTTGCCCTTCTCCTTCAGCTCCGCGACCGCGAGACGGATCTCATCGCGCGCGAGCCTGCTCACCTGTTCCGACAGCTGGTTCACCAGCTGCGCGGTCGACGTGTCGGTCTTCATGCCGGTCGGCTACCCAAAGCCGACCTGCACGAACCACCTGCTCAGCCCTGCTGGGCCTGGGCTTCCTTCACCTTCGCGTGAACCTCTTCCATGTTCACCTCACGCGCCTGCTCGATCAGGCTGTCCAGTGCGTTCCCCGGCAGCGCTCCCGGCTGCGAGAACAGCACGACGCCCTCACGCACGATCATCAGCGTCGGGATGGAACGGATTCCGAAGGTGGCCGCGAGCTCCTGCTGGGCCTCCGTGTCGACCTTGCCGAACACGAGGTCTTCGTGCTTGTCGGACGCGGCCTCGTACGTGGGCGCGAACGCGCGGCACGGGCCGCACCATTCGGCCCAGAAGTCGACCAGGACGATGCCGGATCCGCCGACCACATCGTCGAAGTTCTCGGTGGTCAGCTCGACCGTCGCCATAGGTCCTCCTCGTGTTTCTGGGGGTAACCCGTCCAACGAAGCGGGTGCCGATGGAATTCCCGCCGTGCTCGCGGTCACCCGTCAGCCTTCAACTTTTTGTGGACGTCTTCAACTGAGCGTTGTACGGTCCCGCCATGATGCCGCGCCTGTTCGTGACCTCGCTGCTCGTCCTGGGGCTCGCCGCCTGCGGGTCCGCGTCTGACAACGCGCAGACGACCACGCCCCCGTCGTCCGACCTCTCCTCGGTCAAGAAGGACGACGCGCTCGCCGCGATGCTGCCGCCTGCGATCGCGTCGGCCGGCAAGCTCAAGGTCGGGTCCAACATCCAGAACCCGCCGAACAACTTCTACGCCGAGGACGGCAAGACCCCGATGGGCTCGGAGGTCGACCTGATCAAGGTGATCGCCGCGAAGCTCGGTCTCACCGTCGAGCACAGCGACATGGCGTTCAGCTCGCTGATCACCAGCCTGGAGACCAGCCGCGTCGACGTGACGATGGCCGCGATGAACGACACGGCCGAGCGCCAGCAGAAGATCGACTTCGTCGACTACTTCACGTCCGGCATCACGATCATGGTGCAGAAGGGCAACCCGCAGCAGGTCAAGGGCCCGGAGGACCTGTGCGGCAAGGGCATCGCGGTCAACCTCGGCAGCTCGCAGGAGCAGTTCGCCAAGGAGCAGAGCCAGAAGTGCCTCGACCAGCGCAAGCCCGAGGTCCAGCTCAGCGTGACCGACAGCGACACCGGCAACCAGAACCAGCTGCGCACCGGCCGCGTCGCCGCGATCCTCAACGACCTGCCGACCGCCGTCTACGTCTCGAAGACCGCAGGTGACGGCTCGTTCTTCGAGGTCGTGCCGCTGGCGCCGATCAACGGTGGCCCGTACGGGATCGGCGTGAACAAGCAGAACCCGCAGCTCTCGGCCGCGATCAAGGCCGCGCTGCAGGCGCTGATCGACGACGGCACCTACAGCAAGATCCTCACCGTCTGGGACATCAAGCAGGGTGCGATCACCAAGGCCGCGATCAATGGCAAGTGATCTTGAAGTAGTGCCGCTGCGCCACCCGTGGCGGTGGATCAGCGGCGGGGTCGTCGTCCTGGTCGTCGTGGGTGTCACGTGGGCGATGGCCGAGGCGCAGATCCAGTGGGAGGACGTGCCGGGGTTCTTCACGCACCCCGTGATGCTGGAGGGCCTGCTCAACACGATCGTGCTCGCGCTCGCCGCGCAGGGCGGCGCGATCGTGCTCGGCGTGGTGATCGCGTTGATGCGGCTGTCGGCGAACCCCGTCGCACGCTGGTTCGCCGTCGGCTACATCTGGTTGTTCCGCGGCCTGCCGGTGCTGCTGCAGATCCTGATCTGGTTCAACCTCGCGCTGGTGTTCCAGAAGATCAGCATCCCGCTGCTCTTCTCCGTGCCCACCAACGTGGTCATGACCGCGTTCGTGGCGGCACTGCTGGGTCTGGGGCTCAACGAGAGCGCCTACATGGCCGAGATCGTCCGCGCGGGCCTGACCAGCGTCGACCCCGGTCAGACCGAGGCGGCCAAGTCGATCGGCATGACGCCGCTGACGACGTTGCGCCGAGTCGTGCTGCCGCAGGCGATGCGCGTGATCATCCCGCCGACCGGCAACAACTTCATCAACATGATCAAGGGCACCTCGATGGCGTCGGTGATCGCCTTCCTGGAGCTCATCCACGCCGCGAACAACATCTCCTCGCGCAACCTGGAGATCATGGAAACCCTGTTCGCCGCCGCGGCCTGGTACCTGGTCATGGTGTCGCTCGCGTCGATCGGTCAGCACTACCTGGAGCGTGCTTATGGCCCTCGTTGAGACCATTGGGGTCCGCAAGTCGTTCGGCCACACCGAGGTGCTGCGCGGGATCGACATGACCGTCGAGCGCGGCGAAGTGGTGTGCCTGCTCGGGCCGTCCGGTGCGGGCAAGAGCACGTTTCTGCGCTGCGTGAACCACCTGGAGACGATCGACGCCGGCCGGATCTGGGTGGACGGCGTGCCGGTCGGGTTCCGCGCGGCCGGCGGAAAGCTCTACGAACTGCGGGAACGCGACGTGGCCCGGCAACGCTGCGACGTCGGGATGGTGTTCCAGCGGTTCAACCTGTTCCCGCACCGCACGGCGCTCGAGAACGTGATGGAGGGCCCGATCCAGGTGCTGGGCCGGGATCGTGCCGAGGTGCGCGCGGAGGCGCTGGCGCTGCTGGACCGGGTCGGGCTGGCGGAGAAGGCCTCGGCCTACCCGGCCGCGCTGTCGGGTGGTCAGCAGCAACGTGTTGCGATCGCACGCGCTCTGGCGATGAAGCCGAAGCTGATGCTGTTCGACGAGCCCACGTCCGCGTTGGACCCGGAGCTGGTCGGCGAGGTGCTCGACGTGATGACCTCGCTGGCCCGCGACGGCATGACGATGATCGTGGTGACCCACGAGATCGGCTTCGCCCGCTCGGTCGCCGACCGCGTGGTGTTCCTCGTCGACGGCGCCGTCGTGGAGAGCGGCACACCGGCCGACGTGCTGGACAATCCGCAACAGCCGCGCACGCAACAGTTCCTCGCAAAGGTGCTCTAAGTTGATCGACGCCTCGTACCTCGCCCAGTTCCGCGAACCGGAGGGGTACCTCGACTTCGCCCGCTTCGGCCCGCCGTCTGTTCCAGTCGTGGCGGCCACCTCGCGTCTGATGGAGCAGTCCTCGCTGGCCGGTCCATCCACAGTGGACACACTGATGCGCGAGGAACAGCGGGTGAAGGCGGCTGTGGCCCGGTTGTGCCGCACCGACACCGACCACGTGGCGCTGGTCCCGAACACGTCGATGGGCCTGTTCCAGGCGGCGTTCGGGTTGTCCGGCACGGTGATGTACTCGGCGTCGGAGTTCCCGTCGAACACCTATCCGTGGGTGCGCGCGGGCCTCCCGTCAGTGGTGCTCGACGGACCAGTGGATCCTGCTGCGGCCGCTGTTGGGTTGACGGCAGAGGTTTCCGCGCTGTCGGTGTCCGCTGTGGACTTCCGCACCGGCTACCGCGCGGATCTGGCGGCACTGCGGGAAGTCGTGGGCGACCGCTTGCTGATCGTGGACGGCATCCAGGGCTTCGGCGTGGTCGACGAGCCGTGGGAGGTGGCCGACGTGCTCGTGGTCGGCGGCCAGAAGTGGTTGCGGGCCGGGTGGAGCACCGGCTTCGTGGTGCTGTCGGACCGGGCGCTGGAACGGTTGTCGCCGGTGCTGTCCGGGTGGACCGGCGCGGTGGACGCGGGCCTGTTCGACAACTCCGTGCACTCTCCGGCTGGGGATGCCGCTGCCTGGAACATCACGAACCTCTCGCCGGTGGTGTCCGGTGCCTTCGCCGAGGCGTTGGAACTGGTCGAGCTCGCGGGCGTTTCTTCTTTGGACGCCACGGTTTCCTCGACGGTCGCCGAGCTGGAAGAGATCGTGCTGTCGTGCGGCGGCGAGATCGTCTCCGAACGTGCGCGGCGCGGCGGAATCCTGGCGTTCACCATGCCCGAGGCCGCGTCGGTGGTGGGGGAGGCGCTGAACTCCTTCGGCGTGACCGCGACCGTGAGGCCCGAGCACGTCCGGTTGTCGCCGCACGCCACGACTTCGCGCGGCACGCTGGAGCGGGTGCGGGCGGCTTTGCAGTCGCTGGCAGGAACTTCGGTCTCCGCGGTGCCGGCTGCCTTGTCGGCGTTGATGCCGACGGTGGACAGCCTGGCTTCTGCGTTGGGGCCGGATACCGAGGTCGTGTTGCACGATCTGGCGCGGTTGCCCAACTCGATCGTCGCTATCGCCGGGTCGTTGACCGGGCGGCAGGTTGGGGGGCCGATGACTGATCTGCTGCTGGGGCTGGTGCGGCGGGGGACGACCACTGACATGCCCGGGTATGAGACCTATGCGCCGGATGGGCGGGCTATCTGGTCGTCTACCACCTTTGTGCGTGACGCTTTGGGGGTTGCGGTGGGGTGTTTGTGCGTCAACAAGTTGGGGACGCATGAGGCTGCTGGGCCCGTTGAGTCTTTTCCACAGGACGTGGACACGTTGCAGCGGGTGTTGGTGGAGAAGGCGATCTCGGATGTCGGGGTGCCGGTCGAGCTGATGAAGAAGGTGCACAAGTCTCAGGTTGTCCGGGTGCTGGATGAGGCTGGGTTCTTCCTCATCCGGGACTCGGTCGACCACCTCGCCGGGGTTCTGGAGGTCACCCGGTACACGATCTACAACTATCTCAACGAGAACCGAGCCAGTTGAGCAGGTTTTGCCAGGCTGGGGACGAGAACGCGAGGGTGTCGCCGCTCGCGTTCTTCGAGTCACGCACGAGGGTGTTGTGGGCCAGCGAGACCTCGACGCACTCGCCCTCTTCCGTGCCGTCGCTGTGGCTGCTCTTACGCCAGGTGCGGTCCTGAGTCATCGAGGTCCTCTCGCGGTCGGCTGACGTACTTCGCCAGCTTGCTCCGCGATTGTTCCGCACTCAAGGCGACCTGATCCAAGCGGTCGAAGAGGAGCCTGGTCCGTGCGATGGCACCTGGATCCTGCACGAACACCTTCGCGAGGTTGGTCTCGCTGAAGACGATCGGCCTCACCTTCTCGTATTCCCAGAGCACACAGCCGGATGCGGCCATTGGTGCGTCAGCGGGCACGATCCGGACCGCGTGGGTTCTGAACAACAACCGGGTGTACTGGGCTTCCATGACCTGGTGGCTTCCGGCCTGCAGCCGCAGCGCATGCTCATGGATGTAGAACAAGCAAGTCGGCCGATCGTGGCGGCGCAGGATCGACTGGCGGTCGGTCCGGAACTGGACCAGCGTCGGGATGCGGTCCTCGGGCACGATCCCGGTCATCCGGTAGATGCCGTCCGCGTACTCCGGTGTCTGGAGAAGACCAGGTATTGCTTGAGGTGAGTAGCTGGTGATCGTCTTTGCGGTAGATTCGGCCATCGCGACCGTGCGCAGTTCGCCCGACACCTGAACCACGTACTCGTCGAACGCGTACTGGTACCGGCGCTTGAAGTTCTCGTAGAAGTCGACGTCCTTGCCACACGTGGTGAGGTACTGCACGAGGTCGATCTCGCTGGCGCGCGCCTTCCCGTGCTCGATGGTCGACACCTTGCTCGGATCCCAGCCGAGCTTCTCGGCGAGTTTGTGGCCGCTCAGCCCGGTGCAGGTCTCCCGCAGCCTGCGCAGCTCGTCACCTAGGTCCCTGCTGTAGGCAGTGGATGGGGTCATGGCTAGACGCTATGGCTTGGATTCGATTCACGAATCTGCTCGTTCGGGTGAAAACGGTATCGCGTCCCGGTTCGCATTCCGGTGGAGTCCCGGACCTTTCCTGAAACTTACGTCTTCCCTTCGACGTCATCTCATGTTTACCGTTCAAGGTGTGAGAGCGCTCTCAAAGGCGAGATGGCAGGCCGTTGTGGCCGCCGCAGCGTTTGTCCTGTCGTCATTGGTGTCGTCCAGTGCCGCGTCCGCGGCCGAGGACTACACCCAGAACGTGACGGCGATCGATGCCAGTCAGGCGAGGATCAACTTCACGCCGACGACCCCTGCCCTGTACGTCGACGTGCACTACCTGATCTCTGGTACTCCGCAGCAGAACTTCCGCATGACCAACAACGCCGGGACGTGGCAGAAGACCGTCGGTTCCCTGTCCGCCGGCACGGTGATCGACTACTGGTTCACCTACGAGAAGGGCGGCCCTCAGTACGACACGCCGCACTTCAGCTACACCCACAACAGCGCGCCGGCACCGGTTGCGACGCCGACTTTCAGTCCGCCGGGTGGCACGTATCCGAGCACGCAGACCGTGACGATCTCCACGGCCACCTCCGGTGCGACCATCAGGTACACGGTCGACGGCTCTACGCCGACGGCGAGTTCGCCGCTGTACAGCGGGCCGATCTCGGTGCCCAGCAGCAGGACCGTCAACGCCATCGGCATCAAGGCCGGTCAGCCCAACTCGGCGGTCGGATCGGCCGCGTACGTGATCGGTACGCCGGTCGCGACGCCGACGTTCAGTCCACCCGGTGGGGCATACGCGTCCGCGCAGACAGTGACGATCTCCACCGCTACCTCCGGTTCGACGATCCGGTACACAGTGGACGGTTCTACGCCGACGGCGAGTTCGCCGCTGTACAGCGGGCCGATCTCGGTGCCCACCAGCAGGACCGTCAACGCGATCGGGATCAAGGCCGGTCTCGCCAACTCTGCCGTGGCGAGCGCGACCTACACGATCGGCACCAGCCCGGGGTGTGTGCAGCCGGACAGCCCGAGCTTCGGGCCCAACACCCGGATCTTCGACCCGGGCATGTCCGCGCAGGCGATCCAGACGCAGCTCGACGCGGACTTCAACATGCAGAAGGACACGCTGACCGCGCAGATGGCGCCGCGGCGGGTCGCGCACCTGTTCAAGCCCGGCACGTACAACGTCCACGACGACGTCGGTTACTACACGTCGGTCGCTGGTCTGGGGCGCAACCCCGGTGACGTCGTGATCAACGGCGACATCACCGTGGACGCGTTCAACGAGTCGGACAAGGGCGTGGCGCTGCAGAACTTCTGGCGCTCCGCCGAGAACATGGCGGTCAACCCGAGCAACGGCACCAACCGGTGGGCGGTGGCGCAGGCCGCGCCGTTCCGGCGGATGGACATCCGCGGCAACCTGGCGCTCTACCCGGCCAGTTACGGGTTCGCCAGCGGTGGCTACACGGCCGACTCGCGGGTGTCGGGGCAGACCGCCTCGATCTCGCAGCAGCAGTGGTACACCAGGGACACGAACTACGGCAGCTGGGCCGGTGGCGTGTGGAACATGGTGTTCTCCGGTACGCCGGGTGCGCCTGCGAACACGTTCCCGAACCCGCCGGAGACGACGCTCGCGACGACGCCTGTCTCGCGTGACGTGCCGTACCTGTACTTCGAGAACAACGCGTACCGCGTGTTCCTGCCTTCGTTGCGCACCAACGCATCCGGTGCGTCGTGGATCAACGGTGGCACGCCGGGCACGTCGTTGCCGATGAACCAGTTCTACGTGGTCAAGGCGGGCGACACCGCCTCGACGATCAACGCGGCGCTGGCGAGCGGGTGCAACCTGTTCTTCACGCCGGGCATCTACCACGTCAACCAGACGATCAACGTGACCAGGCCGAACACCGTGGTGCTCGGCATCGGTTACCCGACGATCATTCCGGACAACGGCGTCAACGCCATGCAGGTCGCCGACGTCGACGGGGTGCGGATCAAGGGCATCCTGTTCGACGCGGGCACGACGATGTCGCAGGCGCTGCTGACCGTGGGGCCGGCCGGTTCGTCGGCGGCGCACGCGGCCAACCCGACGACGTTGCAGGACGTGTTCTTCCGCGTCGGCGGCGCGATCGCGGGCAAGGTGAAGGACAGCCTGATCGTCAACAGCCACAACACGATCATCGACCACACCTGGGCCTGGCGCGCCGACCACGGCAACGCCGGCACCTGGGGGTGGAACGAAGCGGTCGCTGACACGGGCGTGATCGTGAACGGCAACAACGTGCTGGCGACCGGCCTGTTCGTCGAGCACTACCAGAAGTACCAGGTGATCTGGAACGGCAACGGCGGGCGGACGATCTTCTTCCAGAACGAGATGCCGTACGACGTGCCGAACCAGGCTTCCTGGATGAGTCCGAACGGGCTGGCGGGGTACGCGGCCTACAAGGTCGGCGACAACGTCACCACGCACGAGGCGTGGGGGCTCGGCAGTTACTGCTTCTTCAACGTCAACCCATCGGTGCGGGCCGAGCACGCGTTCGAAGTGCCGAACCGGTCTGGCGTGCGGTTGCACAACCTGCTGACCGTCTCGCTGAACTACATGGGAACCATCACGCACGTGGTGAATGACGTGGGGGCTGTGACGCCGCCGGGCACTGTGCCGGTGAACGTCGTCAACTACCCGTAGCGTCTGTTGATACGGCCCGTCACCGAGGGTGGCGGGCCGTATGTTCTCTTCGAGTGATGCGATGATGCGTGCCATGTCGATCGACCGGGGCGACGAGTTCGCCGAGTTCTGGACGGAGCGGCATCTCTGCACGCTCTCGACCGTCCGTCCTGATGGGACCCCGCACGTGGTTCCCGTCGGGGTCACGCTCGATCGGGAGAACGGCGTCGCACGCGTCATCACGCACGGCGCGTCGTGGAAGGTCAAGCACGTCCGCAAGGCCGGGTACGCGGCTGTGTGCCAGGTGGACGGTCGCCGGTGGTCCTCGTTGGAGGGTCCCGCGACGGTTCGCGAGGACGCGGCGTCGGTGGACGAGGCCGTGCGGCGTTATGCCCTGCGGTACAAGCAGCCTCGGGTGAATCCGGAGCGCGTGGTCATCGAGATCCAGGTGCAGCGTGTCACAGGCACAGTCTGACGTGGTCGTCGTCGGCGTCGGGGCCGACGGGTGGGACGGGCTGTCGCCTGCGGCGCAGCGGGCCGTTCGCGGGTCGAAGGTGTTGATGGGCAGTCAGCGGCAGCTCGACCTGGTGCCCGGCGACTTCGAGCGGATCGCGTGGCCGTCGCCGCTGGTCCCGGCGTTGCCCGGGTTGTTCGAGAAGTACCGGGACGTGTGCGTGCTGGCCAGCGGCGATCCGATGTTCCACGGCATCGGCACGACCCTCGTGCGGCTGCTGGGCGGGCGGGTGACCGTGATCCCGCACCCCTCGTCGGTGTCGCTGGCGGCGGCGCGGCTCGGGTGGGCGTTGAACGAGGTCGAGGTCGTGTCGCTGGTCGGGCGGTCGCCGGACCTGCTGCGGGCCGCGTTGACGCCGGGGCGGCGGGTGCTGGTGCTGGGCGGTGATCCTGCGACCGTTGCCGCGCTGGCCGGGCCGGTCACCGTGCTGGAGCAGCTGGGCGGGCCGGACGAGCGGGTCTACCAGTGGTCGGGGCAGGTCTCGGATCCGTTGAGCGTCATCGCGATCGAGTACGGCGGGAGCGCCTTCTCGCGGGCGCCGGGGCTGCCGGACGACGCGTACGAGTCCGACGGGCAGTTGACCAAGCGTGAGGTGCGGGCGCTCTCGGTGTCGACGCTGGCGCCGCTGCCGGGGCAGTTGTTGTGGGACGTCGGCGCGGGGGCGGGGTCCATCGCGATCGAGTGGGCGCGGACGCATCCGTCGTGCCGGGCGATCGCGGTCGAGCAGTCCGCCGAGCGGGCCGAACGGATCGGGCGCAACGCCGCCGCGCTCGGCGTGCCGGGGATCGAGGTCAGGACCGGGCGGGCGCCGGAGGCGCTGGCGGGGCTGGAGACGCCGGACGCGATCTTCATCGGTGGCGGGCTGACGGTGCCGGGGGTGGTGCAGAGCTGCTGGGACGCGTTGCCTTCCGGCGGGCGGCTCGTGGTGAACGCGGTGACGCTGGAGTCCGAGGCCGTGGTGGCGCAGTGGTACGCGAAGGTCGGTGGTGATCTGGTGCGGATCGCGGTGAACCGCGGTTCGGCCGTCGGCGGGTTCACCGGGTGGCGGCCGCACCTGCCGGTGACGACGTGGAGTGTGACCAGGTGACCGTGCATTTCATCGGTGCGGGGCCCGGCGCGGCCGACCTGATCACGGTGCGGGGGCGGGATCTGATCGCCGCTTCGCCGGTGTGCCTGTACGCCGGGGCGTTGGTGCCGGTGGAGCTGCTGGACTTCTGTCCGGAGGGCGCGCGCAAGGTCGACACGGCGTCGTTGACGCTGGACGAGATCGTCGCGGAGCTTGCCGCCGCCGCTGAGCAGGGGCTTGACGTGGCGCGGCTGCACTCCGGGGATCCGGCGGTGTTCAGCGCGATGGCCGAGCAGATGCGGCGGCTGGACGCGTTGGGGATCGCCTACGACGTGACGCCGGGGGTGCCGGCGTTCGCGGCCGCGGCGGCGTCGTTGCAGCGCGAGCTGACGGTGCCGGGGGTGGGGCAGACCGTGATCTTGACCCGGACCTCGAAGCAGGCCACGCCGATGCCTGCCGGGGAGGACCTCGACACGCTGGGGCGCAGTCACGCGACGTTGGTGCTGCACCTGGCGGTGCAGCGGATCGGCGAGGTCGTCGCGGAGCTGGTGCCGAACTACGGTGCGGACTGCCCGGTCGCGGTGGTGGCCTACGCGTCGCGAGCGGACGAAGTGGTGCTGCGCGGGACGTTGGACGACATCGCGGCGCAGGTCCGGGCGGCCGGGATCAAGCGGACCGCGGTGATCATCGTGGGGCAGGTGCTGGGGGCGACGCAGTTCCCGGACAGCCATCTCTACTCGGCGACCCGAATCCGATGATCCTGATCCTCGGCGGCACCGGGGAGGCTCGGGAACTGGCTCGGAGGGTTCCCGCGATTTCTTCGTTGGCGGGGCGGGTCAGCAATCCGGCGCTGCCAGTCGGCGAGGTGCGGGTCGGCGGGTTCGGCGGGGTGGACGGGCTCGCGCAGTGGTTGCGGGACAACGACATCCACGCCGTGGTCGACGCCACGCATCCGTTCGCGCGCCAGATCACCGCGAACGCTTTCGAGGCGTGCCAACGGGTCGGCGTGTCGTTCCTGATCCTGCGCAGGCCGGGCTTCGAGCCGCAGGACGGGTGGACCTGGGTCGACAGCGTTGCCGAGGCGGCGCTTTCGCTTCCTGGCTCGCGGGTCTTCCTCACGACCGGGCGGCAGGACCTGGCGGAGTTCGCGGGGTGCCCGCAGTGGTTCCTGGCGCGGATGGTCGAGCCGCCGGAGCCGCCGATGCCCGCGCGGATCGAGGTGCTGCTGTCGCGCGGTCCGTTCACAGTGGACGGTGAGCTGGAGCTGATGCGGTCGCGCCGGATCGACGTGCTGGTCACCAAGGACAGCGGCGGTGCCATGACGTCGGCCAAGCTGGAGGCCGCGCGTCAGCTCGGGATACCGGTCGTGATCGTGCGGCGGCCACCGCTTCCACCCGCGGAAACGGTGGCCACCGTGGACGAGGCCGTCAGCTGGTTGGGTACCGCCGGGGCGTGAAGACCACCCCGGCCGGCGTCGCCACGGTCTGCGACGAGCCGATGATCAGCAGGCAGCGCATGTCGATGGTCGCCGGGTCGAGGGCGCCGAGCGTGAGCACGCGGATCTCTTCCTCGGGGCCGCCGACATCGCGTCCGACGACGATCGGTGTGTCTGCGGAACGGTGCTGCAGCAACACTTCCCGCATGTCCGCGACCTGGTGCGTGCGCGCCTTCGAGGCCGGATTGTAGATCGCGATCACCAGGTCGGCCTTGGCGGTGGCCTCGAGGCGTTCGGCGATGACGTCCCACGGCTTGAGCCGGTCGCTGAGTGAGATCACCGCGTAATCGTGGCCGAGCGGGGCTCCGGCCTTGGCGGCGACGGCGTTCGCCGCGGTCACCCCGGGGATGATCCGCACCGGCACGTCCTGGTGCTCGGCGGCGACCTCCAGCACGGCCGTGGCCATGGCGAAGACACCCGGATCGCCGGACGACACGACCGCGACGCGCGCGCCCTTGCGGGCCAGGTCCAGGGCGAACGCGGCGCGTTCCGACTCGACCTGGTTGTGGGAGGCGTGGCGTATCTGGCCGGGGCGCTGCGGGACGCGGTTGAGGTAGGTGGTGTAGCCGACGAGCTCGTCGGCGGCTTCGAGTTCCTGCCGGGCTTCGGGGGTGAGCCAGGCCTTCGCGCCCGGTCCGAGGCCGATGACCACGACCTCGCCCTTGGGTTTGGCGGGCTTGGAGTGGCTGGGGAGCAGGGCCAGCGAGAAGTACGGGACCGAGTCGGGGTCGACGTCGGCGAGCTTCTCCGTGCGCTGGCGGCCGGTGGTGGCGCGTTCGACGTACCAGGCGCCGTCGAGCCGGCCGGACTCCTCCAGCGCGTGCCGCACGTTGCCGAAAGTGCGGCCCAGCTTGAGGATCGCGGCCGAGTCGGTGTCGGCGAGGCGCGCCGCGAGCTCCTCGGGCGGCAGGGTGCCGGGCAGGATCGTGAGGACCTCGTCGCGTTCGACGAGCGGCGTGCCCAGGACGGCACTCGCGCCGCTCACGGACGTCACGCCCGGCACGACCTCCCACTCGTAGCGGTCGGCGAGGCGTTTGTGCATGTGCATGTAGGAGCCGTAGAAGAACGGGTCTCCCGCGGCGAGCACCACGACGTCGCGGCCGGCGTCGAGGTGCGCGGCGAGGCGGGCGGCGGCCTCCTCGTAGAACTGGTCGATCTCGCCCTGGTAGTCGTCGGTGTCCTCGGTCGTGACCGGGTAGACCAGCTGCTCCTGGATCTGGCCCTCGCGGAAGTACGGCTGCGCAATGGTCTTCGCGACGCTGCGGCCGTGCCGGGCGCTGTGGAACGCGACCACGTCCGCCGCGGTGATGAGCCGCGCGGCCTTGACCGTCACGAGTTCCGGGT
This sequence comes from Lentzea sp. NPDC051213, assembly GCF_044455585.1. NCBI lineage: Bacteria > Bacillati > Actinomycetota > Actinomycetes > Pseudonocardiales > Pseudonocardiaceae > Lentzea > Lentzea sp. NPDC051213. The sequence goes on from NZ_JBITEX010000007.1 coordinate 325,356, forward strand.
CGCCAGGACCCAGGCCGACGCCGTAGAGCTTGCCCGTCATTCTTCCTCGCTCGCGATCGCGTTGATGGCTGCCGCCGTCATGGCGCTGCCGCCCCGGCGTCCGCGCACCACCAGGTGCTCCAGATCCGTTGCGGCCAAAGCTTCTTTCGACTCTTGCGCGCCGATGAAACCGACCGGGATGCCGAGCACCGCCGCTGGTCGCGGGGCACCGGCGTTGATGAGGTCGATCAGGTGGAACAGGGCGGTCGGGGCGTTGCCGATCGCGATCACCGCGCCGCCGAAGCGGTCCGTGAGGAGTTCAAGGGCGGCGGCGCTGCGGGTGTTGCCGATGCGTTGTGCCAGTTCAGGTGTGCGCGGGTCCTGCAGGTAGCAGAGGACCTCGTTGTCCTTCGGCAGCCGGCGGCGGGTGACGCCGGACGCGACCATGTTGGCGTCGCACAGGATCGGGGCGCCGTCTCGGAGTGCTTGCCGGGCGTTCCGCACGACGTCGGGGGAGTAGGCGATGTCCTGCGGGAGGTCGGTCATCCCACACGAGTGGATCATCCGCACGACGACCCTGGCGACGTCCTCGGGGAACCTGGTGAGGTCCGATTCCGCGCGAATGGTGGCGAAGGACCGGCGGTAGATCTCCGCGCCGTCCTTGATGTACTGCGTCACCCGATCTCCTCGTCACCGGCTGAGCCGGTAATGCGGCGGTAGCCGTCGCCGGTCGCGACGAACTCGATCACATCGCCGGCGGGGCGGCCGCAGCGGCGTGCACATCCTGACCAGTGCACCTGGCCGGGGGTGTCGGGCCTGGCTAGGCCTGGGGCGTCGGGCCTGGTGGTCAGGCCGGGGGCGTCGGGGCTGGTGGTCAGGCCGGGGGTGTCGGGGCTGGTGGTCAGGCCGGGGGTGTCGGGCCTGGTGGCTAGGATCGAAATTGGGGGTACCCGGCCGGGTGCGTGTGTGTGGTGTGGTGCATCGACCCATGCGCGCGCGTCTGCCCGTACGTCGGAGAGCGAGTTCGCGCAGCCGGGGCGGCCGGTGCAGGCGCTGACGCCGTGCCACGGGGAGGCCGGGTCGGTGATCAGGCCGGTGGTGTCGGTGCCCGGCGGCACGACGAGGCTGCGCCACGGTGTCAGGCGGACCGGGATGCCGGGGAGTCGGTGGGCGTCGAGGCGGCCCAGCGGTACGCCTGGGGTCACCGGTGAGGGAGTGACCGGGGTTACAGCGGGAGTGATTCTGGGGGCGTTCGAGGCGCCGAAGTGTTCGGTGATCTTCCGCACAGCGTCGTCCACTTCGGACAGGCGCCAGGCGGTGCCGCGGAGCTGCTGGAAGAGGCGGGCGGCCACGATGACGGCGTCGACCGGGTCGGTGACTCGGATGCCGGTGTCCTGGCCTGCGAGGAGGAGGACGGTTTCGGTTGGGGCGGCGTTGTGGCTGCTCAGCGTGTCGTCGACCGGGCCGAGCCCGCCCACGGGAGCGCTGACCAGGCCGAAGTCACCGCCCAGCCCACTCACCGCAGCCCCGACCGTGACCAGGAAACGCCCTGGCAGCGACGCCAGCGCCGGATCCGCGCACAACGCCAGATCCAGCGCGTCGACCAGCGCCTGGTTGTCCTCCAACGGCGCCGCGATGATGTTGCGGATGCGCTCGTGCGAATCGGAAGGCAGCAGCCCGGCGGCGCGCAGCCGCGCACCCAGCTCCACGCCGTCCGCGAGGCCCCTGATCTGGAGGTTCGCCCGCGAGGTCAGCTCCACCGACCCGGATCCCAGCTCCAGCGCCGCCACCCGCACGACGTCCCACTGCGCGGCCGACAGCGTGCCGCCCGGCACCCGGATGCGCGCGAGGCCGCCGTCGGCCGCGGGGTGCAGCTCGACGGCGCCTGGGCAGGCATCCGGGTGAGTACGCATAGGTCGGACTGTAACCCGCCGGTTAGGGTGAGCCCGAACGACGAAGCGCAGGAGGAAGCCGGTGTGAATCCGGCGCGGTCCCGCCACTGTGACCAGCGAACAAATCCGCTGGGAGTCAGGAACTCCGCTTCGCCCGTTGCCCGCAACCTGGGGCGAGGACCCCACGAGGGATGGAGCCTGCGTGATCCTGCTGCTGTCGACCTCTGACACCGATCTGCTGTCTGCGCGCGCCTGTGGCGCCGAGTACCGGCTCGGCAACCCCGCGCGACTCACCACCGACGATCTGCCGGCCCTGGTCGACGGGGTCAGCCTCGTGGTGGTGCGCATTCTCGGCGGACGCCGGATGTGGGAGGAAGGGCTGGACTGGTTGCTCGCCAGCGGGCTGCCGGTGGTCGTGCTCGGTGGTGAGCAGCAGCCGGACGCCGCGTTGATGGAGCTGTCCACGGTGCCTGGCGGTGTCTGCGCGGAGGCGCACCTCTACCTCGCGCACGGTGGGCCGGCGAACCTCACCGAGCTGCACAAGTTCCTCGAGGACACGATCCTGCTGACCGGGCACGGGTTCGCGCCGCCCGCGGCCACCCCCACGTGGGGTGTGCTGGAACGGGAAAGCACGCAGCAGGGCCCGACGGTCGCGGTGCTCTACTACCGCGCGCACCACGTTGCGGGGAACACGGCGTTCGTGCACGCGCTGTGCGACGCGATCGAGGCCAAGGGCGGCAAGGCTCTGCCGGTTTTCTGCTCGTCGCTGCGCACGGCCGAGCCCGAGCTGCTGGACACCCTGCGCCAGGCCGACGCGCTGGTCGTGACGGTGCTCGCGGCCGGTGGCACGAATCCGGCGAAGGCGTCTGCCGGTGGTGACGACGACGCGTGGGACGTCGGTGCGCTGGCCGCGCTCGATGTGCCGATCCTGCAGGGGTTGTGCCTGACGTCGAGCCGCGCGTCGTGGGACGAGAACGACGACGGACTGTCTCCTTTGGACACCGCGACCCAGGTCGCGATCCCCGAGTTCGACGGCCGGATCATCACGGTTCCGTTCTCGTTCAAGGAGATCGACGAGGACGGGCTCACCGTGTACGTCGCCGATCCCGAACGGGCGCTGCGCGTCGCCGGCATCGCGGTCCGGCACGCAAGGTTGCGGCACATCCCGGTCGGCGAGCGCAAGATCGCGGTGATGCTGTCGGCGTACCCGACGAAGCACTCCCGCATCGGCAACGCGGTCGGGCTCGACACGCCCGCGTCGACCGTGCGGCTGCTGAAAGCCATGCAGGAGCACGGCTACGACATCGGCACCGAGCTGCCGGGCGTCGAGGAGTTGAACGGCGACGCGTTGATCCACGCGCTGATCGCGGCCGGTGGCCAGGACGCGGACTGGCTGACGCAGGAGCAGTTCGAGAGCAACCCCGTGCGCATCGCGGCGGCGGACTACCGGGAGTTCTACGAGACGCTGCCCGACGACTTCCGCGAGTCGATGCAGGAACACTGGGGTGACGCGCCCGGCTCGTTGTTCGTCGACCACTCGAAGTCCAAGGACGGCGAGATCGTGCTGGCGGCGCTGCAGTCGGGCAACGTCGTCGTCATCGTGCAGCCGCCGCGCGGGTTCGGCGAGAACCCGATCGCGATCTACCACGACCCCGACCTGCCGCCGTCGCACCACTACCTCGCGGCGTACCGGTGGATCGAGGCCCAGTTCGGCGCGGACGCGGTCGTGCACGTCGGCAAGCACGGCAACCTGGAGTGGTTGCCCGGCAAGACCGTTGGCATGTCGGCATCCTGCGGCACGGACGCCGCGCTCGGCGATCTGCCGCTGGTCTACCCGTTCCTCGTCAACGACCCCGGTGAGGGCACGCAGGCCAAGCGCCGCGCGCACGCCACGCTGGTCGACCACCTGGTGCCGCCGATGGCCCGCGCGGACAGCTACGGCGACATCGCGCGGCTGGAGCAACTGCTCGACGAGTACGGCAACATCTCCGCGATGGACCCGGCCAAGCTGCCGGCGGCCCGCGCGCAGATCTGGACGTTGATCCAGGCCGCGAAGCTCGACCACGACCTCGGTCTCGAGGACCGGCCGCACGAGGCGGAGTTCGACGAGTTCATCCTGCACGTCGACGGCTGGCTGTGCGAGGTCAAGGACGTCCAGATCCGCGACGGCCTGCACATCCTGGGCGAGGCACCGACCGGCAGCGTGCGCGTCAACCTCGTGCTCGCGATGCTGCAGGCACGGCAGATGTGGGGCGGCCAGGTCGCCGCGCTGCCCGGCCTGCGGGAAGCGCTGGGGCTCACGACCACGTCGCGCGAAGACACCGACGCCATCGAGGAAGAGGCGCGCGGTCTCGTCCAGGCCATGGAAGACGCCGGCTGGGACGCCGAAGTCGCCAAGACCCTGCACGAATCCGTTGACGTGCAGAAGATCCTCGAGTTCGCCGCGCTGGAAGTGGTTCCACGGCTTGCCCGCACCACGGACGAGATGACGAACGTGCTGCACGCGCTGGACGGCGGCTACATCCCGGCCGGCCCGTCCGGTTCGCCGTTGCGCGGCCTGGTGAACGTGCTGCCGACCGGCCGCAACTTCTACTCGGTCGACCCGAAGGCCATCCCGTCGCGCCTCGCGTGGGAGACCGGCCAGGCCATGGCCGACTCGCTGCTGGAGCGGTACCGCGCGGACAACGACGGCGAATGGCCGCCGTCCGTCGGCCTCTCGGTGTGGGGAACGTCCGCGATGCGCACGGCCGGTGACGACATCGCCGAGGTGTTCGCGCTGCTGGGTGTGCGGCCGGTGTGGGACGACCAGTCCCGCCGGGTCACGGGCCTCGAAGTGATCCCGCTGCCGGAGCTGGAGAGGCCGCGCATCGACGTGACGGTCCGGATCTCCGGGTTCTTCCGCGACGCGTTCCCGCACGTCGTGTCCATGTTGGACGATGCCGTGCAGCTCGTGGCCGCGCTGGACGAGCCCGCGGACCAGAACTTCGTGCGGGCACACATGCTCAAGGACCTCGAAGAGCACGGTGACCAGCGCCGGGCCACGCTGCGGATCTTCGGTTCGAAGCCGGGTGCGTACGGTGCGGGTGTGCTGCCGTTGATCGACAGCCGCAACTGGCGAGACTCCTCCGACATCGCCGAGGTCTACGCGGTGTGGGGCGGTTACGCGTACGGCCGCGGAGTCGACGGCATCGCGGCGCGCGAGGACATGGAGTCGTCGTACCGGCGGATCGCGGTGGCGGCCAAGAACATCGACACCCGCGAGCACGACATCGCCGACTCGGACGACTACTTCCAGTACCACGGCGGCATGGTCACCATGGTGAAGGCGTTGACCGGCAAGGCGCCCGCCGCGTACGTCGGTGACAGCACGCGGCCGGAGGCGGTCCGCACGCGCACGCTGACGGAGGAGACCTCACGGATCTTCCGCGCCCGCGTGGTGAACCCGCGCTGGATCGGCGCGATGCGGCAGCACGGGTACAAGGGTGCGTTCGAGCTGCAGGCGACGGTCGAGTACCTGTTCGGGTACGACGCCACCACCGGCGTTGTCGCGGACTGGATGTACGAGAAGCTGACCGAGTCGTACGTGCTGGACCCGGAGACCCGGAAGTTCCTGCAGGCCTCGAACCCGTGGGCGTTGCACGGCATCGCCGAGCGGCTGCTGGAGGCGGCCGAGCGCAAGATGTGGGAGCACCCGGAGCCGTCCACTTTGGACGCTCTCCGTGCCGCCTACCTCGAGACCGAGGGTGACTTGGAGGACGGCGCCTAGCGCGCCGGCAGTATCCGGACGTCGAAGGACTCCGCCTTCGGGAACGCGAAGGCCAGCAACGCCTGGCCTTCCTTCTCGAGCGTTCCCAGGTCCTTGCCCGACACCTTGGTGAACGGCTCGACGACGAGCGTGCAGGCCTTCTTCTCCTTGTCCACGCGCCAAATTCCCTGGAGCATGCCGCCGATCAGGAGATTGCCGCGCAGCACACCTCCGCGCACGGTCATCAGCAGCCCGTATTTGCGACACCACTGGGCGAAGGACAGGCCCTCCGGGATGATCCGTTCCCGGTTGGCGTGAGAGAGGAACACGTTGTCGTACTCGGGCAGGTACCTGGGCGGCGCGGTGATCCCCGGATCGGGCAGCTCGGCTTCCGGCAGGTCGAACAGCTCCTTGCCGGCCTGGTCCAGGTACACCTTCAGTTCGGGTCGCATCCGGTCCACGACCTCGGCCAGCTTGGTCAGCCCGCACCACGCCTGCACGTCGCGCACACTCGCCGGTCCGAACGCCGCCAGGTACCGCCGGATCATCCGCTCCATCGACTGAGGTTCCTCGGCCGGTTCGCCGAGCCACGTCCGCGCCGACGCGTGGACTGTGCGGCCGGCCTTGTTCCACGTGCCACGCGGCGGAATCTGCACCAGCGCGGCCAGGTTGCGCACCGCGTAGGCGAGCGTCTCCGGCTTGCGGTCCGGCCAGCGCTCGTGCAGGGCCTTGCCGAGTTCGCTCGGCGTCCGCGGCTGTTCGTCCAGCAAGGTCAGGCCTGCTTTGACGACCGCGTCCACGTCGAGGCCCCGCAGCACGGTTGCGTGGCTGGCGTTGGTGTGGAGGTCGCGGTCCAGCACCTGTTGCACCAACGGCCGCAGCGTCAGGCAGTCCTGCGGCGTCACCAGGTGGATCGTCGACCGCATCAGGGCGGTGCGCACCAGCTCGCGTTGTTCGACCATCGTGGACAGTTGCTCCGGCCGGTAGCGGCGCAGTCTCGACCACAGCGCGACGTACGGGCCCACCGGGATCTGCGCGTGCAGGCCCACCAGGTGATCGACCACGTCGCGCTCCGGCAGATCCTGCCGGCGCAGCAGGTACTGCCGGGAGAGCAGTGCCCGGTTGAGCGCGCGGGCGTTCAGACGCGTGGTTGCCACCGCGTCAAGCCTGGTCGAGGCGTACGCAGCAGTGACCAGGGGCGGGGTCCAGGTTAGCGGTGTGACCGGTCTCCTTGATTCCGTCCAGCAGCCCGCTGATCAAGCAGAGGTTCATCCCGCACACCAGCTCGGTGTGCCGCTGCGCCAGGCTGTGGAACGGGCAGTTGCCCAGCAGGATCGAGCCACCGTCCTGACGGGGCTCGAAGCCGAAGGACTCCAGGGCCTCGACGACCTCGCCACCCGCCGACCCGGCCAGGTCCGAGCCCCACTCGTAGGCCCGCCGGTTCAGGATCTCGCGCGGCGGCTCGCCCGTGGTCTGCGCCTCCAGCAACGCGTCCGTCAGCAGATGGCTGGCCGCCTCGTACCGCCGATCCGGCAGCGACACCTCGATCTGCCCGGACGAGCGCAGGTAGAGCTTGGCCGGCCGCCCGGCACCGGGACCGGTGCGGCCCGACCGTCGTTCGTGGACCACGTCGAGCAGGCCCATCTCGACCAGTTTGTCGAGGTGGAAGGCCGCGGTCGTGCGCGGCACGTCGACCGCCACCGAAGCCTCGTCCTTGCTGACGGGTGCGGCCTGGCGCGCCACGAAGTCGTAGAGCCTGCGCCGGTTCGGCTCGTCTAGGGCCGCGACGGCGGCGACGTGGTCGGCCATCTCTAAAACCTACTTCTGTTGACTAAAATCCGCCAGTGGTTCTAACGTTAACCAACGTTGTCTTTAGAAGGAGGACGCATGGCTCTCCTCACCCGCACCGAGCCCACCCAGCAGGCCTTCCTGCTGCTCCGCACGGTCTTCACCGTGGCGCCGATCCTGTTCGGGCTGGACAAGTTCTTCAACCTGCTCACCGACTGGCCGGTCTACCTCGCGCCGTGGATCGACTCGATCGTGCCGGGCACCCCGCAGACCGCGATGTACATCGTCGGCGTGATCGAGATCGCGGCCGGTGTCCTGGTCGCGCTGCGGCCGAAGTGGGGCGGGCTCGTCGTCGCCGCCTGGCTGCTGGGCATCATCGTCAACCTGCTGACCCTGTCCGGCTACTACGACGTGGCACTGCGCGACTTCGGCCTGCTGGTCGCCGCACTGGCGTTGTCCAGGCTGGCCAGCCGATGACCGATCCGATCGACGTCGAGGCGGCGCGGCAGGCGGTGACCGAACTGCTGAAGGCGCTCGGCAAGGACCCGTTCTCGGAGCACCTGGCCGACACGCCGCGCCGCGTCGCCGAGGCGTATGCGGAACTCCTGACGCCCAGGGCTTTCAACCTGACGACGTTCCCGAACGACGAGGGCTACGACGAGCTCGTGCTCGCGCGGGGGATTCCCGTGCAGTCGTTGTGCGAGCACCACATGCTGCCGTTTCACGGTGTCGCGCACGTCGGCTACCTGCCGGGCGCCAGGATTCTCGGGTTGTCGAAGCTCGCGCGGGTCGTGGAGATGTTCGCCCGCGACTTGCAGGTGCAGGAGCGGCTAACCAAGCAGGTCGCCGACTGGTTGCAGGAACACCTGCAGCCCAAGGGAGTCGGCGTCGTGATCGAGGCCGAGCACATGTGCATGACGCTGAGAGGCGTGCGGGTCAACGGATCCCGCACCGTCACGTCGGCGCTGCAGGGCGTGTTGCGGTCAGATCCCGCGTCACGTCAAGAGTTCTTCACCCTGGTGCATGCCTAGACAGGTCCGAAGACGTAGGTGCCGGCGGCGTCCGCGTTGTCGCCGGCCCAGAACTCCAGCCACAGCTCGGCGAACTCCGTGCGCGACAGCCTGCCGTCACCGTCCGCGTCCAGCTGCGGGAAGTTCGTGGCGCCGTTGTGCCCGAGCCAGGCGGTGATCATCGTCTGGTACTCGTCCTGCGAGATGTAGTCGTCGTGGTTCTCGTCCACGGCACCGAACATCGCGTCCGCGGTGGACGTGACGGCCTCGGGCGCCTTCGGCAGCGACCTCACGATGTTCAGGACGTCGTCCACCGACACCCGGTCCTGGCCGGCGGCCGCCTGCAGGGTCGCCCACCAGCCCATCATCACCTGGGACAGCAGCTCCTCGTCGCCCCCGCGCAACGACACCCAGCGCGCGGTGAGCGCACGGAAGTCGCTCTCGTCCAGGTAGCCGTCACCGTCGGCGTCCATCGCGCCGAACACCACTGACACCTTGCGTCGCTGCAGGTCGCTGGCCATGCGCAGGACGATAGGCCGAACGTCGCAACCGAATCTAGCGGCCGATCGGGTCCGAACCACCCACGTCGAGTGCCTCCGCCAGCTGCAACCGCCCGGAGACGCCGAGCTTGCGGTAGGTCCCGCACAGCACGCCCTCGACGGTGTCCGCGGGCATGAGCAACATCGCCGCGATCTCCTCGTTGGAACGCCCGCGTGCGGCCAGGGCAGCGATCTGGTGCTCGGTCGGCGTCAGCGCGGTGGGCCCGGTCTGTCGCATCCGCCGCGGCGCGAAACCGGTCGCCACCAGCTCGGAGTGCGCCCGCGCGGCCATCGCCGCCGAGCCGCACTTCTGGGACAGGTCCAGCGCCTCACGCAGGCACGCGCGCGCAGCAGTGGTGTCGCCCTGACGGCGCATCACCACGCCGAGGTCGACCAACGCGCGGGCCAGCTCCAGGCGGGCGGGGGAGGTCCGCAACACCCGCACGGCCTCTTCCAGCAGCGTCCTCCCGGCCGTTCCGGCGGTCACCCGCCCGGCGGCCCGCAGCGCCATGCCCAACGCGCGCGGCGCGCCCCAGACGCGGGCCAGCGCGACCTCCTCGTCGGCGAACCGGCGGGCGAGTTCGCCGTCACCCACCGCCGCGTAGGCCAGCGCGGCGCCGGACCGCCACGCGAGCGGCGCGGGGTTGCGATAGGGCCAGGCCTCGCAGTGCCGGCCGGCGGCGAGAAACGACTCCAGTGCCTCTCGGTCTTCGCCCCGCGCGGTCAGGATTCGGCCGCGGACGGTCAGAAGGCCGCCGTACGACCACGTTCGGCGCGCGTCCTCGGTCGAGGCCTCCGCGATCAGCACGTCGGCCTCGTCCAGGCGGCCCTCTTCGAGCAGGACGTCGGCGAGCAGCGCGGCTTGCCACGTCGAGACCGCGTGCCAGCGCCGGTCCTGCCGCAGGTGGTCGTCGGCCAGGGTCAGCTCGGCGCGGGCGGAGAGGAGATCTCCCTTGCGGCGCTGGACGTTCGCGCGCATCACGCACGTCAGCGCTCGCAGCGCCGGTGCCTGCGCGCGGTCGACCTCGTCCAGCACGGCCAGTGCCTCGTCCAGCTGGTCGGCCAGGTTCAGGGTCATCGCGGAGGCCAGCGACGACATGGCGCTGTCGGTGGACAGCCGCCGCACCGCGTCGGCCGTGCTGATGTCACCGACCATCACGTGGTGCAGCACCCCGGCCGGGGTGTCGAGGGAGACCGTCGACGGCACGGCTTCCTGCCACGCCAGGCCGTGCATCGCCAGATGCGCCTGCGCCCACGGCGAGCCGGTCGACCGCAGCACGGCCGTCAGCTCCGCGGGCTTTCCGTCGGCGTGCAGGGCGTAGGACAGGGCCACGGCGGATTCCACGTCGTCCACATCAGACTGGAGTGCTTCCCGCAGCCGGGCCGTCGCGCCGGGCAGGTTGCCGACCAGTTCGGCGACTCCCAGCAGCCGCAGGGCTCGCGACGGGTTCGCCACCGGTTCCCGCAACGCCCGCCACAGCAGCCGTGCGGCGAGAGGCGTGTCGCCCCGGTTCACCGCTTCCTGCGCGGCCCGGTCCAGCACCTCGCCCGCCCACGGTTCGAGTCCCGGCGAGGTCTCCAGCAACTGCTCGGCCACGACCCGGTCCGACGCGCCATGCGCGCGCAACGACTGTGCGGCCCGAAGATGCAGGGCGGCTCGCGGGCCGGCGGGCATGTCGTCGAGCACCGCGGGGCCGGTCACGCCGAGCAGCTCCACGGTGCGCACGGCTTCCGCCAGCTCGACGGGGCTGAGCCCGGTCAGCTCGGCCAGGACGCCGGGATGCGGGGCCGGCCCGAGCACCGCCGTGCAGTGCGCCACCGTGACGACCGCGGCCGGTCGGCGCCGCAGCCGGGCCACCACGACCTCGCCGGAGACCTCCGCGCCGCGTTGCGTGACTCGCCACGCGGTTTCGGCGGTCGGCGGCACCCCGTCCTCGGCCAGCGCTGCGATCAAACGCGTCGTGAGCAGCGGGTTTCCGCGCGTCACCGTCTGGCACTCGGCCACGAACTCGGGGGCGGGCGGCGCGCCGAGCGCGGCCGCCAGCAGGTCGGCGGTGTCGGACGCGGTCAGGTTGTCCAGCACCACCCGGCGGCACACCGCCATGATCTCGCCGTAGGACGGGTCGTCGCAGCGCTCGTCGGTGCCCACGGTCAGCACGAGGGCGATCGGCAGGCCCTGCACCCGCAACGCCAGGTAGGCGAACCAGCGCAGCGACGCCGCGTCGGCCCAGTGCGCGTCGTCCACGACGATGAGCAGCCCTGTCGTGCCCGCCAGGGTGGTGGCCAGCCGGTACACGCGGTGCAGCACGGCGAAATCGGCTGGCTGGCCGGGGTCGATCGTGTCGAAGAGCTGGGCAACGATCCCGAACGGCAGATCGCAGTCCAACGCACTGCCGCGCGCTCGCACGACGTGCCGGCCACCGGCTTCCCAGCGTGCGGCGAGGTCGTCCAGCGCGGCGGTCTTGCCGGTGCCGGGAGCGCCTTCCACGACCGTGGTCGTGCCCGCCGTCACCTGGTCGCTGATTCCGGCACACCACGCTTTTAGCCGGTTTTCCAAGATCTCTCCACAATCCGTGGGTGAAAGGATCAGCAGGAATTGATGCTACTGAAAGAGCGCCACTTGCTCAGGTAAAGGTAGATACGCTATGGGCGTCTCAACAGGGTGGCGGCCCGTATGATCCGCCGGGCAACTACTCGAATGGGTAGCGGCAGCTGGTGAGCAGCTTCACATGGTCATCCCAACGGCCTAGGGATGCTGCCTCGGGGCTGGTCGCGGCGCGGGTCGTTGTGGTATTGCAGCGGTTGTTCTCCGTCGCCGCGGAGCGAAAGGAAAATGTGTGTCGGGGAATCGGGACGGGGTGTTCCGCGGCCGCGAGGGAGAACGTGAGCTCCTGAGCGGGATGCTGGATGCGGGCACCGGCGTGGTCTTGGTGGACGGCGCGGCGGGCACCGGCAAGACGCGGTTGCTGGCCGAGATCGCCGTTGTCGCCGCACGCCGTGGTTTCGAGGTCGCGACGGCGCAGGACGAACTGGAACAGCCTTTCTTGCTGGCCCGTCTGGCCGAACGCGAACCGGACGGTCCGACGCTCGTCGTGCTGGATGATCTTCACCTCGCCGAGCCCGCGACGCTGGCCGCGTTACGCGCATTGCTACCCGCCTCCACCCACGAGAAGGTCGTCTGGCTGCTCGCTCGTCGCCGCGGCGAGGGTTCGGATCGCTTGTTCGCGGCCGCGGCCGCCCGCGGCGCATTGCGCATCGAGCTGCGGCCGTTGCCGGACAGCGTGGTCGCCGAGCTCGTCGCCGATCTCGCCGGCGGAATTCCCGATCATGATCTTCGAGCGCTGGCGTCGACCGCGCAAGGAAATCCCGCGGCGTTGAACAGTCTTTTCCACGCCCTTCGCGAAGACGGTCAGATCGAGGTCGCCGCCGAGCACGCCTCGTTGCGCACCGACCGTTCGCCCCGCTGGACCGAGGCGCTGCTGCGCGACCGCTTCACTTCGTTGAGCGGCAAGGCGAGGCACCTGTTGCAGGTCGCTTCCGTGCTCGGGCCGCGGTTCGAACCCGGTGACCTCGCGGAGATGCTGGCGTCCAGCACGGCGATCCTGTTGCCCGCCATGGACGAGGTCATCGGCGCCGGCGTGGTGACGTCGCTGGAGGATCGGCTGGCGTTCCGGCACGAGCTGCTCTGGCGGCTGGTCGCGGACTCGGTGCCGCCACCCGTGCGCCGCGCGCTGCACCGCGAGGCCGGCGAGATGTTGCTGGGACGCGGGGATTCCGCGGTCACGGCCGCCCAGCACCTGTTGCACGGCGCCCAGCGCGGTGACGTGCGGTCGATCGACGGACTGGCCACGGCGGCGAAAGCCGTGCTGTGGAACGCACCGGACGCCGCGGCCGAACTCGCGGTGCGCGCGCTCGAGCTGACCGACCAGGCATCGTCCTCACTGGTGTACCGCACGGTCATGGCGGTGCGGGCACTGGTCGCGGCCGGAAAGATCACGGCGGCCCAGGCGTTGGCGCAGGATGCCTTGTCCCGTCAGGTTTCCCCGGTGCCCGCGGCGAAACTGCGGCACTGCGTCGCCACGACGATGCTGCTGGGCGCGCAGCACGCCGAGTCGGTGGAGATCTCCGAAGCGCTGCTGGCGGAACCGGACCTGTCGTCCGAACTCGCGCCGTGGGTGGAGATCACCAGGATGATGGCGTTGCTCGGCCACGATCGCCGCCGCGCGGAAGAGGTGGCCGAGACGGTCGTGCGCACCCACCACGGCGCACCGGACGACGTGCTGGCCACCGCGCTGGCGGTGCTGGCGGCGATCGCCCGTGACACCGGACAGCCCGGCGCGGCTCTGGACCTGGCGCGGGAGGCCGCCCAGTCCGTCACGTCCCACGACCTCGGTGCGTATCCGCAGCTGTTGCTGGCCACGATCTTCTCAGGTCTGCGCGAGTTCGGCGACGCCGACAGCGTGGTGCGGCGGGTGCGCAGCGGACCGTCCGCGGTGGTCACGAAACAGGCCATGACCGCGGTCGTGCAGGCGCGGATCCTGTTGCAGGCAGGGCGAATCGAGGAAGCCGCCATCGAGGCGCGCGGGGCACTGGCGACCTCGGAGGAGACCGGGCACGTGGCGTTGCTGGCACCGGCGCTGGCCGTGCTGGCGATGGTCGCGATCCACACCGGTGACCTGCCCGCCGCGACCGAGCACGTCGAGCGCTACCGCGGCCACGTCCCGGTCGACGGCATCATCTTCTCGCGCGCCTACTACCAGTGGGTCGACGTGCTGGTCTCGTACGTCGGGCTGGGGCTGGACAAGGCACTCGCGCTGCTCACCGACGAGTATCCGGGGCTGGTGTCGTCGGGGTTGTTCGCGGAGGAACCCCGCGCGGCCGGGTGGTTCGTGCGCCGGGCCGTGGAGGCGGGGGACGAACGGCTGGCCAAGGCCGTCGTGGATCGCGTCGAGCGGCTGGCCGAGGAGCACCCCGAATTCCGCGCGGTGGCGGCTGCCGCCTTGCACGCGCGGGGTATCTACGACGGCGATGCCGCGTTGCTGGAGCTGGCCTCCCAGCAGCACCGCGACCTGTGGGCGCGGGCGAACGCGGCCGAGGACCTCGGTGTGCTGCTGACCGGGGCGACCGATCGGGCGGCGTCGGTGAAGGCGCTGGAGAACGCGCTCGGGCTGTACCGGGAGATCGGCGCCTCACGGGACAGCGCGCGGGTGCTGGGACGGTTGCGCAAGCTCGGCCGGCGGCGGAGGGCGGCGCCGGTGCGTCCCGCGTCCGGATGGTCCAGTTTGGACGACACCGAACGGGCGATCGCGAACCTGGTCGCCAAGGGGCAGACGAACCGGCAGATCTCCACTCAGCTCTTCATGTCGCCGCACACGGTGAACTTCCACCTGCGCAAGATCTTCCGGAAGCTCGGGATCAGTTCTCGCGTCGAACTGGTCATGAGGTCCAGGGACGATCAGTGAGCGTCGGGTCAGTTCTCGCGTCGGGCCGGCGTTCCAGGTGACGGAGTCGCGGGACGGCTGATAGCAGCGGTGGATCGCTTGGCCTGCCTGCGCAGTTGCAGGATGCGGGCCGCGCCCACGATCGCGACGAGGAGCGCTCCGCCGATCGCCCCGAACAGCAGGGCAACGCCGAGCGGAAGGCTGAACTCGCCCCACAGGAAGTGGATGGTCGCGTTGCCGCCGTTCTGCAGGATGAAGACGAGCAGGAAGATCAGCACGACGATCGCGACCAGCACGGCGATCCAGGTACCGCTGATCCGGGTGGGCCGCAGCTTCTTCGGTGCGGCGCTGCTGGTCGGAGCGGTCGGGATCGGCTCGGTGACCGGCGTCTTCGGGGTCTCGTCGTTCGGGTTCGCCACGATCCACATTATCGGCGTCCTGGCGTGATCCCGCGCGCTGGCAAAAGGGTTACATGCGGCGCAGGCCTGCCAGAACGCGTTCGAGCAGCGCCAGGTTGGGCTTGTCGCCCGGCTCGTGCACGGCGACCAGGCCGAGCGTGATCAGGTCGCTCAGCAGCACCCGCGTGACACCCAGCGGGATCTTCATGAGCGCGGAGATCTCGGCGACCGACCGCGGCTGCAGGCACAGCCGCATCATCGCCGCCTGGTCGTTGTTCGCGCGGTACAGCTTGTCCTCATCCGTGGAGAGGAGCGTTTCCAGGCGCAGGTCGTGACGGGCCGCCGTGCGGCCGCCAGTGCGGGCGTACGGACGGACCAACGCGCTGTCACGCGCGCTGGGAGCCTGCGGTCGTTCTTCTTCCTGCATCGGCCACTCCGGAGGCGGTTCCGGCGGGCGTTGGCGCAACGGTTGCTGACGAGGCAGTTGCTGCGTCTCCGCACCGTTCGACTCTTCTGATCGTTCGGCGCGTAGTCGTCTACGGGTCGCCGGGGACCCGAAACGCGCCCCCGTGTAACCGATTTCCGTCGCTTCCTCGTCGTGCACGTGCCCAAGCTATAACGAAGACGGCCAAATGTATGTCGATCACGTTGCCTTTTTGTCACCCAGATCGAATCTGACCTGGATTGCAGTCCCCGACGACGTCGTTTGGGTGCGCACGAGGTCGGCCAAACGGTTGACCAGCAACAGACCGCGACCGCCTGGATCGTTTGCGTGAACGGGCGTGCGTCCGGCCAGCACATCGGTGATGTGACCGTTGTCGTTGACTTGGCAAACAATGCTCTGGTTGTCCGTCCACACCCGAACCGTGCTCTCGCCGCCGCCGTGCCGGACGCTGTTCGTCGCCAGCTCGGTGACGGCGAGCGCGAAGTCGTCGACTCTGTCGGCCCCCAGCCCGAACTTGACGGCCTGCTCACGCGCGAACGCCCGCACCGCCGCCATCGCGCCGGCGCCGGCCGACGTGCTCGCCGCGTCCACCGGTGCGGGCAGCGGCAGCGAGTGCGCCGCGACGACGACCCGTGCGGGGTGGAAGTGGTCGCTGGGACGGTGGCCGCTCGCGTCGATCACGACCGGGTGGGTCTTCTCGGCGTCGGCGAGGACGTCGTGGCTGAGGTTCACGGTGTCGTAGGGGCAGAGAATGCTGAGGTCACGGCCGCTGAAGGCGTAGTTGACCAACGCCTCGTGCAGCGCGCACGCGGGGTACTCGACAGCGGTGCGGTGGTCCCACACCGGTTCGCTGATGATCCGCACGGGCCCGCGGTGCCGGTCGGCGAACGCGCGGAGCTCGGGGATGATCCGGCCGGGGTTGCGGCCGGTGTCCGCCATGTCGATGAAGGTGACGAGGTGGGAGAAGCCGCTCAGCGCCTCCTTGAGAAGCACCAGGTTCCGGCTGGGCACCGCCACGGTGACCGGTTCGGCGTTCGCCAGACCCTCGACCACGAACGGAACGGTTCCGTCGATGTAGGAGTCCTCATCGGAGTAGAACAGCGCCGGATGCGCGAACGTCATCGTGCCACCTCTCGGTCAACGCCCCAGGGTGCGCACTGCGGGCGAAGCTCAAACCATCATTTCTTGACCCTGACACCGTGTCAGCCCCTACACAGGAGCAGTCATGTTCACCATCGGAGACTTCGCCCATCTGGGGCGCGTGTCGGTGCGGATGCTGCGCCACTACGACGCGGTCGGGTTGCTGCCACCGGCGCAGGTCGACCCGTCCACCGGCTACCGCTTCTACACCGCCGCCCAGCTGCACCGGCTCAACCGCCTGGTCGCGTTGAAAGACCTCGGTCTCACGCTCGACCAGGTGAAGGTCGTGCTCGACGAGAAACTTTCCGTCGAGCAGTTGCACGGCATGCTTTCGTTGCGGCGTGCCGAGCTTCGTCAGCAGATTCTTGCGGACGAGTCGCGGCTGCGGCGGGTTGAGGCACGTCTCCGCGCTATTGAAACGGAAGGCGCCATGCCTACTGATGACGTTGTTGTGAAGCCTGTTCCGTCCGTCCGCGTCGCGCGGTTGTCGGATGTCGCCGCTTCCTACGGGCCGGAGGACATCGGTCCGATCATCCAGCCGCTGTACCCGGAACTCTTGGCGCGCTTGGAACGTGCCGGGGTCGCCATCGCCGGGTACGGCATCGCCACCTACGAACCTGTTGAGGGCGACAAGGTGCGTGTGCACGCCGGAGTCACGGTGGCTGTTGAGCCTTCTGCGGCCTACGACTTCGAGGTGTTGTCGTTGCCTGCGCTGGCGGAGGCGGCGACGATCGTGCATCGCGGGGCTATGGATGATGTCGATCGCACCTATCAGGCTGTGGCGGCTTGGATTGAGGCTAACGGGTATCGGCAGAACGGGTTCGCTCGTGAGGTCTACCTGAACTACGGGGATGGGGACCCGGCTGACTGGGTCACCGAGTTGCAGTTGGAGATCGTCAAGCCCTGAGTTCGGCGCGCACGACATTGGCGTCGGGGTGGTTGAGGCGTTCGTAGATCTCGGCTGCGAGCAGCCATGCTCCACGGGCGCTTTCCGCGTTTCCCGCACTGCGATGAGCACCACCCAGGCGGGTCAGGGTGCCTGCTTCGTAGAACTGGTTGCCGAGTTGCCGCCAGAGCACGAGTGCTTGTTCGTAGTGCGTGATCGCCTCGCGGTGATAGCCGAGGCGGTGGAGGGCGAAGGCCAAGCTGTCCACCGCACTCGCTTCACCTTGGTGGTCTGGAATGGACAGTTCGCGGAACAGCCGGATTGCTTCTCGGCCGAGTGTCAGGGCTTCCTCGTATCGGCCGAGTTCGGCATTGCATCTCACCAATGTGTGGAGGGATCGGGCCTCGCCGTTCCGGTTGCCGGCTTTCTGGAACTGCGTCCGCGCGATCTCGGCGTGAGCAAGTGCCTCCTCGTAGCTCTTGGTGATCTGCAACAGCATGCTCAGGCCCCGGTGCGTTCGAGCCATGCCTTCGATGTCGTCCAGAGCCTCGTTGATCTCCAGCGCCCTGCGGTAGTGCATCATCGCCTGCTGATGTCTTCCAAGAGACGTGAGCGCGCGGCCCAGGTAACGGAACGTTCTGCCGATGGTCTGCTGATCGCCTTTCTCGATTGCGGACTCCAGAGCGACGGAGAGCGCCTGATCGTTGTCCATCCAGTGGCTGTGTCGTTCGAAATAGGTGACAAGACTCCACGGCAACAGCCACGCATGCGCGTGAAATCCCTCGTCGCGAGCCTGCCGGACGGTGGCTAGCAGGACGGTGTGCTCCGCCGTGAACCAGGCGACTGCGGCCTGGTAGCTCGTAGGTGCGGCGACTGCAGTGCCGGGTGCCGGAGACGGGAGCTCTATCACCTCCCGGTAGGCGTAGACGAGTCGCTCGGCCGCCCAACTGGAGTGGACGTAGTGGTCGAACAGCCGACGCAGTGCTGAGGTGCGGCCGGCGTTGTCGCCCGCGTCCGCCTGCTCGCCTGCGTACAAGCGCAGCAGGTCGTGCATCCGGAACCGGCGCGGCACGTGTTCCTCGACGAGGTGTGCCGCTGCGAGCCGGCCGAGCCTCCTGCGTGCCTCCTGCACCGGCACGCCGAAGAGGCTGGCCGCGCCGAGATCACTGATGTCAGGGCCGAGATGCAGGCCGAGCAGCCGGAACGCCGCCTGATCCGCTGAGGCCAAGGCTCGGTATGACCACGAGAAGACCGCGCGGAGGTCCAGATCTACCTCGCCGAGATCGAGTGCGTCCAGGAATCCGTTCTCGTCGCCCAGTTCCTCGACGAGTTCCGCGAGCCGCGCACCGGGATGGTTCGCCACTCGTGCGGCCGCGATGCTCAACGCCAGCGGCAGGCGAGCACATCGGCCGACGAGTTCGATCGCGTTCTCGGGTTCCTCGGCGACTCGGGCGCGGCCGACCCGCCTCTCCAGCAGCGCAAGCGAGTCATCAGCGGTGAGCAGGCCCAGTGAGTGGGAATGCGCGCCCTCCCGCGCGCCCAGGCTGTCCAGCCGGTTCCTGCTGGTGACCAGTACGACGCAGCCGGGACCGCCGGGTAGTAGCGGACGCACGTGTTCGGTGTCTCTGGCGTTGTCGAGTACCACCAGCAGGTGACGTTCGTTCATCAGGCTGCGGTACAAGCCGGCTCTTGCATCGGGGTCGGTCGGCACGATCTCGGGGCCGACACCGAGCGATGTGAGAAAGCTGTGCAACGCCTGCGAACACGTCATCGGTTCCTGTGCGCCGAAGCCGCGCAGATCGATATAGAGCTGGCCGTCGGGAAATCGGTGCTTGGAGCGATGAGCCCAGCTGAGTGCCAGGGCGGTCTTGCCGATACCCGCGGCGCCGCTGAGGACGGTGATCGTGACCGCGCCCTGGTCCACTGTCGTGTGTTCGTCCAGCCAGTCAAGCTCGTTCGTCCGGCCGACGAACGCGGATGTGTGTGCGGGCAGTTGGGTCGGGACGACGCGTGAGCTGCTGCGATCCACGAGCGTGATGTCACCGTGGATGTCACGGGCTTGGACGATCGACCCGCCCACCACGGCGGACGTGCTGTTGCGCGTCTTGCCCTCGCGATGGCGCGGTGGCTCATCGTCCATCAAGCCAGTGTGTCGCACCTGGTGTGCGGATCCACCGGCCAACTGGGCGGTTGCGACGGCCGGGTCGCCGGGCGCTGAGTGCGACGCCTTGCGGCGAGCCGGCACATGCCCTCCTTCGTCGGGCGTGCGCCGGAACGGATTTCTGTGGTTGCGTTGCGAAGGTGGTTGCGGGCGTGGTCCGTTTGCTTAGTTCGGGTGCCGATTGCGTTTGTGGTAGCTAGTGGTTGCGTGTCTAGAGAGAAGAACACGCACGAGTCCTATGGCGGGCTTGACCTGCGCGTTCACCTGATCGTGTGGCGGTGTTTGGTAATTCGATCTTGGGGGACGTAATAGGCTCGTGATGTGGAAGTCATCGAGTTTCTGGACGCTCTGGCGTATCACGATAAACAGATTGCCTATCATCAAGCGCAGCTGATGCGCACCCTCGCCGATTACGCCATCGCGTGTGAGGGTGAAGAATTCTTTGATGCCGAGATCGCGGCGGCGATGCGGTGGACCTCACGCTGGACCGCGGATCAGGTGGCGATGGCCCTGGACCTCGCCAGCAAGCTGCCTTCGACGTTGGATGCCTTGGAGAAGGGTGAGATCGACCTCTACAAGGCGCGCGTGTTGTACGACAAGACGATGCCACTGACCGCGGACTTGGCGGCGCAGGTCGAGGAGCGGGTGCTGGCGAAGGCGCCGGATCTGACCAGTGCGCAGATGCGTCAGCTCACCAACCGCGTGGTCATGCGGGTCGATCCGGAGGGGCAGAGGGAGCGGGCCGAGCAGCGCAAAGCCCAGCGCTGCATGGGAATCGACGCGCTCGAGGATGACGTGGCGCGGGTGTGGGCGTTCCTGCCCGCGCACCTGGCCACGGCCTGCTACGCCCGTGTTGATGCGATCGCTCGTCAGGTGAAGACGCCGTCTGATCCTCGGACGTTGGACCAGATCCGGGCCGACGTGTTCGCGGACCTGCTGCTGGCCACGCCGGACGGGGCCAGCGCGGTGAAGGTCGAGCTGTACGTGGCTATTTCGGCCGCGACGGTGATGGGTCTGTCCGAGCAGCCCGGTGAACTCGCCGGCTACGGCCCGATCACCGCCGACCTGGCCCGCGAGCTCGCCGGAGACTCGACGTGGCGGCGGTTGCTGACCGAGCCGGTGACCGGTGCGGCGTTGGAGTTCGGCACCAGCACCTACCGCCCTCCCGCCGCACTGCGAAGGTTCATCTGGGCCCGCGACCGCACCTGCCGCCACCCAGGCTGCATGCGCCCGGCCCAGAAGTCCGAACTGGACCACACCGAACCGTTCCCACTCGGCAATACCTCCGAAGCCAACATGGGCCCCTTCTGCAAACAACACCACCGCGTCAAACACCGCACCGCCTGGGAAGTCACCCAGCCGACACCCGGCACGTTCTGCTTCCGCAGCCCGGCCGGCAAGACCTACCGGCGCGACCCCGAACCGGTGCTCGGCGACCTGCCGCCGTTCTAGTGGTCGTCCTGGTGGATGCGGCGGTGCAGCGATTCCATCCGCTCGTCCAGCTGGGCCGCGATCATCGCCGAGGACTTCAGCTCGTCCACGAAGTCCGCGGGTGGGCTGTCGTCGTACTTGTAGAACAGCTTGTGCTCCAACGTCGCCCAGAAGTCCATGGCGATGGTGCGGAGCTGCACCTCGACCTTCACGTGCTCGACCCGATCCGAGAGGAACACCGGGATCTGCACGATGAGGTGCAGGCTGCGGTACCCGTTCGGCTTCGGGGAGGCGACGTAGTCCTTGGTGCGCAGGATCTCCACGTCGTGCTGGCGGGCGAGCATCGCGGACACCCGGTACACGTCCGAGACGAACGGGCAGATCACGCGTACGCCCGCGATGTCGTCCAGGAAGTCGCCGATGCGCTCGACGTCGAGCGGCAAGCCCTTGCGCCGCAGCTTCTCCAGGATGCCTTCTGGTTTCTTGACGCGGTTCGTGATGTGTTCGATCGGGTCGTGCTGATGGACGTAGTCGAACTCCTCGCTGAGGATCCGGAGCTTCGTCATCAGCTCCTCGATCGCGAACTTGTAGACGAGCAACCGCCGTTCGAGGTCGCGAAGCAAGCTGAGGTCGTCGGCCAAGTCGGTCACAACACCAGGGTACTGATCACGATGACTCCACCTCGCAGCGGTCACGCAGAGCTACCCCAAAGGGGTGGCCATGGCCCAGGCGTTACGTTCGGTCAGCTTTTGCCTTCGTGGGCGACGTGGTCAGCTGCGCCAGCCAGTCGTCGTTCTGGCGGGCGATCACCTGTTCGCAGCCCGTCACGAACGCGTCCTGCGCCGCCGGTTCCGGCTGGTCGGGCAGCGTGCGCTGCAGGTCCTCCAGGTCGATCACGGTGCGGCGGTACCTGGCGACCAGGCGGTCGTAGCCCGCCTGCGCGATGTGTGCGGTCACGGCGCCGGCGATGGTCGTGAGCAGGCCCGCCCACACCGCCAGCTGGTAGCCCTGCACGGCGCCGACTGCGGCCAGTGCGGCGGCCATGCCCTGGAAGACGTACTCGGCCATGCGCAGTCGTTGCAGGGTGCGTTGCAGGCGTTTGGCGGTCGCGCGGTGGTAGGTGATCTGTTCGCGCACCCGGTTGTCCACATAGGAGCGGAGGTCGTAGATCAACGGGGTGCTAGTGGCCAGCTCGTGCATCTTCTCGTGGCGTTCGATGCGGTCGATGTTCTGCTTGAGCAGCAGCACTGCTCTGGGATCGCGGTACGGGGCCGCGCCGGCGAGGTACTTGCACACCTCGGCCTTCACCTGCTCGGCGATCATCCTGGCGTACGTCCACCGCTCGCGCTCCGCCGGTTCCTTGACGGCGCGGAACCAGATGCCGGCCACGACCAGGGCGGCGGTGAGCACGGCTACCGCGATGCTGGTGACGGGCAGCCACATCGGGTTGAACTGGGCGGCGGCCACGGTGAGGACGGCGCTGCCCGCGAGTGTGCCGAGCACGCCCATCCGGTAGCGCAGCGCGCGTTCCTTGTAGTGGTCGGCTGTTCGTGACCACGCCTCGTTCTTGCCCCACATCGCGCGGGCCGTGGCCTCGTCCACCGGTGGTCGCGCGGCGGGTTTCGGTGCTGTGAGTGGTTCGTTCCTGGCTGACGCGATGCCCTGTCCGGCCAGCCAGCGGCGGCTGACCGCGGTGTCGAAACCGGTGTATCCCTTGGCGCGCTGGGCTTGTACGAGAGTGGCCACGAACGGGTCCGGTGCGGTCGCCCTGTCCTCGATCCAGGCGCAGATCTGCTCGTGCCACGCGTTGCCGTCGAGGTGCCCGGCCAGCTCGTGGAACCGCAGGAGTCGTTGCGGCAACGGGCCGTCGCCGTGCACCAGGTCGAGCATCGCGGGTTCCGGCCAGATGATCTGGTTCAAGCGCGGCTCCGGGGTGTGCGGTAGCTCGATGACGGTGGTCGGGGTGTCGTCGACCTCGACCTCCACGTCGTTCGTGGCTGCCGGCACGAACACCGGGACGTCGACCCGTGCCTGGTGGAGCTGGGCGAGCAGCTCCTCGGCCCGTTTGGTGGCCCAGTCGGTCGGGCGGGGCTCCTCGCGGACGTCGACCCGGATCCTGCCGTCCTGGACGCCGAGGTCCTGGACCGGCCGGGCCGGCAGGAAGATCAGCCGCGGCAGGTTCGGCTGGTGTGCGTCGTTCTGCTCGTAGGTCGAGAACGTCCACTCGCGGTCCGGCAGCAGGGTGCGCAGCGCCCACACCACGGACAGCTCCTGCCCGGCCGGTACGCCGATCACGCTGTACGTGCTGCTGGGCCTCGCCACCGCCAGCGCGAGGATCGGCACGAGCAGCGGGTCGTCCAGCTCCGGCGGCCGGGTGGCGAGATCGAACTCCTCGATCTCCACGTCCGGCAACCGGTTGCTGATGGGCCGCTCGCCTAGCCACTTCAGCCAGCACGTCGCCATCGCGGGCACCAGCGCGGCAACGGTGTTCCGCTCGCCCACCAGCGCGTGCGCGACGTTGCGGCCGACATCGCCTGGACGGGCCGATCGCCGCAGCAGCGCGGCGGTGCCGTCGGGGAACGAGAGGTGGCTGAACGACGAGCTGGGTGCGGCCGCTCCGCCGGTCTCGTTCAGCAACCGGGTGTGCGGGCGCAGCTTCTCGTTCCAGCCGTCCCACGCCTTCGAGTCGTGACTGGGGAACGACGCCGCCACCAGCGCCATGCCCTTGACCTCGCTCACCGCGAAGAGCAACTGGTCCAGCCGCTTCATCTGCCCACCTCCGCGGCCTGCGGGTGCTCGATCAGCCCGCACATGGCCAGCAGCGCGAGCAACGGCCGCAGCACGCGGGCCGGCCGGACCCCGCGCGGGAACAGGCTGTTGCCGTCGGCCTCGGCACCCGTGGCCGACACGACGTGCAACGTGCTGCGGTGGAACCGTTCGAAGACGTCCAGCATCGGCCGGGCCTCGTACCTGTCGAGGAACGCGTACACGTCTCTGCTCTCCGCCCGGAACGCGGCCGCGTCCACCGGGTCGCGCAGGTCGTCGCGCCGGATCCAGTGGTCGACCGGGTGCTGGTAGCGCAGCTCGTCGGCCTTGGTCAGCACCACCGCGACCGGTAGGTCCTTCAAGTCGTCGCGCCGCGCCATGCGTTGCAGCGCACCGGCGAACGCCGGGTTGCTGTCGAGCTCCCTGGCGCCGAGCAGGGCCGGCAGAGCGCTCTGCGGATCGTCCACGAACATCAGGGCGGACGCGCCGAGCACGAACTGGCCGCCCAGCGAGTGCGGCCCCGACTGCACGAAGTCCTCACCGGCCACGTCGAAGAACACGATCGGCCGGGCCGTTCCCTCCGCGGTGCGCACCAGCAGGTAGGTGGTGAAGTCCTCCTTGAGCTCCTTCGTGGCGAACAACTGGTTGCCACGCATCAGCTGCTCGATCTCGCGCTGGAACGCCGCGTGCTTCAGCTCGTCGGCCGGTTCGAAGGTCAGCCCGTGATGGCGAAGGTCGCCGCGCAACGCCTCGTGGATCATCGCGGTCAGCAGGTGGGTCTTGCCGGACATGTGCCTGCCCACCAGGCCGATCACGATCGGATCGCCGTGGTCGCGGTGCGAGACCGGCAGGTAGTGCTCGCTGTTCTCCTTGCTGGGGTTGGGGCACTTCACGTAGCAGCGGGCTCGCCGGTCCTTGCGGGTGACCGGGTTGTTGAAACCGGAGAGGTCGGCCTTCGTCCAGCGGGCGCCGTTGCTGTCGACCGTCCACCGGTACAGCTCGTCCTCCCGCCACGTGAAGAACTGGAGGCAGATCGGGCACTGCACGCGCGGGTTGTCGGATGTCGTCACGAGAACATCGCCACCAGGGTCGCGATCGTCGCCACGGCCAGGAAGAACACCACTGCCAGCGGCACCAGCGGTAGCTGCCTGGGCTTCGGCGTCACGCGCGGTGCCGGCCGCGGCACGGTCGGCCGCAGGACGGTGTGCGCCAACGGTTTCGGTGGGCGCAGCTCGTCGAACCGGTCGTAGCCGGGCCGCATCGCCGCCGTGACGTCCACCGGCTTGGGCAGCGGAACCCGGTCGTTCAGCCGTTGCAGCACCTGCGCTGCCGTCGGGCGGTGCCGCGGATCCGGCTCGAACACCCCGCGCAGCAACGACGCCAGCACTTCCGGCTGTGAGGCCAGGTCGGGGGTGTCGCCGAGCTCGACGTGCTTGCCGGTGAACAGCTCGTAAACGACCCGGCCGGCGGCGCGCACGTCGTGGCCGGGATGTGCCGCGGTTCCGTTGCGGGACAAGCGTTGTGTCTCTCCCGTGTGGACCGCGTGCTCGAGGTCGACCAGCTGGGTCGTCGCGCCGTCCCAGCACAGCGAGGACAGGCCGACCGAGCCGTGCACCAGGTCCACCGCGTCGAGCTGGGCCAGCGCTCGGAAGAGCCCGATCATGAACCGGCGGCGTTCGTCGATCAGCAACGTCCGCAGCCCGCCGTCGACGCACTTGCCGGCCGGAGGTTCCAGCAGCAGGAACGGATCCGCGGAGTCGAAGTCGTAGCCGACGATCCGCGGCAGCTCCGGCACCGGCTCGGGGTAGCGGGCGTGCAGGCGGGTCAGTGCGCGGATCTCGTTGTCCAGCAGCACTTCTGCGAGCGCCTGGTCGGCCGGGGTGGTGGGCAGCGACTTGCGCACCAGGGTGCGGCCGTCGTCGGTTTGGACGTGCCCGGAGTCGGTGACCCGCACCAGCCAGGACGCGTCGCGGCCGGCCGGATCACGCCCGGTGAGCGTGCTGTAGTCCGTGGTGGTCAACTGAGATCTCCTTGAGCATGCACTTCGTGTGAGACGTGGCGCGCGCTGTGTGTCACCGGGGGTCTCCCTGGGCGTGCACCTCGCGGTAGATGTGTCGTTCGATGTGGCGCGCGCTGTGTGTCACCGCGGGTCTCCCTCGGCGTTCTGGGCGTGCACCTCTCGTTCGACGTACCGCGCCAGGATCGGGGTCAGCCGCAGAGCACCGACCGCGTCCCCCTTGGTGCGGATGACCTCGCCGTCGACCGGCGGCAGATCCATGTCGGCGGACGCGAAGTGCACGACCCGCGCCCCGTCCGCCTGCAGCAGCCGGACGTCCTCGGCCGCGCACAGCTGCGTGAGCCGGCTGCGTTCGGTGAGCTGCAGGATCCGCCGCGACGACGCCGAGCTCTGCCACAGCGTCGCGGCGAGCCGGCGGCGTGGGCCGTCGTCGGTGACGAACGCCGGCAGCTCGCGCAGACCGGCGTGCTCGAGGTGGTCGTGGTAGTCGGCCACGAGTTCCTTCGCGCGCACCAGGGAGCGGTGCGAGTCGCCGGACAGCGGCAGCCGGGAGGCGATCGCGTCGAACGACGGCCGCAGCACCTCCAGGGTGATCGCCACCAGGTCGTGGTGCAGCACGTCGGCGAGTCCGATCGAGCGGTCGCCGCCGAACGTGTGCTCGCTGTCGGCGTCCTTGACCTGCTCGATCACGTCGGTGAACACCTCGACGACCGCGTCGGCCCCGCCCGCCACCACCAGCAGCGCGTCGGCCAGCCGGCGACTGCGGTCGGCGGGCGACCAGCGGTGTTCGATCGTCCTCGACACCTGGTCGGACAGCCGCTTGTTGGCCGACACGGCTTTGCGCAACGGGATCGTGTGCCGCCAGCGGTCGACGACGTTGCGCCACACCAGGTAGGCGGCCAGCGCCGACACGATCACCAGCAACGCCAGCACACCGAGGCTGATCGGCGCGCCGAGTCCCAGCCCGGCCGGATATCGCAGCCCGATGGCGGCGCCCACGACCGACGAGAACGCCATCGTGCCGAACACCAGGCCGAGATCGACGTCCACCGGGGAGTTGGCCGACAGCAACGCGATCAGGCCGGTCCACAGCGGCAGCATCAGCAGCAACGGCCACGCGCCCAGGCCGGGCAGCGCGGTGGCCAGCAGGCAGGTCAGGAACATCACCGGCAGCAGGTAGGTGACCGGCGCCGGCCAGACCTTCACCGGCGGCGGCGAGATCAGCCCGCGGGCCCACGTCTCCAGGTCGGCCGCCGAGTCCTGCTCGGTGATCGCGAGGCTGCGCGCGGCACCGAGCTGGTTGCCCAGCCGGCGCGCCTGCTCCGCGATGCCCGGCAGCGTGCGCCCGCCGATCAGCTCGGTCGTCACGGCCTTGCGCACCGCCTCGGCCATCTCCTCGGAGTTGACCGGCGCGGGGGAGAGGAGTCCCTGCTCGACGAGCTCCGACGGCGGCGGATAGCCCTCGGCGAGGCTCGAGTCCACGTCCTCCAACGCCCTGCGCGCCACGCGGTGGTGCCGCAGCAGCGCCTCCCCGGCCACGGCGAGCCGGCCCAGCACCACCTGATGGGCCTTGGTCAGGCCAAGCATCCCTCGCCACGTCCGCCACCGGTCGACTGCCCGCGACGCTGCCTGCAGCTCGCGTTGCGCGGTCGCCATGGCCTCGTACAGCGGCGATCCCTGCCGCACCGACGTCGCGTCGCCCTCGGTGGCCGACCGCACCACGGACGTCAGTTCGGTCGACTCGCGGTCGTGCAGCCTGGCCGCCACACCGGTGGCCACGAGCTGCCGCAACGCCCGCAGTTTCAGCGCCCGCATCATGGCGGGCTCGACCGTCGCGTAGTCGACGGCCAGCCCCGGACTGGCCGCCTGGTGCGGCATCACGCCGACGTCCGCGAACACCCGGTCGAACACCTTGGGCAGCCGCAGCGCGGCCAGCAGATCGTCCACTGTGGACTCGGCTTGGCCGGCGCCCGGCCGTTGCGAACCACCCTCCCACGGCACACCGGGACCCTCACCGACCCACAGCGTCACACCGACACCCGCCAGCGCGGACGGCGTGCGCAGCGTCGGCCCGGCGCCGTTCACGCTGATGCCACCGACCGCCACCAGCACCACGCCGGTGACCTGCGGCAGGCGCGCGAGCCGTTCGAAATACTCGTGGTGCTCGCTCAACGCTTCGGTGGTGTCGACCACC
This sequence comes from Lentzea sp. NPDC051213, assembly GCF_044455585.1. Classification (NCBI taxonomy): domain Bacteria; kingdom Bacillati; phylum Actinomycetota; class Actinomycetes; order Pseudonocardiales; family Pseudonocardiaceae; genus Lentzea; species Lentzea sp. NPDC051213. The sequence goes on from NZ_JBITEX010000007.1 coordinate 353,188, forward strand.
AGCACGCGGCTCGACAGGCCGGGCTCGCGGCGGTGGAGGCTTTGCGCTTGTGCCCGGCCTTCCGCCGTGCGGAGGTCCAGTGTCATCACCGGGTCAGCGTTCACGGCCGCAGCCATTCCGGGTCGCGGGCGACCCACTCCCGCAGGTCCTGCAGGTTGTCCTGCAACGGGTTGTTGACGCCGCGGAACGGCAGCCGCAGCGCGCCCGGCAGGGTGTCCTCCCAGAACTCGCGCAACGCGTGCAGGCGCCGCGTGCCGCTCTCGCCGGTGCGCTGACCCAGCTCCGCGGCGATTCGGGTGAGCTCGCCCGCGGCCAGGCCGGCGATCCGGTCGAAGAGCTGGGAAGGCTTGTCCGGCCGCTGGTCCACGCCGTGCGGGGTCGTCGCGATGAGCTTGGCGCAGAAGTCGCGGCGGATCTGCTCGTCGTCGGTGAGCACCCACGCCTCGTACGCGGACAGCAGGCTGGCCCAGCTGGACATCCGGCCGAACGGTTCCAGCGGCAGACGCATGCTGGCCTGCGCTCCGTCGCCGAGCCGCACGATGATCGCCGACGGCGAGTCCTCGTCGCCCACCACGGCGATCTGGTCGTTCCACGCCGCGCACAGCAGGTGGTGCAGGATCCGTTCGCGGTGCTCGGGAATCGTGGCCAGGTAACCGAAGTCGTAGCCGAGGCGCTGCCGCCAGCGCAGGAAGTCCTGCTGCTCCTCGTTCTTCAGCGCGTCCGACCAGTGCTTGAGCACCTCGCGGACCTCCGGCACCTCGGTCAGGCCCATCGAGCTGCGGAACAGCACCACGGTGATCGACTCGGCCGCGATCGGCCGGAACTCCACCACCGCGTCCTGCCGCGGCAGCGACACCTCGTTGCGCAGGAACTTCTCCAGCTCGGTGTCCTTGGCCGACGCGGGATAGCTGAACAGGATCCGCAACCGGCCGGTGCCGCTGGGCGCGAACCCGCCGGGCACCAGTCCGGCGAGCTTCTCCCGGAACTGCGCCAGCTCGTCGTCACCGACCCGCACGCCCGGCTTGCCCGCCGCGGCCGCCAGCAGGTCCTGCAACGCGGGCAGCAACGGCCGGTGCTGCCCGTCGCGGTAGGAGAAGAGCCGTTTCACGGCCTGCTTCAGCCTGTCCTTGACGTGGGCCACGGCCATCGCCGGGCCGCGGCCGTCCAGCACCATGTCGTAGGCGTGCTTCCAGCCCTCCTCGCCGAGGATCTCGGTGACGAGGTCGCCCGGCGTCGCCGTCGGCCTCAGCTTGCCGCCCTGATGCACGTAGTAGTCCACGAACCGGCGCACCACGGCCTGGTAGAACGGTTCGAGATCACCCTGGCGCGGCAACAGGTACGTGACGCCGACCCGCTGCTGGTACAGCTCGCGGGCGCGGGCGGTGAACCGGCGCTCGCTCTGCCGCGCGTGGTCCTCGAAGGCGTTCACCAGCGAAAGCACCTGCTGCTGCACGGCTTTCAGCTTGAGGTCCCAGCGCACCGCCTGGTCGTTCCACGCGGCGTGCCAGACCCGCTTCGCCCGCCACTCGTACCAGTCGTTCTGCCGCGCCAGCGCCGCTCGCACGGCGGGATCGGAGAACTGCAGCTTGCGCAGGAACTTCCCCTTGATCCCGGCCGAGGCCGGCGGGTTCAGCGTCAGGCCGGGTGGGGCCGCCGGCTCGCCGCGGCGCAGCTCCAGGATCTTGGCGAACCCGAGCGCACTGGGCTCGTCGGTGAGGCCGTCGTGGCCGTTGAGGACGCGCCGGAGCCGGAACAGATCGATCTCGCCGAGCAGCGACTTCACCGCGCGGCCGGCGTCGAACGTCTGCACCATGTCCGGGATCTGCCGGGCGAGCTGCTGGTCGAGTGTGCGCAGGCCGGACTCCATCGTGCGGGCCCGCGTGGCGAGCGCGCGGGCGATGGCCTCCGCGCCGGTGACCGCCGCGACCTCGTTGATCGGCACGGGTTGTCGCAGCCGCAACGGGTCCAGATTGGACTCGGTGAAGAACCGCTCGATCAGCGGCGAGTTGTTCTCCGCCTGGCCGGTGCCCGGTTCGTCGAGCTCGGTGACCGCGGCCGCCAGCAGCCGGGAGCTGATGATGTCCGCGATGTCGTCCACCGGCACGGTCATCGACGCGACCGAACTCGTGGACACACCGCGGTTGCCGATCCCGGTCGCGGCGGGCACCTCCCGTTCGACCGCGCTGTTGATGAACGAGTCGGCGAAGCTCATGTAGGTCTGCGCCACGGCCTGGCGGCCGCCGTCGCCCTCGGTGCCGAGATCGGTGCCGATCAACGACAGCACCAGCGACACGATCGACCGGTGCAGGTCCTCGCGCTGCACGCCGGCGCCCTTGCCGAACAGGAACGCGGTCTGCACGGTGGCGGCGCGCAGCCGGATCTCCTCGCGGTCCGGGTACTTCACCGACAGCGTGCCGCTTATGCCGGAGCTGTCCAGCTCGGTGCCCGCGACCTGGGCGTTCTGATCGTCCACCAGCCGGAAGAGGTCCAGCAGCGAGCGACCCGCGTTGAGCCGCGCCGCCCGTCCGCCGCCCAGACCCTCGTCGAACGCGGACGGCATGAGCACCAGCGGGAAGATCCGCGCTCGGTAGTCCTGGTGCGCGAAGACATCGCCGATCAGGTGCAGGAAGTCGAAGAAGATGCCGCTGCCCGTGCCGCCCGCGACCGAGAACGCCACAAAGACGTCGCACGACAACGCCCGGTGGCCGCCACCGAGCAGGGCCAGCTCGCCCAGCGAGTTGTTGATCGCGCCGATCGCCTTGCGCAGCGGGGCCTGCGCGGCCGACGTGCCGCCGCGGAACGTCTCGAACAACGCCGCGCGGCCCACGGTCGGCAGCTGGCCGGCACCGCGGGCGAGCGGGCCGATCCGCGGTTCACCGCTGGGCGGCGGCAGCCACGAGTCGATGTACTTCGGCGCGGCCAGGCGCAGGCTGCGGGCCACCTCGGGATAGGTGTCGTGGTGCGGCACGAGTTCGCGCACGAGATGCATCGTGCGTTCGGCGGCGGGCAGGTACTCGGGATCGGGCACGACCCGGCGTTCGAGCGCGCCGAACTCGTCCTCGCTCAGATCGGCGTAGACGAACTGGAGGCACGAGGGCAGCTGGTACGGCAGGAAGTTCTTGCCCTGCATGCTGTTCTGGAGCTCGGTGCCGTCAGGGCCGCACATCTCCTCGCGCAGCCTGCGTTCCAGCTCGGCCCCGACGCGACAGCCGGTGCCACCCAGTCCGACGTACAGCATGGGCTGGTAGATCTGCATCGTTGCCCTTCTAAAGCAGGTGGTGGTTGCCCGATGGCCGGTCCGCTGCCGGGAGCGGGTCCTGGTGGTCGTCGGGGAACTCGACGGGGGCGTGTTCGTCCTGCACCTCGATGGACAGGTCGCCGTGCACCGGCACGCGCTCGCCCAGGTGGAGGTCGTACGAGTCACCGAGAGGCGCGCGCAACCGCAGCTGCCCGCCGTTGCGGCTCAGCTCGTAGCTGTCCTCACCACCCGCCGAGTGCGCGAGTTGCGGCACCCCCGTCTGGACCTCGCCGAGGTGGAAGCGGAACACCGAGGACGGCTGCTCCGGCGCAGCCAGGTCACCGCGCGACCGGTAGCCGTCGTACAGGTAGACGACGAGCCCGCGCACGTCGCGCCGCCGGCGCCGGAGCAGGAGGAGGACCAGTGCCGTGGTGAGCACGGCCGCGATGCCGATGGCGATCGCGATCTCCGGCAGCGGCGGTGGTTGCGCGACGTTCGCGGTGATCCGCCACTCGTAGATCACGTCGTCGGGGTTCGCGTCGTCGACGACCTTGAGCGTCAACGCGTTGGCGCCCTCGGCGGTGTTGCCGGCGAAGGCGAGGCCGAAGTCGAACGTGCTGGTGCCCGACGGCGGCACGTCGAGCACGGTCTGGTCACCGGGGATGCTCGCGACCGTGCCCGGCGCGACGTCGGCGACGATGATCCTGGCCTTGCGGGCGCGGCCGGAGTTGTTCGTGACGGTGACCGTGCCCTGGACCGTGTCGCCCGGCGCCACCTCCCAGTCGGTGTTGCCGAACGTCGTCGACGCGGCGAGCGGCCGTGGCCCGGAAACCAGTGCCGCGTCCACGGTTCTGGTGTCGCCGCTGATGCCGATGCCCGCGACCGTGCCGGTGAACTTGACGGTGCCCTTCGCCTGATCCGGGATGACGATCTTGCCGGAGTAGACCCCGTCCTGCCCGCGGCTGTCCCCGTTGTTCGCGTCGTCGTTGAGCGGAATCGGTGTGGTGAAGCCATCTCCGGCGATGTCGGCGGTGAAGGCGAGATCCTTCAGCGCGCCGGGGTCGGTGATCGACCGGCTTCTGGTCTGCAGGCTCAGAGCGACCGTGACCTCCTGGCCCGCCTGTGGCGCCGGCGGGTTCACGGTCATGCTCGACCGCACCGCGCCCTGGTACATCACGACAGTGCTGACGTCCAGCGGCGGCACGCCCGGCGCGGACGTGATCTTCACGGTCCACGTGCCCGGCAACGGGTTCACGATCCGCAGGCCCTCGACGGTGCCGTTCTCACCGCTGACCTGGAACGTGGATTCGCCCTGCTGCCCGGACTTCGGCACGGTCCTGCCCTCGGGGTCCACATAGGACACCGAGATGCGCGAGTCGTGCTTCGTGACCAGGATCGAGCCGTCCGTGGCGATCACCGGGATGGTGACCTGGGCCTCCGCCGTGCCGCCGCTGCTCACCGGCGTGCGCTGGATGTCGCCCGCGCCCGCGCACCTGGCCGCCTGGAACGCCCTGATGAGGGCCTGCGCGACGTCCGCGCTGCTGCTGACGACGGTGGCGGCCGGCGTCGGAGACTTGACGCCGCACTGACCCTGGAACGAGCCCTTCGCGAACCGGTCGAGCTGGCCCGCGTCGACGGTGCCGAAACCCAGCGGCCAGACCTGCACCTTCTCCTTGTTCGCCTGCTGCAGCAACGTGCCGATGAGCTCGGAGGCGGTGCGGTTGCGCTGGTCGCCGATGTTGTCCGGGCCGTACCTCGGGCTGTCGGTGACGTCGAGCTTGCCGTCGGTGAGGATGAAGACCAGCTTGGGGCCGTTCTTGTCGCCCTGCAGGTAGCTCAGCGCCTGCTGGAGAGCAGCCGCGTGGTCGGTGCCGTCGCCCTGCCCGATCGGGCGGCTCTTCAGGGCGCGCGTGCAGTCGCTGAGCCGCTGCCGGTCCTGCGCGGTCGCGACCGCGCTCGGCGGGCACACCACGTCGACCGGCGACTGCCCGCCGTTGTCACTGCCGAAGCCGACCACCGCGATGGTGCTCGACGGCGCGAACTCGCCGAGCGCGATCAACGCGGCGGCCTCCCGCTCCCGGTCCATGTCCTGCGCGCCGATGCTGCTGGACTCGTCGACGAGAACCACGATGTTCGCCGGCGTGATGACGGGTTCGGGCTGCTGTGCCGCGCCTGGTAAGGGCACCATCAGCAGCACGGCTACTGCTGTCGAGGCGAGCACTGAGAGACGCATGAGTCAATTCACCCACTGACGGTGGCGGAATGGAGCACTGGCGGGTCGCGGTATTTCGATCGCGTGCGCGCGTTGGCTCGTTACCGCACGATTTCCGTCGTCGGTGAGGCAAATAAGCGCTGGTCAGCGTATTCCAGCGCGTGTGGATTCGATGAAGAACAGACCTGCATGGGCGCGATTATGCCCGGTCATTTGGGTAAAAATCATGGACAAAACCTGGTCAATAGGTGACCGAATGAGTGCGGTTATGAGAAACCGCTATCAGAACTGGGCGACGGCTTCCGGCGCATAGCCGTAGAAACCGGGGAGACCACCCGTGTGGAGGAACACGACCGGCACGTCCAGCGTCGGAGCGAGTCGCCGGAACGCCACCGCGGCCTTGCCCGTGTAGACCGGGTCGAGTACCACGCCCTCCGTCTCGCCGAAGAGCTTCAGCACGCTCCACATGTCCTCGGTGGGCACGCCGTAGCCGGGGCCGATCGTGTCGTCCGTGATCGTGACGTGGGCGAGCTTCGGTGCCGGGACGTTCAGCAGGGCCGCGGCGTCGCCGGCGAGGGTGTGGAGCTCCTGCTCGGCGTCTGCCTTGGAGTGCGAGACGCTCGGCGCGTGCACGGTGCCGGACCAGCCCAGCAGTTCGGTGCCGAGCGCGATTCCCGCGGCCGTGGCGCCGCTGCCCAGGGGCACGACGATGCACGCGTTGTCGATTCCCCGGTCGTTGAGCTGCCCGACCAGTTCGACGGCCGCCGCGACGTACCCGAGCGTGCCGAGGCCGTTCGAACCGCCGACGGGCAGCGTGACGGCCTTGTCGTGGTTCACGCGCTCATAGGCCTGCGCGGTCTCCTCGGCGTCCGCGCAGATGTGCACGTTCGCGCCGAACATGTGGTCCAGCACGATGTTGCCGGACCGCTCGTACGCGTCGCCCTTCATCGGCACCTTGGCCGTGAGCACGAGCTCGCACCTGAGCCCGAGCTTCGCGCACGCTGCCGCGGTCTGCCTGCCGTGGTTGGTCTGCAGCGCGCCGAACGTGATGATCGTGTCCGCGCCCTGCTCGATGGCCTGGCCGAGCAGGAACTCGAGCTTGCGCAGCTTGTTGCCGCCGGCGCCGAGCCCGTTCACGTCGTCGCGCTTGATCAGGACCGGCGGGCTGCCGAGCGCGGTCGCGAGCCTCGGGGCGTCGTCCAGCGGGGTCGGCCAGCTGCCCAGTGCGACTCGGGGGAACGCGCTCAGGTCAATCATGGTTCGAGCTTAAAGGCTTCTCCGGTGTCCGGAGCGGGGCCGATGCCGTGCAGGACGTGGGCCAGAACCTCGATGCCGCGCACCACCCGCGGGCCGGGGCGGTTGTAGTAGGCCGGACCGTCCAGCACCCACATTTCGGGGAACTGCTGGTCGGGGAGTTCTTTGAGCGTGCGTTCCGGTGGGAAGCCGCACGGCATCAGCAACACCACGTCCGGTTCGGCGTCGTGGACGGTCTGCCAGTCGATCGGCTTGGTGTGCTCACCCTTCTCGGCGATGAGCGGGATGCCACCGGCGATCGCGATCTGCTCCGGTACCCAGTGTCCAGCGGGCCAGACCGGGTCGAGCCACTCGATGGCGGCGACTCTCGGGCGCTGCTTGTTCCTGGTCTGCTGCTCGACGTGGTCGATGCGCTGCCGGAGTGCGGTGATCCTGTCCGTGCTGTCGACGCCGAGCGTGTCGCCGACGGTCTTGAGGCAGTCCAGCACCTCGTCCAGGGTGGAGGGTTCGAGGCTGAGGACCTTCGGGCCGACGTCCATCAGGCGTACCGCCGCCGAGACGCTCTCGTAGGAGATCGCGCAGACGTCGCACAGGTCCTGAGTGAGGATCACGTCCGGCTTGAGGTCGTTGAGCAGGTCGGTGTCCAACCCGTACAGCGAAGAGCCGTGGTGGACGGTTGCCGAGATCTCCCGGCTGCTCAACGCGTCCTGGTCGATGCCGGTGCTGGTGACGATCGGGACGGTCGCGACCTCGGCCGGCCAGTCGCACTCGTGGGTGCGGCCGACCAGGTGCTCGATCAGGCCGAGCTCGGCGACGATGTCGGTCGCGGCGGGCAGCAGCGAGACGATCCGCATCTAGCGCGCCCTCCCGAACTCGGCGTAGTGCGTGGAACCGCTCTCAAGCGCCTCCAGCGCGAGGGTGAGCCGGCGGTGCAGCGACGGGTAGATCTTCGGCTTCGCCTCGTCGAGCGTCAGGTAGACCACGCCCGCCAGTTCGTCGTCGTGCGCCACGGCACCGTCGACGACCCCGCCGTCGAACACGAACTGGTGGCAGTCGCGCCACACGCCGTTGCGCGGCGTCCAGTCCACCACCAGCAACGGCCCGAGCTCGACTTCGATGCCGAGCTCCTCGCGGATCTCGCGGATCGTCGCCGCCTTCGGTGACTCGTCCTCCTCGGTCATGCCGCCGGGGATGTCCAGCACCGCCTTGTACGTGGGCACGACGAAGAGGACTCGTCCGGTGGAATCCCGGATCAACGCCCCGCCCGCGCACGACTTGGTGGGCCTTCTCCCCGCGATCCCCGGCACGAACTCGGGCTCGGCCGGACCCTCGTCGAGAACATCGGCGGCGAATGAAGCGGGGTCTCCCGCGTGCAGTGCGGACACGGGTTGATGATCACACCACAGGGTGAATCCCGCACCCTCCCCAGGCACGTTCGTGCCTGGTAGGCAGTTCGGCCGAAGATGACGGAACGCAACCAAACGACCAGGGAGTACGCTTGGACCTGTAACTCCGTGCGATCAATCGCCGATGTCCACGACAACATCGGTGGAGGTGACGCCAATGGGGGCAACCGGTGCCGCCAAGCGAAGACGCGACGGACGATCGGCCCCGTGGTCGGTGGTCGGACTGACCGTCGTGTTCGTGGTGGTGGCTCAGGTCCAGTTCGCCATCGCCATCGCGGAGGCGGTCCTGTGGCCGGTCGCGATCGGCGTGCTGCTGCTGGCCGCCGCGGTCGCGTTCGTGAAGACGGCGCGCAGGCTGCGTTGGGAAGACAGCGACCCGTACGAGGCACCGCCCGAGGTGGCCATGCCGCTTCCGGCCGAGTACGAGGCCCACGTCGACGCCGACGGCAGTCTTGCTCGTGCAGTCGGCGACGTGGTCCACGCGTCCAGGCGTTGGAGGGCCTGACAGCCTCATAGAGCGGAGACCGGGCCAGTCAGGGTGGGTCCGGTCATTTCGCCGTGGCGGGAGCCTCAGGTGTCCGGCCGGCAGGTGACAATGGTGGGGTGCCGACGTCCGAAGAGTGGCTAGAGGTCCGTGCCCACCTGGGTGAACACCGCCATGCGCTGGCCCTCAAGGCCGCCGGCGAGTACCCGTCCCTGCCCAAGGTCGCGGGCACACCACTGCTCACAGCCGCGCACTGGATGCCCGCCGCGCCGATTCCGTTGAACGACCTCTCGCTGTCGTCGCAGGCTTCTCCGTCGTTCGACATCGGTCAGGATTCGTTGCTGCCCGAGGGTTTTCGCAGCTACTCGGCCGCGATGGCGGCGCTGGCCGCGCCGACCGTGTTCCAGAACCGGGAGACCTACCGGCTGCTCGGCTTCACCGGCAAGCACCTGACGTTCGGCATCGGCTCGTACTTCGACGGCATCGACGTGGGGGAGGCCTGCGCCCACGAGTTCGCGGCGCGCGAACTCGGGCAGACCGACTCGTTGCGGCTGCGCACCTCGGTCGGTGATCCGTGCGATCCGGCGCGGCGCCCGACGAACGTCGCCGTCAGCACCCTCACGATCCGCGACGACCCCGGCGGTGCGACGTTCTTCCTGCACTGGCGCGATCCGAAGCGCGTCGGCCACGCCGGCGGCCTGTACCAGGTGCTGCCGGTCGGCGTCTTCCAAGGCTCGCAGGACAGCGACTTCTCGTTGTGGCACTGCATGATCCGCGAGTTCGCCGAGGAACTGCTGGGCATGCCGGAAGATCAGGCCGTCAATCCGGCGTTCGCTCACAGGCTGACGTCGGCGGCACGCGTCTCGTACCTCGGCATGGGCGTGGACCCGCTGACGTTCGCGACCGACATGCTGACCGTCGCGGTGATCGAGGCCGGGACGTTCGACGAGCTGTTCGGCGATCTCGTGTCGCACAACGAGGAAGGCCGTGTCCTCGCCGGAATCCCGTTCACCGCCGAGAACATCGAACGCTTCGTGCACCACGAACCGACGCAGGCGGCCGGCGCGGCCCTGCTGTCGCTGGCCTGGCAGCATCGCGAGGTCCTGCTGTGCGGCTGATCTTCGCGACGATGGCGGCGCACGGTCACACGTACCCGTCTGTGCCTTTGGCTTTGGCTGCTCAGCGGATGGGCCATGATGTGGTCTTCGCGGCCGGGGAGGAGTTCGTGCCGCGGTTGCGTGCGGCCGGGTTGAACGCGGTTGCGGCGGGGATGAGCCTGCCTGCGGCGTTGGCCGCGGTGGATCTCCCGCATGGTCCTGAGCGGGTTGGGCGTGCCTTGGGTGACGTGATGACCCGGCGGCTGGCGGACGACCTGGCGCCGTTGGGTGCTGACCTGATCGTCCACGACATCACCACGTACGGGGCGGCGCTGGCCGGGTTGCGGGCTGGGATTCCGACTGTGGCGCACACGTTCGGGCGGGTTGATCCTGGTGAGATGTGGCAGGCGGCGATCTCGGTGGCGGCCTCGGTGGGGGTGGTGATCGGGAGGACGGTCGACATCTGCCCGGAGTCGTTGCAGGCACCGGGTTTTCTCGCTGCCGCGGACCGCGTGCCGTTGCGTCCGGTGGCGTGGTCACCGCCTGGTGCGGGGCTGGGGCTGCCGGACGGCGTGTCCGCTGGGCGTGGTGTGCCGGAAATCGTGTCCGCTGGGCGCGGATTGCCGCCGGACGCCGTGCCCGCTCGCCGCGACCGCCCTCTCGTCTACCTCACCCTCGGCACCGCCTTCGCCACCGCCGACGTCCTGCACCGCTGCATCACCGGCCTGGCCACCCTCCCGGTGGACGTCCTCGTCGCCACCGGCCCCGCGGTCGAAGCCCTGGGCGACGTGCCCCCAGGTGTCCGCGTCGAACCCTGGGTCTCGCAGGCCGACCTCCTGCCGCACGTGGACCTCGTCGTTCACCACGGCGGCAGCGGCACCACCCTGGGTGCGCTGGCCGCCGCCCGTCCGCAGCTGGTCGTGCCGCAGGGCGCCGACGGGTTCGGCAACGCGGACGCCGTGGTGGCCGCGGGTGCGGGGACCAGGCTGCTGCCTGACGAACTGACCAGCGAGTCCGTTGCCGATCATGCTCGTGCTCTGCTCGCCGACGAGGCTGTGCGCGCCGCTGCCCGGCGGGTGGCCGGCGAGATCGCGGCCATGCCGTCGCCGGACGAGGTCATTTCGTTGCTGTGCAGCTGAAAACGCCGTGGGCGGACATCGGTGCGTGCCATCCTGGGGTGCGTGAAGCGCATTCCTCAGTTCCCGGCCGAACTGATCGCCATGAAGGGCGGAGTGGTGGCCGCGGCGGACGCGTACGGGTCGTGGCTGCGGTCGTACTACGACGTCAGGGCGAAGTGGCACCGGCGGTTCTACCGGCTCAGCGGCATGCTGGTGATCTTCGTTGGCGCGGCGCTGCCTTTGCTCACCAGCCTCGACTACCCCAGCAAGACGGTGACGATCTCGGTGGCGGGCGTCGTCGTGGCCGGGCTGACGGGACTGCGTGCGTTCTACCGCTGGGACCAGTCGTGGATCCTGTTGCGCAACTCCGAGATGGCTGTGACCGCCGCCTACCTGGCGTGGAAGACGACGCCGGGCAACTGCCCCGCCGCCGACGCGCAGGCGCCGACGCCTGAGCAGGAGAAGGCCGCCAACGTGTTCATCGAGAAGCTCGTCGAGTTGCGGCAGCACGAGTCCACGAGTTACTTCAAGAACATGGCGTTCCCCGCAGTCAACGGAACCCAGGCCTGAATGTGACTTGAGTCACTGCTGGGCCCTGTTTCTGTGACCCGATGCAAGCCTCGCCGGTCTCCGTTCATGTACGGGAATCGGTCGGCGAGGTGAGGGTGTGGTCGTGACGGGTCGGGAGTGGCTTGGGCAGGTGGACGTGGCGCAGGTGGCCGCGGCACGGGCCGGTGACCGGGAGGCGCTCGACGCGATCGTCGCGGCCGGGCTGCCCCTCGTTTACAACATCGCCGGTCGCGCGCTGTCCTCTGACGCCGACGTCGACGACGTCGTGCAGGAGACCATGGTCCGGGTCATCCGCGGCATCGAGTCGCTGCGGGAGCCGGAGCGCGTCCGGTCTTGGCTGGTCGCGGTCACGATCAACCAGATCCGCGAGCACCACCGGCGCCGTGACGCCGCGCCCGCCTCGTTGGAGGAGTACGACCGGCCGGATCCCGGCGCCGAGTTCGTCGAGGTCGCGCTGTCCCGATTACACCTCGCCGAGCAGCGGCGGGAGATCGACGAAGCGGCGCGGTGGCTCGATCCCGCGGACAGCGAGCTGCTGGCGTTGTGGACGCTGGAACGGGCCGGGCAGCTCACCCGCGCGGAGGTGGCGGAGGCGCTGCACCTCGGGGCGCACGCCGTCACGGTGCGGGTCAGCAGGCTGAAGAGCCGGCTGGAGACCATTCGCGTGCTGGTGCGGGCGTTGTCCGCCGACCCGCGCTGTGCCGGCCTCGACCGGGCGGCGGAGGGCTGGTCCGGGCGGCCTGAGCCGTTGTGGCGCAAGCGGTTGCTGCGGCACGTCGACGAGTGCGGGTGGTGCCGGCGCGGTGACGCCGACCGGATGCCCGTCGAGCGGATCCTGACCGGTGCGGCGCTGCTCACGGTGCCCGCGGGCTATCTGCCGCACCTGCTGAAGAGCATCGAGCCCGTCGCCGCGGTGGGCCTGTTCGGGCGGATCGCGCACGTCGCCGCCGCCAAGCCGGTGCTCGCGACGACCGGTGCGGCCCTCGTGTGTGCCGCGGTCGGTGTGGTCGCCGCCGTCGTGCTGTCTCCGGCGGACCGCCCGGCCGCTGCGCGGGTCGCGGAAACCAGCACGTCCAACACAGTCACGTCGAACACTGTCACGTCCAGCACCGTCACGACGGTGCCGCCGAGCTCCGTCACGTCGTCAAGCCCGAGCAGCACGCCGCCGCCTTCGTCGTCCACCTCCGTTGCCCCGCCTCCGCCGCCGAAGCCCGCGACGCCGGAGGAACGCGTGCTCGCGCTGATCAACTCCAGCCGCGCGGAGGCCGGCCTGCCGCCGCTGAAGCTGGACCCGACGCTCGTGACCGCGGCGGACCGGCACAACAAGGCGATGATCGACGGGTGCGGGTTGTCGCACCAGTGCCCAGGCGAGTCCGGGCTCGGCGAGCGCGCCTCCGCCGCGGGCACCAAGTGGCGCACCGTGGGCGAGAACGTCGGCATGGCCGGGCCGGTGCCCAACGCGGTCGAGCCGATCTCGCAGAAGGCGCTCGGCCTGACGCAGAGCATGCTGGACGAGAAGCCGCCGGACGACGGGCACCGCCGCAACATCCTCAGCAAGTCGTTCGACCGGGTCGGGATCGTCGTCACCCGTGACGCCAAGGGCACCGTCTGGATCACCCACGACTTCGCGGGTTAGAACGGGTTGGGCAGGAGTGCCCAGGCCGTCGTCGCCGGGTCGAGGCGCATCAACGTCAGCGGTTTGGCCGGGATCGGCTCGTGGAGCAACGCGAGCCGATCCGGCGTGTCCGGGACCGACTTGGCCACCACGTCCCAGAGCTCCCGGTCCGGCGCGTCCAGCGCGGTGATCAGGCCGGTCAGCGCGGTCGCGAAGAACGTGGCGAACGTCTTGGTGCGCAAGCCTTCCGCGGTCGTGTGGAGGCGTTCGGGCAGGTCGGCACGTGGGCTGACGCGGATGTCGGCGAGGTCGCGGTAGACCAACCGGCGCGGCCTTCCGTTCACGAGCCCCACCAGCAGGTTTTGCTCGTGTGCCTCCAACGCCACGCCGCGCGCGAGCAGCGTCATCAACGGCGGCACCGCCAGCTCCGCGAACTCGCGCAGCCACTCCACCGGGTCACCGAGTCCGCGGATCGGCGGGGGACCGCCGTCGACCGGGCGTGCGGTCAGCGCGGCCACCGGCAGCAGGGTCTCGTTCTCCCGCGGCACGGGTTTGTCCCGCAGGATCACGCCCAGCTCCCGGTTCGGCTCGCCGTTCGTGAGCACCGCGGCGGAGGCCCGGTTGTGCTGCAGCTCGATCCCCTCGACGACGCCGTCGAGGAAGTCGGAGACCGCGACCGCGGTGGCGATCGAGCCGCCGGAGATGTCGCGCACCGCCGAGGTGATCTGCGCGCTCAGCGTGGTCTTCACGTGCCACGGGCCGGCCGACAGGGTCCGCAGCGCCATCAGCGGCGCGGCGTCCAGCGTGCCGACCGTGCTGATCTGCAGCTTGTCGGCCTGCCACGGGTGTACCGGGAGCAGGATCGCGGTGCCGTCGCGCAGCTCGTCCGGCCAGTCGCCGAACACCACGTGGTCGCGGGCGGGATGCAGGCGCAGGGCGACGGTCGGCCGGTGCTCGGGGCCGTAGGCGAGGTGGTCGAGTGCGGTGAAACCGGTGCGGTTGCGGCAGCACGGGTGCAGTGGATGGCCGTCGACCACGCTCTGCTCGTGTTCCTCCAGCGAGCGTTCGAGGAACGGCGTGGTCAGCGGTGCCGTCGTGCGGGAGAGCGCCAGACCCGCGACGCTGTGCGCGACCTCACCGACCAGGTTCTCCGAGTGGGGCCAGCGCAGCGCGGTGAGGAGGTCGACCGGGTGCTCGTACCGGGCCGGATCGACGGTGATCTGCGGCAACGGCTCGATCGCCAGGCCGCGCCGCAGCCGTGCCAGGACGGCCGCGCGGGCCCCCGGCAGCGCCGCGCGGAACCGCTCGGCACGCGCATCGTCCAGCGCGGTCGTGAATTCCGTCTCTACCGGCGTTTGCGTGAGAATGATCTGATCCTGACACATCGTCAGAGGGAAAGCGGACACCGGTGGAAGCGATCACTGATCCCGACGGCATCACGTCGACCGCCCTGCTGAACTGCCTGCGCCGCGAGGTCGGGCAGAGCGGCAGCGATGGCACCATCCGCCTGCCCCGCACAGAAGTCCTGCTCCGCGCACGGCAGGGCCGCTGGCTGTCCGACCCCGAGCTGTTCGCCGGCGCCTGGCAGCCCGTCACGTGGCACGAGCTGGCCGTGCTGATCAGCAAGGAGCTCGGCGATCCGCCGGTCGGTTTCCTCGACGAGATCGCGGCCTCCCGCTCCGCCATCGCGGCCATCCTGCAGGCGCGTCCCGCCCCACCGGCCGACCTCTACCAGCGTTCCGAGCAGGCGCTGATCGCCGGTCACCGCTACCACCCGGCGCCGAAGGGCCGCGGCAACCTGCCCGCGTCGCAATGGCTGCCGTACGCACCCGAGACGCACGCGCGGTTCTCGTTGGCGCATCTGGGAGGCACGTTCATCGAGGACGGTGACGTCTCGTCGTTGCCGTCCGGCGTCCTGCTCGCGCACCCGCTTCAGCTGTCCCTGCTGGGCATCTCCGCGGCCGTCGCGGACCACGAGGTCTGGCCGACGTCGTCGGTGCGCACGGTCTACGATCCGGCCGCCGACCTGTTCTACAAGTTCAGCCTCGACGTGCAGATCACGAACGACGTGCGCCGCCTCTGGGCCGGCGATCTGCGGTGGGTCCCGCCGCTCGCCCGCGTGCTGAAACCGGCGTTCGAGGACATCGCCGCCACGTATCCCGGCACCGCCTTCCTGATCGACCGGGGCTACCGGACGTCGGCGGAATCCTTTGAGGGACTTGCGGTCGTGGTGCGCGACGGCGTGCGGCGGCACACGTTGCCCGGCGTGACACCGTTGCTCGCGGCCGGGATCAGCGAGGGCTTCGACGGCAACCCGCTGGACGGGCTGAGCCGGGAGGAGGCGTTGCGCTGGTTCTCCAGGTACGTCTCGGTCGTCGTTCCGCCTGTGCTGCATGCGTTTTTCGCGCACGGTGTGGTGATGGAGTGCCACCTGCAGAACGTTCTGGTGGGTGTGGACGTTTCGGGCATACCGGTGCAGGCGTTCTACCGCGACCACGAAGGCATGCGGCTGGTGCTGCCGCGCTTCGCCACCCTGGTGTCCGAAGTGGATGGAGAAGGGTCGCGCGGGGTGAGTGAGACCAAGGGCTGGGAACGGCTCCAGTACTGCCTCGTGGTGAACCACCTGACGGAGATCGCCGGAGCGGTGCAGGCCCGGCATCCCGGTCTGGACGTCTGGTCGGCGGCTCGATCGGTTTTCGTTGCCTACGCTCAGGATCACGGTTCCCCGTCGCTCCTGACCTCGTTGCTGGAGAATCCGTCCGTGCCGGCGAAGGCGAATCTGCTGCTGCGCTGGAGGCGCGCGGAGGGTGCCGCGAGCACATATGTGAACTTCCCGAACCCGTTGTACCGGAACTGACTTCTTTCGTTGACGGGAGTTTCCCGGCGCGCCTAGCGTCGGCGGACATGAGACGCCTGCTGCTGCCTTTGGTGCTGCTGTCAGCGATGTTCGTTGGTACACCGACGGCTTCGGCGTACGAGCCACCGGTGGCGCGTCAGCAGGTCGGTCTCGACGCGGGCTGGAGGTTCCTGCGCGCGGACGCGGCGGGCGCCGAGGCGCCGGGCTTCAACGACTCGGCGTGGACGCAGGTGACCGTGCCGCACACGTGGAACGCGGCGGACGGCCAGGACGGCGGCTCGAACTACTACCGGGGAATCGGCTGGTACCGCAAGCACTTCACGCCGTCCGCGGCGTTGGCGGGCAAGCGGTTGTGGCTGCAGTTCGACGGGGTGAACCAGGTCGCGGACGTCTGGGTGAACGGCGTGCGGCTCGGGCAGCACCGCGGCGGCTTCGCGGCGTTCCGATTCGACGCGACCAGTGCGCTGAAGCTGGGGCAGGACAACGTGATCGCGGTGAAGGCCGACAACGCCGCGAAGCCCGACATCGCGCCGATCTCCGCGGACTTCACGTTCTTCGGCGGCATTTACCGCAACGTCCGCCTCACGGTGGTGGACCCGCTCGGCGTCCGCATGGGCGACTACGGCGGCCCCGGCGTGTACCTGCGGCAGCGCGCGCTCTCCGATGCCTCGGCGCAGGTCGAGGTGACGACCAAAGCGTGGAACAACAACACGACCGTCAAACGGGTCAAGGTCCGCACGGTCGTGGCCGACCACGCGGGCGTCATCGTCGGTGAGACCACCGCGGCGACCCGTGCGGTCAACGCCGCCACCGGTTTCGACACCGTGCAGACCGTCACGATCCCACGACCGCATCGCTGGCAGGGCAAGGCGGATCCGTACCTGTACCGGACGAGCGTCGAGATCATCGACGCGGACACGAACCGGGTCGCCGACGTCATCACCGAACCGCTCGGCCTGCGCACGACCGCGGTCGACGCCAACACCGGGTTCGCGCTGAACGGCCGATCGGTCCGTCTGCACGGCGTGAACGCGCACCAGGACCGGCTCAACCACGGCTGGGCCACCACCCCCGCGCAGCAGCGCCAGGACTTCGACCTGATGGACGAGATGGGCGTCAACGCCTACCGCACCGCCCACTACCAGCAGTCCGAGCTGGTGTACGACCTCGCCGACCAGCGCGGTTACGTGGTGTGGACGGAGATCCCGCTGGTCAACGAGATCACCGACAGCGCGGCGTTCCGGGCGAACGCCCAGCAGCAGCTGCTGGAGATGATGCGGCAGAACTTCAACCACCCGTCGATCGTGTTCTGGGGCATCGGCAACGAGCAGAAGACCAGCAACACCGCGACCAACAACACGCTGCGAGACCTCGCCGCGGCCGTGCGGGCGGAGGACTCCGGGCGGCACTCGACGTACGCGAGCCACATCGCCGACCTGGACCCGGTGTCGAGCCACGCCGAACTGGCCGCCTACAACAAGTACTTCGGCTGGTACGACAACAGCAGCACCGGTCCCGGCGGCTGGGCGGACCGGCTGCACGCCCGCGACCCCGCGCGCAAGATCGCGCTGAGCGAGTACGGCGCCGGCGGCAGCGTGGTGCAGCACGAGGAGAACCCGAGCCCGCCCGTGACGACCGCGCGCTGGCATCCGGAGGAGTACCAGACCCTCGTGCACGAGAACTCGTGGGCACAGCTGAAGACGCGTGAGTTCCTGTGGGGCACGTTCGTCTGGAACATGTTCGACTTCGCCGTGGACAGCCGCTCCGAGGGCGACACGTTGGGGCGCAACGACAAGGGCCTGGTCACCTACGACCGTGCGGTGCGCAAGGACGCCTTCTACCTCTACAAGGCGAGCTGGACCGACACGCCGTTCGTTCACCTGAACAGCGCCCGCTGGACCCAGCGCACGGTCGCGACGACCACGGTCCGGGCGTACGGCACCACCGACACCGTGCAGCTGACGCTGAACGGCCAGGCGGTCGGCGCGCCGAAACCGCCTGCGGCAGACCACATCTACACGTGGCCGATCACCCTGCGGCCGGGCGCCAACACCGTGACGATCACCGGCGTCCGCGATGGCCGTGCCTACACCGACACGGCCACCTGGACGCTCGGCTAACCGTTGTAACCGGCGAAGATCCGGGCGAACTCGTAGGGCTGCTGCGCGATGTTCGTGCAGCGGTACAAGGCACCGTTGCACGCGTTGGCATCACGGCCCTGCTCCCAGAACGAGAGCATGCCGAGGTGCACCTGGCTGGCGAAGCTCACCAGCGCGCGGGCGTCCTTCTGGTAGAAGATCTCGTTCTGGGAGTCGTTGACGCCGATCATCGGCGTGACCCCGATCTTCTTCCAGGCGGCCGCGTCGCTCAGCCCGTAGACCGCCTTCACCTGGGCCTGCGTGGCCCTGGCCGCCGCGATCGCCTTGGCGCCCTGGTCACCGGGACCCTGGTAGTAGTCCATCGCCATGATGTTGACCAGGTCGAGGTTCACGCCGGCGTTCTTGGCCTGCTGCACCACGTTGACGCCGTCCTGGGTCAGCCCGGAGGGCAGCACCGGCAGGGTCAGCGAGATCTTCAGGCCGGGATTGCGGTCCTGCAGGATCTTCAGCGCCTGGGACCGGCGCTGGATGGTCGTGGGGTCGGCGACGCCGGCCCCTTCGATGTCGAAGTCGACGTACTTGAGCGAGTACGCCTTGACCACGGCGTCGTACTCGTTGGCCAGCGTGGTCGGCGTGGTGCAGAAGTAGGCGAGCTCGATCCCGGACGCGCCGCCGAAGGAGATCTTCACGTCGCCGCCGGCAGCCCGGAGCTTGGCGATCTCCTCCTTCTGCCAGCCCGACCTGGGGTCGTAGGCACCGAACCAGCTGGCCTTGCAGCCGTACGAGGTGACGAAGCCGAGCGTGAAGCTCTTCACGCCGCCCCGGCTGGCCATGGTGGACAAAACGGGCGTCGGCCACGCACCCATGTCCACGTAGGGCGCGACCGAGGACAGCGTTGCTGCCTGACTTGTGCCGATGGGCAGGGCGGTGGCCGCCAGAACGGTGATCAGACCTAGTTTGAGCAGCTTGTTCAGCATGATGAGCCTCCTCGAAGACAGGGCGTGAGGTGGGTCACCATTGGTATAGACCATAAGTGCGACTCTGGCCAGAGCCTGGTCTCGTCAACGCATCGGTTGACGGACTCGCTCGTCAACGGATACGTTGACGTGGTGATCGAGTCGAACGAGGCTTTCAAGGCGCTGGGGATGATGCCCTGGGCCCGTGAGGCGGTCGAGCGGGCCGAGCGGGTGCTGATCGAATCTGTGCTGGACAGCGGCTTCACATGGGAACAGCTGGGCGCGGTCTACGGCGAACGCTCCAAGCAGGCGATGCAGCAGCACTACAAACGCCGTGGCGGGGAACGGAGCTGGCCCGCCTCACGGCGCCCGGACGCGGATCCGCCGGACGTGCCGGCGGTCCGCGACGCGATCACCAGGCTGCTGCTGAACTTCCGCGCCACCGACGAGGCACTGACCCGCACGTTGCGCGACGCGTCCTGGAACAAGGGCGATCCCGAGACGGAGAAGTACCTGCGCCGGTCGTGGGTCGAGCAGCTGGACGACGGCATGGACGGGTTGCGCGACTTCGTCGACAACCGGATGGAGGAGGGGCAGGCCGCGGAGGTCGTTGAATGGCTTGAGCGGCACCGTGACGGTCTCGATGCGGTGATCGACGAGGTGCGTCGCCGGGTCTGAGCTCGTCAGGCCTCGAGGGCCCAGCGCACGTGGCGGCTCGTCGGCGTGAACCCGGCCTTCGCGAAGATCCCGGGCGCCCCGGAAAGGCTCGCCGAGTCCACGCTCAGGATGGCCCGGTCGTACCCCTGCTCGGCAACGGCTCGCAACGCGTGCGCGATCAACGCACTGGCGACACCTCGCCGCCGGTGCTCCGGCAGCGTGCCGATGATCATGAAGTGCGCGTCGCGGACACCGGTCGCCTCGGTGTCGGCCTCCCAGTTCATCGTCACCAGTGCCCCCGCCGGAGCGCCGTCCGCGTTCCTGAGCAGGAAGCTCGCCGCGGGCCGGAACGTCTGGTTGGTGACCTTGTTCTGCCAGTGGTCCACGGGCATCGGCGCCGCGCCCCAGTAGTCCTGGAACGACTCGTTCCTGACGAACCTGAAGTCCTCGTCGTTCTGTTCGGACCACGGCTCGATGCCCGTGCCGCCGGGAATCGGCATGTCGCCGAGCGGGTGCACCATGCGCTGGAAGTACCGGATCGGTGCAAAGCCTTGGGGGCGCAGGAGTTCAGGGATGCCGGCGATGTGCTCGGCCTTGTGGACGTCGATGACGAGCCTGCTTGCCGGGTGGTGCAACGCGTGCACCACCTTCGCGGCCTCCACGCCGGCCCGCACGAGTGCGGTGCCGATGCCCCGGCGGCGGTGACCGGGGTGGACCCCGCCGTCCAGGAAGACCCGGTGGACCTCCTCCGCGGACGGCTTGAAGCGGACCTTCATGAAGCCGGCCATCTCGTCGCCGTCGAAGACGCCGAGGCTCGCGCGCTCCAGGTCCGCTTACGGGTCGACCAACTCCTGGAGGGTGTCCTCCTCGGTGTAGTTCTCGCCGATCTTGTCGACGGTCTCGATCGCGTTGAGGAGGTCGGCCGACGCCCTGGCGTCCTCGCAGGTGAGCGGGCGCCAGGTCAGAGGTCCTTTGTGCACCCGGCCGACGGTATTGCCCGCGGGTGCGGCCTGTCGTCCGGATTTCTGGGCCGTCAGCCCGACGCCTGCTCCTCCTGCTGCCCGGTCGTGGCGTTCTTGCGCTCCGGACGGCGGGTCAGCACCAGCGGGCCGTCCTCGGTGATGGCGACGGAGTGCTCGGAGTGGGCGGTGCGGGAGCCGTCGGCGGAGCGCAGCGTCCAGCCGTCGTCGTCGAACACGATCTCGTCGGTCGTCGCGGCCAGCCACGGCTCGATCGCGATGGTGAGACCGGGCTTGAGCTTCATGCCGTGGTTGCGCCTGCCGTTGTTCGGCACGTGCGGCCCCTCGTGCATGGTGCGGCCGAGGCCGTGGCCGCCGAACTCCAGGTTGCACGAGTAGCCGAACTCTGCGGCGACCTCGCCGATCGACGCGGAGATGTCGCCGAGACGGTTGCCCGGTTGCGCCGCCTCGATCGCGGCCTCCAGGGCGACCTCGGTGGCGCGGATCAGGTGCACGTCCTCGTCGCGCGGCGTGCCCACGATGATCGACAGCGCGGAGTCGGCCACCCAGCCGTCGATGCTGACGGCGATGTCCATGGTCAGCAGGTCGCTGTCCTGCAACACGTAGCTCTTCGGCAGGCCGTGCAGCACGGCGTCGTTGACCGAGAGGCAGATGACGTTGCGGAACGGGCCGCGGCCGAACGAGGGCGAGTAGTCCCAGTAGCAGGACTCCGCGCCGCGCGCCTCGAGCATGCCGCGGGCGTGCAGTTCCAGGTCGAGCAGGTTGACGCCGACCGCGGCGACGGAGGAGAGCTCGTCGAGCACCTCCCCGATGAAGCGGCCGGTGACGTGCATCTTCTCGATCTCGGCGGGGGTCTTGAGCTCGATCAACGTTTTCCTCCAGTGGGCGGTCCGGTATAACTATACCGTTCCCTGGAAGTCACGCGTTGAGGAACCTCGCGATCGGCCACGCACCCTCCGGCGTGTTCCCGATGACCGTGCGGGTCGTGCCCGTTTCGGGCTCGTGCACGGTCTTGAACGACACGCCCGCGTCCCAGCCGACCAGCTCGACCGCCGTGGTCGTCAGGTTCAGCCGGATGCCGAGGCCGTACCGCAACTCCTCCTCCGGCACCACGCTGCGCGGCCGCACCATCTCGGCAACCCAGTCCGGTGACACGATCCGTCCGGCGAAGAACGCCTGCCACAACGCGCGGACGTCCGCGGCGGTGGTGTAGATCCCGCCGTCCCCGCCACCGCGGATCGGCAGGTGGAACACGTTGGTCCGCCACTCGCCGTCGATCTTCAGGTACCCGACCGCCATGCGTTCCCCGAGCGAGTCCGACCTCAGGAACTCGGTGTCCGCGAGACCCGCCGGCTTGCAGACCCGCTCCAGCACGAGGTCGTGGAACGGCACCCCGCTCACCCGTTCCGCGATCAGGGCCAGCACGACGAACCCGCCGTTGCAGTACTCGAACCGCGTGCCGGGCGCGAACTTCTGCGGGAACCCGCCGAGCACCGCCAGGTACTGCTCGATGTCGCGCAGGTGCTGCACCGGGACGGGCAGCACGTAGTCGGAGATGTCCTTGATGACCTCTTCGTCGAAGTAGTCGCCGATCCCGGACCGGTGCGACAACAGCTGCTCGACGGTGACGGCGTCGTCGATCAGCGGGAGGTCGTCGCCGAGCACCTCGCGCACGTTCGTCGACAGGCTCAGCAGACCCTGCTCGATCAGGCTCACCACGGTCAGCGCGGTGAAACCCTTGCAACCGCTGGCGATTCCGAAGCGGGTGTCCATCGTGTTCGGGACGCCGAACCCACGATGGGCCATCCCGTACGCCTTCTCGAACACCTGCCCGTCGCGGTCGACCCTGACCACGCCGGAGAAGTCGGTGGTGCGGGCGATCTCGTCCAGCTTCTCTTCCATCTGGCCACGGTGGCACGGCCAGGCGCGTTCGGCCTCGTCAATTTCCGAATGCCATGATCGATCGCATGACCAGTGGCTACGACAGCATCGCCGAGGCCTACAGCGCCGAGAACGAGACCAGCCTCAGCAACGCCTACTACGAGCGCCCCGCGATGCTGGAGCTCGCCGGTGACGTGGCCGGACGGCGAATTCTCGACGCGGGCTGCGGCTCGGGCCCGTTGTCCCTCGCGCTGCGGGACCGGGGCGCCGTCGTCTCCGGCTTCGACCAGAGCACCGGCATGCTGGAGCAGGCCCGCCGGCGCCTCGGCCCCGACGTGGATCTTCGCGTGGCCGACCTCGCCGACCCGCTGCCGTACCCCGACCACGCGTTCGACGACGTCGTGGCCTCCCTCGTCCTGCATTACCTGAAGGACTGGGAACCCGCGCTCACCGAACTGCACCGCGTGCTCAGGCCCGGCGGCCGCCTCCTGGCCTCCGTCAACCACCCCACCGCCGAGTACTGCATGGAGCGCATGGCCGGCCGCAGGCCCGACTACTTCTCCATCTACAGCACGACCGAGGAGTGGACCTTGGGTGGGCAGACCGCCCAGCTGACCTTCTGGCAGCGGCCGCTGCACGCGATGGCCGACGCCTTCACCTCGGCCGGGTTCCGGATCTCCGTCATCAGCGAGCCCCCGCCGGCGGAGGCTGCCAGGGAGGCGTTTCCCGAGGACTTCTTCCTGCTGTCGACGGCGCCGTCCTTCCTGTTCTTCGTGCTGCAGGCCGAGTAACGCCGAAAGTCCAAAATGGCGTGAGCGGCCCGATACGATGACGGCAATGCCGGGGTCGTAGCGCAGAGGCAGTCGCACCGGACTCCACATCCAGCACACGCCGGTTCGAATCCGGCCGCCCCGGCAGGCTTGGTCCCGTAGCGCAGAGGCAGGCGCATCACCTTGTCAGGGTGGAACACGCCGGTTCGAATCCGGCCGGGACCGCGCGATGAACGACAGCACGATCACCGAAGCCGAGCTCGCGACGTTCCACGAGACCGTCGCGCGGTTGCGCGCGCTTCCGGCCGACGACCCGGTGCGGCTCAAGGCCGAGCGGGTCGCCGAGTCGTTCGCCCGTGAGGGCAGGCGCAGCCGCAAGACGGTGCGCACCGCCGAACAGGCCCGGGCCGACGCCGCCGTCGACGCTGCGACCGCGACAGGCGCGTTGGATCGCCGCGAGGACGCTCCGCTGCCGCCTGTCCAGGAAGCGGCCGCCCGCCCGTTGTCCCGGGCACGGTGTTGCTACGTGTGCAAGGAGTCCTACGACCTCGCCGACGCGTTCTACCACCGGCTCTGCCCATCGTGCGCGCGGGAGAACACCGAACGCCGCGGCGCGAGCACCGACCTGGCGGGGCGCCGCGCGTTGCTCACCGGTGGGCGGGTGAAGATCGGTTTCCAGCTGGCGCTGATGCTGTTGCGGGATGGGGCCGAGTTGCTCGTCACGACCCGTTTCCCGTGCGACGCCCAGCGCCGCTTCGAGGAGGCGCCCGGCAGTGCGGAGTGGCTGGACCGGCTGACGATCGTCGGCATCGACCTGCGTGATCCACGTCAGGTGCTCGGCCTCACCGAGTCGCTGCGCGAGGACGGCCGGCCGTTGGACATCCTCGTCAACAACGCGGCCCAGACCGTGCGCCGCCCGCCCGAGTCCTACGCGGCGCTGATCGCCGGCGAGACCGGTCGGTCGAACGCGTTGCTGGCACCGGGTTTCAGCCCCATGCTCGCGCTCGGGCAGAGTCACGGCGCACTGGCGCTCGCCGAGATCGACGAGGCCGGGCTGCTGCCGGACACCGCGCCGGTCAACTCGTGGTCGGCGCGCGTCGGTGAGCTCGACGCGGCGGAGGTGTTGGAGACGCAGCTGGTCAACGCGCTCGCGCCGACCTTGCTGTGCGACCGGCTGCTGCCGTTGTTGCTGGCCTCACCGCACCCGCGCCGCTACGTGGTGAACGTGACCGCCGTCGAGGGCCGGTTCGCCGTGCGGAACAAGACCTCCGGCCATCCGCACACGAACATGGCCAAGGCGGCGCTCAACATGCTGACCCGCACCAGCGGGCCCGAGCTCGCCGAGCAGGGCGTCTACATGTGCTCGGTCGACACCGGCTGGATCACCGACGAGAACCCGGCACCGAAGAAGGCGCGGATCGCCGGGGCCGGCTTCCGCACGCCGCTGGACGTCGTGGACGGTGCGGCACGGGTGTACGACCCGATCGTGCGGGGCGAAGCGGGCGCGCCGATCGCCGGGGTGTTCCTCAAGGACTACCGGGAGGCGGCGTGGTGAGCGGGCTCGAACCGTTGCTGGCCTGGCTGCGCACGGGCACGACCGCGGGGGAACGGCTGGACTTCCCGACCGGCACCGCACTTCCCGACGGCAGGCTCGACCTGTGCAAGCAGGCGCTCGGGCCGGACGGCGCGGCACAGGTGGCGCAGGCGTTGCGCCCCGGCGTGGTCAAGCACCTGCTCCTCGGCACAGACGGTCTCGGCGACGGCGCGGCCGAGGTCGCGGGGGAGGCGGTCGAGCGCGAGGTCGAGACGCTCTACCTGGGCTGCAACGGAATCACCGCGGGCGGCGTCTGCCGCATCGCGGACAACCTGCGGATGTCACCGCAGGCGAGCAAGGTGACCGGCATCTGGCTCAAGCGCAACCCGGTCGGTGACGGCGAGGCGGCGGCCGGACTCATCGAGTCGGCACGGTCGTTGCGCACGCTCGACCTCGTCCAGACCGGCCTCGACGCCACCGGGGTGGAGGCGGTGGTGTCCGCCGTCCTCACGGCGACCACCGCGGGCCGGCGCATCGAACGGCTTTACCTCGGCGGCAACCCGCTCGGCCCGGCGGGCGCGACCCACCTGGCCGCGCTGCTGGCCGCCGACGCGGTGAGCGAGCTGTACGTGTCCGCGGCCCAGCTGGGCGACGAGGGCGCGAACACCATCGCCGACGCGCTCGTCACCGGCAGGCTGCGCCGGATCTCGGTGGCCAGCAACGGAATCGGCCCGCAGGCGGCGGCCAGGCTGGTGACCGCGGCCGCTCGCGCCGGTGCCGAGGTGTGCGATCTCGGGCGGGTGAAGGCGGCCGGGGTCCTCGGCGCCGAGGAGAACCGGCTGGACGAGGCATCCGCGACGGCCATCGCCCAGGTGCTCGCGGAACGGCCACATCGGTTGCGGCACCTCGTGCTGAGCAACACCGGGCTGGGCAGCAGGGCCGCCCACCGGCTGCTGGACGGCGCACAGCGAGCGGCCACCCCCACCCGTTTCGTGCTGGGCAAGGGAGTCGCCGGCAGCATCAGGCGGCGGCTCGACGCACTGAGCGCCGCGATCCCCGCACAGCCGCCGGTGCACGCCGACGTGACAGCGATCCAGAGCGTGCACCGCCAGCCGCCTCCAGAGGTGCGTTAGCGCGGCATCTTCGCGAACACCTCGACCCAGAACCGCTGCCGTTCCTCGGTCACGCCGACAAGATAGGTGGCCCGCAGTTTGGGCGGCAGCAACGCGACGAGCCGCGTGACCACCTTGCGGTGCCTGCGCAACTGGGACAATTCCGCGTTCGCCAGCACCTGGTGCACAACGTCGCCGTCGTTGCCGCCCTCGGCCGACCCAGACTCGGCCCGCAGCCGCTCCTCCCACAGGCTCACCTGCCTGGACAGCTCACCGAGCCCGGTCACCTGCCGGTTGGCCAGCCTGTCGATCAACGCGGTCAACGGCACGGGCGCGTACTCGCCGTCGCCGAGGTAGATCGTGGCCAGCTCCAGCGACAGGCCGCGCTCGTGCAGCTTCACGAGCCGTTCGATGGTGCGCTTGGTGATCCACTCCCTGCCCTCGTCGTCGATGTCGTGCTTCCACCACTCCAGCACGGTCTCCGCCACGCCGCCGTACTTGCGGATCAGCCACTCGTTCGCCGGGATGTCGGCCGGCTCGACCACGAGCGACGCGGTGAAGCGGGTCGCCTGCGCGATGTTGTTGCGTGCCACCAGGAGCTTGCGGCCGAGGTGGTAGGGCGGGTTCTGGATCGCGACCTGAGCCCGCAGGTTCTCGATCGGCTGGCCGGCGAGCGACCACTCCTGGGTGATCTCCATCAGCCGGGCGAACGCGGCCTTGTCCTTGGGGCGGTTGTACTCGTCCCACATGATGGCCTTCGGCTCCCGGCCGGTGAACGGCCGCGCCATCAGGTTCTCCAGCGTGCCGTCCGATGTCGGCAACGGCGCGCAGAGGTCCTCGACGTTGGTCACCGGCAACGAGAAGTACAGCGGGTCGCGACCGAGCTCAGCCCGGATCGTCTCGCGCACCAGCTCGGTCTTGCCGCAACCGGGCGGTCCCTGCAGCAGCACGCTCCAGCGGTTGCGCAGCGCGGCTTTCAGGACCTGGCGCACCGGATCCGGGACGGTGGCGGGATTGCGCACGCCGAGCGCGGTGGCCAGCCGGTCGAGGATCTCGGTGGTGCGGTCCACGTCCTTCTTGCCGCGCGTCTCCTCCAGCCGCAGCCGCTCGCCGTTGACCAGCGGAAGTGCCCAGCGCAACGGGAAACCCTCGCGGGCGTTGGCCAGGACGTGCTCCATCGTGCGGGGCGACAACGACTCCCGCAGCTGCGGGCCGAGCGAGTTCCACACGCCGAAGAACTCGCGCAGGTCCCACTCGCGGTACCGCGCCGCGAGTTTGGTGCGCCACGCGGTGTCGTTCGCGGTCATCCGCACGGTGACCATGCGGTCGAGGATCGCGAGATCGCTGCGGCGCGCCGAGGTCTCGGCGAGCGACTCGTTGTCGGTCAGGAACACGCCGACGCACCCGAGCTCGCGCAGGTCGAACTCGCCCAGCGTCCAGTTGCACGCGATCTGCATGAGCTGCGACTGGATCGTCTCGCCCGCCTGCAACGAGTCGTCGATCAAGAGCACGAACTTCTTGCCCGGCCGCAGCTGGCTCATCACCAGCTGCCGCAGCACGAGCTCGCCGTCCTCCCGCACGGGTGCGTTGATCAGCAGGTCGTCCGGCGTGAGGTTGGCCGCCGGCACGAACACCAGCTCGGTGTCCGGATGCGCCTCGGCGATGTGGGAGAAGAAGGTCGCGGTCTTGCCGATGCCGTGCGAGCCGAAGATCTGCCCGGTCTGGCCGATGTCGATCATCGCGTCGATGAACGCGGCCAGGTTCGACCTCGTGGTGGTCTTGGTCATCGGCTTGGTCATCGGCTTCTTCCGGTGATGGGCCGCACTCGGTGGCAGGCCATGGGTGGTGTGTGCGCGTCGGGCCAGTCGTCGCCGCCCTCGGTGATCAGCCAGATCCACTTGTCCGGCTCGGCCGGCGTCACGTGCGGGGCGAGGCCGTCGGTGAGCATGACGACGGCGTCCGGGCGTTCCTCGAAGTGCAGACCCTCCACTGTGGACCTTCCTTCGACGTAGTCGACGACGGCCTGGAAGCTGGTCCCGCCACCGCCGAGCACGGGCTCGCCGGGCCGGAACGGCATCACCACGCCGTCGAACGCCAGCCAGTGCGCCTGCACGCCGTCGATCCCGCCGACCAGGTGGGTCATCCACTCCACCACGCTCGCCGACATCGACCCGGACGTGTCGTAGGCGATGACCAGCACCTTGTCCCGCACCGGCCCTCGCCGCGACAGCAACGGGTCGTGGCCGAGCGCGGCCAGCACGGCGCCGCGCTTCTTCGGGTACACCAGCCGCTCGCCCTCGCGCAGCTTCGACCCGAGCACGTCGACCAGCCACCGCTGCCACCAGTCGACCTTGCCGGTCCGCGCCGTCGTGCCCCGCAGCGCACCTGCGCCGAGGTTTCCCCAGATCCGGCTCGCCACGTCCTCGGTACGCCCCATCAGGTCGAGCAGCTCCGACTCGGCGTTGCCGTTGCCGCGGCGTGCCGCCAGCAGTGAGTTCAGCAACGTCGACGACGCGACCGCGTCGACCGCCTCCTGATCGAGCGGGAGCCGATGCGTCACGTGAACGCACAGCGGTGCGGGCACCGGCGGGTTCTTCATCCGCTTGAGCTCGGTGTAGACGGTCATGTCGGTGTCGACGAAGTCGTTGTACACCAACGGAGCCAACCCCTGCGAGGTGAGATCCTCCCGGTACGCCGCATGGATCCCCGCCGGGTCGATGCCGACCGGTTTCCCCGCCAGCACCGGAAGCCCCCGCCCCAGCCGCGCCATCGCGACGTGGTTGATCACCACCTCGGCCGCGGTCGTGAACACGGGATCGTCCCGCAGTTCCTCGTCGACGAACAGGTGCCGGTGCACCAGGTGCCGTGCCTCGTGGAACAGCACGAACTTGACGCCGTCCAATCCGACGCCGACGAAGAAGTCCGGGTTGAACAGCAGCAGGCACGTGCCATCGCCGGACGCGACGACCGCCGCGGTGTCGATCGCCGTAGTGGCGATCTGGTGCCGGCACTTGGAGAACAGCCACGAGCCGACCACGGACTCGCTGAGTCCGAAGTCGAGCAGCGCGGCCTCCTTGAGCCGCTCCGCCTCGGCGATGACCGAGGGCGCGGCAGGACGCCACTGCGCCAACGCGCGCCGGTCGGTCAGGTCGATGACCGGCAACCGCTTCTGGTAACCCATTTTCCCACCAGTAAGATCCGTGCCGACGGGTCGTAGCGCAGCGGCAGACGCGCCACCGTGCAATGGTGGAGCACGCTGGTTCGAATCCAGCCGCCCGTCACCTCATGCAGAGGCGATGGCGCCGCTGGTGCTCACCAGCTCCGGCACCGTGCCGGAGAAAGTCGGCAGCAGCTGCGCCAGCACCGCCCACGCATCCGGGTTCGCGCCGATTTCGGTGCGCACCAACGGAGTCAGCAGCGCGGCTGCCTCGGCGACGCGATGCGGGAACAGCGGGGCACCGAACTGGAACAGCCCCAGCACGTTCTGCGGCCGCCGACCTCGCTCGACGTACTCCCGCAGCTCGACGATGCCCGCCGTCCGCAGCCGATGGGTGAACTTGGGATGCGAACCGAACTGCGCCCGCACCTCCGGCGGACAGTCGATCCGCACGGTCAGCGCCCACCGCACGTAGCCGGGCAACGGCTCCGCCCGATCCGCCTCGGCGACATCGGACCAGTCGCGCCTGCTGACGGCCTCCACCGCCATCCGCGCGGACCCCATCGTCCGCGCCTCGCGCAGCCCGCCGATGACGCCGCGCTCGCTGATCTGGATCTTCGGTTCCTCGTGCGAACAGAACCGCACGCTGCAACGAGTGGGCACCGGCAGCGATCCGGCCGCGGCTCCGAACGGCACGCCGCGCAGGATGTCGCGCTTGACCGCGTCGGCAACGCCGACGTGGTGGAACACCAGCTGGTTCGTCGCCGGGTCGTCCCGCTCGAGCATCCACAGCAGTGCCGACCGAGGCGCGTCGAGCCGCGCGAGCTCCCGCGCCGCTCGGTCGGCGGGGTACTGCTCCGGCCGGCCGATCCCCAGCCGCCGCCGCACCGCGGCCGCGTCCTGCGGGTCGATCAGCGAGAGCAGGAAGTGCACCCCCGGTAAGTCGTTCCCCCTGTTCACGGCAGGAGTATCGCAGAGGGCACGGCGCGACCGCGCTGGATTTCCGCAGCCTTCCACGGTGTGGATTCAGGGCCGGCTCATGACCTGGCCCGCGGGGCACATCGGTGCACCGCGGGCCACTTGGGTCACCTAGTGGATGTGTTCGACGTAGCCGACCTGCGTTTCGCTCATGTCAGGACGCTTTGCGATCAACAGGCCGAGGTTCCTGGCGGGGTCGCGGAAGGTGAGGCACTCCTTGAACTCGTGCCGGCTCATCTTGTGGCCGTAGGCGGTCTTCGGAGTCCCGGCCAGGTTGTCGAACCTGCCGATGCACTGGAACGAGTTGGGGTCGTTGAACGGCACCTTGTAGACCCGGGACGTACCTGAGGAGATCCGGCCGGTGCACTGGGTCGTCACGTCCGTCTGCACGCAGACGGTGGTGATGCGTCCGGCGAAGTTGCTGAGCCGGAAGTCCCAGCTCTGCTGGGCTGAGGCGGTGCCGGTGGGCAGTAGAACTCCTGCGGTGACCATTCCGAGAGCGCCGACGGCAACGAGGGCTCGCTTGGCCTTTTGTGCGATCATGATCATTTCTTGACCTCCTGAACAGATGCGGCTTGAGCTTTTAGGAGAGAAGCATTCGGCCGCGCACGTCCTCGGTTCCGTTCGGACGCTTTGCGATCACGTAGGCGTAGTGGTCGTCATTGCCGATGAAGTTGAGGCACTCCTTGAACTCGTGTCGGCTCATCGTGCGGCCGTAAACGGTCTTCTGGCTGCCCCAGTCGTCGAACCTGCCGATGCACTGGAAGCTGTTGGGGTCGTTGAACGGCACCTTGTAAACCCGCGACGTTCCCGAGGGGACCCGGCCGGTGCACTGGGTCGTCACGTCCGTCTTCACGCAAACGGTGGAGATGACGCCGGAGAAGCTGCTGAGCCGGAAGTCCCAGCTCTGCTGGGCCGAGGCGGTGCCGGTGGGCAGCAGAACTCCTGCGGTGACCATTCCGAGTGCTCCGGTGGCAACGATGGCCCGCTTCGCTTTTTGTGCGATCCTGAACATTTCTCGACCTCCTGAACGACCTTGCGGGTTTCTTCGCTTCGAACAAAACCGTATGGCCCGTTGCGGGAAGTCGAGTGAATGCGAGAGCATTCCCTCGCCAGCTGCTCGTGAGGGAAAACCCTCCGGAGCCTGTCCAGGTCCTTTGTGGCATCGATTTGGGGACCTTCGGACGTCTCGTCCCGGGTAGTTTGGGTGCGTTGAACCACTCGCGGTGAAAGGGACTTGAGTGCGCGTTCTGGAATACATCGGTCCGGGTCAGCTGCAGTGGCGGGACACTCCGGACGTCGAGCTGGTCGAGCCGTCCGACGCGGTGGTGCGTCCGGTCACGGCCACCACGTGTGACCTGGATCGGGCGATCATCGCCGGGCGCACGCCGATCCGCGGGACCATCGCGATCGGGCACGAGTGCGTGGCGGAGGTCGTCGCGCTGGGCTCGGAGACGCCGGGGCTCGCGGTCGGTGACATCGTTGTGGTGCCCTGGCACATCTCTTGTGGCACCTGCAAGACGTGTGTGGCCGGCGCGCCCACCAGGTGTCAGGCCGTCGCGCGGAATGCCATGTTCGGGCTGCCGACGGGCGGACAGTGGGGCGGGCTGTTCTCGGAGCTGGTGCGGGTGCCGTGGGCGAGCGCCAACCTGGTCCGGGTGCCGGAGGGTGTCAGCCCGGAGGCCGTGGCGTCGGCGTCGGACAACCTCACCGACGCCTACCGCAGTGTCCTCTTGGGACAGTCGTGCTCGCCGGGGGCACCGCTGCTGATCCTCGGGGGTACAAGCATCGGCTTGTACGCCTGCGCTTTCGCTCGCGCCATGGGGAGCGAGCGGGTCGTCTACGTCGACGCGAACGAGCGACGGCGCGGGATCGCTGCCGCGTACGGCGCCGATTCCGCGTCGTCTGTCGCCGAGCTCGATCGTGCGGAGTTCCCGCTCACCTTCGACGCCGCCGCTGATCCTGCCGGGCTGAGGGCCGCGCTGACGGCGACCGAGCCTGGCGGTCACTGCCACAGCGCGGGGATCTACTTCGCGGATGTGTCGCTGCCGACCAACGCGATGTACATGAACTCCGTGACGCTGACTACCGGGCGCCCGGACATCACCCCGCACCTGCCCGCGGTGCTGCAGCTCGTGGCGGACGGCAAGGTGGATCCCACGCCGGTGTTCAGCGACCGGATCACGTTCGACTCCCTGCCGGAGTCCTTGCCGTTGCTGCCGGAGAAGCCGCTCGTCGTGCACTGAGCGCCGTTGCGACGCGGGTCGACCGTTGGGGCCGACCCGCGTCGACCTGGGCCAGGGCCGCCGTGCCGATCAACTCCCGGCTCGTGCGAAAGAAGAGCGACGTCGTCAACACGATCAGGGCGGCCAGTCCCGCCGTCGCGGCGAGGCGAATTGTTGGTGAGCCGCAGTGGCCTCCGCAGGTAGCGCCGCGCGACCACCCTGTGGAGCCGCGGTCGGTGCAGGTCAGCGGTGAGGGCGGCAGGTGTCGTCACGTGGCCGATGTCTCGCGGGTCCCCGCAGATGACCATGGTTCCCGTCGATAGAGGTTGTGCATCGGGACGGGGTGAAAGTGTCGTGGAGACCCTTCAGGTGGGGATGTTCTCGGCGGATCCGCTGACGGCGCGCGGGCTCAGCAGTGCGTTGGGCACTTTTCCCGAGGTCGAGATCATCGAGGGTCTGCACCAGTCACGGGTGGACGTGCGGGTGGTGGCGGCCGATGCGCTGACGCCCGACGTCCTGGCTGTGCTGCGGCGCGCCGCGGCCAACGGGCAGGTTCCGGTGGTGCTGGTGGTGGGCCCGCTGGTGGAGTCGGAACTGCTGGCCGCGATCGAGTGCCGGGTGGTGGCGGTGCTGCCCAGGGCGATGGCCACCCCCGATCGCCTCATGCACAGCGTGCGGGCGGCGGCGACCGGCGGCGGGGTGCTGCCGCCGGCGATGCTGGGGGAGCTGTTGCAGCACGTCGAGCGTCTGCAGCGGGAACTGTTGAGCCCCAAGGGGATGAACGCGACCGGGTTGAGCACGCGCGAGGTGGAGGTGCTGCGGCTGATGGCTGACGGCCTGGACACCGTGGAGATCGCCGGAAAGCTCTGCTACTCGGCGCGGACGGTCAAGGGCGTGGTCTCCGGTCTGACCCAGCGGCTCAACCTGCGGAACCGGCCGCACGCGGTGGCGTACGCCCTGCGCGCAGGAATGATCTGATCTGCCCGCGTTCCGAGTCACGCCACCAGCTTCACGCCGATACCGCGGACCGTGTGCAGATAGGTCGGGTTCGCCGCCGTCTCACCGAGCTTGCGCCGCAGCCACGACAGATGGACGTTGAGGGTCTGGCTGCCCGCCCCGTCCGACGCGCCCCAGACGTCGTTGATCAGGTCGTCCCTGCTCACCACCTGGTTCGCCCGCTCGGCGAGGTAGGCGAGGAGATCGAACTCCCGGCGCGTGAGCTTGAGCGGTGCGCCGTGCAGCGATGCCGCTCGCGCTGGCTGGTCGATGTGGAGCGCGCCGGCGGTGACGCGGCGTTTTTCCCGGGTTGCCGTGCGCCGCAACAACGTTCGCACGCGCGCGACCAGGTACGCCCTGGAGATCGGCTTCAGCAGGTAGTCGTCAGCGCCGGCCTGGAACAGCCGGACGATCGCCTTCTCGTCGTCGCGTGCGGGCACGACGATCACCGGCACCGAGCTGATCTCGCGGATCATGCGCAACGCGGCGGTGCCGTCGACGTCGGGCAGCTCGAGATCGAGCAACACCAGATCGGCCGCGGTTTCTCGCAGCGCTTCGGCCCCAGTGGCCACCGCGGTCACCGCGAACCCGGCTGCGGTCAGCGTGCGGTGCAACGACGCGCGAATAGCGGGGTCATTCTCAACAATCAGGACGGAGTACATCCGGCCTCATGTGGCGGTGTGTCTGCGCGAACTCTCATAGCACCAGATGATGCCTGACGCCGGGGCTCAGGGAATGAAGAAGGAATGGTCGGCAGACCTAGGTGCAGCTGATTTCGACCGAATGGGCGACGATCAGATCGTGTGCTCGCCGATTCGCTGCGCGAGCTCCCGCCGTCCATTGATGCCGAGTTTGCGGTACACGCTCGAGAGGTGGAACTCCACCGTGCGGCGCGTCACCGCGAGTTCGTCGGCGATCTCGGCGTTGGTGCGGCCCTGCGTCACCAGACGGGCGATCCTGCTTTCCTGAGGGGTGAGCGCGGGGCTGTCGGCTGCCGGGCGTGGCACCGGTAGCTCCGCGAGCAGCGTGGCGCCGCACTGCCGGGCGAGTTCGCGTGCCTGGGCCAGTTCCTTGGCCGCTTCTTCCTCGCGGCCGAGGTCGCGGAGTGTGGCGCTGAGGCAGTGGCGGGTCTCCGCCTCGGAGAGCTTGGCCCCGCACTCGCGGAACAGCGCGGCCGAGTCGGCGAGCAGCTCGGCGCGGTGGGGGCCGTCGGTGGTCAACGCGAGTGCGTGCGCGGCGAACGCTTTGGCGCGCGGGCTGCCCCACGCCTGCGCGGCCACGCGCTCGGCTTCGGCCAGCGCGACGGCGTCGTCGTCCCGGCCGAGGCGCAGCAGGAGGTACACGGCCTCGAGTCGCCACGGCATGAACTCGTTGTTCAGCTCGGCCCAGGCGATGACCACGCGTCCGCAGTCGAGCTGATCGCTCAGCGCCCGCTCGATGTCGCCGGTCGCCGCCGACACCATGGACCGGCCGCGCAGCAGGCACATGGAGATCCCGGTGTGGCCGATGTCGCTGAGCAGGTCGTGTTCGGCGAGAACGTCGCGGGCCCGCTCGACCTCGCCGGTGCGCACGAGCGCCTCGGCGAGATTGGCGGCGGCCGTGGCGATGATCGCGTGGTTGAGCTGAAGACCGAACGCCTTGCAGCCGGCGAGCACCCGCTCCAGTGCCGCGATCGCGCCCCGCAGGTCGCCCTGACGGCGGAAGAGGTAGCCGCGGAGCAGGTCGCAGCCGGCCCGCTGGATCTCGGCGCCGGACGTGGGCAGGGTGGCGTCGAGCTTGCGGCACGCCTCCAGCGCGATCTCGTCCGCACCGGCGATGAGCAGTGCCGACAACGCCATCCAGCAGGCGTCCCACTCCTGACGTCCGTTCGCGATGTCGAGCACCGACGTGGCGAGTTCGACGGCGTTGCCGCCACCACGCTCGTGCAGCGCGGCCAGACACGCACGGGTCGCCATGAGGGCGCGGTCGACTGTGTCATCGGTGGGCTCCGCCGCGACGAGCCACCTCTCGAGCTTCTTCAGCAGCGTCGGCCCCTCCGGCCGATAAACGCTGAAGGACGCCCGAGTCACCTGGAGCCGGAGGGCCTGGCAGGGGCTGTGCCGGTAGAGGTGGTCGGCCGCCTCCTCGAAGAGGCGCGAGATGTCGGGCGTGTTGGGCAACCAGGTCGCGAGACGCCGCAGCACACTCGTCAGCTGCACGACAGGCACCTGGGCGTCACGCAGACGCAGTTCGTGCAGCAGGCACGTGACGGCCGCGCGGGGGTCGTGTTCGGCGAGCACCATGGCCAGCTGGCGGGAGATCTTCATCCGCTGCGGTGGCGGGATGTGCTCGTTGAGGGCGTGGCGGAGGTAGTCCGCGGCCCTTTGCCAGTTCCCGCTGTCCATCGCCTGCATGGCCGCCGTGGACAACGCCTCGGGTGCCCAGTCCAGCCCGATCGCCCCGATGTGGATCAGCTGGCCGGCGAGGCGTTCCGCGGCACCGGGGATACCGCGGAGCTGCTCGGCGGCGCGCAACCGCATCGGGATCGCCAGCGGCACCGACAACTCGCTCAGCACCTGCTCGGCCGTGCGCTCCTCGCGGAACGACAACGGCATGGTGTTGGCCACCAGCCCGGCGCTCGTCAGCAGGCTGACCGCGGCCAGGGTGTCGTCCAGGCTCAGATCGGCGACGTGCGCGATCCGGGACAGCTGGGCATCCGGCCCGAGCACGGCGATCGAGGCCAGCACGGCACCGGCGTGCGGACCGAGCCCCTCGAAACCGGGCAGCATCGGGGGACCGTCCTCGTCCTGCGCCGACGGCTCGGCCGCCACCGCGCGCAGCGCCCTGACGTTGAGTCCTGACCACTGGGGCCCGGAAGTGCTGGCCACGTCGTAACTCCTGCCCGCGGCTCGATTCGGTCTCTGCACGACCGTAGCCGAGCAGCCCCCCTGCGCATCCACCCCCCAATGGGATGGTGCGGTGATGAGCATCGTGGGTGGCCCGGTTCCCCGCATCCGCAGGATTGCTCAGCGCGGCGTTTGACATGTCAAATCGAGTCGATCACGCTCGGGCGCATGACTTCCGGTGAGACCAGCCTCCGGGCCGATGAGCTGCGGGTGTGGCGTGGGTTTCTGCGCTGGAGCGAACGCGTGACCGTGGCCGTGGCCCAGAGCCTGGGCACCACCGGGCTATCCCAGCCCGACTACGAGGTGCTGAAGAGGCTAGAGGAGGCCGGCGGCACGCTGTCCCGCCAGGAGCTGGAACAGGGCCTGGCCTGGTCGCCCTCACGGCTGTCCCACCAGCTGCGCCGGATGGAGGAACGCGGTCTCGTCGGCCGTGCCGACGCCGGTTACGGCAGGCTGGTCCTGGTCGGTATCAGCGAGCGGGGCCGGGCGCAGGTGGTCGTCGCCGACGAGGCGCACGCGGCCGCGGTGCGTGCGCACCTGCTCGACTCCCTGCCCGGCGACATGCGGGCTTTCCTGCTGAACGAGCGTGATCAGACGAACTGCTGAGCGGCGAAGAAATGCGCGACGCCCTTCGCCATCGTCGGGATGTGCTCGCGCATCAACTGCTGGAATAGCGGTGCCGTCGAATTGCGGTGGTCCGCGTGGAATTCGCCGGCCAGTGAGAACCAGGTGACGGGAATCGCGCCCGCCTGCACCATCCGCTGCACGGCGACCTGGTGCGTCTCCTGGGTGAGGCTGGCCGTCGCGTCCACCACCAGGTACACCTCGTAGTCCGCGCGCAACGCGCCGAGCACGGTCTGCAGCACGCACCCCTCGGTCGAAACACCGGAGATCGCCAGCTTCCTGCGCCCGGTGGCACGCACGGCGGCGGCGAAGTTCTCGTCCTCGAAGCTGTTGAGGCTGCCGGGTCGTTCGATCACCGGGTGATCGCCGATGATCTCGAGCAGCTCCTGGTGCAACGGACCGGAAGGCTTGTCGGGCAGCCCGTTGGTCACCACCAGGCCGCTTTGGAAACCGACCGCGGTCTTGGCCAGCCCGAGGACGTTGTTCAGGTGCGTCGACAGGTCGTGTGAACGCAGGACGTTGGCGAAACCCACCGCGTGATCGACCAATACGACGGTCGTGTTGGCCGGAGTGAGCGGTTCGACGTTCATCAGAACTCCCTTTTCTCAGGTTGCCCACTCGAACTTACGCATTCATGACTTGACACGTCAACACGCGCACTCGTGATGGCCACCACGCCAGGCTCCCACGCCAGGACACCGTTCTCGGGCGGGCCCGCACCGCTTCCGGTGAGTCCTAGCCGGCGGCGACGATCGTGTGCGAGTCGTTGATCGTTTCGAAGCGCACGGCCTTGCCGTCCTCGATGTGCCAGACGTGAGCGAACCGCGCCACGACCGACTTCCGCGTCACGCGGTGCGTTCCGCGGTAGTGGCCGAGGGCCAGAACCGTGTGCTGCGCGCCGTAGATCTGCGCGGGGACGACCTGGAAGTCGTCCCACACGTCGGCGTACCCGGCGAACAGGCCGGCCACGGCCTCCGGTCCGATGTAGACACCGCCCTGCGGGAGCCCGGCCGCGACGGTCCACTCGACGTTGTTCGCGAGCCTGCCGAGGAAAGCCGCGAAGTCACCGCCGGCCAACGCCTCGTAGATGTCCCGCACGACCTCCTGTGCCTGCGTCGTCCCGCTCTCGTCGATCGTCCTCGACTCCACTTTGTCCTCCTGTTGGTCGTCAGGCTTCAGCTCGGCGACCCACGGCCCCCGGCAAGCGCGCCAATGCTCGCCGCGGGGGTCGGAGGAGACATCGTCCGACTGACGATGTTGTTCTTCACGCCCCGTTGAGCAGCAACAACGGGGTTCTGTGGTGGGACGACCTGTGGCTCCGCAGGGCCGGTGAGCGCTAGGGCTTCGCGGCGCGGCTCTCGAACACGATCCTGGCGATGTCGACCCGGCCGCTGGCGCCGAGCTTGCCGAGGATGTGCGAGATGTAGGTCTGCACGGTCCGCCGTGACAGGAACAGACTCGCGGCGATGGCGGGGGTCGACCGGCCCTCGGCGACGAGCTCGGCGATGCGGACCTCGGTCGGGGTGAGCGAACCCCAGCCGCTGACGTCCCGCTGCTCGCGTGGACCGCGCACGCCCCGGCGGACGCCGAGCTCGCGGAGGCGGCGATCGGCGCGCAGGACGTCCCACTCCGCGCCGAAGTCCGCGTACCGGGTGACCGCCTCGTGCAGGGCGTCCTTCGCCTCGGCCTGCTCACCGCGACTCGCGCACACGGCGGCCAGATCCTCGAGCGCGCCGGCCAGTTCGACCGGCGGGCCGGCGGTCCGGTAGTGCTCCACCGCGTCTCGCAACGGTGCCGGGTCCTGCTGGGCCAGCCCCTCGCAGCGCCACAGGGCCGCGGTCGCACGGGCAGGCCCGGAATCCGACGCGGTCTCGGCTTCGGCCTCGGCCTGGGCTTGCGTCAACGCCGCCTGCACGACCTCCTGATCACCGACGTCGAGCGCCAGCCGGACCAGATCAGGCAACCACTGATGGGTGAGGGTCATCTCCCCGGGCAGGCGGTTCAGCGCGGTGTCCGCGAGCACGGTCATGGCGCGCTGGGCGTCACCTTCCTGTTCGAACAGGACGCTCGACGCCGCCATCAGGAAGTCCTGGTTCTCGCGCTCACCGATGGTGCTGATCGGCACCACGGATCCCGCCCCGATGCGAGCGGCGGCGAGGTCGCGTTCATCCCGGCGGGCCGCGATCAGCGCACCGACGCCGTGCAGCAGCTGGGTCGGGCCGGGTTCGCGCAGGCCGGCGTAGCTGCAGCTCGCCTGCCAGAAGTGATCGCTGTCGAACTCGGCCAGCGCGTCGTCCCAACTCCCCAGCCAGTACAGCAGCACCGCGGCGGTCACTCCGCGACGCAGGCCGGCCGGTCGCAGTCCGCCGCCGTCCCGTTCCTCGCGCAACGCGGCGGCCGCGTCGTCCCACCGGGCGAGGTTCTGCAGCGTGAAGATCCGCGCGTCCTGGGCCAGCGCCAGCAGATCCGAGTGTTCGGGGCCGGCGCTCAGCACCTCCAGGGAACGATCCACGAAGGCCAGTGCCGCCTGGTGGTCGCGACGGACCGAGTGGGTCGTCCACAGCACGGTCAGCGCGTACGCGATCGCGAAGGTGTCTCGCACGCTCTCCGCCAGGTGCAGCGCCTGCTTCCCGGTCGCCTCGGCGGTCTCCAGGTCGCCCTCGCCGGCCCGCTGGTACATCGCCAGCGGCACCAGAAGCCGCGCCCGCCAGACGAACGACAGGTCGGTGCGCGACAGCGCCCGCCGGGCCGCCTCGACCGCCTCGGTGTTGCGCCCCAGGCTGAACAGCGACCGCACCAGCACGAAGTACATCTCCGCGCGGCGCGTGCTCAGCGTGACGACCGCCAGCCCCTGCCTTGCTCTGGCCACCGCCTCGTCGTACCGCCCGACCCCGAGCAACACCCACGCGAGCGTCGCGATCAGGACCTCGGCCTCGCCGCCCGCCTGGCTGTGATCGGCCTCCCTGCTCAGCAGTTCCGCCACGATCTCCGGCGCGTGTGCCGCCAGCGCGGTCGCGTTCTCCGCCAGCCACCGCCGCGTCCACATGCCACCGGGCTCGTCCGAGGCCAGCAGCTGCTCGGCGACGCGCAGCGCGCCACTGCCCGACTCCGCCAGTGCCTGGGCGGCCTCGCGATGCCGCGCGGCGCGCAGGGCCAGCGGCATCTCCTCGTACAACGCCTGCCGGATCAGGGGATGACGGAACGCCAGCTGGCCACCGGAGTCGACGACGATGTCGGCCGCGAACGCCTCCTGCAGGCCCAGCACCACGTCCGCCGCCGGTTGTGCGGTCAGCACGACGAGCTCGGCGACGACGAACCGGCTGCCCAGCAAGGCAGCGGCGCGCAACACCTCCACCGCTCCTGCCGGGACAACGCGCAACCGTCCCCACAACGCCTCCGCGAAGGAGGTCGGCAGCTGACCGCCGTCGCGCAGCGTTCCGTCCCTGCGGGCCGCATCGGCGAGTTCCCGCAGGTAGAGGGGATTGCCCGCGGCGAGGCTGCGCAGCGCACCCCGCACGTCCTCGGACAGCTCCGCAGCGAGTGCGTCCAGCAACTGTGCCGCCTCGGCCTCGGCCAGCGGCTCCAGCACGAGGAGCGGGTGGCCGCGCCGTTCGAACACGGCTCGGAGATCGTCGGTCTCCCGCCGCTGCGGCGCCGGTCGCGCGGTCGTGATCAGCAGCAGCGGCAGCTGGTCGACCGCGGCGACCAGCCGGTGCCACAGCAGGAACGACGTCTCGTCGAGGTGCTGCAGATCGTCGACGGCGAGGACCACCGGCCCGGCGGTGCACAGCTCGTCCACCAGCCCGGCCAGCAGCTCGATGTCCGTTCCCGGCACGTCCGCCGTCTCCAGCAGGCCGAACCGCCGCTCGGACAGGAGCCGGGCGATCTCGTGCCGCCGCGGGTCGGGGGAGCGGGGCCACACCTGCAGCAGATCCAGCATCACGTGCAACGGCGAGCGTTGGGAGATCGAGTCCGCGGCGCCGACGAGCACCTCGCACCCGGCCGCCTTCGCCTCGTCCACCGCCTTGCGGACCAACGCCGACTTGCCGATTCCCGGCTCGCCCTCGACCCACACCGCGGACCCGACCCCGAGGCTGAGCCGTTCGACGGCCTGCCGCAGCACCGCGAGCTCCGGCTCGCGACCGACCCACGCGTCCGGTGCGGCTCCGAGATCCATACCCAGCAACTTACGTCGTCGCTGTGGCACCGCCCAGCTGAGGCTCACCTGGGGTGAGACGCGACTCCGCAGGCCGCCCTCCGCAGGTCGCTGTTGAGACGCACGTATTCGCAGTTCAGAGCACTTGCGGCGGCGATGTCGTCAGGTGGTCGGTGTCTTCCCGGCCCGCAGCCGCGACTGTGGTGTCCACTCAGGACGGTCAATGTCGATCGGGGGACGAGAATGCGGTTGCGCGGCAGACAGACTCAGCTCGCCGCCCTGCTCGGGCTGGCACCGCGTGCGGGACGGCGAGGACGGCTGGTCCTGGTGCGAGGCCTGCCAGGCAGCGGGCGCTCGGCGGTGCTGGGGGCCGCCGTGACCTCCTGGCGGGCCACAGGGCTGAGGGCGGTTCCGGCTCCGTTGGGCAGGCCCTCGATCCACGTCGTGCCGCCCGCGGTGCTCGTGGCGGACGAGCCGGCGGCGACGGCGGAGGACCTGCTGGCCCGCGTGCGGCCCGGCTGCCTGGTAGTGGCCGCGGGTGGGCCCGGAGACGTCGAACTGCTGGACATCGCCGATGAGGTGGTGGACTTGCCGTCCCTGGACGAGGAGAGCGCCGTCGCGGTCCTGCACGACCGCGCGGCGCTGGATGACGCCGCGGTGGACGCCCTGCGGACGGCGCTCGGCTCCTGGTTCGGCAACCCGGGCACGCTGCTTTCCGTGGCGGAGCACCTGATCGCGACCGCTCGCCTGGTGCGGGTGCACGACCGGTTCTGCCTGGCGGACCCCGCCGAGCCGATCGGGTTGCCCGCGGACCACGTGACGGTGCGACACGCGACTGGTTTGGGCGGCCACGCTCGCACGGTTCTGGAGGCGGCCGCGGTTCTCGGGGGCGTGAGCCTGTCCGACCTGCCGGTGCTCGCAGCCGAGGATCCGGACGCCGCAGGGCGTTGCGCTGATGCGTTGGTGATGTGCGGGATTCTCGTCGTGGACGGTGACGGCCGGTTGCGGTGCTGCTGTCCCGCGCTGGCGGCGACTGCCGTGGACCAGGCGGGGCCGCACGCGGTGCGGGAGATCCACCTGCGGTTCGCCCGGCACCTGCTGGATCGTTGGCACCGCGGGCTGCCGATCGAGCAGGCCGCGCTTGCTGACCACGTCGCCGCGGCTGGATCGCAGCTCGCCGACCACGTCATCGCGGCTGGACCGCAGCTCGCCGACCAGGTCACCGCGGCCGGCCCCCGACTCGTCGATTTCGCTGGCGGGCTGGCGGACCAGGCGGCCGCGGCCGGACCCCGACTCGTCGATCTCGCTGGCTGGCTGGCCGACCACGCGGCCGAGGCCGAGCACCGTGACCCCGAACGGGCAGCGCGGTGGTCCGCCGCGGCCAGGCGGCTCGGGGCGGACGCATGCCCGTTGCGACCGGCCCTGCGGACCGGCCAGCACCACCTGCTGGACGAGGTGCTCGCCGAACCGAACGCCCTCACGGATCCCGCCGCGCGGTGGGACCTGGCCGTGGTCGCGATGCTCGCCGAGCTGGACGGCGGCGCCCCCGCGCCCGCCCTCGCCGAGGAGCCGCCGTGCAGGCTGGCGGCGTGGTGGCTGGGACGGCGCCCGTCCTGGACCCCGGTGCCGCCACGCGACGACGACGCCGAACGGCTGATGTCCACGGCGGAACTCAACGCGGTGTACCAAGCGCTGCGCGGCGCGCGTGCCGGACGGCTGGACGATCTCGTCGAGGCGGGCACGGCAGCTGATCTCGCGTCGGTTTTGGAAACAGTGCTCGGGCCGCGCTACCGCAGCGCCGAAACCGGTCTGCTGCGCCAATACCAGCGCGTCGTGCGTGCGTTCGCCGCCGCCGACTGGCCGGCGGCGCTGCAGGCCGCCCGGCAACTGGAGCTGCTCGGCGACGGCACGAACCCCGCCCACCACCTGGCGCGGCTGTACGTCGCGGCGATCCGCGGCGAGTTCCGGCAGGCCGAGCCCACTTCGTTGTCCGACTACGAACTGCGCCTCGTCGAGCAGATCAGGGCAGGTCTGACCAACCGGCAGATCGCCACCGCGCATCGCGTCAGCAAGAAGACCGTGGAGAACCACCTGACCCGGTTGTTCGCGCGGACGGGTTGCCGCTCGCGCGTCGAGCTGGCGGTGGCCAGTCTCGACGGCAGACTGCCGGCGGTGTCCTGATGAGCGAGCTCATCGACCGTGTGGTGCGGTCGGTCCTGTCCGGCAAGCCCGGTCTGACGCTGATCTCCGGGCCTGCGGGCGCCGGGCGCAGCACCGTGCTGGCTCACGTGCGGGACGCGCTCGAGAAGGCGGTCAGCACGATTCACATCCCGGTGTTGCGCAAGGACTTCGGCTTGCGCGAACGCGTGACGGCACAGCTCGCACTGGCCCCTTCGGCGGTCCTGTTGCTCGACGACCTCGACCGCGCGGACAGGGAGACGTTGTGCGCGCTCGCCCGGTTGCCCGTGACGGCGGTGGGCACCTACCGCACCCCGGTCCGGCCAGACCACGCCGCGCTGACCCACGTGCCCCGCGAAGTGGTCAGGCTGCGGCCTCTGCGGCACGCCGACGCCGAACGGGTGCTCACCGACCTGCTCCAGGCCACACCGGTACCCGCGCTGCTGGAGACCCTGTACCGCGGCAGCCGCGGCAATCCCGCGGTGCTGCGCCTGGCGCTGGACGGCCACCGCGCCGGCGGTTCGCTGCGGATCGTCGACCGCACCGCACACCTGATCCCCGCTTGCTCGCCTGCTGCGCCGGTGACGCATCCAGTGCTGCAACGACTGCGGTGGCACCACGAACCTGACTGGACCGTGCTCAAGGCTCTAGCGGTGCTGCATCCGCTGGGGGCAGCGGCAGAGGCCCTCGTGGCGGAGGCGACGGGATTGCCGTCCGACGAGCTCCGCGCGGCGTTCGACCGGCTGGGGCCCCACCTCACGCGCACCGGGCAGACGTGGCGCTTCCGGGCGCCGCTGCTCGCGTCCTGCCTGAGGCAAGGGTTGGGCCCGTGGGAACGTCAGGAGCTGTCGCGGCTGGCCGTCGCAGCGCTGCGGAACGGCACAGCGACCTGCCCCGACCCCGCCTACCTGCCAGAGCGCCTGATGGACGCGGCCGGTTCGATCGACGCCGAGTACGCGGGCCGTGAACTCCTCGAAGCCGGATCGCGCGTGCTGACACTCGACCACCACCACGCACGACGGTGGCTATGGGCTGCGGCGCAACGGCTCACAGCTCCCCGCCAGCGCGCCCAGGCACTGTTCCTGCACGTGGTGGTCTGCGGCCTCCACCTGGA
This sequence comes from Lentzea sp. NPDC051213, assembly GCF_044455585.1. Classification (NCBI taxonomy): domain Bacteria; kingdom Bacillati; phylum Actinomycetota; class Actinomycetes; order Pseudonocardiales; family Pseudonocardiaceae; genus Lentzea; species Lentzea sp. NPDC051213. The sequence goes on from NZ_JBITEX010000007.1 coordinate 397,341, forward strand.
CCACACCGCCGCGCTCACCAGCGCCGATCTCGTGTTGCGCGAGCACATCGACGACCTGCCGATCACCGCGGTCACGGAGATCCAGGTCATCCGCCTCGTGGGGCTCGCTGCTTCCGGCGACCGCGCCGCGTTGCACGAGATCGCCGAACACGGCTCGCTGCCCGGCGGACCGGCCCGCGCCATCGTCGGCCAGGCCGTGGCCCTGTGCCTGACCGCGCAGTGGGAGAAGGCGTTCCACCTGCTGCACAACACCCGTGCCACGTGGTCCTCCGCCGACGCGGCCACGGCCACGTTCGGCGAGTTGTGCGGCATGCAGGCAGGGGTTCTGCTCGGGCGGCTGGCCGACTTCCACCGGATCGCCGCCGATCCGGGACTGCTGCCGTTGTTTCACCAGCCGCGCAACAGGATTGCGCTGCAGTCCGCGATCAACCAGACTCTGCTGGCCCTCGGTGAGACGGACTGCGCTCAACCTTCCACCGTTGAGAAAGCGCTTGTGGCCGTGCAGGAGGACCGATGGGACATGGTCCTCGTGTACGGCCGACTGGCGTTGACCACCAGGGCCACCGTCGGACAAGTGTTGCCCCACACCGTTCTGTGCCAGAAGCTCGCGACGATCCACCTTGCGCGCGCCCAACTCGCCCGCGCCCGCGCCGTGATCGACCAAGAGGCCCCGTACTGCCTCCCGCACGTGATGGACCTGGTGGAAGCCGATCTGGCCCTGTTGTTCGACGGCCGCGAGGCGCTGTCGTTGCTGAACCGGGGATTGGCCGCTGCCGAACAGCAGGGACTGGTGTTCGGCACCGACGAACTGTGGTTGCGGCTGCTCGTGCTGCGTCCTGACCGTGCGCAGGAGATCGCGGGCAGGCTCGACCGGATCGCCCGCACGGTCGGCACCGGTCGCGCCCACCGCAACCACCTGCTCGCCCAGGCGATCGTCCACCGGGACGCCGGCGAGGAGGTGATCCGGCTCGTCCGGCACCGCGGCCGACCGTGGGAGATCGCGGAAACACTGGAGTTGCTGGCAGTCCACGGCCGCGGCAACGTACGGCTTCTCCGTGAGGCATACGACCTCTACGGCGACCTCGACGCCCTGCTGCCGCGAGCCCGGCTGCGCCACCTGATGCGCGAACGGGACCTGTCGGTGCCCGGCCGCGCAACCACCGTGGCGGAGAACGAACTTCTGCTCACTACCCTCGTCACGGAGGGCCTGACCAACCGCGAGCTCGCCAGAGTGCTGGGCGCGTCCGAGAAGAGTGTCGAAAGCCGGCTCACCCGGTTGTTCCAGCGCGCCGGCCACCGGTCCCGCGTCGAACTGGCGACCGCCATGCTCACCGCACGGTGAGACCGACGCGTCACGGTCCGCGTTGTACCAAGCCGATGCACGAGGTTCCTACGGTCGCAACGACATCAAGTCGACCTCACGGAGGAACCATGAACATCAGGAGAGCCGCGATCGCACTGGCCGCTCCGGCGCTCGGCCTCGCGCTGCTGGCCGCGCCGGCAACCGCGGCGCCCGCGGCGGACAAGGACAAGACGGCCGCCGGGACCGTCAGCGCCGCAGGGCCGTACTGCAGCGCCGGGAACCACTGCGTGTTCATCACCGGCCTCGGCAGTGCATCGCGCCCCTACTTCAACAGCGACAACGACTTCACGAACGACACGTTCTCGGACGGCTCCGTCGTGAACGACAACGTGTGGTCTGCCAGCAACTCCAGCACGGGCAACTACGAGAGCCACTACTACTACAACATCGGCTACGGCGGCGGGCTGGTCTTCTGCGTCAACCCCGGCAGCTCGGTGAACTACGACCAGCTGACCGACGACAACATCGACGGCAACGGCTACGGCCAGCGCGACGAGATCAGCTCGCTGCGGCTGCGCCCGCGCACGTCGGTCCGATGCTTCTGAACGACAAGCCCGCACGCCCCGGCGGCCACAAGCTGCCGGGGTTCGCGGTGCGGGCGGCCGTCGCGTTCGCCGTCGCCTCGACCCTCGTCGCCGCAGCACCCCAGGCCCTACCGGCACCGGCAACGGAGCCGCCGATCTACTCGATGGTCTACCGCACGTCCGCCGCAGTCGAGCGGATCTCCGCCGCGCACAACGGTTTGGTGGCGGACTGCATGGCCAGGCTCGGCTTCGCCTACACGGTGACGCAGCAAACGGGCACGGAGGACCGCCCGGCCCCGTTCGGCCTGGAGTCGGTGGACGCGCCACCGGAGACCGGGTTCGCCGAAGATCCAGAGCGGGCAACCGACGCGTACATGCGCGCCCTCTACGGCGCACCGAACGACCGCGTCGCCGCCAAAGGCAAGCGCATCACCGTGAGCCGCCCAGCGAACGGGTGCGTCGCCGACGCCGAACGACACCTGCTCGGCGACGGCCGCGTGCGGTGGATCCAGCTGCGAATCCTGCTGTTCGAGGCCGAAGAGGACGCCCTGAAACGGCTCGACCAGGACCACGGCTTCACCGAACTGAACTCGCGCTGGCACCAGTGCATGCGGCAGGCGGGCTTCGACTGGCCGGATCCGCTGCGCCTGCTGGACGACCTCCCGAAAGACACCGACATCCGCACTCACCCGGCCACGAACGCGGACGTCCGCTGCAAGCACGAGACCGCCTACCTCACGACCGCGTACGCACGACTTTCCGTTATGCAGCAGGAAGTACTGGACGAAGATCCCAGCCTCGTCGCGGACTGGACGACGCTGTTCACCCGTCAGGACAACGCTGCTAGTGCTTCGTCACCGCGCAAGATCCCCTGATGGAGCCGTTGCAACTCGGGGCCGGGCTCGATGCCGAGCTCGGCACGCAACAGCGCACGACCGTGCCGGTAGATCGCCAGCGCCTCGGCCCGGCACCCGCTGCGATACAACGCGAGCATGAGCTTGGCACGCAACCCTTCCCGATACGGATGCTGCCGCACCAACGGAGCCAGCTCAGGCACCAGCGCAACATGCCGGCCCAACAGCAACCCGGCGTCAGCCGACCACTCGGCCGCACACAGCCGCACCTGCTCGAGGTCGGTAGCCGCATACGCCAACGCCGGACAATCGAGAAAACCGTCGAACGCCGCCCCACGCCAGAGGCCGAGCGCGGCACCAAGCACACGCCCGGCCCCCGCAACGTCGCCGACGGCCAGTGCCGCATCACCTTCCGCCGTCAGCCGCCGGAACCGCACGGCGTCCACGACATCGGCCACAACCGCATACCCATCACCTTGGCGCACAAGCACATCAGCGCCAAGCGCGGCCCGAAGCTGCTGCACGTACTGCTGCAGATTCCGCCGAGCCGACCGCGGCGGCCGCGCACCCCACACCGCCTCGACCAGGGCGTCGGCCGAGGCGGCATGAGGCGCGCGCGACGCGAGGATCGCGAGAACGAGCCGGGGTTTGCGTCCGGTTCGGACGTACACCGGTGCACCGTCACGCAACACGTTCAGTGGTCCCAGCACGAGAATGTCCACCGTTCCATGCTGAGACGCACCAACCGCCAGGGCCCTAGCCTCGAGACCAGTGAACGGGCGCAGTTCGCGCAGGAACCTCCCGGTCGCCGGTGATGCCCCAGCACAGGCGATCCAGTGAATCCGGCTCGTGAACCGACTTCCTGAACCGGACGTGGTTGAGCTGGCGGAGCAACACCAGTTCGGACGGCACCTCCGGCACACCCGGCAAAAGCACGGGTACCACGGGAATCTCTTCGACCGTGCACCGTTCGACGAACGCGAGGATCTCCAGCCGCTGCCACCGCCCGGCGCCACGAGGACCGAGGAACACCGCGGCGGCCCGGCTCGCCCGAACGGCCGCCTGGATCGCGTCCTGCACCCACGTGCCGGGCCTGACCTGCTCCACGTCGATCCACGGCCGGATACCGCGCAGGCGCAGTGCACCGCTGATCTCGAGCACTTCCGCAAGGTCGCTGGTGTTGTACACGAGGAAGACGTCGAACCGGTTGGCCGCAGCAACGGCGCGCGCGTGCGAGGTGCGGCTGGTGAGCGCATCGTCGAAGCTGGGCAGTGCAGGTGCGCCGGTGGCGCGTAACGACGCCTTCATGTGCTCCTCCTGCTCATGGCTGAGGTGTTTTGCGAAGTGAAGGCGAACCAGGTCCGGGACGGAAGTGGCCGGGCACAGGTCGGAGGTCGTGCACACCGACGACATCGCCTGGAACCACGCGTACTTCGACTGGGGAGACCTGATGGCCGAGAACGTGCTGGCGGTGACTCCGCCGCCCAACGACGGCACGTCGCTGCATGGCTGGCGGAGGACCTGCCGTTCATGCTCCGCGAACAGCCGTGGCGGAAGGCGACGATCGTCGTGGCCGGCACGACCGAACTTCTATACGACGCCAATACAGAGATCGTCGTCGCGGATAGCACGTCGCAGGGTCGCGGCAGGTTCGTTCAGCGTTGAGCGAACGGGCTTTACCTCCTGCAAACTAGAGGTTCGAAGCTTGTCCGCATGACGAAGACGATCAAATACATCAACGTTGTCGTGCGCGTGCTGTTCGGTGCGCTGTTCACGTTCTCCGGTTTCACCGGGCTGTTCGGGATCGGATCCCAGTCCACCGACGGCATGTCGGCCGAGGCGGTGGCGTTCGCCACCGCGCTCGGCGAAAGCGGGTTCATCATGCCCGTCACCAAGGTCGTCGAGCTGGTGGCCGGGATCATGTTGCTGGTCAACAGGTTCGCGCCGCTCGCACTGGCACTGCTGGCGCCGTTGGTGGTCGGGATCTTCGGGTTCCACGTGCTGCTGGAGCCCAGTGGCGCGGGGATGGCCGTGGTGCTCGCGGTGATCGAGATCTACCTGGCGTGGGTCTACCGGCAGGCGTTCGTGCCGATGTTGCGGCCTACCTACCTGAAGACGATCGCCGCGTAGCCCAGATCGCTGCCAGCTGTCTGCGCCGGTACGGGCGGCACCTCGCGTAGCCCGGTGCTCCCGACGGAGTCATTTGGGCCGATACCCACGTTTTCCGGTTACGAAACCTCTGCTGCGACGACGTCCTTGGCGGGCGCACCGTGCGCCTGCACAAGGCTTGTCTCGGATGAGAGGGGCGTTTGTGAAAACCTCGGGCAGACACGTCATACGGCGTGCGCTTGTAGGGATCGTGGTGGCCGCGACCGGGTTGTCGACGGGCGTGGCAACGGCCTCGGCGGCAGAAGGGGTCGTCATCGCCGCACCGGCGGGGAAGGCGATCGCGGACCAGTACGTGGTCGTGCTCCGCAACGGCGTGGCGGCGGCGAGCGCGGGCTCGCTGGCCAAGCAGTACAACGGGACGGTGACCGCGAGCTGGCAGCACGCGCTGCAGGGGTTCGCGGTCAACGCCAAGGCGGCGAACGCCAAGGCACTGGCCCGTGATCCGCGCGTGGCGGCGGTGTACCAGGACGCGGTGGTCAAGGCTGACTCCGTTCAGGTCAACCCGCCGTCGTGGGGACTGGACCGGATCGACCAGCGCAACCTGCCGCTGGACCAGCGCTACAACTACGGGCCGACCGCAGCAGGCGTCCGCGCCTACGTGATCGACACGGGCATCCGCGTATCCCACACGACCTTCGGCGGACGCGCGAGCTGGGGCACCAACACCACAGGGGACGGCAACGACACCGACTGCAACGGCCACGGCACGCACGTGGCAGGCACGATCGGCGGCCAGGAATACGGCGTGGCCAAGGCGGTGCGGCTCGTCGCCGTCAAGGTGCTGAACTGCGGCGGCAGCGGCAGCTTCGCCGGCGTGATCAGCGGAGTGGACTGGGTGACCGCCAACGCGGTCAGGCCGGCGGTGGCGAACATGAGCCTGGGCGGTGGCGCGTTCGACCCGCTGGACACCGCGATCCGCAACTCGATCGCCTCGGGCATCACCTACGCCGTGGCGTCGGGCAACTCCAACACCGACGCCTGCCAGACCTCGCCTGCCAGGGTCGCGCAGGCCCTGACAGTGAATGCCACGGCGATCAACGACGCCAGGGCGTCGTTCTCGAACTTCGGTACCTGCACCGACCTGTTCGCGCCGGGCGTCGGCATCACGTCGTCGTGGAACACCAGTGACACGGCGACCAGCTCGATCAGCGGCACCTCGATGGCCACCCCGCACGTGGCCGGCGTGGCGGCGCTGTACCTCCAACGGCATCCGGCGGCCCCTGCCCAGCGAGTGCACGACGCCATCGTCCGCAACGCGACGGCCGGCGTGGTCGGCGGTCCCGGCGCGGGATCGCCGAACCGGCTGCTGTACTCGCTGTTCACCCAGTGGGGTCCGGAAGGCGACTACAACGGTGACGGGACGACGGACCTGACGGTCTGGCGGCCGTGGGAGGGCAACTGGTACGTGCGCGGGATCAGCACCACGCAGTGGGGAATCGGCGCCGACATCCCGGTTCCGGGTGACTACAACGGCGACGGCGTGACCGATTTCGCCGTGTGGCGTCCTTCTGAAGGCAACTGGTATGTGCGAGGCATCGGCACAGTCCAGTGGGGCGTCGGTGGCGACATCCCGGTTCCGGGTGACTACAACGGTGATGGCGTAACGGACTTCGCTGTGTGGCGTCCTTCTGAAGGCAACTGGTACGTGCGTGGGATCAGCACGACTCAGTGGGGTGTTGGCGGTGACATCCCCGTTGCGGCTGACTACAACGGCGATGGCATCACGGATCTGGCTGTGTGGCGGCCTTCCGAAGGTAACTGGTACGTGCGTGGGATCAGCACGACCCAGTGGGGCGTTGGCGGCGATATCCCTGTTGTGGGCGACTACAACGGCGATGGCATCGCGGATCTGGCTGTGTGGCGTCCTTCTGAGGGCAACTGGTACGTGCGTGGCATCAGCACCACGCAGTGGGGCGTCGGCGGGGACATCCCGGTTCCCGGCGACTTCAACGGCGACGGCGTGACCGATCTCGCCGTGTGGCGGCCGTGGGAAGGCAACTGGTACGTCCGCGGCCAGTTCACCACCCAGTGGGGCGTCGGAGGTGACATCCCGCTCGCCTCGTAGCACTGAGGCTGGATGAGGCCAGAAGCCCGGCCGGGCTTCTGGCCTCATCCACGGTCAGTCCGGCCATTCCCAACCGATGCCGATCACGCCGGACGTCATCCCGATCGTCGTCACGTGTACCGCGTGGTGGGCGTTCAGGGACAGGTCGTGCAGCCTGTGTTTGTCAACGTAGAGATCGGCGCGGAAGTAATCGTGCACCCGCGACGGCAGCGCGTCCGGGTGAAACCGCACCTCCAACAGGCAGGTGCCCTCGGGCCGGCGGAAGGCGTGCGCGAAGTCGTTTCCGGCCTTCGAAGCGGTGTGGTCGTGCAGTTCGTACTCCCACACCCACGTGTCGCCCGCCTGAAGTCGTTGGCCGAAAAGCAGTTCAGCGGCCAGCACCCGACCTTCGGGGTGGCGCAGCAGCCGCCCGACCGCACAGTTGCGCACCGGCACGACACGAACACGATCGATCGCACAACCCGGTGCGCCGAAGTAACGCAGCACCACTCTGTCGACGTCGTCGCGGCGAGCACGAGCAAGGCGCCGCGCCGTGATGCGCGACCGGCCGCGGTGCGCGTCAACGTGCGCGACGTGTTCGGAGGTGATCACCTCCAGCGCCCAGTCCCGCGAACCGGGCAGCGCGTCGAGCAGTTCGCTCATCGGGCCGTGGTACTCGTCCACGCCCTGCTGCGGCCGGAACGGAGTCAGGTGGTGAGTGGCGAGCAGGCCGGTCAGCGCGTGGCGAGGCAGATCGAGGATCTCTTCCAGCACGGCGATGGCGCGCAACGAGTTCGGCCGCCGCGGCCACGCCCGGCCGTGCTGCCAGTCGCTGAGGCTGGCGAGCCCGACGCGGATGCCGCGCTCGGCCAGTCGCGACCGCAGCCGGTCGAGCGGCAGCCCGCGCTCGCGGATCGCCGTGCGCAACACGAGATGAAATGGTCCGGTCATCAAGCTCCTCGCCGGCCCACCCTACGGCGGCGCACGACAAGAGGTCCAGACCATCAACGCGGGCGACACATCGTATTCAGAAGCGGCGCGGGCGGTTAGCCCATCCGCAGCACCGAACTTTCGGACTTAGATCCGGTGATTTCGGCCGTTGGACCCTTCAGGGAATTCTCCTTCGACCCATCGAACGCGAGGCTCCCATGCGAGGACTGGTCAAGGGCCTGCTGGCGGCGATCGCCGCCCTGACCCTGGCGGGATCGGCGGTCACGTCAGCGACGGCACAGGAACAACCCGATCCGCTGACCCCGAACATCATCGGTGGCGTCGACGCCACCGAGAACTACAGCTTCATGGCCTCCATGCAGGGCAACTCCGGCGGCCACTTCTGCGGCGGGGCCCTGATCCGGCCCACCTGGGTGCTGACGGCCGAGCACTGCATGGCAGGCGAAGAGCCGAGCGGTGTGCAGATCCGGATCGGCAGCAACAACCGCAACTCCGGCGGCACGGTGGCCAGGGTCAGGCGCTGGGTGAACCACAGCAACGCGGACACCTCACTCGTCGAACTGACCGCGCCGGTGACCCAACAGCCGATCTCCATCGCACCGGTCGTCGCACCCGGCTCGAACGTGCGGCTGCTCGGCTGGGGCGCCACGACGTGCACGCCCAGCTGCGGTGGCGCACCCGTCAACCTGAAGCAGGTAGAGGTTCCCGTGCTGCCCGACAGCGCGTGCGGCACCGGACAGTGGGAGATCTGCCTGGACAACAAGGACGGCAAGAGCGCCTGCTACGGCGACTCCGGCGGTCCGCTCCTGGTTGGCACGCCCGGCAACTGGCGGCTAGGCGGTGACACGTCCGGCGGTCCGGGTGTCTGCGGCACCGGGCGCTTCTTCTACGCCGAGCTCCAGGGCAGCGTGAACACGTGGATCAACAGCATCGCCGGCCCTGACGGTGGCCCCCCGCCCGGCAACAATCTCGCACTGAACAAGCCCGCCACCGGCTCGGCCGCTTGCAACGCCAACGAGGGCCCCGCGAAGGCCGTGAACGGCAGCGTCTCCGGTGGCAACACCGACAAGTGGTGCTCGGTCGCCGCAACGAAGACGCTGCAGGTCGACCTCGGCTCCAGCCACGCGCTGAAGAAACTGGTCGTCAAGCACGCGAGTGCCGGCGGTGAGTCCGCAACCTTCAACACCAGGGACTTCGACCTGGCCGTGTCGGCCGACGGCACCACCTGGGCAACGGTGGCGACGGTCCGCGGCAACACCAGCGGTACCTCCGAACACGCGATCAACAACAGCGCCAGGCACGTCCGCCTCACGGTGGTCACGGGTGCGCAGTCCGGCGGGAATGTTGCTCGCGTCTACGAGTTCGAGGCGTACGCGTAACGGCCTCACCTGAAGCCGATCGGGGCGGGGAGCGGCGGCCCCGTCCCGATCTGGCGTCGCCACGGCAGCCGGCTCGACCACGCACCTGTCGGTGCCGCAGTGGCAGCAGGTGCCTGTGGCCTTACGATCGTGTGCGGCATCGCCGTCGGAGTAGTCGGCGGTATGGCGGCGTACGCGGTGCAGAACGCCGGAACGTCGAGCTGGTCGCGGAGGGGGTTCGTCATGTCCGGCATCACCGGCGGCGTTCTCGGCGGCTTCGGGCGAATCTGGGCGGGCGCACAGACCTCGGCGAAGCTCCTCAACAACGGCTGGCACGGCATCAAGCAGTCCACACAGGTCACGCTGACCATGGCCAGAGTGGTTCCGTTCATGAGGAGGAAGTTGTCTCACCACACGCGGGCGTGGGCGCACGTGCTCTCAAGGTTCCGGCGGTACTGATGGAACAGCCCGCCTTCAGAGATCGAGTTCGCGGCGTCGTGAGCGGCGTCCTCACCAGGCCCGCCCGACTCGCCATCATCGTTGGCCTCGTCACCCTGGGCGCGGTGGCGGACAACCTGTTGAACTCGTCGCCGTTCGTCCTGCTCCTGATGAGCGTGGGTGTCAGTTCGGCTCTGGTCACGAGATGGTCTTTTGCCGAGCTGGGCTTCAAGAAGAAGGATTGACGCTGGAGTGACCCGATGGCGCCCGTGGCTGTGGAAGCCGCGGGCGCCATTGGTTTCTGCTGCCTTAAAAGGGGAGAATGGAGATCGATGAGAGTGCAGCCCGAAATAGGGCCGAAAGGCCTTCAGTCAGCAGCGATGGTGTGCGCACAGGCAGTGACTCACGTCGATGGAGCGAAACAAAAGGTGCGGTTCGACCGATTAATGGACAAGGGGGATAACCAGGAGGGGCGCCGCCATGGAGTGTCAACTACTAGGCGCCGTGGAGGCATGGGAACAAAAGCTGCAGCTTGATCTCGGTCCGTGCAAACAACGCTTCGCGTTCGCGATACTGGCGTTGCACGCGAACCAGTTCGTGCCCGTGGGGCGGCTCGTCGACCTGACGTGGCCAGCGCAGCCGCCGCGCACCGCGCAGCACGCGATCCACGTCCGGGTCTCACGGCTGCGCCGGGCGATCGCGGAAGCGCGGTCCGGCCAGAACGACGCGGACATCGTCACGCGTGGCTCGGCCTACATGCTGAAGGTCAACCCGCTGTCGATCGACGTGCACCGGTTCCGCGCGGTGGTCACGGGTGCCCGGCAGGAGACCGATGACGCGGTGAAGGTGTCGTTGCTGCGGCACGCGCTGTCGATGTGGCACGGTCCGGCGCTGGCCGACGTGACGACTCCCGATGCCGCCGCTGTGTTGTGTCAGGGGCTCGAGGAGGCGCGGCTGGCCGCGCTGGAGGAGTGCCTCGACGCCGAACTGCGGCTGGGCAGGCACGCGGCGGTGGTGGACGAGCTGACCGACATCGTGGCGCAGCATCCGCACCGGCAACGTCTGCAGGCGCTGCTGATGCTCGCGTTGTACCGGTGCGGCCGGGTTACCGACGCGCTCGCCGCGTACCGCGCCGCTCGTGCCCGGCTCGCCGACGAGCAGGCGCTCGAACCCGAGTCGCGGCTGAGCGACCTGCAACGCGCGATTCTGTGCGCCGACCCTGCCCTCGACGCGCCGGTCGCTCGATCGCCAGCGCGGACCCGGCTGCCACACGAGATCTGGGCTTTCACCCGCGCCGACCGGGTGGCCGGCGAGGTCGCCGTGGAGGCGCGCGACCTGTCCAAGTGCTACGGCTCCACTTGGGCCGTGGACGGCGTCAGTCTCACCGCGCGCAAGGGCGAGGTGCTCGGCCTGCTCGGCCCCAACGGCGCCGGCAAGACGACGATCTTGCGCATGCTGTCCACTGTGGTCACGCCGACCGGTGGCCGGTTCTCCGTCGCGGGCGTGCCGGGCACCAGGCCCGGCGAGATCCGCAAGCTGATCGGTGTGCTGCCCGAGGATGCCGGATATCCCGGCCACCAAACGGGATTGGAGTTCCTGACCTACCACGCTCGGCTCTTCGGTGTTTCCCGCGGCGATGCACGCGAACGCGCGGCTCGGCTGCTCGCCCAGGTCGGGTTGAACGACCGCGGCGGCATGCGCGTCGCCACGTACAGCCGAGGCATGCGGCAGCGTCTCGGCCTGGCCCGCGCGCTGGTGAACAACCCGGCGGTGGTGCTGCTCGACGAACCTATGATCGGGCTGGATCCGCACGGTCAGCTGGACCTCCTCACCGTTGTCCGCACGATCGCCGAGGCGCGTGGCATCACGGTCGTGCTGACCGCGCACGCGTTGCCCGAGGTCGAGCGGATCTGCACCGGGGTGCTGACACTGGAACGAGGCAGACTCGTGTCCGATCAGGTGACGAAATGACCCTGGGACGGGCTCGGCTGTGTGGTGTTCAGTGGCAGGTGGCGGCTCCGGAGTCGGCGAACGGAGTGAGTGGATCGGCGGCGAACTCCCAGTCGTAGCCGGTCGGGCGCAGCGTGAGCTTCAGCGCGCCGAAGACGTTCGCCTTGCGCACCAAGCTGTTCGGCAAGGCGGCGGCGAATCCCGTGAAGAAGGACCCGCCCGTGCCGACGACGAACTCCTGGATGCCGGTGGCGTTGTCCAGCGCGCCGGACGGGGTCTGCGCTGCGAAGCGCTCGTAGCTGTGTGCGTGCCCGGCGAGCAGGAGGTCGACGCCCGCCGCGTACATCGTGTCGATGAGCGGTGCGGTGTCCGCGGAGCCGAAGCTGTTCGAGCTCCACCGGGGCTTGTGCAGGAGCGCGGCGGTGCAGGCCGCGGGGTGCGCCGCGAGATCAGCGGTGAGCCACTGTTGTTGCGGTGACCCGAGTGCGCACCCGGTGCCACCGCTGATGCGCGCACACTCGGAGTTCAGCACGACCACGTGCCACGTGCCGATGTCGAAGCTGTACCAGCCTTCGCAGTTCCTCACGCATCCCGGCTGCCGTGGTGTCGCGGCGTCGCCGAAGTAGGTGAAGTAGCCGCCCGCGCCGGTGGTGCCGTACTCGTGGTTGCCGATGACCGGCCGGGTGATGGACTTCATCCTTCCCCACGTCGGGTCGTAGCTCGCCTGGAAGTTGGCCAGCTGGCCGCCGTTGTACTGGGCGTCGCCGACCATGAACACCGCGGTGGGCGACGCGGCCAGGGCAACGTCGGACACCGCCTTCATGCGGCACTTGGTCGAGGTTCCGAGGCCGCCGTTGTAGTTGGGGTCGTCGGGAGCGCAGGCGGCGTCACCGGCGACCATCACGACCGGTGTGCCCGGCGGGGGAGGCGGGGGCGCGTCCTCGAACACCAGCTCGGGCTCGTTCGAGCCCTCACGGCTGTCGATGGTCCGTGAGGACGTGCTCGTGGTCGTGATGGCGAACGAGTGCTTCCCGTTGGCGCGCACCGCGGTCGTGACGTCGAATGACACCCAGGTGTCCGCCGCGAGCGAGCCGGATGACGCGAGCCAGTTGCCGGTCGGTGGCGCGTTCGCGTACGTGATCCCGGTTTCGTGCCAGCTGGTGTCGGGAACGAAGTACAGGTCGAGGCCGGTGGTGCCGGAGGTGCGGTTGAACACCCGCAGCGTCGCCTTGAACGGAGGCACGCTCAGCCCGGTGACGTCGAACCTCAGGTAGGCGCTCGTGGCTGGTGACGCGTCGACCCGGAGGATGGTCGCGGTGCCGAAGTTGGAGCTCGGCTGGTCCGCCTGCACGTACGCGTCCGCCGGTCCTGGCGCGGGTGGGGGAGCGGTGTCCTCCACGACGAGCTGCGGCGGGTTGACGCTCTCCCGGCTGTCGAACGTGCGCGACGAGCTGCTCGTCGTGGTGAGGGCGAACGAATACGAGCCGTTGGCACTCACCCGTGTCGTCACGTCGTAGGACACCCAGGTGCCTGCAGTGAGTGCACCGGACGCGCCCAGTGCTGCGCCGACCGCGGGCGCGTTCGAGTAGGTGAGACCGCTCTCGGTCCACACACCGTCCACAGCGGACAGCGTGACGCCCGTGCTGCCACTGGTGTTCACGAACACGCGCAGCTTCACGTTGAACGGTGGTGCGCTCAGGCCGGTCACGTCGAACCTGAGGTAGGCGGTGGAGACGGGCGATCCGTCGACTCGCAACCCGATCGCGGTGCCGTAGTTCGTGCCCGGCTGGTCCGCCTGCACGTGCGCGTCGGCGGACGCGGTGATCGTCGTGGTCGTCGCGTGCACCGGGGCGGTGAGCAGGGCGAGTCCCAGTGCGGACGTGGCGAGCACGAGGAGTGGCTTCTTCATCGTTCCTCCCCGTGCAACATCTCGTCGAGGTGGTGCAGAGCGTCGGCGCGTTCGGTGGTGCCCTCGTCGATGAGCCGCCGCATGGCGGCGTAGTCACCGGTGAGGCAAGACCGCCCGGCCCGGTGGAACTGCTCGATGCCCGCGGTCACCGGACCCTCGAGCGCGGCCACCGGGATGCGCTGGTAGGTCTGCAACTTCCGCGACACGACGGTCAGCCGGGTGCAGACCGCTGTGGCGTGCCGGGACGGGCCGGCGAGGCCGCGTGCCGCCTGGAGTGCGTTGTTGAGCTCGATCTGCATGGCCTCCCGCTTCAGGAACCACCGCTGGACAGCGGGGTCCTCACCCGGGATCACGGTCTGTGCGGCCGCTGGGGCCTGTGCTGCCGGCCGGGAGGCCGTGGCCACCGCGGCGCAGCACAGAACGGTGAACACCGCGGCCGCGATTCTGGTCCTGATCATGTGACCGAACACCTCCCAGTGCCGGAATCCGCTGCCTGCGCACCGGCTTCGGCGACGAACTGCCAGTCGTAGCCGTCCGGTCGCAGCGTCATGCCGAGCACCCCGTACACGCCCTGGATCCGGCTTTCGCTGCCGTTCGCGGCGGGCGTGCGGATGCGGTAGTGGCTGTTGCCGCCGGTGCCGACGACGAACTGGCGCATGCCCCGTTCGTCGGCCACACCGTCGGGGGACAGCGGGGCGAAGCGCTCGTAGTCGTGGTCGTGCCCGGTGAGCACGACGTCCACGCCCGCGTCGTACAGTGCGCGCCAGAACGCGTCGTAGTCCCTGTTGCTGCCGTGCGTTCCCGACGAGAACCTCGGCCGGTGCAGGTACGCGAGCGTGCAGGTCGCGGGATGCGCGGCCAGGTCGGCGCGCAGCCACAGCTCCTGTGGCGATCCGCCGCTGCAGCCGCCGATCCGCTCGCACTCGGAGTTCAGCGCGACCACGTGCCACGTACCGAGCTCGTAGCTGTAGTAGCCCGCGTCGCGGTCGCCCGCGGCGGCGCCGAAGTAGTCGAAGTACCCCCTCGCCCCCGAAGTGCCGTACTCGTGGTTGCCCGGCACCGGGTACGTGATGTCCTTGAACCGGCCCCAGGTCCGGTCGTACCCGTCCCGGAACCGCTTCAGGCTGCCGTTCGGGTACTGGTGGTCGCCCAACGTGAGCACGGCGTCCGGTGCGAGCGAGGCGACGAGATCGGCTGTGACGTGTTCCCGGCACGGTCTCGGCTGCTCGCGCTCCTCCTTGCTCAGCCCGTCTCGGTCCGGCGCGCACGCGATGTCGCCCGCGGCCGCGATGGTGACCGCGTCCGCCGACCGCGCCGGCTTGCGACCGAGGTGGTACTGCGTCTGCTGTCCGTGGTTCATCTGGCCGGACTGTGCGCCCTGCCCGCCGGTCGAGTCCGAGGCGAGCGTGCCGACCATGCACGACGCGGTGACCACGCCGGTGAGGCCGATGACCGCAACCCGCGTGCGCTTGCGCACCAGGAGGAACACCGTCAGCGCGAGCAGCGAGCCGCCGCCGAGGACGCCCAGAACGAGCGCACCGCTGGGACCGCTCGCGCCGGCGGCGCTGGAGTCCTCGGCGAGCGGGCCGAGTTCGGGCACGGCGTTCGACCTGAGCTGACCCAGCACGGTCAGGTACCGGTCACCGTGGTTGACGCTCGGTTCGACGTGCGAGTTCTCGCTGAACTCGTTCCAGCTGATCAGGCCGAGGGCGTCGGGGGACGAGCTGAGCGCGATGTCGTAGAGGCCCCGCAACGTCGCACCATCGTGCCGTTCGACCACTCGGGTACCGCCGAGCAGCCGCGCGTCGAACCCCGGTGCGAACGGCGCGATCCACAGGCCGTGGTGGCGGTGCACGGCCGCGCTCATCGCGGCGAGCTTGTCCGCGGCGTTCGTGTCGCGCAGCGGGTCGACCGACGACCAGTAGTAGGCGTTGCCGTCCACCACCTGCGCGATGCGCTCGTAGTCCTCGGCGTTCTTCTCCGATCCCAGCACGAGCACCTTGTCCCGCACCGGCCCCGCCGCCCGGGAGATCTGGTCGACGGAGAACTCCCAGCTGCCGGACCAGATCACGACCGGCTTGCCGAAGAGCGCGAACACCGGGTCGGTGCCGTGACGGGTCCGGAACAGCGCGAGATCCGCCGCCACCTTCTCCAGCGGCAACGGGTTGCGGTAGAAGTCCAGCCCCTCGTAGATGATCGCCAGCCGGAAGTCCTCCGCCCGCGCGATGTTCACCAGCGTCTGCAGCCGCCGGTCGAGCGCGGGCGTCGACTTCCAGCTCACGATGAACCCGGTGATGCCGGCGCTCTTCGCCCGCGTGACGTGCTCGCGCATGATCCGCGAGTCGTCGCTGGAGTAGTCGCCCAGCGCCGGGTGGTCGGACTTCGCCCGGTTCCACGAGCTGTCCTCGTACCAGATGTAGTAGTACGCGAACAGCGGGTACGGTTCCTGCGCCACCGCCGTACGTGGCGGCAGCACGAGCAGCAGCATCACGGCTGTGAGGAACACCCCGAGCAACTTGGTCATGACCGCGCCACCCTTCGCCTGCCGAAGAGGAACAGGCCGGAGACCACCAGAGCCGCCAGCACGACGACGACCACCATGTCCACATAGGACAGGACCCTGATGTCGACGTACTGGCCCCGCGACAGCGCGAGCTCCTGCGGCGCCGAGTACCCGGCGGCCGACACCGCGACGCGGTAGTTGCCGCGTGCCAGGTTCTCCACCGCGAGGTTCCCGTCCGAACCGGCGTCGAGGCTTTCGGTTCGGCCGTCCGGGTAGGTCAGCACGACCCCTGCCGGCACGGCGCCGCCGAACAGCAGATCCCGCACCTGGAATCGGACCGAGCGCAGCAGCACCACGAACGTCGCCGTCGACGTGTGGTTCGGCACCACCCGCTGCTCGCCGGTGTTGACGACGTTCGCCCCGTCGATCACGACGCTCTGCAGGTAGTAGGTGACCTCCTTGCTGACCACCGTGCCGCCGTGCTGCACCGGCCGCAGCGCGGTGAGCGGTACTTCCGTCGCACCGCGCAAGGTGTGCGTCTGCCCGGAGTCGCTGCGCAGCGTGAGTGAGGTGATCCGCGACACCGGCACCGGGTTGCGCGCCTGGTCGACGAAGTCGTACCGCACCTTCCTGGTCGACTGGAACGCCGCCTGCAGCTTGCGGTTGTGCTTCATCGCGAGGTCGGTGAGCACCGGCGTGAAGCCCTGGTCGCTCTCGCCGTGACCGAACCAGCGCACGAAGTCGACGGACTCAGCGGGTTGGTCGAGTCGCGGTGTGGTGAGCTCGAGCCTGTGCGCGTCGTTGTTGCGCGGCAGGGACAGTCTGATGACGCCCCGCTCGTCGGGCACGAGCTCCTGGCCGTCCAGCACGAAGCGCGCCGACGGCAACGCGGGGACGGTGGTGATCTCCAGTGTGCGAGTGGAAGGCGCCGCGGTGGCGGGCTGCGGCACGAGGCCGAGCACCGTCAGCACGGTGATCACCGCCGGCACCGTGAGCGCTCTCATGTTCTCCACCTGCGCCGAACTCGTTGTGCGGCAAGACAGCCGGCCGCAACCAGCACGGCGATGCCGTACGAGAAGTACACGACGGCCGACTTTGAACCGACCCGTGCGGCGGACTCCAGCGTTCCGACCAGTTCCGGTGGCCGCGGCGGCCCCGTGAAGTCGAACGCGCTGAACAGGTTCGCGGATCGCGCGTCCCGCGTGCCCAGCGTCTCCAGCCCCCAGTTGGCCTCGATGAACCTGAGCACCGCCGTGTGGTCGGCCTCGGTGTGGTCGACGTGACCGCGCCGGGAGTAGGCGCTCATCAGCAGGGCGGGCACCCGGAACCCGAAGCCGTCCTGGTCGACCTGCGGCGGCGGCACGTGGTCGTAGAAGCCACCCGGCCCGTCCCACGTCACCATGAACGCCGAGTTGGGCCAGTACCGGCTGCGCGCGAGCGAGCTCGTCATGGACTGTGCCAGCTCCTGGCCGGCCTGGATGCGGCTGGGCGGGTTCTCACTGGAGCCCGACGACACGACGTAGGCCACCGAGGGCAACGTGCCCGCGCTCAGATCGCGGTAGTACTCGCTGAGGTCGACGATCCGGCCCGCCAGCTTCGGGTCCTCGACGAAGCGCCGGAAGCTCAGCAGTGGAACGCGTGCCTTCTCGCCCTTGGCGTAGTTCTCGACGTAGAACCGCCACGACACACCCTTCGCCTCGAGCCGGTCGAAGATCGTCGGGATGTCGTCTCCGGCCTCGGTCCGCCCTGGCGCGGCCACGCCGGCGACCCAGTAGAAGAGGTTGCGGCCGCGCGCGGAGCTGAAGAACCGGTCGAACAGCGTGAACCGATCCGCGAAGTTCCAGTAGAACGGCAGCTCCGCGCGGTCGTAGTAGCCCATGGCGTTGGTGCCGTCGCGGCCGCGCTTGCGATAGGCCTCGACGAAACCGTCCATCTTGCCGGCGTTGTACTGCGCCCGTTGGGTCGAGGAGAGGTGATCGAGGTCGGACGGGGACTGGGCGCCGAGCCGGAACGGCTTCACGCACCGGTCCGAGCTCGGGTTGTCGCTGTTGTGCGGCATGCACACGTCGGCGGGAATGCCGTCGGCACCGGGGTAGGTGCCGAAGTAGTTGTCGAACGAGTGATTCGACTGCATCAGCACGACGAAGTGATCGATCGGCGTCGTGGGCGAGGCGGCGACGACGACCGGTTGCGGGAACAGCAGTCCCAGCACGAGCAGGAGCCTCATCATGGCCGCACCTCGTAGACCATGATCACCGAGGTGCGCCGGTCACCGACGTCGAGCTCCTCGGTGTGCAGCAGGACACCCCGGTACCGGTGGACGTAGGTCATCAGCTGCTGGGAGTAGAACGGCGTCCGGCTGGCCGAGTAGGTGTCCCACACGACGTAGTTCAGCTCACCCTGCCGCAGCTGCCGGTCCGGGTTGTCGATCGGCACGTACGAGGGGTTGCGCCGCAACGGGTTCGTGCTCACCGCCAACGCGTAGGACTTGCGGTTGCCGTAGAAGCGGACGAGGTTGGCCATCGACGGGCCGATCGTCATCACCGCCGCGCCCTCGGGCAGGTTGGCCCTCATCCACTGCCCGGCCTCGCGTCCCTTGGGCACGCCACCTGCGCCGGCGAGGAACGCCGCGGAGGGTGGTGCGGTGATCGCGAGCCAGCTCGGGATCGCCAGTGACAGCACCGCGGTCACCGTCACGATCGCACGCACCGGCGGCCAGGCAGGGAAGGCGTGCACCGCTGTGCGCGCGGCGAGGAGTGTCAGTGCCGGCGCGATCACGACGAGGTACTGGTAGCCCTTCACCGGCCACAGTTCGAAGAACGTCAGCGGCACCAGGATCCAGCACAGCAGGAACGTCTCGCGCCAGGTACCCCTGCTGCGCAGCAGCCACATCCCCGCGGTCGCGAGCAGGAGCACGGCGGGCCCGATCGCGAGCGGAACCGTTTCGAGGTAGAACGCCAGACCGTGGTTGGGCCTGCGGAAGAGCTGCCACCACAGGTAGTTCTGCCCGGTGCCGCCACGGCCGGCGAGCGTGAGGGACAGCGGGTAGGCGGCCATGATCGCCACCGAGACGGCCGCGCTGGTCGCCGCGGTCCGCCAGGGCACGTGGATGTCGCGCCGCAGCAGGAAGAACACCACGATCGCGGCAGCGAGGACGACCGCGATCTCCTTGGTCAGCACCGCGAGCCCGAGCGCGGCGCCCGCCAGATGCAGCCAGCGGCGTCCGCCGTCGAGGCAGAACCGTGTCACGCAGTAGGCGGTGAGCACGGCGGAGAACGTCAACGGCCCGTCGAGCAGCACCTGCCGCGTCACGACGACGTGGTAGGGCATGACCGCGAGGAGAGCCGCGGCTACGAGCCCGGCCCGCGGCCCGTACATCCGCTTGCCGAGCAGGTACGTCAGCACCACCGTGCCCAGCCCGAACGCGACGGGCAGCAGCCGCGCGCCGACGTCCGACACACCGCCGAGGAACATCAGCGACAGGGTGGTCTGGAACAGCAGTGGATGCGCGCGGAACACCGGGAACAGCGGCGTGAGCACGTCGTCACCGGCGATGCTCGCCGCCTGCCCGGCGTAGACCGCCTCGTCGCTGTTGAACCCGACCGCGCCGAGCGCCCAGAGCCGCAGGAGGGCTCCGGCGGCGAGGATCAGGACGAGCGTGCGCACCGCTTTGCGTGCGGGCCGATCGCGGGGATGTTGGTCCGTTGTGGTTTCGACGGCGGCGGCCGCCGTCATACCCAGCCTCTCGCGGTGGCGGCGTCGTCGACGAGCGCCGGAATCCGGTCGGCCCACGAGAAGTCCGATGTGGACAGCCATCGGGACCGCATGCGGCCCAGTGCGGACTGCAGGATGAGCCGCTCCTTGCGGCGCAGCACCAGGTGGTCGTCCTCGCCGATCACGATGGACGGCGCGAGCTGACGGAACGGCGGGAACTGGTAGGCGTCCTCGGTGTTCTCGAGCAGCGTCGCGGTGGCCTCTTCCTCGGACAGCTCACCCGAGCCGAGCTCGCCGCGCGCGATGACGAACAGGTCACTGATCTTGCTCTCGGGCACGATCTCGCACGGCAGCAGCCGGTCGACCGCGTACTTCGGCGGCGGCACGATGCGCTGGGTGAGCGCGTTGACCCCCATGATCGGCAGGTTGAGCTGGCTGAGCAGCAACGCGAACTCCCTGCCCTCCTTGGAGTGCAGCCTGCTCTGCAGCCGCAGCCACCGCCACTCCCTCGGAGAGAGCTCGTGCGACCGCACCGCGCGCAGCGTGTGGTGGCTGATGGTCAGCGGCTTGGGAAAGCAGCCGACGCGCCCGTCCGGATAGAGAATGGTCATGTCGTCGGCGAGGAACTTGGCGTTGTGCTCACGGACCAGGCGCAGCACGGTGCCCGTCTTGCCGGTGTCGGTGCGGGCCGAGATGAGCACGCCGACGCCGTGCAGCTCCACGCACGCCGAGTGCAGCAGCATCGCGCCACGGGAGACGGCGACGAAGCGGAGCAACGCCTCGAGGATGTTCGTGTACACCACGTGCGGTGAATGGGCGAGCGCCGCCGAGACGACCACGGTGATCGGGTCGCCGAGCCGCACCCGGAAGTTCGCGCCGAGCCTGCCGAGGTGTTCGCGGTAGCCGAGTACCTGCGCGGACTGCGTGAACACCGCCCGTGGCAACGGCCTGCGGTCGCCGACCACGCCCACCCGCACCTGGATCTCGGTGTCGTGGCTGAGCCACTGCGAGCGGAAGTAGTCGAGCTCCGGCAGCTCGATCTGGGAACCGATGGTCGCGAGTCCCGGCACGGCGTACCGGTAGGGCAGGTACCTGGCCGGTGCCGCGGGACGGTGGCCGTTGCGTGGCAAGGGGATCTCGGGGACCTCGTCGTTCAGGTCGACCAGCACCCTGATCGGTTCGCGCGGAGGCTCGTCGCAGGACGGCTCGCCCTTGCCGTAGATCGCCGAGTCGGCCACGACGAACCGTGCGAGGAAGAGCAGCGCGAGCGTCAGCGCGTTCGCGACGAGGACCTCGACGTGCATGCCGTCCACGAGCAACGCGAGCAGTGGCAGGCGCACCAGCAATGCGATGAGGTTCAACAGGGAGAACCGGATGCAGCGCGACCGCACCGTGCCCGGCTTGTCCTTGCGGTACAACAGGGTCTCGGTCAGCACGAAGAGCCACACCGTCGAGACCCCGGTCGCCAGCGCGGCGGCGAGCAGGTAGTGCACCCGCAGGACTTCCAGGTGCAGCAACCACAGCACCGCGGTGTTCACCACCAGACCGGACAGCCCGATGAGCCCGAACCCGAACGCACGCAGCAGCCACCCCCGCACCGACGCCCGCGCGGACCGCGTCGTCTGCTGTGCCAGCAGCGACATCCGCAGCCGCATCAGGTGGCCGGCGAACGTCAGCCCCCTTCGCACGACGCCCAGCACGCCACCGGTGGGGTGGGTGGGCTTGTGGTACGCCACCTGGGCCATGCGCAGGCGCGGCTGCCGGACCAGCAGCTCCATCAGCACCCGGAAGCCGCCTGGCCGGATGCGGTCCAGGTCGACGGCGTCCCGGCGGACAGCGAAGAAGGTGCTCGTCGGGTCGACCGGCTGGCCGAGCCTCCTGGGGAACACCAGCTTGGCGAGCGCGTTCTTGGCGTTCGGCTCACCGGTCCGTGACGCGATCACGAGGTCGACGTCACGGGACTCGCCGAGCCGGGCGAGCCGCACCGCCGACTCGCCGGGTTGCGCGACCCCGTCCATCACGACGACCCACTGGCCGGTCGCTCTCCGCATCGCCGCGAGCACGGCGGCGACACTGCGGTCCTCGGCGGCGACGACCTCGACGTTGCGGTGGCTCAGAAGGGCGATCGCGCTGTGGAACTCGTCGCAGAGCGGAGTCACCACGGTGATGGAACTGCCCACGGCAACTCCTCGCAGACCGTCGAAGGTGTACGGACGGTGAACTTCATGGAGTAGCTTGCGGAATCGTGCGGCCTCGTCGCATCGTCAACCTTGATAGGGGCTATAGGCCCTACTTGCTGCGTAACGCGGTCAGTCGCCCTGTCGATTACCTGAACATCAGATGAATCGCAGCGCGATGTATGAGCCGCCACATGCAACTGTCCGTATTCGCCTGGAGTCACAACGCAGAGCGACGCATGACCCGCGCGCTCGCCGAGACCGGCGTGGCCGCGGCCGTGCTCGCTCTGCTGTGGTGGCACGGAGACCGGCTCGACCACCTGTGGCCCGTGCGACCCGCGGGCGACGTCTTCGTCCTGCTGACGCTGGCCGCCTCCGTGGTCGCCACGGCAGCCACGATCGTCACGCGGATCGTCCCCGACACGGTCGACCGGGCGATTCGGCGGTTGACGAGCGCGCTCTTGCTGTACGGCCTGGTCATCATTCCCGTTGGCATCTACCACCTGCCGGGAGCGTTCGAGCCCGCGCTGGCCATCGGCGGATTCGTCGCGAGCACGGCGTTTCTCGCCCTGATGGTGTGGGCGTTGCGGCCCCGGCTGTTCGCGTGGACGCGCGTCCGCTGGCCCGCGGCGGTGGCGATCGGCGTCGTGCTGAGCTTCGGAGCCGGGCTCGTCGCACAACTCGTCGCGGAGACATCGGATCCGAAGGTGCCCACGCTCGCGACGGTGGCCGTCGTGCTGGGCTGGTTCGTGGTCGCGTCTTCGTTCGTGGTGGCAGGCGCGCGTCGACGGCAGCGGGTCACCTGGTGGGTGGGTTTCGGGCTGGCGGCCGTCGCGCTCGCGCACCTGGACGAGCTCATCCTGCGGCCGGAGCTGACGAGGCCCGACATCGACTTCGCCGCACTGCGGTTGGTCGGCCTGCTCGTCGTGTTCGGTGCACTCGTGCGTCCCGCGGTACGAGCCCTGCGCGAGGCCGGGCAGCGCAGCCGTGACCTCGCCGACCGGGCGCTGGCGGCCGAACGTGTGGCGAACGAGCTGGCAACCGACGCGGTGGAACGCGAACACGAGATCCGCAACCTGGTGACCGGCCTGTCCGGGGTGACCTATCTGCTCGCCGACCGCGAACCGCTGACCTCGGCGGTCCAGGCGGAGCTGGACCGGTTGCGCTACCTGCTCGGCCACGCGGCATCGCACGACGACACGGTGGTCCTCGCGCCGCTGCTCACCAGGCTCGTCGCGTTGCGCCGCGCCAGGGGCACGGAGATCGACCTCATCGTCGGTCCGGGTGTGCGCACCACGATGCCCGCGGCCGAGCTCGCGCAGGTGATCACCAACCTGCTGGTGAACTGCGAGCGGCACGCCCCCGGCTCGCCGGTACGGGTGCGGGCGCACCAGCACGACAGCACGATCTGGATCGAGATCTCCGACTTCGGTCCCGGCTTCCCGAGCGGTGTCCACCGGGGCATCGGCCTCCGGGTGACCGAGCGATTGCTCACCGAGCACGGCGGCTCGTTCTGCATCGGGACCAATCGCCACTACGCGCGCGGGTGCTCGGCGCTCGTGCTCGTGCCGGCGGCGATGCAGGCAGGTGACCGGGCACCCGAGGAGGTCTGATGCGGAGCCGGACGGTGCTGGTGGTCGACGATCACCAGCTGGTGCGCACCACACTCGTGCTCGCGCTGCGCGCGCAGGGGTTCGACGCCAACTACGTGTCAGCCACTCGCAAGGAGGACATCCTCATCGAGGCACGCGAACACGTACCGGGCCTCGTCCTGCTCGACCTCGACCTCGGCAGCGAGGTGGCGGGAGGCGAGCAGCTGGTCCGTCCACTGCGCGCCGCAGGCTGGTCCGTGCTGATCGTCACCGCGGGACACGACGCTCTCGCCCTCGCCCGGTCGGTTGCCGACGGCGCACGCGGCTGGGTGCACAAGAGCGAGTCGTTCGAGCACCTGCTCCGAGCCGTGGTCGCCGCCGCCGAAGGACGCGAGGTGCTGTCCGTCGCCGCGCGGGCGGAGTTCGTCCGGTTCCACCAATGCCACGCCGGCAGGAAGCAGGACCTCACGAAGAGGTTCGACCGGTTGAGCTTGCGGGAGCGCGAGGTGCTCGACCGGCTGGCGGAGGGCAGGCAGGCCGTCGTGATCGCCGGCGAGTTCGGCGTGTCGCTCGCGACCGTGCGCGCACACATCCGTTCGGTGCTGACGAAGCTGCAGGTCGGGAGCCAGTTGGCTGCCGTTGCACTGGTCAACGAGGCCAGCCGGTCTTGATGCCCTGACTCCGGGCGATCGGCTCGGTCGGGCAGGCCTTTCCGCCCGACCGAGAACTTGAGTTCCTCGATCACCTGCGGGGTGAGGACGGCACTGGAGCGGTTGGCGAACATCGCGCTGCGGTCGTTCCGGCATGTTAAGCACGCGGAGTTGCTCCCAATCTGCTCCCACGCCGTGCTCCCAAGGCCAATCAGCTCTGTCTTGTCTGAGGCTTCGCGTGCATGCCCAGTGGCATGAACGGATGGAGGCCGACGTTGGTGGTGGCGTCCCCGCACGGATCACCCGCTGCCTGACTGCTGGCTTGGTCGTGGTGGTGGTTCGCGGTCACTTTTCTGAGTGTCTGCAAGTCGGTCTTGCAGTGTGGCGTGACGGAACTGGTAGATCGGGCCCACCGTCCGCAACAGGTGACGCGATCGCGCGTCTTCCAGGAAGCGCATCAGGCGGAGCGGCGTGCGATGTCGAACTGAGAGGTACGCCTGAGCCACAACAGCCTGACCGCTGTCCAAGCCCTGCAGGCCGGCTCCAAGACCAAACGCGACCCCAGCTGCGAGCCCATACACGAGCCCGGTCTCGAACCCATATAGGAGCCCGGCTCCGACGCCAAAGGTCAGCCCGACCATAAGTCCGGCGACGGACCCGGTGATGAGCCCAGCCAGCAGGTCGTCTCGCCAGGCTTCTGCCGGGCTGGCAGATCGTGTAGGTACTGATCGAGGCTCGGCCATGAGCCTGGTCGTGAGCCAGATTGTCAGCCCTGCCACGAGGCTCAGCACCAGTCCGGCCACGAGCCCGAATATAGGACCGGAGACGAAGCCGGCCACAAGGCCGAGGATGAGTCCGAACAAGAGCCCCAGCTTGGCAGCCGACTTGAACGCGGATAGGCCGGGTGCCGCAACACCTAGCCGCCAGGTCGAGCGATCAAGTTGCAGCCGCCTCGGTCCCGAACTGCTGGTAAACCCTGCTACGAGGCCAGCTCCGATTGCGAACACGAGCCCGAGCGCGAGCCCAAACCAAAGACCGAATGTGAGCCCAAACGCGAGCCCGTACACGAGCCCGGCCCCCAGACCGAAGACCGCCGTCATGAGCGGCTTGCGGGGTACCCATGTGGCGATGGTCCACCAGGCGAGGTCACGGGTGTTGTGGCCGCTTAGCTGCTGGGCAATAGACGCAAGGGTGTGTTGGGCAGTGCTGAGGGCGTAGCGCGGCGCGGGACGTCCGGGCCGCCGCGTGTACGCGGCGATGACAGCGCGATCAAGTAGGTGGCCGATGATGGTGTCGTGGTCAGGGAAGCGATCCCTTTCAAGCAGCTCGTCCACCGGGGCGTTTGCGGTATAGACATCGCGGAGTAGCCCTACAGCCAGCGGCCTGGTGAAGGCTTGGGCTGCGGGGCAACTGGGATCTTCGATGAGAGCGGTAGTGAGTTTCTGCCAGGCGTGAGGCGCAGGTTCGGTTAGCGGTCGCAGCAGGTAGTTGGCGACGTCCGTTGGGTGCGGCGGGAGCAGTTCGAGGGCGATCGCCCCGTCCAGCCCGTGGTGTGCGGCGACTGCGACAAGTTCGTCAGTGCGGGTGAGTAACACCAGGCGGAACGTGGCCTGCGCGCTTAGGGCCCGCAGCGTGGAAAGTCGTGTCTGTTCCGGAATCTCGTCGAGTCCGTCCAGGAAAACCGCGATCTGCTTCGCGTGGATCAGACTGCGGGCATGGTTAGCGCCGCGGCGTGCGCCCAACGTTTGGTTCTCAGTGAGCTTGCCAGTCAACCATTCCTCGACCGAGGTCGTGTCAGGATCCCATCCAGCGAGGGTGAACATCACGGGGACTGGCACCTGGGGGCGCTGTGCGGGATCGAGTTGATCGCGGTAGCGCAAGGCGTCGAGGAGCAGCAACAGCGCAGCCGATGACTTCCCAGTGCCAGGTCCGCCGACCACAACCAGCCGGCCTGAGCCCAGCCCGCCGTAGACCCGGTGCAAGTCTCTCCGAGTCCCTTTCAGCAGCGAATCGGGAGCAACTTGGCCCATGCCAGGGAGGGGATCGAACGGCGCATGCCCGTCCTCGTCGATTGTTGCCGCGCTCATTGGGCCAGCCACCCGTGCGGTGCAGCGCCGCCACCGGATGGGCAGAGGTATTGGCTGCAAGAGACCCCGATCAACGGCAGCCTGCTCCCACTGGTTCCGCATCGCTTCCGCCAGGTCGTCCGCGAGTTGGTCAACGTCTGGCGGGGTGGCAGACGTGAACGCCTTCACGACCATGTCGCCAAGCATGATCACTAGCCCGACGGCGGCGAGGACGAATTGGCCGTATCCGCTGGCTTCGGCCCGGCTGGGAGTCGCGAGCATGGTCACCTGCAGGACCCACCAGCTAACGCCTGCGGTCACCAACAGCCATGCAAGGACTACCAACCAACGCCTCACTTCGCCACCCTCCCGCTCACCGTCCGCGTCGCGGTACCGGCATTCGGGGTTACTGTGTGCGTGAACCACCGAGCGTTGAGGAACACTGCCCTGACCCACAAACAGGGTGCTTTGCGGACATCGCAGTTGAGGTCGGTTCCAGGACTCCTTCTGTGTGAAATATGGTTCGAAAGTCGCGCTGACCTGCGAAAATTAGACTCCTGCAGATCGGCGCGGTTCCGCTCAGGTCCATTAAGGACGGTTCGGGGCAGCGGCGACCGAGGATGACCACGGAGTTGCCGTGACGCGGCATACACCTACTCCGCCGGCCCGCCCCGGTGTGGATCAGAGGACCGGTCCCCATCTGCGATGGCTTTGTTCATGGCTTAGGCGAGTTCTGGATGCCGGCTGGTGATCCACGCACCGCAGCTGCCGTGAACGCCGACGCGTGATCAGGTTCGGATGAACCTCTGGGCGGTGAACAGCGTGGACTGTCGGCATGGAACTACTGCTGCGAAGCTGTTCGTCGCCCGCGCTGACAGTGCATCACGACGACGGGGTGCCCGTGATCGCGGTGACCGGTGATGTGGACATGGCCACAGACAACGCGATCAGCGTCGAGATCGGCGACCAGTTCGCCATGCGGCCGCGTGCACTGATCATCGACATGACCGAGGTGACGTTCCTCGGCCTGGCGGGAGTCACCCTGCTCGTCGCCGCTGCCACCATGGCGCAACGATGTGGCGTGCGGCTTGCTGTCGTGACCAGCCGCCGGGCGGTACTACGCGTACTCGAGCTCACCAACGTGAACCGGCTCCTCGACCTCCATCGCACCCTCCCTGATGCGTTGGTGCAGTTACGGCCACCAGCGGACCCAAGGGACTTGGGCACGGGCGTAGGTGTTGTACCCGTTGACCTCGTTTCGTAACGCGGTCTGTCACGCAACCCTCACGGGCTTCTCCCGATGCCCCGCAACGGCTCTCCCGAAAACCTGATGAAGGCCGGAACAGACATGCGTTGAGGGGCGAGCAATGACGAGCGGAACGCTGGAGAGAAACGACGACGTGATCATGCGTGAGCTGCTCGACAGCCACGGTGTGGCGTTGGAGCGGTACGTGACGAAGCTGCTGGACGGCGACCGGCACACCGCGGCCGACATCGTGCAGGAGACGGCGCTGCGGGTGTGGCAGAAGGTCGACGAGCTCGACTTGAGTGGCCCGACTTTTCGCCGGTGGCTGCTGAAGGTGGCGCGGCGCCAGGTCATCGACCGCTACCGGATGCGGATGAACCGGCCGGCCGAGATAGGTGGGGACGCACCGGACTGGGCCGTGCGGGTGAGCGATTCCATCGAGCAGAGCATGGCGGCGATGGTCGTGTCCGACGTACTGCGCGTCCTGTCCGACAATCATCGAGATGTGATCACGGAGCTCTACTTCCGTGGCAGTAGCGTTGGAGATGCGGCCGCGAACCTCGGTGTGCCGGTCGGCACGATCAAGTCACGCCGGTTCTACGCCATGCGCGTCCTGCGGGAGGCGTTGGCGAAGCGTGGCCTGACTAGTCCTTTGTAGACAGAGAAGATCACCGCTCGGTCACGCGGTATTGCCTCACTCCAGCGGGACCGGTATGACATGACGAACGCTCATACATGTCAACCGGTGACTGAGGAGCAGGAGGTTGATGTCCGCGGCGGGGGAGCGGTGCGAGGTGTGCGGGGAGGTTCTGTTCAGGCAGCGCTCGGGCCGGCCCGCCCGCTTCTGCTCGAACGCGTGTCGTCAGCGTGCCTACCGCCGGCGCGGTGACCCGGTCGCAAACGGCCCAGTCACCGTGCGTCCGCCAGAGTTACCCGCGCCGCTGGACAGTTTCGTTGGCCGGGAAGGGGACCTGGCCGAACTGGAGTCGCTGCTGGGACGCCACCGGCTGGTGACGCTGCTCGGGCCGGGGGGTGCGGGCAAGACCAGGTTGTCGATCGAGCTGGCCAGGCGCGTCGCCGGGCGGTACACCGGCGGCGTGCACGTGGTGGAGCTGGCCTCGCTGACCACTCCGGCGTTGGTCGCGCACAGTGTCGCGGACGTCCTTGGTGTCAGTGAGGACGTCGGGCGTCCGGTCGTCGACACGGTCGCAGACGCGTTGTCACGGGCGCCCGTCCTGCTGGTGCTCGACAACTGTGAACATCTCGTGGCCGACGCGGCCCGGCTGGCCGCGCAGCTGCTGCGGCGCTGCGCGTCGCTGACCGTGCTGACGACCAGCCGTGAGTCCCTTGAGCTACCGGGCGAAGTGGTCTTCCGGGTGGGGCCACTGCCCGCCGCGTCCGACGCGGTGAGGTTATTCGTCGAACGTGCCGTCCCCACCAGCCCGGAGTTCGAGCTCACCGAGGACGACGCCGCCCACGTCGCGGCGATCTGCGCCGAGCTCGACGGCCTTCCGCTCGCCATCGAGCTGGCCGCCCGGCGGGTGCGGTTGTTCGGTGTGGCGGAGATCCGGTCCCGGCTCGCCGACCGGTTCCAGCTGCTCAGTGCCGGGCCGAGGACCTCGGCCCGGCGCCACCGCGACCTCCGCACGACCATCGAATGGAGCTACGACCTGCTCGATCCGCTCGAACAGGTCGTGTTCCGGCGCTTGTCGGTGCTCGTCGGTGGTTTCAGTCTGGCCATCGCGGCTGCTGTGTCCGATGTGGACGACGCGCTGGAGTCGGTGTCCTCACTGGAGTTGAGGTCGCTCGTCGTGGCGGGCGGACGGCTGCACCAACTGGAGTCCATCCGGCTCTACGGGCTCGACCGGTTGCGTACCGCCGGTGAAGAGGATGAGACCTACGACCGGCTCGCCGACTATCTGCTCACGCTCGCCCACCCGATCGTAGGTGACGGCATGCTGCACTGCTACGAGGAACTGGAACCGCTCGACGTCGAACGGACCAACCTGCTCGCGGTGCTGGAGTGGGCCACGCGGCGGGGCGATCACCGGCGGTTGGCGCTCGCCGCCGCACTGGGACGGTGCTGGCGACAGCACGGGCACGTGTCCGACGGATCCGCGATGCTGCTCGCGGCGATCGATGCCGCGGGCCCTGATCACCAGGACCGGCCGTCGGCGCTCGTCGTCGCGGCCAGCCTCGCGATCGTCGGCGGAAACCACGCGCTCGCCGCCGAACTGGCGAGCGAGGCCGTGCGGCTCGAGGAGATCACCGGGCATCCGGTGCGGATGGTGAAAGCGCTGAGCATGCTGTCCTCCGTGCACGTCGGCGGTGGGCGGCGGGAGCTCGCGTACGAGGCGGCTCAGCGCGCGCTGGAGCTGGCACCGCTGCTCACCGATCCGCTGGACCTGGCGGTGTGCCTGCACAACCAGGCCTACCACCTGCTGCAGACCGGGGACGCCGAACGGGCCACCGATCTGATGGAGCGCTGCCTTCCGTTGTACCGCAAGCACTCCCGGCATCCGGTTCCGCCGGAATGGCTGCACTCGGCGGGCATGCTCGCTCTGGCCCGTGCCGACGTGCCTGCCGCCGACCGGCACTTCCGTGAAGCGCTCCAGCGTTGTCAACGCGACCGTGCCGCCGACGCTCTGACGATCAGCGCGATCGACTCCTTCGAAGGGCTGGCGGCGGTGGCCGCGCGGCGGCGGCAGTTCGTGCGCGCCCTGCGCCTGAACACCATCGCGGAGGCCGCGCGACACGACCGGAAACTGCGGCGCGAGGCCACCATCGAACGTCAGCGGGACGAGACTCTGGCACTCGCGCACGCCGCCGTCACCCCGTTGCAGGCACGCCAGGCGGAGCAGGACGGCCTGGCGCTCGCCGAGCGCGGCGCCGTGGAGTACGCGATCACCGATGTGCTGCCCGAGCGTGCGGACACCGCGTCCCCCTTGTCCGACCAGGGAATCGCGGTCGCCCAGCTGGTCGCCGCCGGGCACACCAACCGGCAGATCGCGACGCGGTTGCGGATGACCGAGCGGGCGGTGGAGTCGACGCTGCGGGACATCCGCGCGACGTTGCGGCTGCGGTCCCGTGCCCAGCTCGCGGCCTGGAGTGCCGAGCACCTGGGCGAGCCGTGAGCGTGCCGGTGGCACTCGACCGGCTCATCGGCAGGGAACGAGAGCTGGCCCGGCTGAGCGAGTTGCGCCGCACCGCCAGGCTGATCACCGTGCGCGGTCCGGGCGGAGCCGGAAAGACGAGGCTGGCGCAGGAGTACGCGGCGCTGGCGCGGGGTGCGTACTGGGTGGAGCTCGCCGCGCTGACCGATCCCGCGCTGCTGGCGCCCGCGATCGCTGCGGCGGTGGGTGTGTCCGAGCAGGCCGGCAGGCTGCTGCTCGACACCGTCGCGACGGCGCTGTCCGGACGACGGGCGCTGCTGGTGCTGGACAACTGCGAGCACCTGGTCGACGCCGTGGCCCGGCTGGTCGGCGCGCTGCTGGCCAGGTGTGCCGACCTGACCGTGCTCACGACCAGCAGGGAGGCACTCGACGTGCCGGGCGAGTTCGTGCTCCCGCTCGGCGCCCTGTCATCGTCCGATGCGACCCGCCTGTTCGCCGAACGGGCAAGTGCCGCAGGCAGTTTCACCCTCACCGATGACAACACGCCGATCGTCGCCGACATCTGCCACCGGCTCGATGGGCATCCGTTGTCCATCGAGCTGGCCGCGCGCCGGATTCGCATACTCGGCGCATCCGGCATCCGCCGGCTTCTCGACGACAGGTTCCGGTTGCTGGCGAGTCACCGCGGCCACGACCGGCACCGCGATCTGCGCACCGCTATCGGCTGGAGTTACGACCTCCTCGATGCCGAGGAGCAGGCCGTGTTCCGGCGGCTTTCCGTGCTGTCCGGAGGTTTCGGCCTGGCGGCCGCGTCGGCGGCGGCGGGCTTCGACGTGCTCGACCTGGTCAATGCCTTGGAGGCCAAGTCACTTCTGGTCGCCACTGGACCGGGACGCTTCCGGCAGCTCGAGTCGATCCGGTTGTTCGCCCACGACCATCTCGTGGAGGCGGGCGAGCTGAGCGCGACCAGGCGACGCGTGCTCGACTGGTTGACCGGTCTCGCGGACCGCTACGCGCGTCAGGTGTTCCCGACCATGGACGTGCTCGGCAGTCTCGATGCCGAGCGTGACACCCTGATGTCCACACTGGACTGGCAGCGTGATCGGAAGTTGTTGCTGAGCACGGCATTGGCGGCGTGCTGGCGGGAACGCGGCCAGTTCGGTCCCGGCCGCGTACTGCTCGACACCGCGTTGGACGCCGCTTCCCCAGCTGAGCACCGCAGCACCGCCCTCGCCCAGGCGGCCGTACTGGCGACCGACGTCGGGGACGGCGTCCGCGCACGAGAACTGGCCACAGAAGCCGTTGTACTCGACCAAACGCAGCCGACCCGCCTGGTGCGCTCGACGAGCAGACTGGCGGGTGCCTGCCTGACTGCCGGAGACGCGGAGTCCGCCACCGCGCACGCACGTGACGCCCTGGCGTTGGCGAGACTCCACGGAACCCCGTTCGACATCGCGGTGTGCCTGCACAACGTGGCCTACATCGTCCTGCACGCGGGCGAACCGGCCGAGGCGGCGGACCTGCTCGCCGAGTGCTTGCCGGTCTGCCGGGCCCGGCCGGAACCGTGGCTGCGTGTCGGCGCGTTGCACAGCGCGGGCACGCTTGCCCTGGTGCAGCACAACCTGGACGAGGCCGAAGCGTACTTCCGCGAAGCACTGCAATTCGCGACCAACCACGCCGCCCGCAAGATCCACTCGATCGAAGGCCTGGCCGTGGTCGCCGCACACCGCGCGGACACGGGACGGGCACTGCGCCTGGCTGCCGCGAGCTCGGAACTACGGCGGCAATGGGGCATGGACGCGCGAGACGACCCCTGGGACCACCGCGTCAGCACGGCGATCAGTCAGGCTCGCGCGGACACAACACGAAGCGCCGCGGCCCGTGCCGAAACCGAAGGCGCCGCAATGGACGCAGAACAGCTGATGGCTTACGTCCTGTCGGATGGCACGGACAGTCCGCTGACCCTTCGCGAGCGCGAGGTCGTCCAACTGGTGGCCGGAGGCGATTCGACGAGACAGATCGCGGTACGGCTGAGGATCGCGGAACGCACTGTCGAGGCACACCTGGACAACGTCCGTGACAAGCTCGATCTGAGGACCAGGACCGAGCTCGCCGCGTGGTGGGCACGACACCACTGAGCCGTCGGTGAGGCGGTACTCGAGGGTGGCGTACCGCCATGCGGTGAAGCTGAAGCCGACGACTCAGACACCAAGAATGCGGCCCGCCAATCGCACGCCGGTCCGAGCGCTTCGACGGTTTCCACTTCAGCCCAGTTGATGGCACGCAGGTGCCCGAAGGGGATTCAGGGTTACCAGGGGGCTGGGCAGACACGGTTTCAACACGCGTTGCGGTGCTGGTGAGCGCTTAGGTGGTGGCGAAGAGGTCACCGGCAGTCCAATGGGCGTCGATTCGCTGACCTGCGAATTCGCGAATCTTGCTTGCAAGACTTCACGCAGATCTCGCGGGTTGGGGAGGAGTTCTGCTCCCAATTTGCTCCCAGACAACGCAAACGGCCTGTCGATGAAAATCATCGACAGGCCGTTTGACCTGGTAAAACACACTATGGGCGATACTGGGATCGAACCAGTGACCTCTTCGGTGTGAACGAAGCGCTCTCCCGCTGAGCTAAACGCCCGTGTTCTGTTGTGTTGCCCCGCTCTCGCGGTGTGGCCATAGCCTACAACATCATCAACGAGAACCAAAAATCGGGCTCTGCAACCAGCTCCACTCGAGGCCGAACCAGCCGCCGACCAGCGCGAACACGTTGAGGAAGTAGCAGGTGACCAGCACGATGGCGCAGACGCCCGCCATCACCAGGCCGCGGACCCAGGAGGGCTGGCGCTTGAGCCACGCGACCCAGCGGTCGTAGTAGCGCTTGGCGAACTTGAGGACGCGGCCCGCCCACTCGAACTCCGTCGAGAGGATCGCCAGGCCCGCGAAGACCACCAGCCAGCCGGGGCCGGGGTACGGGATCATGACGATGCCCGCGATCAGCACGAGGCCGCCGATCACGCCCACGCCGATGCGGTAGGCCATGTTCAGCGCCGGGTTGCGGTGGAACCAGTGGCGCCAACCCTTGTGCTCGTCGGGCTTCACGTCGGGCTTGGTCATGTGTTGATCATCCTGTTGGGACTCAGGCGGGTGTGACCTGGCCCAGCGCCAGGACCTCCGACGGGCTCGTCGGGGCTTGGCGGCCGGGTTCCAGTGACACCGCGAACGTCGTGTGCTTGTGCGCGTCGGCCGTCCAGGCGAGCAGTTGTGGATCGGTCGAGCCCGCGCGCACGTCGAACACCGCCAACGGTACCGGCGCTTTCGTACTTGCACCCCAAACTACGTAAACGTGACCTGAGTCGTTCGGTTTGAGGTTCATCGGCATCACCGCGCCGGATGACGGGTTCGACAGCACCACGGCCACTTCTTCGCCGGAGCCGGCTCCCGTGCGCAGGACCGCGCGGTTCGTCGACGGGTCGGCGGCCAGGGTCAGGGCCTTGTTCAGCTCCTCGGTGCGGGCCTGGGAGGCCGCCATCTCGCCCGACAGCTGGTTCACGCGGACGCCCAGGTAGCCGCCGCCTGCGAGGACCGCCATCGCTGCCGCGGCGGCCAGCAGGACGCGGCCGGTGCGGCGGCTGTGTTGCGGGCGCAGGGGAGTCGGGGCCGCGTGGCGCGGGATGTGTGTGGCCGGCACGTCCTGAGGGGTGTGCTCGATCTGTTCCATCAGCCTCGCGCGCAGGCGGGGTGGTGGCTGTTCCTGGCGGACGGCGCCGCCTATGCCCGCCAGCACCTCCTGCGTCGACCTGACCGTGCGCTGGCACGTCGTGCAGGTCGGCAGGTGGTCGCGGACCACTGCTTCCTCGTCTGGCTCCAAGGAGTGCATCGCCCAGCCGACGGCGAGCTCCTCGTGAGCGCACAACTCGCCGTTCACCGGTGGACTCCTGTCGTCTCGCCGGTCTCGCCGGCCCACAAGCTCCCCAACGTGCCTCTCAGGCGTCTGATCGCCGCGAACGTGCGCGATTTCACAGTCCCGAGTGGCACGCCCATCAGTTTGGCGACTTCGCACTGCGTGTAGCCGCCAAGGTAGGCCAGTGCGATGACTTGTCGCTGCTCTTCGGGCAACGTCCGCAGTGCTGCCCTGACCTCGGCACTCACCACGCTCACCAACGCTTCGTGTTCGGAACCTTCGACCGGAGGTGATACGTCGTCGGTGAGGGGAACAGTACGACGACGCTGAGTGTTCTCTTTACGTACGGCGTCCACCGCGCGGTGGTGCACCAAGGTC
Organism: Lentzea sp. NPDC051213; assembly: GCF_044455585.1. Taxonomy (NCBI): domain Bacteria; kingdom Bacillati; phylum Actinomycetota; class Actinomycetes; order Pseudonocardiales; family Pseudonocardiaceae; genus Lentzea; species Lentzea sp. NPDC051213. The sequence continues at coordinate 432,238 of NZ_JBITEX010000007.1, forward strand.
ATCAGCCAGGTGCCGAAACTTCCGCGTGTGGGGTCGAACCTGGCGGGGTGCCGCCAGAGTGCGAGGAAGGCTTCCTGGACGACGTCCTCGGCCAGGTCCGGGTCCACGCAGATGCGTCTGGCCAGCGAATATGCTGGTGTGCAGTACCTGTCGTACAGCTCACCGAACGCTGACCGATCGCCCTGTGCGAGCCTCTGCACGAGCTCGAAATCGGTCGGCCGGCCGTCGCGTGACGCGGCGGATGGGCCGGGCGAGTCAGCCACCAGAGATGTCCTCACGTCCAACATTCGCGCAACAGCCGGTACCGGGTTCAGGTTAGACCCAGCAAGATGGGAGTGGCTGTACACGAGCTAACAGGCGAGGAGGATACGGAGCGCGCCCAGGCGGTCGCCGTGCGGAGTCGAGCTGACCCGATGGGGTGATATGCACCCGATTCTCGAGCGTTCCTCGCCACATGCACGTCACAACTAAGGTGCTCGGTCGTTTTGATGACCGGGAAGGGAGAAGAGGGTAACGACGATGCGCAACGACCACGTGACGCTCCGCTCGACAGCGGTCTTCGACCTGCTGGCGCCGAGGACCCCTGCGGTCCCGGTTCAGGTGGAGCTGCGATACGACACGAAGGACCCGTACGCGGTCGTCGCCGCGTTCCGCACCGGTCGCGCCGGTTGGGTCGAGTGGGTGTTCGCCCGCGATCTGCTCGCGGACGGCCTCATCGCCGACGCCGGCGACGGTGACGTCCGGATCCGGCCCGCCGCGGACGACCCCGAGGTCGTCGTGATCGAGCTGAGCTCGCCTTCCGGGCACGCCATGTTCGAGGCGTCCGCCCAGGAACTCGCAGACTTCCTCGACCGGACCTACGACGTCGTCGTACCGGGCAACGAGCACCTTTGGGTCAACGTCGACGAGGCGCTCACGCACCTCATCTCGAACGACCTCAGCTGAATCATCCGAGGTAGGGGGCCCGTGCAGGCGGTGCGGGTACCCCCGGTGAAACCCGCTTGAACCGCTCGTATAAGGTTTGTTTCAACATCACGAACGCAGTGATGTACGCGGATGTAGCGCAGTTGGTAGCGCATCACCTTGCCAAGGTGAGGGTCGCGAGTTCGAGTCTCGTCATCCGCTCTGTGGGTCCCCCAGTGGTTGATACTGTGGACTCATAACTCCTGGCGGAGTGGCCGAGTGGCTTAGGCAAGGGCCTGCAAAGCCCTGTACACGGGTTCGATTCCCGTCTCCGCCTCGGACGATTAGCTCAGCGGGAGAGCACTACCTTGACACGGTAGGGGTCACAGGTTCAATCCCTGTATCGTCCATATCCGATCACCAGTGGGGCCAGGCGCACATCGTGCCTGGCCCCACTGTCGTTCTGCGGCCTTGCCGGCATCCCCGCCCGCGCTCAAGATCAGCCGATTTGGAAGTTCAGGGGAGCGTCGGATAAAGTTCGTCTCGCACCACGGGAAACCGAGGGGCAACGCGGATGTAGCGCAGTTGGTAGCGCATCACCTTGCCAAGGTGAGGGTCGCGAGTTCGAGTCTCGTCATCCGCTCGGACGATTAGCTCAGCGGGAGAGCACTACCTTGACACGGTAGGGGTCACAGGTTCAATCCCTGTATCGTCCACCAGCGCGAAGAAGCCCCTCGATCTGTGAAGATCGAGGGGCTTCTTCCTGTTTCGGCACTCATTCGGTGAATGCCCCCGTTCGCTTTCTGCGCGACTTCAAGAAATACGCCCGACCACTTCTACGAGGAACTGGAAGTGTGCACGGCCCGGCGCGGCTCGTACCAGGTCTCGCCCGCCGGTTCGCCCGCCATGTTCCACGCCCACGACACGGTCGGCGTGATCCGGCAGTAGATGCCCGGCCCGACGAGGCCCACGCGTTCCACCGGGTCGTCGGCCACGCCGTAGACGCGGATCGCGCGCGCCACGAACGGGTCGAAGGAGACCAGGTCGTCGACCACCAGGGACACCTTGCGGCGGCCGGCGGCGATGTTGCGGAACTTGCGGGTCGCCAGGACCTGCCTGCCCACGCCGCCGACCCAGAAGCAGGAGCCGTCGTACTCGAACGACAGCGGCACCACGTCGGGCTGGTCCTCCTCGCCGAGCGTCGCCAGGCGGGCTACCGGCTGCGAACGCAGGTACGCGATCTCTTCGTCGGTGAACATGCCCCTTATACGAACAGGAACCCGCGTTTTCGACTACTTGGCGTCGTTGTTGAACGTGAACAGGCACCAGCCGTCGGACTCCTTCTTCAGGAACCCGCCTGCCCTGGTCTCGGTGCCGTTGAGCACGTACCACATGCGGACCTGGCCGGAGTCCTCCGCTTTCGTGGTGGTCACCTTGTCGTGCAGGCGCAATGTGCCTCCCGCGGCGATGGCCTTCTCAGCCCACGTGTTGACCGCGCGGGCTGACGCGCACATGTAGAGGCGAGCGGCGGCGATGTCCTTGTCGTTGACCGCTTTCGCGAACGCCTGCATGCGGCCGGTCGGGCTGGCGGGGTCCGGGTCCGGTGGCGGTTCCTGGGATTCGGCGACCGGCACGAAGCCCATTTCGCAGACGACGTACTTGTTGTCCTCCTGGAAGAGCGCGAGCACGCCGCGCTGCTTTTCCAGCCCGCTGTCCTTGGGGTACTCGACGGACATGATCGCGACGGTCGCGTCCTTGTTCTCGTCGCGGTAGACCGGGTCGCTGGGCTTGATCTTGCGGACCTCGTCGACCTTGAAGACCGGCTGGACGTCGCTTTTGCTCTTCGGGTCGAACGCCTTGATGTCGCGGTAGAGGATCTCCTCGGCGAGCGTGATGTCCTTGTTCTCGGCCTTGTTGCGGCCGTCCTTGCACACCAGCACGTTCAGGAACTGATCGAGGTCGCGCCGGTTGAGCGCTTCCTCCACGGCCTTGGCGGCGCTTTCCGGTGTGGACTGGTCGACCGGGGCGGAGATGGTCTTCGCGGACTTCATCCAGCCCGGCCAGAGCAGGCCGGTGCCGAGGACACCGGCCGTGCCGAGCAGCACGACCATGATGCCGACCAGGACGAAGACGACCGGCGAGGTCTTCTTCGGTGCAGGGGGAGGGGGCGGGGGCATGGCGGGCTGGCCCCAGGGCTGCTGGGGAGGTCCGTACTGGTAGGGCGGCTGCGTCACGGGAGTCCTATGCGGCTGGCCAGCCCGGCGGGGGCGGCGGGTAGTACGGCGGTTGCTGGGCCCTGCGGCGGTTCGATCGGCGGACGAGCACGACGATGAGGGTGATCAGGCCGCCGGCGAACAGCAGGAACACCACGACGCCCACGATCACCCACGTGATGATCACCGTCCCCACGTCGCTGTCACCGTCGGGCTTCTCCGTGACCTGGCGGTCGCCGAACGCCGCGCGGAGGTCGTCCTCGGTGTAGCCCTCGGTCACCCCGTTGAGCGTGATCGACACCTGGTCGACGTGCTCGGGGTAGGTGTCCCAGAGGATCTCCGCGATCTCCTCGGCGGAGGACGCCGGGTCCGCGGACGACGCCGTGACCCGCACGCGGTCGGTGCCGTTGATCGACTCGTGGTAGGACGTGATGTCGGTGTAGCCGACGTCCTTGAGGCGGTTCTGCAGTGCGCCGAGGTCGGCGATCACGCCGCAGCCCACCAGCGTGGCGCTCAGCAGGAGGAGCAGCGCTAGACGTCTCATTGAGAGGAGATTAGGGAAGAAGGACGCCGCCCGCCCGGCAAATGGCACAAGGGGGAGATCTTGTCGCCTGGTGGCGCAAGCTCCGCATCTGGCTCGACCCGCTGCGCGGGGGCCAGTTGAGACGGCTGGCCGAGGACACCGGCGCCGAGCTCGCCTGGGCCATCGGGCCAACACCGAGATCGCGCCCGCGCGCAGGGACGCCTTCGTCTACAAGCGACGGCATCTGACCACGCGGCTCATCCACGTGGATCCCGGCACGGGGATCACGGCGCGGCATCTGAGTGAAGCTCGGGAAGCACTCTCCGGCAACCTCTAGCTCGCCGAGAATTCACGGTTGGAGTCGAGAAGGTCTCAACCGGCGCGCCCGGCTTGACAACGAAAGCATCCCGCGCGAATCCTCCGGCTGTGCTGAAGCGAGGGAACGTCACCACGAAGTTGATTGGTGTGGGTGCGTTGGTGCTGGCGGTGGCTGCCTGTGGCGCCCCGCCCGCCAAGGACACTCCGGCCGGTGCCGCCGGGACCGCGAAGTCCGCCCAGGAACTCGGCGGCATGGACAAGCTGGTCGAGGCTGCCAAGAAGGAGGGCAAGCTCAACGTCATCGCGCTGCCCCCGGACTGGGCGAACTACGGCGAGATCATCAAGGCCTTCGAGGCCAAGTACAGCATCAAGGTCGACTCCGCCCAGCCCGACGCGAGCAGCCAGGAGGAGATCAACGCCGCCAAGCAGCTCAAGGGCAACGACCGCGCGCCGGACGTCTTCGACCTCGGGCTGAACGTGGCGCTGGCGAACAAGGACCTGTTCGCGCCGTACAAGGTCAGCACGTGGGAGGACATCCCCGCGGAGCTCAAGGACGCGGACGGTGCCTACTACGGCGACTACGGCGGCTTCATGTCGATCGGGTTCGACGCCGCGAAGGTGCCGGCGCCGACGAGCGTGAAGGACCTGCTCAAGCCCGAGTACAAGGGCAAGGTCGCGCTCAACGGCGACCCGACGCAGGCCGGTGCCGCGTTCTCCGGCGTGATGATGGCCGCGCTGGGCAACGGTGGTTCCGCCGACGACATCGCGCCCGGTGTCGAGTTCTTCAAGCAGCTCAAGCAGGCCGGCAACTTCCAACCGGTCGACCCGTCGCCCGCGACGATCGAGTCCGGCCAGACGCCCGTCGTGATCGACTGGGACTACACCAACGCCGCCCAGACCGAGAAGCTCAAGGGCAAGCTCGACTGGAAGGTCGTCGTCCCGGCCGAGGCGCAGATCGGCGCCTACTACAACCAGGCGATCAGCAAGGACGCGCCGCACCCCGCGGCCGCGCGCCTCTGGCAGGAGTTCATCTACTCCGACGAGGGCCAGAACCTGTACCTGAAGGGCATGTCCCGCCCGGTTCGCCTGGACAAGATGGGTGACAAGGCGGACAAGGCGGCGAAGGACAAGCTGCCCAAGACCGACGGCAAGCAGGTGTTCCAGACGCAGCAGCAGGCCGACAAGGCCAAGGCGGTCCTGACGGCGACCTGGGCGCAGGCCATCGGATGACCTCTGTCGCTCCCGTAGCGGCGGCCCCCGGCGGTCCCACCAAGAAGGGTGGGGCCGCCGGTCGGCCATCTGCGGCCGCCTGGCTCGTCGCGGTGCCGTTCCTCGCGTTCGTCGGCATCTTCCTCGTCTACCCCACGTTCCTCGTGCTCGCCGGTGCCTTCCAGGACAGCAACGGTGCGTTCACGCTCGACAACCTCACGACGCTGTTCAAGGGCGTCGTCTTCGACGCGTTCGTGCGCAGCATCGAGCTGTCCGCGCTCACCGCGGTGATCGGCGCGATCTTCGGCGCGCTGCTCACGTGGGCGATCGCGGTCGGCAACCCCGAAGGCATGTTGCGCAGGACCGTCGTCGCGGCGTCCGGCGTGCTCGCCCAGTTCGGTGGCGTGCCGCTCGCGTTCGCGTTCCTCGCGACGATCGGCTTCGAGGGTCTCGTCACGAAGTTCCTGCGTGACAACGTTGGCATCGACCTGTTCGCCGGTAGCGCGTGGCTGTTCGAGCTGCCCGGCCTGACGCTCGTCTACACGTTCTTCCAGATCCCGCTGATGGTCATCGTGTTCCTGCCGGCACTGGACGGCCTGCGGCCGCAGTGGCGTGAGGCCAACGCGAGCCTCGGCGGCACCAGCTGGACGTTCTGGCGGCACGTCGGCGGCCCGATCCTCACGCCGCCGTTCCTCGGCGCGCTGCTGTTGTTGTTCGCCAACGCCTTCAGCGCCTACGCCACGGCCGCCGCGCTCGTCTCGCAGGGCAGCCCGATCGTGCCGTTGCAGATCCGCGGCTTCCTCACCGGTGAGGTCGTGCTCGGCCAGGAGAACCTGGGCAAGGCGCTCGGCCTGGGCATGGTGATCGTCGTCAGCATCGCGATGGGCGTGAACGTGCTGCTGCAGCGGAGGGTGGCCAAGTGGGTTCGCTAGTGAAGCAACGCGTGCTGCGCACGATCATCCTGCTGGTCCTGGGCATCTACTTCATCCTGCCGCTGATCGCGATGGCGGAGTTCTCCACGCGTGGCAAGGCGGGCCAGCGCAGCCTGGAGTCGTGGACGTCGATCGTCGACGACGACGGCCTGATGGAAGCGCTCACCAACTCGCTGCTGCTGTCCGTCACGAGCGCGGTGCTGATGCTGGTGCTGCTCGTGCCGACGATGGCGTGGATCCGGCTGCGGCTCCCGCAGCTGCAGCGGCTCGTGGAGTTCCTGTGCCTGCTGCCGCTCGCGATCCCGGCGATCGTCCTGGTGGTCGGCATGGCGCCGCTCTACGCGTGGGTGAACTACTTCTTCGGCGACTCGGCGCTGACGCTCACCTTCGCCTACACGATCCTGGTGCTGCCGTTCGCCTACCGCGCGGTCGACGCCGGTCTCGCCGCGATCGACCTGAAGACGCTGGCCGAAGCCGCGCGCAGTCTCGGCGCGTCGTGGTTCACCGTGCTGTGGAAGGTCGTCGTGCCGAACATCCGCGTCGCGCTCATCGGTGCGTCGCTGCTGTCGGTGGCACTGGTGCTCGGTGAATTCACCATCGCGTCGCTGCTCAACTTCGACACGTTGCAGGTGCAGGTCAACCTGCTGGGCAAGCGCAACGCGGGTGTGTCCATCGCGGTGTCGCTGCTGTGCCTGATCTTCGCGTTCGTCCTCCTGTTCGCACTTTCCTACGTCGGCCAGCGGCGCCGTCAGACCGTGGTCGAGGAGTAGCACACATGGGTCACCTGGAACTCAAGGGACTGCGCAAGTCCTTCGGCGGCAACACCGCGCTGGACGGTCTCGACCTCGAACTCGCCGAGGGCGAACTGGTCAGCCTGCTCGGCCCGTCGGGCTGCGGCAAGACGACGGCGCTGCGCATCGTCGCGGGCTTCGAGACCTCCGATTCCGGCACGGTCACCGTGGGCGGCAAGGACATCACGAAGGTCCCGGCCAACAAGCGGGACATGGGCATGGTCTTCCAGGCCTACAGCCTCTTCCCGAACATGACCGCGGCGCAGAACGTCGCGTTCGGACTCAAGCTGCGCAAGGACGGCAACCCCAAGCGCACCGGCGAACTGCTGGAGCTGGTCGGCCTCGCCCACCTGGGCGGCCGCTACCCGCACCAGATGTCGGGCGGTCAGCAGCAACGCATCGCACTGGCGCGCGCACTCGCGATCCAGCCGCGCGTGCTGCTGCTGGACGAGCCGCTGTCCGCATTGGACGCCAAGGTCCGCGTCTCGCTGCGGGACGAGATCCGTCGCATCCAGACGGAACTCGGCATGACGACGCTGTTCGTCACGCACGACCAGGAGGAGGCGCTCGCTGTCTCCGACCGGGTCGGCGTCATGTCACACGGCCGGCTGGAGCAGCTGGACACGCCGTCCGTGGTGTACCGGCAGCCCGCGACGGCGTTCGTGGCGCAGTTCGTCGGCGTCACGAACTCCGTGGAGGCCAAGGCGGAGGGCCAGACCGTCGTGATCAACGGCGTCACCCTCCCCGCCACGCACGACCAACCGTCCGGAAGCGACGTTCGCGTGATCGTCAGGCCCGAGGACATCGGGGTCTCGACGCATGACGGAACGCAGGGCAAGATCGTCGGCGACGTGCTGACCCAGTCGTTCCTCGGGCCGGTCACGCGGATCTCCGTCAAGGTGGGCGAGCAGATCCTGCGGGTCGACCAGCCGTCCAACACGGCGGCGGCCTACCAGCCCGGCACGCAGGTCGCACTCGACCTCAGCGAATCAAGGATCATGGTGGTAGCTGGATGATCAGGAAGCTCCTCGCGCGCGACACGGCGGAGACCCACCGGGTCGCGACGCCGTTGGAGCTGTTGTTCGACCTGAGCTTCGTGGTGGCGGTCGCCCAGGCCGCCGCCTCGTTGCACCACGCCGTGTCCGAGAACCACGCGGGGGCCGGCCTGCTGGCGTTCTGCATGGCGTTCTTCGCGCTGTGGTTGCCGTGGCTCAACTTCACCTGGTTCGCCAGCGCGTTCGACAACGACGACACGCTGTACCGGATCATCACGATGGTCCAGATCGCGGGTGTGCTGGTGATCGCGGCGGGCATCCCGGCCGTCTTCGAGCGCCAGGACTACCGGATCGTCGTCAGCGGGTACGTCGTCATCCGGCTCGCGATGGTCGTGCACTGGCTGCGGGCGGCGCGGGACAACCCGTCGCACCGGAACTGCGCGCGCCGCTACGCCATCGGTATCGCCGGCATGCAGGTGCTCTGGGTGCTGTGGGTGGTCGTCGCGCCGACTAGCCTTCAGCTGCCGCTGTTCGTGCTCTTCATGATCGGCGAGCTGCTGGTGCCGATCTGGGCCGAGCGCGCCGAGGCCACGACGTGGCACCCGCACCACATCGCGGAACGGCACGGGCTCTTCACGCTGATCGTGCTCGGCGAGTCGATCCTGTCGACCACGATGGCGTTCCAGAAGGGCTTCGACAGCGGCGTCAACCTCGTCTCGCTCGCCGTGGCCAGCCTGATCATCGTGTTCTCGCTGTGGTGGATCTACTTCGAGGCGCCGACCCACCTGCTCTCGATGAAGACGGCGTTCCTCTGGGGTTACGCGCACTTCTTCATCCTCGGGTCGATCGCGGCGCTCGGTGCCGGCCTCGCGGCCAGCGTCGACTACGACCTGCACCTAGCGCACGCGCCGGGGATCGCCATCGCGCCGTTCACGACGGTGCCGCTCGCGATCTTCTTCCTCTGCGTCTGGTACGTGCAGGACTGCCCCCGCCAGGCCGGGCCGCGCAAGTACCTGCTGCCGCTCGGGTCGGTCGCGGTGCTCGCCGCGACGTTCGGGCCGGCGCCGATCCACGTGACCGCGGGGATCACCCTGGTTGTCGTGATCCTCACACGGCTGGTGCGATGATCGTCGTATGACCGGTGTTCGTGAACTCCGTCTAGTCGTCACCGCGGCCGACTACGACGAGGCCCTGCGCTTCTACCGCGACGTGCTCGGCCTCGAACAACGGGCGGCGTTCGCGTCGGACGGCGGGAGGGTGACGATCCTCGAGGCAGGCCGGGCCACGCTGGAGATCACCGACCCGCCGCACGCGGAGTTCATCGACCAGGTCGAGGTGGGCAAGCGCGTCGCCGGGCACATCCGGGTCGCGTTCGAGGTCGACGACTCGGCGGCGACCACGCGTGAGCTGGAAGCGGCGGGAGCCGAGGTGATCGCGGAACCCACGCGCACGCCGTGGAACTCGCTGAACGCCCGGCTCGAGGCGCCCGCGGGGTTGCAGCTGACGTTGTTCCAGGAGCTGGGCGAGTGACGATCTCCGCTGCCGGCTATCGCGACCTCGCGAACCGGGACGTGCTCGCGTGCGCCGTGGTCACGGTCGCCGCGAAGTTACCGATGTCGATGACGCCGCTGATGATGGTGTTCCTGACCAGGGGCCTGCCCGGCGGCTACGTGCTCGCGGCGTCGCTGGTGGCCGTCTACGTGCTGGGGGAGCTCCTCGGTGCGGCGCTGCTCGGGCTGCTGCTCGACCCGTCCCGGATGCGCGGTCAGCTCAGCGTCGGGCTGGTGATCGGCGCCGGTGCGTTCGCGACGCTGGCGTTGACGACGAACGTCACGGTGCTGGCGATCGCGGCGTTCGTCGCGGGTGCCGGGCCGTCGACGACACCGGGCGGGCTGCGCGCGATGCTGCTCGGCCTGGTGCCGGACTCGCTGGTGCCCAAGGCGATGGGCTTCGACGCCATGATCACGCAGGTGGTGTGGGCGGTGGCGCCCGCGTTGGTCACCGTGCTGGCGTTGAGCGTCGACCGCCGGGCGCCCGTCGTGGTGTCGGTGTCGCTGATCGTCGTGGCGGCCTGGCTGGTGTTCATCCTGCCGCGCGGGCACGTGACCTCCCGCTCCGGCACGGCCAAGGCGCACGTGGTCGCGTCGGCGTGGCCGATCTACCTGGTCAGCGCGGCGGCGCTGGCACAGCTGGCGGTCGCCGAGCTCGTGTTGCCGGCGTTGCTGGAGCACCGGGGGATCGGCATCGGCTGGATCGGGCCGCTGCTCACGGGTTTCGCGGCGTGCAGCGCGCTGGGCGCGGTGCTGTACGGGCTGCGGCCGTGGCCGGGAACGTTGCGCACCCAGGGCCTCGTGCTGCTGGTGGTGACGGCGACCTGTGTCGGTGCCCTGGCGTTCTTCCCGAACCTGCCGGGCATCGCGGCCGCGATGCTCGCGGCCGGCCTCTTCCAGTCCGGTGTGCTCGTGACCCGCAGTCTCGTGCTGCGCGAACGGCTTCCGGTCGGCGCGCACGCGGCGGGGTTCTCGATGATGTACGCGGTGACCGGCGCGGGTTACGGGCTGACGGCCGTCGTCGCCGCGTGGGCGCTGGACGTCGGCTCGCCGATCTGGGCGGTTTTCGGCGGTGTCGCGGTGACCCTGGTCCTGACAGCAGTCAGCGCGGCTGCCGAGAAACGACAGCCGCGCTGATCAGAGGAAACGACTACCCGCGGTAGAAGTTGCCCTGGGTCTGCACGTTGAGCTCGTCCGTGCGGAAGAACTTCGCCGCGAACGTGCGCGGGTCGCGCATGTCGATCACGTCGAAGCCGCGGCCCATCTCCGAGGAGTAGATGTAGCCGTTGTACCAGTACGTGGACCACGTACCGCCGCCCGCCTTGTTCGGCATCGGGCCGCGCTCGAAGAAGCCGATCTCACGCGGCTTGTTCGAGTTGGTGAAGTCCCACACCGAGACGCCGCCCTGGTACCAGGACTGGACCATGATGTCCTTGCCGGGCACCGGGATCAGCGATCCGTTGTGCGCGACGCAGTTCTCCGAGTCGCCCTGCATGCGCGGGATCTTGTAGTAGGACTTGAACACCAGCTTGCGGTTCTTGCCCTTGCCCTCGATGTCGTAGATGCCGTTGGCACCACGCGTCGGGCCGATCTTCTCGTTGCACGTCGCCGCGCCACCGCCACCGAGCTCATCGGTGAAGATGACCTTGGTGCCGCTGTTGTTGAAGGTCGCCGAGTGCCAGAACGCGAAGTGCTTGTCGTCCTGGACGCGGTTGATCTCCACCAGGTTCTCCCGGTTGGAGATGTCCCAGAGGACACCGTCACCCATGCAGGCACCGGCCGCGAGGTCGAGCTGCGGGTACACCGTGATGTCGTGGCAACCGGAGGTGGCCGAGGTGTAGCCGGTCTCGATCGTGCCGGGGGTACCGGCGTTACCGCCGTCCGGGAACAGCACCGGCGCCTTGAGCAGGGACGCCTGGGCCGGAGCCTTCAGCGGCACCTTGACGATCGAGATCTTGTCGTGCGGCGGCTGGCAGTCCGGGAACGTGGCGTTGGGCGAGTAGGACGAGATGTAGAGGTACACGTCCTTCTTGTTCTTGCCCGGCACCAGCGTGTGGGTGTGCGAACCGCAGTCGGTCTCGACGGCAGCGACGTACTTCGGGGCCGCCTTGTCGCTGATGTCGAAGACCTTGATGCCCTCCCACGACGACTTCTCGGTCGCCGGCTGCGGAGTGCTGTTGCACGAGTTGTCGTTGCGCGACGAGTCGGTCGACAGGAACAGCAGGTTCCCGTACACCGAGACGTCGTTCTGCGAGCCCGGGCAGAGCACCGAGCTCTTGATGGTCGGCTTCTTCGGGTTGCGGATGTCGTAGATCGTGAAGCCGTTGTAGTTGCCGACGAACGCGTAGTTGCCCTGGAACGCGATGTCGGTCTGCGTCTGGTCGAGCGGAGCCTGCTTGTCCAGGTGGGCGACCAGCACCATGTTGCGGCTGCGGCTGATCTCGTTCTCACCCGGAATGCCGTCGACCGCTTCCGCCTGCGCCTCGAGCTGAGCCTCGCTCAGCCCCGCGCCATCGGCGGGAAGGTCGGGCGCGGCGATCGCGGGAGCCGTCAACGTCGACAGCGTCAGCGCGAGCGCCCCCAGAACCGCCAGCGGCGTTCTGCGCCGGCGGGCCGTTGCGCGTGAAGTCACAGCTGTACCCCCTCAGTACGGGTTGGTGAGGGGGAGTATCACCCTTTCGCCTTGCTAAAGGCCAGCGTCTTTCGGAGGGTATTCTCCTCCGCATGCGTTCTGGGGTTGCGGCGATCGTGCTGGTACTGGCCTTGTCGGGCTGCACTTCGGCACCGGAGGCGGCGCCGGTCATCGCGCCGGACACGCCTGGCGGTTCGGCGCCGACGGTGGCGCCCTCGGACTTGAGCGGCGTGATCCCGCCGCCGCCGAACGACGCCGACCGCAAGTACGTGGCGATGATGATCGGCCACCACGAGCAGGCGCTCGCGATGACGAGGTTCGCCCCCGAGCGCGCCCAGAACGAGACCGTGAAGGGGCTGGCTGACCGCATTCGGTACAGCCAGGAACCCGAGATCGGCGCCATGAAGCAGTGGCAGCGCACGTTCAACGACTCCGGATCGCACGGTGACCACAGCACGATGCCGGGCATGGCCACGCAGGAGCAGTTGAACGCGCTGGGCGCCGCGCGCGGCAAGGACTTCGACCGGATGTTCCTCGAGTTGATGATCAAGCATCACGAGGGCGCGCTGAAGATGGCGACGGACGTGCGCGGTGCCGGCACGAACGTCCAGGTCGAGGAGATGGCGGACGACGTGATCGCCACGCAGACCGACGAGATCAACCGGATGAAGGCCCTGCTGCCCACGCTATGAGACAGCAGGGCTGCGCTCTCACGCCTCAGTTCGTTGCTGGGGCAGGACCATGTCCTCTGCGTGCTGGAAGGTCTCGACTGCGTTGCCCGTCACGTGCCTCGCGATGCCGCGGTTGCGCTTGTGCGCCTCGCGGAACGAGTCGGACGCGACCCAGGCGCGGAAGTGCTCCTCGGACTCGAACTCGTTGACCGACACGTACGGCTGGTCGTCCTTCGTCGGCTTGAGCAGCGTGCTGCGCAGCAGGCCGGGGACGCCGGGCAGGAACGTGCGCATGTTGTCGCGGAAGTGGTCCTCGAACTCAGCTGCCCGCTCGGCAGGGACGAACAGGCGGTTCGTCGCGATGAACATGTGGGCCCTCCCCGTTTCCGACGCTCTGTCGGGAACTATTCCAACTCCCCGTCGGGAAAGCAAGCGCGATACGATCCCGATGTGCCGAGGATCAGCGCCGATACCGTTGCGGAGCACCGCGCCAACCGATTGCGCGCCCTGCTGGACGCCGGGCGGGACATCGTGGCGACCGAGGGAGCGGAGGCGCTGACGCTCGCGTCGCTGGCCAGACGCGTGGGGTTGTCCCGGCCGAGCCTCTACGAGTACTTCCGGTCGCGCGAGGAACTGGTCGCCGCGATCGTGTCCGACGCCTTGCCGGAGTGGGCGGACAAGCTGGAGGACGCGGTCAACAGCGCCTCGTCCGTGCCCGAGAAGATCGAGGCGTACCTGCGCACCGAGCTCGCGATCATCACCGACGGGAGCCACGGGGCGGTGGTAGCCCTGTCCGCGCACACTTTGCCGGACTCGTCGCGCGAGCAGATCAGGGCGGAGCACGAACGGCTGCTGGCGCCGCTGGTCGGGGTGTTCAAGACCGCCGGGGTGCAGCGCGCGCCGCTGCGGGCGATGCTCGTGCACGCGATGGTGGAGGCCACGTCCCGGATGATCACCCCGGGGCGCACCGAGCACAACGAGGCGGTCATCCAGACGTTGCTCGACCAGGTCGTGCACGGGCTGGACCAGCGCATCAGCTGAACGGGACCACCTCGCCGAAGCGGACCAGCTCGCCGTACTGCTCCGGCTTGACCGGGTCGAACGCCATGTCCAGCAACCCGATCGCGGCCTGGGCCGGGGTGGGCGCGGCGCTGACGTCCCACCACAGCGCGGACGTCGGCGTGTTCATCATTCCCGGGCACACCGAGGCGATCAGGATTCCGTGCTCGAGGTCGTGCGCACGGCGTTGCCCGGCGAGGATGCGGACGGCGGCGACCTGGCCGATCTTGGACGGGATGTTGATGAACGCGGGCCACGCGCTGGTGCGGCGTTCCAGCACCGCGTCGCGCCAGATCTCGATCTGCTCGTCGAGCTCGTCCAATGAGGACGGTTCGGTGAACCGCTTGTGCAGCACCGGTGCCAGGTGGTGGAGGGTGCCGAGCGAGCTGGCGACCACGAGCAGTCTGCCGTTGTCCCGCAACAACGGCGCGAACGCGCGCAGCAGCCTGGTGGTGCCGAAGTTGTTGACCTCGGCGTATTTCTCGATGATCGCGTGGGGGTCGTCGTCGGGGCCCATGCGCATCACGGCGTTGCCGAACACGATGTCGACACCGCCGTGCCGTTCGGTCAGCTGTTTCGCGAACCGGTTGACAGAGCCGGGATCCGAGACGTCCAGCAGCTCGCCGCGGACCTGGGCGCCGCTACCGGGCATGGCTTGGACGGCGGCGGTGACCCGGTCGATGTAGCGGCCGGTGAGGTAGACGGTGTCGGTGGGTTCCAGGCGCTGGGCGAGGCCTTCGACGAGCGCGAGGCCGAGGCCCTGGGTGGCGCCGGTGACGAGTGCGACAGTCATGGGATCAGGCCTTCGCGAGGAGGGTTTCGGAGTAGGACCACAGGCGCGCGGCGTTGTCCGGGTCGAGTGCGTAGCGGGCAACCCCGTGCAGCGGCGGCGCTTCCCCGCGGCGGTCGACGGTCGGCGCCTCGTTGCAGTCGTTGAAGTAGCGGCCGCCGATGCCTTCCAACAGCGGTGAGGTGGCCGGCAGGACCGAGGTCGCGGCGCCCTGCCCGGTCGTCTTGATCAGGGCCGGGTCGACCGTGCCGCTGCCTTGACCTGCAGTGTGGCGCTGCACGTTCGTGTAGATGGCGCCGGGCATGGCCGCGTTCGCGGTGATGCCGTCCTGCGCCCAGCGGCGGGACGCCTCGACCGCGAACAGCACGTTGGCCGTCTTGCTCTGGCCGTAGGCGAGCCACGGGTCGTAGCGGCGGAACGCGAAGTTGACGTCGTCGAAGATCACCGGCGAGAGCATGTGCCCGGTGGAGCTGACCACGACGATGCGCGCGCCTTCCGCCTTGAGCGCGTCGTGCAGGCCGGTGGCCAGCGCGAAGTGGCCGAGGTGGTTGGTCGCGAACTGCCACTCCCAGCCCTGCTCGGTGTACTGCTCGGGGTGGCCATCACGCCGGCGTTGTTGATCAGCACGTGCAGCGGGCCGCGCCAGGAGGCGGTGAAGGCGTCGATGGACGCGAGGTCGGTGAGGTCCAGCTGCGCGACCCGGCCGATGCCTGCTTTCTCGCCTGCGGCTGTGTCGCGGACGGCGAGGGTGACCTCGGCGCCGGCGTCGGCCAGTGCTCGCGCGGTCTCGACGCCGATGCCGGAGGACGCGCCGGTCACGACGATTCGGCGGCCGGTGAGGTCGATGCCTTGGGCGACTTCGGCCGCGGTGCTGCTGAACCCGAACGGAGTTTTGATCACGCTTCGACGCTAGGCCGGTCTCGATCATGCGGGTAGCGAAAGTCTCTCAACCAGGGTATGCGTAAACGTCATGGCCTTCACGGACGCGTCACTGGTCGCCCTGCGGGTGTTCCGCGAGGTGGCCGAGCGGGGCACGCTCACGGCGGCCGCCTCGGCGCTCGGCTACACGCAGTCCGCGGTGTCGCGGCAGATCGCGACCCTGGAACGGGCGGCGGGTGCAACGTTGCTCGAGCGACGCCACGACGGTGTGCGGCTCACCGCTGCTGGACGGCTCGTGTTGCGCCGCGCCGCCATCGTGGTGGACCAGGTCGACGCCACCGCGCGGGAACTGGCCGGGCTGCCGGACGAGGACGAGAGCACGATCAGGCTCGGCTGGTTCGCCACCGCCGGGGCCTGGCTGGTGCCCCAGGCGGTCGTGGCGCTGGGCCGGACGCATCCTTCGATCACCGTGGTCACGCGTGAGGGCAGCACACCGGCGTTGGTGCGCGCGTTGCGTGCAGGCACGTTGGACGTGGCACTGATCGCGTCGTCACCACCGTTCCGCGCGCCCGACGACGAGACGCCTGCGCTGGAGATCGAGACTCTGGTCGAACGGAGTCTGCAGGTCGCCGTTCCCGCATCGCACCCGTTGGCGCGCAACGACTTTGTGGACATCGCCGATCTGCGTGGGCAGAGCTGGATCGCCGGTCCCGGTGACCAGCTGGTGATGGGGGTGTGGCCGGGGCTGGACGAACGGCCAGTTGTCGCGCACACCGCGCGTGACTGGCTGGCGAAGTTGCAGCTGGTCGCCGCGGGACTGGGCATCACGACGGTGCCGGCCGCGCTCGTGACCGCGTTGCCTGCCGGGGTGCGGATTCTGCCGGTGCGTGGCGGGCCTGCCGAGCAGCGCCGGATTCTGCTGGCACGGCTGCCCGGGCCGGTGCCGGAACCGGTCGCGCGTCTGGCCGCCGCTGTGCGGGCCGCGGTTATTTCGGCAGAGTAGCCGCCCGCAGTTCGGTGATCTCCGGGCGATGAGAGGCCGCTCGTTTCGAGGACTTCGGGGCGACGTGCCGGGCCTGGTGGTGGTCAGGCCCGGTGGCGCCGCAGTCCCCCGCGGCGGGATCACTTCGGGTTGATCCCGCCGCCTGCGGCAACTCCCCCTTGCCACTCCCTCACCCCTCGCGTTGTAGGAACTCCCGCCAGTCCCCGAGATACGAGATGTCCCGAATGTCACCCGATCGGAGTAGCTCCGAGTCCAGTACGGCATCGCGCAGCACGGTGGCCAGCGCGGCGCTGCCGTCCTCCAGCTCGATGACCCCGATCTCGAGCTCCGGCGGCTCGGCCGGCACCAGGTGGTCGCGCAGGACCTTCAGCGGCAGGTCGTACAGCTCACCGACCACCTGCGCCGTCCCCGACTCGTGCATGGCCGGGAATCTCCCCCGCACCGAGAAGTACCGGTATTTGGGCGCACTGCGCGCCCGGCAGACCATCGGCGTGCCCTGGAGCTGTTCGTGCAACGGTCCGCCCCGCATGCCGCCGCCGTTGAGGAAAATCAGTGCCATGGTTCTCCTGATCTGAGGGTCGGTGGATGGGCGAGGACAACACGGTCAGCGGCAGGCCTGTGCCGCCGTGCCGCAGGGCTACGAGCTCGGCCGCGATCGACACCGCCGTTTCCTCGGGGCTGCGGCCGCCCAGGTCGAGGCCGATCGGGGAACGCAGGCGGGCCAGTGCGGCCTCGGGCACCCCTTCCGCGCGGAGCCGGTCGAGGCGTTCGGCGTGCGTTCGGCGGGAGCCCAGGGCGCCCACGAAGGCCAACGGCCGGGCGAGAGCTTCAGCCAGCACTGGGATGTCGAACTTCGGGTCGTGGGTCAGTACGACCACCATGGTGGTCGAGTCGGTAAAAGTCTTGGCGAGGTAGCGGTGTGGCCAGTCGACGACGACCTCGTGTGCCGCGGGGAACCGTTCAGGGGTGCAGAAGATCGGGCGCGCGTCGCACACCGTGACGTGGTAGCCGAGGAAGCGGCCGATCTCGGCCACGGCGGCGGCGTGGTCGATGGCGCCGAAGACCAGCAGGCGTGGCGGTGGCAGCCACGACTCGGTGAACACCTGGCCCGAAGCAGAGAATCGCACCGACACGGGGTAACCGTCCACTGTGGCCTGGAGGGCAGCGCGCAACGACGGGGTGTCGCGCTGCACCAGGACGTCCAGGGAGCCGCCGCACGTGAGGCCGACCGCGAAGGCCGTGTCGTCGGAGTAGCCGAACGTGGCCAGCGCAGACCGGCCACTCGAAAGCACCGTGCACGCCAGGTCGTAGACCTCGGCCTCCACGCAGCCGCCGGACACGCTGCCGATCACCTCGCCGGAGGGGCCGACCGCCATCGCGGCGCCCACCGGGCGGGGTGCGCTGCCGCGCACGGCCACCACCGAGGCGACCGCGAATCGGTCCCACGACAGCAAAGTCGACGCCAGGTCGCGCATCAAGCCCTCCAGGTAAGGGGCTCGGCCGGGTGGCCGCCCGGCCGAGCCGCGGTCACTTGCCGCTGATCAGATCCACGCCGAAGTACACGGCGAACATCAGGGCGAGGCCGGTCATCAGCCACCCCGGCCAGCGGCCCTTGCAGATGCGCAGCACCACGTAGGACACCAGGCCGGCACCGATCCCGTTCGTGATCGAGTAGGTGAACGGGATGACGGCCACGGTCAGGAACACCGGGATCGTGAAGTCGGTGTCCTGCCAGGGGATTCGGCGGATCTGGGTCATCATCAGGCCGCCGATCACCACCAGCGCCGGGGCCGCCGCCTGGGCCGGCACGACGGTCGCCAGCGGGGTGAAGAGCAGGGCGACCATGAACAGGCCGCCGGTCACCACCGAGGCCAGGCCGGTTCGGGCGCCTTCGCCAACGCCCGCTGCCGACTCCAGGAACACGGTGTTCGGTGCCGAACCCGTGACGCCACCGGCGATCGCGCCGGCACCGTCGACCATCAGGATCTTGCCCATGCCCTCGACCTTGCCGTCACGGGTCAGGCCCGCCTCGTCGGACACCGAGGTGATGGTGCCCATGGCGTCGAAGAAGCCGGACAGGACGAGAGTGAAGAGGAAGATCGTCGCGGCGATCACGCCGGCCGAGACGAAGCCGCCGAAGAGATCGACGCGTCCGAACAGGCCGAAGTCCGGTGAGCCGACGATCGACGACGGCAGCGTGGGCGAGACCAGGCCCCAGTTCTCGATCGTGAACACCGAGTTCACGACGACGGCGACGACCGTGGCCACCACGATGCTGATCAGGACCGCGCCGGGGACGCCGCGCGCCATCAGGACGATCATCAGCAGCAGGCCGAGGCAGAAGATCGCGATCGGCCAGCCGCTCAGGTGGCCGTCGATGCCCATCCGCACCGGCACCGTGGAGTGGGCCGCGTCCGGCGTGCGGGTCACGAAACCGGCGGAAACCAGTCCCACCAAAGCGATGTAGAGGCCGATGCCGACGGTGATGGCGATCTTCAACGGCTCGGGGATCGCGTTGATGATCCGCTCACGGACGCCGGAGGCGGCCATGATCACGATGCACACGCCCTCGAGCACCACCAGACCGAAGGCCTGCGCCCACGTCATGGTCGGCGCCATCTGGAAGGCCACCACACCGTTCACGCCCAGCCCGGCGGCGATGGCCAGCGGGGCGTTGCCCACCAGTCCCATGAGGATGGTCATCACGCCGGCGGCGAGTGCTGTCGCCGTGGTGATCTCGGCGATCGTGAGCTTGGCGCCGGTGATGTCGGCGGATGCGCCGAGGATCAGCGGGTTCAGCAGCACGATGTACGACATCGCGACGAATGTTGTTATGCCGCCCCGAACTTCACGGCCTAACGAGCTGCCGCGTTCGGTGATGCGGAAGAACTGGTCGAGGGCCGACGTCGATTGTCGGCTCCGCAGTTGAGTCATGGAGGACGGCCTTTCCCATGCCGGTGGGCGCGTTCCAACGCCGGAACGCGTTTAGCTACAGCCCCGGTCAGCAATTCAGGCTTGTGGCCCCTATTGCGCGGCCAGCGCTTCCTTCGGGCGCACGCCGCTCATGAACTGGTTACTCGCGAATCAACACAGTCGTCAGTAATCGATACGAGATGCGAGGGACATCCACGCGGTAAACGGGGCGTTGTCCTCGCCTGTGGAGATCTGGTCGACAGGCAGGTCCCACTCGGAACGGGACTTGCTGAAGAGTTCGTAGAACTCGCGGTCGTCGAACCCGGCAGCCGCGGCGTCGTCGCGGTCGGCGGCGTAGATCACGCGGTCCACCCGAGCCCAGAGCGCGGCGGACAGGCACAAGGGGCACGGCTCGCAGGAGGAAATCAAGGTGCAGCCGGTCAAACGGAAGTCACCGAGAACCTGGCAGGCCGCGCGAATCGCGACCACCTCGGCATGCGCAGTCGGGTCCAAGGTAGGCGTTACCTGGTTCACGCCCGTGGCGATGACCTGGCCGTCACGGACGATCATCGCGCCGAACGGGCCCCCTCCGGAGGCCACGTTGCGGGTGGCCAGGTCGATGGTGGCGAGCAGATGTGCGTTCACGGCAAAAACTCCAGGAGGATCAGGTACCGGTGAGGTGTTCCGGGCGGACCGGGACGCGGGTGAGCGCCAGGCCGGTCGCCGCGCGGATCGCCGCCACGATCGCCGGGGTCGACGAGATGGTGGGCGGTTCGCCGACGCCGCGCAGGCCGTAGGGGGCGTGCGGGTCGGCGAGCTCGAGCACGTCGATGCTCATCGGCGGCATGTCGAGCACGGTGGGGATGAGGTAGTCGGTGAACGACGGGTTGCGCACCTTGCCGCCGGAGGTCTGGATCTCCTCCATCACCGCGAGGCCGAGGCCCTGGGCGGAGCCGCCCTGGATCTGGCCGATCACGGCCTGCGGGTTCAGCGCCTTCCCGACGTCCTGGGCGCAGTCCAGCGCGACCACGCGCACCAGACCGAGATCGACGTCCACGTCCACGACGGCGCGGTGTGCCGCGAAGCCGTACTGGACGTGCGCGTTGCCTTGCCCGGTAACGGGATCGAGCGACTCGGTCGCGCGGTGCCGCCACTCGACGGTCTCGTCGATCACGTCCGAACCGATGTCGGTGCGACCGGCCAGACGCCCGCGCACCGCGGCACAGGCGGCCTTCACCGCGCCACCGGTCACGTAGGTCTGGCGCGAGGCCGAGGTCGAGCCGCCGTTGCCGATCGAGGTGTCCATCGGCAGCACGGTGACCAGCTCGATCCCGAGCTCGGTCCGCACGATCTGCTGCATGATCGTCACCAGGCCCTGGCCGACCTCGCAGGCGGCGGTGTGCACCGCGGCGGCCAGCGAGCCGTTGACCATCGACACCCGGACGCGAGCGGTCGAGTAGTCGTCGTAGCCCTCGGAGAAGCAGATGTTCTTGATACCAACGGCATAGCCGACACCGCGCACGACACCCTCGCCGTGCGTGGTGTTCGAGACGCCACCGGGCAGTTCGCGGATGTCCGTAGAAGTGCCCGCAGGCAACGGCTTGTCCTGCACCAGCTTCAGCAGCTGCGCGACGGGCGCGGCCGAGTCGACGACCTGACCGGTCGGCATCACAGAACCCTCGGTCATCGCGTTGCGCACCCGTACGTCGACGGGTGACATCCCCAATGCCTCGGCCAGTTTGTCCATCTGGGACTCATAGGCGAAACCTGCTTGCACAGCACCGAATCCACGCATCGCGCCGCACGGCGGGTTGTTCGTGTAGACGCCGTAGCAGTCGATCGTGACGTTGTTGACCTCGTACGGCCCAACGCCCAGCGTCGCGGCATTGGCCACCACAGCCGGAGTCGAGGAGGCGTACGCACCGCCGTCCAGGTACATGCGGGTGCGAACGTAGACCAGCTTGCCGGTGTGATCGGCGCCGTGCTCGTAGTACAGCACGGCCGGGTGCCGGTGCACGTGCCCGTAGAAGGACTCTTCGCGGTTGTAGACCATCTTGACCGGCTTGCCGGTGTGCAACGCCAGCAGGCAGGCGTGCACCTGCATCGACAGGTCCTCGCGGCCACCGAACGCGCCACCGACGCCGGACAGCGTCAGCCGCACCTTCTCCTGAGGCAACCCCAGCGCGGCGGCCACCTGGTCGCGGTCGACGTGCAGCCACTGCGTCGCGATGTACAGATCGACCGACCCGTCCTCGGCCGGCACGGCGAGCCCGGACTCCGGCCCGAGGAACGCCTGGTCCTGCATCCCGACCTCGTACCGCCCGGTGACGACGACCTCGGCCGTGACGTCCTGCGAACCGCGGCGGATCGGCACGTGCCGCACCAGGTTCCCGCCGGGGTGCAGCGGCGTGTCGTCGATGGCCGTCTCCATGTCGACGACGGGGTCGAGCACGTCGTAGACCACGACGATCTTCTTCATCGCGCGCAGTGCGGTCTCCGGGTGGTCGGCGCCGACCAATGCGACCGCCTCGCCCTGGTACCGCACGATGTCGACCGCCAGCACTGGCTGGTCCTTGTGCTCCAACCCGTACAGGTTGCGGCCCGGCACGTCGTCATGCGTCAAAACCGCATATACGCCAGGCACTTTCAGAGCCTCGGTGATGTCCACCGACACGATCCGGGCGTGCGGGTGCGGCGAGCGCAGAGTCGCGCCCCAGATCATGTCCTCGTGCCACAGGTCGGACGCGTAGGCGAACTCGCCGCGCACCTTCAGGTTGCCGTCCGGGCGCTGCGGCGACGTGCCGATGCCACCCGTCACCGCGGAGGTCAGTTCGGCGGGAGTGAGGGTCATCGCGCTGCCTCCTGGAGCTTCGCGCTGGCCGCGGAGAGGTCACGGGCCAGTTCATCGGTCGACGCCGTCAGCAACTGCCCGTCCTGAACGACGACACGACCGCCCACCAACAACAGTTTCAGCGGCGGGGGAGTGCCGAGCACCAGCGCCGCCACCGGGTCCGCGATCCCCGCATAGTCCATTCCGGACAGATCCCACACCGCGAGGTCCGCGACCTTGCCCGGCTCGATGGAGCCCAGCGAGTCGTCCCGGCCGAGGCAGCGCGCGCCGCCCATCGTGCCGAGCCACAACGCCTCGCGGACGTCCAGCGCCTTGGGGCCGCCGCGTTGGCGAGCCTGGTGCAGGGCCGAGCGCAGCTCGACGTGCAGGCCACCGTCCTCGTTGGACGCGGCGCCGTCGACGCCGAGCCCGACCGGCGCACCGGCGTCCAGCAGGTCGCGCACCGGCGCGATCCCGGTGCCCAGCCGCCCGTTCGACGTCGGGCAGTGCGCGGAACCGGTCGAGGTCGCCCCGAGCCGCTTCACCGCCTCCGACGACAGGTGCACGGTGTGCGCGAGCCACACGTCCGAACCCAGCCAGCCGAGCTGCTCGGCGTACTCGGTCGGCGTGCACCCGTTCTCCGCCAGGCACTGCTCTTCCTCGTCCAGCGTCTCCGCGAGGTGCGTGTGGAGGCGAACGTCGTGCCGGCGCGCCAAAGCCGCGGCACCGGTCATCAGCTCCCGCGACACCGAGAACGGCGAGCAGGGCCCGACCGCCACGCGGACGAGAGCGTCGTCGGCAGCGGAGTGGTAGTCCCCGATCGCCTGCTCGGTCGCGATCAGCGCGGCCTCGGTCTCCTCGACCAGGTTGTCCGGCGGCAACCCGCCGTGCGACTGTCCCCGGTCCATCGACCCGCGGATCGCCTCCAGCCGGATCCCGATCCGCCGCCCGGCCGACACCAGCGCGTTGAACACGTCGCCACCGCCGGACGGGAAGACGTAGTGGTGATCAGCGGCGAGCGTGCAGCCGGTCAGGGCCAGCTTCGCGAGCCCGGCCGACGCCGCGGCGTGCGTCACCGAGTCGTCCAGCCCGCGCCAGATCGGGTACAGCGTGGTCAGCCACTCGAACAGCGTCGCGTCCTGCGCCAGCCCGCGCGTCGCCCACTGGTACAGGTGGTGGTGCGTGTTGATCAGGCCCGGCGTGACCAGGCACGACGACGCGTCGACGTAGGTGTGCGACTCGTAGGGCCGGGGAGCGGGACCGGAATCGACGGACTGGATCCGCCCGTCCTGGATCACCACGTGCCCGGAGGCGTGCTCGGTCCCGGCCGAGTCCACAGTGGACACCGCACAGCGGTCAAGAACGATCATCGCCGCGTCGCCGCCAATCGCACGGCGTCGAGGATCTTCTCGTAACCCGTGCAGCGGCACAGGTTTCCGGCGAGCGCCTCGCGGATCTCCGGGTCGGACGGGGAGGGCACGCGGTCGAGCAGGTCGTGCGCCGCCACCACCAGGCCGGGCGTGCAGAACCCGCACTGCACCGCGCCCGCTTCGACGAACGCCTCCTGCACCGGGTCCAGCGCGTCGCCGTCGGCCAGTCCCTCGACCGTGCGCACCGACCGGTCCTGCGCCTGCCCGGCCGCGACCAGGCACGCGCACACCGGCACGTCGTCCAGGTACACCGTGCAGGAACCGCATTCGCCCTGCTCGCAGGCGTTCTTCGAGCCGGGCAGCCCGAGCCGCTCGCGCAGCATGAACAGCAGCGACTCGCCCTCCCACACGTCGTCGGCCTGACGCTGGTCGCCGTTCACCGTCACGTTCACGCGCATGCCTGCACCCCGTCCAGATGTTCCTGCCACGCCCAACCCAGCGTCCTGCGAGCCATCACTGCCAACGCGTGCTTGCGATACGCCGCCGACCCGCGCACGTCGTCGATCGGCGACGCGGCCTGGGAGACCAGCTCCCCGAACCGCCGCTTCACCGAGTCCAGCAACGGCGCCGGCGAGGAGAAGTCCAGCTCCGAAGCCAGGAACTCCTCGGCCTCGTGCGCCCGGCGCGGTGTGGGGGCGGCGGACCCGACGGCCGCGCCGACCCGGTTCTGCGCGGGGAAGAGCGAGATCGCGAACGAGCACACGGCGATCACCATCGCGTTGCGCGTGCCTACCTTGGAGAACTGTTGTGGCCCCTCGGCGGGCGCCAGGTGCACGGCTACGATCAACTCGTCCGGCTCCAGCGCGTTCCGCTTGACGCCGAGGTAGAACTCGGCAGCCGGGATCATCCGCGTCCCGCGCACCGAAGCCACCTCGATCACCGCGTCCGACGCCAGCAGCACCGGGTGCGTGTCTCCCGCAGGGGACGCCGCACCGAGGTTGCCACCGACCGTGCCGCGGTTGCGGATCTGCGGCGACCCGACCGTTCGTGCGGCCATGGCCAAGCCAGGCAACCGGGAGCCCAGTTCATCGATGATGCGCACGTACGGCACACCCGAACCGATCCGAAGGCCGTCCTCCCACGTGCGGAGTTCGGTGATGCGCGTCAGGTCGAGCAGCGCGGCCGGCCTGCGGTGGTCGAAGTTGAGCTCCACCATGACGTCCGTGCCACCGGCGATCGGCACGGCATCGGGGCGCGCGGCCTTGATCTCCAACGCCTCGGCGAGCGTTTCCGGTCGAAGGAAGTCCATCTCAGCTACCTCGGTAGGTGGAGTAGGCGAAGGGCGAGAGCAGCAGCGGCACGTGGTAGTGCTGCGCAGGATCGGAGTAGGCGAACGTGAGCACGACCTCGGGGAAGAACGGCGCGGCCTCCGAGGTGTCGAAGACCAGCCGGTAGACCCCGGCCTCCAGGCCATCACCCCATCCGGTGATTCGGCCATCGGCGTTCGTCTCAGCGGAACTCACCTCGGACCCGTCGCGGCGCTGCAGCGACACGGTGATGCCCGCGAACGGCCTGCCGCGTGCCGCGTCCAGCACGTGCGTGGAGATCGTCACTCGCCCTCCCATCTGGTTGTGAGCCAGTACACATAGCCACAGGTCCGAACCTCTACGGCGGGGACGCATGAATCAGCAGGCTCCTACACGTGACGAATTTGTGCTTTCCTACAAACACGAATGGACGAAAGTGACCTCTCATGTTGCTCCTGCGGACGTTGCTGCAGATGCCGGAACTGCGTCTGAGCCTGCACACGGGTGAAGACCAGCTCGACCGCACCGTCACCCGTGTGTACGGAACGGAGCTGCCCGACCCCAGCCGGTACCTCTCCGGCGGGGAGCTCGTGCTGTCCGGCCTGCTCTGGCACCACGGGCCGCAGGACTCCGAGACGTTCGTCCGCTCGCTCGCGGTGGCCAAGGTCGCGGGCCTCGCCGCCAGCGAGACCGAGAACCGCGAACTGCCGGACGACCTCGTCGCCGCCTGCGAGCGCCACCACGTGCCGCTGCTGGAGGTGCCGGTCGACCTGTCGTTCGCGACCATCACCGAACGCGTGTCGATGGAACTGGTGGGCCTGTCGAGGCACCGCCGCCTGCTGAACGTCGTGGCGGAGGGCTCCGGCCTGCCCGCACTGCTGCTCGCGGGCAGCCACGAGCTGAGCGCGCCCTGCTGGGTGCTGTCCACGACCGGCCGGGTCGTCGCGGGCGGCGAACTGCCGGGGCGCATCGCCCTGGTGAAGGAGTTCCTCCAGGCAGACCGGCTGCCTAAGACCGTCAAGGGCATGACGCTCGTGCCCGTGTCCGAACGCGGCGGCACCCGGCTCACCAGCTGGATCCTCGTCGTGGGCGGCGAACCTCAGGCGGAGGCCGCCGCCGAGCTCGCGTCGCTAGTCGCGCTGGAGCGCTTGCGCCAGGCCCAGGGCCGGCAGATCGAGAACCGGACCGCCGGGCCGCTGGTGGCCGCGGTGCTCAGCGCTTCGGCGGACATCGAGTCACGGCTGGCGGCGGCCGGCCTGGAGAACACCCGGCTGCGGGTGATCAGCGCCGTCACTTCCGACCACCGCACCGACCTCGCGGCCGCGGTGCTGGAGGAGGCCCTGCCCCAGGCACTCGTCACGCCCGTCGGTGACACCGTCTACGCCATCGCGAAGGCCGACGACTCGCTGCCGGACGACGTCCGCGAGGCGATGCGGGTGATGGAACCGGGCCTCGGCTCGTCGCGCGTGCTCGTCGGCATCAGCTCGCCGGTGATGAGGCGCGGACTCCGCGGCGCTGCGGAGGAAGCCACGCACGCCCGCAGGCTCAGCGAACGGCGCGGCGGCCGCACGTGTGTGGTGGCGGGCGAGGAGATCGCGCTGCACCAGCTGCTGCTCGCGGGCGTGCCGGAGGAGCTGCGGACCTCGTTGCGGCGGCGGTTGCTCGGCCCGGTGCTCGACTACGACGCCGAACACGGCTCGGACCTCGTCGGCACGCTGAAGGTGTTCCTGGACTGCAGCGGCTCCTGGACCACGGCCGCGCAGAAGCTGCACGTGCACGTCAACACGCTGCGGTACCGGGTGGGCCGGGTGGAGGAGCTGCTCGGCACCGACCTGGCCGAGTTCGAGGCGCGCGTGGACCTCTTCCTCGCGCTGCAAGCGGGGTAGCGTGGACGTGTGCCCCAAACCGTTGCGGGCAACGTCGTCTTGTTCGCGGTCGCGGCTGTAGCGCCCAGCGCGTTGTTCTGGGCGGTTCTCCACGTGCCCCGGTTGCTGCGCCGCCTTCGCCGGCCCGGGGTCGTGTCGGCGCATCAGCCGATCGAATGCGTCGCGGCCGACCTTCGTCGGGTGCGCCGGGTGCTGGCGTGCTTCCCGCCCGGGACCACGGCGGCCAAACGGATCGGTGCTCGTCAGGCCTATGACGAGCTGCTCGTCCAGGCCTGCACGGCGGTCGGGGTCGAGCACCGGTTGCGGAGTCTGCCGGAGGGCGTGGACCGCGACATCGAGCGGTTGCGGGTCGAGGAATGCCTGCGGGTCCACGGGTTGTCGGTCTAACGGCTGATCCTGCTCAAGCCTTGAGGCTGATGTTCGAGTACGCCCCTGCTTCCTACCGTTCTGGCCATGAAGACCGCCGCGTTACTCGTGGGACTGCTGCTCGTCAGCGGTTCCGCCTGCACGGCACGACCCGACATCCGGGTGCTGGTCGAAGGATCGGGTACGACCGATCGGCTGACCTACTCGTTCCCAGGCGAGGAAGAACGAATCCTGCGCAACCCGAACATGCCGTTCGAACGCATGGGCGCGCGCCACGGCCGGGTCGCCGTCCGGCTGGAAGGAGTGCGCGGCGAACTCACCTGCAAGATCATCATCAACGGCCGGCAGGTGAAGTCCGCGACCTCCAGCACCGGGGTTGCACTTTCGTGCGATCACTCGATGGCCGTCTGATGTAAGACGAGGAAAGCCCGTAGCTTCAGGTGTTCGGGGAGGTTAAGGGTGATGAGTGACGTTTTGACAGGCACCACCACAGGCGCGATCCGCTACCGGGGCAGGCACGAGGTGCCGGTGGCGTTCCGCCCGCCCGCGCCGCCGCGGCACTTCGTCGGCAGGGACCGCGAGCTGGCGCAGATCCGGTCGGGCGGGGTCACGGTGCTGAGCGGGCCGGGCGGGGTGGGGAAGACCGCGCTGGCACTGAAGTGGTTGCGGGATCGGGGATCCGGCGACCAGCTGTACGTCGACCTGACCGCGCGCGAGCCGGTCGAGGTCCGTCTCAACAGGCTGTTGGAGGCGCTGCGCCTCTACGACGTGCCTGCTGAGGAAAGAGCCGCGGTGTTCCGCTCAGTGGTACTGCTGCGGAAAATCACCCTGTTGCTGGACAACGCGGACTCGGCCGACCAGGTGACGCCGCTGCTGCCCGCGTCCGGCACGGTGCTCGTGACCAGCCGGGCGAAGCTGGATCTGGCAGGCGCGCACCAGATCGACGTCGAACCGCTGACCGGTGACGAGCGGCTCGACGCCCTGCTCGAAGAGTCCTATGTGGAGCTTCCGGAGCGGCAGGCGCGGCTGTACCGGCTGTGCGCCTGGCACGCGGGCGCGCACTTCGACGTGCCGGTCGCGGCGGCGATCGCGGGGGAGCAGGAGTGCGACGTCGAGGACGCGCTGGACGACCTGGTGGAGAAGTCGTTGCTGACCGAGGTGGGCGACGAGGCGTTCAGGTTCCACGAGCTCGTGCGTGCTCATGCGCGCGCAAAGCGCTATCAATAGCGAATAGTGTTCATAGGCCTTAACGGCATTGATGGCAGATGAACGAAGAAAGCTGGCGCTAAAGGGTTGTCCACACCGGGTGACCCATTCGGGAATCCGATTTGGTCATATCCTTCGCGTCATGCCGAAGGATTTCCGGGCCACGACGCTCGAACGCGCCATCGGGCGGCAGCTTTCCGGGTGGCGCGACGAGCGCGAGCTCAGCCTCACCGAGGCCGGCCAGCGCGTGGGCTTCAGCAGCGCCAAGTTGTCGATGATGGAGAACGCGGTGCAGCCGTCCGCTCCCGTCGACATCATGGCGCTCGGATACGTCTACAAGGTGCCCACTCAGGAATGGCAGGCCGTGGTGGCGCGTGCGCAGTACGCGCGGCAAGTGCGTACGCGCGCGCTCAACAACCGTGCGATGTTCGATCCGGCGGCGGACTTCGTGAATCTCGTGTTCGAGGCGACGTTGCTGCGGGTGTTCACGACGGATCTCGTACCGACTGTCTTTCAACTCGCCGGGTACACGAACGCGGTATTGCAGAACGACGATCCGGTGCGCATCGCGCGGTTCGCGATGGCGCGCGAAGTGTGGTCGAGCCGGCTGAGCGGTAAAGATCCACTCGAGGTTCAGGTGGTTCTTCCCGAATCGGTGCTGAGGCCGGTCGTCGGTGGCCCGCGGGTGATGAAGGCGCAGTTGTTGCACCTGATGGAGATGAGCGAGCTGGAGACGGTCTCCATCAAGATCGTCCCGTCCACCGCGGGGGCCTATCCGGCGATGGGGTCGCCGTTCACGCTGCTGAGTTTTCCGCACCGCCAGCACAACGACGTCGTGTACTTCGAGACGTTCATCAAGGGTGAATACGTCGAGGACCCAGCACAGTGCGAGATGTGCGCCGAGCGCTTCACGGCACTGCGCGCACTGGCGCTCGGCGAGGGGGAGTCGCTGGAGCTGATCGCCGAAGCCGCCGCCGAGTTGTGACACTCAGGGCTGTGACACTCAGGGCAGGACCAGTCCCGATCGGTACGCGATGACGACCAGCTGGGCGCGGTCACGGGCGTGCAGCTTCACCATCGCCCGGTTGACGTGGGTCTTCGCGGTCAGCGTCGAGATGATCAGGCGTTCGGCGATCTCGTCGTTCGACAGGCCCTCCGCCACGAGCGCGAGGATTTCGCGCTCGCGGGCCGTCAGCACGTCGAGCCGGTCGATCTCGGTCCGCTCCGGCCGTGCCTGGAAGTGCGCGATCAGCCCGCGGGTCGCGGCCTGGGACAGCAGCGCCTCGCCGCGAGCGACGATCCGGATCGCGTCGAGCAGCGCCACGGGCTCGACGCCCTTGCCCAGGAACCCGCTCGCGCCCGCCCGCAGAGCCCGGAACACGTGCTCGTCCTCCTCGAACGTGGTCAGCACCAGCACCCGCACGCCCGCCAGGCTCTCGTCCGCGCTGATCGCCTCCGTCGCGGCCAGGCCGTCGAGCACCGGCATCCGGATGTCCATCAGCACCACGTCGGCACGGGTGCTGCGGAGCAGCCGCAGGGCCTCGCGACCGTCAGCGGCCTCACCGACGACCTCCAGATCCGGGGCCGAGTCGACCAGCGCGCGGAAACCGGCGCGGATCAACGCTTGATCGTCGGCCAGCACGACGCGAACGGGGTTCACGGGTGATCTCCTGCTCGAAGCGGTAGGACGGCCACGACGGTGAACCCGCCGGACGGTTCGGGGCCCGCGTCCAGGGTGCCGCCGACCGCGGCCACCCTTTCGCGCATCCCGGCGAGACCGTGCCCGCCACCGCCGGTGCTGTTCCGGGCCGTGCCAGATGGACCGTTGCGCACCTCGATCCGCAACTCGTCGTCGTGTGCCACGAGCACGCTCACCTCGCTGTCAGGAGCGTGCTTGTGCGCGTTGGTCAGCGACTCCTGGACGATCCGGTAGGCCGCGAGCTCCACGGCGGCCGGCACGGTGTCCGGCCTGCCCCGGGTCACCAGCCGGACGCGCGTACCCGACGCGGTGAACGTGTCGACCAGCTCGGGTATCCGGCTGATCCCGCGGGCCGGGTCGGTGTCCGCGACGAGCTCGTCCGGGTCTCGCAGCACGCGCAGCATCGTCTTCAGTTCCTCCAGCACGGTCGCGGAAGCGGAGCGGACGTGTCCAAGTGCCTGGCCGACAGCGCTGATGTCGCTGTGCAGCAGGTGTGTCGCAACACCGGAGTGCACGGACACCAGCGCGATGTGGTGCGCCACCACGTCGTGCAGTTCACGGGCTATGTGCAGCCGTTCCTCTGCCACGCGCCGGGCGGCCTCTTCCTCCCGGCTGTGCTCGGCGAGCTTTGCGCGTTCCTCGACCGCGGCGACGTAGGCCCGATGGCTGCCCGCCGCGTCCCCGAACGCCACCGCCGCGCCGATCCACGCGAACTGCTCCAGGCACTCCCACAGCCGTTCGGGACCGGTGACGCTGACCGCCACGGCCGAGGCGAGCAGCGCCGCCACCGCCGCGCCCGCGGCCCATGACCGCGCGCGTGGAGAGAACGACGCGACTGTGTAGGCAGCCACCACAACGGGAGCCAGGAACGGCGACCGCGCACCGGACAACCCCAGCAACAGGGCGGCTGACACCGCGGTGATCGCGAGCACCGTCATCGTTGCCCGCCGGCGCGCCACGAGCGCCGCGGAGGAGGTCGCGCCGATCGCCACCGTGAGCGCGTCCGGCCCGGCGCTGGGGATCCCGCCCATGGCGAGTGCCAGCAGCGGCACGGCGAACGTCACCACGGCAAGGGCGGCGTCGAACACCAGCGGACGCGTTCGAAGCCCGTCCCACATGCGGATCAAGGTGTTCACCGGGGCACCGTACGTCTCCGGTGGGCACCGGCACGTCGTTCCTCCGCCGCAGCTGCCCGTACCGCGGACGCAGTACGCCCGGACGGCCGGAAGCCTGCGCGAGGAGGACGTTCCTGGACAGCGCGACGAACATAGTTCTCGGCATGATCGAAGCGAAGGAACTGATCAAGCGCTACGGCGACAAGGTCGCTGTCGACGGGTTGAGCTTCACCATCCGGCCCGGTGTCGTCACCGGCTTCCTGGGCCCCAACGGCGCGGGCAAGTCCACCACCATGCGGATGATCGTCGGTCTGGACGCCCCCACCTCCGGGTCGGTGACCGTGAACGGCAAGTCCTACCGCGAGCACTCCGCGCCGCTTCGCGAAGTGGGCGCGCTGCTGGAGGCGAGGTCCATCCACACCGGACGGTCCGCCTACCACCACCTGCTCGCATTGGCCGCCACCACCGGTATCTCGCGCCGCCGCGTCGACGACGTGATCGACCTCGTCGGCCTCACGGACGTCGCCCGCAAGCGGGTGGGTGGCTTCTCGCTCGGCATGGGTCAGCGGCTCGGCATCGCGTCCGCTCTGCTCGGCGACCCCCACACGCTGGTGCTCGACGAGCCCGTGAACGGCCTGGATCCCGAGGGCGTGCGGTGGATCCGCAACCTCCTGCGCGGGATCGCGGCCGAGGGGCGTGCGGTGCTGGTGTCGTCGCACCTGATGAGCGAGATGGCGCTGACCGCGGACCACCTGCTCGTGGTGGGGCGTGGCCGGCTGATCGCCGACGTGCCGCTGGCCGGCTTCACCGACCTGGTGGCCAGGGAGAGCGTGCACGTCCGAACCCCTCAGGAGCACGCGCTGCGCACCGCGCTGGCCGACACCGGCGTGTCAGTGAGCGGCGTCGAACGGGGCCTGCTGGAGGTCACCGGGCTGACCGCCGAACAGGTCGGCGACCGCGCGTTCGCCGCGGGCCTTCCGGTGCACCAGCTCGTCACCGTCCGGCCTTCCCTCGAGGAGGCGTTCATGGAACTGACCAAGGACGCCGTGGAGTACCACGGCACCACCACCCGAGGGGGCACTCGATGAGCACGACCATGACCGCGGTCCGCACCAGGACCGCGCCCGCGCCGGCGTCGGCCGTCACGTTGCCGCGGGTGTTGCACTCGGAGTGGGTGAAGCTGTGGTCCCTGCGCTCGACGCGGATCACCTTCGCCGTGATGGTGGCCTCGCTGATCGGGTTCGCCGCCCTGTTCGCCGCCGCGGAGACCGGGCAGCTCTCCGGGACCGACAACGACAGCGGCGACGGCCTGGACGCCACCGCCATCGCGTTGAGCAGTGTGATGGTGGCCCAGATCGTGATCGGCGCCCTGGGGGTCATGGTCACCGCCAGCGAGTACACGACCGGCATGATCAGGTCGTCGCTGATCGCCGTGCCGCGCCGGCTGCCCGTGTTGTGGGGCAAGACCCTGGTGTTCGGCGCGGTCACGTTCGTGGCGACGGCGGTGGCGGCACTGCTGGCGTTCTACACGGGGCAGGCCGTGCTCTCGGGGACCTCGGTGCCGATCGCGCACCTGTCCGATCCCGGAGTGCCGCGGGCCGTCGTCGGGGCGGCCGTGCAGCTGACCGGTATCGGGCTGCTCGGCCTGGCGCTCGGGGCGCTGATGCGCAACACCGCGGCGGCGATCTCCACCCTGCTCGGCGTGATCCTCGTGGCACCCGTGGTGGTCCCGCTGCTGGGCACGCAGATCAGCTCGAAGATCGGCCCGTACCTGCCGTCCAACGCCGCCGACGCGTTCCGCTCCGTCCAGCCGGTCCCGGGGGCACTGTTCCCGACCGCCAGCCTGCTCGTCTTCACCGGCTACGTCGTGGTGTCCCTGGTCGCCGCCGCGATCGTCCTGGCCCGCCGCGACGCCTGACCCGCTGAGCAGTGGAGATGTCGGCTTGCTGAGAAAACTCCTGTTCGGCCGCCAGTCAGGAGAAAGATCAGTGGCGCAACCCCATCCGATAGGAGGCGGCATGTACCGCAGATTCGGTGTCCTGCTCGTGGCCGTTCTGGGCGTCACGCTCACGGCCGCGGCGCCGGCCACCGCAGACGCGTCCAAGCACTTTCCGACGGAGTTCTCCCTGCCGAACGGGTGGCAACCGGAAGGCATCGCGATCTCCGGCACCACGGCCTACTTCGGGTCGCGGGCCGACGGATCGATCTACGCGGCGGACCTGCGCACCGGCGAGGGCGAAGTCCTGGCCAAGGGGCCGGGCACGCCCTCGCTCGGGCTCAAGGTCGACGAACGCGGCCGGTTGTGGGTCGCGGGCGGTGTGGGCGGCGACGCCCGCGTCTACGACACGCGCACCGGCGCGTTGCTGGCGAAGTTCCAGTTCGCGACCGCGGACACGTTCGTCAACGACGTCGTGCTGACCGGCAAGTCGGCCTGGTTCACCGACTCGCGCAAGGCGGTCCTCTACGAGGTGCCGCTGAACCTGAAACCGCACCGGACCCTGCAGCTGACCGGCGACCTCGCGGTCGTGCCCGGTGCGACGAACCTCAACGGCATCGTCACGGGTCTCGACGGCGGACTGATCGCCGTGCAGAGCAACCTCGGCAAGCTGTTCAGCATCAACACCCGCACCGGCAACACCGTCAGCATCAATTTGAGCGGTCAAACACTGACCAATGGTGATGGCCTGTTGCGTGAGGGACGCCAGTTGTACGTGGTGCAAAACAGGTTGAACAAAGTCGCGCGCTACACGCTGAGCCGTGATGGCGCAACGCTCGCCGCGGAACGCACTGATGCCAGGTTCGACGTTCCGACGACGGTGGCGGCGTTCGGCAAGCGTCTCTACCTGCCAAATGCCCGGTTCACCACTCCGCCGACGCCGGACACGACTTACAACGTCGTCGCGGTGGAACGACCGTAGGGATATTGATCATCGTACTAGCCCGTACGGGGGTTCTTGCGTGGTGAGAACCCCCGCACCGGGTGTTGCACCGCTCACTCGACTGGGTAGCCTGCCACCGCGTACTGCGTGTGATCGCTGTCATTGGGTAACGATGATCTTTACTTGTTACCTTATTGCAGCCGAAGGAGTGACTCGGGTTACCCGCAGCGCTAGCCGTGGGACACAGGAGACCGTGAGAGCGCTGTGAACGAGAAGAGCGGTTACACACCGACCAACTACCGGACCATTAGGTCACGGCTGGCCGGAGTGATCGTCGTACCCAGTGTCGTCTTGCTGGTCATGTGGGCGGTTTTCTCCTCGTACACCGTTTTCGACGGTTTCTACATGCGGTCGATCGCGTCGAGCGTGAAGGAAGCGTCGGTGCCGTCCGCCGAGGCGTTCATCGGGCTCCAGAAGGAACGTCAGCTGAGCCTCGTGCTGCTGAGCAAGGCAGGCGGCGTCGACGCGGCCGCCTTGAACTCGCAGCAGGATCAGACGGACGAATCCGTGCGCAAGATGCAGGACGCGTTCGCGCAACTTTCGGACAATTCGCCGCAGGATCTCGTCGACCGCATCTCCGCCCTGAATTCCGCGCTCACCGGCCTGCCGCAGCAGCGGTCGCAGGTGGAGGCGGGCACCGCGAACCCGCAAGAGGTCTACGACTACTACAACGGCCTGATGGACACCGGCGTCGCGCTCTTCGGCCACCAGGCGCGCCTCGTGCCGGACGCGGAGGCCGGCCAGGCCAGCATCCAGGCCGTCACGATCTTCCAGGCCGCCGACTGGATGTCCCGCGGCGCCACGATCGGCTCGCGCGGCCTGCTCAACGGCAAGTTCACCCCGGCCGAGCGGGTCGAGTTCGTCCGGCTCATCGGTGCCTACCACTCCACGGTCGACGCCACGATCCCGTTCGCGCTCCAGCAGCCCCGCGCCCAGTACGACACGCTGCGCTCCAGCGGCGAGTACCGCTCCCTGGTCGACCTGGAGAGCCGGCTCATCAACGGCGACACCGCGGTCACCGAGGCGCAGTGGCGCGCGGCGACCGGTCCGGTGCACGACCAGCTCGTCCGGATCGCGGCCAGGCAGGCGGAGGACGCCGCGAACCTCGGCCTCGAGAAGGCCAACAGCCGGTTCACCGCCGTGCTGATCGGCAGCCTCATCGCGTTGCTCGCGGTCGTGGTCGGCATCGTGCTGGCGTTGCGCATCTCGAACCGCCTGGTCAGCAAGGCGCTGGTGACCCGGCTCGCGTCGTTGCGCGAGGACACCCTGCGGCTCGCGCAGGAACGGCTGCCGCACATCGTGGCGCGCCTGCGCGGTGGCGAGCAGGTGGACGTCCACCGCGACATGCCGCCGCTGGACTACGGCAACGACGAGATCGGCCAGGTGGCGGACGCGTTCAACACCGCCCAGTACACGGCGGTCGCGGCGGCGGTGAAGGAGACGCAGGCCCGTGAGGGTGTGAACCGGGTCTTCCTCGACATCGCGCACCGCAACCAGGGCCTCGTCCACCGGCAGCTCAAGATCCTCGACAAGCTGGAGCGCGAAGAGGAGAACCCCGAGCAGCTGGACTCGCTCTTCCAGCTCGACCACCTGGCGACGCGGGCCCGCCGCAACGCGGAGAACCTGATCATCCTCGCCGGGGAGCAGCCGGGCAGGCAGTGGCGCAAGCCGGTGCGGCTGAGCGACATCATCCGCGCCGCGGTCGCCGAGACCGAACAGTACGTCCGGGTCAGGGTCAACCCGGTGCCGGACCGCGCGCTGGCCGGTGTCGCCGTCGCCGACACCATCCACCTGCTCGCGGAGCTCGTCGACAACGCGACGGCGTTCTCGTCGCCGCGCTCCGAGGTGATCGTCCACTCCAGCGCCGTGCCGCACGGGATCGTGATCGAGATCGAGGATCACGGGCTCGGCATGACGCAGGAGGAACGCCTCCAGGCCAACGCGAAGCTCTCCAACCCGCCGGACTTCGAGACGATGGCGTTCCGGGGGGAGTCCCGGCTGGGACTCTTCGTCGTCGCCCGGCTGGCCGCCCGCCGCGGCATCAAGGTGGAACTTCGCGACTCGCCCTACGGCGGCACGGTGGCGCTGTGCGTGCTGCCGCCGAACCTCGTCGCCCCGCACAACACGGCGGGCGACATCACCGAGACCACGCAGATGCCGGTGCGGTCGTTCCACGACCAGCACCACGGCCACATCGAGGACCACCCGAGCTTCCCGGTCACGGTGACGCCTGAGATCCAGGCGGCCTTGAACGCAACGGCGCCCCCAGCCGTTTCCGCAACAGATGCATCAGTGGCCGAAGCAACGACCACGGCACCCACCCCGGACGGGAAGCCCGCGCTTCCCCGCAGAAAGCGGCGCCAGAACCTGGCACCGCAGCTGATGGAGACCGGAGAGGTGCCGCACGCCGAGCCGGTGACCGGCGAAAGGTCGGCCGAGCGGACCCGAGACGGGCTCGCCGCGTTCCAGCGCGGCACCCGTGACGCACGGCAGACCGACGACTGGAGATCAGAAGGAGCCCCCTCGTCATGAAGGACAACGCCAGCCAGCACGGCGAACTGAACTGGTTGCTGGAGGACCTGATCCAGCGCGTGGTCGGCGCCCGCCACGCGGTCGTGCTGTCCGCGGACGGACTCCTGCTCGGCCGCTCGGCCGGGCTCTCCCGCGACGACTCCGAGCACCTGTCCGCGATGGCGTCGGCCTTCCAGTCGCTCGCCCGCGGCACCGGCCGGCACTTCGGTGGCGGCGCGGTGCGGCAGACCATCGTGGAGATGGAGCACGCGTACCTGTTCGTGACCGCGGCGGGCCACGGTGCGTGCCTGGCCGTGCTCGGTGAAGAGGACGCCGACATGGGCATGATCGCTTACGAGATGAACATGCTGGTCAAGCGAGTGGGCACCTATCTCTCGTCGGCCCCGCGCGCAGAAACGGCGACCGTGCCCTCGGCACGAGAGTCGCGCTGATGACCGCGCGGGAGGACTGGTGGTACGACGAGGCCGCGGGGCCGCTGGTGCGGCCTTACGCCATGGTGCGCGGCCGCACCCGGCCGAACGCGCCAGATCTGCACCTCGTGACGCAGGTAAGGGCGTCAACGGTTGCGTCCGACCAGACGTCGCTGACGGTCGAGCATCGCGAGATCATGGCCCTGTGCGCACGCCCGCTCTCGGTCGCCGAGGTCGCCGCCTACCTCGACGTCCCGCTCGTCGTGGTGAAGGTCCTGCTGTCGGACCTGCTCGAGCGCGGTGACGTGATCGTGCAGAACTCCTCTCCCCAGATCCCCAACAGGGATCTCCTGCAGGCCGTACTGGATGGTGTTCGTGGGATCTGACGACCAGCTGACCGTGCCGACCGCGGTCAAGATCGTCATCGCGGGCGGGTTCGGCACCGGCAAGACCACCATGGTCGCGTCGGTCTCCGAGATCCCGCCGTTGAGGACCGAGGAACTGCTCACCGAGGCGGGTGTGCACGTCGACGACCTGGCAGGCGTCGAGGGCAAGGACACCACCACCGTGGCGCTGGACTTCGGGCGCATCACGATCAACGCCAGCGTGGTGCTCTACCTGTTCGGCACGCCCGGCCAGAACCGGTTCTGGTTCATGTGGGACGAACTGGCGACCGGTGCGATCGGCGCCGTCGTGCTCGTGGACACGCGCCGGCTGGACTCCTCGTTCCCCTCGATCGACTTCTTCGAGCACCGGGGGATTCCGTTCGTCGTCGCGGTCAACTGCTTCGACGGGGCTCAGCTCTACACGGTGGACGAGGTCCGGCACGCTCTGGATCTCGACCTGTCGATCCCGGTGGTGTTGTGCGATGCGCGGGATCGGGAGTCTTCTAAGGCGGTGCTGGTCGGGTTGATCCAGCACTCGATGAACCGGCTCGAAGCCGCCGTCTAGCGATCGCTCACGTGGTGCGCGTCCGCGGGCCAGGAACCCTCGCGGACGACGTGCTCGACGATCCGGAACGCCTCGCTGATCGGCACGGTGTCCGCGTCCGGGTACTCGTCGTTCTGCCCGTTGGCGAGGACGAACCCGTCGCTCGACCCCGTCGCCTCCGGGGTCACGGCGTGCTCACCGGCGTCGCCCTCGCCGTCGAGCAGCATCACCATCGCGCGTTCGGTGTTCGTGACGAAGGCCAGCAGCCGGCCGGGCTCGCTGGTCAGCCACGTCTCGAGGTGGCCGCCGTCGATGTTCGCGCGCAGCCTCGCGACCACCTCGTCCGGTGCGAGGTGATCGCCGTCGACGGTCCAGCTCACGTCACTTCGCGTAGTTGTGGAATCCGCGCCCCGACTTCTTCCCCAGCAACCCGGCGTCCACCATGCGCAGCAGCAACGGCGGCGGCGAGTACAGCGGCTCCTTGAACTCGTCGTACATCGACTCGGCGATGGCCTTGGTGGTGTCGAGGCCGATCAGGTCGGTGAGGCGCAGCGGGCCCATCGGGTGGGCGCAGCCGAGCACCATGCCGTTGTCGATGTCGTCGGCCGACGCGAAGCCCGACTCGAGCATGCGGATCGACGACAGCAGGTAGGGGATCAGCAGCGCGTTGACCACGAAGCCGGCGCGGTCCTGCGAGCGGATGACCTCCTTGTGGAGGGTGCCGCGCACGAACGCCTCGGCGCGGACCTGGGTCGTGGCGCCGGTCAGCAGCGAGGGCACGATCTCGACGAGCTTCAGCACCGGCACCGGGTTGAAGAAGTGCACGCCGATGACCTGCTCGGGGCGGCCGGTGGCCATGCCCAGCTTCATGATCGGGATCGACGAGGTGTTGGACGCGAAGATCGCTTCCTCGTCCTTCACGACCTTGTCGAGGGTGGCGAAGACCTCGGTCTTGATCTGCTCGTTCTCGGCGACCGCCTCGACCACGAACTGCCGGTCGGCGAACTCGCCGATGTCGGTCGTGAACCGGATGCGCGCCAGCGCGCCGTCGCGGTCCTGCTCGCTGAGCTTGCCCGACTTGACGCCCCTGGCCAGCGAGGAGGCGATCCGCCCCTGCGCGGCCTCGGCCGCGCCCGCGTTGACCTCGGCGACGATGACGTCGAGGCCGGCGCGGGCGCTCACCTCGGCGATTCCGGAGCCCATGAGGCCGGAACCGACGACTCCCACACGTTGAATGTCACTCACGGGCCTGATCCTGCCACGACCGGCTCGAACGGAGGTGGTCCCGGCCCGCGGGCTGGAACCAGGGGCTACTCCAGTTCGGCCTCCGCTTTGGCGATCGCCGCGAACTCCTCCTCAGGAGCGTTGGCGACCAGGTGGTGGCGGCTGTAGAACCAGTAGTAGGCCACCGCGATCAGCACGATGCCCGCCGTGACAGCCGCCGCGATCTCGTCCACGAAGAACGTGGCGATGACGGCGGCAACGGCGAGAACCAGAGCAACGCTCGTGGTGACCACACCGCCAGGCGTGCGGTACGGGCGAGGCAACTCCGGCGCCGTCTTACGCAGGACGATGTGCGACACCATCATCAGCACGTAGGACAGGGCCGCGCCGAACACCGCGATGTTGATGAGCCGCGCCCCGCCGGTGACGGGGTCGACCGTCTTCATGATCGTGGCCAGCGCGAAACCGATGGTGCCCGGCACGATCAGGGCCAGATACGGCGTCTTGCGCTTGCCGGTCTTCGACAGCCAGCGCGGCAGGTAGCCCGCGCGCGACAGCGCGAACAGCTGGCGCGAGTAGGCGTAGATGATCGAGAAGAACGACGCGACCAGGCCGGCCAGGCCGACGTAGTTCACCAGCTGCGCCAGGAACGTGTCGCCGCCGTAGGCCGCGCGGACGGCCTCGGGCAACGGGTTGCCGGATTCCTTCAGAGCGTTCGAGCCGGCGCCGCCTGGGGCGAACAGAAGAATGGTCGCCGCAAACACAAGCAGGACGATCATCGCGCCGATGATGCCGCGTGGCATGTCGCGCTTGGGATCCCGGGCTTCCTCGGCGGCCAGCGGCACGCCCTCGACCGCGAGGAAGAACCAGATCGCGAACACGATCGCGCCCCACGCACCGGTGACGCCCATCGGCAGGAACGAGCCGTCGCCGATGTCGAAGAGCTTCGAGCTGTCGAACTTCGGGATCATGCCCGCCACGAAGGCGACCAGCGCGACGACCGCCACACCCGTGATCACGAACATCAGCCGCAAAGCCTCGCCGACGCCGTAGAGGTGGATGCCGACGAAGACGATGTAGCACGCGAGGTACACCGGCCAGGTGGCGTCCAGCAGCCCCAGAGCCTTGATGTAGTCGCCGATGAACACCGAGATCGCCGCGGGTGCGATGGCGTACTCGATCAAAATGGCAATACCTGTGGCGTACCCGCCCAACGGACCGAGCGCGCGCCTCGCG
Source organism: Lentzea sp. NPDC051213 (assembly GCF_044455585.1). Lineage (NCBI taxonomy): Bacteria > Bacillati > Actinomycetota > Actinomycetes > Pseudonocardiales > Pseudonocardiaceae > Lentzea > Lentzea sp. NPDC051213. The sequence continues at coordinate 472,669 of NZ_JBITEX010000007.1, forward strand.
AACCCGTAGCCCGCGCCCGCCACCGGCAGCGCGGAGGCCAGTTCGGCGAGACCGAACACCATGCACGTGTACATCGTCGCCATCAGGATCGTGGCGACCAGCATCCCGCCCCAGCCGCCCTGGGCGAGGCCGAAGTTCCACCCGGCGAAGTCGCCGGAGATCACGTACGAGACACCCAGCCCGGCCAGCAGGACCCAGCCCGCCGCGCCACGTTTCAGCTGACGGTGCTCCAGGTACTCGCTGCCCACCTTCTCGTACTCGACGTGCTTGGCCATATGGACTCCTAATAGTCCTTTAAGCAGTGGTTGAGGGTGGCGCTCGTCACCCGGTGGTGTCAAGATGGTGCGGCCAATGGCTCGCAGACATACCTTTGGAGGAACGCGGAGATGCTGACCGTCGAGGAGTTGCGCGAGGCCGTGGAAGCCGGTGAGATCGACACCGTCCTGGTCGCGATCGTCGACATGCAGGGCCGCCTGCAGGGCAAGCGGTGTGCTGCGCAGTACTTCCTCGACGACGTTCTCGGGCATTCCGCGGAAGGCTGCAACTACCTGCTCGCCGTCGACGTCGAGATGAACCCGGTCAGCGGCTTCGCGATGTCCAGCTGGGACCGCGGGTACGGCGACTTCGTGATGAAGCCGGACATCGAGACGTTGCGCCGGGTGCCGTGGCAGGAGGGCACCGCGCTCATCATGTGCGATCTCGTCTGGGAGAACGACGAGCCCGTCGTCGCCTCGCCGCGGCAGATCCTGCGCAAGCAGCTCGACCGGCTCGCCGCGCTCGGGCTGGACTGCTACGTCGGCACCGAGCTCGAGTTCATCGTTTTCGACGACACCTACGAGCAGGCGTGGAACGCCGGCTACCGCAACCTCACGCCGTCGAACCAGTACAACGTCGACTACTCGTTGCTCGGCACCGCGCGCGTCGAACCGTTGCTGCGGGCCATTCGCAACGGCATGACGGGCGCCGGCCTGACCGTCGAGTCGGCCAAGGGGGAGTGCAACCCCGGCCAGCACGAGATCGCGTTCAAGTACACGACGGCGCTGCGCACGTGCGACCAGCACGCGATCTACAAGAACGGCTCCAAGGAGATCGCGTCACAGCAGGGCAAGTCGCTCACGTTCATGGCGAAGTACAACGAACGCGAGGGCAACTCCTGCCACATCCACCTGTCCCTGCGCGCCAAGGACGGCGCCCCGGTCTTCGCCGAGGGCCAGGGCATGTCGGAGCTGATGAAGCACTTCCTCGCCGGCCAGCTCGCCGGGCTGCGGGAGCTCACCTACTTCCTCGCGCCGAACATCAACTCCTACAAGCGTTTCGTGAAGGGCTCGTTCGCGCCGACCGCGGTGGCGTGGGGCCGGGACAACCGCACGTGCGCGCTGCGGGTCGTCGGGCACGGGCATTCGCTGCGGTTCGAGAACCGGGTGCCGGGCGGCGACGTGAACCCGTATCTGGCGGTGGCGGCGCTGATCGCGGCCGGCCTGCACGGCGTCGAGCAGAAGCTGGCGCTGGAGGACGAGTTCGTCGGCAACGCCTACGCCTCGGACCGGCCGACCGTGCCGACGACGCTCAAGGAAGCCGCCGAGTTGTTCGCGGGCAGCCAGATCGCGCAGGAGGCGTTCGGCAAGGAGGTCGTCGACCACTACCTGAACGCCGCGAAGGTCGAACTCGACGCGTTCGAGGCGGCGATCACCGACTGGGAGAAGGTTCGTGGCTTTGAGCGCCTCTAAGCCGCTGATCGGCATCAGCACGTACCTGGAACGCACCCGCTTCGGGCTCTGGGACACGGAAGCCGCGGTGCTCCACCGCGTCTACCTCGACTGCGTGGTGCAGGCCGGCGGCAACCCGGTGATGCTGCCGCCGGTCGGCACCTGGACCGCGGAGACCATCGGGTTCCTGGACGGGCTGGTGATCGCGGGCGGCGCGGACGTCGACCCCGCGACGTACGGCGCCGAGAAGCACCCGATGACCGGCGAGCCGTGCCGGGACCGCGACGACGCCGAACTCGGGCTCGTGGCGGCGGCGCTGAAGCTCGACCTGCCGTTGCTCGGCGTGTGCCGGGGCATGCAGGTGCTCAACGTGGCGCTCGGCGGCACGCTGCACCAGCACATCGAGGGCCACAACGAGGCGCCGGGCGTCTTCGGGCACACCGACATCACCGTGGTTCCCGGCACGCAACTGCACGCGATCCTGGGCGACCGCACCACCGTGCAGTGCCATCATCACCAGTCGCTGGACCGGATCGCGGACGGGCTGCGCGTCACGGCCCAGGCGCCCGACGGGACGGTCGAGGCGGTGGAACTGGACGGCGCGCGGTTCGTCGTCGGGGTGCAGTCGCACCCGGAGCAGGAGATCGAGGACCTGAGGCTGTTCGAGGCGCTCGTAGCTGTGGCAAGGAGAAAAGCGTGACCTTCGACGTCATCAACCCGGCTACCGAGAAGGTCGTGCGGTCCGTACCGCACACCACTCTCGAGGAGACGGACGCGGCGATTGTCCGGGCGCAGCAGGCGTTCGAGAGCTGGCGGAACGTGGCACCCGGCGATCGCGCCCGGCTGCTCAGGAAGTTCGCGGAGATCGTCGACGCGCACGTCGAGGAGCTCGCGCAGCTCGAGGTCGAGAACTCCGGGCACACCATCGGCAACGCCCGCTGGGAGGCCGGCAACGTCCGCGACGTGCTGCAGTACTACTCGGCCGCGCCGGAACGGTTGTTCGGCAAGCAGATCCCGGTCGCCGGCGGGCTGAACGTCACGTTCCACGAACCGCTCGGCGTCGTCGGCGTGATCGTGCCGTGGAACTTCCCGATGCCGATCGCGGGCTGGGGGTTCGCCCCTGCACTCGCCGCCGGCAACACGGTCGTGCTCAAGCCCGCCGAGGTGACGCCGCTGACCGCGATCCGCCTCGGCGAGCTCGCCCTGGAGGCGGGCATCCCGGAGGGCGTGTTCCAGGTGCTGCCGGGCAAGGGCAGCGTCGTCGGCAACCGGTTCGTCACGCATCCGTTGGTGCGCAAGGTGGTCTTCACCGGGTCGACCGAGGTCGGCAAGCAGATCATGGCCGGCTGCGCGGACCAGGTGAAGCGGGTGACGCTCGAGCTGGGCGGCAAGTCGGCGAACATCGTCTTCGCGGACTCGGACCTGGAGAAGGCGGCCGCGACGGCGCCGTACGGGGTGTTCGACAACGCCGGTCAGGACTGCTGCGCACGCTCGCGGATCCTGGTGCAGGCGAGCGTCTACGACCGGTTCATGGAGCTGCTGGAGCCCGCGGTCAAGGGCGTGAAGGTCGGCGAGCCCGGCGACGAGGCGACCGAGATGGGGCCGCTCATCACGGCGGCGCACCTCAGCAAGGTCGCGTCTTACGTACCAGACGACGCGCCCGTGGCGTTCCGCGGTTCGGCGCCGGACGGACCTGGTTTCTGGTTCCCGCCGACGGTCCTGACGCCCGCGCCGGACCACCGCACCGTCACCGAGGAGATCTTCGGACCGGTCGTCGTCGTGCTGCCGTTCCAGGACGAGGCCGACGCAATCAGGATCGCGAACGACTCGGAATACGGCCTGTCCGGTTCGATCTGGACGCAGGACGTCGGCCGGGCGATCCGGGTCTCCCGTGCCGTCGAGGCCGGAAACCTGTCTGTCAACTCGCATTCGTCTGTCCGCTATTGGACACCGTTCGGTGGCGTGAAGCAGTCCGGGCTCGGCCGTGAGCTCGGACCGGATGCGCTCGACGCGTTCACCGAAGTCAAGAACGTCTTCATCGCTACCTGATTTTCGGCAAACCTGAGGAGAACAGAGATGGTGCAGCGACTCGAGGGCCGCGTGGCCGTCGTGACGGGTGGCGGCAGCGGCATCGGACTCGCGACCGTGCGCAGGTTTGCGAGCGAGGGCGCGAAGGTCGTCGTCGCCGACGTCGACCCGAACGCGGGCAAGGCCGCCGCGGACGAGGTCGGCGGGCTCTTCGTCCAGGTCGACGTGACGGACGAGGAGCAGGTCAAAGCCCTCTTCCAGACCACTGTGGACACTTACGGGAAGCTGGACATCGCGTTCAACAACGCCGGTATCTCGCCGCCCGACGACGACTCGATCCTGACGACGGGCATCGAGGCGTGGGACCGCGTGCAGAAGGTGAATCTGACGTCGGTTTTCTTGTGTTGCAAGTACGCCATCCCGCACATGCAGGCAGGCGGCAAGGGCTCGATCATCAACACCGCGTCGTTCGTCGCGACGATGGGCGCGGCGACGTCGCAGATCTCCTACACGGCGTCGAAGGGCGGCGTGCTGGCGATGTCGCGTGAGCTCGGCGTGCAGTTCGCGCGCGAGGGGATCAGGGTGAACGCGCTTTCCCCCGGGCCGGTCAACACGCCGCTGCTGCAGGAGCTGTTCGCGAAGGACCCGGAGCGGGCGGCGCGGCGCCTGGTGCACGTGCCGCTCGGCCGGTTCGCGGAACCTGAGGAAATCGCCGCCGCGGTCGCGTTCCTGGCGTCGGACGACTCCTCGTTCATGACCGCGTCGAACTTCCTCGTGGACGGCGGTATCGCCGGTGCGTACGTGACACCGCTCTAATGATGGAACACGCGCAGGAGGCGTTGTTCCGCCCGGTGCGGGCGGGCAACGCCTTCGAGGAGACCGTCGAACGGCTCATGCAGGCCATCCGGCTCGGCGTCGTCGCGCCGGGTGAGCGGCTGCCGTCCGAACGAGAACTCGCCACCCGGCTCGGTGTGAGCCGGGTGACCGTGCGTGAAGCCATCAGGTCTTTGCAAGAGAACAACTACGTCGAGTCGCGCCGGGGACGGTACGGCGGCACGTTCGTCAACGACGAAATCCCCAAGTCCGCCCCCGGCAAGGAGTTCGGTGACATCCACGACGCGCTGACGCTGCGGAAGGTCCTGGAGGCAGGGGCCGCCGAGACCGCGGCGGGACGTTCGCTGGGACCCGCGGAACGCCGGGGACTGCGGGCCAGGCTCGAAGAGGCGTCCACCGCGTCACTCGCCGAGTACCGGCGCAAGGACTCGCGGTTGCACCTCGCCATCGCCGAGGCCACGGGGTCCGCGTCGCTGACGGCCGCGGTGGCGGACTCGCGGATGCGGGTCAACGAGCTGCTGGACACCATCCCGCTGCTCGAGCCGAACCTGGTGCACTCGAACGCCCAGCACGAGCGCATCATCGCCTCCATTTTGGACGGAGACCCCGTCGCGGCACGGCAGGCGATGGCCGAACACCTCGACGGAACGGCGTCGCTGCTGCGGGGCTTCTTGGTCTGACCGGTCAGACTCCCGCCTCTGGACGCCTGTGGAAGGGTCTCGGGCATGAACCGGGCGCCGCGTAAACGTTTGCAGACTTGATTGTCCTGTTGTCATGCACATTCCGCATGGAACAACTCTTGGCGTGAGCCTTGCGGACAGTTACCGTCCGAATACCTCGGGGACTTGCAGCGCGAGGAGCTGTTGATGCCAGGGTTGCGCAAGGTGTTTCGCGACGCCATGGGCCGGGTGCACTCACTCCGTGTCTTGTCCGCCGCGGGCATGGTGAGTCTCACGAACTTCAAGATGTCCGTGCAGGCGTTGCGAGAGGTCGCCATCTGGGGGCCGAACGTGACGGCGCTGCGCCGTTCCGTCCGGTTGAATCCGGACGGTGTCGCGATCGTCGACGAACGCGGTTCGATGACCTACCGGCAGCTGGACAGGCGTTCAAACGCCATCGCACAGGGGTTGCGCGCGCTGGGTGTGCAGCACACGCACGTTGTCGCGGTGATGTGCCGCAACCACCGCGGAATGGTCGAGTCGTTGCTGGCGTGCGCGAAGCTCGGCGTGCGGGTGCTCCTGGTGAACACCGGGTTCGGCGCGCCGGTCGTCCTGGCCCTGCTGCAACGCGAGCGCGCGTCCCTCGTGATCCACGACGAGGAGTTCACGCCGCTCTTCCACCAGCTGCCGCCGTCGATCCCGCGCTGGCTCGCGTGGTCGCGCGACGGCCTGGACCGCCGCACCCCGACGCTGGACCAGCTGGTCGCGAAGGCCCCGCGCGGCGAACTGGAACCGCCGCGCGAGCCCGGTGTCGTGATCCAGCTGACCTCGGGGACCACCGGAGTGCCGAAGGGCACGGCCCGCGAGATCAAGTCCGTGCTGACGGCGTCGGACTTCCTCGACCGCATCCCGATGAGGGCGAACGAGTCGACGTTCATCGCCGCGCCGATCTTCCACTCCGTCGGCTACTCGCACCTGACGCTCGCGATGTCGCTGGGGTCGCGTGCCGTGTTGCACCGCCGGTTCGACCCGCGCAAGACGCTGTGGTCGGTGCAGGGCCAGCGCTGCACCACGATCGTGATGGTGCCGACCATGCTGCAGCGGATCATGGAGCTGGACCGGTCCGTGCTGGACTCGTTCGACCTCTCGCACCTGCGGGTGGTGTTCTGCTCCGGCTCGACGCTGGCGCCGGACCTGGTGGAGCGCACCCAGGCCGTGCTGGGACCGGTGCTCTACAACCTCTACGGCAGCACGGAGGTCGCGGTCGCCACCGTGGCGACCCCCGAGGACCTCATGGCCTCGCCGTCGAGCGTCGGCATGCCGCCGCACAACTGCATCGTGCGGATCTACGACGAGGCCGGGCAGCGGATCACCCGGTCGTTCGTGACGGGCCGGATCTTCGTGCGCGGCTCGCTGACCGTCGACCTGTACACGGACGGTTCGCAGAAGGAGCGCATCGACGGGCTCGTCGCGACCGGCGACCTCGGGCACTTCGACCCCAACGGCCGGCTGTACTTCGACGGCCGCGAGGACGACATGATCGTGTCCGGCGGCGAGAACGTGTACCCGGTCGAGGTGGAGAACCTGCTGATGACGCACTACCGGGTGCGCGACGCGGCGGTGCTCGGCGTGCCGGATCCCGAGTACGGGCAACGGTTGCGCGCGTTCGTGGTGCCGGTGGCGGGGACCAGGATCGACGTGCCGGAGCTGCGCGAGTTCGTGCGGACCCGGCTGGCGCGGCACAAGGTGCCCCGCGAGGTCGTGGTCGTGCCCAAGTTGCCGCGCAACGCTACCGGGAAGGTGTTGCGGCGTCAGCTGCTCGCGATCCGGCTGGGGCCGCAGCCGCACAGCAACTGAGGGGTTGGGCGGAACGCACGCCACCGCAGAACGAGGGGGACTAATCCAGCGGGGGCGCGCGTTCCTGGTTTTGGGGAGCGCACGACGCACGTCGTCGGGGATCGGGCAGAAACGTGCGTCGTGCGCTCGGTCGGAGTTACCGCTCGAAGCGGTCGCCGCGGTCGTTGAACGGGCCGCGCTGCTCGAAGCGGTCGCCGCCGCGGTCACCGCGATCCGGGCCGCCGCGCTCGTACATCCGGACGTGGCCGGGGCGGTCGTCGAAGCGGTTGGCCGCGATCGCTCCCACGATGCCGCCGCCGAGAACGAGTCCCAGCAGTCCTACCGCGACCAGCTGGGTGGCGCGGTGTCCAGCGATTCGCCTCACCCGGCCAGGGCCGGCCGGTACGGCGGCCACCGGGGCGGCCGCGGGAGGTACAGGTGCCGCAGCCGGGGCTTCGGCCGCGGTCGAGGTCTCCGTCGCCGGCGCCGCCGGGGCTTCTGCCGATGTCGCCGCCGGCTGCTCGGCGGTGGGCTGCTGACCAGGCGTGGCCGGTGCGTCGGCCGGCAGCGGGGTCGTTGCCTGGTCCGGTGCAGGCTGGGCAGCCTGCGGTTCGTTCTTCTGCGCCCCCGGTTCTGGCGGAGGGGGCGCCTGTCCCTGCTCGCTCATGTCACCAACAATGCGCCGTTCGGCTGATAAGAGCCTGACAGCCGCCTGTTCGTTTCCTGAAGCCGCCGAATCAGGCCGTCAGCACGCCGTACCGAAGCGATTCGGGCAGGTCAACGCCCTTCGCGGAGTTCACGATCGGCCGGGACGCGCCGAACACGTGCCGCTGGTCGGCATAGGTCGCGCCGAAGAGTTCGGGATCGAGCACGCCCGACCACACGAAGTGCAGCGCCGTGCGCGTGCCGTCACGGGCGTCGCGGCGCGAGTAGTGGTCGCGCAGGTCGGTGTACAGCAGTCGCAGTTCGCCCCGGTTGGACTCGGTGAGGCGGACCGGGCATTCGACCACCAGGTCGGGCATGTCGGAGCTCCTTGAGACGGCGGGCCGGGGCTCACAGCGTGCTCGCCCGGCCCACCAAGACGCATCCGAAAAAACACTCAGACCCGCCTGCGTATGACCCGCGAGCGAGGAGCGTGGCTGGACGGTGAGCTGTAACCACCCGGTCGAGTTACGACGCTCGCGCCGCGCGTCTGGTTCCGGCGGCTAGCTCGACGCGATCGACAAGTCGGTTTTGAGCACCGATAACATCTGACTCGAAACCTGTACTTCGAGCTAGGAGTCACCGTGTCCGAGTCGCGCCCAGCAGTCGCCCAGAACCCGCCGCGCGTGGTGGTTCCGGCGGGGACGACGGCGGGCACGGCCGTGCGCGAGGCCGGGCTGCCCGGCAAGGGCGCGGACGCGATCGTCGTCGTGAAGGACGCCGAGGGCCACCTGCGCGACCTGTCGTGGACCCCGCAGGTCGACGTCGAGGTCGAGGCCGTCGCCGCGGACACCGAGGACGGACGCAGCGTCATCCGCCACTCCGCCGCGCACGTGCTGGCGCAGGCGGTGCAGCAGCAGTTCCCCGACGCCAAGCTCGGCATCGGCCCGCCCGTGAAGGACGGCTTCTACTACGACTTCCAGGTCGAGAAGCCCTTCACGCCAGAGGACCTGCAGGCGCTGGAGAAGCGCATGAAGCAGATCATCAAGTCCTCGCAGCGGTTCTCCCGCCGGGTCGTCGAGTCGATCGACGCCGCGAAGGACGAGCTCGCGTCCGAGCCGTTCAAGCTGGAACTCGTCGACATCAAGAGCGACGTCGACACCAGCGAGGTCATGGAGGTCGGCGGCGGCGAGCTGACGATCTACGACAACCTCGACCCGCGTTCCGGTGAGCAGGTGTGGGGCGACCTGTGCCGCGGCCCGCACGTGCCGACCACCAAGCACATCCCGGCGTTCAAGCTGACCCGCGTGGCGGCGGCGTACTGGCGCGGCAACGAGAACAACCCGCAGCTGCAGCGCATCTACGGCACCGCGTGGGAGTCGGCCGAGGCGCAGGACGCGTACCTGGAGCGCCTCGCCGAGGCCGAGCGCCGCGACCACCGCAAGCTCGGTGTCGAGCTGGACCTGTTCTCGTTCCCGGACGAGATCGGCTCCGGCCTCGCGGTGTTCCACCCCAAGGGCGGCATCATCCGCAAGGCCATGGAGGACTACTCCCGGCAGCGGCACACCGAGGCGGACTACGAGTTCGTCTACTCGCCGCACATCACCAAGGGCAAGCTGTTCGAGGTCTCCGGCCACCTGGACTGGTACCGCGACGGCATGTACCCCGCGATGCACCTCGACGCGGAGTTCAACGAGGACGGCACCGTCCGCAAGCCCGGCCAGGACTACTACCTCAAGCCGATGAACTGCCCGTTCCACGACCTGATCTTCAAGTCGCGCGGCCGTTCCTACCGCGAACTGCCGCTGCGCATGTTCGAGTTCGGCTCGGTGTACCGCTACGAGAAGTCCGGCGTGGTGCACGGCCTGACCCGAGTCCGCGGCATGACGCAGGACGACGCGCACATCTTCTGCGCGCGCGACCAGGTCCGCGACGAGCTGAAGTCGTTGCTGAACTTCGTGCTGGACCTGCTGCGCGACTACGGCCTCGACGACTTCTACCTGGAGCTCTCCACCAAGAACCCGGAGAAGTTCGTCGGCCCCGACGACATCTGGGAGGAGGCGACCGCGACGCTCGCCTCGGTCGCCGAGGAGTCCGGCCTGGACCTCGTGCCCGACCCCGGTGGCGCCGCGTTCTACGGCCCCAAGATCTCCGTGCAGGCGCGTGACGCGCTCGGCCGCACCTGGCAGATGTCGACCATCCAGCTCGACTTCATGCTGCCGGAGAAGTTCGAACTCGAGTACACCGGCCCGGACGGCTCCCGCCAGCGCCCGGTCATGATCCACCGCGCGCTGTTCGGCACGGTCGAGCGGTTCTTCGGCGTGCTGACCGAGCACTACGCGGGCGCGTTCCCGGCGTGGCTCGCCCCTGTCCAGGTCGTCGGCATCCCGGTCACCTCCGAGAACGCCGACCACCTGTTCGCGGTGCGCGACGTGCTCAAGCGCAAGGGCATCCGGGTCGACGTCGACGCCTCGGACGACCGCATGCAGAAGAAGATCCGCAACCACACCCTGCAGAAGGTGCCGTTCATGCTCCTGGCAGGCGCCAAGGACGTGGAGGCGAACGCGGTGTCGTTCCGGTTCCGCGACGGCACGCAGATCAACGGCGTGCCGGTGGAACGGGCCGTCGAGCAGATCGTCGAGTGGGTGCAGCGCCGGGAGAACACCTCGCCCACGGCGGAACTGCTCTCGTGACTCCTGATTTCCCCGCGCCGGAGCTAACCGGTCAGGACGGCATCGGGGTCCACGACGCTTTGCAGCGTTTGTGGACCCCGCACCGCCTGTCCTACGTGAAAGGCGAGGGGAAGGCCGTCGGCGATGAGCCGGAAGGTTGTCCGTTCTGCCGCGTGGTCGAACTGGACGATGAATCCGGCCTGATCATCGCGCGCGGCACGGAGGTTTTCGCCGTGCTGAACCTCTACCCGTACAACCCCGGTCACCTGATGGTGCTGCCGTATCGGCACGTGCCCGACTACGCGGACCTGACGGTGTCGGAGACGGCGGAGTTCGCCGCGTTCACGCAGAAGGCGATGAGGGTGGCGCGACACGTGGCGGCGCCGCACGGGTTCAACATCGGCATGAACCAGGGTGTGGTGGCCGGCGCCGGTATCGCGGCACATCTGCACCAGCACGTCGTGCCGCGGTGGGGCGGGGACGCGAACTTCATGCCCGTCATCGGGCACACCAAGGTGCTGCCGCAGCTGCTGGGGGAGACGCGGCAGCTGCTGGCCGACGGCTGGAAGGCCGTCGACTGACACCCGTCCGCTGATCGAGTTGCGATCGCTACCTATTGACTTTCGATAGTTTGCTAGCGATAGTCGATCTATGCCTCGATTTCTGCTGCCTCTGGTGGGTTGCGTTCTCGTCATCGCGCTCGGGGTCGGCGCCGTCCTGTACGCCGACCACGACGACGCGCCCGGCCTCGGACTCGCCGGGATCGTGCTGATTCTCGGCGCCATCGGGTTCGGCGTCCGCGCGGTATTCCGCGCTAAACGATCCGTTTAGTCGACGAATCCCCGGTGCCGCGCCTGATTGAAAGGCGTACCAATTCCTGGACAAAAGAGTGACAAAAACCACCCACGTTGTCCACCCAGGACAATCTGTGAGGTTTCCACCTCGCGCGGAATAGATTCCGTTGCAACTTTTGGGTGTTTCTCGTCAGCCGATCGAGACGAAACACCAGGACAAAGCGATTCCAGGTAGGTGAGATCACCCACCTGGAGGTGTCAACTGCGAGTCAAGTCCCCGCCGATGGCCGATCGTCTCAACGTGCACACATGGTTACGGTGCGAACATGACCGCACCTGAGCGTTCGCGATTAGCGAGAGAACGGCTTTCGCGTGAGTTACGCCGGTTGCGCACCGAGGCGAAGATGACCGGCACGGCCACCGCTCGTGCCACCGGGATGAGCCAGTCAAAGCTGTCGAAGATCGAGAACGGCATGCTGCTCCCGTCCGTCACGGATGTGGAGCGTCTTGTCGCGGAACTGGCCGCGACAAGAGAGACGCGCATCGAACTGGTCGAACTCGCCAGGTCGCTGCACGCTGAGGCGGAGACCCGCCGCGTCGTGCTGCACCGAGGGGCGCACCGCCACCAGCAGACGATCAGTCGCGTGGAGGCGCGGGCGGCGACATCGAGGTTCTTCCAGGTCAACCTGGTGCCCTCGCTGCTGCAGTCCGAGGCCTACCTGCGGGTCGTGCTGGGGACGATGCCGCCGTCCGAGCAGGAGGCCGCGGTCGGCGCACTGCGGGTCCGGCGCGCGCGGATGGACGACCTGGCGAAGCAGTTCGTGTTCCTGCTCTCCGAAAGCGCGCTGCGCTGGCGGATGGGCTCGGCGGACCTGATGGCGGACCAGGTCGAGCACCTGGCCGCGATCCAGCGCCGCCCGAACGTCCGGCTCGGCGTCGTGCCGTGGTCGGCGGACGCGAACGTGGTGGCTCTGCACGGGTTCCACATCTACGACGAGCGCGTGGTGACGGTCAGCGTGCTGACCGGCAACGCCACCATCACCGATCCGCTGGACGTGCGCGAGTACCTCGCGCTGTTCGGGCGGCTGGAACGGCTGGCGGTGCGGGGGGAGGAGTTGCAGGCGTTGCTCAAGCGGATCGCGGAGGACCACCGCAGGATCGGCTAGCGCCGGGGCGGGGCTCGTGCGCCCCGGCGCTTCATGGGCAGCGCCGCGCCGCGCTGGTTACTCGTCAAAACACTGCCCCCGAGCAGCGCGTTTCAGCAGTCCAGCTAGGCTGCGACACGCCATGCTGAACATCTTCGCTCGCGCGTCCGTCTCGCGCGTCACCGATCCGATCGGGGCGTGGCTGCTGGCGCGTGGCCTCACGCCCAACGCCGTCACCGTGCTCGGCACGGTCGGTGCGGTGGCGAGCGCGCTGTGGTTCATCCCCCGCGGGCACCTGTTCCTCGGCAGCGCGCTGGTGACGTTCTTCGTGCTGCTCGACCTGATCGACGGCGCGATGGCCCGCGCCCAGGGGCCCACGAAGTTCGGCGCGGTCCTCGACGCCACCTGCGACCGCATCGCGGACGGCGCGCTGTTCGCCGCGCTGACCTGGTACGCGTTCGACACCGGGCAGCGGTGGACGGCCGTGGCCGGGTTCGTGTGCCTGGTCGCCTCGCAGGTCATCTCCTACGTGAAGGCCCGCGCCGAGGCGTCCGGGCTCGCCGCGGACGGTGGCCTCGCCGAGCGGGCCGAACGGTTCATCGTCGCCCTGGTCGGCGCCGGCGTGCAGGGTCTCGGCGTGCCGCACCTGCTGGACATCGCCCTGTGGCTGCTCGCGGTCATGACGGTCGCGACGGTCGGCCAGCGCATCCTCGCCGTCGCGAAGTCGGCGCGGGAGGCCGCGTGAGCCTCGCGACGCTCGGGTACTCCGCAGGATGGCGCCTGATCCGCCTGCTGCCTCAGTCGTGGGCCCGGTCGCTGTTCCGCCTCGGCGCGGACTACGCGGCCCGGCGCGGCGGCGAGAGCGTCGAGCAGCTGCGCACGAACCTGCGCCGCGTCGTTCCCCAGGCGGGCGAGGAGGAGCTGGACGAGCTCGTCCGCGACTCCCTGAGGTCGTACGCGCGCTACTGGTGCGAGGCCTTCCGCCTGCCGTCGATGGACCTCAAGGCCGCCTACGAGAAGTGCAACTCGATGATCAGCGGGCAGGAGAACCTCGACGCCGCGCTGAAAGAGGGCACCGGCGCGGTGGTCGCGCTGCCGCACAGCGGCAACTGGGACATGGCGGGCGTCTGGCTGGTCGGCCACTCCGGCACGTTCACGACCGTCGCGGAACGCCTGAAGCCCGAGTCGCTGTACCGGAAGTTCGTGGAGTTCCGCGAGACGCTGGGCTTCGAGGTGCTGCCCACCAACGGCGGCGACCGTCCACCCGCGACGGTGCTGGCCGAGCGCCTGCGGGCGAACAAGGTCGTCTGCCTGCTGGCGGACCGCGACCTGACCTCGTCCGGTGTCCCCGTGACGTTCTTCGGCGAGCAGACCCTGATGCCGGCCGGTCCCGCGCACCTGGCGGCGACGACCGGTGCCGCCCTGCTGCCGGTCGGCTGCTGGTTCACCGAGGACGGCTGGACCTTCCGCATCCACCCGCCGATCAAGGTCGGCAGCGTTCCCGCCGCCACGCAGGCGATCGCCGACGTGTTCGCCGCGGACATCGCCGCCCACCCGGCGGACTGGCACATGCTGCAGAAGCTCTGGCTGGCCGACCTGCCTGCGAGCCGCCGCGCCGCGCTCGCCAGGAGGCTCTCGCGGTGAAGGCAGTACCAAGGTGAAGATCGGAATCGTCTGCCCGTACTCCCTCGACGTACCAGGGGGAGTGCAGGCGCACGTCGTCGACCTGGCGCGCGCCCTGATCGGCCTCGGGCACGAGGTGGACGTGCTGGCCCCCGCCGACGACGAGCAGAACCTGCCGCCGTTCGTGACGTCGGCCGGCCGCGCGGTGGCCATCCCCTACAACGGTTCGGTGGCCCGCCTGTCCTTCGGCCCCGTCTCGTACGCGCGGGTCCGCCGCTGGATCGACGAGCACTCCTTCGACGTCCTGCACCTGCACGAGCCCACCGCGCCTTCCCTGTCGTTCCTGGCGCTGGTGGTCGCCGACGGCCCGATCGTGGTCACCTTCCACACCTCGACCCCGCGTTCGAAGATGCTGTCGGCCTTCCAGGGCTTCCTGCAGCCGTTCCTGGAGAAGGTCACCGCCCGCATCGCCGTCTCCGCGCTGGCCCGCCGCGTCCAGGTCGAGCACCTGGGCGGTGACGCCGTGGAGATCCCCAACGGCGTCGACGTCGACTTCTTCGCCTCGGCGTCCACTTTGGACGGATACCCTCGCGCCGGCGGCACCATCGGCTTCGTCGGCCGTTACGACGAGCCGCGCAAGGGCATGCCGATCCTGTGGGAGGCCTTCGGGCTGATCGCCGACGAGTTCCCCGACGTGCGCCTGCTGGTCGTGGGCCGCGGCGAGACCTCGTTCGACGGGCCTTTTGCCTCACGCGTCGACCTGCTGGGCCAGGTCGACGACGTCGAGAAGGCCCGAATGCTGCGCAGCGTCGACGTCTACGTAGCCCCGAACACCGGTGGCGAGTCGTTCGGCATCATCCTCACCGAGGCCATGTCCGCCGGCACCACCGTGGTGGCCAGCGACCTGGACGCGTTCCGCCGCGTCCTGGAGGACGGCAAGGCCGGCGTGCTGTTCCCCGTGGGCGACGCCCACGCCCTGGCCGACGCGCTGCGCTCGGTCCTGCGCGACTCAGCGCTGCGCGCCGAGTACGTCAACGTGGCCTCGCAACGAGTCCAGACCTTCGACTGGTCCGTGGTCGCCGGCCAGGTCGTGCGCGTCTACGAGTCGGCCATCGCCGCCGATCCCCGCCGGGTGAGCGAGGCATGACCACAGTCCTGATCGTGGTAGTGGTCGCGCTGCTGCTGGCCGCCTGGATCCTCTCCATCGCGAACCGCCTGGACCGCCTCCACGTCCGAACCGACGCCGCCTGGGCCGCCCTGGACGCCGCCCTGGCCCGCCGCGCCGTGGTGACCCGAGCCCTGCTGGACCCGGAACTGTCGTCCGCCGCGTCCCGCGCCGAGTCGGCCTCGCGCGCCGACCGCGAGACCGCCGAGAACGAGCTCTCCGGCCTGCTGGGCGCGGTCGACCGGTCTTCGTTGGCCCCCGCCCTGGCCTACGAACTCGCCGACGCCGAGGAACGCGTCGTGCTCGCCCGCCGCGTGCACAACGACGCCGTCCGCGACACGTTGCTGCAACGCCGCCGCCGTGTCGCGCGCTGGCTGCGCCTGTCCGGCACGGCGCCGCAGCCGTCTTACTTCGAGATCGCCGAGCCCACTTCGCCTGCCGACGCCGTCATGCTCACGCCCCGGCCGTCTGCGCGCGTGGTGCTGACTGATGCCTCTGGGCGGGTGTTGTTGTTTCAGGGCTTTGATCCGGCTCGGCCGCAGGAGTCGTTCTGGTTCACCGTTGGTGGTGGGGTTGAGGATGGCGAGGATCTCCGTGACGCGGCTGTGCGGGAGGCTTTTGAGGAGACCGGTGTTCAGCTTGCGCCGGATGCGTTGACTGGGCCGGTTTGGCGTCGTCGTGCGGTTTTCAGCTTTGACGGTCAGACGTTCGATGCGGAGGAGTGGTTCTTCTACGCGTCGGTTGACGGGGTTTCTGTTGATACGTCTGGGTTCAACGACGTTGAGGAGACCAGCATCTCTGCCTATCGGTGGTGGAGTGCTGAGGAACTCGAGGCCACCGAGGACACGGTGTATCCGGTGCAGTTGGCTGAGTTGCTGCCTGCGCTGGGTTCGGGGTGGGACGGAAACGTCCGCACGGTCCGCTGACCGTCAGGAGGTGACGTGGCCGTTGCGCACAGCCACGTCACCTCGTCAGACATCAGGCCGCTAGACGGCGGAGATGATCGCCGATCCATAGGCGTCGCGCGTCTTCTCCTTCTCGTCGTGCATCAGATACAGAGCGAAGTTGTCGACACCGATCTCCTTGAGCTCCTGCAACCGCTCGATGTGCGCCGACTCCGGCCCCACCAGGCAGAACCGGTCCACGATCGCGTCCGGCACGAAGTCGGTCGACCGGTTGCCCGCCTTGCCGTGGTGGGAGTAGTCGTAGCCCTCGCGGTCCTTGATGTAGTCGGTCAGGGCCTGGGGCACGACGCCCGAATCCCCGTACCGCGCAACGAGGTCCGCGACGTGGTTGCCGACCATCCCGCCGAACCACCGCAGCTGATCCCGCTGATGGGAGAGATCAGTTCCCACGTAGGCCGGTGCCGCCACGCACATCGTGATGGCCGACGGGTCGCGGCCCGCGGCGGTCGCGGCCTCGCGGACCGAGCCGATCGTCCACCTCGCGATGTCCGGGTCGGCGGTCTGCAGGATGAAGCCGTCGGCCTGTTCGCCGACCATCTTCAGCGCCTTGGGTCCGTACGCGGCCATCCAGATCTCGAGCTTTCCGTTGCGCACCCACGGGATCTGCACCGGGGTGCCGTGGTGCTCGACGGAACGGCCCTCGGCCAGCTCCTTGATCACGTGCATCGCGGAGCCCAGCGTCGCCAGCGTCGCGGGTTTCTGGCCGATCACGCGGCGGGCCGAGTCGCCCCGGCCGATGCCGCAGACCGTGCGGTTGCCGAACATGTCGTTCAGGGTCGCGAACAACGACGCCGTCACCGACCAGTCGCGGGTGGACGGGTTGGTGACCATCGGGCCGATGATCAGGTCCTTGGTCGCGGCCAGCACCTGCGAGTAGATGACGAACGGCTCCTGCCACAGCACGCAGGAGTCGAACGTCCAGCCGTAGCGGAAGCCGCAGTCCTCGGCGGCGCGGAGGCCGTCCACCACGTCCCGCGCCGGCGGGTCGGTCTGCAGCACGATGCCGAAGTCCACGGATAACGCCCTTTCTCAGACGAGGTACTGGTTGAGATCGCGGGACACGAAGCGGCCGTGACCCGTCGACCCGTGGTAGGTGCCGTCGGCGATCACCTTGCGGCCGCGGGAGAACACGGTGTCGACGCGGCCGGCCACCTCGAAGCCCTCGTAGGCCGAGTAGTCCACGGCCATGTGGTGCGTCTCGGCGGAGATCGTCTGGGTGGCGGCGGGGTCGTAGATCACGACGTCCGCGTCGGCACCCGGTGCGATCACGCCCTTGCGCGGGTACATGCCGAACATGCGGGCCGGCGTGGTCGAGACGATCTCGACCCAGCGTTCGCGGGTGATCTCGCCCTTGGCGACGCCCTGGTGCAGCAGGTCGACGCGGTGCTCCACGCCGGGCATGCCGTTGGGGATCTTGGAGAAGTCGCCGACGCCCAGCTGCTTCTGGTCCTTGAAGCAGAACGGGCAGTGGTCGGTGCTCACGACGGACAGGTCGTTCGTCCTGAGTCCGCGCCACAACGACGACTGGTGTTCCTTGGGCCGCAACGGAGGCGACGCCACGAACTTCGCGCCCTCGAAGCCCGGCCGGGCCAGGTCCTCCAGCGACAGGTAGAGGTACTGCGGGCACGTCTCGGCGAACACGTTCTGGCCCGTGTCCCGGGCAGCCGTCACCGCGTCAAGCGCTTGCGCGGCGGACAGGTGCACGATGTACAACGGAGAACCGGTGACCTTCGCCAGCTGGATGGCGCGCGAGGTGGCCTCGCCCTCCAGCTCCGGTGGCCGGGTCAGGCCGTGCTGGACCGGGTCGCCGAGGCCGGATGCCAGCGCCTGGGCGACGAGCTGGTCGATCGCGATGCCGTTCTCGGCGTGCATCATGATCGTGGCGCCGGTCTCGCGGGCCTTCTGCATGGCGCGCAGGATCTCGCCGTCCGTGGCGTAGAAGACGCCGGGGTAGGCCATGAACATCTTGAAGCTGTTCACGCCCTGCGCGATGCAGGATTCCATCTCCTTGAGCGACGAGTCGTTCACGTCGGAGATGATCATGTGGAAGCCGTAGTCGATGGCGCAGTTGCCGTCCGCCTTGCTGTGCCACTTGTCCAGTGTGGACAGCAGGGAGGAACCCTTGGGCTGCACCGCGAAGTCGACGATCGTCGTCGTGCCGCCCCACGCCGCCGCGGTCGTGCCGGTCTCGAAGGTGTCCGCGGACTGGGTGCCGCCGAACGGCATCTCCATGTGCGTGTGCACGTCGATGCCGCCGGGGATGACGTACTTCCCCGCCGCGTCGATGACCTCGTCGGCCTGCACCTCGAACCCCGGCGTCACCAGGGCGGCGATGTGCTCGCCTTCGATCAGCACGTCGGCCGCGTGCGAGCCGGTCGCGTTGATCACCAGACCGTTCTGAATCAGGGTGCTCACGGGTTCACCAGGCCCTCGTAGGTGTCGGGGCGGCGGTCGCGGTAGAACGCCCAGGTGTCCCGCACCTCGGTCAGCAGGTCGAGGTCCAGGTCGCGCACGACGACCTCTTCCTCGGTGTCGGACGCGGCCTCGCCGACCAGCTGGCCACGCGGCGAGACGAAGTACGTCTGGCCGTAGAACTCGTTGTCACCCAACGGTTCCACGCCGACGCGGTTGATCGCGCCGACGAAGTACTCGTTCGCGACGGCCGCGGCGGGCTGCTCCAGCCTCCACAGGTACTCCGACAGGGACCTGCTGGTGGCCGACGGGTTGAACACGATCTTCGCGCCGGCCAGGCCGAGCGCGCGCCAGCCCTCGGGGAAGTGGCGCTCGTAGCAGATGTAGACGCCGATGCGGCCGACCGCCGTGTCGAACACGGGGTAACCGAGGTTGCCCGGCTTGAAGTAGAACTTCTCCCAGAAGCCCTTGACCTGCGGGATGTGGTTCTTGCGGTACTTGCCGAGGTAGGTGCCGTCGGCGTCGATCACGGCCGCGGTGTTGTAGTAGACGCCCGGCTGTTCCACCTCGTACATCGGCACGATCAGCACGATGTTGTGCTGTGCCGCCACTTCCTGCATCAGCCGCGTCGTGGGACCGTCCGGGATCTCCTCGGTGTAGGAGTAGTAGTCCGCGTCCTGCACCTGGCAGAAGTACGGGCCGTAGAACAGCTCCTGGAGGCACAGCACCTGCGCGCCCTGTGAGGCCGCGACTCGGATGTGCTCGACCGCGTTCGCGATCATCGACTCCTTGTCGCCCGTCCACTTCTGCTGGACGAGCGCCGCCCGGATGATGTTGCTCACCTGGTCTTCTCCTTTGCGGTGTTCTCCTTGAGAGCAAGGAAAACCAGGAAACCGGCCGCGAAACCGATCACCCAGTTGTAGTCATAAAGCGGCTTCAGGAACGGAATCAAGCCGTCGGCCGGAAATGGCCCACCGTAGGCGCCACCGACCGCGAGCACGGAGCCCACGAGCGTCGCGAGCACGGCACGCCAGTTCCAGCCGCCGTTGAACCAGTACGCGCCCCGGCCGTCCAGGTAGAGGTCCTGGAGGTGCAGCTCGGTCTTCTTGATCACCCAGTACCCGGCGACGAACACACCGGCCACCGACGCCAGCAGGCCGCCGTAGAACCCGAGCCACGCGAAGATGTAGATGCTCGGGTCGGAGATCAGCCGCCACGGCTGGATCAGGATGCCGACGACACCGGTGATCAGGCCGCCCACCGCGAACGTGATGCGCTTGGGGAAGGCGTTCGAGAAGTCGTAGGACGGGCTGACCACGTTCGCCGCGAGGTTCGCCGAGACCGTCGCGAGCACCAGCGACATCAACGCGACCAGCACCAGCAGCGTGTTGTCGAACCGGCTGGCGAGGTCGGCCGGGTCCCAGATCGCCTCGCCGTACAACGCCTGCGCGCCGGAGGTGGTCAGGATCGCGACGATCGCGATGAACGACATCGTGGTCGGCAGGCCGAGGATCTGGCCGGTCACCTGCTTGCGCTGGCTGCCACCGAACCGGGTGAAGTCCGGCATGTTGAGGCTGAGGGTCGACCAGAACGCGATCATGCCCATCAGCGCGGGGAAGAACACCTTCCAGAAGTCCGGCCCCCACCCGAGCTTGCTGCCGGTGTCGAAGATCGGCCCGAAACCGCCAGCCTTCACCAGCACGTAGCCCAGCAGGATCAGGAACCCGATGCTGACCAGCGGCGCCGTCCAGTTCTCGAACCGCCGGATCGCCTCCATGCCGCGCCAGATGATCAGCATCTGCACGACCCAGAAACCGAAGAAGCACAACCACAACGTCCACGGCTGACCGCCCACTTCGGACGCCTTGGTCCAGCCGTCGCCCGCCAGCCTGCCGACGATCACGTGCAGAGCCTTGCCGCCGACCCAAGTCTGGATGCCGAACCACGCGCACGCGATGAACGCGCGCAGGAGGGCGACCAGGTTGGCGCCGCGGATACCGTAGAAGGCACGGGCGAACACCGGGAACGGGATGCCGTACTTCGTGCCGGCGTGGCTGTTGAGCAGCATCGGGACGAGCACGATCAGATTGCCCAGCGTGATCGTGAGGAACGCCTGCAGCCAGTCCATGCCCAGCGCGATCAGGCTGGCCGCGAGCGTGTAGCTGGGGATGTTGTGCGCCATGCCCATCCACAGCGCGAAGAAGTTGTACGTCGTCCACGTCCGCTGCTCGATCGGCACGGGCGCGAGCTCGGGGTTGAAGAACCTGCTGTCCTTGATGGGACCTACGTCGCTGAGTTCGACTCGGCCGTCAGGTGTGACCTGGGGCGGTGAGGACTCGACTGCCATCGTTCAACCCCCTGTTACGCTGCTGAAACAACCCCAACCCGGTCGGTTTCCATCCCGGAATCCTGGGTGCGGTGCCGCGGGTGTGGCAGTGTCAGAGTGTCCACGCTTGTCATGATCGGCGCACATTCTGTTTCACTGAGTGGTGTGGGGATCTCTCGGCGAACGGCCTTGCTGGGTGGCGCGGCCCTGGTCGGGGCGGTGGGGACGTATGGCGCGCTGACTCCGCGCGGTCGCCGCCTGCTCGGCTGGACCGGCCCGGACGGCGTCGTGCCTGATGTGCCGCCCGTTGTGGTGACGCCGACCGAGTGGGGTGCCTGGATGGGGGAGAGCGGCCCCGCGGTGCTCGTCCTGCACGGCCGTGGCGGGAGTGTTCAGTGGTGGCAGGAGCTGGGGTTGCCGCGGTTCCTCAACGGCACGCGGTTCCGGTGCGCGGTGATCAACGGCGATGACGACTACTGGGTGAACCTCGTGCCGCCGGTGCCGTTCGAGGCGGCGCTGGGGGTCTCGATGGGCGGGTTCGGCGTCCTGGACATCGCCTCCCGACGCTCGGTGAAGGCTGTCGCGGCGATCAGCCCCGCGCTGTTCCCGAGCTGGGAGGACGCCGAGCGGATCAGCGGCTTTGCGTCCCGGCAGAGCTGGGAGGCGCACGAGCCTCTGCGGCACACCGAGAGCATCCGGTCACCTGTCGGCATCTGGTGTGGGCAGGAGGATCCGTTTCACGACGCGGCCCAGGAGATGGCGAGCCGCCTCGAGGCCGAGGGGTCGTTCGAGCACGGCGCGCACGACGGCGGCTACTGGCGACGGGTGCTGCCGGAGGCGTTGCGGTTCATCGGGGATCGGCTCTGAACAGCCGCCCGTCCGCCTTCACCGCCGCGACTCCGCCACCTTCACCCGCACAACGGCCGTACCCGCCCGCCGGTCATGCCAAGTCCGAGTGCCCCGCAGATCCAACGACTCCACCGCGGAAAGCACCAGCAGCACCAGTCCTCCAACCAGCAACGAGGACGCAACCCACCCCGCCGAAGACACCGCCAGGTGCTCCCCGATGACCACCCACGGCTGCTGCCACCCCAGCCCCGCCATCAGCGCCGGCTCCCGCCAGCCCATCCCGGCCAGCACCAGGACCGCGCCCGCCCCCGGCAGCGCGGTCGTGATCAGGGTGCGCGCCAGCCCCCGTCTGAGGCTCAGGCCGGAGGCTGGGCCCACGACCCGCAGCCCCGTGAGGGCCTTGCCGAGGGTGTTCCAGCGCAGCAGCAACGCGTCGTAGACCACCGCGCAGAGCACCACCAGCACGGGTTCGTGGACCAGCGGCCACACCACGACCAGCATCAACAGCCAGTCGAGCAAACGGGCGGCAAGCCGACGAACGAGCATGATTCACGCTAAGCGGGATGGTTACGCCATAAGTGGCCAGTTCAAGGCCAGTTACCGAACGAACTCGGCTGTCCAGCGGACCTCGTCGCGGCGCACCTCGCGCGGCTGCAACCCGTCCGTTTCGAACGCCAGGATCTCGCTCGGCGTCAGCGGCCACGGCGGACCGTCGGGAACCGGACCCTCCTCGCGCGCCACGGCCAGCACCAGCAACGTCGATCCGGTCAGCCAGGCGACGCGTTCGATCGCTTGGGCGTGCAGGTCGACGGGCAGCGCCTGCACGGTCATGTTCTCCACGACCAGGTCGAACGCGTGGTGCCACTCGGCGGGCGGGGCGAGCAGGTCAGCGACGACGTACGAGACCGCAGACTCCGGATAGCGGGCCTTGACGGCCGCGATGGCGGTGGGGGAGATGTCGAAGGCGACCACGTCGAAACCCAGCGAGGCCAGGAACTCAGAGTCGCGGCCATACCCGCAGCCCACGACCAGCGCGCGACGGCCCGTGCCGTCCACGCCCTTGGCCCACTCGACGAGGTGTGGTTGCGGATGAGGCTGATCCCAGGGGACGGAGGCCGTGCCGGCGTCGGCCTCCACGTAGAGATCTTCGAACCAACTGGTCGGATTCGCGGCTTGCAGTCGGCGGGTGTCGTCGTCAGCGGACATGACACCCACCTTTTCATCTCACTGAGCGGCGCGCGCCTGACTTACGTAATCGACCAAACCGTCGTCGGCGGGCCATCCGATCTGCGTGCTGATCGACGTCTTGTTCTCCTCCCACGACCGTTGCGCCGCAGCCTTGATCGCCGGGTCGTCGCCGGTGAACTTGGCCCCGAGCGCGTCCCACTGCCGTGACAGCTCCACGACGCGTGGGTCGGCGGCAGGCGTGCCGTCGGCCATGTGCTGACGCAGTTGCTTGACCAGCTCCAGCCAGGACGCCTTCAACGCCTCGACTGCCTCGGGGCCCATCGTGGCGGCACGGGACCGCAGGTCGCCGAGTTGGTCGGCGGTGAAGTAGCTCTCGTACACGGACATCAACTCCAAAGTGGACAGAAGGGACTCACTGGTGTGCCCGTCGAGCAGTCCGGCGATCCGCGCTCGCAGCGCCTCGACCTGCTGGCCGTGCACCGTCAGTGCGGCCAGCTGGGCCTCGAAGAGCGGCCGCAGCGAGTCCGATGAGGACAACGCCGCCCGGATTTCTTCGAGTGAGAGGCCGAGCTGACGGAGCGACCTCACCTGATAGAGGTGGCGAACGTCCTCTTTGGTGTACCGACGGTGACCGGCTGTCGTGCGTTCGGACGCGACGACAAGTCCGATCTCGTCGTAGTGGTAGAGCGTCCTGACTGTCAGTCCGCTCGCTTTGGCCAGGTCACCGATGCTCCAACGGGTCACACGACGACCGTAGGACCTCCCGTGGCGTGAGGTTCAAGTCCCTCATCACACGATCGAGCGGATAAATGTGCGAACCAAATGCGCCGATGAATACGAAGATCGGTCCCCAAACCAGATTGAGGAAAACTGTGTCTCGTTCCGGACTGTTCCGTGCCGCCGCCCTGCTCGCCGCCGGTGCCGCCCCGCTGCTCGCGGGTTCGGCCAGCGCGGTGGAGGCCCCCCAGCTCAACGGCGGCCTGCCCGACGTCGGCGCGGACAAGCTGATCACCGACGCCACGCAGCACGCGAACCCGCTCGAGGCGGGCAAGGCGCTGCAGCTCCCCGCCGTCAAGGCGCCCCTCGCCGGTGACGTCGAGGCCCCGGCTGCGCCCGCGGTACCGGCCGCGCAGGAGCGCACCGCGCCCGCCCCGCTGCCGGAGCTCGGCACGCTGCCGTCGCTGCCGAACCCGGACCAGCTGGCCGGTGGCACGCACCTCGGTGGCCTCAAGGCGCCGCAGGTCGCCGACCTGCCCGTGCCGGCGCCGGCCGCGGGTGTCATCTCCGGCACCCTGCCGACGATCAACGGCTGAGGTCAGCACTCGGAAATGGGCCCGTGGCACCAGTCACGGGCCCATTTCGTGCACCAGGAGGGCGACGTACAGCGAGAGCACGGACTCCGGGTCCTCCAGCGAGACGCCCAGCACCTGCTCGATCCGCGCCAGCTGCTGGTAGTAGGCGGTGCGCGAGAGGTGCGCGGCGGTGGCGGCCGCCGACTTGTTGCCGCCGTTCTCGCACAGGCACCGCAGCAGCTCGACCAGCCGGGAACCCTGCGCGGAGTCGCGGTGGCGCAACGGCCCCAGCTCGCGGTCCGCGAACGCCCGCACCCGCTCGTCCTCCCGCAGCAGGTGCAGCAGGCCGCGCAACCGCACGTCGTCCAGCCGGTGGTAGAGCTGCGATCCCGGTGCCCGCAACGCCGCACCGGCCACGTGCGCGGCCTCTCCCAGCGAACGCCGGACGTCGGTTGTGGACGTGACGGTCGTCCCGACGGCGATCACCACGGTCGACGCCGCGGTCCGGTGGATCTCGCGGGCGACCTTGCGCAGCACCCCTTCCACGCCCACGGTCATCGGCACGGACAGCAGTGCGCGGACCGAGGTGTCGTCGACGACGCCGACGAGCGCCGCGACCGTCACCCGCCGTCCGGCCAGCGCCGTGGCCTCCGCGAGGTCACGCAGGACCTCTTGCGTGGCAAGCGTTTGCCCGTGCAGCACGGACACCGGCCGGACCGCCACGCCGATCAACTGCCGCCGTTCCAGCGGCACGCCCAACGCGGCGGCGCGCGCGCCGAGGTCGGGTGCCTGCGGCGACTGACCGAGCAGCTGCGCAAGCAACGTCCGGTGCGTCTGCCGTTCGAGCGACTCCCGATCACGCGCCACCAGCCGGTGCACGGCCAGCGCGGACGCCGCCCGTTCCGCGACCACCACGTGACGGTGCGGCGGCGGCTCCGGTGACACCAGCACGAGCCGGCCCCAGTCCGCGCCGCGTGCCCCGACGATCGTGATCAACCAGCCGGACGACGGGTGGTAGGCGGTCCGCTCGGTCACCGTGACCGCCCGCGAGCGCGCCGCCCAGTCGTCCAACAGGGAGACGGGATCGTGCCCGGCCGCGTCGTAGGCCAGCACGTCGTGGCCCAGCGTCTCCAGCACCACCGCCAGCCCGGACGTCCGCGCCACCTCGCGCAGCACCTCGGACGGCTCGGCCCCGGCGACCGTCAGCGCGGTGAACGTCTCGTGCACCTGCTCCGCGGCCCGCAGCTCGGCGAGCTGGGCGTCCACGATCAGCCCCACGACGGCCTCTGTGACCGCCACGTACTTCGTCTCTTCGGCGAGCGTGACCAGCGGTAACCCGTGCCGTTCCGCCTCGGTGACCAGCGCGGCCGGCACGTCGTCGCGCCACCGCCGCCCCAGCTCGACGACCAGCCCGGCGCAGCCCACGGCGGCCAGCTCCTCGACGTACCGCGCGAGCCCTGACTCGGGCAGCATCACGCCGGTCGTGAGCACCAGCTCGCCGCCCCGCAGCAGCGGCGCGATGTCTGCGATCTCCGCCACATGCACCCAGCGCACGCGGCGCGACAGCCCGGACGACCCGGCGACCAAACGCGGCTTTCCCTGCTGGATCACCGGCAGAGCGACGACTTCGGCGACGGTCGGGTACATGGACACAACGTAATGCCAACCAGCCGATCCAGGTACAGGTTGTGCATGGCGGCGGCCTCTGCTCCCCAGCAGACTCCGAGGCAGGAGAACCCTCTGGAGGACGTGATGGCCCACAAGGAGCTGCTGGCACGGCACCGCGCGGTGATGCCCAAGTGGCTGGCCCTCTACTACGACGAGCCCATCGAGATCGCGAGCGCCGGCGGACGCCGGGTGACCGACTCCGAGGGCACGACCTACCTCGACTTCTTCGCGGGCATCCTGACCAACGCCATCGGCTACGACGTCGCGGAGATCAGCGACGCGATCCGCGGCCAGGTCGACAAGGGCGTGTTGCACAGCTCGACGCTGTATTTGATCAAGAACCAGATCGAGCTCGCGGAGAAGGTCGCTGAGCTGAGCGGCATCCCGGACGCCAAGGTCTTCTTCACGAACTCCGGCACCGAGGCCAACGAGACCGCGCTGATGCTCTCCACCACGGCGCGCCGCAGCGAGCAGGTATTGGCCCTGCGCAACAGCTACCACGGCCGTGCGTTCGCCACGATCGCCATCACGGGCAACCGCGGCTGGTCGGCGTCGGCGCTCTCGCCGATCAAGGTCAGCTGGGTGCACGGCGGCTACCGCTACCGCAGCCCGTTCAAGGCGCTCGACGACAAGGCGTACATCCAGGCCTGCGTCGACGACCTGCGCGAGATCATCGAGACCACCACGTCCGGCGACGTGGCGTGCATGATCGCCGAGCCGATCCAGGGCGTCGGCGGCTTCACCTCGCCGCCCGACGGCCTGTTCCGCGCCTTCAAGGACGTCCTGGACGAGTACGGGATCCTGTTCATCTCCGACGAGGTGCAGACCGGCTGGGGCCGCACCGGCGAGCACTTCTGGGGCATCCAGGCGCACGACCTCGTGCCGGACGCGATGACGTTCGCCAAGGGCCTGGGCAACGGTCTCGCGATCGGCGGCGTGGTCGCGCGCGGCGACCTGATGGACGTGATCAACGCGAACTCGATCTCCACCTTCGGCGGCAACCCGGTCTCCACGGCCGGCGCGCTCGCCACGATCAACTACCTGCTCGACCACGATCTGCAGGCCAACGCGGCCAAGCTCGGTTCGCGGCTGCTCGGCGGCCTTCGTGAACTGGCTGACAAGCACCCGGTGATCGGCGACGTGCGCGGCAAGGGCCTGATGGTCGGCGTCGAGCTCATCGGTCCCGAGGGCGAACCGAACCCCGGCGCCGCCACCACGGTGCTCAACGAGACCAAGGCGCGCGGGCTCCTCGTGGGCAAGGGCGGCCTCTACGGCAACGTCATCCGGCTCGCCCCGCCGATGACGCTGACCGAGGACGAGCTCGAAGAAGCACTCGGCATCCTGGCGCAGGCGGTGGAGAAGGCGTGATCAAGCACTGGATCAACGGCAAGAACTGGGAAGCCGCGCCTGAACGGTCCGGCGACGTCTACGACCCGACCACCGGCAAGGTCGCGAACCAGGTCGCGTTCGCCTCGGTGTCCGAAGTGGACGCTGCCGTCGACGCCGCCGCGAAAGCGTTTGCGTCGTGGAGGAACGCGTCGCTGGCGCAGCGCTCGACGGTGATGTTCAAGTTCCGCGAGCTGCTGAACTCCCGGAAAGGCGAGCTGGCCGCGATCGTGACGGCCGAGCACGGCAAGGTGCTGTCCGACGCGGGCGGCGAGATCCAGCGGGCACTGGAGTCGGTCGAGTACGCCTGCGGGATTCCCCAGCTGCTCAAGGGCGGCTTCAGCGAGAACGCCTCGACGAAGGTCGACGTCTACTCGATCCAGCAGCCGGTGGGCGTGGTCGGCGTGATCTCGCCGTTCAACTTCCCGGCGATGGTGCCGCTGTGGTTCGTGCCGACGGCGATCGCCTGCGGCAACGCGGTCGTGCTCAAGCCGTCGGAGAAGGACCCGTCGGCGTCGCTCTTCATCGCGGAGCTGTTCGCCGAGGCGGGCCTGCCCGACGGCGTGCTGAACGTCGTGCACGGCGACAAGGTGGCCGTCGACCGGCTGCTCGACCACCCGACGGTGAAGGCGATCTCGTTCGTCGGCTCCACGCCGATCGCGCGGTACGTCTACGAGACCGGCACCTCGCACGGCAAGCGCGTGCAGGCCTTGGGCGGCGCCAAGAACCACATGGTCGTGCTGCCCGACGCCGACCTCGACCTGGCCGCGGACGCCGCGGTGTCCGCCGGGTTCGGGTCGGCGGGGGAGCGGTGCATGGCCATCTCGGTGGTCGTGGCCGTCGGCCAGGTCGGCGACGAGCTGGTCGACAAGATCAAGTCGCGCATCGCCGACGTCCAGGTCGGTGCCGGGCCGTCGTGCGAGATGGGCCCGCTGGTCACCGGCGCGCACCGGGACAAGGTCACGTCCTATGTGGACGCCGGCGTGCAGGCCGGCGCCGTGCTGGCCGTGGACGGCCGCGACCACCCGATCGACGGCGACGCGAGCGGGTTCTGGCTCGGCCCGACGCTGTTCGACCACGTCGGCACGGACATGACGATCTACACCGACGAGATCTTCGGCCCGGTGCTGTCGGTGGTGCGTTGTGACACCTACGAAGAAGCCGTCGAGATGGTCAACACCAACCGGTACGGCAACGGCACCGCGATCTTCACCAACGACGGCGGTGCCGCGCGCCGGTTCCAGAACGAGATCGAGGTCGGCATGGTCGGCGTGAACGTGCCGATCCCGGTGCCGGTCGCCTACTACTCGTTCGGTGGCTGGAAGGAGTCGCTGTTCGGCGACGCGCACGCGTACGGGCCGCACGGCGTGCACTTCTTCACCCGCTCGAAGGTGATCACCTCGCGCTGGCTCGATCCTTCGCACGGCGGCGTGAACCTGGGCTTCCCCCAGAACACCTAGCGCGTCAGTTCTCGCCGTGAAGGGCGCTTTCTTCCACTTCGACCCGACGTGGACGAAGGCGCCCTTCATGAGTTACCGTTCATAAACGGTTTCGGGCTTCATAAATTCTTCATCACTGTCGTGGTCAACGGGCCTGTGAAACGCCTCCACCTGCCACGAGGTTGCTCCAGGCGTACGGAAGTGCAAGGTTTTTGCACGATATTTCCCGACCGCAACAAGATTGCTTGTTCAGGACGGCGATCGCGTTCTCTACTCCTCGTCCGAGGAGATCCACCTGCACGCTCCTGTGTTTCCGGTCGCGTCGGCCAGGAAATCAGTGCTCGGGACAATCGAACGCAAAGGATCGCTGTTGTGAATGCACCTGTGATGAACCTTGCCTGGCGGCCGATGACCGCGGCGGAGCGGGACCGGTTCGACGAGGACGGCTACCTGATCATTCGTGGGGCGCTTTCCGGAGAGGAGGTCGAGTTCTACCGCTCCGCACTCGACCGCGTTTACGAGCGGCATACACCGGGCCAGGCCATGCATCTGCTCAGTGCGGTCCGCAACTGCCCGGACCTCGTCGGCCTGCTGGACCATCCCGCCGTCTTCGGCCATGTCTGGTCGATGCTCGGCTGGAACGCGCACGTCTACCACTCGCACATCGACGTGCATCCCAGGATCACCGGGCAGCGGCCGTTCTGGTGGCATTGGCACCAGGACGGCGGGCGGCAGAACCGGGAGATCGAGACGGACCCGCGCCCCCGGCTCTCGGTGAAACTCGCGTACTGGTTG
This sequence comes from Lentzea sp. NPDC051213, assembly GCF_044455585.1. NCBI lineage: Bacteria > Bacillati > Actinomycetota > Actinomycetes > Pseudonocardiales > Pseudonocardiaceae > Lentzea > Lentzea sp. NPDC051213. The sequence continues at coordinate 502,093 of NZ_JBITEX010000007.1, forward strand.
TCGGACGTCTCGCAGCCGGGGCGCGGCAACCTGATGATCGTGCCAGGCAGTCACAAGACCAACTGGCTGACCGGTCCCCCGCGCCGCGATGCCGAGTGGCCGCTGCCGCCTGGTGCCATCGAGGTCACCGTCAACCCCGGTGACGTGCTGTTCTTCGATCGCCGGATCTGGCATGCCAGATCGGACAACTACTCGGACGTCACGCGCAAGGTCGCGTTCTTCGGGTACACCTACCGCTGGGTGACCATTCGTGACGAGGTCGCCGACCTGCCACAGCAGCCGTGGTGGCCCACCATCAGCCCGGTGCAGAAGCAGTTGCTCGGAACCGTCGGCGACGGCAGCGGAGACCACGCGTGGGGACATCACCCGGAAAGCACTCCGTTGTACGGTGAACTGTCCACCCGCGGCCTGCTCGACTCGAGCATTCCCGCCCTGATTCCCTGAAGCGGCCATGTGCGGACTGCTCACTCACATCAGCGCGACCGGTAACGCAGTCGCGATCGGTCCCGAGATATCCGATGCCTTGGAACGCCTGCATCACCGCGGTCCGGACGCCACCGGGCACACCGTGATCGGTGACGATGTCGTCATGGGCTTCAAACGATTGTCGATCATTGATGTCGAGCACAGCGATCAGCCGCTCGAATACCTGGGCGGACGATATGCGATCGTGTTCAACGGAGAGATCTACAACTACGTCGAGCTGCGTGCGGAACTGCTTGCCGAAGGGTTGGAGTTCGCCACCAACGGCGACACCGAGGTGATCGTCGCGGCCTACCACCACTGGGGCGAGGCCGCGGTCCGGCGGCTGCGCGGCATGTTCGCCTTTGTTATTTGGGACCGGCAGAAACGGGTCGCTTTCGGTGCGCGCGACCCATTCGGGATCAAACCGTTGTTCCATCTGGCGACCAGCCGCGGCGTCTTTCTCGCCAGCGAGAAGAAGGCGTTGCTGCCGTTCTGCACCTGGGGTGACCCGACGCTCGACCACGTCAGCCTGTCGCACTACCTCACGCTGCAGTACGTGCCGGAACCGGCGACCCTGCACCTGCAGATCGGTCAGCTCGGGTCGGGAGAGTGCTTCACCTACCGGCCCGGCAGGGGCCTGGCCATCCGACGCTACTGGCGGGCCGAGTTCCGGCCGGCACCACAGGACGATCCGGAGCGGTTGTACCGGCGGATCCGGGACGCGTTGCGGGAGAGCGTCCGCCTGCACATGCGCTCCGACGTGCCGGTCGGCGCGTTCCTGTCCAGCGGGATCGACTCGACCGCGGTGGTCGCGCTGGCCAGGGAGGTCAACCCGGACATCCTGACGTTCACCGCGGCGCTCGAGGTGGACGGGTACTCGGAACTTTCGGTGGCGCAGGAGTCCGCGCGGTACCTGGAGGTGAAGACGCATCCCGTGCCGGTGACCGCCGAGATGATGATGGAGGCGTTGCCGAGGATCATCTGGTACCTCGACGAGCCGGTCGCCGATCCCGCGCTCGTGCCGCTGTACTTCGTGGCACGCAAGGCGAGCGAGCACGTGACGGTCGCGCTGTCCGGTGAGGGATCGGACGAGTTCTTCGCCGGCTACACCATCTACCGGGAACCGTTGTCGCTCAAGGGGGTGGCGAGTCTGCCCAGCTCGGTGCAGCGTGGCCTGCGGACGGTGGCCAAGGCGATTCCGGAAGGTGTGCGGGGCAAGAGCTTCCTCGAACGAGGCACGACCCCGATCGAGGAGCGGTACTACGGCAACGCCCGGATGTACACCGAGCAGGAGAAGTCGTTGCTGTTCAAGCAGTACGACTCCACCGTGAGCTACACCGACGTCACCGCGCCGTTCTACGCCGAGGCGAGCCACCTCGGTGAGGTGGAGAAGATGCAGTACGTCGACCTGTACACCTGGTTGCGTGGCGACATCCTGGTCAAAGCGGACCGGATGTCGATGGCCAACTCGCTGGAGGTCCGCGTGCCGTTCCTGGACTACGCGGTGTTCGAGGTGGCGTCGACGATCCCGACCGAGCTCAAGTTGCCGCCGCGGTCGGTCGAGACCAAGTACGCGTTGCGGCGCGCGCTGGAGGGCGTGGTGCCGCCGGAGATCGTCAACCGGGTCAAGCTCGGGTTCCCCACGCCGATCCGGGTCTGGTTGCGCGCCGAGATGTACGAGTGGGCGATGGCCATCCTCGACAGCTCACGGGCGGGGCACCTGCTCGACATCGGCTACGCCCGCCGGCTGCTGATCGAGCACAAGGGCGGGAAAGCCGACCACAGCAGGAAGATCTGGACCGTACTGGTGTTCTGCCTCTGGTACGAGATCTTCGTGAGCGGCAGTATCGACCCGCGTCCCGCCCGCGCCAGGTCACAGCTGGCCAGCAAGCCCGCGAGGTCGTGAACGCCGGCGGTGTGCAGCAAAGAGGCGGGCCGCAGCCCGCCTCTTTGCTGCGCTCTCGTCTTACTTCGAACGCGCGGCCAACGCCTCCGGCAACGGGTCGTAGCGGGCGAAGTGGCGGGTGAACGTCCCGGTGCCCGAGGTAAGCGACCGCAGCTCGATCGCGTACCGGAGCAGCTCGCTGGACGGCACCTCGGCCCGGATCACCGTGCGGCCACCTTCGTCCGCCTCGGTCCCGAGCACCCGGCCGCGCCGGCCGGACAGGTCGCCGAGCACGGTCCCGAGGTGTTCGTCGGGCAACCGGATCGCGACCTCGTCCATCGGCTCCAGCAACGTCGTGCGCCCGGCGGCGGCAGCCTCCTTCAACGCCAGGGCGCCGGCGGTCTGGAACGCCGCGTCCGACGAGTCGACCGAATGTGCTTTGCCGTCAACGAGAGTCACGCGGACGTCGACCACGGGCGTGCCGTCGTGCAGGCCCCGTTCCAGCTGTGCCCGCACGCCCTTCTCGACGGACGGGATGAACTGGTGCGGGACCGAGCCGCCGACGACCTTGTCGACGAACTCGAAACCCGAGCCGCGCGGGAGTGGCTCGACGACGATGTCGCACACGGCGTACTGGCCGTGACCTCCAGATTGCTTCACGTGCCGGCCGTGGCCCTTCGCCTGGGAGGCAAAGGTTTCCCGGAACGCCACCCGCACCGGTTCGGTGTCGATCTCCGCGCCTCCCGCGCGCAGCCTCGCCAGCACGACGTCGGCGTGCGCCTCGCCCATGCACCACAGCACCATCTGGTGCGTCTCGGCGTTGCGGTCCAGTCGCAGCGTCGGGTCGCTGGCGACGAGCCGGTTCAGGTTGCGCGCCAGGTTGTCCTCGTCGCTGCGGGTGCGCGGCACGACCGCCACCGGCAGCAGCGGTTCCGGCATGTCCCACGGCGCCATCAGCAGCGGCTTCTCCGGGGCGGACACGGTGTCGCCGGTCTCGGCTGTCGTCAGCTTCGTCAACGCGCACAGGTCGCCGGCGACGCAGTAGGGGACCTCGCGCAGTGACGCGCCCAGCGGGGAGTAGATGTGGGCCACGCGCTCGTCGGCGTCGTGGTCCTCGTGACCGCGGTCGGCCATGCCGTGGCCGGAGACGTGCACGGGGCGTTCGGGGCGCAGCGTGCCGGAGAAGACGCGGACCAGCGACACGCGGCCGACGTAGGAGTCCACGGCGGTGCGGACCACCTCGGCGACGAGTGGCCCGTCCGGGTCGGCGGCCATGCGGGGCTGCGGGATGCCGTCGACGGAGGTGACGTCGGGGACGGTGTGCTCCAGCGGCGAGGGGAACGCGCGGGCGATGCCGTCCAGCAGCTCGGTCAGGCCCATGCCGGTGGCGGCGCACACGGGCATCACCGGGTGGAAGGAACCGCGGGCGACAGCGGTCTCCAGGTCGGTGATGAGGGTGTCCTGGTCGATGTCCTCGCCGGACAGGTAGCGGTCCATGAGGGTCTCGTCCTCGCTCTCGGCGATGATTCCCTCGATCAGCGCGGCGCGCTCGTCCGGATAGTTGTCGCCTGACGTGAGCAGCCCGACCAGCTCGTCGCCCTCCTGCATGTACAGCGGCACGACGCCCGCGCCGAACGCCGCCTGGCAGGCGAGGACCTCGTTCATGACGTTGGCGCGGTGGTGGTCGGTGCGGGTGACGACGACGGCACGCGGCATGCCGACGGACGCGCACTCGGCCCAGAGCGTGACGGTCGCGGAGTCGACACCCTCGAAAGCGTTGACAACAAAAAGGGCCGCGTCCGCGGCCCGTAGTCCTGCCCTGAGTTCACCCACGAAGTCGACGTATCCGGGGGTGTCGATCAGATTGATCTTGATGTCCCCGTGCTGGATCGGGGCCACGGCGAGGCCGACCGATCGTTGTTGCCGTACCGCGGCCGGGTCGTGGTCGCAGACGGTCGTGCCTTCGGTGACCGATCCCGCACGGGTCAGCACGCCCGTGGCGGCGAGCAGGGCTTCGGTGAGCGTCGTCTTGCCAGCGCCGGACGGACCGACGAGCACGACGTTGCGGACCTTGGCCGGATCGTCCACAGCGACCGCGCCTGCCGGTGTCCCGTTGTCGGAGTGCTTGCTTCCCATGGCTACCTCCGTCAAGTCGTTAGTGTTCGATCTCACACCCGTTCACCTCGCGGTACAAGTGCGAGGACCCGACTGGACGCCTCCGCGCTCCTGAGCCCGTTTCACTTCTGGGCGGGTGACACGTGTCACGACCTGCGGTTGATCGTGAAGTGGCCTTCTGATTCCGCGCTCCAGTGGCTTGGGTGAGGGGGCCACGTCAGACGTAGGATGAGTTCACCAAGACTTCCCCTCGTGAAAGGTTGCCCCGGTGAGCACTGATCAGGTCACGGGTACCGCCCGCGTGAAGCGCGGCATGGCCGAGATGCTCAAGGGTGGCGTGATCATGGACGTGGTCGACGCCACCCAGGCGAAGATCGCGGAGGACGCCGGCGCCGTGGCCGTCATGGCCCTCGAGCGCGTGCCCGCCGACATCCGCGCGCAGGGCGGCGTCGCCCGCATGAGCGACCCGGACCTGATCCAGGGAATCATCGACGCCGTCTCGATCCCCGTGATGGCCAAGGCCCGCATCGGCCACTTCGTCGAGGCCCAGGTCCTCGCCTCGCTGGGTGTCGACTACATCGACGAGTCCGAGGTGCTGACCCCGGCCGACTACGCCAACCACATCGACAAGTGGGCGTTCACCGTCCCCTTCGTCTGTGGCGCGACGAACCTGGGTGAGGCGCTGCGCCGGCTCACCGAGGGCGCGGCGATGATCCGCTCCAAGGGCGAGGCCGGCACCGGTGACGTCTCCAACGCCACCACGCACATGCGCAAGATCCGCCAGGAGATCCGCCGCCTGCAGAACCTCCCCGAGGACGAGCTCTACGTCGCCGCCAAGGAGCTCCAGGCGCCGTACGAGCTGGTCAAGGAGGTCGCGCAGAACGGCAAGCTCCCCGTCGTGCTGTTCACCGCCGGCGGCATCGCGACCCCGGCCGACGCGGCGATGATGATGCAGCTCGGCGCCGAGGGCGTGTTCGTCGGTTCCGGCATCTTCAAGTCCGGCAACCCGGCCCAGCGCGCCGAGGCCATCGTGAAGGCCACCACCTTCTACGACGACCCGGACGTCATCGCCAAGGTCTCGCGCGGTCTGGGCGAGGCCATGGTCGGCATCAACGTGGACGACATCCCGGAGCCGCACCGCCTGGCCGAGCGCGGCTGGTAGGTCCTACCAACGAAAATCCCCCTGCCGTTCGCGGCAGGGGGATTTCTTGTGTGTCAGCCGATCTGGAACGTGTGCGTCAGGCAGTACGTCGTCTTGATCTCCGGGTACGCCAGCGCGAGTGCCAGCCGCTCGTCCTGCCCGCACGCCGCCTTGTCCACGGTGTTCGCGAGCACCTTCGCCTTCACGACCATGTAGCCGCCGCACGCCTTCTTCGGGAACTCGGCCTGCAACGAGGCCAGCGTGAAGTCGTAGCACTCACCGTCGACGAACACGGGGATCAGGCACACCGTCGTGCTGGCGCCCTTGGTGTACTTGATGTACCCGTCCTCGACCTCGGCGCACTTCTCGGTCCCCGTCGCCGGCACCTTGCTGACCGTGTAGTTGTGCCGGTTCTCGGTGCAGGGGACCTTCTCGTAGGACGGGCTGAACGAGCCGCCCGTCATGTTCACGCAGTCGCCGATCTCCGCGAACGGCTTCGGCTTCGTCGTCGTGGTGGTGGTCGTCGGTGCGGCGCTGGGAAAGGATGACGTGGCGACACCGCTGCCGAGCTTGAGATCGCCCTTGCCGACGTACCAGACGACGGCGCCGCCGAGCACGAGCATCAGCACGGCCAGCCCCGCGACGATCAGCACGCCCGCGCGGGACGACCGGTGCGGCGCCACCGGCAGCATCGGCTGGGGCACGCCGTACGGCTCCCAGCCCGGCTGCTGCTGGTGGTGCGGTGCGGGGCCGGTCGGGTAGGCGGAGAACGGGTCTCCCGGCCCAGGCGGCCCGTACAGGTCGTTGCCGGGACGCGGGGGACCTCCGACGGGACCGGCGGCCGGGCCTGCGGGCGGTGCCCACGGGTCGTACGGCTCGCCTGGCCCAGGCGGAGGAGGAGTGGGCGGAGTGGTCATCGGGTGCTCCCTGAACGGCTCGGACGCGGATGTGATCGTCTGGCCGACGCGAGCAGTCCCCCCAGACTCGGGCTCATCCTAAGCCTGGTCAGTGCCTCACTTGTACGTGTGGGTGAAGCAGTAGGTCGTCTTGATCTCCGGGTACGCGATCGCCAGTGCGGGCGACGGTCCGCACGCCGCCTTGTCCACGGTGTCCGCGAGCACCTTCGCCTGCACGGCCTGGAACGAGCCGCAGGCCACCGTCTTGATCTCGGCGCTCAAGCCGGACAGCGAGAAGTCGTAGCACTGGCCCTCGACGAACACCGGGATCAGGCACAGGTTCACGCTCTTGCGGCCCGAGCTGGCGCGGTACTTCGTGTACGCCTCGCGGTCTTCACCGCACCTCTCGCTCTGCGAGCCGAGCACCTTGCTCACGGTGTAGTTGTGCAGGTTTCCCTCGCAGGACACCTTCTCGTACTCGACGCTGATCGAGATGCCCGCCAGCTTCACGCAGTCGCCCACCTGCGCGGACGGCACCGCGGACGTGGTGGTCGGGGCGGGGCTCGTCGTGGTGACGCCGGCGAGGCCGCCGTCCCCCGAGAACCGGTAGAGGATGAAGGACAGCATCCCGAGCAGCAGCACGCCGAGGCTGATCCCGATCGTGAGTCCGACCCGCGACGTCCGCTGTGGTGGCGGCGGGGCCGGGCTGGCGGGAAACGCGGCGGGAGCCGGTGTCGCGGGCACTGCCCACGGGTTCGCGGGCTCGCCGCTGCCGACCGGCTCGGCGGGCGGAGTGTCGGGCGGGATGGGCGGAGTGGTCAAAAGAGGCCCCCGTTTCGGCAGCGGACGCGGATGTGATCGTCTGGCCGACGCGAGCAGTCCCCCCAGACTTCCGCCCATCCTAGGGCGGCCCGGGACTTTCCCGGACCGCTCAACGGGTCATGTGCGCACCGTCTCAGCGAGATCGGACAACGCCGCCGGCAGCGGCTCGTGGTGCAGCACGCCGAGCCGTTGCGTGGCCCGGGTGAGCGCGACGTACAGCTCGGCCGCGCCGCGCGGTCCGTCCGCCAGAATCCGTTCCGGCGCAACGACGAGCACGGAGTCGTACTCCAGGCCCTTCGTCGCCGAGGCGGGCACCGTGCCGGGCACGCCGGGCGGCCCGATGACGACGCTCGTGCCGTCCAGCCGGGCCTCGGCCAGTTCGAACTCCTCGATGGCGGCGGCCAGCTCGTCCTCGGTCACCTGCCGCGACCACGGCTGGACACCGTTGGCGCGCACCGATTCCGGCGCCTGCACGTCCGGCGCGAACTCGGCGAGCACCTTCGCCGCGACGGCCATGATCTCCGCCGGGGTGCGGTAGTTCACCGTCAGCGACCGGTACTCCCAGCGGCCGGGCACGTACGGGTCCAGCATCTCGCCCCACGACGTGGCACCCGCGGGTGCGCGGCGCTGGGCGAGGTCGCCGACGACGGTGAAGGAACGGCCGGGGCAGCGGCGCATCAGCACTCGCCAGTCCATTTCGGACAGTTCCTGGGCCTCGTCGACCACCACGTGCCGGTAGGTCCAGCTCCGGTCGGCCAGCGCGCGTTCGACGAGCGTGCGGGTGTCGTGCTCCTCGAACCGCTCCGACAGGTCCTCCGCGAACATCATGTCCGTGGCGAACAGGTGGTCCTCGTCGTCCATGTGGTCCTGGCGGCCGACGAGGCTCTCCAGGACCTCGGCGGCGTAGCGGGTCTCGGCCTGCCTGGCCGCGGTGGCGGCGGCCTCGGCCGCGTCCTCGGCCCGCTTGTCGCGGCCCACCAGGTCGTGCAGCTCGTCGAGCAACGGCACGTCCGACACCGTCCACGCCTCGCCCTGCGCCCGGTACAGCGCCGGATCGGCACCGGCCGACCTCAGCCGCTCCGGTGACGAGTACAGCGAGCCCAGCAGCCACTCCGGCGTCAGCACGGGCCACAGCTCGTCGAGCGCCAGCGTGAACTTCTCGTCGTCGGCGAGGTCCTTGATCAGGCCGGACCGCATGTCCTCCCACCCGCGCCGATCCGACCGGGACAGCCAGCCCTTGCCGATCCGGCCGATCGCCCGTTCGGTCAGGACGTAGGTGATGATCTCGACGAACACCTTGCGGGCCTCGTTGTGCGGCTGGCCGCTGTCGCGCGCCTCCTGCCGGGCCCACTCCGCGGTCTCGGCGTTGATCTCCACCACGACGTCCTTCATCGTGATCGGGATCGACTCCTGCGGCAGCCGCTGCCGGTCCGCGACCGCGGCCGTCAGCACGTCCACCATCGCCCGCGAACCCTTGATCCGCGCGACCTGCGGTGAGTCCTCCGCCGTGACGGTGAGGCCCGGCAGGAGGCCGCCCGCGGTCGTGAAGACCACATCGGACTCACCGAGCGACGGCAGCACGCGGCCGATGTGGTTGAGGAACGCCGGGTTCGGGCCGACGACGAGCACGCCGTGCCGTTCCATGCGTTCGCGTTGCGTGTACATCAGGTACGCGACGCGGTGCAGCGCCACCACGGTCTTGCCGGTGCCGGGGCCGCCCTCGATCACCACCACGCCGGGGTGGTCGAGCCGGATGATCGCGTCCTGTTCGGACTGGATGGTCGCGACGATGTCGCGCATGCCCTCGCCGCGCGGCGCGTTCAACGCCGCAAGCAGCGCCACGTCACCGCGTTCCTCGCCGATGCGGCCGAACACCTCGTCGGTGAAGCCCGCCACCGCCCGGCGGCGGGTGTGGAACTGGCGGCGCCTGCTCATGTCCTCCGGGTTGGCGCCGGTGGCGGTGTAGAACGGCCGCGCGGCCGGTGCCCGCCAGTCGAGCAGGGCCGGCTCGAACTCGTTCTCCTCGTCGAACAGGCCGATCCGGCCGATGTAGGACACGTCACCGTCGACGCTGTCCAACCGGCCGAAGCACAGCCCGTTGTCGGCCACGTTGAGCCGCTTCATCTCGCGATGCCGGGCCCGCACCTCGTTGTCCCGTTCCATGACGGTCTCGCCGGTGCCGCCCAGTGCGACCTGGTACGCCGCCTTCACGCGCGCACGCTCGGCATCGAGCCGCCCGTAGAGGTCGGCAACGTATTCACGCTCGGACTGCAGTTCTTCTTCGTACCCCACGTGCTCCCCAGTGCGCCTGTGTTCTGGCATGAGGCGATGAGTGTGAACGATGCACGGGGCCTTGTGGCAAGGCCCCCTGTCTGCTATACGGTTAAGTGGGTAAAAGGGAGCGGAGATCCGCTCCCTTTTTCATGCCCTTCACAGCCACCCGCGCGCCTTGGCGCTCACACCGGCCTGGAAGCGCGTGTCGACCTCCAGCCGTTCCATCAGCTGCTGCACGCGTTTCTGCACTGTGCGCAGACCGATCCCCATCCGGCGTGCGATCGTCTTGTCGGTCGCACCGGAGGCCAGCATCGTCAGCAGCCAGCTCTCGGACTCCGACGGCAGGTCGGCGCCGGGCTCCGGGTCGGAGGGGCGCAGTGCCACGGCGTAGCGCCACATGCCCTCGAACATGCGCGACAGACCGTCGAGCAGGATCGAGGGTCCGACCACCAACGCGCTCGCTGTACCGCTCGAGTAGTCGGTGAGCGCGATCATCGCCTGGTCGTCGTCGGCGATCAGGAGCTTGAACGGCGCGCCGGTGATAACCCGCGACTCCTCGCCGGACTCCCGCATCGCGGCCAGGTACTCGACCTTGCCGGGAAGGTCGAGCACCTCGCGGTCGTAGAGCCACCGGTTCCGCACGCCTTTGCTGAGCATCTCGGCCTCTGCCTCGTTCTCCGTCATCAGGTACGGAGGCATGTCGATCCCGCGCAGCTGCGTGCGCGCGGCTCGTTCCAGCTGGTAGGCGCGTCGCCGCACCTCCTGCGGCCCGACGACGACGTCGATGAGGTCCAGGGGGTGCCGGACGCCGCGCAGCCGGAACCGTTCCGCGAGCTGCTGCACCGCGGCCCGTGCCCGCCGCACCTGCTCCTCGGCTCGGCGCACTCGCTCCTCCCTCAGCGCGACCATGGCCGCGAACCCGATTCCGGGTTCGATCGCGCAGTACTGGTCACCCGGCAGCCGGGCGATCAGGCCCAGCGACTCCAGGCGGGCCGGCACGTCCTCGCCGGCCGTCGAAGCGAGCTCGGCGGCGGTGAGGCTGCCCGCGTCCACCAGCGCGAGGTACACCGCCTCCTCGCGGGGATCCAGCTCGAAAGGCTCCAGCACGTCCGCATCCTCAGTTCGCAAACCCGCATCGGCGCATATCCGCAGTGCTGTTCGTATTCCCGCCGCCACCGCGACCGTGTCACGATCCGGTGCGTTGAGCAAGGGGTCGTGCACACCCCCTGAGCTGCGGGAACGTCCGCGTAACCAGTCGGTCGCTCCCCGTCGCACGCGCGGCTCGGCCGCGGTGTTCCCACGAAGGAGAACCCCCTGATGAGTTCGTTCTCGCGCGCCAGTCGCACCGGCCCTCGCCGGGTGGCGCTCCTGACCGCCGCCGTGGTGGCCGGCGGCCTGGTCAACACGATCTACCCGGCCGCGGCGGCGCCGTCGCCGTTCGCCGGGCAGCAGCTGACCTGGCAGGCCTGCGGTCTGCCGGGCCTCGAGTGCGCGAAGATCACCGTGCCGCGCGACTGGAGAACCCCCGGCGACGGCCAGACGTTGCAGGTGGCGATCAGCCGCACGAAGGCCACGCAACCCGCCGGTCGCAAGGGCGTCGTGTTCACCAACCCCGGCGGCCCCAGCGGCTCCGGCCTGGCCCTGCCGTGGTCGCTGTCGACGGCGCAGCCGAAGCTCGCCGCCCAGTACGACGTGATCGGCATGGACCCGCGCGGTGTCGGCAGCAGCACCCAGCTGAACTGCGATGTCGCCGTGGAGCCGCTGGTGGCCGCGAACGCCTACGACACCAGGGACCTGTCCACCGCGGCCGCCGCCGCTCGCACCGCCGCCACGAAGGCCATCGCCGACGGCTGCGCGGCCAACCCGCTCACGCCGTACGTCAACACCTGGCAGACCACGCACGACATGGACCTGATCCGGGTCCTGCTCGGCGAGCAGAAGCTCAACTACGTGGGTTACTCGTACGGGACCTGGCTGGGCGCGAAGTACGCCGCGCTGTTCCCCGCCGGCGCGGGCAAGGTGGTCCTGGACTCCAACACGGCGTGGATGGACGACCTGGCGTCGGCGTGGCAGCTGATGCCGATGGCGTTCCAGCGCAGGTTCGACGACCAGTTCACCGGATGGGCGAGCCGCAGCCTGTTCGCCAAGTACCTCGGCACGAGCGCCGACCAGGTGAAGGCGGTCTACGAGGAGGCGAGGGCCACCTACCTGCGCTACACGGGCATGCCGTCCGCCGGCACGAACCTGGACGGTCTCGTGCGCACCTCGCTGTACACCGACGCCGGGTTCTTCAACGCCGCGCTGAACGTCGGCGTGCTGAAGGCGTGCATCGTCGACAACAAGGACTGGTCGCCGCTCGCGGTCACGCTCTGCCTCATCGACTACATCAACGACGTCAGCGCGAACCTGCCGGCGCAGGCCGTCTCCGCCGAGCAGGCCACCGCGTTGCTGCAGAACCCGGCCGGCGTGCGTCCAGGCAAGCCGGGAGTCGAAGCCGCACTGGCCGCGGCCCGCGAGGCGACGGGCCCGACCGTGACGCTCAACGGGGTGTTCTACGCGGTCAGGTGCGGTGACGGTGGCCAGTGGCACAGCCCGTCGTGGTGGGCCGGGTACCAGAAGCAGTTCAGCGCCTCCTACCCGCTCGCCGGCTATTCGATCCCGCAGGAGGTCTGCGCCCACTGGTCGCTGCCGGCGCAACGGCTGCCCAACCCCGACCAGCGGAGCCTCTCGCCGATCGTGATGGTGCAGTCGGAGTTCGACCCGGCCACCGCGTACGAGAACGTCGGCCGCAACACCGCACAGTTCCGTGACGCCCGGCTGGTCTCGGTGCAGGACAACGGCACCCACGGTCTCTACGGCCTGCGCGGCAACTCCTGCGTGGACGACGTGGTGAACGCCTACCTGCTCGACGGCACCGCTCCGGCGGCCCGGACGGTGTGCGCGAGCCTGCCGCTCCCGTTCGAGACAACGGTGCACCCGGTCGCCGGACCGGTGGACGACAAGACGACGCCGCGTTCTACCCGCGCGGTGCTCGTCGACCAGCGGGTGCGGGACGAGATCGAGAAGATCCTCGGCTGACACCCCGCGGGGCGCCGGGGAGGTCAGCCCTCCCCGGCGTCTCTTCCCGCGTGTGGAGCGCGTGTAGGTGCCTTGTAGCCCGCCGCTTGAGGCTCTGCTCGTCCACACGACAGGGGAGACCAACCGTGAAGCGGATTCTCGTGGCGCTCGGCGCCGCAGTGATGTGCCTGGTCGCGCTGCAACCGGCCGCTCAGGCCGCGCTGCCGAAGCCGGCGTTCGGCGCGGCCATCGACAAGTACGCGACCTACGTCGGCCAGACGACCTGCGACCCGGACGCCAAACCGGGCGTGATCGGGTTCAGAGACGTCCTCAAGGCCGAGTACGGACGCGCCGACCTCGGCATGACGCGGGCATGCGGCGTCGGCGGCCAGAGCGAGCACAAGGAAGGCCGCGCGCTCGACTACCCGTTCAACGCCAACAACTCCACGCAGGCCGCAGAGGCTCAGGAGGTCATCAACTGGCTGCTCGCCACCGACCAGCACGGCAACAAGCACGCGCTGGCCCGCCGTCTCGGCATCATGTACATGATCTGGGACCACAAGATCTGGAAGGCCTACGAGTCGTCCCAGGGCTGGCAGTCCTACAGCGGTGACAGCCCGCACACCGACCACATCCACTTCAGCTTCAGCTGGGCCGGCGCGCGCAAGCAGACCACCTGGTGGACCGCCGCGCGCAGCCTGTCCGCGGAGAGCGTGAACGGCGACCGCTACGACGACGTGCTCGCCGTCGGCCCCGACAACACGATGCACCTGTACCCCGGCACGTCGGCCGGAAAGTTCGGTGGCTCAAGCGAGGTCGGCCCCGGCTGGGGTGCGTTCAACCGCATCGGCGTCGGTGACACGAACGCCGACGGCTTCGCCGACATCATCGCCACGGACGCCGATGGTTCGTTGCACTACTGGCACAACTCGGGCCGCGGCACGTTCACCAAGCTCGCCAACGGCGGCAGCGGCTGGCAGACCCTGGAGTGGTTCGCGGTGATGGACGTCAACGGCGACAACAGGGCCGACATCGTGGGCCGCGACGGCGGCCGCCTGTACTGGTACCCCGGCGAGGGCTCCGGCAAGTTCTCGCAGCGCGTCTTCATCGGCGAGGGCTGGGCGTCGTTCCCGAGGTTCGCGGGCGGCGACGCCGACGGTGACGGCGACGGCGACCTGTGGGCCACGAACGCGAGCGGCGAGCTGTTCTTCTGGGAGGGCAACGGAAACGGCACCTTCTCGAGCGGCCGCGAGGTCGGCTCCGGCTGGACCGGGTTCGGCCCGATCAACGTGCTCGACGTGAACGGCGACGCGCGCGCCGACCTCGTTTCGGTGCGGTCCAGCGACAACACGCTGTGGCGCTGGGGCGGCGAGGGCGACGGTTCGCTGACCACCGCGGTGCAGGTGGGTTCCGGGTGGACCGGCTTCCGGCCCGCCCACCACTGAGGGCGTGTGCAAGTACCGCCAACCACGTGGTTGGCGGTACTTGCACACCGGTGATCTACGGGTGCGCGATCTTCCACACCTTGCTGCGGGCGGAGTAGACCGCCTTGTCGGCTGCGGTCAGCGCGGTCGCGGTGCTCGCCCAGTCACCGGCGCGCAGTGAGGTCTCACCGGCGGTGATGCGGCCGAGCGCGAAGTCGACCTCCGCCTTCACCACGTTCGCGAAGCCGTCGCATTGCCCGCCCTGCAGATACGTGCGCGCGGTGGCCAGGTCGTGGTAAATGAATTCGTGGTTCCTGATCGGCTCCTGTTCCGCCCCGAATTGCGCCGCGTAGGCGGCTTGTCCGAGTGGGATGCCGGCGCTGCCCAGCTGTGCTGCGCAGGCATCGGCGGACGGTGCCGCGATCGCCGGTGCGGCGAAGGTGAATGCGCTGGTCACGGCCGCGATGGCCGCTGCCGTGCTGATCGAGCGCGTGAATGTGTTCGGCATGGAATACCTCGCGAATCGAGCGTCATGACCGGGGTGTGCGCACGATTCGAACGTAGCCAGGGCTTGTGTTGCGCGGCAACGATGTTGTTGAACATTGCCCTTTTCGCACCATTGTGTACCGGGATTTTATCCGCGCTGAACCGTTTGGTGTTCGATGGCGTAGTAGATGCCTCGGCCAGCGCCCGCGGCCGTCAGCTGCACGCCTGATCACGACGTGTGCTCCATGACCATCATCGCGGTCGTCCCCGGCTCCAGCGCCTTGCACACGTGCGGCAGATCCCCGGGATAGACGATGTAGTCCCCGGGCCCGAGCTCGACCGGATCCTCGGCCAGCCCGGCCAGACACCGCCCGGACGCCACGATCATGTGCTCGACGCTGCCCGGCACGTGCGGCTCGGACTCGCGCGCGCCGCCCGGTTCCAGGGCCAGCCAGTAGATGTCGTGCTTGGTGCCCGGACGGCACGCGGCCAGCAGCGTGGCGGAGTAGTGCGCGCGCTCGGAGTGGATGACCGGGCCCTCGCCGGCGCGGATGACCTGCACGCGCGGCACCGCCGGTTCGACGAGCCTGCTGAACGGGACGCCCAGCGCCACGCCCAGTGCCCACAGGGTCTCCACGCTCGGGTTGCCGCTGCCGGACTCGAGCTGGGAGAGCGTCGACTTCGCGATGCCCGCCTTCTTGGCCAGCTCGGACAGCGACACGCCGGCGCGGTCGCGTTCGCGGCGGAGGTTGGCCGCGATGAGGTCGAGTGGTGCGTTCGACACAGAAGTCCATCCGTTCGGCTTGACGAACACCCGTTCAGGTGTTCATCGTAGTGGGTGATGCGTTCGATATGGCGAACCCTTGATGCTGTGCTTCTGCGTGACGTCACCGCAGTCGCACTTGGTGCCGCGGTCACCGGTGCCTCCTTCGGCGCGATCTCGGTCGGCTCCGGCCTGCCGTGGTGGATGCCGGTGCTGATGTCGGTGGTGATCTTCGCGGGCGGCTCGCAGTTCATGGCTGTGGGCATTGTCGCCGCAGGTGGCGGCCCTGCCGCTGCGGTGCTGGCCGGGCTGGTGCTCAACGCGCGGCACCTGCCGTTCGGCCTCGCGGTGGGGGACGTGCTCGGCAACGGGTGGCTGGCGCGGATCGTCGGCAGCCACCTGCTGATCGACGAGTCGACTGCCTTCGCGATGGCCCAGAAGGACCCCGCGAGAGCGCGGGCGGCTTACTGGGCGTGCGGCGTGTCGATCTTCGTCTCCTGGAACACGGGCGTGCTCGTCGGTGCGCTCGTGGGGCAGGCCATCGGCGACACGATGACGTTCGGCCTGGACGCGGCGTTCCCGGCGGCACTGCTCGCGCTCACGCTGCCCGCCCTGAAGGGCGCGGCGACCCGCAACGCGGCGCTCGTCGGTGCGGCGATCGCGCTCGCGACCACGCCGTTCCTGCCCGCGGGCGTGCCGGTGCTGCTCGCGCTGGGCGGGCTGGTCGTGTTCAAGACCGCTAAGAAGGAGGAGCCGTGCCCATCACCGCAGTCCTGATCCTCGCCGCCGGCACCTTCGCGATCCGGATCGCGGGACCGTTGCTGAGGGATCGCGTCACGCTGCCGGAGAAGGTCCGCGAGCTGCTGTCGGCTTCCGCGACGGTGCTGTTGTTCGCGCTGGTCGCGATCTCGGCGCTGACGAACGGCAGGCAGTTCGGCGGCTGGGCGCTGGCGATCGGCGTGCTGGTCGGTGGTCTCGCGGCGTGGCGCAAACTGCCGTTCGTCGCGGTGATCGTGCTGGCTGCGGCCACGACGGCGGGCTTGAGGCTCGTAGGGGTGGCATAGGGGTGATGCCTCCGCGATAGGGGGCTGATGGGCGACGGGTTTCAGATGTAGGCATGGCTGCGAAACCTGGACTGGTCGGGCGGGACCGGGAGACGACTCAGCTGGCGGGCGCGCTGACGGCGGCGGCGCGCGGCGACGGGCACCTCGTGGTGGCCACCGGGGGACTGGGGGCCGGCAAGACGGCACTGCTCACCGCCGCACGCGAGCTGGCCGCTGAGCACGGATTCACGGTGCTCGCGGCGCGTGGCAGTTATCTCGAACGTGAGCTGCCGTTCGGCGTTGTGAGCCGTCTGTTCGTGTGTGTGCAGCCGAGCGAGGAGGTCCAGCACCTGCCGCGCATCGCGGCCGCGCTGGGCCAGACCGACTCGCTCGCCGAACCCGGCCCGGTGACGCTGCCCGAGCTGCACGTCCTGCACCGCGCGCTGGCGCGGATGGCCGCCGAACGTCCGGTCGCCATCGTCGTCGACGACGCGCAGTGGGCCGACCAGCCGTCGTTGCAGTGGCTGAGCACCCTGTCGCACCGCATCGAGCACCTGCCGGTCTTCGCGCTGGCCGGGGTCGGCGCGGGCGAGGTGTGCGCGGGGCCGCAGACGCTGGAGGAACTGCTCGCCGCGAGCGCTTGCGAGATCCGGCTCGACGAGCTGTCGTTCGTCGCGTCTCGCGCGTTGATCGAGCACGAGCTGGGCCAGCAGGTCGGCGACGACTTCGTC
This sequence comes from Lentzea sp. NPDC051213, assembly GCF_044455585.1. Taxonomy (NCBI): domain Bacteria; kingdom Bacillati; phylum Actinomycetota; class Actinomycetes; order Pseudonocardiales; family Pseudonocardiaceae; genus Lentzea; species Lentzea sp. NPDC051213. Next base: position 519,195 of record NZ_JBITEX010000007.1, read on the forward strand.
ACGCTCTGCCGGGCCGAGGCGGGCGGCAACCCGTTGCTGCTGCTGAATCTCATCCGCGCGTACTCCGATCGCATCGGAGGACTCACCGCACCGGCGTTGCTGCCGACCGTCAACGTCCGCCTGCGCCGCCTCGCCCCGCACGCTCCCGACGCGCTGCACGCGCTCGCTGTGCTGGGTGGTGAGGTCACGCTGCCGCGCGTCGCCGAACTGATCGGCACCGAACCGTGCGAGCTCGCGGGCACCATCGCCGCGTTGCACCGGATGGGCTTGCTCTCGTCCGACGGTGCCCTGGTGCATCCGTTGGTGCGCAACACCCTTCGTGAAGAGCTGACCATCACCGAACGTCAGGACCTGCACAACGCCGCGGCCCGGTTGCTGACCGAGACCGGTGCGTCGGCGGAGGCGGTGGCCGAGCACCTGGTCGAGACCCGCCCGCTCGGCGAGGAGTGGGCGACCGAGGTGCTGGTGTCGGCGGCGGGGCGGGCCCGTGCCCGCAACCGGGTCGCCGACGCCGTCCGCTACCTGCGCCGTGCGCTGCACGAGCCGGGTTCCGGTGAGCTGCTGGCGGAGCTCGGCGAGGTCGAGTCCTATGTGGATGTTCCGGCGGCGGTGGACCACCTGGGCGAGGCCGATCCCGCGCACCCCGCGCTGCCGGGACTGCTGGAGTTGCTGGGGGAGGAGCCGGAGTTCGAGCCGGAGTGCACGGGCGACCCGGACGTCGCTCCGGCGACGCCGTCGGCGTTCGCCCCCTACCTGCGCGCCATCGGCCGGATGCGGCTGCGTGGCGAGCTGGCTGCCGCGTACGCGCGTGCGGACCGTGCGCTGACGTTGGCGCGGAGGTGGCAGCACCGGCCGTGCATCGCGTCGGCTCTCACGGTGCGGTCCGCCTGCCTGCGGGATCTCGGGCGGCTGGCGGCGGCGGAGTCCGATGCCCGCGAGGCTCTGGCGTTGCTGGAGAGCTGCGGCGCGGCACGGGCGTCCACCCCGATCTTCGCGGCGCTGACCGAACTCGCGTTGGCACTGCTGGAGATGGGCGACGTCGACGTGGCCGGCGCGGTGTTCGACGCGGTGCCCGGCGAGGTGCCGGACCTGTTCGGCGCGCCCGCATTGCTGGCCGCGCGCGGCCGGGTGCGGATCGCGGCCGAGCGACGCAAGGACGGTGTGCGCGACCTCCTGGACTGCGGCGAACGGTTGCGTGCGCGCGGTTGTGACAGGACGTCGTGGCGGCTGCCCCTCGGAGGAGACCACCTCGCTGCTGAGGAACGGCTGGCGCGCGCGTGCGGCGCGGTGCTGCCGTTGGCGGCGTCGTTGCGGGAGCAGGGTGTGCTGCTCGGCGTGGAAGGCATTGCGCTGCTTGAAGAATCGGTCGGGCTGCTGGCCTCGACCGGTGCCGTGCTGGAACGGGCGCGCAGCCACTTCGCGCTGGGCCGGGCGCTGCACCTGGCCGGACGGGTCAAGCCGGCGCGCGCCGAACTGCGGGTCGCGGTGGACCTGGCCGACGACTGCGGCGTCGAGGACCTGGCCGAGGAGATCCGCCAGGAACTGGCCGCCGGACCGGCCGGGCTCACCGAGTCCGAGCGCCGGGTCGCTGCGTTGGCGGCCGAGGGCAAGATGAACCGCGAGATCGCGGCGGCGCTGTTCGTACAGCTGCGGACCGTCGAGATCCACCTGACCAAGGTTTATCGCAAGCTCGGCATTGACGGCCGCGACCAGCTCGCGCCCGCGCTCAGGCTCGCCAGCTGAATTCAGTGCTTTCGGACATGCGAGAACAAAAGGTTCGTGTGCACTTCGGTCACTTCGCGGCGACTCGTGAACTTGTCCAGCACGAGTCGTTGCAAGTGGGCCACGTCCGAAACCGCGACGTGCACCAGGAAATCCTCGGGACCCGTCACGTGCGAGAGCGCGAGAGTTTCCGGCAGGCTCAGCACGTAAGCCATGAACGGGTCGACGATCTCCTTGGTGTGCGGCCGGATCTTCACCGCGAGCATCGCCTGTACGTGCTGTCCGATCGCGTTGGGGTCCACCTCCGCGTGGTACCCGGTGATCACCCCGCGCTCCCGCAACGCCCGGTGCCGGACCACCGCGGTGGACTGCGCGACGTTCACGCGTTCGGCCAGGTCCTTGTTCTGCAACCGAGCGTCCTTCCGCAACTCCCGCACGATCGCCTCGTCGATCGAATCCAGCACGGCTCTTCTCCATTCTGTCGAATCGGCTGCGGTAGTTCACCCGCCCTGCCGAGGAAGTCTCCACTATTCGGGCCATGACGCGCATCGAGACCATCGCAGTGCACGGCGGCCGCGGCGACCTCGCGGAGCTGGGCGTACACGCACCTCCGATCGACCTGTCCACCACCTACCCCGTGCCTGACCAGGCGCTCGGCGGCGAAGCGCTGGGTGAGTGGGCGACGGGCGCGGCACGGGCCTCCTCGCCCGTGTACGCGCGGCTGCACAACCCGACCGTGGCGCGGTTCGAAGAGGCGCTTGCCGGCTTGGAGCACACCGAGGCCGCGGTCGCGTTCGGCAGCGGCATGGCGGCGGTGACCGCGGTGATCCAGGCCGCGTGCGTGCTGGCGGCAAAGCCGCACGTCGTGGCCGTGCGACCGCTCTACGGCGGCACGGACCACCTGCTGTCGTCCGGGCTCCTGGGCGTCTCCGTCACGTACGTCGAAGCAGGCCTGGTGTCCTCCGCGATCCGGCCGGACACCGGGCTGATCGTCGTCGAGACCCCGGCCAACCCGAACCTGGACCTGGTCGACATCGAGCACGTCGTGCGCCAGGCCGGCTCGGTGCCGGTGATGGTGGACAACACCTTCGCGACGCCGATCCTGCAGAACCCGGCGCTGCACGGCGCCTCCTACGTGCTGCACTCCGGCACCAAGTACCTCGGCGGGCACGGTGACGTCCTCGGCGGCGTCGTGGCCTGCTCGGACGCCCTGGCAGCGGCGTTGCGGCAGGTCCGCATCATCACCGGCGCCGTGCTCCACCCGCTGGGCGGCTACCTGCTGCACCGCGGGCTGGCCACGCTGCCGCTGCGCGTGGAGGCGGCCTCCCGGTCGGCCGCGGTGCTGGCCTCGCGGCTCGCCTCGCACGACGCGATCGAGTTCGTGCGCTACCCGTCCGCGTCGCTGCAGATGCGGGGGACCGGCGCGATGATCGCGTTCGGCGTGCACGGCGATCCGACGGCGATCGTGCGCCGGCTTCGGCTGATCACGCCGGCCGTGTCGCTGGGTTCGGTCGACACCCTCATCGAGCACCCGTGGGCGCTCACCCATCGCCTGGTCCCCGGTGAAGAACTGCGCGCATCGGGCGTTCCGGAGAATTTGCTGCGCATTTCCGTGGGATTGGAGCACGTCGAGGACATTTGGTCCGACCTGAACGCAGCGCTGTGTGACGTCGCTTACGTTAAGCCTTCCCCAGGTGATTACTTGGTGATGACCGCCACTCGCTAAGGTCCCCCGAATCAGCGCGTCGGGGCGCGGGAGGTTCCGACGCGAGCAATTTCCGTTTCGGAAGGAACCTCCTCGTGAGTTCTGTGGAAACTGATGCGGACGGCTACACCAAGGCGCTGACCAAACGCCAGGTGCAGATGATCGCCATCGGTGGCGCTATCGGCGTCGGCCTCTTTCTCGGCGCGGGCGGCCGCCTCGCCAAGGCGGGGCCGTCGCTGATCCTGGCCTACGCGGTGTGCGGTCTCGCGGCTTTCTTCGTCATGCGCGCGCTGGGCGAACTCGTCCTGCACCGTCCCGTCTCAGGCAGCTTCGTGGAGTACGCCCGCGAGTTCATCGGCCCGTGGGCGGGCTTCGCGTCGGGCTGGATGTACTGGGTGAACTGGGCGATGACCGGCATCGCCGAGATCACCGCCGTGGCGATCTACATGCACAAGTGGTTTCCCGACCTGCCGCAGTGGATCACAGCCCTGGTGGCGCTGGTCGTGCTCGTCGCCATCAACATGCTGTCCGTGAAGTTGTTCGGTGAGCTGGAATTCTGGTTCTCCGTCATCAAGGTGACCGCGATCGTGGTCTTCCTGGTCACCGGCATCGGCCTGGTGATCGGCGCCGCGGACATCGGCGGCACCACCGCGTCGGTGTCGAACACCCTGGGCCACGGCGGCCTGTTCCCGGCCGGCTTCGGCGTGGCACTGATGACGCTGCAGGCGGTCGTCTTCGCCTACGCGGCGATCGAACTGGTCGGCATCGCCGCCGGCGAGACCAAGGACCCCGAGAAGATCATGCCGCGCGCCATCAACGGCGTGGTCTACCGCATCGCGATCTTCTACGTCGGTTCCGTGCTGCTGCTGACGATGCTCCTGCCGTGGCACCACTTCACCGGCACCGAGTCCCCGTTCGTCACGGTGTTCTCGGCACTCGGCATCCCAGCCGTCGGCGACATCATGAACGCCGTGGTCCTGACCGCCGCGCTCTCGTCGTGCAACTCGGGCCTCTACTCCACCGGCCGGATCCTGAGGTCGTTGGCGCAGAAGGGCGAGGCGCCCGCGTTCACCGGTCGCATGAACTCCCGGCACGTGCCCTACGGCGGCATCCTGTTCACCGGTGCCGCGTACCTCTTCGGCGTGGTGCTGAACTACCTGGTGCCCAAGGAGGCCTTCGACATCGCGATCGCCGTCGCGTCGCTGGGCGTCGTGTCGACGTGGGCCACGCTGATCATCTGCCAGATGCGGTTGCGGCAGAAGGCGTTGGCCGGTGAGGTGGAGCGGCCTTCATATCGAATGCCCGGGGCGCCCTACACGGGCTGGCTCACGCTGGCGTTCCTGGCGTTGGTGGTCGGGCAGATGGCGTTCTCCGACGGTCATGCGGAGCGGATCGCGTTCTGGTCTATTCCGGTGCTCGCCCTGGCTTTGTTCCTCGGGTGGCGGTTTGTGAAGTCGCGTGAGCGGGCCACGGCTCAGGAGCTCGTTTCCGTCGACTGACGCTGCTTTGTTCGTGGGGCCTCCTCGACCACCGCTTCTTCGGTGGCGGAGGAGGCCCTTGCCGGTAGCCGGTGGTGCAGCAGGTGCAGTGGAGCGGCCGTGATGCCGAACCTGTGCAGCGCATCCCGGTACACCCGGCCGAGCGCCGGGTCGACCAGTCCTCGCACGGGCGGCAGGGTGGGGTCGGCCGCGCACAGCAGTGACTCGAGCTGGCAGGACGCCATCGAGTCGGCGAGCACCTGGCGGGCGGCGTGGGCGGCCGCCGCGAGCGGCGGCAGGTCGGTGGCCGGGGTGCGGGTGGCCGGGCCGCAGCCGAGCAGGCCGCCTCCGCAGATCAGCACGTCGGCCTCGGTGTGCATGCGGGCCAGGGCCCGGTCGGTGTCCAGGCAGTGCGGGAACGAGTCGTCGACGACCACGGTGCCGGGCCGCAGCCGGTCCACGTCGAGCACGCGCACGGGCGCTCCGACGGCGGCCACGATCAGGTCGGCCGTGTACACGAGGTCCGGCGCGAACGGCGTCGCCGTGCAGAGTTCCGCTGCCACGCCCAGTTCCTCCAGCCGCACACCGGGAACATCGCACAGCACGAGACTCTGAGGCGGTCCGTCGGCCAGCAACAGCTCGAGGGCGGAGCGGCCGATGGACCCCAGGCCGAGGAACGCGACCCGCGTGCCCGCCCACGTGCGTCCGGTGGCGTCGAGTGCGGCCAGCGCGGTGAGCGCCACCGATGCGGCCGTGACCGCGTGGCCGGTGGTGAGGTTGGCGGTCGTGTGCCTGGCCACCGCGAAGCCGTACCCCGTGCGGGCCGGCAGGTTGCCCGCGAGCGACACGGAGCGCGCGCCGAGCCGGGTGGCGAGGTCGGCTGCTCGGGCGGCCTCGGCAGCGGGGTCGGCCAGTTCGTCGGCGAACCTGGGCAGGCACACGAATCCGGAGACGCCGATCGGGGTCTCCACCCGTTCCAGCAGACGTGGTTCACCGTCGGGGAACAGGAGTGCGCGGATCTGTTCGCGGTCCACCCCCGCGGCCGGCGCACCCATGTGTTCGGGAACGGGCAGGTAACCCACGATCGCCGCGTCCAGGGTCTGGCCACCGGTGAGCTCGCGGTGTAGTTCGCCGGCGACCGCGGCGAACATGGCCTGGCCGAGTGCGCCCGCCGGTGACCGGAGGTTCACCACCAGGCCCTGCCGGGTCATACGAGCGGCCAGGAACACGGCGACTCCCGCCGGTGGCGCGTCGAGGTGGGTGGTGTCGTGCCACTCGGCGCGCAGGCCGGTCGTCGCCGGCTGCTCGAAGTCCAGGTAGGTGAAGAAGAACTGGGTCGCCGAGGGTGTCGACCCCGTGCCGCGTTCCAGGACGCCGGCGATGGTGGTGGCCACGTCGGCGAGGTCGTTCGACCGCAACCGCAACGGCACGGCCGCGACGCAGGGGCCGAACACGTCGGTGAGGCCCGGCAGCGGCAGATCCCGGCCGGTGGTCGCGACGCCGATCACGAGGTCGTCCTGGCCGGTGGCGGCGGCGATCGCACGGTGGTAGGCGGCGAGCACCGGCGCGTGGGTGGCGGTGCCGTGCGCGGCTGCTCGTCGCCGCAGCTCGGCGACTTGTTGCGGGGCAACGAGGAAGTCGTATTTTTGTGCGGGCGTGTGCTCGGCCGGCCACGACGGTGGGCGGTAGTCCTCCAGGCCGCTCGTCCTGGTGCCTTGCTGTTCCAGCAGGTGCACGTAGTCGCGGAACGTGCAGCGCAACGGAGGCAGGGCCGCCGGTTCACCGCGCCGCAGTCGTTCGTGGACGGTCAGGAGCTCACGGGTCAGCAGGGCCGCGCTCCAGCCGTCGCCGATCAGGTGGTGGGCGTGGACCAGCAACGTGTGGTCGTCGGTAGCGGTACGCAGCAACGTCAGGCGCAGCAGCGGCCAGGACCACGGGTCGAGGCGGCGGGTGCGTTCGGCGGTGATGTGCTCGGTCAGTTCCGATTCGTCGGTGAGCACCGCGAACTCGATCGGGATGCGCAGGGTGCTCGGGAGTTCCTGATGTACCGGTGGGCGGGCGCCGGACGGGAACGTGGTGCGCAGCATGGGGTGGCGTTCGACGAGGAGGTCGACGGCCTGTTGCAGCGCTGTGCGGTCCAGGTTGCCGCGCAGTCGCAGGCACGCCAGCCAGGAGGAGCTGCCGGGGGCGAGTGTGTCGGCAAGCAGGAAGCCCCGTTGTGCAGGGGTGAGGGGGAACGCGGCTGCGTCGTCGTGAGCCGGCGCGTTGGTGGTGGGTGCGGCGGCGGTGCGTGTGGTGGTGGCCGCAGTGGGTGTCATGGCGGTGGGTGCGGTGGGTGCGGTGGCGTCGATGACAGCCGCGAGCGCGGAGATGGTGCGGTGCCGGTAGATGGCGGTGGGCCGGGGCAGTGCGGGCAGGTCGGCGAGTTCGTCGAACATCCGCAGCGCCAGGATCGAGTCGCCGCCGAGGGCGAAGAAGTCGGCGTCGCGGGCGACGTCCGGTACGCCGAGCAGGTGCGTCCACACCTCGGTGAGACGTCGTTCGGTGGCTGTCGCCGGTGCCAGCCGGGCGCGGTCCACCTTGCCCACGGCGGTGACGGGCAGGTCGGTCAGCAGCTCGAATCGCACGGGAATCATGTGGTGCGGCAGCAGTGCGGCCGCGTGCGCCCGCAGCTCCTCCGGCGTGACGGGACCGCTGGGCTGCACGTGAGCCACCAGACGAAGGTGTCCCGCCTCGCTGACCGGCACGACCACGGCCCGCTCGACGGCGGGGTGCCGTTGCAGCGCGGCTTCGATCTCGCCGGGCTCGACGCGGTGGCCGCGGATCTTCACCTGGCCGTCGATCCGGCCGAGGAACTCGTAGTCGCCGCCGGCGTTGACCCGGACGCGGTCGCCGCTGCGGTAGAACCGGCGCCCGTCCCGTCGCACGAAGGCGGCCGCGGTCAGCTCCGGCTCACCGAGGTAGCCCCCGGCCAGACCGGGACCGCCGATCAACAACTCTTCGTCCTCGACCCGCAGCACCGCACCCGCGGCGGGACGGCCGATGGGCAGCGCGTCGAGGTCGTCCGACGGGCGGCGATCAATGATGTGGCAGGTCGCGTTGATGGTGGTTTCCGTTGGGCCGTACAGGTTGGTGATGCGGTGGCCCCCGCCGAACAGGTCGAACCAGCGCCGCACGTGAACCGCGGACAGCGCCTCCCCGCCGACGTGCACCCAGCGCAACGCGGTCAGGTCGGGCGGGGCAGGACGTCGCTCGGACGCGAGGAGCAGCCGTTCCCACAGGGTCGGGACGGAACTCCACACCGTGACCCGGCCGCGCTCCAGCGCGGTCAGCAACAGGTCCGGGTCGCGGGTGTGCTCGCGCGGTACCGGCACGATGGTGGCCCCCACGAGCAACGGAGCGAGCAACTGCCGTACGGAGGCGTCGAAGCAGATCGACGACGTTGCCGTCAGCCGGTCGGCCGCGTGGTAGCCGAAGGTGCTGATGGCCCAGTCGAGGTAGTTCACGAGCGCGGCGTGGGTCACCGGCACGCCCTTCGGCCTCCCGGTCGAGCCGGAGGTGAAGATGATGTACGCGATCGCGTCCGGGTGCGCGGCTACCGGCGGAGCCGGTGCCGCTGGGCCGGAGAACGGGTCGATGGTCGTGGTGCCCATCGCGGTCGCGGCCGCCGCGGTGGCCGCGTGCCGGACGGTCAGCCGGACGCCGGCGCGCTCTACCTGGTCACGCAGGCGTGCCGGTGGGTGCTCGGCGTCGAGCGGCACCCACGCCGCCCCCGCCTTGAGGATGCCGACGAGCGCGGCCACGGTGTCGGCTCCGGGCGTGGTGAGCAGGCCGACGTGATCTCCCGGCTTGACTCCGGCGGCGTGCAGACGGGCCGCCACGGCGTCGGATTCCCGGTCCAACTCGCCGTACGTCAGCGAGTCGGCGACGGCGATCGCGGCCGGGGTGCGGCGGCACTGTTCCCGGATACGCGCGACGACGCTGGTTTGCTGCACGGGCTGGTGGTCTGGTGTGGGGGCGGGTTCTTCGGTTGGTGCGGGGACGCTGGCTTGCTGCACGGGTTGGTGGTCTGGTGTGGCGGCGGGTTCTTCGGTTGGTGCGACGGCACCGGCTTGCTGCACGGGTTGGTGGTCTGGTGTGGGGGCGTGTTCTTCGGTTGGTGCGGGGACGCTGGCTTGCTGCACGGGTTGGTGGTCCGGCGTGGCGGCGCGTTCTTCGGTAGGCGCGACGACACCGGCTTGCCGCACCGGCCGGTGATCCGGTGCGGCTGGCGCGCCGACGCCGGGCACTGGCTGGTGATCCCCGGCCAGTGCGAGCCCCGCGGCGAATTCCTCGGCGAACCGCGCGATCGTGTCGCGCCGGAAGAGCGAAGTCGGCGCGTTCCACGAGAAGTGCAGCGCTCCGTCGAACTCCCACCCCACCAGGCTGAGCCGGGTGGCGGCGGACGCGCTGCCTGCCGCGGTCGCGGTGATGTCGGCCGGACAGCCGCCGGGAGTGGCCGGCACCGGGAACCGGGCGAAGCTGAACCCGGCGGGCGCGGGCGTGCGGGGGCGTTCTCCTGGCACGGGGGCGAGCAGGCGTGCGATGTCGAGGCTGGACAGGCTCGCGTGCTGTTCGCACTTCAGCCAGGTGTCGCGGAGCCTGCGTGCCAACGTGCCGATGTCGTCCCCTGGCTCGACGTCGCACGCCACCGGCAGGGTGTCGGCGAGCGGGCCGACCGTGCCGGTGATGCCGGGCAGCCGCAGTTCCCGGCCGGAACGGGCCACGTTCACGGCGACCCGCGGTCGCCCGCTCCACCTGGCCAGGCACCGCGCGTAGGTCGCTAGCAGCAGGTGGAACAACGACACGCCTTCTCCGGCAGCCCGTTCCCGCAGGGCGGTGGTGGCCGTCGCGTCGAGCCGGACCTGGTGCGCCGCATACGGGGGTGAGGGCTCCGAGTCGAAGTCGTAGGGCAGCGGCAGGTCCTCCGGGAAGGTGGCGAGCTGGTCACGCCACCACGTCAGGTCCGCGGGGTCGGCGGTGCGGACGCACGCGCGGAACTCGGCGGGTGCGGGGCCCAGCGCGGGCTCACGGCCATCCGCCGCGTACGTCAGCCACAGTTCACGGCAGAGCAGATGCAGGCTGTACCCGTCGACGGCGGCGTGGTGCGCGACCAGGACGAGATGCGCCCGGTCGTCCTCCTGAGCGACGACGGCGCGCAGCGGTGCCGAGGTGGCGACGTCGATCGGCTGGTTGCAGAGCCGCTCTTCCCACTCGCCGATCGGCTCGGTGAGCCGCACGGCCTCCAGCACGACGCGCGCATCGGTGATCTCCTGGCCGTCCGCCGTGAAGCGCGCTCGCAGCATCGGGTGGCGTTCGGCGAGCGTGGTGAGGGCGCGTGCCAGCAGCGCGGTGTCCAGCGAGCCGGTGATCGTCTGGCGGACGTACGCGTACGCCGCCACGTCGGGGTAGAGCCGGCCCGTGGTCACGAAAGCGCGTTGCACGTCGGTCAGCGGGAACGCGCCGGCGGCCGGGGCCAGCAACGCGGCGAGCTCGCGGAGGGTCTGCGCCTCGAAGAACAGCGTGTGGGACAGCGTGCGGCCCAGCTGTTCCTCGAGCCGCTTGACCAGGTCCACGGCGGTGAGCGAGTCGAGTCCCATCGCGAGGAACGGTTCGTCGTCGCCGATGCTCTCCACCGGACGCTTGAGCGCGTCGGCCAGCAACGTGCGGACCAACGGCGCCACGGCGTTCGGTACCGGTGACCGGACGGGCACAGGGCTGGACACTGGGCCGGTCACCACGACCTGGGCGGTATCGGTCCGGAGCGCGGCCTCCAGTCCGGCAACGGCATCGGCGGGGCTGAGCGGACCGATGCCCGCGGCGGCCAGGGCGTGGTTCGTCCCGGCACCGGCGGCCATGCCGGTACCGGTGACGGCGGACAGGTTGACAGCGACGAAACGGCGACCGGCGGCGCGCTGCTGCGCGGCGAAGGCGTCCAGGTAGGCGTTGGCGGCGGCGTACGGTCCGACCGCACCCGCGAGCCCCGGCACCACCGAAGCCACGGACGACAACAGGACGACGAACGCATCCGTGTGGCCGTGCCGTGCCAGGGCATCGGCGAGCAGCCGCGCGCCCGTGACCTTGGGACCGAGCACGGCCGCCAAGTCGCTGTCCGAAGTGGACTGGAGTGAGACCGGCCGCAACACACCGGCGGCGTGGAACACGCCGTCCAACGCGGGCAGGCTGCGGATCAGCTCGTCGACCTCGTCCGGATCGGTGACGTCACATCGGCGGTGGCCGGCCGAACGTCCTGCCACCACAACGGTCGCGCCGTTCGCGGCCAAGGATCGCGCCAGCTCCCGTCCGATGCCGCCGGAACCACCGGTGATCAGGTAGGTGCCGTCGGGACGCAGCGGAGGCCCTTCCACCTCAGCCTCGACTCGGTGCTGGGTGAGGCGCCTACCCGCGCGCCACGCGACCAGCTCGGCCGATCCGGGGTGTGGCGGCGCGGCCAGCTCGGTGGCGATGGCCGCCTGCCGCGTCGCCTCATCATCCACAGTGGACAGATCGACGATGCGCAACGCGCGGTCGGGCTGTTCGTCCGGGAGCGCGCGAAGAAGCCCCGCGACCAGTGCCTGCTCCGGGCGGGCACCAGTGACGAAGGCGTCCTCGGTGACGACCACGAGCGGCGCCGGGTCGGCGAGGGCCTGTTGGAGGGTCGCCAGCGGGTCGCCGGCATGCAGAAGCTTCGCCGTCCCCGCACCGGCGGGCACCGGTGCCTCGCGCCAGACGAGCCGTTCGAGTCGTGAGGTCGTGTTCAGCCGAGGGCTCGGCTGCTCGTCAGTCACCCAGAACCGCCTGCGCTGGAACGGGTACGTCGGCAGCGGTACCCGGCGTGCCCCGAGGTCCATCGCCGTGCGGTCCAGCGGGGTTCCCCGCTCCCACAGGCGGCCCGCCACGGCGAGCAACGGCCGCGAGTCCCGCCCCGGCAACGCCCACGCGCGGCAGCCCTCGTGCCGCACGAGACCCGCGAGCCCGCCGTCCGGGCCGATTTCCACCACGGTGTCGTAGCCGTCGGACAGCAGCGTCCGCACGGCATCGGCGAACAGCACCGGCAGCACCGCGTGTGCGGCGAGATCGCCAGGGGTGAGCGGCGAGTTCCACGCCGCGTTGACGGTGCTCAGCTGCGGAACGACGGCGTCGGTGACGGTGAGCGCCGAGGCCGCCGCGGCGAGTGGTGCACGGACAGCGTCCAGCAACGGCGTGTGGAACGCGTGTGAGACGCCGAGGCGCCGGACGGGGACACGCCGTCGCCGCAACGCCTCCGCGGCGCGCTCCACCTCCTCGGCCGTGCCGGCGAGCACGAGCCGTCGCGGGCCGTTCACCGCCGCCACCCACAACTCGCCGGCCAGCAGATCGACCACCTCGTCCTGGGCCGCGGCAACGGCGAGCATCGCGCCCGGTACCGCGAGCTCGGCGATCAGCCGTCCCCGCTCGGCGGCGAACGCGACGGCCTCCAGCGGGGTGAGCCTGCCCGCGACGCAGGCCGCCGTCACCTCGCCGACGCTGTGCCCGAACACCGCGTCGGGCCTGATGCCCCACTCGGCGAGCTGATGCGCGGCCGCCACGCCCGACGCGACGAGCAACGGCTGTAACACCTCAGTGCCAACGGTGTCGTCGTGCGGCCACTCGCTCAGCAGGCGCCCGTTGATCGGCCCGAGTTCGGCGGAAACGGAGTCGAACATCGCCTGCGCGGCAGGCGCGCCGCGCAGGGTCCTGGCCAGACCGCGGATCGTGGCGTCCTGGCCGGGGAACACGAACGCGACGCGCGGAGACCGCACCGCCTCGGTGATCTCGGCGCTGCCGAGACGGTCCGCGAGATCACCCTCCACGACGACAGCGAGCCGGTGTGGTCCGTCGTCCCGTGCGGTACTCGCGGTCGCGCAGACGTCGGCCTCGGCGAGATGCGGATTCGCCCGCACGTGCGCCGCGAGCTCGAGCGCCGCCGCCCGGAGCGCGGGTGCGGTGCGGGCGGAAAGTGTGAGGAGAGAAGAAGGAGATGAGCCCTCGCCGGTGTGCTGCTCGGCGGCCACAGCGGCTTCCAGGATCGCGTGAGCATTCGTACCGCCGAACCCGAACGCGTTGACCCCCGCGATGCGCGGCTCCGGCCAGTCGACCGGCTCGGCGACCACGGCGAAACCCCGTGCCGCCAGGTCACAGCGCGACGACGGCGGCTCGTGGTGCAGCGACGGCGGCAGCTTCCCGTGTTGCAGGGCCAGCACCAGCTTGACCAGGCTCGGCATGGCGGCCGCGTTCAGCAGGTGTCCCAGGTTCGTCTTCACCGACCCCAGCCGCAGCGGCCGATCGCCGGGGCGCGGGGCGAACGTGTGCGCCAGCGACTGGACCTCGACCGGGTCGCCGATCGCCGTCCCGGTGCCGTGACACTCCACATAGGACACCTCCGCGGGGTCCACCCCCGCCGCACGGTAGGCAGTCGCGATCACTTCGCGCTGCCGCAAGGGGTTCGGGGCCAGGAGGCTCAGCGAACTGCCGTCGTTGTTGATCGCACTGCCGCGCACGAGAGCGAGCAGGGTGTCGCCGCGGCGCCGTGCGGAGGCCGCCGGGGCCAGGACGAGCGCGGCACCCCCTTCTCCCGGCACGAACCCGTCGGCCGTGTCGCTGAACGTCCGGCACCGGCCGGTCGGCGACAGCGCCTGTGCGGTTCCCAGCAGCCGGTAGGCCGTCGGGGTCAGGTTCAGGTTGACCCCACCCACCACCGCGATGTCGCACTCACCGTCGGCCAGGGCCTTTCGGGCGAAGTGCAACGCGACCAGCGCTGACGAGCACGCGGTGTCGATCGCGACCGCGGGACCGGTCAGATCCAGGGCCTGCGACACCCTGGCGGCGACCAGGTTGCGGAGATTGCCCACGAGCGCCGCGGTGGACCGGTCGTGACCGGTCCCTTGCAGCAACTCGGGATACCCGCTTTCACCGACCGCCGCGTAAACGCCGATGCGCAGACCGTCGCGGCGTGGACCGGCGTACCCGGCACGTTCCAGCGCCTCGTGTGCCAGTTCGAGCAGCATTCGCGCGTGCGGGTCGATGAGGCGGGCTTCTTCTTCGGTGATGCCGAAAACGTCCGGGTCGAACAACGCGGGGTCGTCGAGGAACGAGCCCCAGCCGGGTTCGTCCTGCCACCTGCTCGCGGGAATCCCGGTGACGCTGTCCGTACCGGCGACCAGTTGTGCCCAGAACTCCTCCGGTGTTTCCGCGCCGGGAAAGCGGCAGGCCAGGCCGATGACCGCGGCCGTGTCACCGGTCGTGGGGGGCACCGTTGTCACCGAGGTACCGGAGCGGTGCCGCAGGACGTGGCCGGCCAGCGCGCTCACCGTGTCGCACTCGCGCAATGCCGAAGGCGGCACGGTCGTCCCGAACCGTTCCTCCAGCTTCGCCAGCACCTCCATCGCTTTGAGCGAGGACCCGCCGATCGCCAGAAACCGGTCGTGCGCACCGATGCGGCGTGCGTCCACACCGAGCACGTCCGCCCAGATCTCCCGCACGGCTTCCTCGAGAGCTGTCGGCGTGGTGTGCCCGCGTCCGGACGCCGCCGGGCGGTGCTCCGCTACCTCGGCGAACGCCCCCGCCTCGTACCGCGAGCGCAACTCGTGGCGGCGTGCCTTCCCGCTCGTCGTGCGGGGAACGGCTCTCGCGGGCACGCCCAGCACGCGTACGTCGTCGTGCCCCGTCGCCTGGGCGACGCGCGCGGCGATCGCGGTGTGGTCCGCGTTCTTGCGCGCGAACACGATGATGCGCTCGCTACCCGTCGCGGGTTCGGTCGAGCCGACGACCACGATCTCCTCGCCCGGTGCGGCGGCCTCTTCCAGGTCGGCCGCGTGGAACGTGCGGCCGTTGACGAAGACCACGTCCTTCGCCCGGCCGGTGACACACAGCCGGCCGTCGCGCAGGAAACCGAGATCACCGGTCCGCACCCAGCCGTCCGCGAACGCCTCCGGCTCGTCGTGGTAGCCCCGGGCCACGTTCGGTCCGCTGACCTCGACGTGCCCGACGTGGCCGGCATCGACCACCTCACGCGCGTCGTCCACGACGCGCACAACGCAGCCGGGAACAGGACTCCCCACGTCCATCAGCTCCACCGCTCCGTCTCCCGGATCAGCGGGACGGACGCGGCCGCGGCTCAACGCCGCCCGATCGAGCACCAGCGGTACCGCCAGCTCGCCCAGCGGCGGGAACGTGACCGCCAGCGTCGCCTCCGCGAGCCCGTACACCGGTTGCAGCGCACGGGGATCGAGTCCGGCCGGTGCGGTCTTCGCGACGAACGAGCGCCAGATCACCGGTGAGATCGGCTCCGCGCCGACGAGCAGCAGCCGGACCGCACTGAGGTCGAGCGCCCCGAGCGTGTCGTCGGGCACGCGCCGCACCGCGTGTGCGAGCGCGAAGTTCGCCGCCGACAACACCGAAGCGCGGTACCGCGCGGCCGCCTCGAACCAGAGCGCCGGGTTCCTGGCGAACGTCATGGGTGGAATCCGCACCTGCGCCAGACCGTGCGCCATCGGGGTGAGGTGTGTGCCGATCAACCCCATGTCGTGGAAGTACGGCATCCACGTCAGGACGACATCGTCCGGCGCGGCCGCACCCGCCCGCCCGGCCTGGTCCAGGTTGGCGAGCACGTTGGCATGGGTCAGCCGCACGCCCTTCGGAGCACCGGTGCTGCCGGAGGAGAACTGCAGGAACGCCACGTCGTCGGCGGACGCCCGATGTACCTCTCCCACGTCGCCGTCGGTGCGCATGTCGGCAGAACCCAGCACCGGCGGCCCGCCGAGCTGGTGCGCCACTGCCCGCAGCTTCCCCTGCTCGGCGGGCAGCGGCACCGGCACGACCCCCGCGGCGACGGCGGCCCAGAACAACACCAGGAAGTCGTGATCGTCGTCCGTCCGGATGATCACCGGCGTGCCAGGACGCAGTCCCCGTGCACGCAGGCTCGCCGCGACGCGCAGCGCTTGGTCGCGCAGCCCGCGAAAGGTGACGGTGCGTTCGGCCCCGCCACTTCCGAGGTGGATGATCTGCTGCTCAGGCGCTGAGTCGGCGGCACCCAGCAGAACATCGATCAGCACAGCGTCTCCCATTTGAAGAATTCAACCCGCGCCCGGCATTTCCGGCCGGATCTCGGCGCGGAAATTCATCCTCCGCACTCATATCGGCCCACGCCAGGCCGGACGTGGCGAATCTGTCCCTGCGGGCATCAGCGCTGTCCATTGCGGCCTGTGCCGGGCGGACGGCGGGGACGGGCGTTGCGCGGGCGCCTGAGCGGGTCGAATATGCTGGTGAGCATGGTTGTCGCTGCCCCACCCGTTATCGGAGTGCTCGCCCTTCAGGGTGATGTTCAGGAGCACCTCGTCTCGCTCGCCAAGTGCGATGTCACCGCACGGCCCATCCGCCGGCCGGAGGAACTGGACGAGCTGGACGGCATCGTCATCCCCGGTGGCGAGTCGACGACCATCAGCAAGCTGCTGGAGAACTTCGAGCTGCTGGAGCCCCTGCGGGCGAAGATCAAGGCGGGTTTTCCGGCGTACGGGTCGTGCGCGGGCATGATCCTGCTGGCCAACACGGTTCTGGACGGGCGCGACGACCAGCATCAGCTCGGCGGACTGGACGTCACGGTCCGGCGCAATGCCTTCGGGCGGCAGATCGACTCGTTCGAGACCGACCTCGATCTGGCCGGGGAGAGCATCCACGCGGTGTTCATCCGGGCGCCGTGGGTGGAGTCGGTGAGCAGGGACGTCGAGGTTCTCGCTACGGTGCCCGTCACGGCTGAGGCGGGCGACGCCGCCGGTAGGATCGTCGCGGTCAGGCAGGGCAACGTGCTGGCCACGGCGTTTCATCCGGAGCTCACGGGGGATGAGCGCGTCCACCGCCTGTTCGTGGACATGGTTCTCGGTTCGACGGAGGAGAAATGAGCGGCCACTCCAAGTGGGCGACCACCAAGCACAAGAAGGCCGCTATTGACGCCAAGCGCGGCAAACTCTTCGCGCGGCTGATCAAGAACATCGAGGTGGCGGCCCGCACCGGCGGTGGCGACCCGGACGGCAACCCGACGCTGTTCGACGCGATCCAGAAGGCCCGCAAGAACTCGGTGCCGCTGGACAACATCGAGCGCGCGCGCAAGCGTGGCGGCGGCGAGGAAGCCGGCGGCGCCGACTGGCAGACCATCATGTACGAGGGCTACGGCCCGAACGGTGTCGCGGTGCTCATCGAGTGCCTCACCGACAACCGCAACCGTGCCGCCACCGAGGTCCGCACGGCCATGACCCGCAACGGCGGTTCGATGGCCGACCCCGGCTCGGTGTCGTACATGTTCAGCCGCAAGGGCGTCGTCATCGTGCCGAAGGCCGAGACGTCCGAGGACGACGTGATGATGGCCGTGCTCGAGGTCGGGGCCGAAGAGGTCAACGACCTGGGCGAGGCCTTCGAGGTCGTCTCCGAGGCCGGGGATCTCATCCCGGTCCGCAAGGCGCTGCAGGAGGCCGGCATCGACTACGAGTCGGCCGAGTCGAGCTTCCTGCCGTCGGTCTCGGTGCAGCTCGAGGTCGATGGCGCGAAGAAGATCTTCAAGCTCATCGACGCGTTGGAGGACTGCGACGACGTGCAGAACGTCTTCGCGAACTTCGACGTGTCGGACGAGGTCATGGCCGAGGTCGGCTGACCGCCAGCTTCACGAACGCCGACCACGCGTCTGCCGACACGGGCAGGTGGGTGGTCGGCGCTTTGCTGTCCCGGATGCCAACGCCGTGGCCGATCTCCACGCAGTTGTCGCCGGTGCCGCTGTAGCTGCTCTTGCGCCACGAGGTCATTGGAGGCCCTCCAAGATGCTGTTGATCACCGCCCTCGATTGTTCCTCATCCAGCGCGACGGCAGCGAGGTCCTTCAGGATGGTCTCGTAGGTGTCGACGGTCTCCCCGTCATCGAAGAACAGACAGCACTTGAGGCTCTCGATGTAGACGACCGGCGGGAACTTCGGAAACTTCATCAACCGGAAGTCGCCGGACGTGCCCGCGTGCATGCCGATCGATCTGGGGATGATCCGGATGCTGATGTACGTCCGCACCGACATCCGCAGCAGGTGGGCGAGCTGTTCCCGCCACACCTCCTCACCTCCGACCGGAAGCCACAGCGCCTGCTCGTGCACGTAGAAGGTGAAGGTCCGGCTGTAGTCGAGAATCTTCGCGCGCGCGATCCGTGCGGCTACAACCGCCGGAACGTCCTCAGCCTCAATGGGTGCGGCTTCGGTGACTACGTTGATGTACTCCGGTATCTGGAGCAGGCCGGGCACGAGGATCATCGACCAGCAGGTGATCTCCTCGGCGTCCTTCTCGTGGTTGATCAGCGTGCGGACCTGGTCCGGCACACCGTCGTCGGGAACCTGCAGGTAGACGTTTCCCGACTCCCGGAACAGCGCGAGCAGCGCCTCGCGTTCCTCCAGCGGTGTGCGGCAGTAGGCGAGCAGCGTGGCGACCTCCACCTCGTTCACGCCGCCTTTGCCGGCCAGCAGGTCGGACATCTTGGCCTCGTGCCAGCCGAGCAGCTCGGCGAGCCTGCGCTGGGTGAGCCCGGTGCGCTCGATGGCGACCCGGACGCCGTTGCCGAACTCCCGCCCCACCACGCTGGACGATCTCTTGGGCATGGACGAACGCTAGGAGCCGACGCCACCACGACTCCATCGTTTCCGGCCAAATCTGCCTGAAGGTGGGAGCCTTGGAGCAGCTCTAAGCAGGGCTGGGACATCTGGACGTTGCGTACGCTGGGCATCGTGCTTTCGGACGAAGATTTCGAACTAAGGGCCCGCCTGCTCTCCCAAGCGGACCTGCACGGCCACACGACCGTGACGGTGCCGCCGGACAACGAGGGCGCCGGTTACGTGTTCTCGGTCGGCGCGTGGCGGCGGTTCGGGGTTGCGGAGGCCGTGGTCATCGGCCTCGACCAGGGCATGGGCGAGATTCTGATCAACACCTACGTGAAGCGGGCCAGCCAGGGCGAACGATTCCAGGCGGGGCAGCTCTACCACGACTTCTTCGACGGCGTGCCGCTCACGTTCGAGCGGGTCTACAAGGGGTACTACCCGGAGTTCTTCGGCAGTGCGTACCTGCTTTACGACGGGTCGGAGTTCGCGGCGGTGCAGATCATCGTGCCCACCCCGCAGGGGAAGTGGCCGTGGCAGCCGGACGCGCCGGAAGGGTTCCACGAGCACCAGCTGATCCTCACCGAGAGCGGGCTGCCGGAGAGCTGGACGCCGGGGGTCACCGGGCCGTGAACGTCCACATCGGACCGCTCAGCACCGAACACGCTGGTGAAGTGCTTACCGTGCAACGTGCCGCGTACCTCGACGAGGCACGCCGGTACGACGCGTGGGAGTTGCCGCCGCTGCGGGAGACCGTGCAGCAGATCCAGGACCACATCGAGTCCGGCATGCCCGCGCTCGGCGCGTGGGACGGCACGAGGCTCGTCGGCAGCGTCCGGGGGAAGGTCGACCAGGCCCGCATGGAGGTCGCCCGGCTGTCGGTCGCGCCGGACCAGCAGGGCAGGGGCCTCGGCCGCCGGTTGCTCGACGCGGTCTGCGCGGAAGCCGCCGGAGAGGTCGTCTGGCTCTTCACGGGTGCGGAGAGCGAGGAGAACCTGCGCCTGTACCTGAGCGCCGGGTTCGAAGAGGTCGGCGAGCAGTTCGACGTCGTAGGCATCAGGTGCGTCACGTTGGAGAAGACGGTCATCTCGCGTTCAGGGCCGCGTCACGAGACCCTGGCAGGGTTCTGAAGCGGTCCACCCACGGCCAACCACCGGTGCGGACGTCGATCACACGTCGGCTGATCCGTCCGGCACCCGTCAGCCCCGGCGCATCCGGCGCCGGGGCTGACGCTGTTCGTGACCCGTGTATCCCAAATCGTTGTCCGGAGCTCGTTGTCCACTGAAAGCGCTCCGACACCGGACAACGTTTTGCCTGTACAAAAGCGATGCGCCAAGGGGATCGGGGGGATCTCACCGGCGCTGCCGGGGGAGGAGCGCCCCGTCTCGCAGGAGGCAAGGGGGATGCGGGGCGGGGCGCTTCGGAAACAGCCGGCGAAGAACGGGCGCGAGAACAGGCTCAGTTCTCGTTCAGGAACTTCTGCGCCAGCGCCTCACCCTGGGAGACGGCCTTCCCGTGGTCCTCGATCGGCGACACCTTCGAGTTCTTGAAGTACAGGTAGTGCACCGGGCCGTCGGTCCCGCCGTTGCGCGGGTCGGGGTTGATGCCCAGGTTCACCGCGGAGGCGTAGGACGCCTCGCCGATGATGTTCGACGGGCCCGTGTCGCCCACGACCACGTAGTCGACCTTGTTGTTGTAGACGATCGCGACGACGCCACCGCCCTGGATGCCGTGCTGGCGGTAGTCCCACGTGCCGCTCGGCGACGGCACCACCACGTACGGGAGCTTGTCCGCGACCAGCGGCTTGCCCTTCGAGTCGTGGAACGCGGTGTCCGGCTGGAACCACGGGTCGGTGTTCTTGTTGCACTTGGTGGTGGGCTGGCCATCGCAGTCGATGTCCATGTCGGCCTTGTACCAAACCGCGCCGTTCTTGCCGCAGACCGGAATGGTCGCGGCCGTCTCGGAGTCGGTGCGGTACTTGCCGTTGGAGATCTGCTGGCAGGAAGTCAGCTTGGCCAGCAGCTGGGAGGCGCTGGGACCGGCGGCCACGGCGGCGGGGGACGCCAGGACCGACGCCACGAGTGCGGCCACGGCGAAGAGCCCCGGGGTGAGCTTGCGCATTGCCACCTCTTTCAACAGGGAACTTTCCTGACTGAAAGCGGCGGTGCAGTTACCTTGCGCAACCGGAGTTGCGGGTGTCAAGGGGCTACGGCTTACGTCCCAGTAGTCCTATCAGTCGCGTTTGGTCGTCGGCGTCCGGAGACACCGGCACCGGCGAATCGAACATCGAGGTTCCGCTCCAGTCGGCGATTCGCGGCTCGACGTACTGCAACACCGTCGACGCCAGATCCGGATCCAGCTTCTCGTCGGCGCCGATCGAGCGCGCCAGATCCCACGCGTGCACCGCGAGATCAAGGGTCATCTGCCAGCAGTACTCGGCGGAGTCGATCACGCCGGACGACACGTGCACGGACTTGGCCAGCGCGTGGCGGTCGAGCCACGACTCGCGCGCCGCCGCGGCCGCCACCACCCAGGACACCAGCGGATCGTCGCCGAGGTTGTCGTGGTCGAAGCGGTCGCCGACCTGCCGGATGGTGCAGCCGGCCAGCAGTTCCGGAGCCCAGAGCTGCTCGTAGACGAGGTGACCGACCAGATCTCTGACCGACCATTCCCGGCAGGGGGTGCCGAGCTCCCACTGGTCCGATGCGATCTCTCGCACCCGCCGGTCGAACTCCGTCATCGCTACGCCGTGCGCCTGGATCAAGTCCACGCAAGCAGTGCATCAAATCCGGCTCAACTACGCACCCCGGAGTGAGAGTTGGGCCACTTGGACGCAACCCCGATTTCTAACCGTACGAGCGTTCGGCGTAATGTGCACCGATCCGCCGTGACATCGTTGACACGAGAGGACGATGGCCGTGAGCGCCCCTAGCGCCAGCATCTCCGACCAGGACAAAGGTTTCTTCGGGCACCCCCGAGGCCTGTCCACACTGTTCTTCACCGAACTCTGGGAACGGTTCTCCTTCTACGGGATGAAGGCCATTCTCGGCCTCTACCTGTGGACGGCCGTCTCCGAGGGCGGTCTCGGCGTGGACAAGGCGCTCGCGCTGTCCGTCGTTGCGATCTACGGCACCGCCGTCTACATGTCGGGTGTCGCCGGTGGCTGGCTCGCCGACCGCGTGTGGGGCGGCCAGCGCGCCACCTTCTACGGCGGCGTGCTGATCATGTGCGGTCACATCGCACTGGCGCTGCCGATCGGCATCACGGGCGTGTACCTGGGCCTGATCTTCATCGTTTTCGGCACGGGCCTGCTCAAGCCGAACATCTCGACCGTCGTCGGCGGCCTCTACGAGCAGCACGACACGCGTCGTGACGCCGGCTTCACGGTCTTCTACATGGCGATCAACATCGGTGGTTTCGTCTCGCCGCTGATCACGGGCGCGCTCGCGGACGGCATCGGCTTCCACGCCGGGTTCGCCGTCGCCGCGGTCGGCATGGCGCTCGGCCTGATCCAGTACCGGATCGGCCGCAAGAACCTGCGCGGCTCGGCCGCCGTGGCGCCGAACCCGTTGCCCGCGCAGGAGAAGGGCCGCGTCTACGGCGTCATCGCCGCCATCGCGGTCGCGATCGGCGTGCTGGGCGTGGTGTCGTACCTGCTCGATGGCGTCAAGGGCGTCATCCTGATGATCAGCATCATGTCGATCGTCCTGCCGATCACGTACTTCACCGTGATGTACCGCAGCAAGAAGACGCTGCCGGAGGAGAAGCCGCGCGTTCTGGCCTACATCCCGCTGTTCATCGCGGCCGCCATGTTCTGGCTGATCTTCGAGCAGAGCGCGTCGGTCATCGCGGAGTTCGCCGACTCGAACGTCGACAACCACGTGTTCGGCTGGGAGTTCCCCGTCGCGTGGTTCCAGTCGATCAACCCGATCATGATCATCGTGCTCGCGCCGGTGTTCGCGTGGCTGTGGCTGAAGCTCGCCGACCGCGCTCCCAGCACGCCGCGCAAGTTCTCCGGCGCGCTGGTGCTGGTCGGTTTGTCGTTCGTGCTCATGTACTTCGCGAGCAACTCGGCCGCCGACGGCAAGGTGACGCCGCTGTGGCTGGTGCTGATGTTCCTGATCATGACCTGCGGTGAGCTCATGCTGTCGCCGGTCGGCCTCTCCGTCACGACGAAGCTGGCGCCCAAGGCGTTCGCCTCGCAGACGATGAGCCTGTGGTTCCTCGCGGTCTCGGCCGGTACCGGTGTGGCCGCGCAGCTCGTGAAGTTCTACACGACGAGCCCGTCGGCGTACTTCTTCACGCTGGGCGGTGCGGCCGTGGTCCTCGGCGTCGCGCTCGCCGTGGCGGCGCCCGCGATCAAGAAGCTGATGGCCGGGGTCGAGTAGGTCCATGAGGGTGACCTTCATGGACCTGAGGTCCATGAAGGTCACCCTCATGACCGGAAGAGCGAGAGGGAGGCCCGTCGCGGCGGCGGTGCGGCGGGTCTCCCTCTCGCCCTCAAGGATGCACTACGGAGAAGTGTCATTGGGGCACGAACATTGCTCCAGGTGGGTGAAGTCGAGCACGTGCTGCGACGAATTTCGCCCCACGTCAGCTGTTCTTCACCGCCAGTGACCGTTTGGTTTCGTTCGCCCGAACCGGAAGTCGCAACGCGCCGCGGATGAGTTTCGACCTCCGCCGCGACATCGGACCGTCCGGACCGAGGTTCGGGAACCGCTTGAACAACTCGTGCAGCGCCAGCGAACCCTCGATGCGCGAGAGCCCCGCGCCGATGCAGTAGTGGATGCCCGCGGAGAACGCGAGGTGCTCGCGCGCGTTGGACCGCGCCGGGTCGAACTTCAGCGGATCGGCGAAGACCCGTGGATCGCGGTTCGCCGCCGCCAGCATCAACATCACCGGCATGCCCTTGGGCAGCGACACCCCGGCCAGCTCGAGGCGTTCCTTCGGCCAGCGGATCGTGTACTGCACAGGCGGATCGAGCCGCAGCACCTCCTCGACGAACCCCTCCGCGTACTCCGGGCTCTGCGCGAGCGGCGCCACGGTGTGCGGGTTCTCGAAGGCCTTCAGCACGCCGTTGCTGATGAGGTTCACCGTCGTCTCGAACCCGGCGAAGAGCAACAACCCGGTGGTGGCAACGAGATCCTCGCGGCTGAGGTCGTCGTGCTGCGTCACCAGGTGGCTGACGATGTCGTCCTGCGGGCTGCGGCGGCGCTGGTCCATCAGGCCGTCGATGAACTCGTTGTACTCGATGATCGTGGCGTGCAGGGCCTTGAGCTGTTTGTGCGACCACACGCCGTCGAGCGTCTCCGCGAGCGACGAACCCCAGCGCGCGAACGTCTCCTTCTCGCTGTCCGGCACGCCCAGCAGGTCCGCGATCACCTGGATCGGTACCTGCGACGCGAACTCCGCGACGACGTCGAACTGCCCGTCCAGCCGGTCCACGTAGGTCTTGACGATCTTCTGGATCGACTCGGTGCGGTCCTTCAGCGCGCGCGGCGTGAAGAACGGCTGCACCAGCTTGCGCAACCGCGTGTGGTTGGGCGGATTCATCATCAGGAACGAGTCCTGCACCGGGTTGACGATCTTCTCGCCGTCCTGGATCAGCGTGATCGGCACCATCGACGCCTCGTCGAAGGTCGCGGTCAGGAACCTGCCGTCCCGCAGCACCGAGTCGCAGATCTCGCGCGACGCCGTGACGTACGCGCCCATGCGACTGCGCACCATGTCGCCCTTCGCGCGCACCTTCTCGTACATCGGGTACGGGTCGCGGTCGGGCGGCGACGCGATCACGCCCGCGTAGGGATCACCCAGCAGCGCGTAGCCGCGCACGAGTGTGCGGAGTGCGAAGAACTGGGCGGCGGTCTTCAGCGTGGACGGCATGCCTCCACACTGCGGCGTAAGTGAAGAACCTTCAAGAGTTGCGGCGGTGGCGGCGCACGGTTTCTTCTACTAGATCGAGTACCGGCTCCATGTCGTCCGCCGGGAGCCCCATCGCGAGGTGCGACACCAGACCTTCCAGCACGAGCTCCAGGAAACTCGTCAGCACCGTCACGTCGACGTCGTCACGCAGGTTGCCGGCTTCCCGCTGGCGCAGCAGACGCTGATACGTGGCCGCCGTCAGCTGTTCGGAGCGCTCGGCCCAGCGCGCCCGGAAGTCCGGGTCGGTGCGCAGCCGGCGGGACACCTCGAGACGCGTGCCGAGCCAGTCGGCGGCGCTGTCCTCGTCCCTTTTCTCCGGTTCCTCCAGGAGGTCGCGCATGACCTGGACGAGGCCCTGCTCCGCGACCACGTCCGCCATCCGCAGGGCGTCGTCCTCGGCGAGCGCGAGGAACAGCGACTCCTTGTCCCGGAAGTGGTGGAAGATCGCACCGCGGGAAAGTCCCGTCGCCTCTTCCAGACGGCGTACCGTGGCACCCTCGTAGCCGTGGCGTGCGAAACAGGCACGCGCGCCGTCGAGGATCTGACGGCGACGGGCATCGAGGTGGTCCTGGCTCACCCTGGGCACCGGTAGATGGTCTCAGGGGGAGGGTGGGAAATCCAATCCGTACGTACGGATTGGACACCTCCATCCGTGTGATCTTTGGGCGATCCCTTTCGAGTGGATCTTCGGCCGGGTCTGCGCGGACGCGCGCGGCGCTACCAATATCCTCTGCCGCCATGGAGACCCGGGAGATCATCAAGCTGTCGGCGCTCGTGGAGCGCCTCGGGTGGCAGCGACGTGAATCCACAGGCGTCCACGTGGTCGATCTGCTCCTCAGTCGAGCGGTCCCCGATCTCATCGCCGCACTGGCGGAGAACCGGGATCGGTAACGGGATCTTGGTAAGCGCTTTCCACCGGTTCTGGCAAGGGGTTGACTCCAGCTGTCACACGGTGGTGTGATCTGCGCGACAGTTAGGAAAGTTTCTATTTAATAACTGAATCCGCCGCCGCTCCCAGTGATCCCCCGAACCGTCTTGTGGGAGGCACCACAGTGGCACCGAGCAGAGGTCGAGCGTTACGCGCGCTCGGCACGATGGGTGTTGCGTTCGCGACAACCATGGCAGTGATGTCGGTACCTGAGGCCGCGTCCGCGGCGCCGGTCAGGTACGAAGCGGAGGGCGCGACGATCTCGCAGGGCGTCGTGGAGTCCAACCACGCCGGCTTCTCCGGCACCGGCTTCGTCAACTTCGACAACGTCGCGGGGAGCTCGGTCGAGTTCACCGTGAACGCGTCGAAGGCGGGTCAGGCGAAGCTGACCTTCCGCTATGCCAACGGCACCGCCGACAACCGGTCGGTCGACGTCAGCGTCAACGACGGCCTCGCGGTCGACGAGCGCGCCTTCGCGGGCACGGGTGCGTGGACGACGTGGGTCGCTGTCGAGAACACGGTGAACCTGAACGCCGGCGCCAACAAGATCAAGCTCACGGCGACCGCCGCGACCGGTGGCCCGAACCTCGACTTCATCGAGGTGGACGAGATCACCGCGGTTCCCGCTCTCGAGCAGGAAGCGGAGAACGCGACTATCTCCCAGGGCGTCGTGGAATCCAACCACGCGGGCTTCTCGGGCACGGGTTTCGTCAACTACGACAACGTCGTTGGCTCGTCCGTCGAGTACACGATCTCCGCGGACCAGGGCGGTGAGCACGACCTCACGTTCCGCTATGCCAACGGAACGACGGCCGACCGTCCGGTCACGCTGACCGTCGACGGTGCCAACGCGCAGACCGTGTCGTTCCCCGGCACCGGCGCGTGGACGACGTGGCAGACGCGGACCGCGAAGGTCACGCTGCACGCCGGGTCGAACAAGATCAAGGCGACGGCGACGACCGCCAACGGTGGCCCGAACGCCGACAAGCTGACCGCCGTGCTGGTCGGCCCGCCGGACAACGAGGCGCCCACGCCGCCGCGCAACCTGCAGTTCGTCAGCTCCACCCACAACTCGGTCTCGCTGAAGTGGGAAGCGGCCTCGGACAACGTCGGTGTGGTCGGCTACGACATCTACCAGCACGGCCAGCTCGTCACGAGCGTCGGCAACGTGCTGGAGGGCACCGCGACCGGCCTGCAGGCCGACCGCGAGTACGACTGGACCGTGTTCGCCAAGGACCGCGCGGGCAACGTCTCGCAGGCCTCGAACAACGTGCCCGGCCGCACCAAGCCCGCGCCGCCGGACGGCCAGGCGCCCACCACCCCGGGCAACCTGCGTTCCACCGGCGCCACCTCGACCAGCGTGTCCATCGCCTGGAACGCCTCCACCGACAACGTGGCGGTCACCGGGTACGAGATCCACTTCGACGGCGCGCTCAAGCAGACCGCGGACGGTTCGGCGAGCTCGGCGACCATCGCCGGCCTGACCACCGGCCAGACGTACAACGTCAAGGTCAGGGCGAAGGACGCCGCGGGCAACCTCTCGGCGTTCTCCAACGAGATCCCCGTGAAGCCGTCCTCCGGCGGCGGCACCGGTGTGCCGAACCCCGGCACGGTGACGACGATCGCCAGCGGTGTCGACGTCGCGTGGGGCCTCGCGTTCCTGCCCGACGGCTCGGCGCTGGTGACCGAACGCGAGTCGTTCAACGTCCTGCGGGTCACCGAGGGCGGCAGCAAGACCGTCATCGGCAAGATCCCCGGCGCCGTGGGCACCGGCGGTGAGGGTGGCGCGCTCGGCATCGAGGTGTCGCCGAACTGGGCCTCCGACCGGTTCATCTACATCTACCACACGTATTCCGGCGGAAACCGGCTGGTCAGGGCGCAGTTCGACGGCGCGCAGCTCTCCGGCTGGACGACGTTGCTCGACGGTGTGCCGAAGAACCGCTTCCACAACGGTGGCCGGCTGCGCTTCAGCCCGGACGGGCGATTCCTGTTCATCTCCACCGGTGATGCGCAGAACGGCGACAACGCGCAGAACATGAACAACAACGCGGGCAAGGTCCTCCGGATCAACCCCGACGGCTCCATCCCGTCCGACAACCCGTTCCCGGGCAAGGCGATCTGGAGCTACGGCCACCGCAACGTGCAGGGTCTCGACTTCGACTCGCAGGGCCGCCTGTGGGCCTCGGAGTTCGGCAACTCGTCGCAGGACGAGGTCAACCTGATCAACCGCGGCGGCAACTACGGCTGGCCTGCCTGTGAAGGCACCTCCGGCTCCTGCTCCGGCACGGTCCCGCCGAAGAAGACCTGGTCGACGTCCTCGGCGTCGCCGTCGGGCCTGACGATCATCAACGACCACGTGTTCGTGGCCACGACCGTCGGCGCGCGCATCTACCGGATGCGCATCGACGCGAACTCGAACCTGGTCGAGCAGCAGATCTACTTCCAGGGCACCTACGGCCGGTTGCGCACGGTCGAGGTGGACCGCGAGGGCGACATCTGGCTGACGACGTCGACGGACAAGGACGGCTCGGCCGGCAACGACCGCATCCTGCACATCGACATCGTGTACGAGGGCGGCGGCAACCCCGGCCCGTTCCAGCTGACGTCGGCGGCGTTCGCGGACAACGCGATGATCCCGGCCAAGCACACCTGTGCCGGTGACGGCACGGCCGGCCAGGACCCGTCGCCGCCGTTCGCGTGGGGCGAGTCCTCCGGTGCGCAGGCTTACGCGATCGTGTTCGCCGACCGGGTGAACAACGGCAACAAGCTGCACTGGGCGATCTGGGACATCCCCGGTTCCGGCCGCTCGTTGCCGGAGAACCTCGGTACCGGATTCAACGTGCCCGGCCAGGGTGCGGCGAAGCAGAAGGCGATGGGGTCCGGTGCGAATTCGCAGAAGTACTTCGGGCCCTGCCCCGGTGGTTCCACCAACCCGTACACCTTCACGTTGTACGCGTTGAACACCGCCACGGTTCCGGGAATCACTTCCGGTTCCACGATGGCGCAGATCGAAACGGCCATCAAGAACGCGTCCACCGCCAACACGGTGCTGCGCGGCCGTTCGAACGCCAGCACATGATGTGAATAGCTGAAAAGGCGGGGCCTCTTCGCGGAGGTCCCGCCTTTTTTGTGCGCTACAGGTCCGGGCCGAAATTTCCGCATCGTTCTCCCATGTGAACGCCGCAGGTCACACACTGGGCGCGCGAACTCGTCGCGCAGAGTAATGCGCGAGAACTCTCCGGTCGTATTGCCTCGGTTCCGGGTCGGTGGTCCGATGGAACTAGATACAAAACCTCCGCCGCCCGTTCAACTGGAGGTTGTTTCGTGAACAAATTCGCTGTGGCCGCGTTCTCACTGGTGGCCGGAATCGCACTCGCGACCCCTGCCGTCGCCGCACCGGCCCCGTTGGCCCTGACCAGCACGGCGTACCAGAACAACGGCAACATCCCGGACAAGTACTCGTGCGCCGGCGACCACGGCGCCGGCAACGACATCTCCCCGCCGCTGGCCTGGACCGGCGGCGACGCGCCTGCCCAGTCCTACGCGCTGGTGTTCATCGACACCTCGAACGGCGGCAAGCACTGGGCGGCGTGGGACATCCCGGCCACCGCCAAGGGCCTGCCCGAGGGGCTGAAGAAGGGCTACGACGTCGTGGAGCCCGAGCTCAAGGGCGCCCACCAGCGGGCCATGGGCAACGCCTCCGTGAACGAGCAGTTCTTCGGGCCGTGCCCGCGTTCGAAGCACAAGTACGAGTTCACGCTTTACGCGGTGAAGGTGAAGAACCTGCCCGGCATCACCAAGAAGTCGAAGGTGGCCGATGTGGAGGCGGCCGCGAAGAAGGCCGCGGCGGGGCAGGCCAAGCTGGCCGGATTCTCCACCGCCAAGCCGTAGTTCCGCCTCGTGGGAACGTGCCCGGACGCACGCGTGCGTCCGGGCACATCCTTGAACGGTAAGGTTTTGAGGGCGTGCAACTGTCAGACCCCGCGTGTAGCGTCGAGTGCGCCAGACGATCACGGGGAGTGTGGCAGCGTGACTGCGTTGCGTAATCAACCGGCGCCGGCGAGGTTCGCCGACCGCGCTGAGGCCGAGGCTTACGTGGCCTCGGTCTGTTTCAAGCACGGGCCTCCGAGGCTGTTCGGCGTGGAGCTCGAATGGACCGTGCACCACGCGGAAGATCCAGTGCAGCCGCTCGACAGGAGCAGGTTGGCAGCGGCGCTCGGTGAGCACGCGCCTCCCACACTAATTCCAGACAGTCCCCAGCGGCCGTTGCCGAGCGGCACCCCGCTGACCGTCGAACCGGGCGGGCAGGTCGAGATCTCGACACCTCCCTGCACCAGCCTCCCGGACCTCTTCGAGACGGTCGCCCAGGACATCTCCCACCTCACCGCCCTGCTGGCGGATCACGGCCTCGTGCTCGGCGACAAGGGCGCTGACCTGCACAGAGGCCCGACGCGCATGCTGCAGGTGCCGAGATACGCCGCGATGGAGCACGCGTTCAACCACGTCGGCGGCGACGGCATCGCGATGATGTGCAGCACCGCCGGCCTGCAGGTGTGCCTGGACTTCGGCGAGCAGAAGCACCTGCAGGACAGGTGGGCCGCCGTGCACCAGCTGGGGCCGGTGCTCAACGCGCTGTTCGCGAACTCGCCCAGCATCGGTGGCAGGCACGAGAACTGGGCGTCGGCACGCATGCGGACGCTGTACGGCACGGATCCCGTGCGCACCAGACCGAGTGCTGTGTGCGCCGATCCGGCCCAGGCCTATGCGAAGAGAGTCCTCGACACACCGGTGATCGTCGTGCGCGGGCCGAGTCCCAGTTGGATTCCGCCGCGAAGACTGACGTTCGCCGAGTGGATCGACGGGGCCCTCGACCGCAGCCCCAACAGCGACGACCTCGAGTACCACATGACGACGATGTTCCCGCCGGTCCGGCCGCGCGGGTACATCGAGATCAGATACCTGGACACGCCCGCGCCCGGCGGGTGGATCGCGCCGAGTGCGCTGCTCGTCGCGCTGTTCAGCGATCCGTCCGTTGTGGACGGTGTGCTGGCGGCGACGGATCGGGCGGCCGGGCGGTGGCTTTCCGCCGCGCGGCACGGACTGGCGGACGAACGCATTGCCAGGGCGGCGAAGGACGTCGTCGCGCTGGGCATCGAGGCGTTGCCCCGCACCGGACTCCCTGACGACCAGATCAGCGCAATCAGCCGAGAACTTGAGGGGAAGCTGTGACAGAAGAACTCCGCGAGCGCGTGGCGGAGGAACTGTTGCGTTCGCGCGCGCGTTCCACTGCCTTGACCGACGCCGTCGACGAGCACGACCTCGTCCGGCAGCACTCGAAGCTGATGTCGCCGCTGGTCTGGGACCTGGCGCACATCGGCAACCAGGAAGAACTGTGGCTGGTCCGCGACGTCGGGGGCCGGGAACCGGTCCGCAGCGACATCGACGAGTACTACGACGCGTTCAAGTACGGCCGCAGCGTCCGGCCCGAGTTACCGCTGCTGAACCCGAAAGAGGCCCGTCAGTACGTCGGTGACGTGCGCGGCAAGGTGTTCGACGTGCTGGAGAAGGTGCCGCTGGAGGGTCGCAGGCTCGTCGAGAACGCCTTCGCGTTCGGCATGATCGTGCAGCACGAGCAGCAGCACGACGAGACGATGCTCGCCACGCACCAGCTGCGCACCGGCGAACCCGTGCTGCACGCGCCGAACCCGCCCAAGGGAAAGCTCGTCGCGGCGACGGAGGTGTTCATCCCGGCCGGACCGTTCGAAATGGGCACGTCGGACGAACCGTGGGCCCTCGACAACGAACGTCCCGCGCACGTCGTCCACGTCGACTCGTTCTGCATCGACACCACACCGGTCACGAACGCCGAGTACGCCGGGTTCATCCTGGCCGGCGGCTACGACGACCGTCGCTTGTGGACCGACGAGGGCTGGATGCACCGGACCAGGGGCAAGCTCGTGGCGCCGAGGTTCTGGCAGCGGGAGGGGAACTCGTTCACCCGCACCGCGTTCGGCGTCACCGAACCGATCGTGCCGGACGAACCCGTGGTGCACGTGTGCTTCCACGAGGCCCAGGCGTACGCGACGTGGGCGGGCAAGCGGCTGCCGACCGAGCAGGAGTGGGAGAAGGCGGCCCGCCACGACCCAGAAACGGAGCGGAGCCGGCGTTATCCGTGGGGTGACGAGGAGCCGAGCGAACTTCACGCCAACCTCGGCCAGCGCCACCTGCGCCCGGCCCCGGTCGGCGCCTATCCGGCCGGCGCGTCCACGAGCGGTGTGCACCAGCTGATCGGTGATGTCTGGGAGTGGACCTCCAGCGACTTCCAGCCCTATCCGGGCTTCGAGGTCTTCCCGTACGCCGAGTACTCGCAGGTCTTCTTCGGATCGGACTACAAGGTGCTGCGCGGCGGTTCGTTCGGCACCGACTCCTCCGCGGTCCGCTCGACGTTCCGCAACTGGGACTACCCGATCAGAAGGCAGATCTTCGCCGGCTTCCGCTGCGCCAGGGACGCCTGAGAGATGTGCCGCCACCTGGCTTACCTGGGCCCCGCCGTGCCCTTGGCAGGGCTGCTCTACGACGCACCGCACTCGTTGGAGCACCAGTCGTACGCGCCCGCGGACATGCGGGCCGGCGGAACCGTGAACGTCGACGGCTACGGCGTCGGCTGGTTCCCCGGCCCGGTCCGGTACCGGCGCGCGGGCACGCTGTGGAGCGACGCGAACCTGCGTCAGCTGGCGGCGACCCCGTCCACCGCGTTCCTGGCCGCGGTCCGTTCGGCGACGGTCGGTATGCCGGTCGCGGACGCTGCGTGCGCGCCGTTCACCGACGGCACGTGGCTGTTCAGTCACAACGGACGCATCGACGGCTGGCCGTCCAGTGTGGCCGGGCTGGCGAAAGCGCTGGACGTGACCGATCTGCTCACCATGGACGCACCGACCGACTCCGCGCTGTTGTGGACGGTCCTGCGGCGCAGACTGGAAACCGGGAAGAACCCGGCCCAAACGCTTGTTGAACTCGTCCAGGAGGTCACGGACGCGGCTCCGAAGTCGCGCCTGAACTTCCTGTTGACCAACGGGGAAGTGCTCGTGGGGACGACGTGGACACACGCCCTGTGGGTACTGGAAAAAGGACAGAGCGTGACGCTCGCGTCCGAACCGCTTGACGACGACCCGGGCTGGCGGGAGATCCCCGACCGGCACGTGGTCACCGCCGTTCCATCCACTGTGGAGGTTCGACCGATATGACCGAGCCGGTGCTGGACGTTCATCTCAAGCCCGAGGACGCCGCACACGCGCTACGTGCGGACGTTCGGGCAGGGCTGACCGCCGACCCGAAGTGGGTCTCACCGAAGTGGTTCTACGACGCGACAGGCAGCGAGTTGTTCGAGGACATCACGCGCCTGCCCGAGTACTACCCGACGCGTGCCGAACGCGAGGTGCTCGCCGACCGGGCGAGCGAGATCGCGGCCACCACCGACGCGCACGCGCTGGTGGAGCTGGGCTCCGGTTCGTCGGAGAAGACGAGGCTGCTGCTCAGCGCACTGCGCGAGCACGGCACGCTGCGGGAGTTCGTGCCGCAGGACGTCTCGGTGTCGGCGCTCACGGACGCGGCGCACGCGATCATGGCGGACTACCCGGGCCTGCGGGTGCACGGCGTGGTCGGCGACTTCACCCAGCACCTGTCGCTGCTGCCGGGTGAATCCCCGCGCGTGGTGGCGTTTCTGGGCGGCACGATCGGCAACCTCATTCCGGAGGAACGGGAGAAGTTCCTCCGCACGGTCCGCGATGTGCTGCAGCCGGGGGAGTGGTTGTTGCTCGGCACGGACCTGGTGAAGGACGAGCGAACGCTGGTGCGCGCGTACGACGACGAGCAGGGCGTGACGGCCGAATTCAACCGGAATGTCCTGAACGTGCTGAACCGCGAGGTGGGCGGAGACTTCGACGTCGACGCGTTCGAGCACGTGGCGTTGTGGAACGCCGAGCAGGAATGGATCGAGATGCGCTTGCGCGCCAAGCGGGACATGCGAGTGACCCTCGCAGAGCTCGGCTTGACCGTTGAGTTCCACGAAGGTGAAGAACTGCGCACCGAGGTGTCGGCGAAATTCCGCGAGGACCGCGTGCGTCAGGAGCTGGAAGAAGGCGGCTTTTCCTTGCACAAGTGGTGGACCGACTCCGAAGGCCGTTTCGCCGTCTCCTTGGCCAGGGCTGTCTAGTGCCGTGACCGCCTACCTTCGCCGCGTCTTCCGGCGCTCAGCAGGGCGCCTCGCGGCACCGGGCCGGCACCACGATGCACCCGTCTGACCACCGAAAGACGGGGCAAAGGAAGGCGGTCACGGCACTTGGAGACACAACCCTCCGATAGACGGGTACAAACGCTGCACCGGCAGTGATGGGCTGCACGCGTGACGTCATCTCCTGCATCAGCACGAGTCACGCGCGCAGCTCTCGCTTCTGCGCTCGTGCTCGGCACCATCGTTTCCGGTCTGGGCACGGCATCCGCCCAGACCGACGCCGCAGCCGTCAGACCCGCCGCCTGGGGGCAGTGCGCGGCAGACGTTCTCGCCGGACTTCCCGCCAGTGTCACGCCTGAGGAAAAGGCTCGGCTGAGCTGCGCCGTCCAGGACGTGCCCGTCGACCACTCGCGCCCGCGCGGGGACAAGACGGGCATCGCCATGATGAAGCGCCCGGCGAACGACCCGGCGCACAAGATCGGCACGATCTTCCTCAACCCCGGCGGTCCCGGCGGCTCTGGCCTGACCCGCGGCGCCACCGCCAAGAACTACTTCGGGCAGCAGGTGCTCGACCGGTTCGACGTCGTCGGCTTCGACCCGCGCGGTGTGGCCCGCAGCGCCCCGTTGCGCTGCTTCCGCACCAAGGAGGAAGCCGACTCGGTGAACGCGGGCATCTACTCGTTGCCCATCACCAAGGACGAGATCACCAGCACGATCCGCAACTCCAAGGTCTACACCGACTACTGCAAGATCAACGCCGGCCCGCTGCTCAACCACATGTCGACCGAGGCCGTCGTGCGCGACCTCGACATCATGCGCGAGTCCGTCGGTGACAAGCAGCTGAACTTCGTCGGCTTCTCGTACGGCACGCTGATCGGCTCGACGTACGCGAACATCTTCCCGCACCGCGCGCGGGCGATCGTGATCGACGGCAACGTCGACCCGCAGCTGCGCCTGACCAACGGCACCGAGTACGACCGCCAGCGCGCCAAGGGCTTCGAGATCGCGCTCGACGCGATGCTGAAGCGCTGTGACAGCGCCGGTGCGGCCAAGTGCGCGTTCGCGGGCAACGCCCGGCAGAAGTTCGAGGACATGAAGGTGGCGCTGGCCAAGGCCCCCGCCACGCTCCCGAACGGCACGAAGGTCACGCTGGCCGACGTCGTGGGCCGGGTGGCGGGCGACCTGTACTCGGTGCCGCGGTTCTCGACGCTGGTGGCCTGGCTGCAGAGCGTGC
Organism: Lentzea sp. NPDC051213; assembly: GCF_044455585.1. Taxonomy (NCBI): domain Bacteria; kingdom Bacillati; phylum Actinomycetota; class Actinomycetes; order Pseudonocardiales; family Pseudonocardiaceae; genus Lentzea; species Lentzea sp. NPDC051213. The sequence goes on from NZ_JBITEX010000007.1 coordinate 554,086, forward strand.
ACACGGCGCTGAACCCGGCCGCCGCGGCCGCTTTCAGCACTCAGTCCGTTGTGGACCTTCCGGCGCCGCTGAACAACCAGGGCGGCCGCATGGACGTCGACCCGTTGCCGGACACCCCGTACACGGTCGACGACTCGTACTACGCGGTCAACTGCACCGACAAGCCGTTCGCCCGCACGAACCGCCTGTGGGAGCAGACGGCCACCAAGTGGGAGAAGGAGTCGCCGACGTTCGGCCGCTACCAGGCCGCGTCCGACCTGGTGACGTGCCCGACGTGGCCGACGCGCCACCCGGACCGCTGGATCGGCCCGTGGAACCGCAAGACCGCGAACCCGGTCGTCGTGGTGGGCAACTACTACGACCCGGCGACGCAGTACCTGTTCTCGCAGCGCATGGCCAAGCAGCTCGGCAACGCGCGCCTGATCAGCGTCGACTCGTTCGGCCACTGCATCTTGGGCCGCTCGGCCGGCACTGACGCGGCCGTGGCCAAGTACCTGCTCGACCTCGTCGCACCGGTGGACGGCTCGGTGTACCAGCCGAACGTTCAGCCCTTCGCCTGATCGGTTCGTGAGGAGTGCGCTACAGCAGCGCACTCCTCACGATCAGCACCACGGCGCTGGTGCCCGCGACGATCAGCATCGGCTTGCGGATCCCGCCCGCGTCGAACCGCTTGCGCAACGGCCCGGACAGCAGGAATCCGGCGATGAGGAACGGGATCAGCACGAGTCCCGTCCAGAGCTGGTGGCTCGTGACCTGCCCGGCGACCAGCAACCCCAGCACCGACGCACCCGAGCCGAGCACGAAGAACGCCGCCAGCGTCGCCCTGACCTGCGGCCCAGCCTGGTTCTGGTAGAGCAGCGCGACCATCGGGCCGCCCACCGACGTCGCCGTGCCGAACGACCCGCTCGCGAACCCGCCTATGACCAGCGATTTCGGCCTCGGCTCCGGCCGCCACGCGGTGATCGACAGCAGCACGCACCCCAGCACCGAGCCGCCGACCACCAGCCCGAAGCCCTTCGGGTCGAGCGCGTCGACGATCCAGATGCCGACCAGCGTGCCCGGCAGCCGGCCCAGCATCGCCCAGCCGACGCCGCGCCAGTCGACGTGACCGAACTCCCTGGCCAGCGACATCGACGCGTGCGCGGTCGCGACCATCAGCACCGGCACCGGCAGCAGCGTGGGGTCGAGCAGTGCCAGCAGCGGCACGGCCACGAGCGCCAACCCGAAGCCGATCAACCCTTGCAGCAGCCCTCCCACAGCAACGACGAACCCGGCAGCAACCACCAACCCCCAAGACATAGTTAGCGATGCTATCGACCGTGGCGGTGGCTCACGACCAGGTTTCGCCCGCCGTTCGCCCGCCGTTGGTCAAGCCCACTTACGATCCGCGCCATGACTGCGTCTCGCCGTTCTTTCCTGCTGGGCACGGGTGCGACCGCCGCCGCTGCCGCCTTGGTCACCCCCGGATCCGCAGCCGCCGACAACGTTGTCACCGGACGGCCGGACCCCGAGGCGCGGCGGTTCACGCTCGCGGTGATCCCGGACACGCAGTACATGTTCGATCTCGACCGCGGCGACTCGGCGCCGTTGAAGGCCACGCTGCAGTACCTGCTCGACCACCAGAAGTCCGAGAACATCGTCTTCGTCAGCCACCTCGGCGACCTCGTCGAGAACGGTGAGAAGAGCGAGATCGACGACATCGGCGAGCGGTTCGAGGTGCTCGACCGCCGCCGGGTCGGGTACAGCGTGCTCGCGGGCAACCACGACCTGCCGGACTCGCGCACCGACGACCAGCGCGGCCGCACGCCCTACCTGGACACGTTCGGGCCGCAGCGGTTCCGGCACTCGCCGACGTACCGCGGTTCGAGCGCCGACGGCTACAACAGCTACCACGTGTTCCGCGCCGCCGGTCAGGAGTGGCTCGTGCTGGCGCTGGACTGGCGCCTGTCCGCCAAGGGTTTCGAGTGGGCGCGCGCGGTGCTGAAGAAGCATCCGAAGCTGCCCGTCATCCTCACCACGCACGAGCTGGTCTACGACGGTGCGGACGGTGTCGCCGCGATGTCGGACTACGGCCGCAAGCTGTGGGACGAGCTGATCAAGGACAACGACCAGATCTTCCTGACGCTGAACGGCCACTTCTGGCCGCCGGCGCGCGCCACGCTGCGCAACGCCGCCGGCAACGACGTGCACGTGCACATCGCGAACTACCAGGACCGCTACTACGGCGGCGGCGCGATGATCCGGCTCTACCGCTTCGACCTGGATCGTCAGACGATCGACGTGCGCACGCTGTCGCCGTGGCTGCTCGGCAAGAAGTCGCTCAACCCGTTGGAACGCAAGGAGATCGAGCTGACCGGACCGGCCGACCGGTTCAGCGTGCCGCTCGACTTCGAGCAGCGCTTCGCCCGCTTCGACCCGCCGGTGCTGCCGCCCGCCCAGCCCGTCTCCGACGTCCTGGTGCGCGGCACGGTCGCGTACTGGCGGCTCGGCGAGGGCCTGAAAGACCTGTCCGGCAACGGGAACGACCTGGTGCAGACCGGCGTGCTGACCGCATCGGACGACCACCACCGGTTCGCGCCGTCACACCGCTCGCTGTACTTCGGCAAGAACGGCCATCTGACCACTGTGGACAGTGCGCCGGTGAACAGGCAGACGTTCGAGCGCGGCTACACCATCGAACTGTTCCTGAAGCTGCCGGCGGATTTCGACCACCCGTGGTGCGGGCTCTTCACGAAGCTCGCGCCCGGTTCGGCGGCCAGCAAGACCGGGGACGACCCGAGCGAGCCGATCGCCACGCTGAACCTCGCGGGCGGCGGCGGGTTGCAGTGGGCGGTGTTCCCGCGCAACCTGCCGGGCATCTCCACGAACTGGGGCCACGAGATGGACTTCGGGACGTGGTGGCACATCGCGGTGGTCAACGACGGCGTGCACACCACGCTGTACGTCGACGGTTCTCCGTTGCTGCGCAACCCCTCCACGCCCGCGCGCGGCATCTCGACCGCCGGTGACCCGTGGCTCGTCGGCGCCTACGCGTACAACAAGGTCATCGAGAAGTCGTTGCACGGCTGGATCGGCGACATGCGCATCGTGAACCGGCCTCTCGGCCGCGCGGAGTTCATGCGGTCGAAGGCAGCCCGAACTTCGGGAACAGACTGAGGTCGAAGAACGACGAGACGCGCGTGATCCGGCCGTTGCCGATCTCCAGCACCTGGAGGTTGAAGGGCCGGAACACGCCGTCCGGTTCTCTGAGGTACAGGCCGTAGGCGGGCTGGCCGTTCGCCTCCACCGGGATCATCCGCGCCCCGTGCGGCACGGCAGGGCACTGGTTCGTGAGGTGCCACGCCACCATGTCCGGGCCGTGGTACCACTGCGGGTACGGCGGCATCTCCCAGACGACGTCCTCGCTGAACATCGCGATGATCGCCGGGATGTCCTTGGCCTCGAACGCTTTCACCCACCGGTCGAGGAGCGGCTTGGCGTCCGCGGGCTCGATGACCGAGTCCTCGTTGAGATCCTTGAGCTGCGCGTGGGCCCGTTGCAACGCGCTGTTGACGGCAGCCACCGTCATGTCGAGCTCGTCGGCCGTCTCGGCGGCGCTCAGCTTGAGGACGTCGCGCAGGATCAGGGTCGCTCGCTGCCGCGGAGGCAGGTGCTGCAGTGCCGCGACGAAGGCCAGCCGGGTGGACTCGCGCTCGGTGACGATCGCGGCCGGATCGGTCGGGAACGGCTCCAGCCAGCCGATCTCGTGGTCCTGGGTCAGCGCGTCGTCCCGGCCGGAGCCCTGGGTGGAGAGCCCGAACGGCAGCGGCCGCCGGGTGCGGCTGTCGAGCGCGGTGAGGCAGACGTTCGTCGCGATCCGGTACAGCCAGGTGCGCACCGAGGAGCGGCCCTCGAACTGGCCGTACGCCTTCCATGCGCGCAGGTACGTTTCCTGCACGAGGTCCTCGGCGTCGTGCAGGGAGCCGAGCATCCGGTAGCAGTGCGTGAGCAGCTCTCGCCGGAACGGGTCCGCGGCGGTCGCGAAGTCGGTCACTCCCGCACTCTAACCGCGTTCTGCAGCCTGTCGATGAGCGTTCGCACGTGCTCCGCGAGTTCCGGTGGCTCGTGCACCTCGAAGTCGTAGCCCAGGTACAGCAGGTAGAACATCATCCGGTCGATCGACTCGGCGCCCGTGCGCATCAGGCAGGAGTTGTCGTCGATCGGCTCCAGCGACGCTGCCGTGGGGGAGGTGCGGTCCGCGACGGCCTGCAGCGGGGCGTGGATCGTGAGCACGGCCTGGTAGGTGTAGACGCTCGAGGCGACCTGGCGGGACACGAACTCGGCCAGGGACTCCGCGGGTGGTTCGCGGGGCGGGAAACGCGCGGCGAGTGTGGGTTCGGTGGTGACGCGGTCGACCCGGAACGTGCGCCAGTCCTCTTTGGACACGTCCCACGCGACGAGGTACCACCGCCGGCCCGTGTGCACGAGGCCCTGGGGCTCGACGAGCCGCTTCGTGGGCTCGCCCTGCGTTGGGGCGTAGGTGAACCGCAGCTGCTGGCGATCGCGGCAGGCGGCGGCGATGATCGTGAGCGTCTCCGGGTCGACGGTCGGCCCGCCCGCGGCCAGGGGCGTGGTGTGCGCCCCGAGAGCCTGGACGCGGCGGCGCAACCGGGACGGCAGGATCTGTTCGAGCTTCGTGAGCGCACGGACCGATGTCTCTTCGATACCGGCGATCGTGCCGTTGGCGGCCGTTCTCAGCCCCACCGCGACGGCGACCGCTTCGTCGTCGTCGAGCAGCAACGGCGGAAGCTCCGCGCCCGCGCCGAGCTGGTAGCCGCCGGTCGCGCCGGGCAGCGACGTGACGGGGTAGCCGAGGCTGCGGAGCTTGTCGACGTCACGGCGAATCGTGCGCACGTCCACGCTGAGCCGGCCGGCGAGTTCCGGCCCCGTCCAGTCGCGCCGCACCTGTAGCAACGAGAGGAGCTTCAGCAACCGCGCGGACGTCTCCAGCATGTGAGGAAGTCTAGATTCCATTGCGGACAACGGCCCGGGATGGCTAATGTTCTTGGTATGACTGCCGGGTCGGCCTTGTGCCGTGAGCGGAACGGTTGCCCGGCCCTGACTTGATCAGGGCCCCTCCGGATCCCGCGCTTCTCAGTTGGAGATGCGCTTGGGAGAGGAGGTGATGCGCAATGCTTCCCAACATTGGTGATGTTTTCTCCGGGAAGGTCGTCTCGACCGTCCCGTTCGGCTCCTTCGTCGAACACCCCGCCGGTGCACACGGGCTTCTGCACGGCCAGCAGGCCGAGGTGGGCTCTTCGGTGCAGGTGAAGGTGCTCGCGGTGGACGCTGTACAGCAGCGTTTCAGCCTGGAGCTGGCCTGATCTGAGTGACTGCGCGGGCAGAGGCGCCCTGCCCGCGTGTCCCCTCACGGCCTGCGATAGTCCGCGCACTCCACGATCAACCGGTCGTGGAGGCTTCTGCGGTGCCCTTGTTCCTGGGGTGCCGTACCGAGCGCGTCTGCCGGGCTGGTGACGTCGTGCAGCAGCCGGTACAACACGACATCCGTTGCGGTGTAAAGCCAATCGTCCGCCTTGCCGGGCGGTGCGGCCGGTCCGAGCATGTTCTCGAACCACGCCGGGAACAGCAGATCGCGCGCGACCGCGTCCTCGATCCGGGTGCGGATCTTCTCGCGCGCCTCCGCGACGGCCTCGTTGCCGGCCGACTTGGCAACGGTGTCCCTGGCGTGCGTGTCGTCGTCCGGAGCCTCCGGGCGTTCGGTCTTGGCGAACGTCTGCCACTGCTTGTACTTCTTGCGCCACAACGCTTCCGCGTTCGGCGGCAGCGTGGTGAGGGCTTCGGCGGCGTCGATCGCCTCGTGCGCCCTGCGGTCGTACTCGGCGATGGCCTTGCGGGTGTCCTTGGCCTCCTGCGGCGTGAACGTCTTGCGCCCGTAGGCTTCCTGGCCCGCGAGGATCTTCGCGATGAGCGGTTTGGTGATCTCCGGCCAGGTGTCGAAGTCGGCCCGCTGGGTCTCGCCCGCCCTGACTTTCCGGTTGAGCGCCACCAGAAGCCGTTCCAGCCGGTGCACGCTCTCTGCCAGTTCGGCGATCCGGTCGTTGCTCTTGGTGATCTTGCGGTGGGTGTCGCGGAGCTGGTTGGTCTGGCTCAGGTGCTGCTGCGCGGCTTCGGTCTGGGCGTTGTCGAGGCGGGCGCCCAGCGACTTGAGGTCTTTCTTGAGGCGCTCGACCTTGTCGTCCAGGGCCTTGACCGGGTCGATGTTCATCGCCACACCTTCCACGCCCACCACGCCGCGCCGGCCAGCACGGCCAGTGCGGCCCAGCCGTTGGCCAGCGGGGTCAGCAGGACGGCCGCCAGAGCCGCGATGATCGCGACCGTTCTGGCCCGCGGTTCCCACAGCCTGCGGCCGATCGGGTCCACCAGGACCGCGGCCGCCACGGCGACCGCGAGCAGGAGCGACAGGAGCGACCAGCCGTCGAACCAGCCGATGACCACGATGAGCGCCGCGACGGCGGTGCCTGCGGCGATCGCCCTGTTCGGCACGGTCAGGCGGGCCGCCTCGACGTCCCGGCGGGCCTGCATCACGGCGGCCACTTCCTTGTCGGTGTCCGCCAGGAGGGCGGGGAAGTCCGGGCTGCCGGGGCCTGCTGTCTGCAGTGCTCGTAGTGCTGTTCGCAGTGCGTGCTGGCGGTCGGCCAAGCGGGCGAACGGTTCGGCTGCCATGCCCCGAAATCGTGATCAAGGAGGGTGGGTGGCCGCCAGACCTGTGAGGGGAGTTGGTCCGGTTGCCGACGAACTTCCCTCATGTGGACTAGTCACGGCGCTGGTCACGACTTCCGGCGTGCCTCAGGTGGCCACACGACCTCGATCGGCACGCCCGAAGCGCGTGCCTGCTCCACCACGTCCGCCGTCCCGCCCTTGCCCTGCGCCGGCACCCCGTCCCACACCGCCACCAGCAAGTCGACCGACGCGAGCATGCGTTCGTTGGCGGCGACGTAGGCCTGCCGGCCCGACGACATGTGCGGCAGCACGCTCACGACGGTCGCGGCCGCCCGCAGCTCGTCGTACTCGGCCACCTGGTGCGGCTTGAGCCGATCGCGGTAGTCCAGAGCCGGAAGGACGACCTCGACCTGCCCGCCGAGGCCCAGCACGGCCCTGGCGAACACCTGGTCGGCGCCCGGTGCCAGGCACGTCACGCCGACCAGGGGACGGTCCAGCCGCTCGAGCACCTCCGTCAGCGCTGCCTGCACGGCCAGGACGCACTCAGGCACCAGGTTGCTGTGTCCGGTGATCCCGACCCGCATCAAGCCGTCCGGATCGCTCTGATCGCGTCCCTCGTGTCCTGCACGGCGGGGATGTGGCGGTGCGAAGCTGCTTCCTTGGCGAAATCCTCCAGCTTCCGGAGCACGCGCCCCGAGGAGAGCTTCGCCGCGGTGGGCAGGACCTCGTTGATCAACCCGCACGCCGCCTCCGGGTCTCCCGCGACCATCTTGGTGCGCGCCAGTCCGATCACGTCGAACGCGCGGTTGCGCACCTTCGACGGGTCGCGCAGTTCCAGTGCGCGCCGGATGTGCTGTTCGGCGAACACGGCCTGAGCCGGGTCGTGCATCGCCAGGTCGCGGCACCGCGCCCCGATCACGCCCTCCAGCTCGGCCTCGTCGAAGCTGTGCAGGTAGCGCGGTTCGTTGTCCGAGTCGCGGTGCGAGAAGCTGTCCTGCGCCTGGCCCACGGCCTGGTGGAACTCGCGGATCTTGCCCATCTGCGCGTACGCCCAGGCCTCGCGGGTGAGCAGGAGGGCCTTGAGGGTCGGTGTGCCGGTGCGGCGCGTGCCGTACTGGCCGAGCTGCACGAGCTCCAGTCCGTCCTCCGGGCGGCCGAGATCGAACATCTGCCGCGCCATCGCGGCGAGGCAGAGGGCCGCGAAGCCGTCGTTGTGGCCCGCCTTCGCCATCCGGATGGCCAGCACGTAGTAGCGCTGGGCCGCGTTGTGCAGCCCCGCGTCGAACGACATGCTCGCCGCCACCTTGGACAGCTCGGCGCCGATGAAGAACGCCCGTTCCGTCGTCGGGCCCGAGGGAGCGCGCCCGAGCCGTTCGGCCAGCTCGTCGAGCTGACCGAGCACGGCCTTGCGCGCCAGTCCGTACCCGCCTCGCCCGCCCCAGCCGCGCAACCCGTCCGCGACGCGTTGCAACGCGGCCAGCTCCTCCTCGCTGATCGCCGAGTGCGACGACCACTTCGACAGGTTCTGCAGCGGATGCAACCACCGCTGCAGCGGCTCGACCAGTGCGGAACCCACCGTCACCGCGGCGGCTCCGGTGAGCGCCGCTCGTCTGCTGATCGCCAAGTCGCTCCTCGCCGTCTCCTCGACCGAACGGGCAATGCTCGTCGCCTCCCAGGGGGCGGCGAGCACATCTGGCGGGCCCGTCTCGGGGGAGCCCACCTGAGCTGGGATGACGACTCTGTCGAACCACAGTCGTTCGCCCGGTACACCGAGCACGAGCGCGAAGTGCCGCAGCCGGTCGAGCCGGTCGATCTGGTTCTCGCCCGACTCGTAACGCGAGAGCTGCGCCTGGCTGATGCCGAGCCACGCCGCCATGCGGTCCTGCGTGACGCGGCTCAGGTGCTGGGGGTGGTGGCGGTACGCGGAGATCAGCGCACCCATGTCCCGGTCGGCACAGGCGGCATCGATCGCGGGGTGGTCCCAGAAGTCGCCGGGTACCTCAGGTGGGCCGTGCACGCCGGAACGAGCGTTGCGGCGGCACCGGTGACACAGCCGATCGGTGTTGTCAGCGGCGATGAACGCCCCACACGGGCAAGCGCGCCTGGATTTGGGTCTAGCGGTATCCATCGGCCTCGCCCCCGTCACTGAGCGTTTTCCAAGTGTACGGAGCTGTGATCGTCAGTCCATCCATCTCATGCATAAGACGTAATGGATTCGCGTGTCGCAGTCCCGGTACCCCCGTGCGGCGGATGGGCTTCATACGTCCGCTGCATGAAGCCCATGCAGCGGCCGAGTGGTGTTGGCGCGAAGTGCGACGCACCCTGCACATCGGCAGGTCGGCGGGTCGATCCCCGTGGCCTGCAGTGCCTGACCCACCAACGGGGAGGACAACCGCCGATGAGCCTCACGACCGCGGAGACCGGCACGGGCAGTGCCGGAATCCCACAGAACAGGGCGCACGATCGAGCGATCGGGGAGGCCGTCGCCGGCTACCGGTTGCTCGGCTGGCAGGTGAACATCACCGAGCAGGGCGTGTTCCTGCCCCTGGGGCCCGCCACCACCGCCCTAGCCATGCCGGCGCGCATCGGATCGCGCGTGCTGGCCGACCTCAAGTCGCGCATGCTCGCCGGCCCCGTCACCGTCATCCCCGGCCCCCGCGAACACTGGATCTTCCTCGCCGAGCTGGTCGCGCTGCTGCCCACGCACCTGAAGGCGCCGCCGGAGGTCCAGTTCGTGCGCTCGCCCCACCGGATCGCGCTTCCACCCACGATGACCAGGTACGGATCGCTGCGGTGGGCCAACCCGCCGTCGCACTCGCGGCACTGGTTCCCGCCGTTCACCGCCGTGCTGGCACTGGCCCGGACGGCGGCCGCGGAGGACCAGCGCCGATAATCGGCGCTCGTGCCTCTGGATCGTCGTTCTGTGCTGTTGCTGTGTGGGCTCGCTGCCGCTTTGAGCGCCTGTGGCGAGCCCGCTCCTCGCAAGACGGGCGGTGTCGGGACCGCCCGGCCTGGTGATCGCGTGGCTTCCGCCGCTTCCGTGCCTTTGCGCAGCGGCGTGCTGGTGGACATGCCCGGCAACGCCCAGCTGCTGGTCGTGCAGCCTCAATCGGGTGAATTCCGCGCATTCAACCCCGCCTGCCCCCACGTGGGTTCAATGGTTAACCCTCCCGCGGCCGGTGTCATCACGTGCCCGCTGCACGGGAGCGCTTTCGATCCTGTTTCGGGCGCGGTCCGCAAAGGACCTGCGACTTCGGGGTTGACTGAGGTTGCCATCGCCCGTTCAGGTGAAGATCTGGTGCTCGCCTGAGACCTGTGAGGTTGCTGTGCATTGGGTGTCTCACTGAACTCCTGCTGACCGATCCGCGTAATGCTGTGGTGTGACCCCGAACACCCACCACCACGGAGGATCGGTCGTGAACAGCGAAAGCCTGGTCAGCAGGCGGGCGGCGCTTTGCGGAATCGTGGTCGCCCTCGCCGTGCCCAGCGGACTCGTGACCGCGTGCAGTTCTGGTTCATCGGGTACTACTACTCCTACGCCGACACAAGGTGGTTCTCAGCCGACTTCTTCCGCCGGTACCGCTCTGGTCGCTTTGGCCGACGTGCCGGAGGGCGGCGGCGCGGTCGTGAGCGGTCCTGGCGGCAAGATGATCGTCGTCGCGCGCATTTCCGCGACCGAGGTGAAGGCCTACGACGCGACCTGCCCGCATCAGGGTTCGACGGTCGCGGAGCCTTCCGGCGGAACAATCACGTGTCCGTCGCACGGCAGCCAGTTCTCACCCGCGGACGGGGCTGTGAAAAAGGGCCCCGCGACGTCGGGCCTGCGTGCGGTCGGCGTGAAGGTGGACGGCGACCAAGTGGTGCTGACCTGACCCTTTCTGGTTTTGTCAGACCTCGCCTCTAGTCTTGAGGGCGTGGCAGATCCCTCGACGTACCGCCCCGCAGTGGGCACGATTCCTGAGGCTCCCGGCGTCTACAAGTTCCGCGACGCCGGCGGCCGGGTCGTGTACGTCGGCAAGGCGAAGAGCTTGCGCGGCAGGCTGAACTCGTACTTCGCGGATCTCGCCGGCCTGCACCCGCGCACGCGCCAGATGGTGACGACGGCCGCGTCCGTCGAGTGGACGGTGGTCGCCACCGAGGTCGAGGCGCTGCAGCTCGAGTACAACTGGATCAAGGAGTTCGACCCGCGCTTCAACGTCCGGTACCGCGACGACAAGTCGTATCCGGTGCTGGCGGTGACGCTGCATGAGGAATACCCGCGGCTGCATGTGTACCGCGGTCCGCGCAAGAAAGGCGTGCGGTACTTCGGGCCATTCGCACACGCGTGGGCCATCCGCGAAACGCTCGACCTGCTGCTGCGCGTGTTCCCCGCACGCACGTGCTCGGCGGGCGTTTTCAAGCGGCACAACCAGATCGGCCGCCCGTGCCTGCTCGGGTACATCGACAAGTGCTCGGCGCCGTGCGTCGGCAAGGTCTCCGCCGACGAGCACCGCGCGATCGTCGACGACTTCTGCGACTTCCTGGCGGGCAAGACGGACAACATGATCCGCCGCCTGGAACGGGAGATGTCCGCTGCTGCTGAGGAGCTGGAGTTCGAACGCGCTGCTCGGCTGCGGGACGACCTGGGCGCGTTGCGCCGCGCGATGGAAAAGCAAGCCGTCGTGCTGGGCGACGGCACGGACGCCGACGTGATGGCGTTCGCCCAGGACGAGCTGGAGGTCTCGGTCCAGGTCTTCCACGTCCGCGGCGGCCGCGTGCGCGGCCAGCGCGGCTGGGTGCTGGACAAGGTCGAGGCCCTCGACGACGGCGGCCTGGTCGACCAGTTCATCATGCAGTTCTACGGCGACAACACCGAGAACACCCCGCGCGAGGTCCTGGTCCCGGTGCTGCCCGATGATTCGGTGGCGTTGGAAGACCTGCTGTCCGAACAACGAGGCTCCCGCGTCGTCCTGCGCGTCCCGCAACGCGGCGACAAGCGGGCGCTGATGGAAACAGTGGCCCGCAACGCTTCCGAAGCCTTCGCCCAGCACAAGCTCCGCCGCGCCGGCGACCTGACCGCCCGCTCCGCCGCCCTGCAGGAACTGCAGGACGCGCTGACCCTGGACACCGCGCCGCTGCGCATCGAGTGCATCGACATCAGCCACGTACAGGGCACCGACGTGGTGGCGTCCTTGGTCGTCTTCGAAGACGGCCTGGCCCGCAAGTCGGAATACCGCCGCTTCGCCGTCCGCGAAGCAGCCGCGGAAGGCGACGTCGCCTCAATAGCCGAGGTAGTCCGCCGCCGCTTCCAGGCAATGCTGCGCGAAACCGCCTCCGGCGGCCCGAACCCGGGCATAGACCCGGACACCGGCAAACCCCGCAAGTTCGCCTACCCGCCCAACCTCCTGGTGGTGGACGGCGCCGCCCCCCAAGCCGCCGCAGCCGCCGACGTCCTGGCCGAACTGGGCATCACCGACGTGGCCGTGGTGGGCCTGGCCAAGCGCCTGGAAGAGGTCTGGGTGCCAGGCGAGCCAGACCCGGTGATCCTCCCCCGCACGAGCGACGCCCTGTACCTGCTGCAGCGAGTCCGCGACGAGGCCCACCGCTTCGCCATCGCCTACCACCGCCAGAAGCGCTCGAAGCGCATGATCGTCTCCGAGCTGGACAACGTGCCCGGGTTGGGTGAGACCCGCAAAGCCGCGCTGCTCAAGCACTTCGGGTCGGTTCGGAAGCTGCGGCAGGCCACTGTGGACGAGATCAGCGGGGTGCCCGGGGTGGGGCGGCGGACCGCCGAGGCGGTGGTGGCGACGCTCGCTTCGGCTTCCTCTGTTGGGGCCGCTTCGGCCTCGGCCGCCGTGCCTGCTTCGGCTGGTGCGCCTGGCGTGCCTGGTTCGGGCGGCGGCTCGCGTGCCGTGCCTTCTTCGGGCGGCGGCTCGCGTGCCGTGCCTCCTTCGGACGGCGGCTCGCGTGGCGCAGGTGCCGCGCCTTCGACGTCTGCCGCGTCTTCCGCTTCAGCTGAGTCCGAGGGGAAGCCGGTGCTCTGATGAGCTCCGAGCTCGCCCGCCGCGCCATGACCGAGCACGTGCCGCTGCACCCGCTGCCCGCGGCCGTCGAGACGCTGCTGTCAGACCTGCAGGCCCCGCCACGCCTGGTCGCGCACCTCCGCGCGGTGCACGACGTGGCCCGCCAGCTGACCGACTGGGTAGCGCGGCACCACCCGGCGGCGACGTTCGACCGCGAGGCGGTGCTGTACGGCGCGGCCACGCACGACGTCGGGAAGGTGTTGCACCCCAACGAGTTGTCCGGCCCGGGCTCGGCCCACGAACCGGCCGGCCACGAACTGCTGCGCGCCCGCGGCGTGGACGAGCGCCTGGCACGCTTCGCGCGCACCCACGCATCGTGGACCGCGCCCGACATCACCCTGGACGACCTCCTGGTGAGCCTCGCGGACAAGGTGTGGAAGGCCAAGCGGGTCCCAGAGCTCGAGCAGCTGGTGACCGCGCGCCTCGCGGCCGCCGCCGGCCAGGAGGCGTGGGAGGTCTTCATGGCCCTGGACGACGAGCTCGACCGGATCGCCGAGGGGGCCGACCGTCGGCTGGCTTTCCAGGCGAGCTACCCGGTGGGGTCGTGATGCCGAACCCGGCAGCACCCGCCCCGGATTGGCCGGCAGCACCCGCCCCGGATTGGGCTGGCCACCTCGCTGCGGACCGGGCTGGCCGAGCCGACTGCGATCGAACCGTTGATCTCGCCCCCTTTCGAGCCGCCGAGCCGCCCCGCCCGCCCCTTCCTATTTGCGCGACGAAGATGACCACGCTTCGGGCACACCAGGTAAGGCGATTGATAGACGGTGCCCAGTGCGGATCAGGCCAGGGTTCACCCGTCCGAGTGCCGCCCACGCCCAAGGCACGTAGCGTCTCAACTGCCGAACCTGCCGCGCGCAAGGGCCGTTCCGGTGGAGACTGCACGTCGGGCACGTCCGAGCAGAGCGCGACCCGACCGGGCGCACCCGAGCTGGGTGCAACTCAGCTGGGCGCACTCGAGCTGGGCACGACCCGACTGGGCACGCCCGAGCCGGGCACGACCCAGCTGGGCGCACCCAAGCAGGGCACGACCGGACCGGGCGCACTCGGCTCGGGCACGCCAGGGCCGGGCACGACCCAGCCGGGCACGACCCAGCTGGGCACGCCCATGCCGGGCACGACCCAAGCTGGGCGCACCCAAGCCGGGCGCACCCAAGCCGGGCGCACCCAAGCCGGGCGCACCCATGCCGGGCACGCCCGACCAAAGCGCCACCCAACCGGGCACCCAAGAGCCCGGCCCCAAACAAAGCCAGACCCAACCGAGAAGCGGACACCAGTCCCGCTCATGAACACGTAACGGAGTAGTAGTCGTGAACGCGGAGAAGTCCGGCATCGAAGTCGCCGTGGTGACCGGGCTGTCCGGTGCGGGCCGCAGCACCGCGGCCAAGTGCCTGGAGGACCTCGGCTGGTTCGTCGTCGACAACCTGCCCCCGGAACTCATCGCCACCATGGTCGAGCTCGGCGCGCAGGCGCGTGGGGCCATCACCAGGGTCGCGGTCGTCATGGACGTGCGCAGCCGCGCGTTCACCGAGGACCTGGCCGCCATCATCAAGGATCTCGACGCGCGGGGGTACAAGCCTCGCGTGCTCTTCCTCGAGGCCACCGATGCCGTGCTCATCCGGCGGTTCGAGGCGGTGCGGCGTGGTCATCCGATGCAGGGGGACGGGCGGCTGCAGGACGGCATCGAGGCCGAGCGCCTGCTGCTGACGCCGCTCAAGCAGGAAGCCGACCTCGTGCTGGACACGTCAGCGCTGTCCATCCACCAGCTCAGGGCCAAGATCGAGGACACGTTCGGCACCGAGGCCGCTACCCGCACGCGGGTCACCGTGCTCAGCTTCGGGTACAAGTACGGGCTGCCGATGGACGCCGACCTCGTCATGGACGTGCGGTTCCTGCCCAACCCGTTCTGGATCCCGGAACTCAGGGAGCAGACAGGGCTCGACGGCGAGGTGCGCAACTACGTGCTGTCGCAGGAAGGGGCCGAGGAGTTCCTCGACCGCTACCACGAGCTGCTGCGGCTGATCGGCGCCGGTTATCGGCGGGAGGGCAAGCGCTACCTCACGCTCGCCATCGGGTGCACCGGTGGCAAGCACCGGAGTGTGGCGCTGAGCGAGGAGCTTTCCGGGCGGCTGGCCAGTGAGGACGGCATGGCGGTCAAGGTCGTGCACAGGGATCTGGGACGCGAGTGACGAAGTTGAAAGCTGTTGCTTTGGGTGGCGGGCATGGGCTGCACGCGACGTTGACGGCCCTCAAGCGGGTCACCGACGACGTGACGGCCGTGGTGACCGTCGCTGACGACGGGGGCTCGTCGGGGCGCCTCCGGCGTGAGCTGTCCGATCTGCTGCCTCCGGGTGACCTGCGCAAGGCCATGGCGGCGCTGGCGGGGGAGGACGAGGCCAGCCAGCTGTGGACGTCGCTGTTCAGGCACCGCTTCGGTGGCACGGGTGCCCTTGCCGGCCACGCGGTCGGCAACCTGGTGATCGCCGGGCTGCTCGAGCAGCTCGGCGATCCGGTGGCGGTGCTCGAGCTCGCCTGCCGGTTGCTCGGTGTCAAAGGCCGGGTGCTGCCGATGTCGAACGAGCCGCTGGACATCGAGGCGGACGTCATCGGGCTGGACGAGGACGAGAAGGACGTGCGGCGCATCCGCGGGCAGGTCGCCATCGCGACCACGCCCGGACTCGTGCAGCGCATCCGGCTGACTGCCCCGAACGGGCGACCTGTCGGCTGCCCTGAAGCCGTACAGGCTGTACTTGACGCCGATCTCGTGCTACTCGGCCCCGGATCGTGGTTCACCAGCGTGTTGCCGCATCTGCTGGTGCCCGAACTGCTCGACGCGCTCGTGCGCACGCGGGCCAAAAAGGTCCTTGTGCTCAATCTTGTCCCCCAACCGGGGGAAACCGCTGGTTTCTCTCCGGAGCGCCATTTGGACGTAGTCTGCGAACACGCACCAGAGCTGAAGGTGGACGCGGTGATCGCGGACATCGACTCGGTCCCCACCCCGGACCGGTTGACACGAGCCGCCTCGGCCCTGGGAGCGCGAACGCATCTGGCCAAGATCGCCGCACCGGACGCCGCCGAGCGGCATGATCCGGAGGCACTGGCCGGTTGCCTGAGGCAAGTGGTCGACAAGACCGGAGTGGGAGGGACAAGCCCGTGGCGATGACGTCGGCGGTCAAGGACGAGCTGAGCAGGCTCGCGGTATCCAAGACCTGTTGCCGCCGCGCGGAGGTGTCCTCCCTGCTCAGGTTCGCCGGAGGTCTGCACATCGTGTCCGGCCGGGTGGTCGTCGAGGCCGAGCTGGACCTCGGTTCGGCCGCCCGCAGGCTCCTCAAGGAGATCCAGGCCCTCTACGGCCACCACGCCGAGGTCTTCACCATCCAGTCCAACGGCCTGCGCAAGGGCACCCGCTACGTCGTCCGCGTGGTCAAGGACGGCGAGGGGCTGGCCCGCCAGACCGGTCTGCTCGACCCGCGCGGCCGTCCGGTGCGCGGCCTGCCCGCCCCGGTCGTGTCCGGTGGCGTGTGCGACGCGGAAGCAGCGTGGCGCGGCGCGTTCCTGGCGCACGGCTCGTTGACCGAACCCGGCCGCAGCTCCTCGCTGGAGATCACCTGCCCCGGCCCGGAGGCGGCCCTCGCCCTGGTCGGTGCGGCGCGCAGGATGGGCATCGCCTCCAAGTCCCGCGAGGTCCGCGGGGCCGAGCGCGTGGTGATAAGGGACGGCGACGCCATCGGGGCGATGCTGACCAAGCTCGGCGCGCACGACAGCGTGCTGGCGTGGGAAGAACGCCGGATGCGGCGCGAGGTCCGCGCCACCGCGAACCGCCTCGCCAACTTCGACGACGCGAACCTGCGCCGCTCGGCACGCGCGGCGGTCGCCGCGGCCGCACGGGTCGCGCGGGCGCTGGAGATCCTCGGGCCGGAGGCGCCGGATCACCTGGCCGCCGCCGGACACCTGCGGCTGGCGCACCGGCAGGCCTCGCTGGAGGAACTCGGCCAGCTGTCGGACCCGCAGATGACCAAGGACGCGGTCGCAGGCCGGATAAGGCGCCTGCTGGCGATGGCGGACAAGCGCGCCAAAGACCTGGGCCTGCCCGACACGGAGTCCGCAGTCACGGCGGAAATGCTCGAGGCCGAGGTCTAAAGCCCGCTAAGGCGTGTGGCGCCCCGCCCACACCGCGAGCTGAGCCCGGGACCGCAGTCCCAGCTTCGTCCGGGCATGCGTCACGTGGCGGGCAACGGTGTGCGGTGAAATGCCCAGCCGTTGCCCGATCTGCCGGTTGGTCAGTCCCTCGGCCACGAGCGTCGCGACGTGCAGCTCGCGGGCCGAGATCAGGCCGTCGTCCGCGGCGGCCGGACGAGCCGTCAAAGCGTAGGAAATGGCCTGCGCCAACGACATCCGCTCGCCGGTCGACTCGGCGGCGCGCAGCCGCCCCGCGGTGATCCGGGTGCGGCACACCGAACGCGCCTCGTCCAGCAGCGCCTGCCAGTACGGCTCGGCCCGGAACTCGAAGCGGGTGCGGACCCCGGAAGCGGCGGTCAGCAACGACAACGCGCGTTCGTCGTCGGAGCCGTCACCGACCAGTCCCAGCGCCAGGCCTTCCAGGTCGTAGAACTGGTCCATGGGGTGCTCGGAGCCGACCTGCAGGCTCTCGCGGAAGAGGTCGACGGCCTCCCGGTAGTTGTGGCGCGCCAACGCGATGGCACCCGCCGTGTGCAACACCGGGTTGAGCATGTGCGGCAGCCCCAGCAGGCGCACCAGCGTCAGCGCCTCGCGGACCAGCGGCGCGGCCGCGTCAGCCTCGTTGTGCTGCAACAGGGTCCAGCCGTAGGAGTTCAGCAGCGCGCCCGTCGCCAGCTTGTCGCCGCTCTCGCGCAGCAGTTCGACGGCCTCCTCGAATAGCTCCCAGCCCAGCGTCGGCGAACCGATGTGGGCCTCGGCGGACGCCAGCACCTCCAGGGCGCGGGCCAGCGTGCCGGGACGGCCGTCGCCCGACCGTTCGATCGCCAGCGACTCCTGCGCGAAGCGGCGCGTCAACGGCCAGTCGCCGCGCACGCGGTGATGGGCGGCGGCCAACGCGGTCAGCACGCTCCGGTACGCGGGCGGCAAGGCCTGCGAGAGCGAGAGGTGCAGCAGCGCGGTCGGGGCACCCCTGGGGCCGCGCGGGGTCGAGGTCCAGGCCTGCGCCACCACGGTCAGCGCGTGGCGGACCCAGTCGCCCGTGTCGGCGGCGCGCGCCACCGCCAGATCCAGCAGCCCCAGGTGCCGGTCCAGCCGCAGCACCACCGCCGGCGAGGGGAAGAAGCTGGAGATCTCCGGCTCCACGAGATCCGCCACCCAGGCGACGACCCGGTCGGCGACCACGATCAGGTCCCCGGCCTCGACGGCGCGTTCGCGGCAGTACAACCGGATCGACTCGAGCTGGCGGAACACCGTGTGCCCGCCGGGATCGCGTTCGGCGACCAGCAGGGACTTCTGCTCCAGGCTTGCCAGCAGGTCCAGCGCGTCGGGCACGTCGCAGACCGCGCTCGCGACGCCCAGGTCGAACGGGACGCCCAGCGCGGCGAGCCGGCGGCAGGCGGCCTGTTCCGCGGGGGACAGCAGGTCGTAGCTCCAGCCGATCGCGGCGCGCAACGTGCGGTGGCGGTCGTCGGACGTGCGGGTGCCGGCGGTCAGCAGCGCGAGGCGGTCGCCGAGGCGGGCCAGGATGTCGGCGGGGGACAGGACGGTGATGCGGCGCGCGGCCAGCTCGATCGCCAGCGGCATGCCGTCGAGGTTGCGGCACACGGCGACGACGTCGGCGACGTTGCTGGCGTCCAGCTCGAACGAACGGTCGACGGACGTGGCGCGGTCGCGGAACAGCACCACCGCGTCGTAACGCAACGCCTCGGTGACATCGGCATCTGGCGGTGGCGATTCGAGCTCACCGAGCGCGAAAACCTGCTCGCCCGGCAGCCGGAGCGGCTCGCGGGACGTGATCAGGACGCGCAGGCGCGGGCAGCACGCCAGCAGCTCGGAGACGACGTCCGCGACGTCGGCCAGCAGGTGCTCGCAGTTGTCGAGCACCAGCAGCGGGCGGCGGTGCTGGTCGATCTCGGCGATGACGGCGTCGCGCACCGACCGGTTCGGCAGCGGGTGGGCGCCGGCGGCGTGGTAGATCGCCTGGACCACGTCCGCGGCGGACGCCAGCGCCGTCCACCAGACCTGATCTGCGCGTTTGCTCACGTACTGGACGGCAAGGCGGGTCTTTCCCGCGCCCGCCGGACCGGCCAGGGTCACCAGGCGGTGGTCCGCGTACAGCCGGCCGAGCGCGGCCAGCTCCTCGCGGCGGCCCACGAAGGAGTCCAGCGGCGTCGGCAGGGCGGAGTCGTGCGGGGAGTCGTCACGTGCCGAAGTGCGTTCGCGATACGCACGCTGACGACACGCGTTGGAGCAGTACCTGCGGCCAGGGGCCGTCTCGTTGAGCGGGTTTCCACACGTCACACAGGCGGCATTGGCCGTCATGAGGCATGACCGTACCGGTGTGTAACGGGTCGTAACACCCGCTGTTTCGGGGTATTGCCGGTCTCTTTCCGTCATGGACATGATCTCGCTGGGTACCGCCGTGCCACTGATCAGGAGGTCCTGTCATGACAGCGCAGCTCGGGGCCAGCAAACACCCCTCGCCCGTACCGCCGCAGGACCGGCAGGTGGTCGACGAGTGGCTCGCGCGGATCACGGCCGTCGTCGGCAGGGACGGGCTGGAGGACAGCGCCGAGGCGTGCCAGACCGCCGCCGAGGCCGCGGAGGAGCTGAGCGCGTACCTCTGGATGCTCCGCGCGCTACGCCGCCGAACGGCCTAATCAGGGACAGTTTTTCTGGCTCGATCAAGAGATACTCACTATCCCTGTGACCAGGGACGCAGTTCGGCAGATAGGGTGGGCTTGTTCCTACCAAGCTGAACGCAAGGAGTCAGTCGTGACGGTTCGTGTAGGTGTCAACGGTTTCGGTCGCATCGGGCGCAACTTCTTCCGCGCCGTGAGGGCCGGCGGCCACGACATCGAGATCGTCGCGTTCAACGACCTCGGTGACGTCGCCACGATGGCTCACCTGCTGAAGTACGACAGCATTCTCGGTCGTCTGGACGCCGACGTGCAGGTCACCGATGAAGGCATCTCCGTGGACGGCAAGGTCATCAAGGCCCTCGCCGAGCGCGACCCGGGCAAGCTGCCCTGGAAGGACCTCGGCGTCGACGTCGTGGTCGAGTCGACCGGCTTCTTCACCGACGCCACCAAGGCCCGCTCGCACGTGGACGAGGGCGGCGCCAAGAAGGTCATCATCTCCGCGCCGGCCAAGAACGAGGACCTCACCGTCGTCATCGGCGCGAACGAGGACAAGTTCGACGGTTCGCAGACGATCATCTCGAACGCGTCCTGCACCACGAACTGCCTCGCGCCGCTGGCCAAGGTGCTGCACGACAGCTTCGGCATCGAGCAGGGCCTCATGACCACGATCCACGCGTACACGCAGGACCAGAACCTGCAGGACGCGCCGCACAGCGACCTCCGCCGTGCCCGCGCCGCCGCGCTGAACATCGTCCCGACCTCGACGGGTGCCGCGAAGGCCATCGGCCTGGTGCTGCCGGAGCTCAAGGGCAAGCTCGACGGCTACGCGCTGCGCGTGCCGATCCCCACCGGCTCGGCCACCGACCTGACCGTCACGCTCAAGCGCGAGGTCACCGTGGACGAGGTCAACGCCGCGTACAAGGCCGCCGCCGAGGGCCCGCTGGCCGGCATCCTCAAGTACTCGACGGACCCGATCGTGTCGGCCGACATCGTCACCGACCCGCACTCGTGCATCTACGACGCTCCGCTGACCAAGGTCATCGGCAACCAGGTCAAGGTCGTCGGCTGGTACGACAACGAGTGGGGCTACTCCAACCGCCTCGCGGACCTGGTCAAGCTCGTCGCCGCCAAGATCTGAGCAGGGGCGAACAGTCAGTGAAGACTCTCAGCGACCTGCTCGCCGAGGGTGTCGCAGGTCGGCGCGTACTCGTGCGCGCCGACCTGAACGTCCCCCTCGACGGAGACAAGATCACCGACGACGGCCGTGTCCGCGCGTCGGTGCCGACGATCAAGGCACTCGCCGACGCGGGTGCCCGCGTGATCGTCACCGCTCACCTCGGCCGCCCCAAGGGCGAGCCGGACCCGAAGTTCTCCCTCGCGCCGGCCGCCGCTCGCCTCGGTGAGCTGCTCGGCGCCGAGGTCGCGCTCGCGAAGGACCTCGTCGGCCCGTCCGCCACCTCCGTGGTCGGCGCGCTGACCGACGGTGGCGTCGTGATGCTGGAGAACGTCCGCTTCGACGCCCGCGAGACCTCGAAGGACGACGCGGAACGCGCGGCGCTGGCCGACGAGCTGGCGGCGTTCGCGGACGCGTTCGTGTCCGACGGCTTCGGTGTCGTGCACCGCAAGCAGGCCTCTGTCTACGACGTGGCGCAGAAGCTGCCCGCGTACGTCGGCGGTCTCGTCGAGACCGAGCTGGGCGTGCTGCGCAAGCTGACCGACGACCTGGAGCGCCCGTACGTCGTGGTGCTCGGCGGCGCGAAGGTGTCCGACAAGCTCGGCGTCATCGCGAACCTGCTGGCCAAGGTCGACCGGCTGCTCATCGGCGGCGGCATGGCGTACACGTTCCTCAAGGCCCAGGGCCACGAGGTCGGCACGTCGCTGCTGCAGGCCGACCAGCTCGACCAGGTGAAGGGCTTCCTCGCCGAGGCCGAGAAGCGCGGCGTCGAGCTCGTGCTGCCGGTCGACGTGCTGGTCACCGCCGAGTTCGGCAACGTCGAGCACGACGTCGTCGGCACCGACGCGATCCCCGCTGACAAGATGGGCCTCGACATCGGGCCTCTCAGCCGTGAGCTGTTCGCGTCGAAGCTCGCCGACGCCAAGACGGTGTTCTGGAACGGCCCGATGGGCGTCTTCGAGATCGAGACCTACGCCGGTGGCACCCGTGCCGTCGCGGAGGCTCTGGTCAAGTCCGAGGCGTTCACCGTCGTCGGTGGCGGCGACTCCGCTGCCGCGGTGCGTGCGCTCGGCCTGCCCGAGGACGGTTTCTCGCACATCTCCACCGGTGGTGGTGCCTCCCTCGAGTTCCTCGAGGGCAAGGAACTCCCCGGTATCAGCGTTTTGGAGTCCTGATGGCAGCCCGGCTCCCGCTCATCGCGGGCAACTGGAAGATGAACCTCAACCACCTCGAGGCGATCGGCCTCGTGCAGAAGATCGCCTTCTCCCTCCCGGAGAAGTACTTCGCCAAGGTCGAGGTGGCCGTTCTCCCGCCGTTCGTCGACATCCGCAGCATCCAGACGCTGGTCGACGGCGACAAGCTGCTGCTCAAGTACGGCGCGCAGGACATCTCGCAGCACGACTCCGGTGCCTACACCGGTGAGGTGTCCGGCGCGATGCTCGCGAAGCTCGGCTGCGACTACGTGGTCGTCGGGCACTCCGAGCGCCGCGAGTACCACGCCGAGACCGACGCGCTGGTCAACGCGAAGATCAAGGCCGCGCTGAAGGTCGAGGTCACGCCGATCTTCTGCTTCGGCGAGAAGCTCGACGTGCGCGAGGCCAAGGGCCACCTGGAGCTGGTGCGCCAGCAGCTGGAGGACGGCCTCGCCGGCTTCACCGCGGAACAGGTCGCCAAGATCGTGTTCGCCTACGAGCCCGTCTGGGCCATCGGCACCGGTCGCACGGCCTCCTCGGCGGACGCGCAGGAGGTGTGCTCGCTGGTCCGCTCGTTCGTGGCGGAGAAGTACGGCGAGGAGACCGCGGCCGTCGTGCGCGTGCTTTACGGCGGTTCGGTGAAGTCGTCGAACATCGGCGAGCTGATCGCTCAGAAGGACATCGACGGCGCTCTCGTCGGCGGTGCCAGCCTTCAGGCGGACGAATTCACCAAGCTGTGTGCGCTCGCCGCGGGCGGACCTCTACCCTAAGTCGATCAGGCGCCACGGCGCCTGCGCCCTAACCCCAACTGGTGCACACGTTCGGCAGTCGAACAGGTACTCTATGGCGTCGGCTGCCTGACAGCGAGGAAGAAATGATCCTGTTCCTGCAGATCCTGTTGATCGTCTCCAGCGTGCTGCTGGTGCTGCTGGTGCTGTTGCACCGCGGCCGTGGTGGCGGCCTTTCTTCGCTGTTCGGTGGCGGTATGCAGTCGAGTCTGTCCGGTTCCTCCGTGGTCGAGAAGAACCTCGACCGCCTGACGCTTTTCGTCGGCGCGGTCTGGGTCATCGCCATCGTGGGCATCGGACTGCTGATCAAGCTCCCCGGAGCCTGATCACCGTTCAGCGGCAGAAGCCCTCAGGGGCTTGGGGTAACCACTTGGTGGGGGTGTAACGGTCGATGTCCGGTGGTAACGCGATTCGCGGTACCCGCGTCGGCGCAGGCCCGATGGGCGAGTCGGAGCGCGGCGAGTCCGCGCCCCGCCGTCGGGTGTCGTACTGGTGCGCGAACGGTCACGAGTCCCGGCCTTCTTTCGCGGTCGACGCGGAGGTGCCGGAGAACTGGGACTGCCCGCGTTGCGGCCTGCCCGCTGGGCGGGACGAGCAGACGCCACCCGCGCCTCCGCGCAACGAGCCGTACAAGACGCACCTTGCGTATGTGAAGGAGCGTCGCTCGGACGCGGACGGCGAGGCGATCCTCGAAGAGGCTCTCGCCAAGCTGCGCCGTCAGCGCGAAGAGCCGTAAGCCCGGCTCGCCAGAAGTTCAACAGCTCAACGCGAAAAGGCCCCTCTACTGCGGAGAGGGGCCTTTTCGCGTTGGCTTGAGGTGCACGCGGGGAGCTTTCGTGCGCTACGAGCGCACGAAAGGGGCCCCGCGTGTGCTCAGCGGCGCAGGCCGGTGAACTGGCGGCGCAGCATCGCGGCACCGATCAGCAGGAAGAACAGCAGCACCACGAGCGTGCTGGTCGTCCCACCGGACGAACTGGACAGCGTCACGTCCACGTTGCCGACGAGCACGATGCCGCACTCGGCGCGCACGGTGTGCCGGCCGGGCTCGATGTTCGAGAACTTCACCGGGGACGTGAACTCGCCGTTGTTGTCGGCGGTGGTCTGACCGACGTCCTGGCCGAGCGACTTCAGCCTCACGCTGGCGCCCTGGGGGCAGCCGGTGCCGGTCGCGGTCAGGTCCTCGCCGGGCTGGATGTTCTCCTTGTCCAGCACCAGCACGCCGTCACCGGGGTCGGTCGAGGTGCCCGACGACGACGTGCCGGAGGACGACGGGGGAGTGCTGTCGGTCGTCGTCGTGACCGGTGGTGTCGTCGTGGTGACGCCGGGGCGCGTGACGGGCGGCTTGGTCCCCGGCGGGTTCGTCACCGGCGGATTGGTGACGGGCGGCTGGGTGGTGGTGGTCGGTGGCGGGGTCGTCGTGGTCGTCGGCGGGATGCGGACGGTGAACGTCGTGCCGGCCGGGCGGGCGCCCTGGCAGACCAGCTGGATCTCGACCCGGTGCGGGCCGGCCGTGGCGTTGTTCGGAACTGTTGCCGAACCGGAACCCGTTCCGCGACCCGTTCCCTGCCCGCTTCCCACTACCGTCTTGCCGTCCCACAGGACGGTGACCGCGTAGGTCGTGCAGTCCGGGTCGAAGAAGACCCCGGTCCAGCCGACCTTGAAGGCCGATCCGGGGGCGCCGGCGTTCGGGCTCGCCGAGAGCGTCGGCGGCTGCTGGGCGGCGGCCGGTGTGGCGCTCAGCACCGTAACACCGGCTGTTAAAGCCGCGAGTAAGCCTAAAGACCGCATTCCCTCTCCCCGGATCCGAACCTAAGGTGCGCTAGTGAGACGTCGCATGTGCCGTGCAGGTTTACTGCTGTGGTGCGGAATTATGCTGCTGCCGTCAACGGCCTCCGCACAGGGCGGGTCGGTTCTGCTCGAAGCCAATGTGGACGGTAGGCCGGTTGGCGTAGGCACCCTGGTGCTTGACCCGGCAAAGACCGCCAAGGTCTCGGTGACGGTCCGCAACGACACGAGCACTCCCAAGCGCGTGAAGACCGTGCGGATCAGCGGAAGCGCGCTCGCGTTGACCTTCTTCGCCTATGACACAACGGTTCCGTTCGAGGTGCCGGCGAAGTCCTCGGAGACCCGGTCGTTCCCGCTGGAGCCCACCGACCTCGGCGCGCAGGCGATCGGTCTCCTTCCGGTCACGGTCGAGGTCATTGATCCGCAACGGGAAACCATCGCGTCCGTGGAGACGACCGGGGACGTGCGCGGATCGTTGTGGTCCGTGTACGGCGCGTTCGGGCTGGGCGTGCTGGTGCTGACGGCGTTGTCGTGGCTGGGCGCGCTGATCGCGCTCGCCCGCCGCCGGCTGCCCCCGAACCGCTGGCAGCGGGCCATGCGGTTCCTGCCCGCCGGGATCGGGACCGGTCTCGTCGCGGTGATTTCGTTGTCAGTGCTGCGATTGGTGGCACCATCACCCTCGGCCGAGATCCCGTTCATCCTCGGCGCTGCCGCCGTCGCGTTGCTTCTTGGCTATGTGACACCGCATCCCGGTGAGCAGCAACCGTCCGAAATGGAAACCGTGAGGATCATCCGGTGACGTTGTCCAGTGTGGTCGCCGCTCTGCCGCAGTACGCCGTCGGTGAGCAGATCGGCGAAGGCGGGATGGGCGTCGTCTACGGCGGCGTGCACCGTCAGCTAGGCCGTCCCGTTGCGATCAAACGGCTGCCGCACGCGGTGGCCGAGGACCCGCGGATGAGCGAGCGCTTCGAGCACGAGGCGCGGCTGCTGGCCCGCCTCGACCACCCGCACATCGTGCCGGTCTACGACTACGTGCGGCAGCAGGGCGAGCACCTGCTGGTGATGGAACGGCTCGACGGCGGCACGGTCTGGTCCCGGTTCGCCGAGGACGGTCTGACGGCGCAGCAGTCGTGCGCGATCACCCTGGCGGCGCTGTCGGGTCTGCACGCGGCGCACGAGGCGGGCGTGCTGCACCTCGACGTGAAGCCGAAGAACCTGCTCTTCACCTCGACCGGGGTGGTGAAGGTGGCGGACTTCGGCATCTCCCAGGTGGTGTCGGAGGGCGCGACGCTCGTGACGCACGCCGGCGCGGTGCTCGGCACGCCCGCGTACATCGCGCCGGAACAGGCGATGGGCAACGCGTTGACGCCGGCGGCGGACGTCTACGCGACCGGCACGATGCTGTACGAGCTGCTGTGCGGCGATCTGCCGTTCGAACGCGGCGGCGGTCCTATCGCGATGATCCAGAAGCGCGTCTACCAGGACCCGCGGCCGCTGCAGAACGTGCCGGAACCTCTGGCCGGCGTGGTCATGCGCAGCATCGCCCGCGACCCGGCGGCGCGCTACCGCAACGCGGAGACGTTCGCGATCGATCTGGCGGGCGCGGCGGCCCACCAGTTCGGTCCGGACTGGCTGATGCGCGTCGGCACCCCGGTGCACCTGGCGCCGCAGGTGTCGGCGTCGTCCACGAACCCGTCGCTGCGGCCCGTGCGGGAGCGGGACACGGTCTCCCTCAGCCAGCAGCCGATCAGGGCCACCCTGGTGGACCCGATCCCGGCCGCGCGCCTGAGCGGCAGCACGCTGGTGCCGGCCGCGTCGGTGATCAAGCCGCCGTCGTCGCCGTGGTTGCTGTGGCTCGTGGCGGCGGTCGCCTTGCTGACGATGGTGGTCGTGCCCTTCGTGTCGTCCGGGACACAGGACAAGGGCATCACCCAGGACCTCGCGGGTCCGGTGCGGGTCGACGGCACGCGGCTGGTGGTGACGCTGGCCGGGATTCCGCTGGCCGACGTGACCGAGCGCGTGCCGGAGGGCTTTGTGCTGCCGGGTGCGACGCGGTGGATCGTCGGCGGCGTCGTGACGGCCAAAGTGGACGATCAGCCCTCGTTTCCGCTGGGGTCCGACCGGACACCGTGGCTGAGCATCATGGGCACCGGGTCGGCGCTGCTGCTGCTCTTCACGTTGGCGTACCTGGAATCGAACCTCCGTGCGTTGCGCAAGCGGCAGACCGGCGTGGCCGCGGTGATCGCGTCCGTGCCGCTCGGGTTCGGTCTCGGCCTGGCCGTGTGGCTGCTGGTGTCGGTGCTGCTGAAGCACGAGCCGACGCTGCCGATCGCGCTCACGTGCGGCGTGCTCGGCGCGGCGGCGGCCCTCAGCGCGTCGCTGGCCGCTAAGCGCGCCTGACCGCGAACTCGAACAGGTCCGCGAGCTCCTTCGCGTACTGGGTGACGTCGGTGTCCGGCCGGGCCATCAGCTCGGCCGGCACCGCCTCCATCGCGGCGATCAGCGACACCGCCATCACCCGCGGCGCGAACTCCCGCAGTTCGCCGCACTCCTGGCCCTCGCGGAACATGGCCTCCATCTCGGCGAGCGTCTCGGCGGCCTGGCCCGCGTACCACTCCCGCGCGGCCTCGGCGTCCCTGGCCGCGGAGGCGATCTGGCCGATCGCGATCAGCTCGGCGGGATGCTCCGCGCAGTAGTGGACGAAGCCCTCGACGAGGGCCCGCATGGTCGCGCAGAAGCTCTCGGCGCCCTCGGAACGCGCGGCGAGCGCCCGGTCCATCGAACCGTGCACGGTCAGCATGACCTGCTTCATCAGTTCCTCGCGCTTGGCGAAGTGGTACGTGATCAGCCCGGGGCTGATGCCCGCACGCCGCGCGATCTGCACGAACGACGCCTTCGCGTACCCGATCTCGGCGATCGTCGAGATGGCCGCGGCGACGATCTGCCCCCGCCGGGCGTCCTCGATGAAGCTGCGCTTCTGGTCGCCCGGCTGAATTTCTGGTTGCATGACCAGTAGTCTAGTTGAGTAACTAGTCGAGGGGGAAATCATGATCAGTCGAAAGGTGTTCCTGACGTCCGTGGCGGGCGCGGCCGCACTCGCGAGCGTCGGCGGAGGCAGAGCTCAGGCAGCGGAAAGACTGCGCGGCGGTGTCTGTTACGACACCGGCGTCGTGCACATGGCGGGGGAGCCGTCGAGCCGGGTGCGGTGGAGTCGCCGGCAGCTGGAACGCGAGATCGGGATGATCGCCACCGACCTGCGCTGCCCGTCCATCACCGCGTTCGGCACCGACCTCGGCCGCCTGGCCGAGACGACGGACGTGGCGCTGCGCCGCGGTGTGGAGGTGTTCGTCCAGCCGCGGCTCTACGACCACCCGCAAGAAGAGATCCTCGACCACATGGCGGAAGCCGCGCGCCAAGCCGAACGACGCCGCGTCGGCGACAACGTCAAGTTCGTCACCGGCTGCGAGCACTTCCTGTTCACGCCGGGCATCATCCCCGGCGCCACGTTCCTGGAGCGGATCGCGCACCTCCGCGAGATGCCCGGCTCGGAGTGGCCGGCGGTCATCAGGCGGTTCCGCGAGTTCATGGTGAAGGCCGTCGACGTCACCCGGCGCGAGTTCCGCGGCCGGATCACCTACGGCGCGGCCGCGGGCGCCGACGCGGTGTGGAACGACTGGTCGTTGTTCGACATCGTGGGTCTCGACCACTACAGGTATTTCGAGACCGATGCCGAGTACGCGGCGGACCTCGCCCAGTACCGGCGCTGGGGCAAGCCGATCATGGTTCTGGAGTTCGGCTCCTGCACGTTCACCGGCGCCGCGAAGGCCGGCGGCACTGGCTGGGAGATCATCGACTACGACGCCGATCCGCGGGTGGTCAAGCCGGGGTACGAGCGCGACGAACGCGAGCAGGCCGACCACGTCGCCCGCCTGCTGCGCGTGTTCGCCGCGGAGAAGCTGATGGGCGCGCACCTGTACTCGGTCATCTCACCGGACCTGCCGCACCACCCCACGTGCCGTGACCGGGACTACGACATGGCCTCGTACAGTCTGCTCCGCACGATGCGGGACCGGTTCGACGACGAGAACTCGCCGTACCGGTTGGAGCCCAAGAAATCGTTCCACGCGTTCGCGCGGCACAACCGTTAGTCGACGTCGGACGCCACGCGCTGCTTCGGGAACGACGCGCTCACGAGGAAGCCGCCCTCGTCGGTCGGCCCCGCGGAGAACTCGCCGCCGAGCAGCGCGGCGCGCTCCCGGAGGCCGACCAGGCCGTGGCCACCGCTGGGCAGCGGCTGAGCTGACGGGCCGGGCGCGGCCGTGTTGCGCACCTCGACGAGCACGTCGGTCTCGTCGACGTCGATGAGCACGGCCGCGCTCGCTCCGGTGGCGTGCTTGCGGATGTTGGTCAGTGCCTCCTGCACCGTCCGGTACACCGCACCGGACACGGGCGTGGCCAGTTCCTCCACCGGGCCCTTGACCTGCACGGACACCTCGAAACCGGCGTCGGCGGCCAGTTCCGCCAGCTCGTCGACACCGGGCTGGTTGCCCTCGGTGGTGCGCAGGACCGACACGAGCTGGCGGAGCTCGTCGAGGGTCCTGGTCGACAGCGTGCGGATGGTGCCGGCGACCTGCTTGTGCTCGGCGTCGGCGACCGCCATGCGCAGCGCGCCCGCCTGCATGGCGATGAGGCTGACCTGGTGGGACACCACGTCGTGCATCTCGCGGGCGAGCTTGGCCCGTTCGTCCGCACGGATGGCGTGCGCGTGCAGCACGCGTTCTCTCTCGCGTGACTCGGCCAGCTCGATGATGCGGTCCGACAGCTCCTGGCGGGCGTGGGCGAGCAGGCCGATCGCAATCGGCAGGCCCGCGACCAGGAAGCCGTAGATCGCCGAGTGGAAGTGGCCCGATGCCGGCCGGTCGATCAGCTCCTGCGGCGGCCAGGCCACGAACCGGCACAGCCACACCAGTGCGGCGGCCAGTCCGGTCTGCCAGCCGCCGACGTAGCGGCGGGCCACCGAGTAGAGCGCGATCATGGCGGCGAGCTGAGCCCAGCCGACGAAGAAGCCTGGGATGGTCAGGATGAGGGTGATGAACGGGAACCGGCGGCGCAGCACCAGCGCGCCGACCGCGACCCAGTTGAGCCAGACCTGGTAGGTCTCGACGGCGGGGAAACCGGGAACCGGGTCGGCCTCGAGCCACAACCCGTACAGCCAGACGTCGAGCACCGCGAAGAAGATCAGCGCCAGGTCGACCAGGACCGCGCGGTAGTCACCACTCAGCGGCCAGCGCGAGCCGGCCGTGGTCTCCTCCGGCCGTCTGGCCGGGAGCAGCGTCGTGGTCAGGATCCGACCTCCCCTGTGAGCCTTGCGATCCTCACCGTACTGCGCGTATGCAGCGGTTGGCATTGGCCGCCCCTTTACCCCGACCTGCTCCGTCAAGGGGTAAGACAGCCTCGCACGCGGTTTGGTACGCCGCTCGGCTCACAAATGTGCTACCGCACACGCTCGAGTGAGCGCGTGCGGTAGTCACGGGCACCGCTGCACTACCGCACTACTGCACCGGGCAGCGCTTCCACGAGAACTGGTACGTCGTGTCGATGGCGCCATCAGTGGAGTCCATCGAGGCGAAGCTGGTTGTCGTGGTCGTGTTGGACGTGCCGGGGTAGACGCGGAGCTCGGTGTTGATGTTGAAGTTCCGCTGCTCGCCACACGGGTGGTAGACGATCGCGGCGATCTCGGTCGTGTCGGTGGCCTGCCAGTTGTCGCTGTGCGGGCCGTTGTACCGGTGCGATGCCGAGTCGTTCTGCGACATGCCCTGGAAGTAGTAGTTGGCCTTCTGGATGACGTAGGCGCCGCGCTCCAGGGACGCGAAGCCTCTGTAGTCGGCGGTGGCGATGCCGTAGGTGAAGCCCTGCGGCACGTTCACCCGCAGGTTGAGCTGGCAGTTCTTCCGGAAGTCGGTGGGGCGGGCACCCACGCCGACCTGGGCCATGTAGTCGCTGTAGGTGACGGTGAAGGCCTTGTTGTCCTCGGACACCGCGACGGCTGCCGTGCCGGCGGGGCAACCCGATCCGTTGACCGTGACCACGTCGATGGTGATGTGACCGGGCGGCGGCGTGGTGTTCGGCGCGCCGGGCGGGATGATGATTGCTGAGGCAAGCAGGGCAGCGGCAACCGCGTTGAGCATGGTGACACCTTTCCGGCGCATGTCGCAGGGTGGAGTGGCGGCGGAGAAGAGGGGGCGGCGGCCCTGGAAAAAATCAGCAGCGCTTCCAGGAGAAGTGGAACAGCGTGCGCACTTCTCCGCGCGTGTAGTCCATCGTCATGAAGCTATTTGTATTGGCATCCGAGGTTCCCTTGTCAACGCGGAGGGAGCTGTTGACGTTGAGATTCCTCGTCTCGCCGCACGGAGCCCAGACGATGTCCGCGAACTCGGTTCGGTGCGTGACTGACCAGTTGTCGTCGAACGGCCCGGTGAACGAGTGCTTCTTCAGATTGTTGGCCGATTGACCCTGGAAGTAGTAATTCACCCACTGGTGCCCGACCGCGCCGCGTTCGAGGTGGCCGAAGCCCGCGTAGGTCGCTTCCGCGATGCCGTACGTGAAGCCCTGTGGGGTGTTGATCTGCAGGTTCAGCTGGCAGTTCTTGCGGAAGTCGGTGTCGCCGGCGCCCTTGCCCGCCTGGGCGAGGTAGTCGCTGTAGATCACCCAGAACGAGGTGTTGTCCGCCGAGACGATCACTTCCGCCGTGCCTTGCTTGCACCCGGAACCGTTCACCGTCACCACGTCGATCGTCACCCGGTCCGACGGAATCGTCTCGGCGGCTTGTGCGGGTGCGGACGACAATGTGAACAGCACGGCCATAGCGGCTGCTGCCGTCGCTTTACGCATGAAGTTGGCCTTTCCTGGTGCCTCTTTCTCAGCGTGGAGCGGCAGCGGTGCCGCGAAGGTTAGCGCAGAGCACCATCCAATGGTGTGATCCAAACGGCCCATGTCATCCTGATGGAGCAGTTCGTGAAGAATTTCCAGAAATGGACTGACACCTGGTGCTGAGGGAACGAATAGTTTCCGGCATACTGACTCGCATGTCGCAAGCTGGGCTGGTGCTCGTGGTCGAGGACGAGGAC
The DNA here is from genome assembly GCF_044455585.1 of Lentzea sp. NPDC051213. Classification (NCBI taxonomy): domain Bacteria; kingdom Bacillati; phylum Actinomycetota; class Actinomycetes; order Pseudonocardiales; family Pseudonocardiaceae; genus Lentzea; species Lentzea sp. NPDC051213. Next base: position 585,753 of record NZ_JBITEX010000007.1, read on the forward strand.
CCCGTGCGGAGGTACACCGTCAGCCTGCTCGAGGAACTCGGCTTCACAGTTCTGCAGGCCGCCGACGGTGTCGAGGCGATCGCGATCGTGCGTGAACGCGGCGCGGAGATCAGCGCGATGCTGCTCGACCACAGCATGCCGGGCCTGTCCGGCGAGGAGGTGCTGGCCGAGCTGGAGCGCGAGGGCATCGTCGTGCCGGTCGTGCTGACCAGTGGCCACGACCGCGCGCTGCTGGAGCGGCGGTTCGCCGGCCACGAGATCGCGGGCTACCTGCAGAAGCCGTTCCGCCTCGAGATGCTCGACGAGACGATCCGCGCCGTGCTGGCCAAGCGCGCTCAGGCCTCCTGAGTCAGCACCTCGCGCACGCGTTCGAGCAGCTCGGACTCCACGTACGGCTTGGTGATCAGCACCTCGCCGTCCAGGACCTCGTCCGTCGTGTAGCCGGACATGTAGATCACGGCGGGTGCCGCGCCGGCCGACCGGAGCAGGGCGACCAGTTCCGGGCCGCCCATCTTCGGCATCACCACGTCGGTGAGCACGAGGTCGATGGTGCTGCGGTGCTCGGTGGCCAGTTGCAGCGCCGCCTGCCCGTCACCCGCCTCGATCACCGCGTACCCCGCGGCCTCCAGCGAACGCCGGGTCATGACCCGCACCTGCGCGTCGTCCTCCACGAGCAGCACGGTCCCCGCGCCCTGGTGTGAGGTGACGCGGCGCGCGCACGGTGCCTCAGGCTTGCCGTCACGTTCGTGCGGCACGGGCAGGTAGACCTCGACGCTCGTGCCGAGGCCGGGCGCGCTGATCACCTCGATCTGCCCGCCGCTCTGCTGCACGATGCCGAACACCGTCGACAGGCCGAGACCGGTGCCCTTGCCGACGGGCTTCGTCGTGAAGTACGGCTCGAAGACCTGAGCCTGCACGTCCGCGTCCATGCCCGCACCCGTGTCGCGCACGCGCATCACGACGTACTCGCCGGGCCGCACACCCACGATCCGCCCGGTGTCGTCGGCGCCGAGTACAGCGTCGGCGATCGACACGGTCAGCGTGCCGCCGTCCGGCATCGCGTCGCGGGAGTTGACCGCGAGGTTGAACAGGATCTGCTCGACCTGACCCGCGTCGGCCCACACCCGCGAGACGTCCTCCGCGAGGTCCATCTCCAGCTCGATGTCCTCGCCGACGAGCGTGCGCAGCATCGAGTGGACCTTGGTGAGGGTGGCGTGCAGGTCGAGCGACTCCGGGTGCAGCACCTGCTGGCGGGTGAACGCGAGCAGCTGCCGGGTGAGGTTCGCGGCCCGCTCGCCCGCGTGCAGGATGTCCTCGATCGCGGTGCGGCGCGGGTCGTCCTGGAGGGTGCGCCGCAGCAGCATCTCGCTGTTGCCGTTCACCACCGTCAGGATGTTGTTGAAGTCGTGCGCGATGCCACCGGTCAGCCTGCCGATGGCCTCCATCTTCTGCGCGTGCCGCAGCTGCGCCTCTGTCTCGTCGACGCGCTCTTCCAGCCGTGCGCGTGCGTCTTTCAGTTCCTGCATCAGGCGGATGCCTCGGAGCGCGCTGCTGAGCTGCTGCTGCACGGCCTCGTAGATCCAGCCGGGTCCCAGGCCCAGTTCGAAGATCACGTACCCGAGGTTCTCCTCCTCGGTGTAGAGCGGGGCGAGCAGCGCACCGAACGGCTCGTCGCGCTGGAACGGGTACGGCGTCAGGTGCGTGGCGGGGAAGGGGCCGCCGGACCGGTCGGTGATCAGCTCGTCGTGCTCGTACCGAAAGACGGTGCGCGCCGTGCCGGGGGTGTCGAACGCCATCACGTGGCAGCCGGGGATGCGGAGCCGGGGGAGTTGCTCGACGAGCGCCTCGGTCAGCTCGTCCACGTCTCGTGACGCCACAAGTCGTTGGCCTGCTTCACGCACGGTCTGGTCGTGACGCTCGTGCGAGAGGTACTTGAACCGTGCGTCCGTGGCGAACGCATAGCCGACGAGGAGCTGCACGCGCAGCCACAGGTCGTTGATCAGCGTGGCGTCGCTGATCCGTGCCGTCACGAACCGATGCAGGTCGAACAGCGGTGGCCACCACCGTTCCGGCTCGCACCCGGCGCGCGCGCTCACGCGGATGTACTCGGCCAGCAGCGTGAGGAACTCCGCGCCGTCGACCTCACCGCGCCCGGCCGCCAGCAGCTCGACGATCAGCTGCTCGGCCCACCCGTCCGGCAGCCTCGCCGACAACGGGCCGAGCGAGTCGCGCAGGTGGTCGGCCACGGTGTGGGCGGTCGCCGACTCGAGGATGTTCGCGCGGCCGTGCGCGGGCGCGTGCCCGCCCAGCCCGGACGGCAGGCACCCGCACGACCGGCGCACGATCAGCTCGGTCGGCATGACCTGCCTGGGCGGCACGGGCTCGCCGCGCACGAGGGCCACTGCGAGCTCCGCCGCGCGGAACCCCATCTCGTGGAACGGCGCCCGGACCGTGGTGAACGCGGGCGTCGCCGCGTCGATGTTGAACTCGCGCCGCACCCTCGCCGGCGTGCCCTCGCCGGTGGTGGTGATGTAGCCGAGGTCGTGCGTGCGGACGTTCGTGTGGTTGTCGTACCCGACCACGGCGATGTCTTCCGGCGTGCGGAAGCCCAGCTCCTCCAGCGCGGACACGACCCCGATCGCGTAGTCGTCGTTCGCCGCGGCGATGGCGTCCGGCGGCTCCCGCAGCGACGAGATCATCTTGCGCACGGCGTCGCCCGCGCCGCTCGGTTCCCAGGTGAACGAGCCCGGCATCGTCACCAGCTCGGGATCCGGCACGATCCCGTGCTTGCGCAACGAGTCCACGTACCCCTGGTACCGCTCTTGAGCCCCCGTGTGCGACTGCGGTCCGCGCACGAACGCGATCCTGGTGCGTCCGTGCACCTCGATCAGGTGGTCAACGGCCTGTTCCATGCCGATCTGGTTGTCCATCAGGACAGTCGGCCACTGCGCGAGCGTCGTCTCCACGCTGACCATCGGCATCGGCGCGTACCGCTTGACGTACTCCTGCATGCCGTCGGACCCGACGAGTTGCCCCACGCGCGTAGTCCACACGACGAGCGCATCGATCCGATTCGGCGAGACCAGGTCGTACACCATGTTCGCGCGGCGCTTGTGCGGATCCGGGTGGTTCAGTTCGCTGCCCACGAAACAGAGCAGGTCGCACCCGAGGTGCTGGGCGCCGTCACTGACGCCACGCCACTGTTCGCCCGCGAGCTCGATGAGCGGGCCAGCGGTGATCATCCCGATGGTGGGACGTCGCCTCGCACTGCCGTTCGCCACAAAACCCCCGCTAGTCAACGCGATTGGGGATGATACGCGTTGTCGGGGGGAATGCCCGTCGTCGTCTCACCTGGGGAAAGAACTGTGGACACCGTGTTGGACGGTCTCGCGGAGAACCCTGCGCTGCCGTCGCGCCTGCTCGACCGCCTGGTCGCGATCGCGGACGGGGTCATGAGCCTGGAGCTGGCTCGCCGGGACGACCTCACCCCCGCCCACGTGCGCACTCTGCTGGCGCGCGACGACCACGCCGTTGTGCACGTCCTGCTGTCACAGGGCCTCGTCGCGCCCTCGGACGTGCCGCTGACGGATCCGTGGGTGGCGCTGGCGGTGACCGAGCACCCGTCCAGCGATCCGGCCGTGGCCCGCTCGCTGTCCGTGCATCCTGACCACGAGATCCGCGTCCGGCTCCCGGAACGGGCCCACCGGCTGCCGCCCGACGTGATCGACCGCCTGGCCCACGACCCGGACGAGTGGGTGGTCGCCGAACTCGTGCACTTTCATCCGCTGCCCGTGGCGCTGGCCGAGGAGCTGAGCGGCCATCCGAGCATCGAGGTGCGCAGGTTCCTGGCCGGCAGCCCGCACACGCCTGCCCACGTGCTGGTGCGCCTGAGCGGGGAGGACGGCCTGTCCGCGCGGCTGGCGACGAACCCGGCGACGCCCGCGCCGATCGCCGCGGACCTGGTGCGGCACCCGTCGGTCCACCTCTGGCTGGCCTCGCGCACCGACCTGCCGCCCGAGGTGTACTCGCAGCTCGCCACGAATCCGCGCCTGCACCCCGAGCTCGCCGCCAACCCCGCGGTTCCCGGTGAGCTGCTGCGCCAGTTGGAGGAGTCACGCGCGGTGCACCGCGCGCTCGTGAAGAACCCGGCGGTCCCGCTCGACCTGTTGGTCGAGGTCTCCTCGACCGAACGTATCGGTCCGTTTCCCGTACCGCGCGTTGCTTCCGCTTCGGAAGCCGAGCTACGCATGCTCGCTTCCTCATCGGTTGTGTCGGCGCGGGTGCTGGTGGCTGAGCGCGCGGATCTCCCGGCCGATGTGTTCGCGCGGTTGCTCGACGACCCCTCGCCCGGCGTTGCCGCCGCGATCGTGACGAATCCGGCGGTGACCGTCGACCAGCTCCGGTCGCTCGTCTCGCGGCACGGCCCGCGGCTGCACCCGTGGGCCGCTCGCAACCCCCTGTGCCCGCCGGATCTGTTGCACCAGATGGCCGAGCACGCCGAGGCGGAGGAGAAGACGTACCGGGCGATCGCCCGGCACCCGCAGGCTCGCGGCGAGACGTTGCTGCTGTGCCTGCACGATCCTCAGGCGCGGCACCTCGCGGCCTGCCATCCGAACCTGCCGCCGCCGATGATCGTCGAGCTGCTGGCGAGCGAGTTCACCGCACGTCCGGCGGCCGCCAATCCGTCGTTGCCGGTCAGCGTGATGGAGGAGTTGCTCGAGAATGTTGGATCGTGAGCGCCGACGGGCCGAGGCCTGGGTCGTACTCGATTGCACGGACGAGGTTCCCCACCCGGACCTGCTGGCGGCAGGGAACCCGGCCACCTCACCGGTGGCGCTGTTCCGGCTCGCGGCGCACGAGGACAGCGAGGTCCGCAAGGCGGTGGCGGCCCGGCGCGACCTGCCACGCAGGGCTGTCGAACGCCTCGCCGAGGATCCCGTCGCAGCCGTCCGGCGGGCCTTGGCCGGACGCGATGGAGGAGAGTTCAGCTCCACCACTTGATCAGGTTCGTCTGCTCCTTGCGGACCTCGTACCCGTTGGCCGCGTAGAACTGCCGCGCGTCCACCCGGTTCAGCCCGGTCACCAGCCGCACGCCGCGGGCCCCGTCCGCCCGCGCCCACTCCTCGCCGGCTTCGAGCAAACGCTTTCCCACGCCGCGGCGCTGGTGCCGGGGCGAGGTGGCCAGCGTGATCAGGTTCTTCAACGGCCGGTGGTAGGTGTTCTCGTAGTCGCTGAGCTGGATGTAGCCGAGCACCTCGGGGTCGGCGGCGACGAACAGCACCACGTTGGGCGCCTTGATGATCCGTGCCAGCTGCGCCCGCGTGTCCTCCAGCGGGAACTCGTAGCCGAGGGCCGAGCGGTTGATCTCGCGGATCGCGGCAGCGTCGTCCAGATCGGCTTCGCGCACGTGAATCATGTTGTCCCCCAACGAAAAAGGCCCCCTGCGCGAACGCAGGGGGCCGATGTTCTCAAGCCAGTGGTGGCCGGAACAGAGCGGGCACCTTCGAAGAGGCCGCCGTGTCCAGCAACCACAACGTGCGACGCCGCCCCGTCGCACCGGCCGCGGGCAGCTGAACCTCGCCCGCCCCGGACAGGGCCATCGCCACCGCGACAGCCTTGCCCGAGCCGGTGGTCATCAGCCAGACCTCCTGCGCCTGCCGCACCGACGACAGCGTCAGCGAGACCCGCGTCGGCGGTGGCTTCGGGCAGTTGCGCACCGCGACGACGGTCCGCTCCTTTTCGTACACCGCAGGAGAATCGGGGAACACCGACGCCACGTGCCCCTCTTCGCCGACGCCCAGCAGGCACACGTCGAAGGTGGGCACGTCGCCGTGATCCTCAGGCCGCGCAACGGAAGCCAGCAGCGAGGCGTAGGCCTCGGCGGCGGCTTCGGGGTCGTCGCCGAACTTGCCGTCCGAAGGCTCCATCACGTGCACACGCGAGGGATCCACCGGCACGTGATCCAGCAACGCCGCTCGGGCCTGGGTCTCGTTGCGGTCCGGGTGCCCGGACGGCAGGAAGCGCTCGTCGCCCCAGTACAGGTCCACGCGGGACCAGTCCACGGCGTCACGGGCGCCGTTGCGGTTGAGGTGCTCCAGCACGGCGGTGCCGGTGCGGCCGCCGGTCAGCACGACCGACGCGTAGCCGCGGGCGGCCTGGGCGTCGACCATGCGGGTGACCAGGCGGGCCGCCGCGGCGGCGGCCAGGAGGTCGCCGTCGCGGTGGACCACTACTTGGGGATTGCTCACGAACTCGCTTTCGCCTTGGACTTCTTCGAAGGGGTGGCGGCGCCGTTCTCCGAAGGCTCTTCAACGGCTTCGGGCTTCGCGGACGACGTGCGGCCCTTCGCGACCTTCGACAGGGACTTCAGCGCGGCGGCGTAGACCTCGTCCGGGTCGAGCCTGCGCAGTTCCTCGGCGAGGCAGTCGCGCACGGAACGACGCTGCAGAGCGACCCGGCGGGAGGGCTGGCCGGGCTGCGCCAGCGTGCCCACCTTGCCGTCCGGGCGGTGCAGGTCGACGTCGCCGGACGCGCGGCCCAGCCGGACCTGCACGATGCCCTCACCCGAGGTCGCCTTGAAACGCTTGGCGGACACCTTCAGGCGATCGGTCAGCCAGGCCGCCAGCAGGTCGGTGGACGGCGAGTCGGCCTCACCGGTCACCTCCGCCTCCAGGACCTTCTCGTGCGGCGGCAGGTCCAGCGATGCGGCGAGCATGGCGCGCCACAACGTCAGGCGCGTCCACGCCAGGTCCGTGTCACCCGGCGCGTAGTGCGCCTTGCGCGCCTCGAGGGCCTTGATCGGGTTCTTCTCCGCGGCCGCGTCGGTGATGCGGCGTTGCGCGAGCTGGCCGATCGGGTCCTTCGAGGGCGAGACCGGCGCGTCGAACGGCCACCACGCCACGACCGGGGTGTCCGGCAGCAGCAGCGGCATCACGCAGGACGCGCCTTCCTTGGCGAGTTCACCGTACAAACGCAGCACGACGACCTCGGACGCGCCGGCGTCGCCGCCGACGCGGATCTGCGCGTCCAGGCGAGGTGCCGCCTGACGAGCGCCGCGGGCCACGACGATCACGCGACAAGGGTGCTCGCGCGACGCGTCGTTGGCCGCGTCGATCGCGGCGTCGGTGCGCTGGCCGTCCTCGGTGACGATCACGAGGGTCAGCACGCGACCCAGCGTGGTGGCGCCACCCTCGTCGCGCAGACGGACCAAACGCGAGTTGATCTGGGACGTGGTGGTCGAGGGCAGGTCGATGATCACGGACGCCTCCAGTGCCTTCCGGTCCTGGCGGTCATCGCGTCCGCCGACGGCGGTCCCCAGGTTCCCGCCTTGTACTTCTCGAGCGCGGGCTCGTCCTTGCGTGCCCAGAAGTCGAGGATCGGGTCGAGGATCTCCCAGGAGAGCTCGACCTCGTCGTTCTTCGGGAACAGCGACGGCTCGCCGAGCAGCACGTCCAGCAGCAGCCGCTCGTAGGCCTCCGGCGACGACTCGGTGAACGAGTGGCCGTAGCCGAAGTCCATCGTGACGTCGCGGACCTCCATCGTGTTGCCCGGCACCTTCGAGCCGAACCGGATGGTCACGCCCTCGTCCGGCTGAACCCGGACCACCAAAGCGTTCTGGCCCAGTTCCTCGGTCGCGGTGTCGTCGAACGGCAGGTGCGGCGCGCGCTTGAACACGACCGCGACCTCGGTGACACGACGGCCCAGGCGCTTGCCGGTGCGCAGGTAGAACGGCACACCCGCCCAGCGGCGCGTGTTCACCTCGCAGGTGATCGCGCCGAACGTCTCGGTGCGGGACTCGGGCGAGAAACCGCCCTCCTCCAGCAGACCGGGCACCTTCTGACCGCCCTGCCAGCCACCGGTGTACTGGCCGCGCGAGGTCGTCTCCTCGAACGGCTCCGCCGGCCGCGTGGCCGAGAGGATCTTCACCTTCTCCGCCCGCAGGTCCGACGGCTTGAAGGAGACCGGCTCCTCCATCGCGATCAGCGCGAGCAGCTGCAGCAGGTGGTTCTGGATGACGTCCCGCGTCGCGCCGATGCCGTCGTAGTAGCCAGCGCGGCCACCGAGACCGATGTCCTCGGCCATGGTGATCTGCACGTGGTCGACGTAGTTCGAGTTCCAGATGGGTTCGTACAGCTGGTTCGCGAACCGCAGCGCCAGGATGTTCTGCACGGTCTCCTTGCCGAGGTAGTGGTCGATGCGGAACACCGACTCCTCGGGGAAGACCTCGTTGACCGTCTTGTTCAGCTGCTTGGCCGACTTGAGGTCGTGGCCGAACGGCTTCTCGATGACGACGCGACGCCACTGGTCGTCCTGCGTCTGGGCGAGCCCCGCGCGCTTGAGCTGGTTGACCACCGTCGGGAACGCGCCCGGCGGGATCGACAGGTAGAACGCGTGGTTGCCGCCCGTGCCGCGCTCGGCGTCCAGGGCCGCCAGGCACGCCGCGAGGTTGTCGAACGACTGGTCGTCGTCGAACGTGCCCTGCACGAACCGGATGCCCTCGGCGAGCTGCTGCCACACGGCCTCGTTGAACGGCGTGCGCGCGTGCTCCTTGACCGCGTCGTGCACGACCTTCATGAAGTCCTGGTCGGCCCAGTCGCGGCGGGCGAAGCCGACGAGACCGAAGCCCGGCGGCAGCAGGCCCCGGTTCGCGAGGTCGTAGATCGCGGGCATCAGCTTCTTGCGCGACAGGTCACCGGTCACACCGAAGATGACCAGCGCGCTCGGGCCCGCGATGCGGGGCATGCGCTTGTCACGCGCGTCCCGCAGCGGGTTGCGCCACTTGTCGGATGCGGTCACGAACCGTCCTCCTGGACTGCCTCGACGAGCTGGGCCAAGCCTGAGATGCGGTCCTCGAGGTGAAGCCGCAGAACCGGCCGACCGTGTTCGACCAGCACCTGGCCGTCGCCGAGCGCCTGCGCGAGCTGCAGCTGCGCCAGCGTGTAGGGACGGCCGGGCACCTCCAGGTCGTCGCCGGACTCGCCGGTGATCTGGATGAACACGCCGTTCTGATGACCGCCCTTGTGGTACTGGCCGGTCGAGTGCAGGAAGCGCGGACCCCAGCCGAACGTGGTCTGCAGGTGCGTCCTCTTCGCGATCTCCGCGCGGAGCAGCTCGAACGACGCGTCGTCGATCCTGTCCAAGTACGCCTGAACCGAGATGTAGCCGAACTCGGGCGCCACTTCGACCAGCGCCGCAAGCGCTTCCGCGACGGTGTCGACCTTGCGCGGGGCCCAGTCGGTGCCGTGACCCTCGACCGGTCCATCCACAAAGGACGGCGTGGTCGCGGCGACGGCGGGCGCGTCGAGCAGCGCGCGGGAGGCCTTCTTCGCGGCCTCGACGTCCGGCTGGTCGAACGGGTTGATGCCGAGCACCCGGCCGACGAGCGCGGTCGCGTACTCCCACAACAGGAACTGCGCGCCGAGCTTGCCCTCGACCGCCAGGTGGGCCGAACCGGTGGCCGGTCCGATCGCGACGGTCGTGGCGTCCGAACGTGCGTCCACGAAGCCGGGAGCGCCAGGACCCTCGACCACGACAGGCAGCAGGCCCGTGCCGTGCTTGCCGGTCGACTCGGCGATCAGCTGCTCGGCCCAGTCGCCGAACCCGACGATGCCCGAACCGGAGTCGGCGAAGATGATCTTCTCGGCGCCGTGCGCGTGCGCGGCACCGAAGACCGCGGCCAGCACGACCGCCGGGTTCTCGGCGGAGTCCTGCGACACCAGCTTCGCGACCTCGGCCGCGTCGTCGAGCAGCGACTCGACGTCCGCACCGGCCAGGTAGGACGGCACCAGGCCGAACGCGGTCAGCGCCGAGTAGCGGCCGCCGACGTTGGGATCGGCCAGGAACACCTTGCGGTAGCCCGCTTCCTCGGACGCCTTCTGCAACGGCGAGCCGGGGTCGGTGACCACCACGATGCGCGACGCGGCGTCGATGCCCGCGTCGGTGAAAGCCTTCTCGAAGATGCGCCGGTGGCTGTCGGTCTCGACGGTCCCACCGGACTTGGACGACACCACGATCACCGTGCGCTCGAGGTCACCGGCGAGAGCGTCGGCGACCTGGGCGGGATCGGTGGTGTCCAGCACGACCAGCGGCACGTTCTGCGTCCGCGTGATCACCTCGGGGGCCAGCGACGAGCCACCCATCCCGGCGAGCACCACGCGGTCGACGCCCTCGGCGTGCAGTGCGGCGCGCAGGGCCACGAGCTCGGGGAGCAGTGAACGGGACGTCTCGTGCAACGTCGTCCACGAGAGACGAATGCTCGCCTCGGACTCGGCTTCCGGCCCCCACAGGGTCGGGTCCTGCGCGGTCAGCTTGCTCGGCACCGAATCCGCGACCAGGTCAGCAGCGATGGTGCTGACCTGGTCGGCGTTCGGTGACCTCACGATTTCGACGGAGGTCACTTCGTGATCAGCCCTTCAGTTGAGCCAGTTGGTTCGTCACCGTCTCGAGCAACTCTTCCCAGGACTTCTCGAACTTGTCGACGCCCTCGGTCTCGAGCACGTTGAACACGTCCTCGAGGTCGATTCCCACGGCGGCGAGCTGGTCGAACACCTCCTGGCCCTCAGCGGCGCGGCCGGTGACCGTGTCACCGACGATCTTGCCCCCGTCGGCCACGGCGTGCAGCGTCTTCTCCGGCATCGTGTTCACGACGTCGTTGACGACGAGCTGGTCGACGTAGAGGGTCGGGGAGTAGCTCGGGTCCTTCACACCGGTCGACGCCCACAGCGGACGCTGCGCGTTGGCGCCGTCGGCCTTCAAAGCCTCCCAGCGCGAACCCTGGAAGGTCTTCTGGAACGCGCCGTAGGCGATCCACGCGTTGGCCAGAGCGGCCTTGCCGCGCAACGCCTTCGCCTCGTCCGTGCCGATCTTGTCGAGACGCTTGTCGATCTCGGTGTCCACGCGGGACACGAAGAACGACGCGACCGAGTGGATCGACCGCAGGTCGTGGCCGTTCGCCTTGGCCTGCTCCAGGCCGGCGAGGTAGGCGTCCATGACGGCCTGGTAGCGCTCGGTGGAGAAGATCAGCGTGACGTTGACGGAGATGCCCTCGGCGATCGTCTTGGTGATCGCCGGCAGGCCCGCCTCGGTCGCCGGGATCTTCACCAGCAGGTTCGGCCGGTCCACGGTCTTCCACAGGTCCTGCGCCTCGGCCACGGTCTTGTCCGTGTCGAACGCCAGGCGCGGGTCGACCTCGATGGAGACGCGGCCGTCCACACCGTTGGTCGAGTTGTAGATGTCGCGGAACTTGTCGCACGCGTTGCGCACGTCCGTCGTGGTGACCTCGCGGATGGTCGCCTCGGTGTCGGCACCCCGGTTGGCGAGCTCACGCACCTGCTCGTCGTAGGACTCGCCCTTCGACAACGCGCCCGCGAAGATCGTCGGGTTCGTCGTGACACCGACGACGTTCCAGTCGCGGATCAGCTCGTCCAGGTTGCCGCTGGTGAGACGCTCACGGGACAGGTCGTCCAGCCAGATGGAGACACCCGCGCCGGACAGTGCTTCCAAAAGCGGCTTGCTCACTTGTTACCCCTCACTCGCTCCAGCGAACGGCGCGCCGCGGCAACGACGTTCTCCGTCGTGAAGCCGAACTCCTTGAACAACGTCTGGTAGTCGGCCGAGGCGCCGAAGTGCTCGATCGACACGATCTCGCCCGCGTCGCCGACGTGGCGGTACCACGGCTGTGCGATGCCGGCCTCGACCGCGACGCGTGCCTTCACCGACGACGGGATGACCGACTCGCGGTACTCGGCGTCCTGCTTCTCGAACCAGTCGAGAGAAGGCATCGAGACCACACGCACTGCAACGCCCTCGCCCTGCAGAACCTTTCCAGCCTCGTACGCCATCTGCAGCTCGGAGCCGGTGCCGATGAGCACGATCTCCGGGTTCTCGTCACCGAAGAGCACGTAACCACCGCGCTTCACGCCCTCGGCCGAGGTGCCCTCGAGCGTCGGGACGTTCTGGCGGGTCAGCGCGAGGCCGACCGGGCCGAGCTGCTCCAGCACGGCCTTCCACGCGAACGCGGTCTCGTTGCCGTCGCCGGGGCGCACGACCGCGAAGTCCGGGATCGCGCGCAGGGCCGCGAGGTGCTCGATCGGCTGGTGCGTCGGGCCGTCCTCGCCGAGACCGATGGAGTCGTGCGTCCACACGTAGGTGACCGCCGCCTGCATGATCGCCGCGAGCCGCACGGACGGGCGCATGTAGTCGGAGAACACCAGGAACGTGCCGCCGAACGGGCGGGTCGGGCCGTGCAGCGCGATGCCGTTGAGGATCGCGCCCATCGCGTGCTCGCGGACACCGAAGTGCAGCACGCGGCCGTACGGGTCGGCCTTCCACATGCCGGTGGAGATCGACTCAGGGCCGAAGGACTTGGCGCCCTTGATGGTCGTCAGGTTCGACTCGGCCAGGTCGGCGGAACCGCCCCACAGCTCGGGCAGCGCGCCGGCGAGCGCGTTGATCACCTCGCCGGAGGCCTTGCGGGTCGGGACGCCCTTGGCGTCGACCGGGTAGACCGGCAGCGCGTCCGCCCAGCCCGCGGGCAGCTGACGGGCGATGAGACGGTCCAGCAGCTTCTTGTTCTCCGGGTTGGCCGATGCCCACTCGTCGAACGAGGACTGCCACTGCGCCTTGGCGTGCTCGCCGCGCTTGACGACCTCGCGGGTGTGGTCCAGGACCTCGTCGGTGACCTCGAAGGTCTGCTCGGGGTCGAAGCCGAGGATCTCCTTGGTGGCCTTGACCTCGTCGGCGCCGAGTGCGGCACCGTGCGCGGCACCGGTGTTCTGCTTGGTCGGCGCCGGGTAGCCGATGATCGTGCGCAGCAGGATGAAGGAGGGCTTGTCGGTGACGGCCTTGGCCTTCTCGACGGCCTCGAGGATGCCCTTGACGTTCTCGCCGGACTCGACGACCTGGACGTGCCAGCCGTAGGCCTCGTAGCGCTTCGCGGTGTCCTCGGACAGCGCGATCGTCGTGTCGTCCTCGATGGAGATCTTGTTGTCGTCGTAGAAGACGACCAGGTTGCCGAGCTGCTGCGTGCCGGCCAGCGACGAGGCCTCGGAGGTGACGCCCTCCTCGATGTCACCGTCGGAGGCGATCACGTAGATGCTGTGGTCGAACGGGCTCTGGCCCGGCGCGGCGTCCGGGTCGAACAGGCCGCGCTCGCGGCGGGCGGCCATGGCCATGCCGACGGCGGAGGCGAGACCGGAGCCCAGCGGGCCGGTCGTGATCTCGACGCCCCTGGTGTGGCCGTGCTCGGGGTGGCCGGGGGTCTGGGAACCCCACGTGCGCAACGCCTTCAGGTCGTCCAGCTCCAGGCCGTAGCCGGAGAGGAACAGCTGCACGTACAGCGTCAGGCTGGAGTGGCCCGCGGACAGCACGAACCGGTCGCGGCCGATCCAGTCCGGGTCGGCGGGGTCGTGCCGCAGGACGCGCTGGAACAGCGTGTAGGCCAGCGGCGCGAGGCTCATCGCGGTGCCGGGGTGCCCGTTGCCGACCTTCTGCACCGCATCCGCCGCGAGCAGCCGCGCGGTGTCGACGGCGCGCTTGTCGAGCTCCGTCCAGTCGTCAGGCAGATCGGCCTTCGTGAGCCGGGTGATGTCGTCGGTGACGGTCACGGACTTACAGCTCCACTCTTGTCGCTAGGGCGGGCAGGCTTGATCGATCCCGAAAGGCCTGACCCGCGTCTCTCCCTCAGTCCTCCGGCCAGCCTAGTCCTGAGAGATTCAGATGTTGCTCTGAAAGGTCTCAGGCGGGTGTGTGCCGAGGCACACCAGCACCCGAACGGGCTGTGAATTCTTTGCGCGGTTACCATCAGTCGCTGGTTTTCACACCTGTCTCAACACGAGGAGCGTTCCCGCGATGAGTGCCGTCCTCGAGGCCCCCGCCAGGTCGCCTCGCCAGGTAGTTGGCGCCTACGTGGCACTCACCAAGCCGCGGGTCATCGAGCTCCTGCTGATCACCACGATCCCCGCGATGCTGCTCGCCCAGCACGGCCTGCCGCCGCTGTGGCTGATCGCCTGCACGCTCACCGGCGGCACCCTCGCCGCGGGGTCGGCAAATGCCCTCAACTGCTTCGTCGACGCCGACATCGACGCGGTCATGAAGCGGACGACGGCCCGGCCGCTCGCGCAGAACACCATCCCGCCGCGCAACGCCCTGATCTTCGGCGTCGCGCTCGGTGTGTTCTCGTTCGGGTTCCTCGGGCTCTTCGTGAACCTGATCTCCGCCGTGTTCGCGGTGGCCACGATCCTCTTCTACATCTTCGTCTACACGCTCGTCCTCAAGCGCCGCACCTCGCAGAACATCATCTGGGGCGGCATGGCGGGCTGCATGCCCGTGATCATCGGCTGGACGGCGGTGACGGGCACCGTCGAGTGGCCCGCGCTGGTCATGTTCGGCGTCATCTTCTTCTGGACTCCGCCGCACACCTGGGCCCTCGCGATGAAGTTCAAGGAGGACTACGCCCGAGCAGGCGTGCCGATGCTGCCGGTGGTGGCCACAGCTCAGCAGGTGACGCGGCAGATCGTCATCTACAGCTGGATCACCGTGGTCTGCACGCTCGCCCTGGCCCCGGTCACCTCGTGGATCTACGTGGCCGTGGCGGCTCTGTCCGGCGTGTGGTTCGCCGTTTTCGCTCACAAGCTGCACAACGTCGTGCGCCGCGGCGGTTCCACGAACACGATGAAGTTCTTCCACATGTCGAACCTCTACCTGATGCTCGTGTTCTGCGGTCTCGCCGTGGACGCGGTGGTCGGGTTGCCGGTGCTGGGCTGGCCGTTCTAGCTGCACCTCCTGGCCTACGGCTGTGACGTCCGTTGAGTTCACCGTCACCGGTGGTGAAGGCTCGCCACTGGAGTTCGTCGCCGCCCTGACACCCGCCTGTTCGCTCGTCGTGATCACCGATCCGGGCGGCTGGGCGCAGGTCAGCCAGGGCCTCGCGGTGGGACAGACGACGACCACGGCGATCCCCACGCGGGTGCGGGTGCTGAAGTGTGCCGTTCTGGACCTGAGGCATTTCCCGTCGGCGCAGGCGCTGCCCCCGATCGCGGACGTCCCCGGTGAGCTGGTGGCGCTGCACGACACGCGGTCCTGGGACACGGGTCCGGTGGTCCAGGCGCTGCGCGGGCTCGGGCGGCCGGTCGTGCTCTTCACCGCCGCGCACACGTGGGTGGCCGGGGTGGATCCCTCGTCGGTGCTGATCGGGTGGAGCGCGCCGCACGTGGTGCTGGCGGTACCCCGCGGCGCCGGTGAGGGGCGGGTCGAGGACGTCGTCTGGCAGTTCCGCGAGCTGGAGCGGCGGCGGATGGTCAGCTACACCGCGCTGCCCGAACCGCCAGAGCCCGACCACGATCGCGAGGTCAAGGTCGTGGTCGCGCTGCCCGGTGCGACCGAGGGCATGGCGGGGGCGTTGCGGCCGGGTGCGGACTACGAGGTGTGGGTGCACGTCGGTGCGCACCCGGCCCGGTTGCCCGGCGACCTCGAGCTGCGGGCGGTGCTCGGCATGTCCGGGCGCGAGGTGCAGGCCGAGCCGTTCGTGCTGCCGGCCGACGGCGCGAGCCCGTGGGTCAGCTTCGACGTCACCACGCCCTACGCGGCGGTGCCGTGGAGCGGTGAGCTGGTGATCTACCACGGCGTGGCGCCGGTGCACGTCCAGCAGGTCCTGCTGCCGGTCGGCGCGGGTGAGTCGCGGGCCCGGTTGCGCCACCGCCTGTCGCGGACGTTCGCGGACATCGGCCCGCTGGCCTCGCGTGCCGCGTCCATCACGGTGCTCGGCGACCGGGCGCTGGTGGCGATCGGTGCCGACCTCGCCTGGATCAGCGTGAAGGTCGACTGCGAACCACCGCGGGTGTCCGGGCTGGATCACTGGTACGGCAAGGAGATCCCGGCGTTCTGCGCGGACCTCGCGGCATTGGCGGTGCGGGGTGCCGCCCTTTACTCGCGGCTGTTCCCGGACGGCGCGGCGATCCCGCCGGGCGCCGTGGTGACGGTGCTCGGGCCGACGCGCGTGCCGTGGGCGCTGGTGTACGACCAGCCGTTCACCGACGGGCCGTACCGGGTGTGCCCGTCGGTGCAGCGGTTCGGGCCGTTCGGTGCCGGGGGAGTGGTGCCGCCGCGCTGCCCGGAACCGGATCACAGCGGGAACGTGTTGTGCCCCTTCGGTTTCTGGGGACTGTCGAGGGTGCTGGAGCAGCCGGCGGGTCCGCTGGTGCGGGAGGTGCCGCCGCGCTCCCGCCCGGTCGAGGTGGCGCTGGCCGTCGATCCCGGGCTGGACCGGGCGCTCACCCAGCGGCACGTGGCAGAGCTGATGTCGTTCCTGCCGCCCGAGTCCATCTCGTCCGCGTACGTCAGTCCGGCGGAACTGGGACCCGCGCTGCCGGACATGAGCGCGGACGTCGTGCACCTGGTCTACGACGAGGGTGTCCTTCAGCCCGTGGAGATCGAGGGCTGGCAGCACCGGCCGCTGGTGGTGACGACGTCACCGGCGGCGGACCTCGTGGACGGTTTCGTGAACCAGGCGGGCGCCGCGGGCGTGATCTGCCCGGAGGTGCCCGTCGACCAGGGCATGGCGGGCTGGGTGAGCGGGCTGCTGCTGGCCGCGCTGGCCGAGGGGATGAGCGCGGGGGAGGCGTTGCGCCGCACCCGCTGGGAGATGCTCGGCCGCGGCAACGTCATGGGCCTCGCCTACACCCTGCACGCCGGCGCGGACCTGCGCCTCAGGTGATCTCCAGGTAGACGCCGTGCGCGCGGCTCACCGCTGTGCGTGCGAGGCCCGACAACGCGCTGAGATGCGCGAACGCCTCGTGGAAGCCCATGTCGGCCTGGGGTGCCCACGTCAGCGCCACGTCGTGCATGCGGGCCGGATCGGCCTTGACCAGCTGCGCGACGAGCCCTTCGGGCAGCTCGAACACGTCGTGTTCCGGCAGCGGCTCCCACACACCGGTGAACAGCTCGTGCCAGACGGCGACTGCTTCGCGGGCGTCGTAGTCGCCTGCCGGGACTGAGTCGCCGTTGCGGGATTCGCCGTTGTTGATGAAGAACGTGCTCAGGACGCCACCTTGGTCAGCAGGTCCTCGACGCACGGGTCGTCGAGGGATTCGACGATGCACTGCCACAACGAGAGGTTCGCCTCGGCCCACTTGGTGTAGGTCGCGGCGGCCTCCGCATCGTAAAAGTAGTAGCCCTGGTCGGCTTTGCCCACCTGCTCGCCCACGATCTTGTGCGCGAGCTCTCTGAGCGTGATGCCGTTCTCCTGCAGGTACTTGTGCGCCAGCACGACCGGCGTCACGGGCAGCGCCTTGAACAGCGTGTCCGCGTCGGACAGGGCCTGCGCCTCGAGCGAGATGTCGCGGCCGCGGGTGCGCATCTCGGCCTCGACGACGATGCGTTCGATCCACTCGATGTCGCCGATGCTGACACCCGCGACGAACAGGGTCTTCCTGCGCAGCGCCTCGCCGTCGGTCGGCAGCGAGTTGCGCCGGACCATGTAGTTGAGGTCGTGCACGAGCGCGGCGACCTCGACGACGTCCTTCGCCGCGCCGTTGCGCTCGGCGAAGTGCACCGACTTGTCGCGGACGAAGCTCACGTGGTGCCAGCCGTGGAACTGCAGCTTCGCGGCCAGGTCCTCGCACAGCCGCTTCACGCGCTGCTCCACGTCCGCGATCACAGATCTAGGAATCGTTGTGCGCGTACGCATCATCAGCCCTTCCCACCGGGTGGGCTGATGGTAGGCGTGTTGCGGCGGCTTTAGAGGTTGTTCGTCAGATCCTCCAGTCGTTCCTCGACCGGCACGTGCCGGTGGCTGAGCCCGGTGTCCGGGTCGTAGCTGAGGCTCCACGGCGTGACGGCACGGGACTTGACCAGGAAAGTCTTGGTCCCCTCCGCCGCGCGCGGGATGCGGTGGAACTCGTGCGCGAGCAACGTCCCGGTGGTGCCCTCACCGCACTGGGTGCGGTTCGTGAGCTCGGTGGCGACGATCGTCCTGCCGCCGATGCCGAGCCGGGCGTCGAAGCGTTCGTGCAGGTACGCGCCGCTCAGGATGGTGGTGCAGAAGTGGTACCGGTGGTTGTGGACGGAGTCCGCGTAGCCGGTCCGCCAGTCCGCGAGCGGTTTGTACTCGTGCAGCCAGAAGGTGAACGGTTCGTCCGGTTCATCCCTCAAGCACCACGCGAAGTGCGTCGTCGTCTCGCGGGAATGCGCGATGACCCAGGTCGCCTGCTGCGGGGTGAGCCCGTCGATGTAGGCGCGGAGCTCCTTGCGCAGCTCCGGCCGGGCCGCCCACTCGCGAAACCACTCGCCGACGTCGGTCCAATGGTCCACGACCGGAAATTCGGCGCACTTGACCCGAGCGGCGAGCTCCTCGAGCGCGGACAACCCGGTGAACTCGGCTAGCAAGATCGATCAGCTCCTCAACTGAGCGGAAGCAGAGAATTCGCGGCGGAATGTGTGGAACTTCTCTTCGAGTTCTCCGTACCCGTCGTTCGACAGTGTTTCGCCGGTGATCTTCTCGAACAACGCCAGGAAGTCGTTGCGCGAAGTTCCCGGTGTGATGACGAAGTGGTACCCGGCCTTGGAATTGCTGATCCGCAGGAACTCGGCGCGTTCCATCGAGTACAGGAACGAGCTCTCGGTGAACCGGAGGGTCCGCGGATAGGGCCTCAGCACTCCGGCGGTGTTGCTGTAGAGCGTCAGCCAGGCCGAGTCGTCGAACAGCTCGAGCCGGTCGAGCGGCGGGTCCGACACGATGGTGACGTCGATCCGGCTGCACCGGCTGCGCGCCGCGTAAAGGCCGACGAGCCCGATGCCGATCTGCTCCTTGAGCCGGCCCTGGATCTCGTCGTAATCACCGTCCACACCCTCGTTGCGCAGCAGGTAGCGCGCCCGGCCGCTGATCGCGTTGTCGTCGCGCGGATCCGCCAGCACGGCCCTGAGCTCGCATTCCGTCTGGGAGAGCAGCACCCGCCCCGCCGCGTACCGGCCGGCGAACCCGCGGAAGCAGTACAGCCGCGTCCGCTCCAGGTCCTGCATCATGAGCTGGTTGAACATCGGATCCGGCCCGGCCGTCGGCTCGAACACGTGGCTGGGGAAGAACTCCCGATCCAGTGCCCGGTACTCCTCCGACAGTTCTTTGAGCGCCTTGCGACTCTCGTCGATGACCGGCTGGAGAAGTGCCCGTTGTGCGGATCGCGAGGTGATCAGCGTCTGCGTGAAGGTCACGACCGCCGAAATGAGCGTGCCCGTGCCCACTGCCGTCAGGAAGTTTCTCGGTGCCCCGGAATCCATTTGACTGGAAATGGCCAGCGACGCACCGGAGGTGACGACGAGTATGAGGAGGAGCAACCCGGTCCGAGTCCAGAACAACTCCTGGATCAGGTTGCTGCGGATGCCTCCGGCCTCCGCGGACACGTGTGCCACCTCCTGGATCACCTCATTGGCCGCTACCCGATCGGACGAATGCGGTCGGTGTCCGATCAACTGCGCGGAGTTACTGTACGCGTCGGTCAAAAGATAAGGAAGCTGCTATTCGTGCGACATTTAGAACCGGAATAACCGCCCGTGGGCCCAGTCGCCGGCCCGCACTCGTGCACTTTGGTGACGCCCTGTCGCGGCTCACCCCGAACGTGTCGGATGAGGGTGACCCGGCCACCCGAACGCAGCCACCGCGGGTGTCTTAGCCCGGTCGGAGTCGTCGAGTACTGCGCCGGGTGCGCCCGCGCGAGTGCCGCTGGACGGATGCGGTTCGCCCCCAGCCACCGACCTGCTACACGCCGCTAACACGCCCCCGAATACTCTCACCCACCATGCGTAATGTCCTGCTCATCGCGTCCGTCGCGCTGGCGGCTGCCACCGGCCTCGCGGGCTGCGGCAGCTCGGCCCAGCCCTCCACCGGGGCTGCGGCGCCGTCGACCCCCTGCAAGGCCGAGGACTTCAAGGTCACCGGCGATTTCGGTAAGGCGCCCAAGGTCGAGATCCCGGCCTGCAAGCCCACCGACGAGCTCATCATCAAGGACCTGACGCCCGGCACCGGCGCCGAGGTGAAGGCGGGCACGACGGCCACGGTCAACTACCAGCTCACCACGTTCTCGGACAAGAAGGTGCTGGACAGCTCGTTCGAACGCGGGCAGCCGTTCGACGTCGAGAACGTCGGTCAGGCGCCGGTCATCGACGGCTGGAACGAGGGCATCGTCGGCCTCAAGGAGAAGGGCCGCCGGCTGCTCGTCGTGCCGCCGGCCAAGGGCTACGGCCAGGGCGGTCAGGGCATCAAGCCCAACGAGACGCTCGTCTTCGTGATCGACGGCGTGAAGGTCACCCCGGCCGCGTAAGCGTGTCGCAGCGACCCCCGGCACGCGTGCCGGGGGTCGTCAGCGAATCACGGCAGCAGCAGGAGCTTTCCGGTGGTGCGGCGCGACTGCAGGTCGGTGTGCGCCTGCGCCGCCTCCTCCAGCTTGTACCGGCCACCGATGCGGATGTTCAGCGTCCCGTCGACGATCGCCGAGAACAGGTCGGCGGCCCGCCACTCGAACTCCGCCCGGTCGAGCAGGTACGCCCCGGTGGACGGCCGCGTCAGGTACACCGACCCGGCCGCGTTGAGCCGCTGCGGGTCGACCGGCGGCACCGGCCCGGACGACGCCCCGAACAGCGCCAGCAGACCGCGCGGCTTCAACGACGCCAAAGACTGGTCGAACGTGTCCGCGCCGACCCCGTCGTACACGACGTCGACCTTCTCGATCTGCGACGAGAAGTCCCCGTACCGCAGCACCTGGTCCGCACCGGCCTCCCGGGCCAGCGCCTCCTTCTCCTCCGTCGACACGGTCCCGACGACGAAGGCACCCTTCGACTTGGCCCACTGGGTCAGCAACAGCCCGACCCCGCCCGCCGCCGCGTGCACGAGCACCCGGTCGCCTTCCTTGACGACGTAGGTCGAGTGCGTCAGGTAGTGCGCGGTGATGCCCTGCAGCAACGAGGCCGCGGCGAGCTCGACGTCCAGCCCGTCCGGCACCTTCACCGCGGCCGACGCGGGCACCACGACCTCGGACGCGTAGCTGCCCAGGACGGACATCCACGCCACCCGGTCGCCCACCGCGAAGTCGGGGGAGTTCGACACCACGACCTCACCGGCACCCTCGAGGCCCAGCGCGGAGGGCAGCGGGATCGAGTAGAGGCCGCTGCGCTGGTAGGTGTCGATGTAGTTGACGCCGGCCGCGCCGACCCGCACCAGCAGCTCCCCGTCACCGGGCGCGGGCGCCGGCACCTCGGAGTACTCGCAGACCTCCGGGCCACCCGCTGCACGCACCACCACTGCCTTGGGCATCTGTCCTCCTTGATCGACTCAACCCGGTCAACCCGGGTCGCGACCGGGATGTTCCCGCTCTCACCCACTGAGAACCGTTACGGTCGCCAGCATGGGGGCGTTCGGCTGGTTCTGCTCCGCACGGGCCATCTCACTGCTGGGCAGCGCCATGGCGGTGGTCGCACTGCCGTTCGCGGTCCTCGACCACGGAAGTGCGCTGGACTCGGGCCTCGTGCTCGCCGCCCGCCTGGTGCCGTACCTGGGGCTGGTGCTGATCGGGGGCTCGACCGCGGACCGGTTCAGCAGGTCGGCCGTGCTGACGGTCTCCCACGTCGGCTCGGGGATCGCGCAGGCCGCTGCCGCCGTCTCGCTCCTGACCGGCAACTTCCACCTGGGCCTGCTTCTGGCCCTGCAGGCGGTCCAGGGCGCGTTCGGTGCCTTCACCTCACCGGCAGCGCGCGGCGTCCTGCCCGAGATCGTGGAGCCCGACCGCCTGCAGAAGGCGAACTCGCTGCTCAGCGCCGCCCGCTTCGGCAGCACGCTGGTCGGTCCGGCCGTCGCCGGTCTGCTGGCCGCCACGGTCGGCGCGGGCTGGGCCCTCGCGTTCGACGCCGCCACCTTCCTGGTCGCCGCCGTCCTCTACGCGAAACTCCGCCTGCCGGGCAAGGCGGCGAAGACCAGCCTCAGGAACAACCTCGAGGAGGGCTGGGAGACCTTCCGCGGCACGAGCTGGGTGTGGACGGTCGTCGTTTCCTTCTGTCTCACCAACGCCATCTACACCGGCGTGTGGACCGTTCTCGGCCTGGCGATCGCGAAACGGACCATCGGCGAGTTCGAGTGGGGCGTGGTGCTGAGCGCGTCCGGCGCGGGCCTCGCGCTGATGACGTTGATCCTCTACCGGACGAGGACGGTCCCGCTGTGGCTCGGCCAGCTCGTCACGCTCGTCGCAGCCCTTCCGCTGCTTGCACTGGGGCTCGAAGCGAACACACCGACCCTCGCCGTCATCGCGTTCGTCGAAGGCATGGGCATGGCTGCGTTCGCGATCTCCTGGGAGACCGCGCTGCAACGCGACATCCCGAACCGCATGCTGTCCCGCGTCGCCGCCTACGACGAGTTCGGCTCCTATCTCGCCATCCCGCTCGGAGCCGTCACCGCACCGCTGATCGCAGCCCGCATCGGCGACACGACGACCGCGAGCCTGGCCGCGATCGGTTACGTCGTCGCGGCCCTGATCCCGATGCCCTCACTCCTCGCCCAGCGCCACGCGGCGCGCCAGCCCCAGCGGCAGTGCGCCTGACCCGGCAATCCGGTCGTGGAACTCGCGCAACGACCCCAGCCCGGCCGCGAGGTAGTCGTCGCGGATCTGGTCGATCTCCAACGCCCCGGTCAGGTACGACGGCGCCTGCGTCGGCCACGCGCAGTACCGCTTGACCTCGCCCGCCGCGGTGCCCGGCGTCAGCGCCGTGCGCGCCAGCATGAACGCCTCGGCCTCGTCCGGTGTCATGTCGCCGCAGTGCAGCGCCGTGTCGACCACCATCCGCGCCGCGCGGAACAGCCGCGCCTCGACGTGGCCCATCAGCGCGCCCGTCGTCTTGTAGTAGCCGACCGAGCGCAGCAGCTTTTCGGCGTACAGCGCCCAGCCCTCGGAGAAGTACGAGGTGCGGAACACCTTCCGCAACGGGTGCGAGGACCCCTGCGCCGCCACCCACGCCAGGTGCCAGTGGTGACCTGGGTAGGCCTCGTGCACCGAGATCGTCGGCAGCTGTGAGCGCGCGTTGGTGCGCAGGCGGTGCGTGACCTGCTCGGCCGTGGCGCCGGGCGGGGTGAACGGTACGAAGAAGTAGCCGACCCGCCCGGACGTCAGCGGGGGCGGGCCCAGGTAGCTCGCCACCGACAGGATCGTCTGCTGGAACGGCGGCGACGGCACCACGCGGCATTCCTCGCCGTCGGGCAGCGTCACGAGCGAGTGCTCGACCAGCGCCGCGCGGGCCCGGGAGGTCTCCGCCTCGTACTCCGCCCGCATCGCCTCCAGGGTCGGCGGGTGGTCGTCCTGCAGCGAGCTCATCACCGCGCGCCAGTCCGGGGACCCCGCGAGCTCGATCAGTTCCGCTTCCAGTTCGGTGTAGGCGTTCTGCCCGCGCTGGTGCAGTTCGGGCGCGCCGTAGCCGAGCAGTTCCTTGTCCTGCAACAGGGTCGAGTAGAGCTTCTCGCCCATCCGCCAGTCACCCGTCGCCCGCGCGGCGAGGTCGTCCAGGAACACGGCGTGCCGATCGAACGCCTCGGCTGCGGGCACGGCGGCCTCCGCCAGCCGGGCGCGCAGGTCCGGTGAGGACACCTCCAGCGGCAACGACTCCAGCAGGAACGACCGTCCTGTCCGGACCTGCCCGAGCGCCCGTTGCACGACCAGCGGCGACGCGAGCGACGCGTCCAGGTTCGCCTCGGCGTTGGCGAACACCGCCG
Source organism: Lentzea sp. NPDC051213 (assembly GCF_044455585.1). Taxonomy (NCBI): domain Bacteria; kingdom Bacillati; phylum Actinomycetota; class Actinomycetes; order Pseudonocardiales; family Pseudonocardiaceae; genus Lentzea; species Lentzea sp. NPDC051213. Next base: position 609,490 of record NZ_JBITEX010000007.1, read on the forward strand.
GCACCTCGCGCAGCTTCGCGATCGCGGCGGCGACGAGTTCTTCCTCAGGCAGCAACCGGTGCAGGAACGGCGAGAGCAGTCCGAAGAAGACCATCCCGGAGTACTCGTGCGGGTCGCGCCGCCAGGACGGCCACGCTTCCAGCGCGAGCGCGCCGCGCAGCACCGACAGCGCGAGATCGCGGTCCACCGACGTCGGCAACGGCTCCAGCCGCGCCAGCCACGCGCCCTTCTCCCTGGCCCGCTGCTCGAACGCACCGGCGGAGAAGTCCCCGAAAGTCGAGTAGTGCTCGAGTGAGCCGACTTGCGCAGCGTGCGCCGGGTGGTTGTCGAAGTACCACGAGAGGAAGGTTGTGAGCGTGTCGGTGGTCACCCGACCGAAACTACTCGCTGGTTTTACAGTGTGGGGGTGTCTGATCAAACCATTCAGAAGCGCATCGCCGAGTTCGTGAAGGCCCACGGCAAGCCGGGCACGGCGGTCAGGGCCGTCGTCGAGCCGATCGGCCGGGCCGGCGCGCGGATCGTGCTGGTCGGCGCGGACGGCGCGATGGGCGACGTCATGGCCAAGGACGTCGAGTCCGCCACCAAGGCCGTCGAGGCCGCCGCGAACGTCGAACAGGCCGAGTGGGACCGCGAGACCACGGCCGCCACGCAGATCGGCTTCGCGCACCGCCGCAAGATGGCCACGATGCAGTCGTGAAGGTCGTGCTCGCGACCTGTGACGCACTACCCGCGGGCGACGGTGACGACGACGCGCTGTTCGACGCTCTGGCCGGCGACGGAGTGGACGTCGCGTGGGCGAGCTGGGGCGCCGACATCGATGCCGATCTCGTGGTGCTGCGCGTCACCTGGGACTACACCGACCGCCTCGACGAGTTCCTGGCCTGGTGCGACCGCACGCCGGCGCTGGCGAACCCGGTGCGGGTGGTCCGCTGGAACACCGACAAGTCCTACCTGGTCGAGCTCGCCGCACACGGCGTCGCCGTCGTGCCGACCGCGCTCGTGCAACCGGGCGACGACCCGGTCTTCCCGGACGGCGAGTTCGTGGTGAAGCCGACGATCGGCGCGGGTTCGCGCGGGGTCGGCCGCTTCAGCGACCACGCCGAGGCGCTGGCCCACCTGCGTTCGCTCGGCGTGCCCGCCCTCGTGCAGCCCTACCAGTCCAATGTGGATACTCACGGCGAGACCGCGCTGGTGTTCTTCGCCGGCGAGTACTCCCACTCGTTCCACAAAGGACCGATGCTGGCGGGCGGCCTCGCCGAGTCCGACACCGGGCTGTACGTCGTGGAGAAGCTGGGCGGCATCGAACCGACGACGGCCCAGGTCGAGCTCGCGCGCCAGGTCCTCGACGTGGCGGCCGAGCTGCTCGCGTTGCAGCGCAAGGACTTCCTCTACGCACGGGTCGACGTGGTCGAAGGCGAGAACGGCGAACCGTTGCTGCTGGAACTGGAGCTGACCGAGCCCACGCTCGGCTTCAAGCACACCGGCGCCGAGGCCGCGGCCCGGCTGAGCACGGCGATCCAGGCGGCGGCGTCTCGATGAGGGCTGCCGTGAACGGCATCACCATCGGCTACGACGACGAAGGCACCGGCGACGACGTGCTGGTCCTGGTGCACGGCCACCCGTTCGACCGCACGATGTGGCGCCCGCAGACCGAGCACTTCAGTGCCGCCGGCTGGCGCGTGATCGTGGCGGACCTGCGCGGGTACGGCGAGACCACGGTCGTTCCGGGCATCACGCCGTTGTCGGTGTTCGCGCGGGACATCGCCGGGCTGCTGGACCACCTCGGCGTCGGCCGGTTCGTGCTCGGCGGCCTGTCGATGGGCGGGCAGATCGTCCTCGAGTGCCAGCGCCTGTTCGGCGAGCGGATCAGGGGTCTGCTGCTCGCGGATACGTTCGCCCAAGGGGAAACGCCGCAGGGCCACCGGAACCGCAACGACATGGCGGACCGGCTGCTGCGCGAGGGCATGTCCGGCTACGCCACCGAGGTGCTGTGGAAGATGGTGGCACCGCACAGCGATCCCGCCGTCGCCGAGCACGTGTCCGCGATGATGCACAACGCCCCGGCGGAAGGCGCGGCGGCGGCACTGCGCGGTCGCGCCGAACGCCCCGACTACACCGACCTACTCGGCACCATCGCCGTACCGACCCTCGTCGTGGTGGGCAGCGACGACGAGTACACGCCGATCTCCGACGCGGAGTACATGCACGAGCGGGTTCCAGGCTCGACGCTGGTCGTGGTCGACGGCGCCGCGCACATGCCGAACCTGGAACGCCCGGACGAGTTCAACGAAGCGGTGACCGGTCTCCTAGCGCAGGCCTGAGCCGATGCCGGTGAGCCCGCGGACCTCCATCTCGGACTGCTTGTCCGCGTCCGCGGGCTCCTTGCTCAGGATCGTGCCCAGGAACCCGGCCAGGAACGACAGCGGGATCGACACGATGCCGGGGTTCGAGAGCGGGAAGATCGCGAAGTCGGCGTCGGGGAACACCGACGACTTCGAGCCCGAGATGGCCGGGGAGAACACGATGAGCAGCACGCACGACGTGAGGCCGCCGTAGATGCTCCACAACGTGCCGCGCGTGTTGAAGCGCTTCCAGAACATCGAGTACAGCAGCGTCGGCAGGTTGGCCGACGCCGCCAGCGCGAAGGCCAGCGCGACCAGGAACGCCACGTTCTGACCGTTGGCCGCGATACCGCCGACGATCGCGAGCACGCCGACGCAGACGGCCGTGATGCGGGCGACCTTCACCTCGTCGCGCGGGTTCGCCTCACCGTGCTTGATGACGTTCGCGTAGACGTCGTGCGCGAACGACGCGGAGGCCGTCAGGGTCAGGCCCGCGACCACGGCGAGGATCGTGGCGAACGCCACCGCGCACACGATGCCCAGCAGCACGGTGCCGCCGACCTGGAACGCGAGCAGCGGGGCCGCCGAGTTCTCGCCACCGGGCGCGCCGGTGATCTTGTCGGTGCCGACCAGGGCCATCGCGCCGAAGCCGATGACCAGGGTGCAGGAGTAGAAGATCGCCATCATCCACGTCGCCCACACGACCGACTTCCGCGCCTCACGCGCGTTCGGCACCGTGTAGAAGCGCATCAGCACGTGGGGCAGGGACGCGGTGCCGAGCACCAGCGCCAGCGCCAGCGACAGGAAGTCGATCTTCGACAGGTCCGTGGCGCCGTACTTCACACCTGGCGAGAGAACGGCCTCGCCCAGCGGTGACCTCTGGGTCGCGCGGTCGAGCATCGCGGACATGTCGAAGCCGAACTTGCCGATCAGGAAGATCGTCAGCAGCGAGACGGACAGGAGCAGCAGGATCGCCTTGATGATCTGCACCCACGTGGTGCCCTTCATACCGCCGACCAGCACGTACAGCACCATGACGATGCCGACGACGGCGATGATGATGGCCTGGCCCACGGCGCTGTGCACGTCCAGCAGCAGCGCCATCAGGCCGCCGGCGCCGGCCATCTGCGCGATCATGTAGAAGAGCGAGATCACGAGCGTCGCGTTCGCCGCGGCCGCGCGCACGGGGCGCTGGCGCATGCGGAACGCCATGACGTCGCCCATCGTGTAGCGGCCGGTGTTGCGCAGCCGTTCCGCGATGAGCATCAGGCCGATCAGCCAGGCGACGACCCACCCGATGGAGTAGAGGAAGCCGTCGTAGCCGTTCACGGCGATGGCACCGGAGATGCCCAGGAACGACGCGGCCGAGAGGAAGTCACCCGACAGGGCGATGCCGTTCTGCGTGCCGGTGAAGCTGCTGCCCGCCGCGTAGTAATCCGAGGCGCTGACGTTCCGCGTCGAAGCGCGATACACGATGTACAGCGTCAGCAGCACGAAGATGCCGAAGACGGACAGGTTGATCGCGGTGTTCGCCCCGGTCACGCGAGCTCCTCATCGGTTTCTGCGAGCGCGCGCACTTTCTCCACCTGCGGGTCGAGCGTCCTCTTGGAGTAACGGGCGTACGCCATCGTGATGATGATGGTCGTGACGAACTGGAGGAATCCCATCGTCAGCCCGACGTTCACCGTTCCGAACACCGGAGTGCTCATGAAGTCGGCGGCGTAAGCCGAAAGCAATACAAACGTGACATACCAAGCGAGGAACAGCAGCGTCGCGGGAAGAATGAATCGCGTCACTCGCCGCTTCAGCTGAAGGAATTCGTCACTCGTTTGGATGGCACCGAAATCAGGCTCACCGTCACCATCGATCAGCAATGAGTGATGTGGGTCTTCAAAGGACGCGAATCCGGTCGGGGCCGGGCGTGACACGGCGGGCAGCGCCTTCGTCATCAACCGCTCGCATTCGTTACGGGGAGTACCCGGCGAGCGCACGCGCGGAGGCCGCGACCGGACCGGGGATGGAGGGCGTCAGCGTAACCACGCGTGGCGGCGAGTCAATCCCTCGAACCTGCAGGACCACCCCAAAAGGTCGGTCGTCACACTGGGTGATCGATCGTGCACGCCCCAGGTCGTTGTCGCTGCACGCTCTCTGGCCTACTATCCGCTAACACCCGATACGGCTGATCTAGATATCGAGCTGCGGGGTCTCAACTCGCGGAGATTCACCAGGCCAGGAGGTAGCCGATAGTGGGGCACTTCGAGCGCGCCTTGGGGATCATTTCGTGAATGTCGAGTGGAGAAAGATCAGCGACTGGCGCAACTGGCGCCTGCCGGTCAAGCTCGGAGTCGTGCTGGTGGTGCCGGTGGCGGTGGCCGTCGGCGCGGGCGCGCTGCAGATCTCCGGTTACGTCGACCGGTCGAACTCGTACGTGCAGATGCAGGGTCTGGTGCGGCTGCGAGCTGATCTCGCGCCCCTGATCTCGAGCGTCCAGCAGGAACGCACCCTCGCCGCGCAGAGCGCGACCAGCGGCTCCGGTGTCGGCGCCTACCAGAACCAGATCAGCGCCACGGACAACGCCGCCGCGACCGTGCGCCGCCGCGTCGACCGCACCGGCGGTCTGAGCGACGTCGCCCGCAACCGGTACGTCGAGCTCGGTGGCCAGCTCGAGACGCTGAAGAGCCTGCGGGAGAAGGTCGCGACCGGCGGCGACGGCGGCGACCCGTCCGGTGGCACCGCCGGCTACAGCGGTGTGGTGAAGTCGTTGCTGGACTTCGAACAGGCGCTCGTCAGCCAGTTCGGCGACCAGGCCATCTCGGGCACGGCGCTTGCGCTGCACAACATGGTCATCGCGCAGGAGCAGGTCTCCCAGCAGCACGCGATCGTGTTAGCCGGGATCGGCCGGGCCAAGCTGCTCGCCCCCGAGGTCCGCACGCTGGAGCAGTCCGACATCCGCCTGCAGGACCGCCTGAACGACTTCCAGGCCATCGCCACGCTCCAGCAGCGCCGCGACTACGAGCAGACCGTGACCGGTGCCGTCGTCGCGAACCGGACCGCCCTGGTGGAACGCGCGCTCACCCAGCCCGACGGGACGCCGGTGACGACCCGTCCCGGCCAGCCGAAGCCCCCGCCGTCGTTCGGCATCGCCGTCGAGGACTGGAACAAGGCGTCGGGCACGACCGCCCGCCTGATGGAGCAGGTCGTCCGCCAGCTGCAGGAAGAGCTCGCGACCTCGGCCGCCGTGCTGCAGGACACCACCTCCAACAAGGCCGGTGCCGCCGCGGTCATCCTGCTGGCGATGCTGATCATCGCCGTGACGCTGGGTTTCGTCATCGGCCGTTACCTGCTGCGCTCGCTGTCCGAGCTGCGGCACTCCGCGCTCGACGTGGCGCACCACCACCTGCCGGAGATCGTCGCCGCGATCCGCGCCGACCAGAAGCCGGACACCGAGATCGAACCGGTGCCCGTGCACACCACCGAGGAGTTCGGCCAGCTGGCGCGCGCGTTCGACGCGGTGCACGAGCAGGCGATCCGGTCCGCCGTCGAGCAGTCGACGCTGCGGTCGGGCATGAAGAACATCTTCGTCAACCTGTCGCGCCGCTCGCAGGGCCTCGTCGAACGGCAGCTCAAGCTCATGGAGGAGCTCGAGCGCCACGAGGAGAACCCCGAGCAGCTCGCCAACCTCTTCAAGCTCGACCACCTCGCGACGCGCATGCGCCGCAACAACGAGAACCTGATGGTGCTGTCGGGCACCGACGTCGCCCGCCGGTTCCACCAGCCCGTCCCGCTGGCCGACGTGCTGCGCGCCGCCGCGTCGGAGATCGAGCACTACCAGCGCGTCGTGGTGAAGTCGACGCCATCCGTGGAGATCGTCGGCTACGCGGCCAGCGACCTCGTCCGCCTCGTGGCGGAGCTGCTGGACAACGCCACCGCGTTCTCCGCGCCCAGCACCCAGGTCATGATCGGGTCGCGGATCGACCAGCAGGGTTCCGTGCTGGTCGAGGTCGCCGACCAGGGCATCAGCATGGGGCCCGCCGAGCTGACCGAGGCCAACCAGCGGCTCTCCTCCGGTACCGAGGACGACGTGCCGGTCTCCCGCCAGATGGGCCTGTTCGTCGTCGGCCGTCTCGCTGCCCGCCACGGGATCACCGTGCGCCTGCGCGCGGCCGGCGAGGGACGGGAGGGCCTGCGCGCGTTCGTGCTCGTGCCGTCAGAGCTCGTCCGCACGAACGACGACGAAGGCGCGCCCGCGCAGCCGCGGCACGCCGCGCTGCCCCAGCCCAAGCAGGCCCAGCCGAAGCAGGCGCTGAAGCAGCCGCACGTGGTCGTGAAGACCCCGAACCTGGCGCCCCCACCGGTGCCCGCCCCCGCCATCGAGCACCCGCGCGAGTCGGCCGAATGGACCTCGTTCCGCGGCGCGGCGATCGAGGAGTCGTTGCCCCAGCGACAGCCCCGGCACGCTCCCGCCGAGCCGGTCGACCAGGTCCCGGCGGAGCCAGTTGAGACACAGGCAACACCTGTTGAGACAACGTCTTCCTGGTTCGCCGGCGGTGCCGCCGCGGACGAATCGGTCAACGGTGATCATTCGACACCGGCGCCCCGACCTGGACCGTCACCGACGGTAGCGGCATCCTGGTTCGGCAAGAAGGGCTCTGGCACGGTCTGGGAACAGGCGGGCGACCCCGCGACGGACGCCGGTGAGACGGATGCCGGGTTGCCGAAACGCGCTCCGCGTAAGAATCTGCTCCCCGACCTCGCGGAACGTCCGGAGAACGGCTCGCGACCCGCACCAACCGGGCCGAAGCGCGATCCGGAACGAGCACGAGGCTTTCTCACCAGCTACCAGACGGGTATCCGCCAGACCCCGCTGGGCAGCAACGGGAGTGGAAACGGCCAGGGGAACGGCCAGTGGAACGGGGAGAAGGCATGAGCACGCCTCAGTCGCGTCAGGTGGACCAGTTCGGCTGGCTCATCACGAACTTCACCGACCGCGTTCCAGGAGTCGCCCACGCGATCGTCATCTCGGTGGACGGTCTTCTGCTGACCAAATCGACAGGTCTGCCGCCGGACCGCGCCGAGCAGCTCGCCGCGATCGCCGCGGGCGTCAACTCGTTGACGATGAGTGCTTCGCGTTGTTTTGAAGGCGGCGGAGTGTTGCGCACCGTGATCGAGATGGACTACGGGATCATGCTCCTCATGTCCATTCGAGACGGGTCTTGTTTGGCGGTTCTCGCCGCCCCCGACAGTGATGTCGGCCAAGTGGCCTACGAGATGACCGTGGTGGTCGACCAGGTGGGCCAGATCCTCACCCCCGAACTGCGAGCGCAGCTGCACAGCGTGAGGTGATCATGAGTTCGGCCGCTGACGCGCACCGACGACGCAGGCGGGCTGAATCGCCCGCCGAGCAGACGTTCGCCGACCTGATGAACGGGTTCACCCTGGACTCGGGCCGAAGGCGATCGCGCACCGCGTCCCCGGTGCCCGCGCGGGAAGAAACTCCCGTTGTACCGCAAGAAGAAACACCGGTCTTCGAGTATCCGCCAGCGGATGCTCCGGACGCCTCGATCGTGCGTGCGTATGCCTGGACAGGCGGGCGCACACGGTCGAACATCAACCTCGAGATCGAGACACTCGTCTCCGCCAATGATCAGAGTCGGCAGTCTGCGGGTATCTTGCAGGCTGAGCACCAACACGTCGTCGAGCTGTGCCGCTCGCCGCGATCCGTCGCGGAGGTGGCCGCACTGATGCGCCTCCCGCTGGGAGTCGTGAAGGTGTTGCTCGGCGACATGGCGGAACGAGGTCTGGTGGACGTGCACCAGACTGTTTCCGCGGGCGGTGACACGCCGGACCTCGGGTTGATGGAGAGAGTGCTGAGTGGACTACGTCGGCTCTAGATTTCCCGACTTCGGGCCCCCAGGGCCGCCCGGTCGGGAGCTGACCTCGGCCAAAGTTGTCGTCGCGGGTGGCTTCGGCGTCGGCAAGAGCACCTTCATCAGGTCCATCGTGGAGAACGATCTCCTGACGATGACAGCGCTCCCACCGGAGCGCGCTGGTGCCGTGACCGAGCTGGTGCGCATCCAGTTCGGCCGGGTGTGGCTCGACCCCGGCCTGGCACTGCACCTGTTCGTGGCCCCGCAGTGGCAGGACCCGCGCGCCGGCTGGAACGACGTCGTGCGCGGCGCGGTCGGCGCCGTGGTGTTATTCGACGTGATGCGGCCCGCGGACTCCGTGGACGCCATGCGGTACTTCGAGGACCACCGGATCCCGTACGTGCTGGCGCTGAACAACGTGCACGCCTCCGTCCGGTCGGACGTGAAGGCGATCATCCACGGGATGGGCATCGCGCCGGAGGTGCCGGTCGTGAACTGCGACCCGCGGGTGCGGCTCTCGGTGCGCGAGACGCTGATCTCGCTGACCGAGCACGCGCAGCTGGACCGGTGGCGACGCCGGCCCGGGCCGGACGAGACGACTCCGCTCGCGCCTGTGTGCTGACTTGGAGCTGCTCCAAGGGGTCGCTCTTTCCGGTTGTTCGGCCCCAAGCAACTGGCGCTAGGAGCCTCGGCCTCCTAGCGTCTGTTCTGCAGGTCATCGTCCCTGTGGCGATGACGGCCGCACGTGTAACACTGAAGTGTGGGTCGACCGGAATCAGAAGGCCAGGCAAGAGGTGATGAAGTGACCACCGCGCGGCGTCTGGACGGCTACACCCTCGACGACTGGGAGAGTCTTGACCCCCAAGAGGGCCGTCGTATCGAACTGGTCGACGGGCGGTTCGTGGTGACCCCCACCCCGGCATTCAAGCACCAGCGGGTTGGCGACAGGCTGGCGCGAATTCTTGACGACGCGGTCTTCGCGGAGGGCATGGAAGCCGTCACCGCTGTCGGCGTACGGGTCGGCAAGGCATTCGGCTACATCCCCGACGTGGTCGTGGTGACCGAGCGCGTCGAGACCGTGTCCGTCGATGTCGCGAACGTCGCGCTGGTGGTGGAGATCGTCAGCCCGTCCACGAAGAAGAGCGACCGCCTGGAGAAGCCGGCGGCTCTCGCCGCTGCCGGTGTTCCCGCGTACTGGCGGGTCGAGATCGAAGGTGAGGACGGGCCGACCGTCTACTGCTACCGGCTCGACAACGGCGTCTACGCCGAGATCGCCACCTTGACGCCGGGAAGCAGGGGATCGGTGGTCGTCACCGGAACCGTCGCCGTGACGTTCGATCCGGCGGACCTCCATCGGACCCGTCGCTAGCTGATCTGCGTTGTACCGACCGGGGCGCCGCAATTCTGCGGCGCCCCGTTTCGTTGTCGGCGGCGCCCGTTGACAAGATCGCTACGATGACTTCAGTGTCGACCGAAAGGATGCACTGATGAGCGTGGGCAGGGAAACCCGGCTGTCCGCCTGGATCGAGCGGTTCGCGGCCCACTTCGCCGAGGAGGGCATCCCGCTGATCGGCGGCCGCATCCTCGGCTACCTCCTGGTCTGCCAGCCGGTCGAGCGCACCGCCGCCGAGCTCTCCCAGGAGCTGGAGGCCAGCAGCGGTTCGATCAGCACGAACCTGAAGTACCTGGTCAACATCGGTCTGGTGACCAAGCGGACGCGGCGCGGCCGGCAGGCGGCCGAGTACCGGATCAACGAGCAGCGCTGGACCGACTTCATGCAGCGCAAGCTCGACGCGATCGCGAGCGTCAAGACGCTCACCGACGACGGCATGCGGTTGCTCAGCGGCGATCCGGAGCGGTCGATGCGGCTGCGGGCCGTCGACCACCTCTACGGTTGGCTCTCAGAGGAACTGCCCGCTTTGTGGGAGCGCAGGCCCGCCCCGCCGAAGTAGCGTGGGTGCCATGTGGCACCCCTACCGCGACGACATCGAGTACTACGAGGAGCGAGCCAGAGGTCTGCTCGCCTCCGCGTGGGACGGCGTGCCTGGCGCACTTGAGGTGTTCGACGACGTGCCGTTGACCGACGAGGGCGCGCACCTGGTGCTCGCCCAGGCGCACGGGTGCGAGGACTGGAAGGCGCTGAAGGCCAACATCCGCCAGCCGCGGCCGTTCGCCCGCGCCTACCAGGCGATCGAGATGCAGAACCCCGGTGAGCTCAAGGCGATCATCACGCGGGACCCCTGGCTGGTGAAAGCCAGTGGTACCAACGGCAACGACCTGCTCGGCCTGGCCGCGGCCAAGTGCGACGAACGTCTGGTGAAGGTGCTGCTCGACGACGGCGCGGACATCGACCACCAGAACGTCCACGGCTGGACCGCCCTGCATCAGGCCGCCTACGCGAACCTCCCGCACCTGGCCGGGCTGCTCCTGGGCTCTGGTGCCCGCACCGACCTCGAAGCCCGCGGTGAGGGCGGCACACCGCTGACCGTCGCGCTGTTCTGGGGCAACCGGGAGACCGCGGAACTGCTGGCACAGCACGGGATTCACCCGCCGAACCTGCGGACGGCGGCCGGCCTGGGCGACCTCGACCTCGCGGCCACCCCCGAGGCCAAGCGCGGCTACTACCGGCCGCACAGCGGGTTCCCGCGCTGGTGGCCGACGAACGACCCGCAGGAGGTGCTCGACGAGGCCCTGTCGTGGGCCGCCCGCAACGACCGCACCGAGGTCCTCGGCGACCTGCTCAAGCGCGGCGCGCGGATCGACGCGGACGTCTACCGGGGCACGGCGCTCGCGTGGGCGGCGTGGTGCGGGCTGGAGAACGCCACCCGCACGTTGCTCGACCTCGGCGCGAATCCCAACCAGCGCACGGGTTTCGGCGGTCCGATGCACGGCGAGGGCGTCACGGCGCTGCACCTCGCGGCCGAACGGGGCCACGTGCCGATCATCCGGATCCTGCTCGACGCGGGCGCCGACCGCACCATCGTCGACGCCAACTTCGAGTCGACCCCGGCCAGCTGGGCCGGGCACAACGACCAGGGTGACGCTCAGGCCTTGCTGAGCGCCTGATCGCCGGACGACGGCAGCTCGACCTCGACGGTCCGCTCACGCGACGACGTCCACAGCGCCGCGGTGGCCACGACCACGGAACCGGCGCCCAGCACGTGGATCGACACGAGCACCTCGGGCACGCCGGTCCAGTACTGGACCATGCCGAGCGCGCCCTGAGCGAGCACGACGCCGACGAGCGTCCAGTACGTCCTGGTGCGGGTGAAGAACCCGACCGCGATCAGCAGGCCCAGGAACAGGAACAGCAGATCCGCGTGGACCTGGGCGAGCGTCGCGACGTCGATGCCCAGGCGCGGCGTCGAGGCGTCACCCGCGTGCGGGCCGGCGGAGGTCACCCAGGTGCCGGCGAGCAGCAAGGCGCTCAGCACGACCGCCATGACGACCTGCAGCTTCATCAACGGTGCCGGCACCAGCAGCCGCGCCGGGCCGTCGCCCTCGGAGAGCGACCGCACGAGCAGCACGGCCAGCCACACCAGCGCCATCGAGATCATGAAGTGGATCGACACGGTGTACCAGGCGAGCCCCGTCAGCACCGTGATGCCGCCGACGACCGCCTGCAGCGCCACGCCACCGAGCTGGATCAGCGACAGCTTCAGCACCCGCTTGCGCCGCGGCAGGTGGAACCACGCCGCCAGCACGCACAGACCGGCGATGACGCCGACGACACCGGTCAGCGTCCGGTTGCCGAACTCGACCCACTGGTGCAGGGCCGCGACCTCGGGGTGCTGCACCGGCACGACGCTGCCCTCGACGCATTCCGGCCACGTCGGGCAGCCCAGGCCCGAGCCGGTCACGCGGACGATCGACCCGGTGACCGCGATTCCGGCCTGCGCGATGACGACGGCAATCGCGAGAGCGCGCTGCCAGGAAACGAGGAGGGCGGTCAGCTTCGACACGCGAACGATCGTAAGCCTGGTCAGGTGAGGCGGGTCGTCCGGGTGGCCAATGCTCCGGCGGCAACGCCCCAGGCCACGAGCACTGCGACCGGGCCCACACCCGGCGCCGTGCCGTGCACCACAGCGGCTTCGAGCGCCTTGGCCAGTGCGGCCGAGGGCAGCAGGTCCACGAACCCGACCGGCACGCTCAACGCGACTCCGCCGACCATCAGCAGCACGAACCAGACGATGTTCGCCAGCGCCAGCACGACGTCGGCCCGCAGCGAACCGCCGAGCAGCACGCCGAGCGCGCCGAACGACAGCGTGCCGAGCACGATCAGCAGCACCACCCACGGCAGCCCGGACAGCGGGAAGCGCCACCCGAGGACCAACGCGGTGACCGCGAGCATGGCGATCTGGAGCACCACCACGGCCAGCGCGCCGCAGACCCGGCCGGCCACCAGCAGCCAGCGCGGCAACGCCGACGCCGCCAGCCGCTTCAGCACGCCGTAGCGGCGGTCGAACCCGAGCGCGATCGCCTGCCCGGTGAACGCCGACGAGATGATCGCCAGCGCGAAGATCCGGGCGGTGGCGGAACCGACGCGCGGCTCCGGCATCGGGATCACCGACATCAGGCTCAAAGCGACGAGGAGCGCCAGCGGGATGATCACCGTCAGCAGGATCTGCTCGCCGTTGCGCAGGGTCAGCGTCGCCTCGGTGCGGGCGTGCACGAAGAGCATGCGCGGCAACGAACCGCGGCCGGGCGCGGGCGTGAACGTGCCGGGAGCGAAGGTGGTCACGAACGCAGCTCCCTGCCGGTCAGCTCCAGGAAAACGTCTTCGAGGCTGCGCCTGGCCACCGTCAGCTCCTCGGCCAGCACACCCTGCTGCGCGCACCACGACGTCACGGTAGACACGACCTGCGGGTCGATCAGACCTTCCACGACGTACGCGCCCCGCGTCGCCTCGCGCACCTTCAGCCCCTCGGGCAGTGCGGCGGACAGCAACGACGTGTCGAGGCCCTGCCGGGCGCGGAACCGCAGCTGCTGGTCGTTCGCGCGGTTCGCGGTCAGCTCGGCGGGGGAGCCCTGTGCGACGACCCGGCCCTCGTCGATGATCACGACCTGGTCGGCCAGTGCCTCGGCCTCGTCCATGAGGTGCGTCGTCAGCAGTACGGACACACCGTCGTCCTTCAACGCGCCCACGAGGTCCCACACCAGATGGCGTGCCTGCGGGTCCATTCCCGCGGTCGGCTCGTCCAGGAACACCAGCTCCGGCCGGCCGATCAGCGCGCAGGCCAAGGACAACCGCTGCTGCTGACCGCCGGACAGGCGCTTGTACGGGGTGCGCGCCGCGCCGCCGAGCCCGAGGATCTCGATCAGCCACTGTGGATCGAGGGGGTTGGCCGCGCAGGCCGCCACCAGGCGCAGCATCTCCTCGGCGCGGATGCCGGGATACCCGCCGCCGCCCTGCGGCATGACACCGATCCGCGGCCGCAACGCCTCGTCGCCCGGCACGAGGCCGAGCACGCGGACCGAGCCGGCGTCGGCCGGGCGGAACCCCTCGCAGATCTCGACGGTCGTCGTCTTGCCCGCACCGTTGGGCCCGAGCAGGGCGAGAACGGTGCCGGGCTGCTGAACGAGGTCGAGGCCGTCAACGGCGGTCTTCGAGCCGTACTTCTTGACCAGCCCCGACACTTCCACCGCAGGCTGGGGATTCGGGCTCACGGGTACAGAGCCTATGCGGTCCGCCAAGGCCGATCACCCATGGGGTCCTGGCCCGTGAGCGTGGTTCCTGAAGGACCCCTGAAAAAGGTGGGGCTAGCCCTACCCCCGTAAGTCAGGGAGACCTCAGGGTTAGCTCGGGGGAGTTCCCCCTTGGTCGATCAACTGAAATGCAAGAGACTTTTGGCGTGATCGAGTCGGGGGTGAACGGGCGGGGTTTGGTTGTCGGGGGACTGGTGTTTTCACTGGTTCCGGTTTTCTACCTTCATGTGGTGTCGGCTGGACAGCTGAATCCGATCACCGACGTGATCAGCGACTACGTGTTCGTCCAGGGCGGCACCGGGTGGCTCGCCGCCACCTCGCTGACGCTGGCCGCCGTGTCGGCCGTGCTCGCGGCCAGCCTGCGAGGTGTGGGCAGGTCAGCGAAGTGGCTGATGGGGACGTGGGCGGCCGGGCTGACCGTCGCGACGATCTTCCCCACCGACCCGACAGGTGACCCGACCTCGATGTCGGGCTACATCCACCGGTACGCGGGCGCGGTGATGTTCATGGCGCTGCCCGCCGCCGGGCTGCTCATCGCGCGAAGATTTCCTGCGCTCCTCGGTATCGCAATAACGGCGAGCGTGTCCAGTGCGGCTTTTCTTGTTAGTCACGTGTCGTTCGGCGAATTTTCAGCTCGCGGACTTACGGAACGAGTTTTGTTCGTATCGCTGTACGGACTCCTGTTCGCCATCGCATCCCAAGTGAGGCGCAAGACATGACCGTGCCAGCCATCACGCTCGCCGTGCTCGGCGCCGTGTGCTTCGCGTTCGCGGCACGCCTGCAGCACGACGCGGTCGCCGCGAGCGGCGCCAAGGTCGGTGTCCTGCGCCAGCCGCGCTGGCTCGGCGGACTCGCGCTGTTGATCGCCGGTGCCGGGGTGCACGCGGCCGCGCTCGGCATGGCGCCGCTCACCGTCGTGCAGCCGATCGGGGTGCTCGCGATCGGCCTGACCGCGTTGCTGGACCGGCGGTTCCGCGAACTGCCGGCGATCCTGCTCACCACCGTGGGCGTCGGCGCGTTCGTCTACTTCGCGTCGGGCAGCGCCACCGCGACCAAGGTCGTGCCGGATGCCGAACTCACGTCCGGCCTGGTGGTCCTCGGGCTGATCGCCGTGCCCGGTGTCGTGGCGGCTCTCACGTCGAACGCGCGCATTCGCGCCGTGGCGTTCGCCTCAGCCGGTGGTATCGCGTACGGCTACGTGTCCGTGCTCATGCGCGCCGTCTCGCAGTCGGTGCAGCAGGGCGGATTCGGACTCTCGCACCTCGCGTCCGTCCTCGGCATCGCCCTCTCGCTCGCGGTCGGCGGCTGGCTCATCCAGCACGCCTACGCGGGCGGACCCCCTCATCTCACCGTCGCCTGCCTGACCGTGGTGGATCCGCTGGTCGCGGTCGGCATCGGCGCCTTCCTGCTGGGCGAGGCAGCGCATTTGTCGGTTTTGACCGGTGTCGTGCTGTTCGCCTGCGCTCTCGCCGCCGTTTGCGGCGTGTTCGCACTTGCTCGTCAACCTCGTGAAACCATCCGAACGGAGCTTCCCGTGAACACCTCCAGCACGTTGCGCATCGTCATCGCCGCCGACACGTTCCCGCCGGACGTCAACGGTGCCGCGCGTTTCGCGCAGCGGCTGGCGATGGGCCTGGCCGACAAGGGCCACGACGTCCACGTGATCGCACCGGACTCGCCGAGGGCCACCGAGATCCCCGGCGTCACGGTCCACCGGCTGCGCTCGCACCGGCTGCCGTTCTACCCCGACTTCCGGTTCTGCCTGCCGTGGCAGGCGAAGAAGGAGGCCGACGAGCTGGTCAAGTCGCTCAACCCGGACGTCGTGCACGTCCAGGCGCACTTCGTGGTGGGCCGGTTCGTCCTGAACTCCGCAGTCGCCCTGGGCATCCCGACGCTCGCCACGAACCACTTCATGCCGGAGAACCTGTTCAGCCACGCGCACGTGCCGTCGTTCCTGCAGGGCATGTCCCGCAGGTTCGCCTACCGCGACCTCGCCCGCGTGTTCGGCCGCGCGGACGTCGTCACCGCGCCGACCCCGCGCGCCGTGCAGCTGTTGCACGACAGCGGTTTCCCCGAACGCGCCGTGCCGGTGTCGTGCGGCATCGACATCGCCCGCTACCAGCGCGAGGTGACGCACAACGACCGGCCGACCGCGTTGTTCGTCGGGCGGCTGGACGAGGAGAAGCGCGTCGACGAGTTCCTGCGCGCCCTGGCCCGCGTGCCCGGCGCGTTCGGTGAGATCGTCGGCGACGGCACCTGCCGGTCCGAGTGGGAGCTGCTGGCCCGCGACCTCGGCGTCACCGACCGCGTGAAGTTCCACGGCTTCGTGTCCGAGGACGACCTGCTCGACGCCTACGCCAGGGCGGACCTCTTCGTGATGCCCGGTGTCGCCGAGCTGCAGAGCCTCGCCACGATGGAGGCGATGGCCGCGGGCAAGCCGGTGATCGCCGCCAACGCCATGGCGCTGCCGCACCTCGTGCACAACGGCCGCAACGGCTGGCTGTTCGAGCCCGGTGACGTGAACCAGCTCGCGCAGCGCCTGCACACGCTGGTCCACGACGCCCCGATGCGCGCCAGGATGGGCGCCGCCAGCAGCGAGATCATCTCGCACCACGCGCTGGGCGTGACCCTGGAGCGCTTCGAGGCCCTCTACGCACGGGCGATGGGCCGCACGGTCCCGATCATCGCGCTTGCTGCCTGAGCTTTGCCTCGATCCGTTGCGCGACAACCAGTCCGGTGTGGGAGAGGGTGAGCTTCGAGGGGTGCTCGCCTTCTCCCTTCACCAGGAACCGGTAGAGCGAGGCGTGGCCCTCCAGCCGTTCGTGCAACGTCTGCGCGATGTCGGAGCCGTCCGGGTAGATCGCCGGGATCGCCTCGGTCACCAGCTGGGTGCGGATGCGGCGGCGTTCCACGCGGGGCACGTACCAGGACGTGATCAGCAGCAGCGTCAGGCCGAACGCCAGCGCCGTGCCGATCACCGCCTGCCAGCCCCACCCGGCCGGCCGGATGATCAGCAGCACGTCCGCGAGCGCGAGGTAGCCGAGGCCGTAGACCACGGCCCAACCGGCGGTCGCGGCGGCGGGCGGCTCGGCCCGCTCCGTGCCCCAGACACCCTCGACCCGGCGCCAGCGCTGCAACGACTTGCCGCCGCTCAGCGCCATCCAGATCCCGAACGCGCCGCAGAGAACCGACGTGGGGATCACCACCCACGGCCTGGTGTGCAGCTCGAACTCCCACACCGCCCAGACCAGGCCCGCGGCGGCCACGGCCACGGCCGCCTGCTTCCAGCGGCGCTTGATGATCTGCAACGGCTTGAAGTCGGCCAGCACGGCCAGCGGGGTGCGGATCGGCGCGGGCAGGGAACCGAGCACGAGCAGTGCCGTGACCACCAGCGCGACTCCCGCGACGGTGACCGTGCCGGTGGTGATCTGCGAGCGGTCGTCCGGTAGCCGGTCGACCGCGATGGCGGCCAGCGGCAGCACGGGTGACAACAGCACCAGACCGTGCAGGAGTGTGCCGGAACGCAGTGCGGCGTAACCGAAAGCGGCGAGCAGTGCCGCCGCTCCGACGGCCGCGCCGGGACCCGCGGCCCAGGTCGGCAGCAACCCGAACAACGCCATGACGACCAGGGCGCCGCCGACCGCGAGGCCGAGCAGCCCCAGGAACTGGGCGAGTTGCCCGCCTCTGGTCAGGCCGGTGATGGTCCAGTAGGGCAGCAGCGCCGCACCGCGGGCGACGCGGGTGACCGGGCGGACCGCGGCGAGCCCGGACCGTTCGGAGTCGGCGACCGTCACGGCCACCGCGGCGGCGGTCGCGGCGGTGCGGATCATCTGGTCCGACGCCGCCTCCTGGGTGAGGGGCTCACGGCCGATGCCCGCGCGGTCGAACGCGGCGAGCGCGGTCATGCCGAGCGTGACCGTGTGATCCTGCGGAAACTCCAGGCGCCGCAACAGGTCCGCGTGTTCCTCCAGGAACAGCTCACCGCGCGAACGCCCGTCCGCCCCGTCGCCGCGGTCGGCGATGATCGCCGCGCGCAACCGGGGGAGCTCCTCGCAGATGATGCGCCAGTGCAGGCCCCACGCTGCCAACTCGGCGAGCTTCATCGACGACGGCGACAGCTCGTTCGGGGTCTCGTAGATGCCCGCGAGCTCCTTCTTGGCCTCCTCGGCGCAGACCGCGACCTGCACGGGCAGCTCCGGCCCGAACATCTCCTCGATGACCTTGTCCACGACCGCTGCCGCGCGTTGTTCCGGCGTGCGCTGGTCGCCTTCCGGCCGGCCGAGCAGGTCCATCCGCCGCAGCCGGCGCGGGTCGAACAGCACCCGGCACAGCATCGTGGCGCCGTCGAGCCTGCCCCAGATCCAGTCGTTGACCCGCCACGACCGCTTGAGGAACCCGGAGAACCGCGACAGCGACGCCCCACCGGCCTTGTCGTCGGCGGTGATCGACTGCTTCGCGAACGCGTTGCGCGTCTGCAGCGACACCTGCACCAGCTCGACCGGCGTGTCCATGCCGCTCGACGCGTCGTCGGACAGGCACGTGCCGGCGACCTCGAGGGCCAGCAGCCGCGACAGCCACCGCTCGCCGTCGCTCAGCCCGGCCTCTTTCGCGGTGGCCGCGGGGGCGAGCAACGCCTTCCACGCCACCAGCCCGCCGAGCTTGAGCCGGTGCTCGTCGAGGTCGCTGATGACCTTCTTGGCCTCACCGACGATCCGGCCGACCTCGGCGACCTGCGCCTTGACCTCCAGCCCGAGGTGCCCGTCGATCATGTGCTCGTGGTAGCTCGCCAGCCGGCCGGTCCAGTACTCCTCGCCGAGCGAGTCGGACGGCTTCCAGGCGAACAGCTCGGTGCGGAGCCTGCGCAGTTCGGCGCGGACCTGGTGCAGCTCGCGGCGGGCCGCGGCGATCTGGTCGGCCTCCTCCTCGGGCACCACCCACACGAGCCGCTTGAGCAGGTCGAGTGCCGACGCGCCAAGGCGTTCGGCCATCGTGATGCCCCACTCCCAGCCCGTGTCCTCGCGGCACACGGTGCTGGGCAGCTTCACGCCCGGCACGTACGGCAGCACGCCGAGCGTCTTCTTCCACTTGCGCTGCGCGGTCTCCGCCGCGCGCCGGGCGCGTTCGAACGACCAGTTGGCCGGGTTCCCCTTGGGCAGCGCGAACTGCTGCGCGGTGACCTGCCGTGCCGCCAGCCGGATCTCGACGTCCTCGTAGTGGCCGAAGAGCTTGTCCGCCAACGAGTACACCTCGTCGACGACGTTCTCGTCGTTGGCGTGCAACCGTTCCAGCAACGCCATCCGGCCGCCCCGCGAGCTCGCGGCACGCCGGTTGTGCTCCTCGATCTTCTCGACGTACGTGCGGTTCGCCTGGCTGGACATGGCGCTGAGCAGCTTGGCGCCGGAGCCGACCGTCGTCGGGCCCTTGCCGAAGCTGTCCGCGATCGGTTCCGACCCCTGCGGTTCGGCGTGCGGGAAGACCAGCAGCATGACCCGGCGCACCGGCCCGTCCGCCGGCATCCGGTCGATGGCCTCGAGTGCTTCCCGCGTCGGGGTGTTGACCAGGACGCCGCCGTCGACCGCGAACCTGCTGCGGTCGCCGCCGTTGGCCCAGCTCGCGACGTCCGCCATGTCCGGGCGGTCCGGCGACGCCTGGCCGCCGACCGGGATGAAGCTCGGCTCGAACGCGAACGGGAAGCTCGCGCTGCTGCGGGCGGCGAGGGCGAGTTGCTGCACGCGGTCCGTCAGCGTGTCGGGCTTGAAGTCGTCCCTGGTCTCCTCGGACACCCAGGTGTACGGGTCGCGCCGGAACGAGAAGGACCCCTGGTGCACCGACTGCGTCAGCGGCTGGCCCAGGTCGTCGTAGGTGACGTTCGGGACGCCGCCGAGGAGTGTGGTCGTGATCCGCAGGTCGATCGGCCGCTCGTAGGCCTCGGTGGGCTCGAAGTCGCTCGTGAGCCTGGCCAGCGCCTCCTGCAGCCGGGGCAGGAAGAACTCGTCGCCCTTGAGCAGCGACGCCGGCTCGCCCCGGAACGGGGTCCTGAGCAGCTGTTCCATCCTGCCCTGCTCGGCCCACAGGTCCCGCAGCCTGCTCAGGTCGGCCTGCTTGTTGACCTGCGACAACGCCAGCGCGGCACCGTTGATGCCGCCCGCCGACGTGCCCGCGATGACGTCCGCTCTCGCGGTGCAGCCCACCAGGTCCAGCAGTGCCTGGTACGTGGTTCCCGGCCTGGTCAGCCGGTCGAGTTCCAGCACCACGCCGCCCATCCACACGGCGAGGCTGACGCCCCCGTTGAGCACGACGGCGAACCGGACCTCTTCCCGCGACATGGGTTGCTCGGACATGCCGCATCACCCCCTCCGGCGTCGATCTTCCTCTGCCAGGTAGTCGTCCGCCGAAGGGATGTGGTTACTGGACCGATTGCGTCATCAGCCGCCGGTAGAAGTCGTTCCACGTCGCCGCGGTGGGCCCCAGCCGTTCGCGCATCTCGGCGACGGCCGGCGAGGGCTCGCTGACCGACTTCTCGATGTAGTTGACCAGGTGCAACGCGACCAGCTCGGCGTCGTGCCCCTCGTGCTGCCGGGCGAACTCCCGTTCCTCGGCGTCCAATGCGAACTTCGGCGACGTCGCGAGACCGAAATCGACCAGGTAGACCCGCGAGCCGTCCGACCGGATGTTGCCGAAGTGGACGTCCAGGTGCAGCAGGTCGTGCGACCGCAGTGCCGCCACGATCTCCCCGAGCTGCCGTTCGACCTCGGGCAGCAGTTCCGGGGTGAGCCACTCGCGCAACGCGAACGGGATGTGCTCGAAGAACAGCACCAGGCTGTGCGACGCGGCGGCCAGCTCGGTGAACCGGGCCCGGATCTGCGGCGATCCGCCCAGCCTGGCGGAGGCGGCGTCGAGGTCGGCGAACTCGGGGGCGGTCGGGGGACGCCCCGGCAGCACCCGGAAGTGGTGCAGCCGCGGGAATCCCGCGCTGTCGCCGACCAGCTGGTTCGCCGCCAGCTCACGCCACGCGGAGAAGCCGGGCGAACCGATGCCGTACTGGCACACCACCGGCAGATCGAACAGGTTCGCGGTCGAGAACGGCGCAGCCAGCTCGCGATCGGTCAGCGGCACGCGTTTGGCGAACACCGGCACGCCCCGCACGTCGAGCAGCACCGGTCCGCCACCGGCCCCGGAACCGAGCGCGCGTCCCTGTGCCAGCCACGCGGCCAGCTCCTGGTCGGACTGTGCCGCGAGCCAGGAAGCGATCACGCGGCCGGGTCGGACTTGAGGAACGGGCCCACCCGCTTGCGCGCGAGCAGCACGCAGACCGCGAACGTGATCACCGCACCCGCGACCGCCTGCGGCACCGTGTAGGCACGGCCGTCGAAGGCCGACCCGGTCGGCGGCAGGATGATCGCGATGATCGCCGAGGCGACCATGGCGAACGTGCGGAACTTGGGGCCGACGACGGCGGTGGCCAGCGGGATCGCCGCCCACAGCACGTACCAGGGCTGCAGCACCGGCCCGAGCACCAGGATCGCGCCCAGCGCGGCGCCGAGGCCGTTCATCGCCTTGATCCGGCCCTTGAAGCTGCGCCACAGCAGGACCACGGTGATCACGATCGACACGCCCTGCCCGAGCAGGCGGGTCAGCGAGATCATCGCCTCGGTGTGGTTGCCGAGGCCGAGCAGGATGCCGGTGCCGGCGCCGAGGAACCCGAGCGCTGTCGGCGGCGACATCCAGGACTTCACCGTCGAGGCGACGTTCAGCGTCTCGACCCAGCCGAAACCGAAGCCGGTGGCGAGGCAGATCGTCACCACGCCGACCCCGGCTATCGCGGCCATGATCCCGGCGACCGCCGCCAGGTGTTTGAGCTGCCCGCCCATCTTGCGCGCCACCATCACGCCGAGGAACCCGAGCGCGGCCATCGCGGGGATCTTCACCATCGCACCGCACACGATGACCCCGGCGCCCAGCGTGATCCACGACCACTTCAACGGTTCCAGCCCGCGCATCGCGAGCTCCAGGCCGACCAGCATCAGGCCGAGCGCGAGGCCGTCGTTGTGCACGCCGATGACGATGTGGAAGAGCACCAGCGGGTTCAGCGCGCCCAGCCACAGCGCGCCGACCGGCGGCACGCCGAACCGGGCGGCCAGCCGCGGCAGCGCCCACACGATCATCGCCAGGCCGACCAGCACCAGCAGCCGGTGCACGAACACACCGGTCACCACGTGGTCGCCGGTGATCATCGAGGTGATCCGGCCGAACGCGAGGAACAGCGGCCCGTACGGCGCCGGTGTCTCGCGCCAGATGTTCGGCACACCCTTGGTCAGCACGTGGTCGACGCCCAGCGCGTTCGCCGGGCCCAGCTCGTACGGGTCGAGCCCGCGGGCCGCGATCTCGCTCTGCGCGAGGTAGGAGTAGACGTCGCGGCTGAACATCGGCACGCAGAAGACCAGCGGCACGGTCCACATCAGCAGCGTGCGGTCCATCTGGCTGCGCGAGACCAGGCGGGCGCGTCCCGGCCGCACGAACCGGCCCAGCGCGAGCCAGGCTGAGACGATCATGAAGATGCCGGTCCAGACGACCCCCATCGCGACACTGGGCATCCTCGAGAAAAGCCCCAGAACAGGCACGCCGTAGAGCGGCGAGTAGATCGGGGCGGCACCGCCACCGAGGGACCCGACGGTGAGGAGCAGCGCGCCGATCGTGCCCCAGCGGCGGACGATGTCCAGCTGGCGACGCTCTCGACCGTTCAAGAGGTCGCTCTCCGGAGTCGGTACTCCGCCGTTGGTGGGCATGTCAGGAGAGTATCTAGCCCGACTCAGCCGTGAGTCAGGTCACCCTGTGACCGCGATCTTTGCGACCTCAGGCTAAATACGCAACACTGGTGTTGTGAAAAACGCCGAGAGCCATCTGGACGCCGTGCATCAGCACGACGGCCGGACTCGGCGTGCTGTCGCCAGGCTCCTTCTGGAGCAGGGCCCGGTCACCGCGGCGGGTATCGCCGAGGAGCTGGGCATCAGCCCCACGGCCGTGCGCCGTCACATCGACGCACTGCTCGCGGACGGCGAAGCGACGACGAGGGAAGCTCCTCGCCAGACCCAACGGGGTCGTGGCCGCCCGGCCAAGCTCTTCCTGCTGACCGACACCGGGCGTGCCCGGTTCGGCCACGCGTACGACGACCTCGCGGTCGCCGCGCTCAGGTTCCTCGCCCAGACAGGTGGCGAAGAGGCTGTGCGCGCGTTCGCGCAGAGTCGTGTCGACGCGCTCGTGGACCGGCACCGCACGGCGATCGTGGCCCAGGCCACACCCGCCGAACGGGCCAAGGCCCTTGCGACCGCGTTGACCAGGGAGGGCTACGCTGCGTCGGCACGTCACGTAGGGGTGGGCGAGCAGTTGTGCCAGCACCACTGCCCGGTAGCCCACGTGGCAGCTGAGTTCCCCCAGCTGTGTGAGACCGAGACAGAGACCTTCGCGGATCTTCTGGGTACTCACGTGCAGCGTCTCGCGACGATCGCCAGCGGCCATGCCGTGTGCACGACGCATATCCCGAACACCGTAAAAAGCATCCCTAATGATGGAGGGGAGCCCGCATGACTGCCGCTGCCGAGCAGCGCACGCCCACCACGGTGCAGTCTCCGCTCACGCAGGAAGAGACGATTGCCACTCTTGGCAATTACGAGTTCGGCTGGGCCGACTCGGACGTCGCCGGCGCGAGCGCCCGCCGAGGAATCAACGAGGACGTCGTCCGCGACATCTCGGCGAAGAAGGACGAGCCCGAGTGGATGCTCGAGTACCGGTTGAAGGCGCTGCGGCTCTTCGACCTCAAGCCGATGCCGACCTGGGGCGCTGACCTCTCCGGGATCGACTTCGACTCGATCAAGTACTTCGTGCGGTCCACCGAGAAGCAGGCCACCAGCTGGGAGGACCTGCCCGAGGACATCAAGAACACCTACGACCGGCTGGGCATCCCGGAGGCGGAGAAGCAGCGCCTCGTCGCCGGTGTCGCGGCTCAGTACGAGTCCGAGGTGGTCTACCACCAGATCCGCGAGGACCTCGAGCAGCAGGGTGTCATCTTCGTCGACACCGACTCGGGCCTGAAGGAGTACCCGGAGCTCTTCAAGGAGTACTTCGGCTCCGTCATCCCCGCCGGTGACAACAAGTTCTCCGCGCTGAACTCGGCGACCTGGTCCGGTGGCTCGTTCATCTACGTGCCGAAGGGTGTCCACGTCGACATCCCGCTGCAGGCCTACTTCCGGATCAACACCGAGAACATGGGCCAGTTCGAGCGCACGCTGATCATCGTCGACGAGGGTGCCTACGTGCACTACGTCGAGGGCTGCACCGCGCCGATCTACTCTTCCGACTCGCTGCACTCGGCCGTCGTCGAGATCATCGTGAAGAAGGGCGGCCGCTGCCGCTACACGACGATCCAGAACTGGTCGAACAACGTCTACAACCTGGTCACCAAGCGCGCCAAGGCCGAAGAAGGCGCGACGATGGAGTGGGTCGACGGCAACATCGGCTCCAAGGTGACCATGAAGTACCCGGCCGTCTTCCTGATGGGCGAGCACGCCAAGGGCGAGGTCCTCTCGATCGCGTTCGCGGGCGAGGGCCAGCACCAGGACGCCGGCGCGAAGATGGTCCACCTCGCACCGCACACCTCTTCGACGATCATCTCGAAGTCGGTGGCGCGTGGCGGTGGCCGCACGTCGTACCGCGGCCTGGTCCAGGTCAACAAGCGGGCGCACCACTCGAAGTCCACGGTGAAGTGCGACGCGCTGCTGGTCGACACGATCAGCCGCTCGGACACCTACCCGTACGTCGACGTCCGCGAGGACGACGTGCAGATGGGTCACGAGGCCACGGTCTCGAAGGTCTCCGAGGACCAGCTGTTCTACCTGATGTCGCGCGGCCTGAACGAGGACGAGGCCATGGCGATGATCGTGCGCGGGTTCGTCGAGCCCATCGCGCGCGAGCTCCCCATGGAGTACGCCCTCGAACTCAACCGCCTGATCGAACTGCAGATGGAAGGGGCCGTCGGCTGACATGGCCGCCCTGTCGACTCAACCTCACTCCCACGGAGCTGTCGTTCCCGTCTCCTCGCGCGCGGAGCACTTCACGTCCTACGACGTGAACGCGTTCGAGGTGCCGGGCGGCCGTGAGGAGATCTGGCGCTTCACGCCTCTCAAGCGTCTTGCCGGTCTGCACTCCGGCGCTGCGGCAACGGGTTCCGCTGCCGTCGAGGTGAACGCAGCTGAAGGTGTCACCGTCGAGACCGTGGGTCGTGACGACTCGCGGCTCGGCACCGCCGGCGTTCCCGGTGACCGCATCGCGGCGCAGGCGTACTCGTCCTTCGTGGACGCGACCGTCGTGACGCTGCCCGGTGACGCGAAGTCCGAGCCCACGACGGTGACCGTCACGGGCGCGGGCGTCGGTTCCGTTGCCTACGGCCACCTCCAGGTCAAGGCCTCGCAGTTCGCCGAGGGCACCGTGATCCTGGACTACCGCGGCTCCGGCGCGTACGCGGAGAACGTCGAGATCCTCGTCGCGGACGGCGCGCACCTCACGGTGATCGCCATCTTCGACTGGGCCGACGACGCCGTGCACGTCTCGCAGCACCACGCGAAGCTCGGTCGTGACGCGACCCTGCGGCACACGGTCGTGACTCTGGGCGGCGACGTCGTCCGGGTCACCCCGGTCGTGCAGTACGCGGGCCGCGGCGGCGACGCGGAGCTGTTCGGTCTGTACTTCGCGGACGCCGGGCAGCACCAGGAGCACCGGCCGTTCATCGACCACGCGCAGGCGAACTGCCGCAGCAACGTCGTCTACAAGGGCGCGTTGCAGGGCGAGGGCGCGCACACCGTGTGGATCGGCGACGTGCTGATCCGCAAGGCGGCCGAGGGCACCGAGACGTTCGAGCTGAACCGGAACCTGATCCTGACCGATGGTGCGCGTGCCGACTCGGTGCCGAACCTGGAGATCGAGACGGGCGAGATCGAGGGTGCGGGCCACGCCAGCGCCACCGGCCGGTTCGACGACGAGCAGCTCTTCTACCTGCAGGCGCGCGGTATCCCGGAAGAGCAGGCACGACGTCTCGTCGTGCGCGGCTTCTTCCAGGAACTGATCGCGAAGATCGCCGTCCCCGAGGTGCGCGAGCGCCTCGAGGCCGCCATCGAGGCAGAGCTCGAGGCGGTCGGCACGTGATCAAGGTGTGTGCACTGTCCGAATTGGACGACCGCAAGCCGTTCCCGGCCAATGTCGACGACGTCGACGTAGTGCTGGTCCGCGACGGTGAGCGGGTGCACGCACTGGCCGATCTTTGCTCGCACGCCGCGGTGTCGTTGAGCGAGGGCGAGATCTCCCGCAAGGGGATCGAATGCTGGTTGCACGGGTCGTGCTTCGACCTGGAGACCGGCAAGCCCTCCTCGCCGCCCGCCACCGAGCCCGTCGACGTCTACGCCGTCGACATCCGTGACGGCGACGTGTTCGTCGACGTCACCGTCACCACGAACTGACTTTGCTCTACCACCAGGAGAACAGCTAGTCATGGCCACCCTTGAGATCAAGGACCTGCACGTCTCGGTCGTCAGCGAGGACGCTCCCAAGGAGATCCTCAAGGGCGTCGACCTGACGATCAAGGCCGGCGAGACCCACGCCATCATGGGCCCCAACGGCTCCGGCAAGTCCACGCTGTCCTACGCCATCGCCGGTCACCCGAAGTACACGATCACCTCGGGCACCGTGACCCTCGACGGCGAGGACGTCCTCGAGATGTCCGTCGACGAGCGCGCCCGCGCCGGCCTCTTCCTCGCGATGCAGTACCCGGTCGAGGTGCCCGGCGTCTCGATGTCGAACTTCCTGCGCACCGCCGCCACCGCCGTCCGCGGCGAGGCCCCTGCCCTGCGGCACTGGGTCAAGGAGGTCAAGGGTGCGATGGCCGACCTCGACATCGACCCGGCGTTCGCCGAGCGTTCGGTGAACGAGGGCTTCTCCGGTGGTGAGAAGAAGCGCCACGAGATCCTGCAGCTGGGCCTGCTCCAGCCGAAGATCGCGATCCTCGACGAGACCGACTCCGGTCTGGACGTCGACGCGCTGCGCGTCGTGTCCGAGGGCGTCAACCGCTACAAGGCCTCCGGTGAGGTCGGCGTCATGCTGATCACGCACTACACCCGGATCCTCAAGTACATCGAGCCGGACTTCGTGCACGTCTTCGCGGGCGGCCGCATCGTCGAGTCCGGTGGCCGTGAGCTGGCCGACCAGCTCGAGGCCGAGGGTTACGTGAAGTACACCGGTTCCAAGGAAGCCGCAGCCCTTTCCTGACGTTGACGGTGTTGGATCTTTTGGGTCGTTGAGAGGAGGCGCTGTGACCACCACCGCAGCCCCGCTGGACGTAGCCGCCCTCCGGGCGGACTTCCCGATCCTGTCTCGCACCGTTCGTGACGGGAAGCGCCTGGTCTACCTGGACTCCGGCGCCACCTCGCAACGCCCGACGCAGGTTCTGGACGCTGAGAAGGCGTTCCTGGAACAGCACAACGCTGCTGTCCACCGGGGCGCCCACCAGCTCGCCGAGGAAGCAACCGACGCCTACGAGGGTGCGCGCCAGCGCATCGCGGACTTCGTCGGTGCCTCGTTCGACGAGCTGGTGTTCACCAAGAACGCCACCGAGGGCTTCAACCTGGTGGCGTACGCGATGGGCAACGCCGCCACCTCGGGTCCCGAGGCCGCGCGCTTCGTCCTGGGTCCCGGCGACGAGATCGTCGTGACCGAGATGGAGCACCACGCGAACCTCGTGCCGTGGCAGCAGCTCGCGCTGCGCACCGGCGCGACGCTGAAGTGGTTCAAGGTCACGCAGGACGGTCGTCTCGACCTGTCCGATGTGGACAGCGTGATCACCCCGCGCACCCGCGTGGTCGCCTTCACGCACCAGTCGAACGTGCTCGGCACGATCAACCCGGTGCACGTGCTGGTCGCGGCAGCCCAACGCGTTGGTGCCTTGACCGTGCTGGACGCGTGCCAGTCGGTTCCGCACAGCCCGGTCGACTTCCACGCGCTGGGCGTCGACTTCGCGTCGTTCTCCGGCCACAAGATGCTCGGCCCGTCCGGCATCGGTGTCCTCTACGGACGCCGCGAGCTGCTGGAGGCGTTGCCCCCCTTCATCACCGGCGGCTCGATGATCGAGCTGGTGAAGATGGAGGGCTCGACGTTCGCACCGCCGCCGCAGCGCTTCGAGGCCGGTTCGCCGATGACGTCCCAGGCCGTCGGCCTGGGTGCCGCTGTCGAGTACCTCTCGGTTGTCGGCATGGAACGGATCCACGCGCACGAGCACGCGCTGACCGTTGCCGCGCTTGAAGGTTTGTCCTCGGTGCGCGGCGTCCGGCTGCTCGGGCCTCAGGACGCGGTCGATCGTGGCGGCGCCGTGCCGTTCGAGATCGAGGGCATCCACCCGCACGACGCCGGCCAGGTCCTCGACAGCCTGGGCATCGCGGTCCGCGTCGGCCACCACTGCGCGTGGCCGCTGCACCGCTGCCTGAACGCCCAGGCCTCGGTGCGCGCGTCGTTCTACCTGTACAACACGCTGGACGAGGTCGACCAGTTGGTCGACGGCGTCCGCGAGGCGCAGAAGTTCTTCGGGGTGGCCTGAGCATGCAGCTCCAGCAGATGTACCAGGAGATCATCCTGGACCACTACAAGAACCCGCACGGCCGAGGCCTGCGCGACCCGTTCGACGCCGAGTCGTTCCAGGTCAACCCGACCTGCGGCGACGAGGTCACGCTGCGGGTCCTGCTGCGCGACGACGTCGTGCAGGACGTCTCGTACGACGGCCAGGGCTGCTCGATCAGCCAGGCGTCCACCTCGGTGTTGACCGACCTCGTCGTGGGTAAGCCCGTGGGCGAGGCGTTCAAGAAGCTGGACGCGTTCGTCGAGCTGATGCAGGGCCGCGGCAAGATCGAGCCCGACGAGGACGTCCTCGAAGACGGCATCGCGTTCGCCGGTGTCGCGAAGTACCCGGCACGCGTGAAGTGCGCGCTGCTGGGCTGGATGGCGTTCAAGGACGCAGTCGCACGAAGCCAGGGAGCAGCATGAGCACGGAAGAGCAGGTCGTCCGCGGAGCCGAGGGCATGCCGGTCTTCGAGCCGCGTGCTGACGTGGCCGCTCTGGACGACGTCGAAGAAGCGATGCGCGACGTGGTGGACCCGGAGCTCGGCATCAACGTGGTCGACCTGGGTCTCGTCTACGACATCCGCGTCGACGAGGAGAACATCGCCACGATCGACATGACGCTGACGTCGGCGGCCTGCCCGCTGACCGACGTCATCGAGGACCAGACCCGCGCGGCCCTGACGGGCGGCGGCCTGGTCGCGGACTTCCGCATCAACTGGGTGTGGATGCCGCCGTGGGGCCCGGAGAAGATCACCGACGACGGCCGCGACCAGTTGCGGGCGCTCGGCTTCACCGTCTGATCCATGCTTGCCGGACGGCGCGCATCCCTCGGGGTGCGCGCCGTTTCTGCTTGTCCGGGGATAGACCGTGCGTGCTCTGGCGTTCTCAGCTATTGGAACGGCGCGCATCCGCCTGGGACCGCGCCGATTTCTTTGGTTCAATAAATGCGTTGCACGGTCCCGCGACCGTCGCATAGCTTGATCCCAACACGACAGACAGAGATCAACCGGAGGAAGACATGCTTGCCAAGGTGGAGCTTGCGGGATGGCGAATTCTCGCCCTCGTCGCCGGCGGTCTGCTGGTGCTGGCGTGGGGCTCCACGCCATGACCTGATCCCCAGGTCATGACCTCGGAGCCGCCCACGGGAAACCTGGGCGGTTTTCTTTTGTGCGCAGTTGATTGCTGTGCCCACATGCCGACGAGCTTTGGAAGCGGAACGGATTCCAAACCCGTTTCCCGAGGGTTCGACTCCTTCCGTCGGTGCTGCACAACTGAATACACGCATGCGATCGTGGTGAACTCGGCGGACACGTCGGTCTTCCAAACCGAAGCAGAGGGTTCGATGCCCTCCGGTCGCTCTGTGTGGATCCAGTGGCGTGACTCAGAAGGTGGGCGGGTAATTCACGCTCAGCAGGGTGCATCGCGGCACCGCCCCCACGCCCACATACATCCAGTATGAGGACGTGGGGGCGGCACCACGATGCACCCGTCTGACCGCGAATTCCCCGGCAACCTTCTGAGCCACACCACTAGCCCAACTGGCAGAGGCACATGGTCGAGGGCCATGACAGTCAGGGTTCGACTCCCTGGATCCGCACCAAACCCCTGTAGCCCAACGGGAGAGGCAACGCGCTCAGAACGCGTCCAGTCCAGGTTCGAATCCTGGTGGGGGTACGGCAACAACAACCACAACTACATCGGGGGACGCGCCGGTGCGCAGACGATCCTTGCAAGATCGCCGTGGAGGGTTCGACACCCTCGTCTTCCACCCGTCCCGTAGCTCAGTCCGGTGAGAGCGTCCGTCTGATACGCGGTAGGTCCCAGGTTCAAATCCTGGCGGGACGACCAACGTCCGTTAGCTCAGTGGGAGAGCATCTGCCTTACAAGCAGAGGGTCCCAGGTTCGAACCCTGGCCGGACGACCAACGTACAAAGGAACCGTGGATCACAGCAGCAGAGCGCTCTCCGGTGCCGGCGCGTTGTTCTTCGACGAGGCGGGTCGCGTCCTGCTCGTCGAGCCCACGTACAAGCCGCACTGGGAGATCCCGGGCGGCGTTATCGAGCGCGGGGAGACTCCGAGCGAGGCCTGCCGCCGTGAGGTCGAGGAAGAACTCGGCCTGATCAGGGAACCCGGCCGCCTGCTCGTCGTCGACTGGGCACCGCGGGACGACGAAGACCGGATCCTGTTCGTGTTCGAAGGAGGTCTGATCACTGGAGATCAGATCCGGCTCCAGGCGGAGGAACTTCGGTCATACGAGTTCGTCACCCCGCAACAGGTAGAGGAACGCCTGATCCCCAGACTCGCCCGCCGCGTCACCGCGGCACTGCAAGCCCAGGAGTCAGGCCAAACCCTCTACCTGGAACACGGAGTCAGCCGACCCGGAACACCTCAGGCATAGACGCGTTCGACGAACGCGGCCAGCTTGTCCTCGGGCAGGTGCCGCGCGAGGTCCGCCTCCGACACCATCCCCACCAGCCGGTGGTTCTCGATCACCGGCAGCCGCCGGATCTGGTGCTCTCCCATGGTCTCCAGCACGTGCTCCACCGGGTCCTCCGCGTCGACCCAGTGAACGTGGCAGCCGAACTCGCCGGCGCGGGTGGTCGCAAGATCCAACCCCTCGGCAACGGCCCTGATCACGATGTCGCGGTCGGTGATGATCCCGCGCAGCCGGTCGTCCCTGCCGCAGATCGGCAGGGAACCGACGTCCAGGTCCCGCATCATGCGGGCGGCCTCGACGAGGCTCGCGTCCTCGTCCACGCACCGCACTCCGGGGTGCATGATCTCGCGCGCTGTGGTCACTACCTCCTCCTTTCCCGCCTGTACTGGAAGCATCCGCCCGCTTAAACCACTCTGCAGGGTGGTCCGCTGAACGGCCTAAACCCTTGCGGGCTCAACAGTCCAAAGTGCTACTCTCAGTGGTCCTACGGTTACGCAGTTGCTATCTCCGGGGGCCGCTATGAGGCTGTTAGCGCAACTGACCGACGATCCGTGGAGCGGCGTTACACCGTCTGTGTACGAGACCGGCCGACTCGTCGCACTCGCCCCGTGGCTCACCGGGCACGATGCCCGGATCCGGTACCTCCTCGACGCCCAGCACCCGGACGGAACGTGGGGTGGTCCCGGCGAATACGCGCTGGTCCCGACGCTGAGTGCGGTCGACGCATTGGGCGGGCACCCTGCTGCCCGCAGAGGTCTCGAAGCGCTGCGCAAGTTGCTCAGCCGGGCGCCGAAGCTGCCGGACACGGTCGCCGTCGAGCTCATCGTGCCCGCGCTGGCCGAACGACTCGGGCTGCGCGCGCCAATCGATCCCCGGCCGCTGCATGCGCTGCGGCGACAACCGCTGCCGGAGAAGCTCTGGCACACCCTGGAGATCTTCGGTCCCCGTCCCGAGGTGGTCACGACCGACGGCATCGTCGCCGCCAGTCCCGCCGCGACCGCGGTCCAGCTCGGCGGCCCCAGACCGGGGCAGAGCCTCGACTACCTCCAGAAAGTCCAGCAACGCCACGGTGGTCCCGTTCCGGCCGGGGTTCCGGTGCCGCTGTTCGAACGCTCCTGGATCATCGTCGCCCTGAAGTCCGCCGGCCTCGACCCGCACGTGCCGGACGCCATGATCGACCACATGCGCGCCGCGTTCACCAGGGACGGCGCGGCCGGCGGGCCAGGTCTTCCCGCCGACGCGGACGACACCGCCACCGCCCTGCACGCGCTCGCGTTGTGCGACAGCCCCGGCGCGACGCACCTGCTCGACCGCTACCGGGAGGCACGCCACTTCGCCTGCTTCCCGGCCGAGCGCACGCCGTCGACCAGCACGAACGCCCATGCGCTGCAGGCGCTCGGCCACGACCGGCCACTCGAGGAGTGGCTGCGCGACATGCAGGAACCGGAGGGCTGCTGGATCGACAAGTGGCACGCCTCGCCCTACTACGCCACCGCGTGCGTGACGAACGCCTTGCGCGGCAACGAAAAGGCCGCCGACTGGGTGCTGCGGACGCAACGTGACGACGGCTCGTGGGGCAGATGGGACGGCACCTACGAGGAAACCGCCTACGCCCTCCGCATCCTCTCGCACTCGAGTCAGGACGTCAGCGCGGCCATGGTCCGCGGCGCGAAGTTCATGCACGCCTGGGGAGAACGCCCGCACCCGCCGCTGTGGCACGACAAAGACCTTTACACCCCAACGAGAATCGTGCAGGCGGAAGGCGTGGCGGCACTGCACCTGGCCTGCGTGGTGAGCCGATGAACCGCACCGAGCTGAGGTTCGCGCTGCGGCTGATCCCGTTCCTGGACTCGGTCGAGGGCTTCGAGGACGGCCTGGTCAAGCTCAGGGACAAGCGCTGGCTCGTCTGGCACCCGGACGTGATGGCCGCGCTGTTCCGCCACGACCGCGAGCTGCGGCATCCACCGAGCCGGACGCTGAGCCCGTTGCTGGGCAACCGTTCCGTGCTGTGGCTCGACGGCGCCGAGCACACCGCGTACCGCCGCACGCTCGCACCTTTGTTGCGCGGCACCAGATATCAGGCGCTGATCGACGAGATGGTCGAGCGTTCGCTCGCCGAGCTGCCCACCGGTGACGCGGTCGGACTCGCCGCGTGGACCAGGAAGCTGACGCTGCGCATCATCGGCCGCATCGTGTTCGGGGTGGACGACGACGAGTTGCTGACCGCGTTCACCCGCTGGTTGGACCGGCGCCTGGGCAGCCGCGTCCGCACCCTCGCGCACCGCTACCTCGCGCACGGCACCACCCGGTTCGACCCGCACCTCGACCGATTGTTGTTGCACCGCGCCGAAACCGCCGAACCACCCGCGCTCGCCGCCTTCCTGCCGCCGGAGGACCTGCGCGACCAGGTGGTGTCGCTGCTGTTCGCGGGCCACGAGACGACCGCCTCCGCCACGGCCTGGACGGTGTACTGGATCGACCAGACCCCTGGCCTGGCCGAACGGATCCTCACCGACGAAGCCCTGCTCGACGCCACGATCTGGGAGTCGCTGCGGCTGTGCCCGCCCGCGACGCTCGCCGGCAACCGGATGAGCGATGACGGCATGGTGATCACCCCGAGCATCTACCTCGCGCACCGCCGTGCCGCGACCTACGAGAATCCGCACTCGTTCGACCCGGAGAGGTTCCTCGGTGCGCCACCACAACCGGGCGGCTTCTTCCCGTTCGGCGGGGGAGTGCGGCACTGCCCCGGCAAGGACCTCGCGCTCCTGGAGATCCGGATGATCGTCACCGCCCTGCTGCGGCACCGGCGCATCATGCTGAACGCACCCAGGTCCTGCACACCCCAGTTGCGCGGTGCCGCGATGGCGCCGCCGCCGAGCCTCGCGATGGTGGCCACGTGTCGCCGTTGATCTCCATCCACCGGCTGGAGCATCCGCTGGGCATGCACTACGCGTGCTGCGCGGCGTGGGGTGCCTCCTACGGAACGAAGTTCGACCTCGCCGTGGTACTCGTCGTGCTCGCGAACTTCGTGATGATCGTCGCAGCCAACGTGCTCAACGCGTACGCCGATGTCCGCAACGATCTCGCCACCGCGGGGAAACGGCGCGTCGCCACCGCGGTACTGGAGGTCGGCGACCATCGGGTACTGCAACTCGCGATCATCGAGATGATCGTCGCACTGGCGCTGGCCGCCGCGGTCTCCTGGCGTGCGGTGGCGGGCATCGGGCTGATGATCCTGCTGTACCTGGCGTACAACCTCGAACCGGTGCGGCTCAAGCGTCGCGGGTATGCGGGCCCGGTGGTCATGGGTGTCGCCGCGTGGCTGCTGCCGAGCGTGACCGCCTACGCGGCGGCCGGGGGGCGTGCCAACCCGGCCGTCTGGCTCGTGTTCACCGGTGTCACCGCGCTCGCTGTCGGCCGCGGGCTGTGGTGGGCTGTGCCCGACCGGGAGGGGGATGCCGCAGCCGGCTCGATCACACCGACCGTCCGCGACGGCGTCCGGCACGCGGTCGACGCGGCCACCCAGTTCACGGTTGCCGGTCTGCTACTGGTCGGCGGTGGGCTGTGGCTGCGATTCGGCCTGGACTGGGCGATCGTCGGGGTCACGGCGATCGGGGCATTCCTGCTTGTCCGCCGACTGCCCACCACCCGGCAGATGTTGCGCTACGGCTTTCCGATCGCGGTGGGCGGCACCGTGGTACTCGCCGCCATCCCGTTGCTGGCCCAGCGCTAACGCTTCCTTCCCAGCCCGCCCAGGCCCGGGAAGTGCTCGGGGTTGAGGTCCTGCTCGTCCTCGCCGAGCTCCCACAGAGGCAGTGGCACGACGCCGGAACCCAGAACCTCCAGGCCGTCGAAGAACGACACGATCTGGTCCCGGTCGCGGTAGGCGAACTGTGGCACCGGATCCGTGTACATGGAGCTGAAGAGTCCCACTGCGGACTGCAACGGGTCACGGAACGTGTGCGACAGCCCGAGGTAGCTGCCCGGCGCCAGCGCGTCCATGTAGGTGCGCAGAACCTTGTGCGGTTCCTTCTCGTCGGACACGAAGTGCAGCACGTCCACGACCAGCACGGCGACCGGCAGCGTGAGGTCCAGAGTCTCGCGCACTTCGGCCGACTCCAGCACCTTCGCGGGCTCGCAGAAGTCAGCGCACAGGTAGGCGACCCCGTCGACGCCGGCGATGATGTCCCGGCTCATCGCCGCGACCGACGAGTCGATGTCGGTGTAGACCACCTCGGCGTCGGGCGCGGCCAGGTGCACGTTGCCCGCGGTGGGCAGACCCGAGCCCAGATCCAGGAACTGGTGCACGCCGAGATGGGCGAGCTTGCGGACCATCCGTCGCAAGAACGCCCGGTGGGTGCGCACCAGGTAAGGCAGGTGAGGTGAAGCGGAGACGAAATGTGCGGCCTGCTGCTGGTCGGCCTCTGTGTTGTGGGTGCCACCGAGCCAGTAGTCCCTGACTCGGGCGGTGTTGGGTTGGTCCGGACCGTTCACTCCCGGTGCCCAGATGGGGGTGGCCACGGAGACTAACTACCGGATTCAGGCTTGGAGGCACACCAAGCCGGCCCGAGAAGTACCCGATCGAGTGAAGATCATCTATCAGACCGGAGAAGTCTGGGCCACCAGGAACCCCACGACGTCGTCCAGCCTCCCGCGGCGCGCGAACGCCCTGCGCTGCCTCGCCGCACCCGTGCCGTCGAGCAGCAACCGGTCGACGCCGTCCCGGACCATCTCGTGGTCACCGGCCAGTTCCAGCGCGGGCCGCACCCACCGCAGCAACGACGCCGCGATCGACGAGGCGGGGGTCGGCGAGCCGGTCACCGGGTCGATCCCGAAACCCTCCAGGCCGTCCCGCGCGGCACGCCACATCGCGACCTTCAGCAGGTGCGGTGGGACGTTCACCGGTGTCGCACCGGAACTCAGTGCGGTGGCGGCGATCGCGCGCACCAGAGCGGCCATCAGGACCGCTTCCTCGACCGTCGGCGCGACGTCCGAAACCCGCAGTTCGAGCGTCGGGTGGTGGGCGGACAACCGGATGTCCCAGTAGAGCATCCCGGCATCCATCGCCGCGCCGCTCGCGACGATCTCCTCCCGTGCCTCGTAGTACTCCGCCGCGGAGTCGAAATGCGGCGGCGCACCCGAAGTGGGCCAACGATTCCAGACGACGTAGCGCCAACTCGCGTAGCCCGTGTCACCGTCGAGCCAGTACGGCGAGTTCGCGCCCAGTGCCAGCAACGTCGGCAACCACGGCCGCAGGTGGTTGCTCACGAAGATCTTCGACTCGTCGTCGGGCAACCCGATGTGCACGTGACAACCGCAGATCGCCAGGTCGTTGGTCAGCGCGCCCATCTCCTGCGCCATCCGGTGGTAGCGCGGGGAGTTCGTCAACGGCGTCGGCATCGTGAGGCCCAGCAAGGGTGTTCCGGTCGCGACCAGCCGGGCGTCGTGCCGCGCCGCCCGCTCGATCAACGCCCGGCGCGCCACGGCGAGCTCGTCGCGCAACTCGCTCATGTCGGTGCAGATGCCACTGGCCGATTCCACCTGGTACTGCGCGATTTCCTGCTGCAGGTCGACCTGGTAGCGGTCGGCGCCGGCGAGCACCTCGTTGGCACGATTGGCCAAATGCCCCGTCGATGCTTCCACGAGAACGAATTCTTCTTCCACCCCAACGGTGAGGAGGCCGTCCATGCTCGTGCGTTGCGCGGGTACCGATTGAGTTCTGCTGCCGACCTGCACGCCGAACCTCCTGTGCGCTGAGTAGCGCGATCGATGCTATGAGTGATCAGCTCGTCGCACAGGAGGCGTTCGGTTGTACTTGTTAACTCACCGCGCGTTGCTCGGCACCACGCAGCACATCGCGTCGTTCGCTGCCCGGACGTCCCATGACCCAGCTCGACCCGGCAAGCGACTTCGCGTGTTCCTTCA
The DNA here is from genome assembly GCF_044455585.1 of Lentzea sp. NPDC051213. NCBI lineage: Bacteria > Bacillati > Actinomycetota > Actinomycetes > Pseudonocardiales > Pseudonocardiaceae > Lentzea > Lentzea sp. NPDC051213. Next base: position 646,422 of record NZ_JBITEX010000007.1, read on the forward strand.
CTGGTGCCAGCAACCGCGACACCTCGCGATACGACCCCACTGACCCCGCGGCACAGATAAGGGTCGCAAGAGAGAGGGTGATGTGTCGTCCCTCCGCCGTGTACGGCTTGTCGAGCAAACGGGCGGACAACGGCACCGTCTCGTCGAGCCCCGCCAGGATCAGGAAGTCGTCACCGCCGACGTGCCCGACCTGCACGCCGGGGAACGCGTTCGCGAGATCCGCCAGGTCGTGCCCGATCTCGCGGATCAGATCGTCGCCCGCCGCGAACCCCACGGTGTCGTTGACCTGCTTGAAGCTGTCGACGTCCAGCCACGACACCGCGAAGATCTCGCCGACGCCGATCCGCCGGTCGACCTCCCTGGACAGGGCGTCACTGCCCGGCAGCCGCGTGAGCGGGGAGAGCGCGGCCGCCTGCTCCACCTTCAGCTCGGCCACACCACGCACGACATCCGCAACGCGCACAACACCCATGCACCGCTCGTTGTGGTCGACGACGATGAGGTCGTCGTTGGTGCGCTCACGGTTCGCGTGTGCCACCACGTCGAGCAGTTCGAGCGCCGACGATTCGGTGCCGATGATGTGCGGCTTGTCCGCGAGCCGCGCCGCCTCGCGCTTGGCGTGCAACGCGTGCCCGTACGGCCCGGTCACCGCCAGCAGGAACCGGTTGCGGTCGACCGACCACTTCGGCCTGCCCTCGTCGTCGACGAGCACCACACCGGTGACCGTCGGCTGCGACGCCAGCACCTCACGCACCTCTTCGCTGGTGGCGTGCTCCGCCAACGTCGTCGCGGGGTGCAGGAAGTCCGTGACGCGCGGGCCGCTGCTCCGGCGGATCTCCCCGGTCTGCGTGACGGCTTCCGGCGTGATGCGAGCGTTCACCGCCGGCCTTCGCTGCGGAGGCGCGAGCAGGTTCCCCTGCGCGTGCCCCACTCCGATCTTCCGCAGAACGGTCAGGTGCGCCTCGGTCTCCACGCCCTCCGCAACGACCTGACCACCCGTGTACTCACCGAGATGCACCAACGACCGCACCAGCGCACACCGCGCGGGGTCGTCGGGCAGCGTGCTCACGATCTCGCGGTCGAGCTTGATGAAGTCCGGAGCCGCGCTGGTCAGCAGCCCGAGCGGCACGTCCCCTTCGCCCACGCAGTCGAGCGCGATGCGGAAACCGTTGTTCCGCAACGTCTGCATACCGCGCGCGCCAGCCGGCCGCGGTTGGCCCGCGAGTACGGCTCGCCGACCTCGATGACGACGCTGTCCGGGGAACGGCCCGCGTCCCTGAGCGCGCCGTACAGCGGGCTCATGACCTCGGGCTTGTCCGCGACCGTGATCGCGAGAAGGTTGACGTGCAACGGCAGTATCAGGTCGAAGTCGGCCGCGGCGCGGACGGCGCGGCAGGCGAGTCCGATGTCGGCGTTCGCCAGCAGGCCGGCGCGGAAGGCGGCCTGGAGCAGATCCTGCACGCTGCCGTCGTGCGGCCGGGCCAGAGCCTCCACCGCGACGACGCCCCCGGTGTTCAGGTTGAACAGCGGCTGGAAGGCGAACCGGACGTCATCCAGTAAGGCGGGCACGTCTCAGATCGTGCAGGCGCGAACGACCAGCTCCAAGTGGGTTCACCAGGTGTTCATCATCTTGGCGCGAAGGCGCCACGGTGCCGCGCGGAACAGTTTCGTCATCGCTTCCGACGTACCGCGTACGTCCTCCCGGCCGGACAGGTAGGCGCGCTGCAACTCGGCGGGAAGCCGGAAGAACAGCTCGAAGAAGTCCCTGGTCTCGTCGGCGTCCATGCGGAGCAACGCCTCCAGGCCCAACCTCCTCAGGGCGTGCACGATCAGGGCCTTGCGGGACCAGATGACGTGCTTCGGGTGCTCGCCGGCCCTGACGGCTTGAGCGACCTTCGGGGCGAGCGCGAGAGAGGTGGCGACGCTGTAGCCGGTGGCGGGGTGGATGAAGCCGGCCGCCGCCCCGAACGCGAGGCCCTCGGCTCGCGGTGCGTCGAGGGGGAAGCGGACGCGTTCCTCTTGTGCGCCGGGCGCCAACCGGGCGTGGAGTCTGTGCCGGAGTTCGCTCAGCGGCATGCCGGGGCGGGCGGCCAGACAGGTCTCCTCGACCAGCACGGCGCCGCCGCCGAGCGGGACCGTGTAGAGGAACGTGTCGCCGCCGCGCCAGTCCATCAACGTGGTCTCGGTGCTGTCCGACTCGATGACGACTCCCACGGCCGTTTGCTCCGCACGACCTTTGCGCGCGCCGGTGGCGTTGAACGTGTAGCGCGCGGGTGCTGGCTCGTGGAGGACCGTCACCTCGCTGGGCAGTTCGTGGAGGCGTGCGTTGTCCAGCACGACGTAGGTGCGTGGAATCAGGTGCTCCTCGCGCGCGTACGCGCGAACAGTCGTGCTGACGGCCTTGGTGGGGGTGCCCGGCGGGAGCTCGTCGGCCCACGCGCCGTAGGTCGCGGTCCACACGCGGTGGGGGTGACGGTCGACGAGCGCCGTGTCGAGGCCCTCCTGCGCGCAGGCACGGGCCAGGGCGCGGCCGGCCGGGCCGCCTCCGATCACCAGTACGTCGAGCACGGGGTCCATGATTGACGGTGTGGCCAAGACCTACCGTTCGCACCTCGTCCGTCGCATCGGCAACGTCGTCATCACCGGCGCCGTGAAGCTCGGTGTCGCGCCCTCCCACTACGTGCTGCTGTCGACCCGCGGCCGGCGCAGTGGGCTGGAGCGGACGATTCCCATCCGGCTCATGCAGCACGACGGGCAGGAGTGGCTCGTGTCGCCGTACGGCATCCGCGACTGGGTGCACAACGCACGGGCGGCCGGCGAGGTGGTCGTGCGAAGGGGACGCAGGTCACGTCAGGTTCGTTTGACGGAGGTTTCCGCGGCCGTTGCGGCGCCGGTGCTGGCCGCTTACGTGCAGAAGGAGCCGGTGACTAGGCCTTTCTTCGACGCACGCGTCGGTGACCCGGTCTCGGCGTTCGAAGCCGAGGCTGACCGGCATCCGGTCTTCCAGGTGTCGAACGCGCAGGTCAACGGCGGTTCTGACGCTTAGGTGACCCCCCGATTTGGAGATCAAAACACCCCCGTGTAATGTTCTCCAAGTCAGAGCGACACGGGCCGGAAACAAGTCGGAACGAGCCTGGCAACACAAGCCCCGGAAGTAAGTCAGCGAAAAGCTGATGTGACTGCGGTGTGCGCGTGTTCTTTGAGAACTCAACAGCGTGCCGATAACACAGCC